>CAWGRQ010000001.1:0-151288 GCA_963824985.1 Terriglobia bacterium
TCTCCGTGGAGGTCGATCTGAGCACCGGGCAGAAACTCAACCTTATGACCGTGGGTCTGCCCGACACGGCGGTGCGCGAAAGCAGCGAGCGGGTGAAGGCCGCGCTGCGCAATTGCGGCTATGTGTTCCCGGCGCAGCATATAACGATCAACCTGGCCCCGGCGGATGTCAAGAAGGAAGGTTCGGCCTTTGACCTGCCGATGGCGGTCGGAATCCTGGGAGCCTCCGGCTGCGTGCGGGCGCAGAATCTCTCGGAATATCTTTTCCTGGGCGAGCTTTCCCTGGATGGATCGGTGCGCCCGGTCAAAGGGACGCTCTCCATGGCAGTCATGGCACGAGAAAGGGGCATCGGGAACCTGATCGTCCCTGAGGCGAATGCGCGCGAGGCGGCAGTCGTCGACGGCGTCCGGGCCTATGCCGCGCGGTCGCTGTCGCACGTCGTCGAATTGCTGAATGGCAGGGAACCGTGGATCCCGTTGGTGGTCGACCGCGAGCAGTTGCTGGCGCAGAACAGCAGCTACGGATCGATTTCAAGGACGTCAAGGGGCAATATCAGGCCAAGCGCGCGATGGAGGTCGCCACCGCCGGCGGTCATAACATCGTTCTCATCGGCCCGCCCGGATCGGGCAAGACCATGCTGGCGCGCCGCTTGCCGACGATCCTGCCGTCGCATGAGCTTCGATGAAGCGATCGAAACGACCAAGATTCACTCGGTCGCCGGATTGCTTTGGCGGAGAAGGACGGCCTGGTCGGCACCCGGCCCTTCCGCGCGCCGCACCATACCATTTCCGATGCGGGCCTGATCGGGGGTGGCACGGTGCCGCGGCCCGGGGAGGTCAGCCTGGCGCACAACGGCGTGCTGTTCCTCGACGAACTGCCCGAATTCCAGCGCCACGTGCTGGATGTGCTGCGCCAGCCGCTCGAGGACGGCGAGGTGACGATCAGCCGGGCGGCGATGTCCCTGACATTCCCGGCGCGCTTCATGCTCGCCGCCGCGATGAATCCCTGCCAATGCGGATTTCACGGCGATCCGCTGCACAACTGCACGTGCACGCCGCCGCTGATCCAGCGCTACCTGGCGCGGATCTCCGGACCGCTGCTCGATCGCATCGATCTTCACATCCAGGTCCCGGCCGTGAAGTACAAAGAGCTGGCGGACGACGACAAGGCCGAGGAGTCGGCGGCAATTCGCGAGCGCATCCTGGCGGCGCGCCGGCGCCAGTACGCAGGCGCCTGGCGCCTTTCGGCCAGTTCTGCAACACGCAGATGACTCCGCGCACGCTGCGCCGCTTCTGCAAACTCGATGCCGAGATGCGAAAAACAGATGGAAAATGCCATCACGAAGCTCGGACTCTCGGCCCGCGCCTACGACCGCATCCTGCGCGTCTCGCGCACCATCGCCGACCTCGAGGAATCCGAGAAGATCCAGGCGCGCCACGTCTCGGAAGCCATCCAGTACCGCACCCTCGACCGCACCTACTGGATGCAGGGAATTTGAACGCGGCTTCAGAACCCGCACGGAGTGTTTTTTTGATTATCAACCAGGAGGGATTATGGAATTCAATGATCCGGAAGAACAGGAGCATGAACGGCTGCAGCAGCATATCGAGAAAATGAAAGAAGGGATCGCCCGCCTGTCCGGGATTCCGGATGGCACTTCTGTCTCTCCGGACTTGCCGGACGAGACAGCGGACAAGTTCCTGAAATATGTTCTCGATTTTGAGAACCAGGAAGAGCGGCCGCTCTTCGATGCGCTGATCGAAAGCGGGGTGACCCTCCCGGCGCCGGAGGATGTGGATGATCCCCAACTCAACGCCAGGTTGTGGGAGGTGATCCTCGCCATGTCTCTGTTCGGACACTACCTGTACAACACCGACCACCTGAGCGACCGCGAGCTGTACCGGGTCTTGTGGACCGACACGTTGCAGGTGCCGACGACATTGATGCCCGATTATCCGAACTTCGCCTGCCACATCGACCTGGTCGGCACCGGCAGCGAGGAGGACACTCATCTTTATCTGAAGCACTACGCCGACGAGGAGACCAGGCACGGGTGGGCCACTGACTGGCCGTGGGACACCATCCCGGAGCACGAAGATCCCCCGTATGACCGGGATCGCCACCTCCCGCAATATCAATTGAATCAGGCAGTCGAGCCGCGCCAGGGCTGCAGCTGACCACTAAACAAACGCCATGGCGCGGAGCCGCGCCCGGCGCAACGTCAGAACCGGAAGTTCGATCTCGCTGATCGGTAGTTGTGTAGAATGCCGTCCAGTCGTTTCCGGACCTCCGCTTCGCCCGCTGGGCGGCCCATTTCTTCCCCCCAGCTCAATTGGCCTGCCTTTTCACGAGTTCTTGCCTTAACTTCTCTCTTAGTGCAGTGCTCGTCACCAGTCGGTTGATAATTTCCTCGATCTCCATTAAGTCTCGCTCATTCGTGGCGTAGTGGCTATCAACATAGATCTTCACCTTCGCAAACCAATCTCCGTCGATGTTTCGTAAGGCTCGTTGAAATCGATACCACTCGGCTTTGTCAGCATTTTCTTTTATTGCCTGTTCATATTTCTTCGCGGGAGGGGCGGTGACCATGAGCCTCCCCGGGACTGCCGAAGGGCTCACCCTTCTGGCCGAATACCTGATCAAGACCACAGCGGTGCTCTCGACTTGCCTGCTGCTGCTCGCGGCGACGCGCAGGAGCCCGGCTGCAATCCGGCACTCCCTGCTGGCCTTTTTTCTGATCGGCCTGCTTCTGCTGCCGGCATTCTCGACCCTGCAGTTCGGCTGGGAGACGGAACTGCTCCCCGGAAAGGCGCCCGGGACGGCGCGCCGGGAGCCCGGGAGGCCTGCGGTTTCCGGCGCCGGCGCCTGCGGACGGATTTCCTCCGGCGGATCGTCCGTTGCCCGGCTTCGGCCGCTTGCTTACCCTGACTTGGTTCGCAGGACTGGCTTTCCTCGTGCTGAGACTCGGCCTCGGCATTGCGGGCGCCGGTCGCCTGACCCGCGAGGGCGCCGAGGTGACCGACCCGGACTGGCGCGGGCTTTTCGCTCGGTTGCTTGCCGCGGTCCGGATCCGGAAGGCGGTCAGACTGAAAAGTCACGAGGCCATCGAGATTCCCCTGACCTGGGGATGGCTCAAACCTGTCGTACTGATTCCCGCTCGTTACCGGGAATGGTCGGAGGACCAGCGCTCCCCCGCCCTCTTGCATGAACTGTGCCATATCAAGAGGGGCGACCTGTTCATCATGTTTCTGGTCCGTTTCAGCCTGGCCGTTTACTGGTTCAATCCGCTTTGCTGGGTCGTATTCCGGCGGCTCCAGCAGGAGCAGGAACGTTCCGGCAGGAGCTTCACCACCATCATGGGAAGCGACGGCACGGATATATCGATCCTGTTTCACCTGGACCCCGGCGAGAACAGCGGCGCGCTCTACGAACGCATTACGGCCAGGGTAAAACAGGCGATGCCGGGAAACATCACCCTGGAGCCGAAGTTCGACGCGAAAGCGGGCGCGGTCACCCTGAAGCTCTCGGGCTCCGGAACGAAGGGGGCCACAACGGAGTTTATCGGGAAGCTGATTGACGCGATCAAGTCGGAGCTGAATGCCGGGAAGGACCGGAAAGCGGGCGAAGCTCACCGGGTTCGGAGCAGCAAAGTTGCACGTCAAGATGAGTCAGCGTCTGGGCTTTTGTGCCTCCCTTGGTGCAATCCAGACAGCAGGTGCGGCGGTTATACGACCTTTACCCCTTCTCCGTATGCGGCGAGCGCGGCGTCGTTGGTGAGGAGTACGAGCGGTTCCCAGAGACTCTGCGCCACCAGCATGCGATCGAAGGGATCCTTGTGAATCGGCGGCAGGCTTGCGAGCCTTTCGACGTGCGCTCCGGAAACCGGCAGCTCGGCGAAATCCATCGCGGCAAGGGCCGGGCGCAGCAATGCGAGGTCTACGCGGAAGTCGGACCTCCGCAGTGCTGCCTTGATCGCGATTTCCCAGAGGCTCGCTGCGCTGTAGAACAGCTCGTTTGCCGGATCCTCGAGCAGGCGGAATACCTCTTTGGGCAGGCTGCGGCTCTTTGCCGCCGCCCAGAGAACCAGGTGAGTGTCGACGAGAAGCCGCATCAGTCGCCCTCGAAGGAACGCAACACGGCGTCAGGCAGCGGTCGGTTGAAGTCTTCCGGGATTCGGAATTTTCCGTCCAGGATGCCCAGCCGCCGTTTCCGGCCAGCTCCCTTCAGACGCGTCAGCCGCGCAACCGGACGTCCCGCACGCGCGATCACGATATCCTTTCCGGACGCCGCTTCCTCGACGAGTTGTGAAAGACGGGTTTTGGCTTCGTAAATGTTTATTTTTGTCATACATGTTAGTCTAGTTGGTCAGGTCAGAAATGTCAAACGCGTTCGTAAATCGGGGACGATTGGGAGTTGTCGCAAGTCAGGAAGCCCCCGGCGGGGTGCCGAGAGCTGCAGGAGAACGGAGCTTTTCTCTGCGTCCCCGGCGGGGCTCCGCGGTGGCTTTTGAGGCGATTCCGGACGTCTGGCGGTCAGCTGCCGGAAAGCTCCTGCAGGTATTCCTCGTACTCCCCCGATGGCCACAAAATAAACGCCATATATCGGGTGCGGTCGAAACAGGGCCGCCATTCACCCATGATCGCCAGGAGTATCAAAGGAAGAATCGAGGGCAGGAATGCCCACGAATGCGGAAAAAACCCAAACACAATATATAGATTACGCAACCACCGCAACCGCAATTACCCAAAGACGCCAAGGGGAGGCTATTCTTGCCAAGTTAACGGCATTGGGTCCGTCCTCGATCAGAACCGGGCACGAAGCGGGAAACCGTGGACACAGCCAAGGTCAATCCTACAGGTCATCGGCTGGGTGTACTCAAGTGAAAATATTCTCGCCCCCGGCTCCGTATATAGGACCGCTGATCCTGGATTCTGCTCTGCCGGCTTTGGCCTGCATGAGAGGACTTCCTTACGGCGCGCTATTTGCGTATAAAATCAACGCCAATAGTTCCGCAATAAATAACACCGTTAGCGAGATCAACACGGAAGGGAATGTCCCTAAAATCAACCTGCACTGCTGGTTTGCCGTCACCAAACACTTGCGGCTTCAGCCCTTCGATTGAGGGAAGGTCTATTTTGAAATTACAGGAGGATAGGATAAAAAGTTTATCCGTCGGTCAGTTCCCGATCAGGCCCTGATCAGCCGATCCGATTCGCGTTAACGCATCGCTCTCTTCACATTTGCGATATTCGGATCTTCTGCGGAATTCAGTCGGATTATTCCGTCATTTCCAAATTCCTTTTGTACTAACACATATGCATTCGTAACGTCAAACGGGCGAGGTGGAACTGCCGGATCATCCATACGTGCGACTACGGTGCCATCAGGAATCCTTTTTCGAGACAAACGCGCCAAAAACACTAGATAATAGCCCCGCAGATTTGGATTTGCGACTGACCTAGGGCTATTACCGTTCCCCGTTATAAAAACATTCACCCCATCGCCCAGCTTTCTACCATTACCTTTAAGAATTTCCAGCAGTTGGCATCCGAATAGGCGCCCAATATATGCCTTATCGAAATCATAGGACACGGACGACTGAGACCCCTCCTTAACGATCACTTCCTTGATGCTAGGATCCCTAATCCAGCTTGGGGAACCCACAATTTGGACAACAGCAATAAATGAACTGGCGTTTGCCAATTCCGCAATTCGTTTGTTTTCAAAGGCCGGATCCGAAACAGATTGCCATGCAAAAGCAATAATTGCGCCTAACAGCACCGATGAGCTGATTGTTTGCATCGCAGGCCTCCCTGATATTTTTGTTCTTCTCCCAATAGTGCGAAAGCACTTTTTATTGCTGAACGGTTAGGACGCAGATGCATTCACTGTCGCATGGATGCGTGAGCAGCTCCTCCTAGGTATCTACCCCGACCGGCCGCCTTTTCTCCTTGTAAAACCGCAAACGGCACAGCTTTACATACCACCCACAGCCCACAGCAATTATCGTGCCAACCATGACGTATCACACTTTTTAGAGACGAGCCGATATTTTCACCTCACACAAACCCATTGCCAAATAAATTTTGGGTTATACCCATCCGAGATTTGGAAAGCAGGTGGTTCAACCGCAGTCCATAACATTCCGTTGACTATGGCGTTCTGTCCTGCCACCCACTCTGACATTTTCCCTTGGATTGCTTGCGTTAATGCAGCCTGGGTGCTGTATCCGGGAAGTGTATATAGAGCAACTTCAAGCGATGCACTGGTGTATAGTGATGCTAATATACCTCCCTGGTACTGACTGCGATGCACATTTTCATGTGCTACCGCTTTATTGCGCCATTGGCTCGATGTTGGTGGATTTATGACCGTATTGATTGTCCGACTGAAGGATGCTATACCAGCAAAGTGTAATAAGCCCTGGCCATCCGTTGTTTGATTCCAGGTGCTGAGACTGCAAGCTGCGATTGTCCCCCCGAGATCATTCCAAGGCAAACTGACAGTCAGAGTTGTTGTTTTGCAGATAGGGTCGATTCCTTGAAAAGTAACAGTGCACCCGATTGTATAGGTACTGCTTCGAGGTGGGGTACATTGTTCATTAGGAGACGCAAACCATTTGCAGCTAGCGGACGTGTTAGTTTGCCCCTGAGGGGAAAAGGACACCTCTGGATTGTTACCAGCTGCACTCGAATAGTCAAAAGCCCAAGTATAACCTGTGACTGTGAACGTGCCGCTTTCAACAGTTACGTGAAATGGGGCATTATCGCCATCATTCTTAGATTGTGGCCCGCCGATAACTACATCTGGAGGCTTAATAGTCTCGGAAATCAACTCAAGCAATCCCATACAACAGTATGTCCAGCAATACTCTGGATCCGAGCCTTGAAGCTCATAATAATCCCAGGCGGTAACCGGCTCCTGATAAACATGCGAGAACCCCCAATAATCGATCCATCCGCAATAATCAGAATAATATATCTGCACGTCCACATATATTCTGATCGTGTAGATTCCTGGCGTATTGGCTGTATAGTCAACGTCATCGTGAGCGTGCGAATATCCGTTGGTGTAATTCGTTTCGGCGGCAACTATATTATTGTACGGATCGTACATCACCAACGCGATACTGGTATCGTAGTAGTAACCCATTTCATAACCGACGCTGACGCTGGCATATCCATTAACGACCGTGCCATTATAGTAGCAGTCGGCGTCGGTCCAGGCAACCTGAGAAAGGGCGACATGCGCGGGAAACCCGGCAACGACCAGAACGAGGAATAGATATCTAATGTGGCGCTTATTCATGGCAACATCCCTCCGGCAATTCATAAGCAGATCCAGAAAAGGCAATCGAAACCGGCAGCACTCTCCAACGATGACGCCTATCGCGACTTCACAGTTTTCTCCAGCAGGAATTTGAGCTGGCTTTCGAATACCTCAAATCTCGATGCTCCGAGTTCCGATTTCAGGCGGAGACGAGCGTTTAGAAATGCATCATCCCTTTGTCTTTGCATGATCCGAAGTATCGGCGGGCACTCGGGCAACGGCCGGCCGTTGAGTTTGCCTCCTGGAATCATGGCTCTTGCCTCCTTGATGATCTGGGTGGCTTGCCGGTCCAGCTCTTCTGTCTCCAGATAACAATCGAAAGCAATGCTTTTGAGAATGTCCGCCTCTGATTGGATTAGCGCCAAATCTTCAAAAACCTTGTTGCGGATCGCGCTCGCATCCATGCCTTCCGATTCTCGCTTTTTGGCGCGTGATTCCTGATTCAGCATCCTGTTAAAGAGAGTTTCATAGAGAACCTTCTCGGACATGGGTGCGGCAATTTGTGGCGCCTTGGCCGGCATCTGAGCGCCTGCCTTGGGCGAGGGCGCAGTGTGCATTTGCACTGCAAAAAGGGGCGTGCAAAGCAATGCCAATATTACTTTGTAGCGCATTGGGTCTCCTGTGCTGAATTGCCGAGGCTCCGAGAAAGCAGTGCGAATTCGCTTCGCCAATGCCTGCTCAGCCTCGGGTGGGTGGATCGATCAGCCCGGCGAAATGCATCAAACTGGCGGCAAATGCAATAAGGCAGACTTCACGCGCAGCCTACCAATATCGAGACAGATCGATCTTCGCGCTTTTCTTTTTGGAAGGTTGGTCGGCCAATGAGATTACATCACGTCAGTGGGTGGGCCTGTCACCCGGCGGCTTAAAAGAGTGCTTCGCCGCATTCAGAAGCAGGTGAGAATCATGTTGGCGTGCCCGAACGCAGGCGGCACGCTTCGACAATCATTCCAAAGACAGGTGCCCATCCGGTGAACCCATAATGACGATTTGATCGGCACGTGTGGATTTCGACCACCAGGGGTTGGCGCTGTAACGGTTGACCGCCTGAGGCATGCCCGTCAGCATCGCTTTTTCCGTATCCGGCCAGTTCTGCAACACGCAGATGACCACGCGCACCCTGCGCCGCTTCTGCAACCTCGATATCAATTGAATCAGGCAATCGAGCCGCGCCAGGGCTGCGGCTGACCACTACACAAACGTCATGGCGTGGACAGTTTCGAGGCCGTCAACACGAGTCGTCACCAGTCGGTAGGGATCCATAGTGTTTTTGTTTCGCCGTCGGTGCGGTGCGATTGGCCGCCTGAAGCATATGAGATTGGGGGGCGACTGCTAAAATGATCAGCAACCGAACTCCGCGCGCGCGTCCTATCTTTATGGTGCAAATCTCCTCACTGATAATCATCAATTATCAGCAATCCTATGGGATGATCTCGCTGTTCCAGAGCCGGCGCAGAAAGTCGGCCACGGGCAACACGCAAAAAAAGATTTGTCAGTTGTCAGCACCGGTGAGCAGGGAAACCGTTTTTGCCGAAAAAAGAGGCGGCCATCTCTGGAGAGTGAATCCGTGGGGACGGGGATGGTGGCAACCGACTGATTCAAATGGGTGTTGTCTTCAGCGAGGGGGCAAGGCTAGACTGGTTAATGTGGAACATGAACACTAATCTCGACACGACAGGAGAGAGACAAAGCCATGGATCTGACGGCCAGGAAAATTCCCGATGAATTCATTCGGGCCATCCCCAGGGGATTTCGGTTAGTTAACAAGCAGGGGCACGATTTTCTGCTGATTGAGTCCCTGTTTTGTCCCAACGGCCACAACCTGGTTGTCGACAGCGTGCGCATTCACGATGAAGCGTCAATCAAACTGAAGGTGGTCATCAATCATGAGCCGGGGCTACTTTTTGTCGACGCCTTCTGGGGAAGTCACACCAGGCTTTTCAGTTTCATTCCCAAGACCTCCGGAAAAGAGCCGGCATTTGCCGAAATCTCATGTCCTTACTGTGACGCCGGGATGATGGAGCGCTATAAGTGCACATTCAAAGAATGCGGATCGGAGAAAAGCGTCCTGCTCATGCTGCCGGGCGGCAAAAACAAGATCCATGTGTGCGCCCGGCTTGGATGTCCCGGCCATATGCTTGACATCATCGATATGCCGCAGAAGGTGGTTCGATCGGTCAATGTCATCAATTACTTTGGCGCCGGCAGCGAGGATCCGTTCGGAAGCGTCTGGTAAATCGCGCCGCCCGCGGGGGGACCGGTGCCGGGCCTGAGCAGGCAATTGAATCTGCAGGAACTGAACTCAATGCCGCACGCGAATATGGGGCATTCGTCCTGATCCCGATCAATAAAGCCGGAAAGTAACTTCTATTTTTGCCGGGAAATCGACTGGAGTGCCGCGGATCATTGCAGGCCTGAATCTCCATTTGTTCGCAATCGTCCGGATGGCGGACTCATCCAATCCATGGCCCAGCCCCTGCACAACCTTGAAATTGTCTACGGTCCCGTCAGCGCGGATCACGACCTGAAGCACGACGATCCCTTCGATTCGTTCCTTGCGCGCATCTTCTGTATAGTAAGGGGTCGGCTTCATGATGACCTCGGGGGGATTCAGTCCATCGCCGCCGCCGGTGAACGGGCCGTGCTTGTTCCCAATGCCGCCATCCGGCCCGTCGCCTAATCCGCCGCCGGAGCCAGTGCCTCCACCCGGACCCCAACCGGAGCCATCCCCGGTTCCCCGACCTGTCCCGATGCCTCCACCCATACCCGGCCCCGAGGAAAGCGCGCCGCCCAGCGGCGCCGTGATGTCGCCTATGGGCAGAGACAAATCCGGCGGGAGAGCGATCGGCACTTGAACGCTCGGCCGCGGCTCTATCGGATTGTCATCCGGCAGCAAGGGTCTGGGAAACCCGGGATCCGGCGGCATGAGTTGTACCGGCGCGGTATCCGGCAGGCGTCCTCCCGAAGCCGGATCTTTTTCCTGTTTCCCCCCGCCGCCCCCACCGCCTCCTTCCTGGCCGTCGCCCAGGAAGGGGAGTTGCATCGGGCTGCCGACGAAAACGACGAGTTCGTTCATTGGCCGCGGATCCTCCGCCGGCTTGTGAAATGCGGCAAAGACGGCCATGATTACAATCATCCCATGAACCATCAGGGACAGAACGCCGGTCTCCATTCTCCGCATGCGCAATTCGGCCCGTTCCCCGGCCAATGTCACGGGATCCGACCAAAGCGAGGGGATGAACACGGCAAAACGATGGCCGGTGAGCAGATCCTTGAGCAATCCCGTCCAATCGACGGGCGCTCCCGCTCCGCTATCGTCGATGTAATGGAACAGCGAAGCGCGCGTGCGCGGGGCGTGCCGCTCTTCCCGTATCGCCTGAATCGGATGGCGCAGCAGCTTCCACAGTTCCGGGAATACATTCGCCCGGGGCCCGGTATCGGCGGAATGAAAGAGCGATGCCCGCATGCTCGGGCCTGAGGCCCATTCCCGCATTTTTTGTAACTGTTTAGGCATATGGTCAGAGGCTCCAAAAAGCGGTCACGGATTTCACGGATTCCACAGATTTGTTGAAAGCACTACCATCAGGGGAGTGTTTCTTGCATTTTCCAGGAGGCTGGCAAAGACAACATAGTTTGGCGTGCCTCGACATGCGCTTAACCTTTATGCATTTAAATCCGTGGAATCCGCGGCTGCTTTTAAAAAGGATCAAATAATTGTCATTTTTTAAACTCAGACCGACTGTCGAAATGCATCGAAATGCCTTTTTCGTTATTATGAGGCGGGCCAGGTTCAGTAATGCCGCCTCTGAAGCCGATTTGCGGAAGGGATCGACCGCGACCCCGCGCGCCTATCGATACATGCCGAACGTAACCTCGATGTTGGCCTGAACGGAGACAGGTCGGCCGTTCAGTGTCGAAGGTTTGAAAAACCACCTGCTGGTTACGGTTTCCACGGCCGACTCATCCAATCCATAACCGAGGCCGCGCAAGACTCTTACATTGCGCACAACCCCATCCTTGCCGATCACGACACTCAGGAGGACGTTGCCGGCCAGCTTCCTGGCTTTGGCTTCCGGCGTAAAACCCGGCGCCGGCCTCTGGATGGGCACCGGAGCCGACACGGGCCCGCCTATCTGATAGACAGGTTCTTCGGCTTCGGGCGCGGCGGCATCGGGTTTGGAATCTGCCCGAGCGGCAATCGGTGGAGGTTCGGATGCGGAGGAGTCGCCGGCCTGTGAACGCTGCATTTCCTGCAACATCCTCCACTGGTCGAGTGAAACGGCGCGCCGGATATCAAGCGCCATTAACGTCTTTTCCTTTTCCAGGCGCGCGCGTGCATTCACGACCTGATCGATTTGCGCCGTGGCTCTTTTCTCATCCAGGCTGCGGGTGTCGATGATTGACCGCAGCGCGAGCTCCTCACGTTGCAGCTGCTCGGCCAAGGTGCTGAGTTCCGAGCGATGGCTCAGGAATGCCTGCTCGATCTGCCGGATCTGGGTGTCGCGGAGTTGCAGCCCGCGCACGACGTCCGAGTCCCTCCACCACGTTCCAAGATCCGGGGGCGCGGGTGCGGGAGATGAAATCGAGAATTGCGGCACGACCATGAATGCCAGGATCAAAAATGGGATCGATGGACGGAAAATGTGTTTCATAATAGATCCCTCACTTTTTTCTGACCATTTCCTTCGTCAGCACCAGAGCCGGTTCCAGCGCCGAAGGGACTTCCTTATTCAGCATACGGTCGACCCCGAGCAGCAATTCCTGGTCGTTCATTCCGGGAAGGCCCGGCGCTACCGGCATTTCGCGTCTCCCGAGCGCCACGACCATGAGGAGCACGGCGGCCAGCGCGGCAGCCGAGACCAGTGCCGCGCGGCGCCAGGGCAGCCACCACGGTCGACGCGCAGGCCGGCTGCGCAGATGCGCAACCGTCCGTGTTTCAAGGCCGGGCGGCGGCTCGCATCCGGAATAGTCCTCCAGTGCCTGGTCGAGCCATTGATCCAGGTTCCTATCCGATGGTTTACGATTCATGACCGCCCTCCATCAGGGCCGTGAGTTTTTCTTTGAGCAGCCCGCGCGCTCGCGCGAGCCGGGCTCGGACTGAGGATTCCGCGATGCCGAGAACCTCCGCAATCTCAGCCGAAGTCATTCCTTCCACGGTGGACAGTTGAAGCGGCTCGCGAAATTCACGCGGAAGCCCGCGCATCAGGCGTTCAAGCAGCGCGACCCTTTCTCCCTCCAGCAGCGCCTGATCCGCTCCCGGCGTTTGCACAGGCAAATATTTCAGCAACTCTTCCGATCCCGTCTTACTCATGCCGCCCGGCCTCTTCCTCACCGTATCAACCGCCAGCCGCCAGGCAATACGCGCCAGCCAGGCACGCATCCGCTCGACCTTCGCAGCATCACCCGATCGGTAGGCGCGGAAAAAGGTCTCCTGGACGACGTCCTGTGCATCTTCCGGATTGCGCAACACCGCGAAGGCGACCTTAAACACAAATCGCGCATGGGCCTGCACCAGCGCCTCGAAGTCGACGGTACCCGCTGCTATCAGCGGCGTTTCTGCCAGGATCACCTTCTCCATGCGGGCCACTCTCACTACTAAAGACGGCCCGAGAAGCGATCCGACGAAGTTTATTTTCCAGGGGTGATTGCGAGACGGCGCGAGACTGCTTGGCCCGAATTATTCATGAACGTCTGTCGCCAACGAATGAACAGAAGTACAGGAGGCTGGAATTCGCTCGTTGCAGATGGTTTTTGGGACACGGAAGAACACTGGCAGGGCTTTTGCGCCATCATTTTCCGGCGCAGACTGTCAAATGCTCACACAAGCTGGAATTGTTAATCGATGCTCCAGCGGAGCGCCGGGCCCTTCGGGCCCGCAAAAGCCCTGCACACGGATCCAATCCGTAATTATCCGTTCATCCGTCTCCTGAGATGTCCTGCAATCCTTTACTGATGAATGAGGCAGGCCGGACGAAATCCTCAGGAGCATATAGCCAAATATGATCATTTGATCCGCAATGCCGTTCATCATATAAATGTCCAATAAGAATCTACAGGCGAGTGAACCATGACGGCGCGCAGGCGGGGACTCTGGATCGGGGCGGCGGTTTTGCTGGCAATCCTGATGGGCGCGAACGGCGCTTCCATGCTTTGGCGCTGGGGCCGCCCCTATCTCGCGCGGGATCCGCTGGCAGGCTATCCGCGTGTGTTTCTCTGGGCCTGGGAGCGGCCGTTATTCCAAGGCCGCCTTTGCCCTGCTGCACGGCAAATACGGGAACACGCCGTGGGCCAGGCTGACGCCCTTCTGGTTTAAGTAAATTAATTCAGGGTAACTGTTGAAGACACCGCCGGCAATAGCACCAAAGTGGTGTCGCGTGATCACGGCGTGTCCCGGGGGATGGCAATCCCACAATCATTTTCATAATTAACCAAAATATTATTCAACTAAAATGCACCTTTCGGCGTCTAATGTTTGAGTCATCTCATTGCATCATACGCTGTGCCTTCTCCCGAATCATCGCTTTGCCTCAATCAGCGCTTGCTGATAGCGGTTTTCCCGGATGGAGCGAGGTATCGTGGCCCACGCAAACTCACATCGACTCTTTCCCCCGAAATTATCTGATCCGCCGGCGCGAACATGCCGGTTTGCCGCGGCATTTGTGGCGTTGTTGTTCCTGTCCGCATCCGGATGCTCCCGTCACACGCTGCCAGCGGCATCAGAAAGCCAGACCGTCCCTTCCGGAACCGTACGCGTGGAGCGCAACGATTTCCAGCGCACGATCCGCCTCCACGGCACGGTGGGAGCGGTGCGGTCGTACACGGTGTTCGCGCCACGCCTGGCCGGGCAGGTGGCCGGCACCATGGTGATGACCAGCATCGTGCGCAATGGCAGCCGGGTCCGGAAAGGGGATATTCTGGTCGAGTTCGACCGCCAGAACCAGATGAGGACGGTTCTGGACCGGCAGGCCGAATTCGACAATCTGGTCCAGCAGATTAAAAAGAAGCAGGCGGATCAGACCTCGGGGCGTGCCGCCGACGAAACTGAACTCAAAGGAGCGGAGGTCGATCTCCAGACCGCGCGGGTGGAGATGCGCAAAAACGAGGTTATTTCGAGCATTCAGGCCGAAATCAACAAGCAGAACCTTGCCGAAGCAGAAGCGCGGCTCAAACAGCTCAACGACACATTTTCCCTAAAGCGAGAGACCGCGGCCGCGGATCTTCGCATCCTCGAAATTCAGCGCGATCGGGCGCAGAAGGCGGTCGAGTACGCTCAGAACAATATCGAAAAAATGACCATCCGCTCGCTGCTGGACGGGCTGGTGGTGCTGACGCCCATCTACAAGGGAACGCGCATGGTGGATCCCCAGGAAGGGGACGAGGTTCGGCCGGGGGGCGGCATCATGCTTGTGGTCGATCCGTCCGCCATGCAGGTGATGGCCCGCCTCAACCAGGTGGACATCTCCCAGGTCCTCGTCGGCCAGACCGCCGAGGTCCGGCTCGATGCGTATCCGGACCTGGTATTGCCCGCTACAGTCGACCGTATCAGTGCCCTCAGCACGTCCAGCGCCTATTCGAAGCGGATCCGGCATTTCGCAGCCGTGATCTCCATTCAAGGCACGAATCCGAAGGTTGCTGCCCGATTTGACGGCCGCTGTTGACGTGCGGCTGGAGAGGCTGGAGAAAGTGCTGCTTCTGCCCCTGGAAGCGGTCGCGATGCGCCAGGGGCAGGCCGTCGTCGAGGTTTTGCGGGATGGAAGGTCCGAGATAGTGCCGGTCACGACCGGCCCGGCCAACGACTGCGAAGTTGTCATTCAGGCGGGGCTTCCGGAAGGGGCGATCGTTGCTCGTAATCCAAAGATCGCGCCGAATGCGGAGGAACGCCCGCCGAAATAGACTGGGGCCAGGAAATCATGAAATCGACCAAACGGGGTAAAAAGTCGCATGCCGGAAAGATCTGGCTTGGCCTGCTGATGCTGGCCCTGGCCGGCGGCGGGATCGCCTTCTGGCGCTCACGAACCGCGGACCGGACGCCGGATGTGCCTACGGCGGCCGTCACCCTCGGCGAGTTCGTGGACTACGTCGAACTCCGGGGAGAGATCAGGGTGCGCACCTCCAATGTGATTACGGCGCCCTACAACGCGGGAGACCTGTCGATCCTCAAGCTCTTCCGCGACGGCACTCCGATCAAGAAGGGGGACGCGGTCGTCCAGTTTGATCCAACAAGCCTGCAGCGCAGCGCCGATCAGTTCCGGGCGGCCCTGAAACAGGTCGAGGCCGAGATTCAGCGGGCCAACGCCCAGCAGCGCCTGCGCGAGGAACAGATTCAGACCGACGTAATGAACGCCCAATTGGGACTCGAGCGGGCTCGCCTCGATGCCAGCACCCAGGAAGTCATTCCCGCTCTCGAACACGAGAAGAATGTGCTGGCGCTCGCCAAAGCCGAACAGAAGGTTCGCGAGGTGGAAACCAGGATCGAAACCAGCCGGGTCGGCGCGGCCGCCGACCTGGCCGGCACCATCCGGCGCCGCGACAAAGCCCGGGCCGACCTCGAACAGGCCGAGAAAAACCTGGCTGCGCTAACGCTTTACTCTCCCGTCGACGGCATCCTCTCAATCCTGCCCAACTCCCGGGCCCGCACCAGCATCCTGGGCGGGGGGAGCACGCCGCCGTTCAAAGAGGGGGATCGCCTGTGGGCCGGCGCCGGAATCGCCGAGGTGCCCGATCTGACGACGATTCAGGCCAACGCGCCGGTTTATGAGACGGACCGCGGCAAGGTCGCCGTCGAGCAACCGGTAACCCTCCTGGTCGATGCAATTCCGGACAAGCAACAGGTGGGCCGGGTCTACAGCATCAGTCCGCTGGCCAGGCTCGACTATTCCACCTATCCGATCCGGAAGAGCTTCGATCTGGCGGTGCGCCTGGAGCAGCCGGATCTCAGACTGAGGCCGGGAATGAGCGCAACCTTCCGCGTGGAGGTGGAGCGCCTGCCCGATTCCCTGATTATCCCGGCCGAGGCGGTTTTTGATAAGGGCGGCCGGATCGTGGCTTATGTGATTTCGGACCGCGGCTTCGAAGAGCGGACGATCGAAGTGGCTCGCCGGGGGGACGGGCGCGTCCTGGTGGCGCGCGGATTGAAAGCGGGCGAGCGCGTGGCTATGAAGGATCCGACCGTGGAGAGTCAGAATTGATGCTCCTGTCCGGGGCATCGGCAATACGGGGGACTGATGATACGACTTCGGCGATGGATCGCATTGGCGGGAATTATGGTGGTCTTGGCACTGGGGGCGTCTGCCGGGTGCAGTCTGATCAAGGGCCTCCGGGGATCGGGACCCGGCATCCCGACCACCCGGGTAGTGCGTGAACCGATCGAAATGAAGGTATATACCATCGGCGAGCTCCGTCCCAGCCGGACCGCGATGATCGTGGCGCCGCCGATTGCCGGGGGCACGCTCCAGATCGTTAATATCGTCAAAACGGGCACGCGCGTAAACGAGGGGGATGTGGTGGTCGAGTTCGACCCCAGCGAACAGGAGTACAGCCTGGAACAGAGCCAGTCCCAAATAGAAGAAGCGGACCAGCAATTGAGAAAAGTGAAGGCCGACCAGGCCGTTCGGGTTTCTCAGGATAAGGTCTCCTTGCTGCGCGCGCAGTTCGATGTCAGGCGCGCCGAGCTAGCCGTCAAAGGAAATGAGCTGTTGAGCGGAATCGAAGCCCGGAAAAACCTGATCAGCCTTGAGGAAGCCAAGCGGCGGCTCGCACAGCTGCAGCAGGACATCAAATCCCGGGCGAGTTCGGATATGGCCGATCTTGCGGTTCAGGCGGCGGGACGCACCAAGTTGATGATGGGGGTGAAGCTTGCCGAACGGAACATCGAAAACATGACATTGCGGGCGCCGATCAGCGGGGTGGTAATGCTGGGCCAGAACCTGGAATCCCTGATGTCCTCCAGCGGCGGCATTTCGATCTCGTCCGCCATGGAAATCCCTGAATACCGCCAGGGGGATCAGGCCTATCCGGGCCGCCTGATCGCCCAGATCCAGGATCTGGATCAGATGGAAATTCTCTCCAAGGTCACGGAAAACGAACGCGGGAGCCTCACTCCCGGGCAGCCGGTGGAAGTACGGGTGGATGCCCGCCCGGGCATTCTGTTTGCCGGCAAGATCAAATCGCTGGCTGAATCGGCGTCTTCATCCATGACCTCCTCGTCCTACCTTGATTTTCTGGAAGCGCTCTCCACCCGCAGCTTCGACGCGACATTTGAGGTCGATCCGAAGGGAGAAGCGCTGAATCCGGGGGTAACCGCGCGCGTCACGATCATTGGCACCAGTTTGACCGACGCGCTTTCGCTCCCCCGCCAGGCCCTATTTCAAAAAGAGGGGAAGCAGGTCGCATACATCAGGAATTCCGCAGGCTGGGAGACTCATGAAATCCAGATCAAATATCTGACCGAGAGCCGGGCGGTGATTGAAGGGATTGCCGAAGGGACCGAAGTTGCCCTTGTCAATCCCGACCAGCAGAAAGGAAAGGCTTCAGGCAAAGCCAATCCCCTGGCTTCGATTCTTGGAGGGACATCGCAATGACACGCAATGCGGCAAAGGAGGCCGGGATCCGGCGGCGAAGGAGGCAGAAGATGCTGCCGGACGTGGGTCTGGCCCTGCAAAACCTCGCCGTGCGTAAGCTGCGCTCGCTGCTGACCATGCTGGGCATGATTTTCGGCGTCGCCGCAGTCGTATCCATGCTGTCGATCGGGGCCGGGGCGCAGCAACAGGTCATGGCCTTCATCGAGCAACTCGGGGTCCGCAACCTGATCGTGGAGGCCAGCGATGTCACCGACAGCCAGGAACTGATGAGGATCCGTAAGATTTCTCCGGGCTTGTCGCTCAAGGACCTCAGAATCATTCGAACCAACGTGAGCAACCTGACATCCTCGACGCCTCGCAAACGGGTGACTCCGTCGAGCCTGCTTCCCAAACCGCGGCAGGATATGCCGGGAGTCTACGGCGTAGCCCCCGAATATCAGGATATTGCCGGATTGAAGGTCGTAGCGGGCCGCTTTTTCAGCCAGGATGACACCGACCGGATGGCGCCGGTCTGCGTCCTTGGCGAAGGAGCCCGCGCGAATCTCTTTCCGCAGGCGAACGCAGTCGGGCAGTACATCAAGATCAACGAACAGTGGTTTCATGTCATCGGCATCCTCGGATCGCAGCTCACCATGCAGAACGAGCTTTCCGGCCTGAAGGCGCAGAACCTGAACAACCTCATTTACGCCCCGATCGACAGCGTCATCTACCGCCTTGAGGAGAGCCGGAGCTATCTGAGAGACGAGATCGACGGCCTTTTCCTGCAGCTCGACAAAACCGCGGACAGCAGCGTGGTCGCGGATGTCGTGCGCGGCATCCTGAACACGTCCCATCGCAATGCCGGCGATTACAGCCTGGTCGTCCCGGCGGAACTCCTCGCCGAACAGAAGCGCACCCAGCAGATCTTCGAAATGGTCATGGTGGCGATTGCGTCCATCTCTCTTCTGGTGGGGGGCATCGGCATCATGAACATCATGCTGGCGAGCATACTGGAGCGCACCCACGAGATCGGCGTGCGCCGGGCGGTCGGGGCGCGAAAGCGCGATGTTCTGCGCCAGTTCCTTGTTGAAGCTATCCTGATTTCTTTTGTCGGCGGCCTGCTCGGCATCGGATGCGGCTTCGGCATTTCGCGCCTGGTGGCGATGATGGCCGGGTGGTCCACAATTGTGACGCTCAATTCAATCCTGCTGGCCTTCCTGGTCTCGGTTTCAGTGGGTCTGATCTTCGGTATTTACCCGGCGGCCAAAGCGGCCCGCCTCGATCCGGTCGAAGCATTGCGCTACGAATAGGAGCCGCGCCGGTTCTCAGGCATCGTAACCCGCATTATTCACGAAGCAAAACATCGCAGGACACGGATGAACGCTGCTGCATACGGATTGGATCCGTGTGCAGGGATTTTGCGGGGCTCGAAGGGGCCCGGCGCTACGCGCTGGCCTGCATTTCCCAGTGCAGACTGTTGAGTGCTCCAATCGAACCTCTAAGGATCCCTTGTGCTCCCGGATTGAAATGCTTATAAGTACCTCGTTCAGGAATATTTCAAAAGACGAGAAATTGACCCGTGACCAACCGACTGCCGGGACACTCTGCCGGAAGCCCGAAATCGCATTTTGGGGAGCGCGAAGTCTGCCATGAAGAATAGCCGCCGCAAAAATCAGGCGGAACAAAAGGGGGGAAGCCGGGGGGCGCGCACCGATCCGAGGGTTTCGGTCGTTTCCGCGGGATCCCCGCCGGCCCGATTCCCCGGCCAGGTTGACGGGAAGGCCTTTGCCGGCCGCGCAATCTGGATCGTATTGTGCCTGATTGCAGTCAACGTGCTTGTCTATGCCCCGGCATGGCATTACGACTTCGTAGTCATTGATGATCCTATTTATGTGAGCAACAATCCGCAGGTTGCCGGAGGGCTCTCCCGGGCCGGCGTCGCTTGGGCCTTTACCACGTGGCACGCGGGATACTGGATTCCGCTAATCTGGCTTTCGCATATGCTCGACGTCCAGCTCTTTGGCATGGACGCGGGCCTGCACCACGTTACCAATCTTCTGCTGCACGTTGCGAGCACCATCCTGCTGTTCTGGCTGCTGTTTCGAATGACGGGCGCGGCCGGACGGAGCGCTTTTGTAGCGGCGCTGTTTGCCGTCCATCCTCTGCATGTCGAGTCCGTCGTCTGGGTGACGGAACGTAAAGATGTTCTCAGCACGCTCTTCTGGTTGCTGGCCCTGTGGGCGTACACAGGGTACGCGCGGGAGCCCCGCTGGGATCGCTACCTTCGGGTTTTGCTCTTCGCGGCGCTGGGACTGATGGCAAAGCCCATGTTGGTGACCCTGCCTTTCGTTTTACTCCTGCTCGATGTATGGCCTCTTCGGCGCGTGACGCTGGAAGCGCGCGCCCCCGGCTCCGGAGGGCTTTCGGTCTGGATCCGGCTGGTGCGGGAAAAAGTTCCGATTATGGCGCTCGCCGCCATTTCCAGCGTTCTCACTTACCTGGCCCAGCGACACGTGGGGGCTGTCAGCGAAGCCGGCGCCCTGCCGTTTCTCATGCGTCTGGAAAACGCACTGGCATCATTCTGGGCCTACCTCGGCAAGATGCTCTGGCCGGCGCGGCTGGCGGCGTTTTACCCCTATCCCGAATCCTTTTCCGCCGTATGGGCCGCCTGCGAGCTTGTGGGCCTGCTCGCGGTATCCGTACTGGTGATACGGGCAGCCCGGCGGTTTCCCTATCTCGCCGTGGGGTGGCTCTGGTACGTGGGAACTCTGGTTCCGGTCATCGGGCTGGTCCAGGTAGGCATGCAGGGGATGGCCGACCGGTTCACTTACGTGCCTCTCATCGGCATCTTCATCATGATCGCCTGGGGAGTTCCCGATCTTCCGGGATTCGGGCGTTTCCGGCGGATTGCCATCCCGGCCGTCGCGGTCCTGGTACTTGGAGCGTGCGCGATCACCGCACGTGCCCAGGTCCGGCACTGGCAGAACAGCACGACCCTGCTCGCACACGCGATTGAGGCCAGAGATGACAACTGGTGGGCGCACGAAGCCCTGGGAGAAGTGCTTCAAGATCAAGGCCGGCAGGCCGAGGCCTTCGAGCATTTCACGGAAGCGGTGCGCATCAAGCCCGGTTATGTGCAGGCGTTGCTGAAACTGGGAGGGGCGCTTCTGAGCCAGGGAAAAATCGATCAGGCTTCCGGATACCTGGCCGCCGCCGTGAAATTTCAGCCTGGCAATGCGGAGGCCCGCAGTGATTACGGGGATGCCCTGACGAAGCAGGGGAAAACCGGCGCGGCCGCGGACCAATATCGCGAATCTTTGCGCCTTAAACCCGAGGTGGCGGAAGTGCATAGGGCCCTGGGAAGGGCATTGGTCGGCGAACAGAATTATGCAGAGGCCTTGAATCAGTTTGCGGAAGCTTTGAGGATCAAGCCGGAATTTGCAGAAGCCTGCAATGACATGGGAAGTACACTATCCATGCTGGGGAAGACGGAAGAAGCGTTGGCCTCTTTTTCCAGCGCCGTGCGCCTCAAGCCGGAGTATGCCGAAGCGCAGTACAATCTCGGCACGGTCCTGGCTGGCCTGGGGCGGACCGACGATGCCGTTGCCAGGTACAACGAGGCCTTGCGCCTGCGACCGGATTTCGCGGAGGTACAGAATGCCCTCGGCTTGATCTATGCCGCCGCCGGGCGGATGCGCGAAGCCCTGTTCCATTTTTCCGAGGCCGTGCGTCTGAAAGCCGATTACGCCGCGGCCCGCTACAATTTCGGGGTCGCACTGGCGGGCCAGGGGAAAACAAGCGAGGCCATCTCTCAATACTCGGAAGCGGTCCAACTCAAACCGGATTATGAATTTGCCCATCTGAACCTGGGATTGGCGCTGGCGAGATCGGGGAGAGTGGATGAGGCGATTCGCGAATTTACGGCAGTCCTGCAGATCAATCCGCAGAACAAGGCGGCACGCGCGGCCCTCGATCGGCTCCGGCGACAATAGCCAATCGGGGACCGACGACGCTAATTCCATGATCACGGAAAGCGTTATATGCTATAAGTCTCCATATCTGAAAGCCTGCAGGAGGGGACACTTATGCAAGAGACCATTCCATTCCGGCTGAATAACCGTCCGGTGAGTCTGACCGTTGACGGAGACCGGATGCTCCTGTGGGTTCTGCGCACGGAGCTGGGGCTCACCGGAACCAAGTACGGCTGCGGCCAGAGCCTGTGCGGAGCCTGCACGGTGCTGGTAAACAAGGAAGCCGTTCGCTCGTGCCAGCTCCCGGTCAGGGATGTGCGGGGCAAAGAAGTCATCACCATCGAGGGCCTGTCCTCGAATGGGAAACCACACCCGCTGCAGCAGGCATTCCTGGACCATAATGCCTATCAATGCGGCTTCTGCACTCCGGGCATGCTGTTGAATGCCCAGGCGCTGCTGCTGAGAAACCCGAAGCCCGGAAAGGCAGAGATTATGGCAGCCATGGAAGGCAACGTCTGCCGCTGCGGTTCGTATGGGCGCATCGTCCGGGCCATCCAGGCGGTTGCCGGAAGCACCAAAGGAGGAGAGGCATGATGATCCATCCCGACGAGATCGAAACCCTTTCCGCGCCGGAAACGCCCGGGGGGCTTCCCCTGGACCGGCGGGGCTTTCTCAAAGTGCTCGGCACCGGTGTTTTCGTCTTCTTTTCATCGGAAGACCCGTTTGCGTTCGATGCGGCACAGCGGGGACAACAGGACTATCCTGACGACTTCAATGCCTACCTGAAAATAGCGGAAGATGGCCAGGTCACCTGCTATTCGGGAAAGATCGAACAGGGGCAGGGAAACACGACGGCGCTGGCCCAGATGCTGGCCGAGGAACTGGAAGTTCCCTTCGATGCGGTAGACATGATCATGGGGGACACGCGGCTTTGTCCCTGGGATGGTGGCACGGTCGGCTCGCGCAGCATCAAGTATTTCGGTCCCGCGCTCCGCGCCGCCGGCGCCGAGGCGCGTGACGTTCTGATCCAGCTGGCCGCGGCGCAGTTGCAGCTGCCTCCCGAACGGCTCGCGGCGAAAAACGGATTCGTCTTCGACCGCACCGATTCCACGCGGCGCATCGCCTACGGCGCCCTGGCAAAAGGGAAAACCATCGAGCGGCATCTCGAAAAGAAGCCGGCTCTCAAGGCGCCGGCGTCTTTCCAGGTGTGCGGCAAATCGCTCCCGCGCAAGGACGGGATGGACAAGGTCATGGGGAAGGCGAAGTTCGCCGGGGATATGCGGCTGCCCGGAATGCTGTATGCAAAAATCCTGCGCCCTCCGGCGCACGGAGCCGAGCTTAGAAGCGCGGATGTTGCGGCAGCCCGGGCCTTCAAGGATGCCCGCGTGGTTCAGGACCGGGACTTGATCGCCGTCCTGCATCCCACGCCCGATGGGGCGGAAATGGCGTTGTCGAAAATCAAGGCCAGCTTCACGGATCCGGAAAGCAAAGTGGATGACGGCAACATCCTGGAACACCTCAAGGCGCAGCCCTCACGGACGCAGGTCATCGAAGAGAAGGGCGACCTTGAAAAGGGGAGGGGGCTGGCAACGCTCACGTTCGAAGAGACCTATTTCACACCCTACATCGCGCATGCGCCGACAGAGACCCACTCCGCACTGGCGCAGGTTGCCGGCGACGAAGCCACCGTGTGGGTTTCAACCCAGCGGCCGTTCGGAGTGCAGCAGGAGGTCGCGAGCGCAATCGGTATGCCGGCGGAAAAGGTCCGCATTATCACTCCTTATGTGGGAGGCGGGTTTGGCGGCAAGAGCCAGGGCCGGCAGGCGGTTGAAGCCGCGCGCCTCTCGAAGCTGGCCCAGGCGCCGGTACAGGTCGTCTGGTCCCGTGACGAAGAATTCTTCTACGACACGTTTCGGCCGGCAGCCTTTGTAAAGATCGCCTCGGGGATCAACGGCAATGGTGAGATCGTCTTCTGGGATTACCAGGTGTTCTTCGCCGGCGAACGCAGCTCACAGAACTTTTACGCCGTCCCTCATTTCCGCACCGCCAATGCGGGCGGATTCAGCGGCGGGGCGGGCGCGCATCCATTCGGCACCGGGGCCTGGCGCGGGCCGGGGAGCAACACCAATGTTTTCGCCCGTGAATCCCAGATCGACATCATGGCCGCCAAAGCCGGGATGGACCCGGTCGCGTTCCGCCTCAAGAACCTGACGGATGCGCGCATGATCCGGGTCCTGAAGGCGGCCGCCGACAGATTCAAATGGACCCCGGCGAGGGCGCCGAGCGGCCGCGGATATGGGGTTGCCATCCTCGATTACCTCGGCACATATGTCGCGGCCATGGCGGAGATCGGCGTCGACAAGAGTACGGGACAGATGCGGGTCAAGCGCGTCACGGTGGCTCAGGATCTGGGACAGGTGATGAATCCGGAAGGGGCACGGTTACAGATGGAGGGGTGCATCACCATGGGGCTGTCCTCGGTCCTGACCGAGGAGATCCGTTTCCAGGGGGGAAACATCCGGACCCGCAACTACGACGCCTACGAGGTCACGCGATTTTCCTGGGCGCCCGAGATCGAGACGGTTTTGATCGACAATCCGGAGCTGGCGCCGCAGGGCTGCGGCGAGCCCACGATCACGAGCCTGGCGGGCCTGCTGGCCAACGCGTTGTTCGACGCCACGGGGATCAGGATTACAAGCCTGCCCCTGTCACCGGGAAGGATCAAGGAAAAGCTGTGACCGGGTGGAGCCGCGGGGATCGCGATTCGGAAAAACTGCGGATCAAAACCGGTATAGATAGGACACCTTGAAGAACAGCCCGCGCTGCGTGTTGCGATAATCGCCGGATCCACGCACCATCTCCTGTCCATCCCAGGTCTGCCGCTCCAACAGCGCGCCATACCCCGCATAGGCAACAGTCCCGGGGACCAGCTCATACGAACCGAGGAAATCGGTCAGGATCCGGGTCCTCGAACTGTCGTATTGAACGATGGCGCGAGCCGCGAATCGCTTGCTGATCTGATAGGTCGTGCGCGTGTTGAGGATGTTCACCGTATAGACACGTTCGCCTCCCTGCAGGCGGTCGAACGCATCCCGGGCGAAGCTGATGCGGTGGCTCAGCCTGTCGCTGGGTTGGATGGTAAAGCTGAGAGATGCATAGCGTTCCTTCCCCGGGTACGGATTTTCGGGGTCATAGTAGGTCGTGCGCGCCAGGCTCACGCTCGCCTGCGTGTACAGCCAGCGCAACAGTTGTGCCTGGCCCTGGAAATAGACTTCCCGGATGTCGAACATCTGCTGCGCCCAAGGCTCCCGGCCCCGTACCATGTGCACCCGGAATTGTCCCTGGCGGGTGAAATTGAAGCGCAGGCCGGCAACCACAATGCGATCGTTCCCCCCTGGACCCGGTCCTGATACGCACGCACGAAGACGAACGGGTTGAACCTTTTGAACCATGGGTAGCGGGATTCATCCGGATAGAAGTTCAGTCCCGAATAGGCCCAGCCGCCGGTAATCCCGGTCCGGTTGTAAAACGCCGTGTCCATCTGGAAGTCGCGGTCGTAGTGTTCCATCTGAGCGCTGGCTTCGTAGCGTTTGCCGGTATAGCTGTAGAGCACCTGTCCGGCCATTCCCCGGCGTGCCGGACCGCCGTCGAGAGGGCGGGTGAAGGAGGCGATCGCCGTCGCGCTCAACTGCTGGGTGTCGCCGATCTGGAGGGAGATGTCCCCGGCCCCGACGCGATTGTAACCACCGCCGAATTCCGTGTCGATGAAGAGGCCGCCCGCGTAACTTCCCTTGCCCAGGCTATACAGGGACCGCACGAGGTTGAAACTCTTGCGTTCCCGATAGAGCGGATCCTCCGGGTCAACCTGGCCCGGAGCGCGATCGGAAGCGGAGAGCGTGGCAAAGGTAACCTTGCCCAGGCTCCCGGTCAGTTTGAATCCGTAAAGCGGATCGATGATGCGCCGGGTATGCACCGCCGTGCGCATGTTGCCGTCGCCGCCGGTTCCCGCAAGCTGGAACGTGCCCATCCCTTCCATGAAAAACGGCCGCTTTTCACTGTAGAAGATCGGGTAGCGCTGGTTCACCTCAACCTGGAAAGAGTCGCTTTCCACCTGGCTGAAATCGGGCCGCACGGTCCCGTCCAGGGTGGTTGTGGAGGTGAGGCCGTATTTGACGGTGATGCCGGCGTCGGGGCTTGAGTCCGCCTTGCCCCAGGAACCGGAGGCCTGGCGGCTCTGCAGAAGGGAATAGGTGACATTGGGGATCGCTTCCAGCGTCAGGGGCCGCCTGACGTTGCGGAGCTTCACCGGCGCGTAGCGGGTGAAAATTGATGATCCTCGAGGCAGGTCCGGCCATGAGGCGGATATGCCCAGACGGCTGACGCGGCGCCAGAAGATCATGCCCATGCGCACCTCCGGGCCGCTTTTGAATCGGAGGCTCTTGAACGGAATGCGCATTTCCGCGGTGTAGCCTTCAGGACCGACCTTGCCCGCGCTGTCCCACACCCAGTCGGGAGCCGAGTCTTCCCCTG
Source organism: Terriglobia bacterium (assembly GCA_963824985.1). Lineage (GTDB taxonomy): Bacteria > Acidobacteriota > UBA6911 > UBA6911 > UBA6911 > JAFNAG01. The sequence goes on from CAWGRQ010000001.1 coordinate 26,390, forward strand.
CGGTGCTGCTGTTGAGAATGTCCCCTTGGATTCCGCTGGGATTGACGAACAGATCATAGGAGCTTTGTCCGGAACTGAGCGCATCCAGGCTCACACCAACCCAGTCATCATTCCAGATCGTGTCCCGGCGGGCGAGGGAGGTTTTTATTTTATCGGGCTCCGGATCGAGGCAGCGGAAGGCAAGATACAAATAGTTTGCATCGTGGGCAACCCAGATCTCCGTCTTTTGCGCCAAGGTCTGGCCATACGCCGGATTGTACGTCAGCCATTCACCGAGGCGGAGAGATGAGGTTTGCCACGGGGCATCATTTAAGATGCCATCGATGACCGGCGGGGCTTCAAGGAAAGGGATCTCGATCGGAGGCAGCTTGAGGGGTTCGGCGATAGCGGCCCTCCCCGCCGTCTGGGTCTGTCCGGGACTATTCCCGGGAGGATCGGCAACAGCAAGAGTCTGCCCGGATAAGGAAAATGCCAGCCAGAAACCACCCAACCAGACACACCGATTCCGAGCCCACCGATATGAGTGCATGATTTGTGCCGGCGAAAGAAATGCCGCCTTTCGCTAAACGTAGACGAATTATTGCGGAAAAAAGTTTTCTTTTTTTCCCAGGGCCGCGAGAATCCGAACCTGCGGAACAGGCCGTTTTTTCTCCGGAGTACGGTGTGCTTTCGAATTATAATGCCGCTATCCGCGCCATGATTAAGCAACTACTGACGTACCCCGATTCTTCGAACCAAAGCCCCGTTCCGGAAACTTCCGGAATTCAAACGGGAAACACATCAAGAGTCCGGAAATCTCTTTCGCATCGAATGCGCAATGCAGCATGCAGACTGGCTTCCGTTTGGCGGCTGTGCCGCGGCCTGTTCCCACTGACGCTGTTCGGATCGCTCTTATCGGCGCTCGCGTCGCTGGTGTTCTGGTTTGCGGGCATCGGCCGGCAGGACTTTGTGCTTCTGGCCGCGAGCTTTATCGGAATGGCCGTTATCGCACTCATGATTCTGGTAATAACGGCGGCTTCGATTTTGATCGGGATTGCCTGGCGGCGCTCCGAAACCCGGCCCGGACTGCTGCTTGAGTGTGGTGCCTGTCAGGAGACCGGATTCAGGGCGCCCGTACCCCGATGGCTGCCGCTGATAGAGTGTGCGTGGTCATGGGAATCTCCGGCACATGTTGCCGTGCAATCACCGGCAGCCCCCGGAAATTACCACGAGATGGTGATGCCCGGACGGCGCGGGGCCTTCACCGCCATCCGGAGGCGCGTAGTGCTGAGGGACATGTTGGGACTCGCGTCGATCTCATGGACCGCCGCGGAGACGCGGGATTATCGCTTCATCCCTTCCGGCGGTAAACTGGACCGCATGACTCTGCTCGAGGGATTGGGGGGCGGTGACGATCTCTCGGATCCGCGAGGAACCCCGGAAGGAGACCGCATCGACATGCGGCAGTATGCCCCAGGCGACTCGCCGAGAATCATCCTCTGGAAAGTATATGCCCGCACGCGGAAGCTGCTCGTGCGCGTCCCCGAGCGGGCCATTACCGCGAAGTCAAGGACCTGCGCGTTTCTGGTGGCGGGTGAAGGAGACGAACCGGGAGCCGGATTCATGCGCGTGATTCTTGAGCGGGGCTTTCTGGGAGAGGGCTGGCGATTCGGCGCCGACGGGAACCCCGGATTTACGGGCAATCTCGATGAGGCCATCGATTTATTGATCCGCTCTGGAAATGCCGACGCCAAGGCTTCCTCGGGGTTTCCGGAATACCTGGCACATGCCGAAAAAGATGGCTACGCTGCCTGCCTGCTCGTGCTGCCGCCGGTTCTGGGGCCGTGGGTGCCGGGGGTGGTGGCGGCGCTGGCCGGCACCCTTATGCGCATTCATGTTTATGCGGTCGTGGATCGGACGTTTCCGGAAAGTGGTCCGCCGAAGTTATGGCACCGGGTCCTCTACCGGCACGGTTACAATTCCGCGCGCACCGCGCAGGCACTGGCGCAGATGGCAAATTCCTTCACAGGCAGCCCATTCCCCTTTCTCCTGGTCGACCGGCAGGCGGGGAAAGTGATGGGAGACGTGCGCGCACTCGGAGCCGGCCGCACTCCGGCGCGCGGAGGCGCCCGATGAAGCGCTTCGCGTGGGCCGCCGCCATTACCGCCATCTGGGCATCAGCTGCCGGATTTTTTGCGGCCGAGTTGACCATCCCGGCGGGAATAGCAGCCGCGGTTTTGGGCTCCGCTTGCGGTCTCGTCGTCGGGCGTGCGGCCGCTGCTTCACACATCCGGTTGCCGGTCCTCTGGCTGGCGACGCTGGCGGGGCTGGCCACGGTAATGTTATCGGTCCGCCTGCTTACCGGCGCTGCCTTCTGGTCTGCATTCCTGGGACCTGAGGGGGCCCTATTGCTTGGCGAGCTCCTGACCTGGTTCGCCGGGCCGCTTCTCCTGGTCGGATTATTGAGGGCTTCCAGCCTCCGCTACCAGGTTTTCCTGGTGCTGGAGTTGATGATTGCCGGCGCGCTTTTCGCCGGATCATTCGCCGCTCATCGGGGTGGCTTTATCAATCGGCCGTACGCGCTGGTCGATCCGCTTTGGGCCCGCGGGTATGATCCTCTCCCGATATTCCTGATTATCGGGGCGGCAGTAGCGTTTGTCCTGATGATTCTGGCCGCGCATCGCGATTCACGCCGCCGCTCGTTTCTGGATATCGGTCTGGTTCTGGGCGCAGTAGCCGCCATTTTCCTGTTCTTCCCCCTGGGAAAATTAAGAGACATTCCGCCTGAGGACGGCGGAGGCGCGGCAGGACCCTCTGAGAGTCAGGGCGGGCCGGGTGCCGGCGGCGAGAGAGCGGGTGACAAGGGGCCAGGCGACAAGAAGGGAGGCGGCGAGAACCGGCCCAGCTCCGGCGAATCTCAAGCCGAGGGATCAATGTCGTCATTCTCCAACCAATCCCGGTTGCCGGCCAACCGGCCGGTCGCCGTGGTGCTGTTCCGCGATGATTATGATCCGCCCATAGGGTATTACTACTTCCGCCAGGCGGCATTCAGCCAGTACAACGGGCAGCGGCTGGTGCAGGACACTTCGGGACTGGCAGATAAAGATCTGGCGGCCTCCTTCCCTTCGGGGATCATCTCCATTCCAATCTCGGCAGGCACCGCGGAAGCTCCGGCAAAATCCAATTTCAGAACGCTGGACACAACCGTCGCGTTGTTGATGGACCATCCCCGGCCCTTCATGCTGATCAATCCTGAAGTTATCACGCCCAAGGCAAATCCGGACCCGACGCGTTTTGTGCGCGCCTATGATGTCCGCTCGTTGGTGTTGACTCAGGGCCTGCCGGAGCTTTCGAGCTGCATCGTGGGATCGAAATCGTGGGGCCGGGCGCTACGGCAGCATTACCTGGAGAGTTCTGCAGACCCACGCTACGCTTCTCTGGCCTCGGGCCTGGCGGAGGCGCTGAAGCCCGAGTTTCGCAGCCTGCCATTCGCAAGGGCTTTGGCGGTGAAATACTGGTTGGATAAAAACGGCATTTACAGCCTTGAAAGCAACCATGAAGCGAGCAGCGATCCCGTGAGCCACTTTCTTTTCGGGGATCGTACCGGGCACTGCGTCTACTTTGCACATGCCGCCTGCCTCCTGATCCGGGCCAGTGGCGTCCCTGCGCGCGTGGGCGCTGGCTATGCGGTGGAAGCACGCAATCGGGGAGGGGGCTCCTCTCTTCTGGTCAGGGAGAGGGATGCTCATGCCTGGCCGGAGATTTACCTGGATGGACTGGGATGGATCCCACTCGACATTACCCCTGAAAAGTCACTGGCTCCGCCGGCGGACGCGCCCGACCAGGGGCTCCAGCAGATGTTGGGGGAAATGGCTCGCCAGGGGGCCGGCAATCCGAAAGACGAACAGCAACCAGCGGCCCGGGGCGACCTCCAGGAGTTGTTGAAGAACGCCCTTAAGAGCGCCGGGAGGGTGTTGGCCTTCCTGTTCGCGGCATTCCTGGTAATTCTTTATTCCGCCAAGCTCTATCGCAGAATTGTGCCTTACTACTGCCGCAGGCGAAGCCTGCCGCGTCTGGCTTATCGCGGAGGCCTGGACTGTCTCGCGGATGCAGGCAGATGGAGACCATACGGGCAAACCCGGGAAGAGTTCGCGGCTGCCATGGCCGGAGTCTCCCCCTCCTTTCCGGCGCTGACGGCGAGACATCTCGCAGATGCTCTTGGAGTTGCGAATGCCGGGACGGACCCGGCGGAATGTCTCCGGCTCTATATTGAAACCACCCGCGAGGTTACCCGGACCACCCCGTGGTGGCGGCGCCTGGTGGGAATATTCAATCCGTTCTCCTGGTTGCTGGTGAAATGAACTGAAGCATCGGGACGCAGCTGTTTTCCGACGGTGATGCGGTTGACGAGGAAATTGCCATGATCGAAACGAACAGATTTGCCCAACTGGAAAAACCATATGGAGTTATGAAACGACTGGAGAGCCGGCTTAAGCGTGCGGTAAAAGGGAGGGATGATGTGATTGACCTCCTGCTCATCGCGCTGCTCGCCGATGGACACGTCCTTCTGGAAGACTATCCGGGCTCCGGCAAGACCACGCTTGCAAGAGCTCTGGGCGATTCGATCCTGGATGATCTTTCGCAGGATGAAATCCCCGGTTTCCGGAGGATTCAGTTCACGCCGGATCTCCTCCCTTCCGACATCACCGGGGTAAGTGTCTTCGAGGCGGAAACCGGAAGCTTCCACTTCCGCCGCGGCCCTATCTTTGCCTATCTGGTGCTGGGAGACGAGATCAACCGCACTTCGCCCAAGGTCCAGTCGGCCATGCTGGAAGCCATGGCGGAAAAGCAGGTGACCGTCGATAATGTCTCGTATCCGTTGAACGAGTTCTTCTTCGTGGTCGCCACTCAGAATCCTCGGGACGTGGCCGGCACCTACCCTCTCCCGGTTGCCCAGCTGGATCGGTTCCTTTTCAAGATCAGGATGGACTACATCGATCGCCAGTCCGAGATCGAAGTGCTGAACACGCGCCGCATGCGCGTGGAAGCGCCGCCGGACACGGAATTTCCGAAGGTATTCCGTGCCGAAGTCGTGGAAGCGAGGAGAGTGATCGAGCAGGCGGTTCACGTGAGCCCCGCCATCCACGAGTGCCTGGTGGATATTGCGCGCGCCATCCGTTCAAGCCCGAAAGTGGTGCAGGGCGTGTCCACGCGCAGCCTCGTGCTCATCGTTCCGGCCCTGAAGGCCGCGGCCGTCATGCGAGGCCGCGATTATGTCTCGAGTGAAGATATTGCCTGGCTTGCGCCTCATGTATTTGCCCACCGGCTGGGCACCGGACCCGGAGTCGAAGACGCCGCCCAAGTCGTGCAGGAGAGCCTGAAGAGTCCTCTTGAGGCGCTCAGCCGCGCGACGTTGAAACCAAAGAGCGGGGAGTCGACCCGATGAAACGACCGATCCTTGCACCGCTGCCGCTCCTGGCCTTGATCTGTGCCGGGCTCTTGCCGGCTCAGGACAAATACCCCGTCACCAGGGTGGAAAGCGCGGCCTATGATCTGCTCCAGAATGAAGTCCGGCCCGTCAAGGCGCGTGAGGAAGCGGAGGCGATTCTTCGGCTGGCCCCGGATTCGTTCATCGCCTATTACATTATTGGAGCCGTGTATGCCCGCGTGGAGGGGAGTTTGCCCAGGGCCTATTACTATCTTAAAAAGGCGCAGGGGCTGATTGAAAAGCGCTGGGGGGAGGACGTACCGGAGAATGGCCCGTGGTTGTGGCAAAACCGCATCATCCGGGAATTGATCACCGTTACGGCGGAGATGGATCGGTACGAAGAACAACTGTCCCTCCTGGGATCCCACGACCGGATGTTCACGCCCCCGCTCACGGCGTCGTGGGGTTGGCCCCTGATGAAGCTGGGGCGAATGGATGAAGCCCGGGCCAAGATCGATGAGTCGCTCAAGTCGGAAGAGCCGGATGTAATCATGATGGCAACCAACACACTCGGCGCTGTCGAGAGTGAAATGGACCATCCGGAACAAGCCTATGAGATTCTGACCCGGCTGGTTGAAATGGTCCGGCAAAAGAACTGGTCCATGGATACGGTATTCCTGGGAAATGCCGGGGAAGCCGCCCTGAGCCTGATGAGATTCGAAGATGCCGAACGGCTCCTGATCGACGCCACGCAGCACTTCAACTATGGCACGTACGCCAATCCCTGGCGTCTTTTGGCGATGCTCTTCGTGCGTGAAGGGCGCATTCCCGAAGCCGTCACGGCAGTGCGCGCGCTGAACGCCTGGAGCTATCGCAACCAGCCCTCCCAAATGCAGCAATCCTGGGCCATGCGTCACTTCGTGACGGCCGGGGTTCTCCTGGAATGCGGATATACGGCGGAGGCCCTCGACATTCTGCGCCGCGCGCGGAATCGTCCCGACCGGCGCGGCGGCACCAGCGGGCAATCGGATCAATCCGAGGCGGGCTTCCTGATGCTGTACCGGCAAGCCATCAAGGAGCACCGGGAGCAGCTTGCGGAGGAGGGTTCGTGTCGTCCGCTGCGCGAGCGCCCGCGGATCTGGATGCAGTCCATCGTCGAAGGCCTCGAGGGGTGGGTCGCCGGACGGCAGGCCGCGGCGCTGATCATGCAACACAAGCGTCTGGGCTGGGCCGTTCGGATCACGGCCCCCGATTTCATCGATATCCTGGAATGGACACGCATCCGCTGGAACGAGGTCCTGGGACCGGGGGTGGTGGGGAATGAGGCCGGACGCCTCCTGTCGAGGAGCGATTCCATCGGCCGGCGGGAAGAACCGTACCTGCTCCTGTCTTCCGGGTACGGCGAGCTGCTTCAGGGGAATCTCGAAGCCGCACGCGCGCTTCTGACACGCGCGGCTGCCCGACTTCCGGCGGCTGAGATACTTCTGAAGGCTCAGGCGGAAGCGCTACTGGGCGACGCCTGGGAACGAAGCGGGAATCTCGCGGAGGGCCTCATGCATTACCAGCAGGCCATGCAGAAGGCGCCGGGGGTAATTCGATCTTTCGGCCTGTCGCTGCCGTGCCGGATCACGGCGGGCGGAGATTACGCTTCCCGGAAGGCTGCGGGCTATCTGGCCGCTTCGCCGCGATTCCATGATACCGGCCGGGGCTTCCAGGTCAGTGTCGTCACATCGGGAAACTCCCTGTCGGGAAACTTGCTCGCTCCCGACGGATCCGTGCTCTGCAGGGTCCAGGTTCCCCTCGGGCAGGATCCGCAAGCGGCAGTTCAGAATTTCTGCCGGGAGTTCCATCGCAAGGCGTTGGCGCCCAAGGCCGACCTCTCGCAGATGGATATCACTTCAATTGAGGGGTCCAATCTGACCGGCGAGGCCATCCGGGATCAGATCCGCACGCTTTTCCGAAAATAGGGCGAAAGGCGGTTAAGGGTCATTCCAAAGCGTAGACCATTTCCAGCACGCCCCCCGGCAACGGCACAGGCCTCGTGGAACGATACGAGGCGGCTCGCCGAAGACATGTTTCAACTTCGCTTCTGAGCGCACCTGAATAGGCCTTGGAATCGATCGGCACGTGCGTGCCCCAGACGAGCACATCCAGAAGCGCGTCGTCAGGATGAGGTGCAGTCCCCGCGTTTACGACGGCGGCCGACAGCGCGAACAACCCAGCAACGAGGACAACACCGAGCACGGGTGATTCGTGATCCAATTGGCGGCTTATCCAGATAAGCCGCGAGCCGCGCCCCGATAGCAGGATGACAGGCGCGGATGCCTGACGAAATCCATCCTGCCTATTATGCTCCGCGCCGGCAACTGTTTAGCCGATGCTTAACAGCAGAACGCAAAGACGCAAGGACGCAAAGGGAACCCTTTGGGTTCGTGGGCGTGGTCAGCGGCGATCTTTGCGCCTTTGCGTCTTTGCGTTTTGCTTCTACATCCATTTGATTTGGCTAAACAATTACCCGCGCCGGGATGCATCCCCATAAGCCAAAATCTCACACGCCACTGTCCGGCGGGCTCCGAACCCCTCGTCCGCCACGATTCAAAACGTGTGTGTACATGATCTTCAAGGTTCCTGATGATTATTCAATGACACAGGGGGCCCGAATTTTGTATGCTGTCGTCATACCCCGATGCCTCATCGGGCCTTCGGAACGAAAAGAGATTCAAAACAGGGGGAGTGTCCTATGAAAAAGCGTAGCATGGCTTGCGTCCTGTTTTTGTGCCTGGGCCTCAGTCTGGTCTTTGCCGCCGTTGATGGCAAAAAGGTTCTCACTTTCGAAGACTATCCTAAGTGGAATCGCATCGTCTCCACGGTGATTTCCACCGACGGAACCTGGATGACGTACGGCTATCGTCCCAATGACGGAGACGATACGCTCTATATCAAGAACCTGGGAACGGACCAGGTTCAGAAGATCGAATGCGCCGCGAATCCGGTTATTTCGCAGGATTCCACCTGGGCGGGCTACGTCGTCAGCATTGCGAAAGCGGAGCAGGAGAAGTTGCGCAGAGCCCGGAGGCCGATCACCCAGAAAGTGGAAATCCTGAATCTGAAAACCGGGAAGAAAACGACGATCGACAACTCCTCTGCGTTCCGCTTTTCGGAGGACTCCGGATTTGTGGCCGTCAAGAAGGAGAAAGCCGTCCGCGAAGCCAAGCACGACGGGGCCGATCTGATCCTGGTTCATCTCCAGACCGGCGTCCTTCAGAGTATCGGCAATGTCGGCGCCTTTGAATTCAACAAACCGGGAACCATCCTGGCCTACACCGTCGACGCAGCCGAGAAAGCGGGCAACGGAGTCTATCTCCTCGTCCCCCAGACCGGCGTCCTGAAGGCGCTGGATACCGGCGAAGCGGATTACGCCCAGCTTACCTGGGATAAGGAGGGGACCAGCCTGGCCTTCCTGAAGGGAACAAAAAAGGAGAAGATGCTCCAGAAGGATAACAAGCTGCTCGCCTTTACCGGAGTGGCCGATGCGGCGCCGAACCGTGTGGAGTACGATCCGTCCCAGGATACTCAGTTTCCCAGAGAAATGGTCCTGAGCGAATTCGGCCAGCTTACCTGGAGCAAAGACGACTCGAGAGTCTTCTGCGGCATCAAAGAACAGGAGGGGGAGCCTGAAAGGAGCGACAAGCCGATCGCCAATGTGGATGTCTGGCATTGGAAGGATGAGCGGGTGCAGTCCATTCAGATGGTGCGCGCGGTCCAGGATCGCCGCGCGACGTATCCAAGTGCCTTCTTGCTGGAGGGCAGGCGATTCGTGCGACTGGGCGACGAAGCGATGCCGAACGTGACGCCCACCGAGGACGGCAAGTGGTGTATCGGCCAGATGGATAAACCGTACCGGATGGAAATCAGCTGGGGAGGAAACCGGGCTGACTACTATCTCATGAATACCACGACAGGAGAGCGCAAGCTGATTGCCAAGGGAATCAGCCGGGCTTCAGGCACATCGCCCGACGGCAAATGGTTCCTGTACCTGAAGGACAAGGAGGTGTGGGCGTATGAAATCGCCACCGGCAACTCCAAAAACATTTCCAAGGTGTCAGGCGTCAGCTTTGTAAATGAAGAGGACGATCATCCCTACGAGAAACCTATCTATGGGCTAGCCGGTTGGACCAAGGATGGCCAGGCGGTGATCCTCAATCACCGCTTCGACCTGTGGAGCCTCCCGCTGTATGGCGGCAAAGCGTCCAACATCACCGGAGGGGTCGGGGCCCGCGAACAGATCGTTTTCCGCTATGTCAATCTCGAACCGGAGGAAGGCGAGTTTCAGCCGCTCTCCTCTCCCGTCCTCGAAGGGGACGTCGAGGACCAAGTCCTTCAGGGCCGGGGAGGCCGCAGGGGCGGCGGGCCTCAGGTTATTGACACCACCCAGCCGCTATTGCTTTCGGCCTACGGCGAATGGACCAAGAAATCCGGATATTTCCGGTTGAAAACCGGCGAAGCGCCGCAAACATTAGTTTTCGAGGACAAGAGCATCGGGAGGCCGGCCAAGGCCAAGAACGCGGATCGCCTGATCTACACAATCCAGACCTTCGCGGATTTCCCCGACTTCTTCACTAGTGGAGCGGACTTCAGCAGCCCCAAACGCATTACCGACGCCAATCCTCAGCAGGCCGATTATGGCTGGGGACGCAGCATCCTGATGGAGTACAAGAACAGCAAGGGAGTACGCCTCCAGGCGACGCTGACGCTTCCGGCGAACTACGAGCAGGGAAAGCGGTACCCCATGCTGGTCTACTTTTATGAAAAGATGTCGCAAAACCACCACCAGTACTCCATGCCCACTTACGACGACCGGCCGCATTTCTCGCTGTACGCCGGCGACGGGTACGTCATTCTGAGACCCGACGTGGTCTACACCATGGGACGGCCCGGCGATTCGGCGGTCGACTGCGTGACCAGCGCCGCCAAGAGGGCGATCGAGCTCGGATATGCCGATCCGGCTCACATCGGCGTGCAAGGCCACAGCTGGGGCGGCTATCAGACATCCTTCCTGGTAACGCAGACGGACATGTTCGCCTGCATCGTCACCGGCGCTCCCCCGACCGACCTCGTGAGTTTTTACAACGAGCTCTACAAGAGCACCGGGACGGTTCAGCAGGGCATCACCGAACTCGGCCAGGTGCGCATGGGGACGACTCCGTGGGAGAGCATGGCGCTGTTCCAGAGCCAGTCGGCAATCCCGAACGCACCCAAAATCAAAACGCCGTTCCTGATCCTGCATGGGACCGACGACGGCGCTGTCGATTGGCATCAGGGGCTGATGTTTTACAACGCCGCGCGCCGCCTGGGGAAAAATGTGATTCTGCTTTCCTATCCCGGCGAGGCGCACCACCTGACAAAACTCGAAAATCAAAAGGACTTCCTGCTGCGAATGAAGCAGTACTTTGATTTCTACTGCAAGGGGGTGCCGGCCCCATCATGGATGAGCGATGGCGTCCCCTTCCTGAAGAAACCGCAGCCGGCGCCTCCCGCGGCCGGTCCGGCGGACCGCAACCTGCCGACGCAGTCAAAGAAGTAACAGTGTATCAATTTCGCGCTTTCTGCCGACAGGTACTGATCGGTGTCGCTCATCTTCAGGAGTGGACATGAAGAAATCACTCCGGAAGGGATCTCCTGCCGGGATTCCGGCCGCAGCAATTGTCTCGAACCCAGGGGCGAACGGAAATGGTGGCTGTCAATTGCCGGAACGAATCACATAACCATCGAGGATAGTCTTGCGATTAAGTCCATCGGCGCGCCGCAGTGGTCGCCCGACGGCAAGTGGGTAGCCTACACGCTTTCCGCATCTGCTTAGCCGATGCTGAACAGCAAAACGCAAGGCCGCAAGGACGCAAAGGGAACCCTTTGGGTTCGCGGGCATGGGCGGCGATCTTTGCGCCCTTGTTGCCTTGCGTCTTTGCGTTTTGCTTCTTCATCCATTTGATTTGGCTAAACAATTACCGCTTTCCGAGTGGGACAAGGAAAACGATAAGCGCGTTTCCCACCTCTATCTTGCTCCGGCAACGGGCGGCCCGTCGTTGAAAGTGACCAACGGCGAGAAAGGGGAGACGGCGCCGCAATGGTCTCCTAATGGCAAATGGATTTCTTTACTGGCCGATCGCGACAAGGGGAACCAGATCTGGCTGATTTCTCCGACGGGTGGAGAAGCCGACAAGCTTACGAAAGAAGATGAAGCCGCGGACGCCTATCGCTGGTCGCCCGATTCCAAACGCATCGTATTCGCCGCGCGGGACGCCTGGAAGGGCAAGGCGGAGCGCGAAAAGAAGAAGAAGGACAAATTTGATGCGATCGTAGTCGACACCGTTCTCCAATGAGAAAATTCAGATCCTGTACATGCGTGGCGACGGTGAGCGGACGAGCTCCACTACCGCGCTGAAACGGCTCCAGCACATGCCACTGCTTCCCCAATTCTCGGGCGAGTGGCGCCACGTCCCCGGCCGCTGCGGGTCCGCCGTGCAGCGCCATCACTAACTCCGTCCCGATCCCCTACTCACGCACGAGGAGATCCGCCATGGCATCGCCCCGGTCTGGCTAACGACTTGCAGCTCACCTGCGGGCGCCGTAGGCGGCAGTCAGGTGCGGCGGCCTGTTAGCGTGCACTCAACTCGCCTGCTTGAGCGGCTCGAGCCGAGCAATGTCCGCTGCCTTATCCGACCGCAACGCGTGCCATAGATCCCAGTCCTGCTGCAAACCCAGCCAGAAGTCTGCGCTCATGCCGGTTACTCGCGCCAACCGCAGAGCTGTGTCCGGCGTGACACTCCGCTTCGCGTTGATCACCTCGTTCAACCGCGGGAAGGAGATCCCGAGACGGATGGCGAATGCGGACTGCGAGATGCCCAGAGGCTTGAGGAACTCCTCAAGCAACATCTCGCCAGGATGGGTCGGTGGGCGATGCGTGGGCAACCTCCGCTGTACGAGAGGCTTCCGATCAACGCCCTCAGTGATAATCGGTGACTTCGACTTCGTCGGCATAACCATCCTCCCACCGGAAACAGACCCGGTACTGCTCATTGATGCGGATGCTGTGCTGTCCGGCACGATCTCCTCGCAGGGGCTCCAGCCGGTTTCCGGGTGGCACGGCAAGCTCCATGAGGTCACGGACCCGGTTCAACTGCGTCAGCTTCCGGTGGACCACCGGCCACAGGACGCCCGGACACCTTCGCCGAGCCCGGCGACTGTCGACGCCGTTGAACAGGTCCTCCGTCCCGGGGTCCGCGAATGAGCGTATCACGGACCGTATTATAACGGTCGCCGTAATGAACGGCAAGCCTGGGATGTCACGCTAACTTAAAATATACGGGTCTCGATAGCTGGATAGGCCGCGAGGTGGCGCCTGCTTATCCCATCGAGACTCGAACATCAAAACAGCAATTTCATTAATAATCAACTGGTTATGCGTGATCCAATTGGCGGCTTATCCAGATACGCCGCGAGCCGCGCCCCCTTAGCTGGATAATAAGCGCGGATGCCTGCCGAAACCTATCCTGCTTTTTACACCCGGTGCCAGGATGCGCCCCTATAAGCCAAAATCTCACACGCCACTGTCCAGCGGGCGCCTAACCCCTCGTCCGCCACGATTCAAAACGTGTGTGTAAATCATCGTCGTGCTGACATCACTGTGCCCCAGAAGTTTCTGAATCGTCCGGATGTAGTAGCCATCCTCCAGCAAGTGTGTGGCAATAGAGCGACGGAACTCGCGCAGCATTCGTGGGCTCCGATCTGCGCGTGATGTCCGCGGTGCCGCCTTTCCCGCAGTTTCCCCCTGTACACGATTTCAGGCCGCTGGAGACTCCTGTTGGGGACGGAACCGATCGGCAAGCCCCGGCATCTGATTCGTTTAATGGATCCGGTCCGGTCGGATTCATCCGTACACGCGTTCGAGAATTCATGGAGCACTCTGATGGAAGCCACAATTCAGGACATTCGCTATGGCATTCAAATGATGCGCCGGCATCCGGGAGTGACGGTGGTGGCGATTCTTGCGCTGGCGATCGGCATCGGCGCCAACACCGCCATCTTCAGCGTCGTCCGCTCGATACTGATAAGGCCTCTCCCCTATAAGAATGCCGATCGGCTGGTCCAGATCTGGGGTCAGAATCCGGCGCGCGGGGTTCCGTTTCACAACGTCCCCTATCCCGACTTGAACCAGTGGCGGGAGCAGAGCCGTTCCTACGAGGCCATATCTGCTTACAGGAATGCCCCGATGAATCTCACCGGGCGGGATCAGCCGGAACAGATTCTGGCCCTTCAGGTGAATGCGGAATTCTTCGCGGTGGGCGGGATGCCGCCTCTGCACGGGCGCACCATCTCTGCCGAAGAGGATCGCCCCGGCTCCGGACGTGTGGTCGTGCTGACTTTCCCCGGGTGGCGCCGGTTGTTCGGGGCCGACCCGGCAGTTGTCGGCCGGTCAATTCTCTTGAATGCGAACAGCTGCACTGTAATCGGCATCATGCCGGCCAGCTTTGCTCTGGGCGGTACCGCCGTGGACGCATACGTGCCGCTGGCGATAAGCGGGGACTATCAGCCGGACAACATGATGGTTTCCGTGGCCGGCTACGCCCGGCTCAAGCCGGGGATTACCCGGCAGCAGGCCCAGGCGGAACTCGACGTAATGAACCGTCGCCTGGAACAGGAGCATCCGCCGGGAAGACGGAACGGTCGCATCTGGGGAGTTCAGGAATTTCTGGTCAGGGACGTGCACTCCGGCCTGCTGATCCTGATGGGCGCCGTCGCGTTCGTACTCCTGATCAGCTGCACCAATGTCGCCAACATCCTGCTGGCGAGCGCCGGCGCCCGCCGGAGGGAAATGGCGTTGCGCACCGTCCTGGGGGCGAGTCGCTGGCGCCTGGTGCGCCAGATGTTGACCGAGAGCCTGTTGCTGGCGTTGGTGGGGGGACTCCTGGGTACGGGGCTCGCTTTTCTGGGAGTGAAGGTTCTGGTAAGCGCCAGCGGAAGAGCGTTTCCGCTCATGGAGACGGTGGCCCTCGATGAGGGTGCGTTGCTCTTTACGGGTCTCGTCTGTCTCTTCACCGGGCTTCTGGCCGGCCTCGCCCCGGCCCGAGCGGTTCTGAAGGAAGGCGCGCCGGGTTTTCTTCAACAAAGCCTGAAGGATGGAGGGCGCTCCCTGGCGGGGACTTATTCCGGCCGGCGCCTGCGTGCCATCCTGGTAACTTGCGAGGTCGCCCTCGCCTGTTTGCTTCTGGTCGGCGCCGGATTGTTCATGCGCAGTCTGATCCATTTGCAGGAAGTGGATCCCGGATTCAGCGAAGCAGGAGTCCTGACGGCAAGAGTTACTTTGCCGGCGGTGAAATACGGCCAGGGCCCGAGCCGGCGCGTTTTTTTCCAGGAGTTCCTCAGCCGCCTGGAATCATCCCCGGATGTGATCGCCGCCGGTCTTGTCACCATGCTGCCGCTTTCAGGCAGCAACACGGGATTGGGAATAGTGATCGAGGGCCGGCCCGAACCGCCTCAGCCGGAGATCCCCATCGTCTGGTGGCGGGCTGCCAGCCCGGGCTATTTCCAGGCCATGTCTATTCCGCTGCTCCGGGGGCGGCTGTTGACGGAGGTCGATAAGGAATCGGCGCCGGCGGTAGCGGTTATAAACAAAACCATGGCGCGCCGCATCTGGCCCGGCGAAGATCCGATCGGCAAGCGGTTCAGCTTCGGCCGGGCGCCCCAAGGGGACCAGCCTTCCTGGCTGGAGGTCGTCGGCATCGTGGGTGACGTCCGGCACACAAATCTGGCCCAGGAACCGGATGCGGAATTTTTCCTGCCGGCCGTTCAATTGCCGCCGACCAGCGCCACCATTGTGATCAAGACCCGAACGGATCCGATGGAATTTGTCCCGTTACTGAGGAAGGCGGCGCTGGAAGTGGACAAGGATATGCCGGTTTCGAGCATTCGAAGCATGGAGCAGATCATGTCCGATTCGATCTACTCACGCCGGCTTGCAATTCATCTGATGGCGATCTTTGCCGGCATCGCTCTGATTCTGGCCGCGATCGGCATATACGGCGTGGTGTCCTATATCGTCGGGCAGCGGACGCATGAAATCGGAGTGCGCATTGCCCTTGGCGCCCGGGCCGGGCAGGTGCTGCGCATGACGATCATCCAGGGAATGATCCCGGTTCTTGCAGGGCTTGTGCTGGGGGTTGGTGGGGCGCTCGCAACCGTGAGGTTGATTCGCAGCCAGCTGTTTGAAACCAACCCGGGTGATCCGGCCATTTTCGCCTCGGGGATGATGACCCTTCTGCTGGTGGCGGTGCTGGCGACGCTCATTCCGGCCCGGCGCGCCGCTCAGGTTGATCCGATCGTTGCTCTCCGCCGCGAATAGCTTCCGGATGCTGAATTCAGGCAATGCGCTTTTGGAATTTGCGGTTTTCCTGATTTGAAGGATAGACTACACTTGGTCATGAATGTGGAGCGCAACCTGGATTGGCAGAGGGCGCAATGGATTTCGAAAAAGCACTGGCGTTTTTCAAGGCGTTACGCGATCAAGGCGTGGATTATGTGCTCGTGGGTGCGATCGGCATGACCGTACATGGGATCGTTCGAGCCACACAGGACATCGATCTTTTCGTGAGACCCGAAGAAAAAAACGTTGCGCGCCTACGGGATGCTTTGCAGCGCGTTTTCCCGGAAGATTCCTCGATCGAAGAGATTACCGCCGGTGATCTCGCAGGAGAATACCCGGCGATTCGCTACAATTCTCCGGATGGCTCCCTCATGGTCGATATCATCTCCCGGCTCGGACAAGCATTCTCTTTCAATGATCTCAGGTTTGAGGAGAAGCTTTATGAAGGAGTTCAGGTTATCGTAGCGACTCCGGAAACTCTGTACCGAATGAAAAAGAACACGCTTCGGCTGCAGGACCGCGCGGATGCCGAGAGGCTTAAAGAGCTGTTTGGTCTGCAGGAATAGTTATGGCCGTGCAGAGATTTCATTCCATATCGGAGACGGGCAATACCTGTCGCCACCAACCGGGAACGGCGGAGTTCAGCCGCAGTCTGCGCGCCGTTTTTTGGCTGGCGGCGCTGCTCGCTCCCTCCGGGAAGATCCCACCGGGTGTGCACAAGTTCCGCAGCATTGAAGAGTCCCAAGCCCGCAAGCAAGCCTGGAGTTCGGGCATGACGATGGAGAACTGACGACGGCCAGGTCCCATCCACACCCATTTCATATCCCCTTCCGAATATGGTGATAATCTCCATTTTCGGCCTCCAGGTCGCGGCGGGAGTCTGGCTATGGCCGAGAGTAGTTTTGATCAGCAAGGAAGAAGGAGGATTTCTCGGCAGCATTCGCCGTTCGGAGGAATTGGCCGTTTCCCAAAAGGGGGTCTTCCTGCCCAAGCAGTTTTCCAACCTGGACAACGTTGAAGCCCATTACCGCACGACGGGACCGGAAATCTGGTGGCAGTGCATGCGTTCAAACGAGTCTGCCAGACGTGCTGCAACCCGGCGGAATGCCAGGATCTGACCTTCCCGGATGTTTCCGAGACCGGCCCCTTGCCGGATTGCCCGAAGCGGTCCCCCGGCAGTCCGATATCGGATTGAGCCGGGGTGACGGATCGTCAGCGCTTCAGTTCCAGGATCACTTCCTCGCCTTTGAGCTCGCCGACCAGCGCGAATTTGGACTTGCCGTCCTTGGCAACCTTTTTGTCGATGCGGAAATAAAGATGCCCCGCCACCGGTTTGCCGAAAGTGCCGCCGGGGAGGCCCTTTTCGGTCAACTCCAGGGCCATGGTCTCTTCGTTCTTTGGATTGCGATCGGAAGAGGGTTCGATGCCGACCATGACACCCGTCGAGGTGTAGACGCCTCCCTGGCGGCGGTAGGTCCCGGTCGCCGGATCATACCCGACCCGGCCGCTCTCGTAACCCACACCCACCTGAGGGATTATCACGATATCGCGCTTCGAGCCTTCGGCCTTCTGGATGTACCCGGCAATCACCTTGGGATTTTCGGGACGCAACGGGCGGTCATCACCAATGCGGAGCCCGAAGCGTTCGGGTAGAACTTCAAGATCGGCTCCGGATTTGGGGTACAGCGCTACCTCAACCACCATGAAATCTTTCCCCAGATCAGTAATGAACCGCTGTTTGACCTCAGGCTCCCGCAAGCAGGGTTGCCCCCACGCCAATCCCTGCCACTTCGGTGCTGTCGCGATACGCCGTCACCTGGCGCGACGGAACCGTTCCCTGCCCGGCAAGGTGCATGCAGGCCAAAAACGCTGCCATTATGCCGCAAACGATTGGTTTCATAGTTTTAGGGCTCCATACGAGGCTTCAGTCTGGCATCGATCTTTACTGTTTTGCCGCTTAAGACATAAATTCGGACTGCGAACGGTTCATAACCTTCGGCCTCGAGCTTCAGATTGTAAGCTCCCGGTTCGAGCCACATGGACTTCAGATCCTTGGCTACGCCCGCAAATCCGTCATCGAGGTACACATCGGCATCCGGGAGGACGGTCTTGATCTTGACCTCACCCATGCCCGGTTGCCGGGAATATCCGGTAAACCAGCCCGGGTTATACCACAGCGGAGAATACGGTCCGTAGTATGAGGGAAAATAAAGAGAGTCATACCAGGGCCAGAAATACGATCGGGGATAATAGGAGTAGTAGGAGTAGCGACCCGAATAGTGGCCATAGCCGGCGCTGAACATGAATCCGCCGAACCGAATCCGGGCCGGTCGCGAGATGATTACCGTCTGGCTTTTGGCCGGGGCCGGATCCTTTTTGGGGCTCTGGGCGCCGCTTTGAGCATCGGCCGGCAGGGCGGAAATCCAGAGGAAAAATCCAATTAAAATGATGATTTTATTGAATTTGGACATCTTTTTGGTCTCCATTTAAGACATCCAGAAACTGCCTTTAATCCTGTTACTGGCATTAGATGCTCCGGGTCGTTAAAGGGATCAGGCCGTATCCTTGGAACCACCTGGAAGCCAAAACCTCATCCTCCTTCAGATCGACGAGCTTCGAAGAGAGAGCAAAACCTGATGCATTCATGAAGCAAGAATCGTGATTCATCCCAAGACACAAAGAACAACGATCGGCTCTGTCCGACGTTTTAAGCGACGACGCTATTCATCCGGAATGGCGACGTCGACTTCGGTGACCGGCAGGGTCTGCCGCAATGCCTCCGGATCGATCTCCACCAGAAACCCGCGCTTGCCGCCGTTAATACAGATGCTCGGCAATCCCAAAATGGTTCTCTCAACATAAACGGGCAGTGCCGAACGGGTGCCGAAGGGGCTGGTACCGCCGAACACATACCCGGTGATCCTGGTTGCGGTCCGCTCATCACAGGGGGCGATGGATTTCGCGCCGATCAGGCGGGCCAGACGCCGGGTGGAAACCTCGCAATCGCCGTGCATTAACACCAGGAGCGCCTTACCCTCATCCGTTTCCATAACCAGGGTCTTAACCAGGACGTGTTCCGGAAGACCCAACTCCTGGGCGCCGACCCTGGTGCCGCCGTGCTCCTGATAGGAGTACAGGCGCGGTGTGAACTCGATCCGGTGTGCACGCAGGAAGCGCACGGCCGGGGTAATCGGGTATTCCTGTTTGGCCATGACATCTGTCCCGGTCGGCCGGAGACTCCGGCCGGTTGGATGAAATGATTATATGCGGCCAACCCGCCGGTTAGCCAACAAATCCCGAGCGTGGGTCCCATTCACCACTGGCACACGTTACCATAATTACGGCGACGCATCTTTTGCGGACGCGGCAGAACGCGGACAGGCGGGAGGGGCAAAACGAGCTTCGGGCGCGTTTGCCCGAGCTCATTCGTACCTCCAAAAGCGCCTTGCCGCATTCATGAATCCCGGAAAACGCCTCCGTCAGGATTGGTGCTGGACCGGTCAATTTGTGATAAAGTTGGGGTCGGCTTGTCATCATAGGACGGACTTCGTCATAATTCCGCATTTCGAGGAGGATTGAATCTTGGCCCTGCCCAAATTCGCATTCTTCAAAGGTCGCATCGTCCCATATAGCGAGGCAAAAGTCGGCATCCTGACCCACACTTTCAATTATGGCACCGGCGTTTTCGGCGGCATCCGCGGCTACTGGAACGAAGAGTCGAAGCAGCTTTTCGTTTTCCGACCGCTCGATCATTTCCAGCGTTTTCTGGATTCCGCGAAACTTCTGTACATGGAACTCCCGTACACGAAGGATTTTCTGGTCCAGGTTCTGATCGACCTGTTGCGTGCCGAGGATTACCGCACCGACTGTTACATCCGGCCGCTCGCGTATTACGACAACGAACTCATCGGCGTGCGCCTCTTCGATCTCACCGCCGACGTCACCATGGCCTCGATTCCTTTCGGCGCCTACGTGGCGAACGAAGAGGGTTTGCATGTCGCGACCTCGTCCTGGGTTCGTGTAGAGGACAATATGATCCCGGCGCGCGGGAAGATTGCGGGAGCCTATGTCAATTCAGCCCTGTCGAAGACCGAGGCTCATCAGAACGGTTTCGAGGAAGCGCTGGTGCTGAATCGGAATGGCCACGTCGCCGAAGGATCGGCCGCGAACTTCTTCATCATCCGGCGGGGTGTGGCCTGCACGCCTCCGATAACCGACAATATCCTGGAAGGGATTACCCGCCGCACCGTGATGAAGCTGCTGCGTGATGAACTCGGTGTCGAGGTGGTCGAGAGATCCATCGACCGGACCGAGGTCTACCTGGCCGAGGAAGCATTCTTCTGCGGCACGGGGATGCAGCTCGCGGGCATCGTGGATGTGGACCATCACGCCATCGGCAGCGGGAAAATGGGTCCGATCACTCAGGCGTTGCGCAAGCTGTACTTCGATGTGGTCCACGGCCGGGTTGCCAAGTACATGGACTGGTGTGCCCCCGTCTACCAGGAAAAGGCGGCAGCCAGGAAATAGCATTTCAAGGTCGGCATCCGCGACGCGGACAGAAGATCGCGCCGCGGATCACTCCGCCAGCCGGCCGTATTGGCGATTCAGTTCCCGCAGCCTGTGCCCGAGTTCCGGCGCCAGCTGTTCAGGGAGAAACCTCCAGCGCCAGTTGCCTTCCGCACAGGATGGCAGGTTCATGCGCGCTTCCGAGCCCAATCCGAGCACATCCTGCAGCGGAAATATGGCTGTGTCGGCAAGCGAGGAAACGGCGGCACGAATAAAGTCCCAGTGGATTTCCCGGCCGTCGCTGTTGAGGTATCGGAGGGCGAACTCGCGTTCGGCGCGTATCTGCTCGGGGGACTGGGTTACTTCCCCGGCGCTGGTCCCGCGAAACCAACCCAGGGTCGTGTCGTTGTCGTGAGTCCCGGTGTAGACGACGCAGTTGGGGATGTAGTTATGGGGCTGGAAGGGATTATGCGGAGACTGATCGGCAAAGGCGAACTGCAGAACCCGCATGCCTGGAAATCCCCAGCGATCGCGCAAGGCCAGCACCTCCGGCGTGATCATCCCAAGATCTTCGGCGATGAAGGGGAGCTTTTCAAAGACTGAGGACAGGGCCGCAAATAACCGATCTCCCGGCCCCTCAACCCAACGCCCCTCGATCGCGGTTTTCGCGGTAGCGGGAATCACAAAATACTTCTCAAAGCCCCGGAAATGATCGATGCGAATCAGGTCGAACTGATCGCGCATGCGCCGCACGCGATCGATCCACCATTGGTATCCTGCCTTTTCCATGGCATCCCATCGATACAGGGGATTGCCCCAGAGCTGACCCGTGGAACTGAAGTAATCGGGGGGCACACCCGCGACTGTGCGCGGATTCCCGCGCTCATCCAGATCGAACAGCTGCGGATTCCCCCAGACATCCGCGCTGTCCCGGGAGACAAATATCGGCAGATCTCCGAGAATCCAGATTCCCCGATCATTGCAATACGTCTTCAATACGTTCCATTGGCGGGAGAATTCGAACTGGATGTATTTGTGCAGCCGCACGCCCTCGGGCTCCGGATTGTCCCGGTGGCGCCACTCAGACCAGAGGGCGGCGCCATTTTCGTCCCGCAAAGCGGAAAAGGCGGCGTGCTTGTCGAGCCAATAGGCATTTCCCAGGCAGAATTGCTCGAACTCCTGCGAGTCCGGCGGCGAGGCATGGGCAAAAAACTCATCAGCCGCCTTCCGGAGGAGCTTCCACTTGAATACGGCAACCGCATTGAAGTCCACTTCGCCGGACGAAAATAATGGAACTTCGGCCAGGTCCTCGGGGGCCAGCCTCCCATGGCGTTGCAGCAGGACCAGGCTGATCAGCAGGGGATTGCCGGCCATGCTCGAACAGGAATCATATGGGGAGTTCACCTGCGCGGGTGGGCCCAGCGGCAGCACCTGCCAGAGCCGCTGGCCGCTGGCTGCCAGATAATCGGCGAATCGGAATGCCCAGTCCCCGAGATCGCCAATGCCGTGTTCTCCGGGAAGGGATGTCGGATGAAGCAGAATTCCACTGACGCGCATGAAGATTCAGGATACAGATTTTCATCGCTTTGTGCTAGAGCGAAGGCTTCCGGGCCGCTAAAATTAATAGTGGTTCATTGATATGGCGTCCGGACCGGGATCGGCGGCCCCATAACGGGGAGCACCCCGGCCGACCGTCAGGGGCAACCAGGGAACATTTCGAATTCCCGGCTGGGAGGAGATATGTGCAAGAAAGTCGTTTTGGCATGCGCGGCGGCGGTCATGTTGTTGTCGGCCTTGAATCCGGCATCTGCCCAGAATGCCTGGAAGGATTCATCGGTGCGGGTTGGAGACATCAAGACTCATTACATTGAAGCGGGCTCCGGCGACCGTATCCTGATTTTCATTCCTGGGTTGATGATGACCGCCGAGGTGTGGAGGGAACAGATCCCCTACTTTGCCGCTCGCGGGTTTCGTGCCATTGCTCTGGACCCCCGCAGCCAGGGAGCCACCAGCAAGACGGAGGGGGACAATTCCTATCACCAGCAGGCTGCCGATCTGCACGCCTTCCTGAAGCAACTGAAACTCGAGCACTGCACGATGGTCGGCTGGTCAGCCGGCGTCACGGTTCTGCTCGAGTATCTCTCCAGCGCAGAGATCCTTCTCCCCGACCGGTTGGTCCTGGTCGACGGCGCTCCTGCCGGCTTGACCGAAAAGGACTATCCCGGCGGATTCACCATGGCACAGGCCCGGGATCTTGCACTTGCCATGGAAGAGGACCGGGCCAAAGCCGCGGAAGCGATGGTGCGCGGCATGTTCAAATCACCGCAGCCGGCGCCGCTCTACAAAGAGCTTATCGAAGCCAGCCTGAAAACCAGCATCGGCGCAGCCATCGCGCTGCTGTTTGACCTGTTTACCGGCGATCGACGCGCGGTGCTGCCCCAGATTGACGTGCCGACTCTGATTGTCGTCCCCCAGGAACGGCAATTGCTCGGCGAGTACATGAAGTCGAAGATCGCCGGTTCCCAACTCACGGTTATTCCGGATGTCGGGCATGCGCTGATGCTGGAGAAACCCCAGGCCTTCAACCAGGCTCTCGAGGAATTCCTCGGCATCAAATAAGAATCGCCGCGAGAGAGTGGTCAGGCCGCAATATTGACGAGGCAGCAGCCTCTCATGCGCCTGCGGCGCACCGGGTGACGCATGAAAATAGCAGATGTCGCGCGCATCGCCATGGAGTGCGGCGCCACGGCGCCGCTTTCCAAGTAGGGAATGGCAAAAGCGGCGTCATGCCCTGAACCTTATACGCATCTTGCATGCGACAGACAAACTGGCTGGAGGCGGGTGCCGGCCCTTGCGGGCCTCATTTCTCAACCACTCCCTACCCCGCGCTGACGCGCGGGGCTAGGTACTGCCGGCGCTTCGCGCCTGGATTTTGTGAGCCTCGCGGCATGGCTCCTGATTTTGGCTACAGGTGATACGGGCGTTCGATTAACCCACGGACTTGCATGCCCGAGGCCCGAAGGCCGGGAGTGGGATGGCTCGGGATCGAGCGCCGACGGCGCGGCACAAAAACTCTTGTTTTTTCCAGCATGAAGATGCGTATAAGGTTCAGGTCATGCCGCCGCACTCCATGGCGCCTTCGGCGCTGAGCCCCGGCAAGGTCATTTTCGGAACGGAACATCGCGGGACACGGAAGAACGCGGATGAACGCGGGTTGGATCCGTGGGCAGGGCTTTTCGGGCCGGAGGCCTATTTGGCGCGGCGCTTTACGGTGCCTTTGGCGGTCAGGTAGAACGGTTCCTGGATCACTTCCTCGACCTTTTTGCGGTAGCCCTTAACCGCCCATTCCTTGTCACAAAAAAGCTCCAGGATGCGGCCGCGCACCCGGGGGCGGAATTCGGCGCTGAGGAAAATTTCAATCAGCCGCTCCCGGATTTCATCATCGCCGCCCCGGGCCAGATAGGTCGCCGCTGCGATGCAGACATCATCATCCTCATCCTGGAGAAAACCAACGAGCGTTTCACATACCTGAGCCAAGGCTTCGTCGGGAAGATGCTCGATCAGCACCACCTTGGCTTCGGGCCAGCGGGTGTACCCGCTGCCCAGGCGTTCCAGCAGGTCCTTGAGCGCGGTGATGTACTCATCCGGGGGCAGGATCTCGCGCAGCGCCCGCACCGGCCAGGTGACTTCCGCCTCGACACGCAGAAAGTTCAAAATCGGTTCCACCGCCGATCGTCCCATATCGGTGAGCAGTCGCACCGTGTACTGTTTCTCCTCGAGATCCATGGTCTCCTGGGGCACCAGCACGGTGAAACGCCTCAGTAGCGCCGTGGCCGATTCCGGCGTTTTCCACGCCGCAAGCCGCTCCATTGCTCCAACACGGGTTGCGGAATCCCCATGGGTCTGCGTGACCTGTTTCAGCGCCCGGCGGATCTGCCGCTCGGATGGCCCATCTCCATCAGAAAACAAGCTGCGAATAAAGTTCATGGCTTGAGGATTCTACATCAAGAATTTCCTGGAATGGGGATCAATCCACCATATAATTGCTTTGCGGCCGCCAATGCCGGGGCCGCGGGTGCGCATTTTGGGCGGCAGCAGAGCCCAGGCGCCGGAAACAGTTTTTTTCGCACGGGACGGACCGATGGAAGAACGGGAATTTTTTGATGAGAAGGATGAAGTAGTTCCGGCGGAGATTTACTGCCCTAAATGCCGCGAGACTCAGGAGTACCCCATCCGGTGGCGGCGCCGCACACGGAAAGCCTCTCTGCCGCCGCGTGCCGACGAGCGTGATCGGGCACGCTTTGCCAAGGCGCGCAATTATCGC
Organism: Terriglobia bacterium; assembly: GCA_963824985.1. Taxonomy (GTDB): domain Bacteria; phylum Acidobacteriota; class UBA6911; order UBA6911; family UBA6911; genus JAFNAG01. Next base: position 51,047 of record CAWGRQ010000001.1, read on the forward strand.
GTCCGCATTGACGACAAGCTGCGCTGCAAAAATCCGCGGTGCGGCAAGACAATCGAGATCAGTACGCTGCAGACCGTGGTCTTTGACTGAATCCGCAACACGTGACGCCAGGACGTTGAGTGGCGAAGCAGTTCCCGCCGGATAATGTAAAATCCGATTGATTCATCTGGGGAGTGAGGTGCCAATGAAAAGGATGCGCATTGGAATCTTGACCGGGGGAGGAGACTGCCCGGGGTTGAATGCTGCGGTCAAGTGGGTTGTTTATGGAGCAATCTGCCACAGCCGCGAGCGGATTCCCAAGAATCCCATCGAAATCGTTGCTCTCAAGGAGGGGTGGGAGGGGATCCTGATGCTAGATCCCAAGAAAGGGATCAAGGACAACCGCTATGTCCAGGTGCTGACGGATTACATCGTGCGCAAGATCGATCGTGACGGCGGCACGGCCATCGGCACATCACGCACCAACCCCTTCAGCGTGGTCGGCGCCCGGGGCAAACGTGAGGATCTGAGTGCGACCGTAGTGCGCAACATGGAAATCCTGGGGTTGGACGCCCTCATTGCCGTGGGAGGCGAGGATACCCTCGGAGTGGCCAACAAGCTGTACGAGCGCTACCGCATTCCGGTCGTGGGGATTCCCAAAACCATCGATCTTGATCTGCCCGGCACCGATTATTCACTCGGATTCGACAGCGCGGTTAACAACATCAAGATATTGATCGACCGCGCCCGGACAGTTGCAGGTTCGCACCGCAAGACGGCGGTAATCGAGGTGATGGGCCGCCATTCCGGCTTCCTGGCCATGGCGGGCGGAATTGTCAGCAGCGCCCACTTCATTCTCATTCCGGAATACACTTTCGAATTTTCCCATCTGGTTTCGCTGATGAATGCCCGAACCAAACTGAAATCGAGATATACGGTCATGGTGGTTGCCGAGGGGGCCACCGAAAGAGGGGGTCAGGTGGTGGCGCGCCGCAAAGAGCCCGACGCGTTCGGCCACGTTAATCTGGGAGGAATCGGGGAAATACTTGCGGACCAGATCAAAGCGCACACCGGCCTGGACACCTTCGCCGAAAAACTCGGATACCTCCAGCGCGGGGGCGATCCCTCCGCATTCGACGTCAGGATGGGGTTTTGTTTCGGCATCACGGCAGTCGACCTCCTGTTGCGCAAGGATTATGGCAAGATGGTCGCGGTTCAGTGCGGCACGATCTCCGCGGAACCACTGACCGCCCTGAACAATCCCGTGCGCGTGGTCGACGTCGATCGCATGTACGACAAAAAACGGCTCAACGCCAGGCGCGACTCGGCCCTCAATTGGCCGGTTCTCTAAATTTCAGGGGACGTAACCAGTCTGTATTCGTGGACGAAATCGATCAAGGCCTTCACGGAATCCTCGGGCGTGGGCGGAAGAACGCCGTGCCCGAGGTTGAAAATGTGACCCGGGCGCCCGCCGATGCCATCGAGGATCTCCTCGGCCCTTTCCATCAGCAGGCTCCGCGGGGCCATGAGTGTGAGCGGATCGAGATTTCCCTGGACTCCGGTTCCGGGACCGATGCGTTTCCAGGCGACATCGAGATGAGTGCGCCAGTCGACGCCGATAACATCCCCTCCAGCTTCGCGCATGAGCGGCAGCAGGTCCGCTGTCCCGGTCCCGAAGTGAATTGCAGGCGCACCAATGTTTTTCAAAGATTCGAAGATGTTCCGCGTGTGCGGCAGGACATAATCGCGATAATCGGCTGGACTCAGGCAGCCGACCCAGGAGTCGAAAAGCTGGACCGCCTGAGCCCCGGCGCGAACTTGGGCTTCCAGAAACGTGCTGATCAGCCGGACCAGCTTGGCCATGAGTGCACTCCAAAATTCAGGATTCTCATACATCATCTTTTTGGTGCGCAGGAAGCTGCTCGAGGAACCGCCCTCGATCATATAGCCGGCCAGAGTGAAGGGGCCGCCCGCAAATCCGATCAGGGGCATCTTGCCTTCGATTTCGGCCCGAACGAGGCGCAGCGCCTCCATGACGTACCCGAGCGTATCCTCCGGATCGCGAATCTCGAGCGCCGTCACATCGGCAACCGTGCGCACCGGATTGCTGATTCGCGGGCCCTCCTTGTCGGCAAATTCCAACTGGATTCCCATCCCCTCCAGAGGGAGGAGAATGTCGGCAAAAATAATGGCTGCATCGAGTTCAAATGCGGTGACCGGCTGCAGCGTCACTTCGGCGGCAATTTCCGGCGTCCGGAACATTTCGAGCAGGGGGTAACGTTCCCGCATCTTACGGTAGGCAGCCATGTAGCGCCCGGCCTGGCGCATCAGCCAGATGGGAGTACAGTCCACTGCCTCCCGCCGGCACGCTTTTAAGAATCTGTCACTTCGGCTCATTCTGGATCCGTTCCCTGATTATCGAGCAGGTTTAGACATCTTCCGGCATGCCTTCGAGCTCGAGTTTCCGCCTATGGAAATCGGCTTCGGCTTCCTCAAGGCGGAAGAAATAACTGCCGAGGATGAAGTGGGGCTCAGCATCCGGAGGGATGACTTTCATGTGAGTAGCGTAAGTTGTTTCTTTAATCCGGCGCAGTACAATCTGGCTTGGGTAACGCCCCTGGGAAGTCCGGATTTCGCTCGCTTGCAAAACTTCGGGTGTCTGCATGTCGATTCCCTGTCAAAGTTTGAAGGCATCAAGGTACCATCATCAAGCTGCACATCCAAGAGTTGCGCGGGCGGGCCAGTGAGGTCCGGACCGTTACTTGCGGTTCAGGTCGTGGATGATCTTCAGCCCATCGAGGGTCAGCCACGGGGCGACAATTCCTATCACTTTGGTTTCACTGGCTATCAGCTCCGCCAGCCAGCCCGTTCCCACGACCTTCATTTTCGGGCCAAGTTCCGCCGCGAAGCGGGCGACCATTCCTTCCACCAGGCCGACATAGCCGAACAGCAGACCCGATTGGATGGAATGGACGGTATTCCGGCCGATAGCCGCAGGGGGGCGGCGCAGGTCAACCTTGGGCAGTTTGGCTGCGCTTTGAAACAGCGCCTCGGCCGCGATGCCAATACCCGGGGCAATGGCGCCGCCCAGGTATTCTCCCTCGCCGGAAATGGCGTCAAACGTGGTCGCGGTGCCGAAATCCACAATGCACGCAGGTCCACCATAGAGTTTATGCACGGCTGCGGCATCCGCGACCCGATCCGCCCCCACCTGCCGTGGATCTTCCACCCGCACCCGGACGCCCGTCTTCATTCCGAGATCGACGATCAGGGGATCCCGTCCCAGATAGGTACGGCAGGCCTGCACCAGGATGCCTGTCAGCGGTGGTACGACGGAGGCCATGGCGATTTCGCTGACGTCCTCCTTCCTGATTCCGGCATGCTGGAAGAGGTGGATCAGCATGATGCCGTACTCGTCGGGCATGCGCCCGGGATCGGTGGCCAGGCGCCAGCGCGGTCCCGCCTGGTTGCCATCGTAGAGTCCCAGGGCGATGATGGTATTGCCGATATCAAGGGCCAGCAGCATTTTCATCCCCCGACGTGAGGAGGAGGTTGTCGATAAGCCTCACCTTGCCGATACGCACCGCCAGCGACAGCAGCACCCCGGTTTCGATGTGCTCGAGGTCGGACAGAGTTTCCGGGTCTGCCACCGAGATATAGTCGATATGCGCCAGCGGTTCGGCATTGAGGATAGCCCTAATTGCAAGACGAAGCCGGCCCGCATTACGTTCGCCGGCCTCGAAGGCCTCCCGTGCCGCTGAGAGTGCGCGAAACAGTACGGTCGCCGCCGGACGTTCAAGGGGAGTGAGATAGCTGTTGCGACTGCTCAGAGCGAGCCCATCCGTAGCCCGCACGGTCGGGCAGGCAACGATATCGATCGGAAAGTTCAAATCCCGAACCATACGCTTGATGACGGCCAGCTGCTGCGCGTCCTTCTGGCCGAAATAGGCTCGGTGAGGGGCAAACAGATTAAAGAGTTTGGCCACAACCGTGGCCACTCCCCGGAAATGTCCGGGCCGCCGTTCGCCTTCCAGGCCGCGGGAAACCCCATCGACGGAAACCCAGCTCTGGAAGCCGGGCGGGTACACGATATCCGGAGATGGCGCCCACAGGAGGTCGACCCCGAGCGGCGCCAGAATCTCGCGGTCGCGTTCGAGATCCCGGGGGTACCGGTTCAGGTCTTCGCCCGGGCCGAACTGCGCCGGATTGACGAAAATGCTCACTCCCACGTGGTCGCATTCGTGTCTGGCCCGGGCGATGAGCGAAAGATGCCCCTCGTGGAGGGCGCCCATAGTGGGCACCAGGCCAACGGTCCCGATCATGGATGTACGAGCCAACTTCAAGTCCGCTGTAAAGTTAACCGACTGCATCGATTGATTCACCTCCCGGTCCCGGCCCAGCCGGCGGCGTGGCTACGGCGCGCACCAGACGGAACAGAGTCTCGTTGACCGGCGTATCGACTCCGAGGCGTTTACCCCATTGAACGACGGCGCCGTTGATGGCCTGACACTCCGTGGGGGCTCCCCGGAGCACATCCTGAAGCATTGAGGAGAAGTTGTTTGCAGTCTGCCGCGCAACTTCGCACACTTTTCCGGCCGGGTCCAGAAACGGGAGGGCAAGGCCTCGGGCGCCTGCCACATCGGCGCATTCCAGGGCAGCACACTGCATCAGGAAAGTTGCATCCGGCCGGCGAAGCAGCTCCCCGTTCGGCACTCGCAAGAGTGCCGAGAGCGCGTTGATGCCGCAATTGACCACGAGTTTGCCCCAGAGGAGGTTCTGAATTTCTCCATTCCCGACTGCCGAGGCTTCCAGTCCGGCACGCCGGAACAGCTCGACAATCCATCCCGGGCCGGCAAGCCAGGTGGTTCCAGCCCCGCCTGACTGCACCCGCCCCGGTCCGAGGAGGGTTGCCCCCTGGTAAGTGACTCCGAGGCATGTACGGGGCCCTAGAGCTTCAAGATTTCCGAGACCGTTCTGGAGCGTAAGCGCGATGCCATCCGGCTTCAGCAGGTCCGGCAGGCGCCGGGCAACGTCCTCGGTCTGCCACGCCTTGACCAGGATGAGCACCAGGTCGGCGGGTTCAAGCCTTCCCTGCCAGGGGGTTACCCCCACCGGAACCGGGGAGTGCTTGCCCGAATCTTTGACGATGATGCCTGCCTCATGGATAGCTGCGATGCCTTCGGGCCACGAACCGGTCAACGTGACACGGGCAAAGGGAGCCAGGCGCGCTCCAAACAGGCAGGCCATCGCTCCGGTGCCGACTATCGTCAGGTGCGGATCGTCAGTCAGAGAAGTCATGCGGGCCTCAGATTGCCATCTGCCATTTGCGGGACTTCATGCGCAGGTCGCGAAGGAGATTCTCAAACTCCTCATCGGGCATCGGGTACGTGTGTTCCTGGGCCGGAAACCGATGCGCGGCCACATCTTCGATAAAGGCCGAAAACGCCCCCCCCATGACCGCGCGCAGGTCCGCATATTTTTTAGCAAAGCGGGGGGTGAATCGTTCGAACGAACCGAGCAGGTCGTTGGTGACCAGAACCTGGCCGTCGCAGCCGGCGCCGGCGCCAATTCCAATCACGGGGATCGCCAGACGATGGGAGATGATTTCGGCCACGCGATCGGGGACCGCCTCCAGAATGATCGCATAGCAGCCGGCGTTTTCGAGAACGTGTGCCTCCTCCACCAGACGGCGGGCAGATGCCGCTGAAGTCGCCTGCACCTTCCATCCGCCAAGTTTGTGAAGGCTTTGCGGTGTGAGGCCGAGATGGCCCATCACGGGAATGCCCGCGGCAATGATCGCTTCGATGGTGGGTGCGACGTTCTTCCCTCCTTCCAGCTTTACCGCATCCATGCCGGCTTCCTGCAGAAAGCGGCCGGCGTTCCTTACCGCATCGGCCTGGGTAACCTGGTAGGACATAAAGGGCATGTCGCCGATCCGGTGGGCGCGGCGAGCGCCCCGGGCAACCGCCTTACAGTGATGGAGCATGTCCTCCATGGTGACCGAAAGTGTGTTCTCGTAACCGAGGACCACCATTCCGAGGGAGTCTCCGACCAGGATTGAGTCAATTCCCGACTGGTCCATGGCCAGAGCCGTCGGATAATCATAGGCCGTGAGCATTGTGATGGGCTCGCCGCGCTTCTTCTTGGCGGCCAAACTGTGAATCGTGACTTTTCCGGAGTTGGGTTCGCTTGATGAAGGCATGGCTATCTTCTCCGTCGAGTAAGATGCCTCTTCTCTGCCTGTGAGAGGAGATGGCGTTGACATTGACCGTCTCGGTCGCAGCCGGATCCAAGCGGTCATATCATTATACGCAGGTATCTTCTGCGGCCGCAACCCCATACACCTGACCCGAATCATTCAGGGATGCCGGCCGCCACCTCCTCCCAGTCATAATCGGGGGAGGTTCAGGTCGGCGAAAATGGGGCTGTGGTCCGAAATCCGTGCGCGGCCTTCCCTTTCGGTGAGGAGACAGCCCGGTGTGCGGGAGGTCACGCCGGTTCCCGGATCTTTAATCTCGCCCTGGCCCAAGGCCTGGATCCCTTTCCCCATCAGCCAATCGAGCTTCAGACACAAACGGCCTTGATAGGGGGCGAGGCGCTGCTGGATGTAGCGCTTCAGGATTCGGGGAACTCCTTGGGTGTCCTCGAGGTCTTCCAATTCGGCAATAGCGGTCGCTTCTGGGGAATTGAGCCCACGGGGCGAGAATCCCGATTGGGCAACCACCCTGAACAGCGGTTCCGTCCGTTCCGGGTGCAGCAACCCGTCCTTCATCGCTTCCGGATCACTCCAGATCAATCGTGCTGCTCCCGACAGGGTGCGCCACAGAGTTCCGCGGCGAAAGGTGTTGGCATTGAAATCGCCTCCGAACAGGCAGGGTTCTCCTGTTTCGGCAGGCAGGGTTGAAATCAGATGGCGGATCTGGTGCGCACGGCATTCAGGCGTATTCCTCACCTCCAGGTGGGTGGACCCGACCCAGAGGGTGCCGGAGCCGACCTGCAAGCGGGCCCAGACGCAGTTGCGCCCGCCATATCGCTTCTCGCCGAATTCGTAAGGTTCGAAGCACTGGGGCAGCCGCGCGGTCCGAGCCTCAAGAACCGGGTAACGGCTCAGGACCGCGTTCCCCTGCAGGCTTTCTCGGTTCTCGCCTTCGACAGCCAGATCCTCGCCGACCCCGTTCGTCAATTCCAGACAGGCGGCGCCAAAAGCCATGTTCATTCCCAATGCCCGGGCCAGGTCCAGGGCCACGTGGCGGTTGCCGGATCGGGCCATCCCATGATCCGCCTCGTTGAGGATTATGATATCTGCCCAGCGCAGCACCGGATCGGTCTCAAATAAAATCAGCGCCTCGTCGAACCTCTTCCCCTTTTCCAGATTCCATTGGGCTACGCGTATGAAGGCCGACAGGCGGGGCGCGGAACCGGAGTGGGAAACCCGCTCGGGTGTGGCGAGAAAGGATTCGATTTCAACCCCATGTTCCACATAGAATGCGGAACCGAGCAACCCCGCGAGGGTCGGGAATCGCTTCATATGATCAACCAGGAGACGCCGACGTTCCATGGTAATTGTTCAGCCAAATCAAATGGATGAAGAAGCCAAACGCAAAGGCGCAAAGATCGACACTGAGCAACGGGCGTGGGCGCAGCGCTTCGCGCTGGCGCATCCTTGGGCGAGCCGCGGGAGAAAGCGCGGGCAGCGGCTACTCAGGAGGATTGCGCTTTCTCCCGCGGCTCGCCCAAGGATGCGGCCGAAGGCCGCCCATGCCCGCGAACCGAAGGGAATCTCTTTGCGTCTTTGCGTCTTTGCGTTCTGCTGTTCAGCATCGGTTAAACAGATGCGTTCCATGAGGTGCTCCAGCCGGGGCTACGGCTGCGGATGCGGCCGGCAGATCCGTGTTCATCCGCGTTCCTAGTGTCCCGGGATATTTTGCGATTTTCTCTTCATGGACAAAGGGGGCCGCCCGGCTACCGCGCTTTTAAGGCCAGGAGTTCGAATGCCGCGATGTCCTGGCGCACACTCTTCATCGATTCCAGCAGCCGGGGCCCGCGAAGGTCGCCCAGCGTTACAGTGTACGCCTGCGGATAGATGAAGCGGATTATGCTGTCCGCAAGCACCTGCACCCGTTCCGAGATCTGCAGAGCGCTTTCATACGGAGTCACAGGGGATGCAGGCTGATCCGAGGACGGGGATGCAGCAGACGTGTCATCGCCGGCGCCGCGCGGAAATGCATGACCCAGGTTTCCCAGGAGGCGATCGACATACTTGCCGGTTTCCCGGGCATGCCCCCGGCAAACGGCGACGGCAAGCGCGCGCAGATCGGAGGACCGGTCCGGACCGTAGGCGGCCTCGGCCAGCGCGGGAAGGTCGTCGGCAAGTTGCTTCATTTTTTGCACCCATTCGATCGTCTGATCGCTGAACAGCTTCATGCGGCGCTTCAACCCCGCAACGGTGCCGGATTCCTCCGCCGAAATTCCGGGCCAGATGACCGGCGAACCCAGGCGGCTCATCAGGGGATCCCGCATGTAGGTGCGCAGCTCCTCATTATTCCAGAGACTCGGTGGCGGATCGTCGTCCTCCGGAGACCAGGGTTTCCTGTCCTTTTCGGGATAAGTCGGATACAGGTCAATGCGGAAGGACTTCTGCAGGGGCTGCAACAGCATGTTGAAGTTCTGAAAATTTCTCTCGTTGTTGATGCGGCACCACACTTCCATCCCATGAGGATGGAAAACGAAGACGGCGTCGATGCCGAGGCACCACTGTTCCTCATGGAATCGCAGCCAGGCATTCCGCAATGGTGCCGGAATCGTGCGTGTCGGGAAATCGGAGCCCGTGATCGATGAGCGGCCCGCGGCTTCCGCCCGCGCCCTGGCATCATAAGGGTTTCCCGGCATCATCAGCATCAGCACCAAGGTCAGCACTCCTCCTATCATCCCCATTCTCCCGACTTCTTATTATAGAGTATGCGGCTCCCGGCATGCTTGTATAGATAGCAACTGTTCAGGCATACGATCAGAGGCAGCAAAAAGCGGCCACGGATTACACTGATTTTTTTGAGGCACTACCATCCGGGGAGTGTTTCCGGCACCCTCCAGAATGCAGGCAATGCCGGCATCATCTGGCGCGTGTCAATATCCGCCTGTCTTATGCATCTAAATCGGTGGAATCCGTGGCTGCTTTTACAAAGGCCGAATAATTTCTGCAGGTCAATCCCCCTGGCGATTTAGATGCGCGCGGGGGTGCGATCGGTCCCGAGGCCGGTTCGGAGTTGGAGACTGCGGGCGAAGTGGCGTGAAAAAAAGCGGGCGCCCCCGCCGGGGCGCCCTGGTGCGGAGAGGCTCGTTCCTCCCAGATAAACGTGGCCTTTCCGTATCCGAATTTCATGACCCGTCTATTTCGGTTCGGGTCGCGGTATGCCTCTCAGTATGAAAGGTATGAATTGAGGCCTGGTATGAATCCTCCAGAAAAGCTTCGGATCACCGACGAACGCTTGAATTGTGATCCGAGAAAACTATAGGATTTTGACGCCAATAAGTGAAGTGAATAAGAGTGATATGTAGAATTAGATAATCTAATCGCAGTTTGGTCGGGCCGGGGCGGGGCCGGCGGACAATGAGGTGGCGCGGGCATGCAGCTGGAGACGCTCAAGGTATTCTGTGATCTCGTGGAAAGCGGCAGTTTTTCTCAGTCCGCGGTTCGGAACTTCATCACCCAGTCGGCGGTGAGCCAGCAGATCCGGACCCTGGAAACGCGGTTCAACACCTCTCTGCTGATCCGCGAAGGGCGATCGGCGCGCCCTACGGAAGCGGGACGGATCCTGTACGAAGGGGCGCGCGAAATCCTGGATCATTTCGAGAGCATTGACCTGCAGCTCCGGATGATGGGGGAAGAGGTGACCGGCACGGTACGGATCGCAACCATATACAGCGTCGGTCTCTATGAAATGTCGCTTGCCATCAAATCGTTTCTGAAGACCTTTCCCAAGGTAAACCTGCACGTGGAATACAGCAGGGCCAACCGAGTCTACGAAGAATGCCAGAAGGGCGAAGCCGACCTGGGAATCGTAACGTATCCCAAACCCCGGCGGGGATTGCAGGTGATTCCGCTGCCGGCCGACAAGCTGATCCTGATCTGCTCGCCTCAGCACCCGTTCGCCAGGCGCCGGCGTCTCGATCTGCAGATGCTTAACGGCCAGAATTTCATCGCCTTCGAACGCGACATCCCGAGCAGGCGCGCCATCGATCAGATTTTCAGGACCAACCATATCAAAGTGCGCGTGGTTATGGAGCTCGACAACATTGAAACGATCAAACGCAGTGTGGAGATCGGGGCCGGTGTTTCGATCGTGCCGTTGTCCAGTGTGCAGAGGGAAGTGCAGTCGGGCGTGCTGGCACAGGTTCACTTCGCGCGCCAGACATTCCTGCGCCCGCTCGGCGTGATCGTCAAGCGCAACCGGCCTCTGATACCGGCGGCCCGCAAATTGATCGAATTGCTCCAGAGGCCCCAGTCATAGCCCGGCATGGTTCGCGTTCGTTCCTGTCCCCGGATTCGTTGCGGTTTTTCTTCATGAATGGAGCGGCCTGGCCTGCGCAGGTGGTGCGTGATTTCGGCTTGACAATTCGAGCTCCGATATGACATAACCGCCCCGGTGCCGGACGTTGCTGGTGTTCCCGCGGGGCTCAATCACTCCAATTTCATGTTCCAATTCAAGCCCGGCACCTGCCAGATCCTTGCGCGCGCGGCGCAACTCCTTGTGGGGCTTTCGCATCCTAATAGACATGAGCAGATTTTCGATCTTCCGCAGGCTGTCCGCCACCCTGATGATCTTCAGCGCTGTCACCCTGCTCTCTGGATTTGCGGGAGCGCAGCTCGGGGAGAAGGTGGCCGGTTTCCGGCTCGCAGATACCGCCGACAAAAACCACACGATGGCTGAGTATGCCGGCAGGATCCTAATTCTGGAATTCTGGTCCTTCAAGTGCCCGGTAGCGCAAGTTTACAATGATCGGGTGAAGGCGCTGCAGTCGAAGTATTCCCCTCGGGGCGTCGTCGTTCTTGCGGTGGCCTCCAACAGGAATGAGTCGCCGCTTGAAGTCCGGCGCAATGCGGAAAATCTGAGTCTGCCATTCCCCGTTCTGCTCGACCAGGATGGAGTCCTGGCGGACAGGGTAGGCGTAGCGCAGACGCCCAGCGTGGTCATTCTGGACGGCGCCGGCATCCTCCGTTACCGTGGCGCCATCGACAACAACCGGCGGGTTTCGGAACCGGGGCGGATCGCCTACGTCGAGGACGCGGTGGATGCGCTCCTCGCGGGGCGGCCGGTGGCTCGGGCCGAAACTCCCGTATCCGGGTGCGCCATCCGGCGCTAGAAACCAATCACAAGCCGCTCAGGCTTGGCCGCAGATTCCCATTCCGGTCCCTCTGCGGGCCCACCACGAGTACCTCGGCTATTTCTGGTATTGGATGCTGGGGCGCGTTTAGCTTCGGATGCGGCTGCTCCGACCGGCATGTGCCGGCATTTGTGACGGGAGGCTCAACTCCGCGTTTCGCTTTCCTTTTCGGGTTCGGGATTCGGTCGAGACTCGACCTTGCAGGACTCCCTGGACATTCACGTCTGCACCCCGAACGCGGGCAGCACCCAGCGCTGCAGTGCGATGTAAGCGGCGATCACGATGAGGATCCAGACAAAATCAGGCATCCTTTAATTATCTCCCAACAGCACCGCTTTTTCAACAGCAGTCATGGCCGGGTATAGATTTCGTTTCCCCGCCTGACGAACTCGCGCTTCATTTCTGCCATCCCGGCCTCCAGAGCCTGCTCTTCGGTCAGGCCCAGGCGCTGCGCATAGTCGCGCACGTCCTGGGTGATCTTCATCGAGCAGAAGTGCGGGCCGCACATGCTGCAGAAATGTGCCACCTTGGCCCTCTCCTCCGGAAGCGTCTGGTCATGGAATTCCCGGGCAGTCTCGGGATCGAGCGCGAGGTTGAACTGGTCCTCCCAGCGGAATTCGAAACGCGCCATCGAGAGCGCGTCATCCCACAGTCTGGCGCCGGGATGCTGTTTGGCGAGATCCGCGGCGTGGGCGGCGATTTTGTAGGCGATCACCCCGTCGCGGACGTCCTTTTTGGTCGGCAGCCCGAGGTGTTCCTTGGGGGTGACATAACAGAGCATGGCGGTCCCAAACCAGCCGATCATCGCCGCCCCGATCGCGCTGGTGATGTGGTCGTACCCGGGGGCAATGTCGGTGACCAGGGGGCCGAGCGTGTAAAAGGGGGCTTCGTGGCACACGGCCATCTGCCGATCGACATTTTCCTTGATCAGGTGCATCGGGATGTGTCCCGGCCCTTCGATGATGACCTGGCAGTCACGGGACCAGGCCCGGGTGGTTAACTCGCCGAGGGTGTCGAGTTCGGCAAACTGGGCTTCATCGTTGGCATCGGCGACAGATCCCGGGCGCAAGCCGTCGCCCAGGGAGAAGGCCACATCATAGGCCCTCAAGATCTCGCACATCTCATCGAACCGGGTGTAGAGAAAACTTTCCTCGTGATGCGCCAGGCACCACTTGGCGAGAATGGCACCGCCGCGGCTTACAATTCCGGTCAGGCGCTTGGCCGTGAGGGGGATGTAGCGCAGGAGCACTCCCGCGTGGATGGTGAAGTAATCGACGCCCTGTTCCGCCTGTTCGATCAGCGTGTCGCGGAAGATCTCCCAGGTGAGGTCCTCCGGTCGGCCCCCCGCTTTTTCCAACGCCTGATATATGGGGACCGTGCCGATCGGCACCGGAGAGTTGCGCACGATCCACTCGCGGGTCTCGTGAATGTTCCGGCCCGTGGAGAGATCCATCACGGTATCCGCTCCCCAGCGGATGGCCCAGGTCATCTTTTCCACCTCTTCTTCGATGGAAGAGGTCACGATGGAGTTGCCGATGTTGGCGTTGATCTTCACCAGGAAATTGCGCCCGATCGCCATCGGTTCGCATTCGGGGTGATTGATGTTGGCGGGAATAATGGCCCGCCCGGAGGCCACCTCCCTGCATACGAACCCGGGATCCAGACTCTCGCGCACAGCCACAAACTCCATCTCGGGGGTGACGATCCCCTTGCGCGCAAAATGCATTTGGGTCGCATTGCCGAGGCTCCGCAGGACCTGACGACGGCGCGGCAAGGGCGTTTCCGGGTCGCAGTGTCCCGGAACCGGCCGATAGCTGGGCGCCGTCGTGCTGTATTCCCCGCGCGCCAGAATCCAGGGATGCCGCAATTCGGGCAGGCCGAGGCGCAGATCGATGTTCGCTTCCGGGTCAGTGTAGGGACCGGAGGTGTCATAAACGCGTACCGCTTCCGCTGCGCCTTCACCCCTCGCGGAGCTTCGGCTCCCTCCGAGAGCGATCTCGCGCATCGGCACACGGATGCCGCCGGGTCCTTCAACATAGACCTTTCGCGAGCCCGGAAAAGGACAGGCATTGGCAGCCCGTACTCCAGGTTCGCTATTTCGCTCTTCAGGCATAAGGTAACCTCCAACGGCATCGATATAATCCAACTTAACATTTTCCCAAAATCAGGGGGCAGCCACAATGGCTATAAGCAGATCCCGTGATTCACTCCCTGAATGGCGGAAAGGGAAAAAACCCGGAAGATCCCGACCAGAACTCGCGAGGACAAGAAGCAACATGAGATTGCTTGCAATAATGTCATGCTACTTGTAAAATATAGTTATGCATACAAAAGTGACAAAGCGTGGACAAGTCTCGATCCCCTCCGAGGTCCGAAAAAAACTGCAGATAGGCCCTGATACCAGATTGGCATGGATGATCGAGGGGGCAACTGTGAGGGTCGTACCCCTTCCAGTCGATACCATCAAGGCTCTCCGCGGCTCGGGCAAAAAGGGGATGGTGAGGCAGTTATTGCGGGATCGACAAAGAGATCTGAAGCGAGAGAATGGGTCCTGAAAGGCATTTCCTGCTGGATACCTCTGCCCTCCTTGCCCTTCGGAGCGAGGAAGCTGGTGCTGACGAGGTCGAAAGTCTGTTGAGGGAGGCGGAGAACGGCGAAGGTTTGCTGTTGGCATCCTTCATCACTCGAATGGAACTTCTCTATCTGATCAAGCGCGAAGAAGGTGAGGAGGCAGCGCGCCAGGCGCTCCGTTTGATCGACACCTTCAGCCTCGAATGGGTCTCCTGCGAGCCTGAAATCCTCGAAGCCGCTGCACAGCTGAAATCTGTAGGCGGACTTTCGGTTGCCGATAGTTGGATCGGAGCAACGGCGATCGTCCGTAACGCGACTCTGATCCACAAGAATCCGGAGTTTAACAGATTCCCGGAGATTCGGCAGCAGTTCATCAAGTCTTGACGATCTCGGTCCCAACGCCCGGCTGCTGGAGGCTCTCTGAACAACGGGAGCTACTACCGTGTCCGCAGCCGCCTGAGTGAATTGCGGGGGCAAATCACCTGCAGGTTACCTGAACGGAGTTTTCGCCGGTGCAATTCCCATCGAGGGCTGGAATCCGCTCACCGCCGAATGCGTCGGAGGATATCCTATTTTCGCAGCAGGTCGTCGAAAAGCTGGCCGGCAAAAGCTTCGAGATTGCCGTAAGTGCCATAAGGATCGGCGGCCAGCAACCTCACAAAATCCTCCCGGTCGCGGCCGGCCGCAACGGCTCGCGTAGCCTCGGCGCGCAGTTTTACCACCACGGCGAGCAGGCTTTTCATCTGTTGCAGGTTTGCCGGGGCCCCGTATGCAGGAATCACCGTGACGGTTTCCTCCACGGTCAATTCCGGTTCGGGCGGAGCCGTCGGTTCCGGTTTCGGCTGCGGCATTGCCGACTTCAGCAGCGGCACCGATTCGACGGCCTGCTTGAGACCGTCGATCCAGCCCGGAGCGCTCCCCTCCCCGGGGCCATTGTCGATGATGGGATATGTGGCGGGATTGAACAGGTCGCCCACCTGCAGCACCTTTTCGGACGGGACGAAGACAATGACATCGCCGGCGGTGCGGGCTCTGTGCCGGATGGCGATGATGCGGATCTCAATGCCGGCGGGGAAGAGATGCAGTTGCCCGCCGAACACGAATCGCGGATCGGACGCATCCGGCGCCGGAGGCAGAGCGGGGTCCAGGCCGGGTGCGGAGGCGGCAGTCGCGAGTCGGTTCAGCTCCTTGCTGCAGATGAGGGCGGCGCCCTGCTTGACGAACGTTGCGGCGCCGCCGGCGCGGGCGCGCTGATAATCAGTCATCACCACCCAGCGAACCGGCCTGGAGGTCAACGCTTTGAGGGCGCTCAGCAGGGCGGGTGTTTCCGCATCGGGCGGCGGATCGATGAGCAGCACCCCTTCCGAGGTGACCACGGCGCCCGTGTTGGGGGTTCCGGGGGCGAATTCCAGATAGTAGAAATGACTGCTGGCCTTGATGAAGGCGGGCGCTGGAACCATTGCGGCCGGAGCGATCGCCGGCATCAGGATGATGCTCAATGCCACTGCGCGCATGGTTATCCTCATGGAAGTTTCCCCGTACCCTGGGTGAGGGAAAAATCGTGTACCACCTGCCGAACCTGATCAAGCTGGTCTTTGAAAAAGTGGTCGGCCCCTTCGACCCAGCGGACAGTGGAAGCCGGCGGCAATCGTTTCGCGAATGCGTTCAGGGAGTCCCGCGGACAATACTCGTCGTCGCTGCCGGCGACCAGGAGCAAAGGCTTCTCGTTGTCGAAAAGGAAATTGAAATCGTAGGCTTTCAGCGGGGGTCCGATGCCGACCAGCGCCATCATCCGGGGGTCGTGGCAACCGACTTGCAGGCCGACCCAGGCGCCGAACGAGAAACCGATGAGAACCTGGGGCAGCCCCTGGTATCGGCGTTCCAGCCAATCCATCAGGGCCGCCACATCTCTCTTTTCCCCGTTTCCATGGTCATAGGATCCGCTGCTGGCGCCGACGCCCCGAAAATTGAAGCGCAGCGCCGCGAAACCCGCGTCCGCGGCGCCTTTGGCCGCCCGATAGATCACACGGTTATTCATCGAGCCGCCGTAGAGCGGATGAGGATGACATAATAGCGCCGCTCCCCTGGGGGCTTCCGCTTTCGGCTCCCAGAGAACCGCCTCGAGTTCTACCTCTCCCGCCTTGATCTTCATCAATGATCCTATGGACGCTCCCGAAGCGAGAGCGGCACTTCCAATCCGTGTTGCTCCATCAACCCGGAATCGGCGAGCAGCTGCCGGGTTTCGCCGTCGGCGCAGATCCGGCCTCGATCCATCACAACCGTGCGGGAACAGAGGGCCAGGACCATTTCCAGATCGTGCGTCCCCAGGATCAGGGTCGCCGGCAGGTCGGCAATCAGATTGATCAGGTGGCGCCGGCTTCCCGGATCCAGATTGCTGGTGGGCTCATCGAGGGCCAGGATGGCCGGTTGCATGATCAGGACCGTCGCCAGCGCGACCCGCTTGCGTTCGCCAAAGCTGAGGTGATGCGCCGGACGGTTCGCACAGGAGGGATCCATCAGCACATCTTTCAACGCCGTCCTGACCCGGGCGCCGATTTCTTCCGGGGGAACACCCAGATTGAGGGGGCCAAACGCGATGTCCTCGAAAACCGTAGGGCAGAAGAGCTGATCGTTGGGATCCTGAAATACGAGACCCACCTGCGTCCGGATGAACTTGAGGTCATTATACGCGACGGTTTTGCCGAGGATGCGGACTGTTCCCGCACCGCTGAGGATGCCGTTCAGATGAAGCATGAGCGTGGATTTGCCCGCACCGCTGGGCCCGACCAGGGCCACGCGTTCGCCCGTCCGGATGTCGAGATCAACGTCGTCCAGCGCCTGCGTGCCATCGGGATACGCGAAACGGAGCCGCGTCATTCGCACTGCATAGTCAGTCATATCAAATCCCGGAAGGTCCCGTTCTCAGATAGACCGTTGCGGCGATGAACAACGCCACCACGGAGACAAAGGCCAGATCGTGCCAGGAAAACCTGCGCGGAGCCGAAACCGGAAATTCGCCCCAAAACCCGCGGGACAACATTGCCTGGTACAGATGATCCGCACGCTCAAAAGAGCGCACCATCAGCGTCCCCAGCATGGATGCCATCGTGCGCATTTCCGCCCACGCTCCCGATCGGCCGACCCTGCGGCTGTCACGCGCCTGCCGCATGCGCATCACCTCGTCGAGGAAAACAAACAGGTATCGATAGAGGAAGCTCAGATTCACAACCAGGATGCGCGGGCATCCGAGCTTGCGCAGGCCGCGCAGCAGTTCGACGAAACGCGTTGTGTTGGTAAGCAGGATCAGAATCAGCAGGCACAGCATCGAGCGCAGCAGCAGCACGGCCAGCCAGGAAAACCCCCGGGTTCCCTGCCATGGAGCGGCCAGCCCGGCCAGAAGGACAAACGGTAGGAGCACCAGCATGCGCCCGACCACATACTGCAAGGGAATCTGGGAAATGCCGGCGAAAATGGCCATGAGAAAGAAGAACGCGAAAAATGCCCCCGAGTCCCCGGCCGGGATCGTCAAGGCGGTGATGATCAGCGCGGTAAATCCCAGTATTTTCGTGCGGGGCTCCAGAACATGCAGCGGAGAATCAAGATGGGCATAGCGATCGACGAAGCTGTGGTTCACGACGGGCCTCGGTGCATTCGCACCATGCGACGTATCAGGAAGGCTAATGCGACCATCAGGAACGGGAATCCGATCCAATAGGCGCCCGCAACGCGGTCCAGAGACAACAGGCCCTCCCCCTGCCCGGCAAGGACCGGCGCCTCCGAGAGCAGCGACTGTAAAGGGTCGGGAAGGCTGGAACTTCCAGCCAGCACCAGGATGCCGAACGGGACCGCCACTAACACCGTCCCGCCAACCCAATCCCAAATGCTTAATCCGGGCATGTGTTCGCTCCGCAGCAGGTCGGGCCGGACCCGGGCAAGAAACGACAGCACCCCCAAAGTCAGCCCCCCTTCCACCAATCCAATGACGGCATGATACCCGCCCATCGCCGGCAAGCCGATACGGAGAGGAATCGCTCCCGATAGACCCAACTCGAGGGCGCAGGCGACAGCCGAAACCACAACCGAGATCCACCCCGCCAGGAATCCGGTGACAGCCAGACGCCGCCCCCGAGCCTGCGGAGACCCGAACAGACGATGCACTCCATAGCCGCTGCACACTGTGATGGCGCCGATGTTAAACAGGTTGGCGCCCAACGCCAGCAAACCCCCGTCCTGAAGGAAGAGTGCCTGCGCGATGATCACGGTGGCCATGGACAGAAAGCCCGCAACCGGGCCGAGCAGAATTCCCAACAAAGCCCCCCCGACGAGGTGGCCCGAGGTTCCGCCAAGCACAGGGAAGTTGATCATTTGCGCGCCAAACACGAATGCCGAAAGCACCCCCATGATCGGAACCGCCCGGGCAAAGAGCGCGAGCTTCAGGCGGCCGGCCGCGTATAGAATGCCCAGACCCGAAACCGCATCCAATCCCAGAGCCATTCGGTTGGAGAGAAACCCGTCCGGTATATGCATAGGTTTGAATTGTAAACTAAAGGTTCCCGAACCACAAAGCCATGGTTCGATTTGGGCTCCTTCGTAATATAATGCCGGCGTCTTCTTCCATCCGCTTCGGTGATCCGGGCGGGTTCCCGGGGAGGGTACGGCATCCGAAAATGATCAGGGCATCTCTTTTCAGCCTCATGGCTGTGCTTACGAATGCCAGTCTTATCCTGCTGTTCCCCTTCAGCCTTTCCCGGCTCATGCTCTGCGCATTCCTGTATGCCGCGGGAAACATCATAATGGTGATTCTGCTGTTCCATCCGCGCTGCCAGTGGATGGTTGTGAACCGGTCGCGGGTGGAAAGCTGCGGGAAGCCATGTATCGCCCTGACTTTTGATGACGGGCCGACGGCAGAGCACACTCCGCGGGTCCTGGAGATTCTGCAGGAACATGGGATCAAAGCCACCTTCTTCATGATCGGCCGCCTTGCCGAGAAGGAACCCTCCCTCACGCGGCGCATCTGCAGTGAGGGGCACGGCATCGGCAATCATACTTACTCCCACCCGGTTCTGTTCTGTTTTCTGTCACCACGGCGGCTTCGGGAGGAGATTGAACAGGGACAGGAGGTCATCAGAACGATCTGCGGCCGCTCCACGCGGCTCTTCCGTTCGCCGGTCGGTCTCAGGCATCCGCTGCTTGACCTCTATTTGAGGCGCGCCGGACTGGAATATATTTCCTGGAGGCTGCGCGCCTTCGATACGCGCGTCCAGAAGCCCGAGGTGATTACCCATCGCATTATCGACCGGGCAAATTCGGGGGATATCATCCTGTTGCATGACGGCTCCGGCGCCGGCATCCCGGTAATGCTGGAGGTGCTGCCCGGCATCATTACGGCCCTGAAGGCCAGAGGTTTCGACTTTGTCCTGGCCGGATAGCCCGGCTGAGCAACCAAATTCCCATGTCGACTGACGTTACGGTTTGCGCTTTGATCCCGGCATTGAATGAGGCTGGCTGCATAGGGTCGGTCATCCGGGGCGTCAGGCAACATGTCGGGATGGTTCTGGTCATCGACGACGGCTCCGATGACGGGACGGCCGACATAGCGGAGAAGGCAGGGGCCTTCTGCCTCCGGCAGCTGCGGCATCAGGGGAAGGGGGCGGCGCTGCGGGCCGGCCTGGCACACATCGCCAACCTTGAATTCAGCCACGTGCTGTTCATCGATGGCGACGGCCAGCATCTGCCTGATGACATCCCTTCGCTGATCCGGGTCGCCCGCGAAACCGAAGCAGACCTGGTAATCGGGACCCGAACTTTTGATCGCAAGCACATGCCCGCGGAACGGTTTTTCTCCAACCGTGTCGGCAGCAGGGTTACTTCGTGGCTTGTCGGCTGCGAGATCAGGGACAGCCAGTGTGGTTTCCGCCTGGTGCGACTCGCGAAACTGAATTCGCTCCGGTTGCAATCCAGAAAGTATGAGATCGAAATGGAGATCCTGATCAAGATGCGCCTGGCGGGGTGTTCTCTCGCACATGCACCGGTAAGTATGGTATATCAGGAGGGCAGGGGGCGATCAAAGATGAAGCCGGTGCGTGATACGGTGCATATCTGCCTCTGGTCACTGCTGTTTCGTTATTTGCGGTTTTAAGCGACACCTAAGGCCGGTGCCCGGCCGCCAAATCGGCAACGCCTGTTGCCGGAGCAGTAGCAAGGAGAGCGACTTCGTGATTTCTGGCTTCACACCCCGAGTCGGGCTGGCGCTGATTCTGGCGCTGGCGCACAGCCCGCTTGGAGCCGATGGCGTCCCTGATGCGACCGCCCAGGCCCGCGGCGTGGAATCTCGGGAGATCGGGAACGACAACCTGTTGAATGGCGTCTGGGATGGCATTCAGGGCGCCCAGAAGAAATACAGTAGCGGCTGCGGCACGCTTACGGAAACAAGAACTTCAAAGCTTCTCAGGATCCCCCTGGTTTTCCACGGCAGGTTTTGCGCCTCGGGCATGGATAAATTTTTCCTGGAATACCTGGACCCCGAACCGGTGCAGCTGGTTTTCAACCAGGATTACCTGAACATTACAACCGGCAAGGATCGCAAGACCACGGAGGTACTCAAAATCGGGGGACACGTCAAGAAAACCCAGGCATACTTCAGCGGCAAAAATTCGATTCGCAATCTGAAGGATAATTTCGCTATCACCGTAATGGAGCTCAATGACGCTTACGAATTGAGATTCGTTCCCCGATCTCAGAGATTCAAACAAAAGCTCAACTATCTGGTGGTCACGCTCGGCAGAAACAACTATCTTTTGCGTTCCCTGGAAATCGACGGGACGAGCGGAGTGAACAGTGTCTTCACGATCAAGATAGACTCTCTCAACCTCAAATTGAATGAGGAGATTTTCAAGGTTTACAAACAGTAGTTCACGTCTATTTGATGTCCGGAGCGACTCTGCAGGCTGGTATGGTGCTGAATAAAGATAAAATTCTGGAGCTGATACCCCATAGGCCGCCGTTCCTGTGGATCGATTCCATTACCGAGCTGGAAACGGGCGTGAGGTGCGTCGCCCTGAAATTCGTCGATCCCGCAGAGCCGTTGTTCGCCGGACACTTCCCTGGAAATGCAATCCTCCCCGGTGTGCTCATCATTGAAGCGGCGGCCCAGACCGCGGGTGTCATGATGGGCGGCAGCCGGAGTGGTGCGGCTCAGCCGCAAGATGGATCGGCCGCCTCCGGGATGCCCCTGCTGGGGGCCGTCAACCGTTTCAAGTTCTTCAAACCGGTCAGGGCCGGATCGGAGTTGCGCATCGAAACCAGGATGGTTGCCGAGGTCGGCATAATGGCCTACGTAGAGGCCATCGTGTCGGTGGGGGACGTGACGGTGGCCAAAGGCGAGCTCGCGGTGGTCTCTCCTTAGGGTTCGCGCAAAGATAACTTCGCATTCTGCTGCAGCATGAGGAACCGAAGAATGTGCTTAAAGATGGGCTTAGGAATTCAGATATCGGAGAGGCTGCAGCCCTTCGGGGCGCGGCGGCGGGCGGGCATCTGCTGCGTTGCCGCTCCTCGACGATGTCACCACATCGCCTGCGTCGCGGCGCCTTGCATCTGCCCGCTCGGCGCTCGCGCCAGAATGTGAATTTATTTTTGCGCGAACCCTTAGCTCGCATGATTCAAGCGGGGTTTTCGCAAGCGAACCAATGTGTTCGGTGCCGGGATTTGCTCATGACAGAGACCTTTTGCGACACGGAAAAGCATGGGCGGGGATGGTTCGGGTGGGGGGGGGAACAGCCGTTGTTTTGCGATGCAGGGGGACCATGCGTGCGGAAGTGGCACCAGCAGAACCAGGGCCGGTGAGGAAGCGCCTTGGCATGCGCAGCCTGTTTTCGTACGGGAAGCTACTGCTGTCCGAAGGGCTGGAGCCCCGGCGAGCCGCAGCAGCCGTATTTCTGGGCGTTTTCATCGCGGTCGTCCCCATCTATGGCTTCCAATCACTGGTCGCCCTGGGCCTGGCAACGCTGCTCCGGTTGAACAAGCCGCTAACTTTCGGCGCGACCTTTGTGAACAACCCTCTGTTCCAGCCGTTTCTGATCTTTTTTTCGCTTGAAGTCGGGCATTACATTCTGACCGGAAACGCATGGTCGATTCCGGTGACCGGGATTACCGGGGCGATGCTCCGGGAACAATTGACCTCATGGATAATAGGCAGCGTGGTGCTCGGAGCCGTCCTGGGGGCCGTGGCAGCCTCTGCCGCCTGCCTGTTGATACGCCTGCGGTCACCGGAGGCCGTCCGCGGCCGCAAGGTACGTAGGGAAACCATTCGCTTTATCAGATCGCATTACAAGTGGTGTCCGAATTCTGCCCGGGGTTTTGTACGTTGGAAAACCAGGCTCGACAGGATTTTCGGAATGCTCGCGCTTGAAGACCTTGGTAACGGGGACGTCGTCGATCTCGGGTGCGGTTATGGAATGACGCTGGCCCTCGCGGCATTTCAGCAGCCTGGCCGCCGCCTGATCGGATGCGACCTGGATGCCCATCGGGTCGAGATAGCTCAAAACGCCCTCAGCCCGATGCGCGCAGTGGTATCGGTCAAGGATATCCGGTTCTTCGCGTTTTCCGGAGCAGGGCTGGTCATGATCATGGATGTCCTCCAGTATCTCGATCCCGCCGAACAGCGAGAGTTGCTGACCAGATGCTGTTCTTCCCTGCTTCCGGGCGGGAGGCTGATTTTCAGGGTTCATGATCGCGGGCGGGGCGTGCCGGGAAAGCTGAGCCTGGCGCTGGACAGGCTCATATTCCGAATGGGAGGCTGCGCCACGAGGCCCACGATTCTCAACCAGGAGGATTACAGGCAGATACTGCAGAGCGTTGGCATGAAGGTGCGGATGAAGCGCTTCATCAACCGGATTCCCTTGGCCCACATCCTGGTCATTTCGGAGAGACCGCATGTGGATAACGGAAGGATTGTAACTGTTGGGGGCGGCATCCCGACGCCGGCCGGATCATGATTTCCAGAATTTACCGGTTCCTGTTTTATTTCTCCCTGCGCCACCCGATCTATCTGCTGGGCGGCGTCCTCCTGTTGAGCTCCGTTCTATATTTCAATATCAGCAACCTGCGTTTGGGCACCAATCTGACTGATCTGTTCGGCAAAAACGATCCCGAATGGCAAACCATGCGGGAATACACGCAGCGCGTCGGCTATGGGAATCAGCTGTTTGTGATCGTTGAAGCCGATGCCGAAAACGACGAGTCGTCGGAGAAGATGGAAGCCGCCGCCGAGCGGATCGTTTCCGAAATGAACCGGAGCGGTTATTTCAGATATGCGCGGTGCGGCCTCACAGAGGAGGAGTTGCTCGGCATGGTGCGTCTTTTCGTGTGGAACTTCCCTGCCTTTGTCGGGGCAGAGCGGTTGGAAGGACTGAAGGCACACCTGCGGGATGAGGAAATCCGGAGCACCATCCAGCGTGCCGGTGCGCAGCTGGTCAGCCCGTTTTCATCCCTGGGCACCGAGTACTTTGTCGTCGACCCCCTGGGCCTGATGGCATACGCGGCTCCGGCCGGCGGGCTGGCCGGCATGCTCGATTTTGACCTGAATTATGGCGGAGGCAATTATTTTTACGGCAGGGATCACAAAGCCCTTCTGGTTCTGGCTGAACCGAAACTCTCCGGTGTGAACTACGAATTTGCCCGGGAAGTCGCCGCCTGGACGCGCGCGCGCTGTGGCGCTCTCCTCGAGGAGAAGGACTTCAAAGGATTCCCGCTCCGTCTCACCCCCGCCGGATCCTATTTCTTTGCCGAGCAGGACCGGAAGTTTATCGAAAGCAACATCAACCTGGTCTCGCTGGTATCGATCCTCGGCAACCTGATCCTGTGCCTGCTCGTCTATCGCAGAATCCCGATTTTCCTGATGTCCTTCATCCCGACGGCCCTGGGTCTGATCTGGACCACAGGATTGATCGCCTACTATCCCGGGGAGCTGAACCTGATCAGCCTCTCGTTCATCGCCATCCTGGTCGGTCTGGGGGATGACAACGTCGTCCACTTTTTCAACCGGGTGCCCCAGGAGTGGACGGAGGGGAGTTCCCTCGACTCTGCCATGCGCAGGACCATCGACACGACCGGCCGGAGCACCATTTTTTGCATAATGACAACGGGCACGGCAACTCTGGCGCTGACGGCGGCGCACTTCAAGGGATTGTCCGAGTTCGGCCTCGTGCTGACCATCGGCCTCTTGATGCTTCTGTTTCACACCCTGTTCACCGTTCCGGCGATCATGCACCTGTGGTGGACCAGGGTGCCGCCGCGCCCCTCGAAACGCACCACCTTTCGCTTTCTCCCGTCGATCGCGGATGCGATCGCAACGTTCGTCGGCAGACGCGCCCGCATCATTCTGCCGGCGCTGGCCGTGACGAGCATTTTGGCTTTGGCGGCGCTGCCTTCACTGCGGATGGACAAAAAGATCGAAATCATCCGGAGCAGCGATAATCCCGCGGTTGCCGGACAGATGCGGCTGGCGGAAAAGTTCGGTATTGCAGGGACTCCTGAAGTCATCCTCCTGCAGGGATCTGAGGCGGATGTGCTTGCCCGGACGGAGGGTCTGGCTTCCGCTCTTCGGTCTTTGCAAGACCAGAGGGTCATCAAATCGATGTTTTCCCCCTCGCAGTTCATTCCGTCCAGCAAGACCCAGCAGATGAGAGCGGCGATGCTTTCCGGGATCGATCTCAATCGGGTAGCTGATGTGCTCCAGCGATCTCTTGAAGAGGGGGGATTCAATCTAGACCCGTTTCTTCCGGTCATCAACCGGTTCCGCGAACTTGCGGCGCCGGGGACGAGGATCCTGAGCCTTGAAGAAGTGGGCCGATACCTGCCGGAAGGCCTTTTGGAGGGCAGCGTGCAAAAACTCGGGGATGCCGGCTATCTGGCGGCCTTGGCCTATTATCCCGCAAATCCGGACGCCCTGGATGTCATTCCACCCGCGATGTTGCAGGAGTTGCGGAGGGAATTCGGCCCCTTCGCCCAGTTTTCATATCCGAAGATCAGCCGGGCGCTGCAAACCGAAATATTCCAGGACAGTCGCAGGGCGTTGATCCTGACCTTCTCGGGGATTGCGATTATCGTCTTCCTCTGTTTCCGCGAATTCCGGATGACCGCGCTGGTTTTGACTCCCATCGCCTTCGCCATTATAGTCACATTCGGGCTGTTGCGGCTGGCGAACCACTCGCTCAGCTTCATGGCCCTGGTAGCCATACCACTGATCATCGGTATCGGCATCGACAACGGCATCCATGTGGGGCGCCGATTCCTGGAGAGCGATCAGGGTGACGTGATTGAGGTATTGCGCCGTTCCGGCGCGGCGCTCCTGCAATCCAATCTGACCACCATCGTCGGGTTCGGGGCGTTAATGGTTTCCAGTTTCGAGCCGCTTGCGGAACTTGGCCTGGTCACGGCGCTGGGCGTCGGTTTGGCCCTGGCCGGGGTTATGTTGCTTTTCCCGACATTGATCATTTTTTTCAGGATCCGCCCGGCCCCCCGGAAGGCCGGAACGGGGAACCTGCCATAAACCCGAAGAATCTTGGGGATCAGTATTTTAAATTACTTGCTTTGCAAGAATTAAGCTGCGGTATAGGATAATAGGTCAAATTCGGGGATCAGGCTCTGAAAAACAGAGGCGCCCGCTCGTCAGGGGTGAAGATGGGTACCAAGGGAAACAAGATCAAAGAGAGAATCTCGAATTATAAAGAGGCGGAACGCCTACGTGCCCTGAATCTGTATCCGTTTTTCAGGCCGATCCAGTCCGAACAGGATACGGAAGTCTATGTAAACGGCAAGAAGCTGCTGATGTTCGGGTCGAACAGTTACATGGGGCTCACCAATCACCCCTTGGTCAAGGAAGCGGCCGCGAAAGCGCTGTACAAATACGGGACCGGGTGCGCCGGCTCGCGCTTTCTGAACGGCACTCTCGATATACATATCGAATGCGAATCCAGGCTGGCTCGGTTTGTGGGCAAAGAGGCGGCGCTTCTGTATTCGACCGGTTTCCAGGTGAATCAGGGGGTGATTTCAGCCCTGGTGGGACGCGACGACTTTGTCCTGCTCGACAAGCTGGATCATGCGAGCATCGTTGACGGCGCCAGGCTGAGTTTCGGAAAAACCCTTCGTTTCCGGCACAACGACATGAAAGGGCTCGAGGAGGCCCTGATCCAGATCCCTTATGAGCGGGGCAAGCTGATCGTTGCGGACGGGGTCTTCAGCATGGATGGGGATATATTCGATCTTCCCGCGGCGGTGCGGTTGGCAGAAAAATATGAAGCGATGATCATGATCGACGATGCCCATGGCATCGGCGTAATCGGGGACATGGGGAGAGGCACATCCTCCCACTTCGGGCTGACGGACAGCGTAGAGCTGATCATGGGCACCTTCAGCAAATCGCTCGCGTCGCTCGGGGGGTTTATTGCATCCGACCGGATCACGATCGACTATCTGAAGCACAACTCCAGGGCATTGATCTTCAGTGCCAGCCCGACCCCCGCCAACGTGGCCGCCGTGATGTCCTCGCTGGAGATAATCCAGTCCGAACCCGAGCGATTTCAGCAGCTCTGGGCTAACACCTACCGCATGACGGAAGGCCTCAAGGCGATGGGGTATAATCTCGGCAACACCGCGACTCCCATTCTGCCCGTAATGATCGGCGACGACCTGAAATGCCTGGGGATGTGCCTGGCCCTGCAGGACGAGGGGATCTTCGTTAACCCGGTCGTTTATCCCGGCGTCGAGATCGGCAACGCCCTGCTGCGGGTGAGTCTGATGGCCACTCATTCCTTCGAGCAGATCGACCGCGTGCTGGCTGCCTTCGAGCGGGTGGGGAAACGGCTCGGCCTTCTCCCCGTGAGCATCGGTTGCAATGATTATTCGTGAAGTCGCCACGCGACGGGATAAAGACCGCTTCATCCGTTTCCCCTGGAAAATCTACAAGGCCGATCCTCACTGGGTTCCTCCGCTGATCATTGAGCGCAAGGAGCTCCTGAACCCGCGCAAAAACCCGTTTTTCGAACATGCGGACGTCAAGCTCTTCCTGGCCGAAGACGGCGCCGGCAACGCACTCGGGCGCATCGCCGGAATCGTCAATTTCAACCACATCGAAACCCATGCCGAAAAGACCGGATTTTTCGGCCTCTGGGAGTGCGTTGAGGAACAGACCGTCGCCGATGGCCTGTTCGATGCAGCCGCCGCCTTCCTCCGCGCCCAGGGCATGGAGATCATGCGGGGACCGGAAAATTTCAGCGTGAACGACGATATCGGACTGCTCATCCAAGGCTTCGAGACCCCCCCGATGGTTATGATGCCGCACAATCCGCCCTATTATGAAAGGCTGGCGGAAGCTTACGGCTTTCGGAAAGCCATGGATCTTTTCGCCTATTATGGTCAATTCCACGATGGTTTCATTCCGGAACAGGTTGCCCGAAGAGTCGAAATCGCGCGCCGCAGGCAGAACTTTTCCATTCGATCGCTGCGCATGCATGACTTTAGCGCCGAACTCAAGCGGATTCACTCCATTTACACCTCCGCCTGGGAAGACAACTGGGGCGCCGTAGCTATGACCGGTCATGAGTTTGATCACCTGGCCGGGAGTCTCAAGCAGGTCATCGACCCGGATCTCTGTCTGATTGCCGAGGTCGAGGGGGAACCGGCGGGCTTTTCCCTTGCCTTACCTGACCTGAACCAGATTCTGATCAGGCTCAACGGCAGGCTATTCCCGTTTGGTATCCTCAGGCTGCTCCGCGACCGGAGCAAAATCGACGCCCTCCGCATTCTGACCATGGGAGTAATCAAGAAATTCCGCGGCCGCGGGATTGACACCTGTTTCTACCATGAGACCTATCGGCGGGCCATTGCGAAAGGAATCTGGCGCGGAGAGATGTCGTGGATCCTGGAGAACAATCTCGTGATGAACCGGATCGTGACCAACCTCGGGTTCACGGTGTACAAAAAATACCGCCTGTATGATTTTCAGCTCCGCACCCCGTAAACGATGCGAAAAGTTCTCATCACAGGAGCTTCCGGATTTGTCGGCGGACATGTCGTGGAGGCGGTACGGAGGCGCGGGCTGGAGGTTCGCTGCCTCGTGCGGCCGACCAGCAACCTGAGTTATCTCCGGCCCCTGACGCCGGAGCTGGTTTTTGGCAATGTCACCCTTCCAGGCATGCTGGCGCCGGCTCTTGAAGGCGTCGATGCGGTCATTCACTGCGCGGGACTTACGAAGGCCCCGTCACGATTCCACTATTTTGAGGCGAACGAAGGCGGCGCCAAAAACCTATACAACGCCTGCCTGATGCATAAGGAGAAGATCCTCAAAATCGTGCATGTCAGCAGCCTGGCTGCGATCGGGCCATCCCAGGAGGGCGCCCCGGTCACGGAGGAAACCGGGCCTCATCCGGTCAGCGATTACGGCGCCAGCAAGCTGGCCGGGCAGCGCATCGCGGAAGCCAGGATGGCGGACTTCCCCATCAGCATCGTTGTGCCTCCTGGCGTCTATGGGCCTCGCGACCGCGATTTTCTTGTGTATTTCAAATGGGTGGCCCGCGGACGCGTGCCACTCATCGGCAGGCAGGAGCGCTATCTTTCTCTGATCCACGTGCAGGATCTCGCCGAGGCGGTAGTGGAGCTTCTGGTCAGTGATCGGTCGGCGGGCAGGGCATTTCTTGTTGATGATGGCGGCGTTCATACGTGGACCGGGGTGGCAGGCGCGATCGGCCGCGCCCTGAACCGGACGTTCAAACCGCTCCACGTGCCGGTGGGCGCCGTACGGACCCTCGGAATGATCGGGGATCTGTACGCAAAGATCACAGGGAAGGCGCCGGTGATCAATTCGCAGAAAGTCAGGGAACTTCTCCAGTCATCCTGGACCTGTTCCTCCCGGCGAATCTGCGCTGAACTCGGGTTCCGAGCTCAATATCCGCTGGAACGCGGCATCCGCGAAACACTTGCCTGGTATCGTGAAAACCGGTGGCTTTAACCTGCAGGGCTACTTGCGGCCTGTAGTCGGCAGTGCAACCTTCGCGGTCGCCCGCCTGACTTCGTTTTGAATCACTCTGTTGCCCGGATATTCCTTCTCCATTTCTTTCAACAGCGCCAGCGCCTGCGCAACCTTGTCCTCCCGTAAATATATCACCGACAGGAGGATCCTGGCGAACGGGGGGTAATAACGCCCCCCCTCCACAACCTTCTTCAGGTTCTCTTCCGCTTTGGCCTTGCTTCCTTCGATCTGGTCGAAACGAATAAAGAGCCGGTAGAAAAAATTGAGGTTGCTGACCACATATTCCACAGCCCCCAGCGTGAGGTAGGCGTCATAGCACGGCGGTTGCATGGCCAGCAGCTTGCGGGCATACCCCTGGGCTTCCTTGGACAGGGAGTAGGTACGGAGGTATTTTTTCTCCACCAGGCCCGCATAGTCCGTCTCAACGCCGGCAGCCATGCATAAGGCAAACATGGCGTTCGCGTCGTTCGGTTCCACGGCCAGGCGCGCCAGGGCGATCTTCCTCGCTTCGGCGGTTACCTGCAAGAGCCGTGCGCGGGCCACCGGATCCGGTTTGACCTTTTTCCGGTCGGTGACCTTGTCGTCGTTTTCAAAGAACTCTATTTCCAGAATGTTCAAGCGGTCGAACTCGGAAAACAGGTAGGCGGCGCCCTGCACGGAATAAATCAGGGGATTCTCGGGGTGGGCGCGGAGTTCTTCATCGAGAATGGCATGCGCCCCGGCGAAGTCAAGGTTGTACATGCGGTTGAATGCACGGTCGATGGCCGTGGGGGCAGGAGGTTCCGCTGCCCTCCCCGCTGACGCGGCGGCCAAGAGCAGTCCCAATGCGCAGACCAGTTTCTTCATCCCTTGCCCCAAAACTCCACAACCCCAAACTATATCGACTTTTTGATCTCCTGAGGATCACAAATTACGGGCGCGGAGCCGATTACTGAGCGCTTTGGCAACTCGACTGGCAGCGGCAGAGCTCTCAGGAGATAAAAGAAGAATAATGCAATTAGAAGATAGTATCCGTACAACCACGGCGGGGCATGCATCGCGTTGAACTGGGGCAGGAGCGGGGCATAGGTCTGGAAATCGTGCAGTTTCATATGAACAAAATTGGATCCGGTGATCTCGAGTATGATCACGATCGGGAAACTGCAGAAGAAATACAGGGCTGCTCCCGGGGCAATCCGCAACTTATCGGCCACCCAGAGGTGAGCTGCGTACAGCGACGTCAAGCCTATGCCCCAGGTGATGATGACGGCGAAACTGACATAGGAAATATAGAGCGCAATATTCGGCGTGTAATGGTTGATTTCCTGGCCGAGCGGAATCTGCGCTGCGAAACCCGTCAGACAGGCGATCAGAAATACGACCGTGTTTCTTCTGGGGTCCTGTTTGAAGATGAAAGTGAAGATGCAGAAGGTAAGCGCCAGGATGATGAGGAGTTTGAATTCGGCAACGGTCATCTGAACTGCTGGCCTTGCGCGTGCCTGTCCGGAGGATGGTACAGCCGGCACGCATAACGGCTCTCTTCCTCAACCTGATGAACAAAATGAAGTCAATCGAAGATACCAGTCCCGGGAGCGGAGCGTCAAGAAAATCCTCGGCCGGCCCTATCCGAGCCGGGGCGAGCGCCGGCACCCTGATGCATCACCCGCCCGGCCTGGTTATCGACGCGCGCGGTGCCGGGCGACCCGAAAATCAGCACCCTTTCCGATCGCTCTCATTGCTCTTCACGGCCACGGTTTCCGGTTCCGGCTGTTCTGTTTTGGCCGTCATCGAGAGGAAGCCGCCGAAGAGGCGATATTCATCCATCCGGCAGGAGTTGATCAGCTTCCCTTCGTAAATGGTCATGTCCGGGCAGCTGTCGCACATATCCGCCCTGCCGTCCGGCAGGACGTCGGGGGCCTGAATGATGCCGATGCTTTGCAGATAAAGACCTCCGAACAGCCGCCCCGGGTGCCGTAAAACATCTTTGAGCCAT
This sequence comes from Terriglobia bacterium, assembly GCA_963824985.1. Taxonomy (GTDB): domain Bacteria; phylum Acidobacteriota; class UBA6911; order UBA6911; family UBA6911; genus JAFNAG01. Next base: position 81,976 of record CAWGRQ010000001.1, read on the forward strand.
CTGCGGGCCGCCTGGCGCACGCCTCGGTCCAGGGGCGAGAGCAGGAACACCTTGGCGCCGACTCGCGCGGATGAAAGGTAAGCCACATAAGTGCCCTTCAGGGCATGATGCCCCGCCTGGGTGATCTCCATCGTCCGCTTGCCGACCGAGCCATACATCCGTTTCCGGGAGCCGATGACCGCGGCGGCCAGCCACTTGTACGAGGAGTGAAGAATGGTGCCGCCCAGGTACCCGGAAGGTTCGTATTCCGGACACGTCTCCTTGATGATCTGGTAAACCTCCGGGGAAGTAATGAACTTCTCGTCGAACTGCTCGCGGGCATAACTGAGCTGCCCCAAATCTACGCCGCGATCCGCCGAGTCCCGGGCCATATGCGTGGAGGTGGTCGCCGTGCGATAGGTGATGAAAACCAATCCGTGCACCCGGTCGATGTTGGCTTGCGCCCACTTCACCACATCGGGGATCTCATGGTAGGTGGAGGGATAGACCGTGGAGTTGAAAATGATGTATCCGGCCCGCTCAGCGGCGACCATCTCTGCGTAGTGCTGGCGCAGCTCATTCAGGTCGCGCTCGGTCTTGTTCTTCCAGTGGGGGCGGTTCTGATGACTGTCGATGTGGATGGTGAAGCCCGCCAGGCCTGCCTTTTTCAGTTCGCGCAGGATTTCGGGGGTCAGAGCCATGGCGTTGGTCAGGATGACGGGCTTGATTCCGTTTTCGGCAATGTGGGCCACGAGGTCAACGATCTGCGGGTGGAGCAGCGGCTCGCCGCCGGCTATGGATACATTATCCGGATTGCGCCACTGTTTGAAAAACGCAATTTCCTCCTTCAGCTGCTCCAGCGTCTTGTGCCCGGTCATATGCTGGCGATAGCACCCCTCGCAGTGAATGTTGCAGATATCGGTCACTTCCAGCCAGGCGATGGGGTTGTCGTTCAGTGACCAGGGGAGGCGGTAGAGGTTGCGTTTGTCGAGCTCCATGTAAATCTCCTCAATGCGCTCGCGGCAATCGGAAAAACTCTGATTATAGCACGGTGAACCCCGATTCAAACTGCGCGGCCAGAACCCTTAACAATTGCTTGCCTTAGGCACTGACCTCTGTTAGGGTCAGGCCTGCGAGTCAACACTTTTTCTTTTATGACCAAAACCCAATCCAAAGGAGTCGAGCATGAACGTGCGTAGTTTTCTGGCATGCATCACCGTATTTGCCGTCTTCTTTATGTACTCGACACAAGATCTGCAGGCCGCGGATCAGGCTCAGGCATCCCGCGTGCATGCGGTTTCGCAGGCGGATCTCCATCAAGCAGTCCAGGTTTCTCACACGCAGGCAAGTGACGCTCGGAAGGCGGTCCACGATTTCCTGGCTCGCCCTGAGGTCACGACTCAGATTCAGCGTTTTGGCGTCACGCCCGAACGTCTGATGACTCGGGTTTCCATGCTGAGCGACAGCGATGTGCTTCAACTGGAAAAGCAGATCATGAACGCCGATCTTCAGAAGGAGACTGCCGGGCTCAGCGGGGCCGCCATCGCCCTCATCGTGATCGGTGGTGTGGCAGCCATGGTCCTTATTCTCTACCTCGCGTACCGAGCTTCGGACGAAACGATTTATTATTACTAACCTGCACCATCGGGGCCACATCTGCTCATGCTTCAGCGGGAGCGAGCGGAAAGAGATCGCGGAAGCGCATACAGGAGGGTTCTCATGCCTGTGGCGGGTGTGGCCCTGCTCTTCTCAATGGCTCCGGCGGGGGCCGCAGCCTGGCAACGTCAACGCGTGTTGCTGGAGGTTCCGCTGATCAAGCAGCCATACATGCAGTGTCTGGTTGCTTCCGTGTCGATGGTATTGAAATACTGGGGTTGCGACATAACCCCGGACGCGATCGCACAACAGGTCCCGGTGTACAAGGATGGCACCACCGGCCGGGACCTGGCAGTCTTCGTCGAAACCATCGGGTTTCGAGGATTCCTGATTCAACCCCCTTTTGCGGATCTGCTGGACCACCTGGAGAAACAGCGCCCGCTGGTGGTTACAGTGCCTGAGCGCGGTACAGCGCGACACGCGATGGTGCTCGTGGGATTTGATCCCGGCCACGATGCCGTTTGGCTCAATGATCCGGTGACCGGTGAATGCAAATCACAGGCTATGACTTCTTTTCGCGCGAACTGGGAGAAGGGGGGGCGGTGGACTTTCCTGATCGTGCCGAAGTAGCCGGGCGGCTTCGATGAATCGTCCACTGGCAGGATTTCTTCTCGCCGCCGCATTCATCTGGTTCGCCCCGGGGTTTGTGCCTTGCGCCGGGGCGGTTGCGGGGCAGAAGTCACAGGCAGATCAGGGGAAAATCCTGCTGCAGCAAGCCCGCTATTCTGAAGCCGAGGAGATCTTCCGTGGCTGGGTGAGCGAGGATCCACGCAACGCGGAGGCTCACTTTTATCTCGCCCTCAGCCGCGCCCTGCAGGGAAATCTCGATCCGGCATTGAGCGGGTTCCAGGAGGCCCTGATCCTCTCCCCCGGCATGGCAGACGCCTGTTTTGAAATCGGAGGCGTGTACCTGCGGAAAAAGGAGCATCGTGAAGCTCTGCTGTGGGTCGAAAGGGGCCTTCAGCTGGAGCCCGGTAGCGAGTACGGGCTGGATCTGGCGGGCACCCTCAACTTCCTACTCGGTGCGAAGATCGAGGCGTTGCGGTATTGGAACCGGTTGGGGCGGCCCCACCTGACCGAGCTCCACATCAGTTCGGCGACCCAGAGCAATCGGCAACAGATTGCCGACGAGATCGATCTGAAGCCGGGATCCCTGCTGTCTCGGCTCGAGATTGAAAAAGCGCGCTGGCGCCTGCGCCAGCACGACTACATCCGCTCGGTGTCGTTCCTCCCGGTGCCGGGGCCACGGCCGGACGAGTATTCGCTGGATGTCCTGGTTGACGCGCGTAGAAAATTCGGAACTTTTCCCGAGTTCCTTGCCAATACGATCACCGGGATCGGCTTCGGGACTTATCGTCTCACCTATTGGAACCTGGCCGACAAGGGGGTGACGATCAACTTGCCCCTGCGCTGGAAGCCGGATGCGCGTCTGGCCCAGCTCGAGCTCCGGGCACCCCGCCCAGGCCATCTGCGCGTGTATGCAGTGGCGGCCTACACCTGGAGGGACGAGTCGTGGAACCTGAATCCCTCGCTGGGACCCGATGCGCCCGTCGCTCGTCTTCGCCTGCATGAATTCGCAGTGTCGGCTCTGGTTCCCATCAGGGCGCCCCGTTTGTCGATCCGGATTGAACTCGCGGCCCGCCGGAGAACGGCCAAATCCCAGTCCGGGGGCGTCGGTGCCTCGTCGGGCGCACCAGGTAATCTTAGCGGCGCCGCCGGGATGACGTTTTCCAGGGCTCAAGATGTGGGTCCGACCTGGCAGCGGGTGTTCTGGTTGCGCATGACTCCGCGCGCGGATTTGCTCGATAGGCGCTCAATAACCGGATGGGGCTGGGAGAGTCACCTGCAGGCCGGAGTCGATTTCGGGCAGATCAAGGATCCGCAGAAGGAGAACCTCTCGCGTATATCGGTTTCCTGGGAAAGCCGTCTCGACCGCTGGTCCAAGGCAGGGCTCCAATCCACGCTCCGCTTCGGGATTCATGCCGGCCGTCTATCCCCTCGAGGCGTGCTCGAGGATCACTTCCTTTTGGGTGTTGGACCCGATGCCCGCTTTCAACTGCGGGCCCACCCGCTTTTCCAGGACGGCCGGTTCGGATCCACTCCTCTGGCCGGCAGTTTCATCCTGGGCAATCTCACCATCGCCCATGATTTGTTCACCTGGAAATGGGTGAGGCTCGGAGCGGTGATCTTCTGTGATGCGGCCTATATGCCGCGTCTGTATGCGGGCCAGGCTCTGAGGTCCACCGCCGTGGACACCGGGGCGGGACTCGAATTCGGGCTGTCCGGAATACCCTCAGCCCGATTCACGCTTGCCTACGGGCACGACTGGCAAGGACGGCGCGACGTGGTCTACTTGTCGACATCGTTTCGTTGACCTCGACAGGCCGCGCCGCGGAGTCCCAGTCCGCATCCACGCCGGCTGCGCCGCCGTTCGTAAGGCAGCCGGCGAATGCGTGGCGAGATGTCTTCACGCCCCACCTTGTCACCCCGGGCGTGAAAGCGCTGCCACGGCGGCCGCTTGGCCTTCGCACACCCCCGCTGGTTCGGAGCATTTTGAATGATTTCCGGACCGATAGGTGCTAGTGTAAACTCACAATTAAAAGCAAGTTATTATCAATCCTCCAGAGGTCAACATTCTCCCTGGAATGCAAGCCGCGATTTTGAATTGTTGGGAAAGGAGCTGGCGAGATGAATCATCGTAAAAGGACTGCAAGTGTTCTGATTTTCCTGGCCCTGATCTGGATGTGTTCCGCATGGACGGGCGCGCAGGAAAAGCCGCTCGATAATGCCGAGATTATCAAGCTGAAGACACTCAACATGGGTGATGCCGTGATCATCGGCAAGATCAAATCCGCCAAAGAGGTCAAGTTCGAAACCTCGACGGACGATCTGGTGAAACTCAAGGCGGCCGGCGTCAGCGACGCTGTGATTGCGGCGATGTTAGAGCGGCTGAGCGCACCCGCCGGTGCGGGCAAGCCGGCGGCCGGCGGATCCGATCCCGCCGTTCAGCTTAAAACCAAAGATGGCAGTGTGGATCTCAAGGCCATCTTTGGCACCAAGAAGACTCAGGCGGCGATGTTTTCCGTGGTGAATTGGGTGCAGTTCAACGATCCCACCGCCAAAATCCGCATCCGGGATCCGCGACCCGTCATCCTGCTCGAGTCCGATAAAGATCCGCGAGGCGCCTGGTTCATCGTCCAGGTTTCCGTGAACGATAAAAAGAATGACGTGTATCGCTATTTCGATCTTGAGGGCGGGGGAGGGGTCTTTTCGAACGTCTGGTCGGGTGAGCCCGAAAAGGGCTCAATCGTAAAGTTCGAGGTAACGCAGGAAGGGCCGAACCTCTGGCGGCTGACTCCTCTCAAGGATCTCAAACCGGGCGAGTACGGACTGTTTTCGGGCCGGAAGGAAGGAGAGGGAATTCTCTACGATTTCGGTATCGACAAATAGTGCGCCCGGTATAAAGGGGGTTGCCGCTTTCCGATAAATTGGCAGTGACACCGAGGTAGTCGATTACGATCGGAACTCCTGAGGAATGCACCCGGGGCGCGGCGTGCCCTGCCCCGGCATTCCCTCCCCTCGATTCATGGGAGATGGACCCGCGAGTGTGGCCGCCGCGCAACCGCGGAAGGGATTTCGCAGATCAATATTGGATCATACGCCGGGTGCCGACACAGTTATTACTGCCCCGCGCGATCTCTGGCGTAATTGTTTAGCCAAATCAAATGGATGAAGAAGCAAAACGCAAAGACGCAAAGGCCCAAGGGCGCAAAGATCGACACTGAGCAACAGGCGTGGGCGCAGCGCTTCGCGCTGGCGCATCCTTGCGTCTTTACGTTCTGCTGTTCAGCATCTGCTGAACCACCGGCTAAAGCCGGTAAGTTCCTTTTCGACTAAACAGATGCTCTCTGGCTTGTCTTTCCTGCCATCCCCGGAATTTCCGCTGACTTTCATCCCGGCATCACCATGGTCACGGCCTTGGAGTAAACGGCAGTATAATTAGAACATCCTCATTCTTTATTTCTTGCTCGCGCGCCCCTGCGGTGGTGTAATCAGAATCCGGTGTTACATCAGCCAAATAAGACCAAAGGAGCTTCCCATGTCGCAGCTGAAGAAAGTATCGCCTTTCATTGTTCTGGTTCTCGTCTTCTCTCTTGTGGTCTCTCCGCTCACGTACGCGCAGGAATCAACGGCGACCGCGCCAACGGCCTCGTCGGTCGCGCCCGCGCCGGCCATGGCTCCGGAAACGGCGCCGGCGGCCCTGGCAAGTGACTGGTGGAAGGTGCCCGCAAATTCACGTACCACCTACCCCGGAAACGACGCCTTTTTCGATCCCGATCAGGCTACAGGTTCCAGGACTTGGACGAAAGGCGGAAAGGTCATGACGGGCATTGGCCTGGCTATGGTTGGCATCGGGGCGATCATGATGGCGAAAGGTTCGTCCGAGGATGAGATTGGAGATTCGGGCCTGGCCATCGACTGGAAGGTTACGGGGGGCCTCTGGATAGCCGGCGGCGCCGTGCTCGCCATCATCGGTCTGACCCGCAGGCACTAGACTGCGCGGGAACTACCCGGGGGTTGATTCGGTCATCTTCGCCTGAATCGCGGAGGCGAGTGTGTTAATGGTCTGCCAGGCGCTTCGATCGAAGCGCCCGCTGACCAGTTTGATCCCGAATTTCTTTTCGATTTCCACGATCAACTGAAGGATGTCGATGGAGTCGATCTCCAGGTCTCCGTCCAGCAGCCGCAGATCATCATCCATCCGTTCAGGCGAGGAATCGGTGATGCGCAGACTCGACAATATCAACGGTTTGAGCTGATCCTTGATTTCTCTTTGATCCAATGCCATCGCCCCCCTGTTCTGATCGGGAATCGCTGAGCCTCCCGATTGCGGCTCGACTCCAACAGTATACTCAGAGTTCGTTCCTGCGGCATAGAGTTTTGCCTGGTAATCGATCCCATAAATACGCTGACGTATTTTAGCGCAACAGTCCGAGGCGTGCCGTCAGCCACAGGAACCCGCATGCCATCCTGCCGATCGGATCCAGAAGAATCCAGTCCTTGCCGATGATGCTCGCGACGGGTTTTCCCTTATAGTGGGCGATGTTTCTGTAGCCGGCGATGAAACTGAAGACCCGAAGCGTAAGCTTCCACCGCAAAGGCGCAAAGTAATCGCTTGTGATCAGCGGAAACGTGCGTCCTGATTTGATTTCCCCGACAAAGGTGGCGGCGTCAAGGTCGTCGCGGGAGGCACAAAGGGCTGAGCTCGGCGCCAGCAAGTGGCTGTCACCGCCGCCGACCACCGGTTTCCCGACCTGCCGCGCAAGCGCCAAAACCCGGTCGTTTTCCCTGCGATCGCGCATCCCGTTGTATTCCAGGGCATGGATGCCCCAGTCGAAACGTTGGAGCAGTTCCAGGACCGGTATGGGACGGTCCCGGTCGCCGTCCCAGGGCAGGAGCGGGTGATTCAACACGACCAGGCAATCCAGGGAGCGGAGACGCTCGAACAGGTCATCCAATCTGCCTTCACGGGCAGCGGCCTGAAGCTCGCAGTGGAGCGCCTCGACGTTTTTTTCGGGAAGTCCCGTTATGCCGAGGTGAAACAGGTGCTCCTGGAACCTGACGGACAATTCCTCTCCGAGGGCGACGCTCTTCCCGCAGCCGCTCTGGTTCCGGACAAGTTCCAATCCTCCGCTGACGCTGTCATGATCCGTGATGGCCAGCAGCAGGCGGCCGAACCCAAGACGGGCAACATGTTCGGATTCCATGCGCCAGACATCCGCCGGCGTGAAAGGAGGGTTGTATTTCAGATCCGCATAGCTGAGATTCTCCTCCGCGCCCAGGCCAAAGGAACGCTGCAGGAGGCCGCGGAATGGACGCATATAGGGAAAGGTCACCACCCGGTTGAGAGTGGCCAGGTTCTCGACCGAATGTGATGAATGGTTGTGCAGCGAAGCGACGGATCGGAACTCCCGCGCGGGCAGTCTGCAGGCGCGGTATTCATAGCGGTCAATCACCCAGCAGGCATCGCGGCTCATCGGGCTTAAAGCAGCCCTCCATCCACTGCTATGATCTGACCGGTTATGTAGCTCGCGCCCTCAGAGCCGAGAAATACTGCCACGGATGCGACCTCTTCGGGTCTGCCGAACCTTGCCAGGGGAATTTCGGTGAGGAGCTTCCGGCCCTCCTTCTCGATAAGCGCCGTGGTCATTCGGGTCTCGATCACCCCCGGGCAGAGCCCATTCACCCGGATATGGAACCGCCCCATTTCCCGGGCGAGAGCCCTGGTAAACGCGATCACGGCCCCTTTCGCCGCCGAATAGTTGCACTGGCCTGCCTGGCCGCGGATTCCGCTGGGAGAGACGATATTGGTAATGACTCCGCCGCCAAGGTGCATCATCCCTCGGAGCGCCAGTTGAGAACAGACATAGGTTCCTCGCAGGCTGGCATCCAGTACCCGATCCCACTGCTCGTCGGTGAGAAGCATCAGCGGGGCATCTTCAGTCACGCCGGCATTGTTAACCAGGTAGCCTAGAAACCCCCATTCGGCTTCGATCGTCGCAAAGAGGCGCTCTGCATCGGCACGGGCGGCCACATCTCCCTGCAGCGGCATGGCTTCGCCGCCGGCGGCCTGAATTTTCTCGACGATTTCCGCGGCGCCTTGCGCATTGCTTTTGAAGTTGACCGCAACGCGGTACCCGGAAGCAGCCAGATATTTGGCGATGGCCGCGCCAATCCCGGAGGCGGCTCCCGTCACCAACGCGTTTTGTTTCTCTCTGCCCATTGCCGACCACCCATTTCATATTGTATTTCAGGAGTAAGGCTGGCGCACACAGCGGGGCCCGGGGGGCGGGCCATCAGCCTTGCTCGATCGTCCGGAACGTTTGATTACCGCAGGTTCTTGAAGATCAGCAAATAGACTCCCCAGCGGGAATTGTACCGGTCGATGTTGCCTTTGAGCGCATAAGTGACCATTCCCTGAAAGTACGCTCCCCAGGGCCCGGCGGTGCCAAAATCCATTTCCAGGCCATCAAAGGCTCGAAAGTGATTCGACTCCGTGCGGTTCCTTGCCCAGGCATGGTTGTAATACCCCTCCAGCCTGATGAAATCGAGAATGTTGATGCCGTGACTGACGCTGGCGATCCCGACATCATCGAAGGAGTCGGTGCCGCCGGGTATCCCCTTGATCCGCGGATAGCCCACAAAGGAAGGTTTGTACCTGGTGAACCGGTCGAGCTTGTCTCCTCCATAATAATTGAGTTCGAAGCCCGTCTTCATGAATTTGCCGTAGAAAAAGTTCTTCTTGAACTCACCATAATAAACATCGTAGGTATTGCTGACCGATTCACTTGAAGATGTCGACAGCCCGAAATCATGCCATCCGGGCCGCCACCCTCTCGATCCGCCCACATTCAGAATGTAACCGCTGCGGGCGTACTTGAGATCGAAGCCGGGCAGGAGGGTCGCTCCGCTCTGCGGTGTGACGAAGTCCTTGGAGGTGTCGCCGGTAGTCCGATAATAGTTGTAGGGCACATACATCGTTCCTGTGAGGCACAAGTCGTTGGTGGCTTGCCAGCTGGCCCTGAGGCCGACAGACTCCTCGAACTGCCAGACACTCTCTTCCTTGATTTCCGTGTTTCCCGAATACACCCGGTTATTGCCCGGCAATCCGGAAAGCAGCAGGTCTACACTCAGGCGATACTTTCCCTGCCACTGCTTTGACATGTTGGCGGCAAGGAATGGGCCGGCGAAGAGAACGTTCAATTGGGCCCCGGTTTTTCGATAGTTGAAATCCGTGAATCCCAGCCCGAAAAGAGGGATGGGGAAATCATAGGAGCCATCATACATGGTACCGGCCAGCAGGGATCTGACGCTGGTCTTGCGCGGCACGAGCACCCGGCGATCGCCTTCCTTGCGCAGAACCTGCAATCCGGTTTCCGTATCGCGATAGATGGTGCTGTTCGACAGGCGCGCGGCCGTCAGGGAAGCGTCGAAACCATCCCCGTTGATCATGTAGTCGGTAAAATTGTAGGTGCGTTCCACGATGAAATTGCGGCCGGCGGCATTGAGCGTCTGCTGTGCATAGATGGACTGGATCAGATTGAATTCATTCCCGGCCGCATCCTTGACGAGAACAAATTTCTGCGTCTCGACATTGGACACCGAGCTGCTGTCCGTCCCTTTCTGCCGGAGTTCCATCTTGACTTGCCGGAACGTGCTCCCTTCGATCCAGATCCGCCCGCTGTATAAAAGCTCTTTCTGATCCGTCGGCTCGAAATCGAGAACATAGCAATATTGGCCGTCGACGCGGTCCGTGCCCTGAAGCCGGTATGCGTATTTTTCCGTCAGCTTCAGCTCCAGGGGCGGAGTCATTACCTTTTGCGGTTCCAGCTGTGGCAGGGGGAATTCCCAGCGCCCCTTGACTTTCACCCCGTTCACATACAGATCCGACTGCACCCATTCCGTGAGGCCGTCGCGGTTCCAGAACTGCTGGAACCGTAATGAAACATCGAACCCGGAACCGAGTCCGGCGTTCTGGAAATGCAGTCCCATCAAACACCGGGCGATGTAGTGATTGAGGATTTGACGCTGGGATTCCTTATATTGCTGCCACCGCGCGATAATTTCCTCGACCGTCAGATCGGGGCGCGCCGTCACCTCGATTTCGGAATAGAGCTGTTTCTGGGACGGCTCAACATCGCGAATCAGGATAAAGGTGTATCCGGGCTCCAAAACGCAAGCCTGCATCAGGCCGGTGGCGTCTTTTTTCATTTCTTCCGGCACTGCCTGGCGCCCCGTGAGCGCGTTGTACCACTGGATTTCATATTGACCGCCAACGGGCCCATGGAGCCGGGCGGTATTCCCCCTACCGGCGGCAGGGAGCTTGAGCATGATTCCGGCGTTTTTGGTGCCCGGGAGCGTGAATACCTTGTATTCCGCGTTTGGAGCCCCATCGACGGTCACGGAAAAAGGGGAGACGCCGGGGGCAACCGTGACCACATCGCTCGGAAGAAACCGGGTCAGGAAGCGTTTGACTTCGCACATCCGGCTCAGCGAAGGTGCGCCGGGCTGATCAACCCACAGCACGACGACCGAAGATCCGGCCGCGGAAATGCTGGCATCCAGGAAGTTCGCCGCGATCTTCTCGGCCTCGGCGCCCGGTTCGGAGGTCAGGCGCAGAAACACGGGTTTATTCAGAGCCTGTTCGGCGACCCAGGCGGCCTGCTTCTGCCATGAATCACCGTAGCTGAGCCCCAGGGTGTCATAGTAACTGGCCAGCCGCCGCACCAGGGCTCCATTGTCTTCCATGAATCCGGGAGGAAGAGACAGCACCAGATCCAGCTTGTCCTGCTTAGCTTTCACCTTGATCGCGATGTCGGCGAGAACGAAACTTGAGATTTCCGGTGCGGGAAGGGGAGGGGCCACCTCGACCATCAGGCCGCGGACCGTCGCCAGGTTCAACGGCAACCGGTTGATGACATTGGCGACGCGCGCCGTGATCGCGGCCTCCTGATCCCGCCCCATCTTCGCCACGCCCCCGCCTGTGATTCTGACCCGTACGTAAAACTGCATCTCCTCTGAGAGGGAGTTAAGGATCTTCTCCTGGACTTCAAAGTTGCCGCCGCTCTCATCGTTGTTGTCGAGATCGATATTGACGGGAGGCAAAATCACAATCGCGTCCGTCAATCCGCAGCTATTTGCAACCCTGGCGATCTCAGTCAGGTCTCCGTTTTGAGAGATGGAAAAGCCAAATCTGGGAATCGCCGCGGAGCCCAACAGGGAGTTGGATTCGAGCAGCACGATCAGGATCAGCAGAACCGGCGGAATAATCAGTTTTGCAGGGCTGGTTCTCGTCATGGCAAAAGATCCTCGGATTGAAGTTCGTCATCCTGCCCGGAAATTTCCGAAGGGGCGTAGAAGATTCAGCTCCGGGAGCAGAAGCTCTTAAACTATGCCCGCAGGATCGGGCGCGCAGGAGAGGACAGCTGCCGATTGACACGCGGGTAGACCGACACCTCTTTATACGGAGCCGCCCGGCAGGGAGTTGCGCTGGTTTCCGACTGTTTCGTCGTTGTCTCCCGGCGACGGCTGTGCCGTCCCGCGAGTCTGCACAGAGTCGGCCTTGCGAGACGCTTCTTCCGCGGCTCGATATCGTGGGCCGGCATTATAGCTGCAAAACGGAACCATTTCCCCTCCGGTAGTGACATATTGGACGATGCAGCGCTGCACCCGGCGAAAATTGTAGTTGTGGGAATCCATGAAGTGCATGCCGGCAACGAACATGCCGTTGAAGCCCTTTCTGAACCACTCCGGCGCCCGTCCCCAGGATTTGTCCTCCCATCCATCCAGACTGCGAAGCAGCCTCAGAAAGGTGAGCCCTTTGGGAGCGTTTCGCTTGTCGAAACAGCCGGCCAGAGCCTCCAGTTCCCGCAAATGGGAAATCTTCTGCCGCAACCCTTCTCCCGGCTTTTTGGCGGAAAGATTCCCGATTAGTTTCAGAAACCGGTCCATATCCAGAAACGTGTTCAGACAGACGGGTCGATTCTTCTCATCGATGTAAAAATAGGTCCCCAACGAACAATGGGCATCGCAGGCCGGTGAAGGCAGAGCCTCGCCTCGGATCCGGCTCACACCCTGACAAATCATGGATACGGCGTTCAGGGGGAACCAATCCTCAGGGAACCGGGTCAAGCCGGTCTGGTTGCCGAATTCCATCGCCATATCGGCAAGGTTGAACGGATTCTCCTCTCGGGAGCTGATTTGCACGCGTCCGATAAAGGCGGCAGGCTGGATGCTGATGCCCGTAATATGGCGGCTGTATTGGAGAGCAAATTTAAAGATCGGGCCGATCTGGTCGACATTGATGCCGGCGGCAATGGTCGGCACCAGGACAATCCGCATGTTGGTGCGCGCGATATTTTCGACGACGGTCGTCTTTTCCTGCAAGAGTCGCTTTCCGCGCAATTCGAGATAAACGTCATCGCTCATCGCATCAAACTGCAGGTACAGAGTGTGCAGCCCCATCTCCTCGCATCGCGAAACAAAGTCAGCATCGGCGAAACGGCTGCCGTTGGTAGCCACTTGAATGTGCGTAAATCCCATATCGCGGGCCATGCGCACGATTTGCGGAAACTGTGGATGCAGCGTGGGTTCCCCGCCGGAGAATTGAACATTACGGCAGGGAGCGCCGGACTGCCTTAACAGCACTTCGAGCATTTTCCGGACCGTGCCCGAATCGAGGAAATAAGAGGGGCCGCGCGCTCCATTCCCGGCAAAACAGAGAGGGCAGCTGTAGTTACAGCTGTTGGTCAGGTCAATGACCCCCAGCGTGGGGGAAATGGAACTCAGGGGGTGATACTCGTCATTCCGGATCTGCCCCGGGGAATGCTTGGGGCCGTCAAGCAAGGGAAACAGAACCCGATTCCATTCCTCCAGCCGTCGATAAAGCTCAGAGTTGGAGAACAGGAGCGATTCGCTAACACCATGCTGCTCGCACCGGGAACTCTGATAAATCTTGCCGTCACGCTCAATAATTGAAGAATGTATCCTTGCATCGCATCGCGGGCACAGCGAGGGAATCCGATCGATAACGGCAGCTGACGATTCTGATTCCATGACAATTCCTGATTCCATCTGTTCTCTGATTGCTGCGAAACCGGACCCGCTATCCTGAAAGCCTCACGGTTGATCGGGAATTCGACTCCCGAGGTGGCGCAAGTATAGCGCAGCACAAACTCCGGAAACAAGTCCTATCACAGCCGCACATAAAGGCGATTCATCAGCTAAGCCAAAGAAACTAAGGGTACTTACGCGCTGGGCATCGGGGGCTGGATGCCCAGTTTCGCTCTGATCGCGCGCTCGATGCTGTCAATCGTATCGAGAGCATCGCGGTCAATCTCGCGAGGCAAAAACTCAATCTTGAATCTGCGTTCGATAAAATCGATCAGTCCTACGACTCCGATGGAATCAATGATCCCGCTTGAAAGCAGAGGCGTATCATCCAGCAAATCCCGGCTTTCCCCCTCCTTCAGATAGGTATTGAAATACTGCCGCAGTGCGCCTTTGATTTCCACTTCTGCTCTCCTCTACAAAATCGTAGCCAAGGCGGCATAATCAACCTTCCCGCGACTGCTTCTTGGCATGATGGGCAGGAAGGTGATTTGATCGGGCATCATATACGCGGGGAGGCAGTGAGCGCAATGGGTTCTGATTTCCACTGGGGTAACGGGTGTCTGAGGATCCGCACAAACAAAGGCCGTGATGCTTGTTGTCGCGAGCCTACTCTGGCTCGAAATTACGGCTGCCTCCAGGATAGCAGGATGCCGCCGCAGCGCGGTTTCTATCTCGCCCAGTTCGATCCGGTATCCCCGGCGTTTCACCTGCCGGTCCTTCCGGCCGACGAATATGTACTGTCCAGTATCGAGTATCAGTTTTACCCGATCGCCGGTCCGATAAAATCGCTTGCCGGATGTTCCCTCCCGGGTATCGGTCACAAAGGCCTGTTCCGTTTCCCGAGCGCGCTTCCAGTACCCGAGCATCAGTGATTCGCCGGCGACCAGGAGATCCCCGGAAGTCTCACCGTGGTTTGGTTCCTGGCCGGCCGCATCCAGCATGAGTTCGGCATAAGCACAGGCATGACCGATGGGTATGGGATCGGCCGCGGCAAAATCGTCCGGGATGCGATAAGAGGTGACCACGTTGGTTTCCGTCGGGCCGTAGAGATTGTAGATTGCCGCATGAGGGACAATGGAGCGTAATCTTGAAACGTCTTGCCCGGCAAGAACTTCTCCGGCGAAGAGAGCCAACCGCAGATCCGGAAAATGTCCATGCGTAAAGCTCCTCTCAGCCAGCAGGCTTGTCAGGAGGGAGGGGACGGAGTACCAGGCGCTGATGCGCTGATGAGCCATGAATTGGGCGAGAAATCTCGGAAGCAGGACGATCTGCTCGGGAATGATCACGCAGGCGGCTCCGCAGAGCGCCATGTTGAAGATGTCAAACGTGGAAAGATCGAAATTCAAAGAGGAAGGGCAGCCGAGTCGATCATTCCCCTCAATGTTGAATTCCCGGGCTGACCAGCTTACAAACGCGGCCACCGCCCGGTGTGAGAGCGTAACCCCCTTCGGACGTCCGGTCGAACCCGAAGTAAACAGAATCAAGGCCGGATCTTCGGGCCGGACGCTGGTTTCCCGCACCGCTACCTCGATGCCCCCGATCGCCTCCGCCCAGGAAAAGAGCTTCCCCGCCTTCAAATCACAAACTGACGGCGAGTTTGAGGTTAAGCCGGGAACGCGGGACAGGGAAGGTATCCGCTGCGCCACTTTCGGGTCCCCCGGGGTCACAACGAAACGCGGGGTGCAATCGGCAAGGTTGTCTTCGATCCGTTCCGCGGGCCACCTCGGCTCTATAGGAACATAGATTCCGCCGGCAATCAGAATGCCAAACAGGGAGATGATCGCCTCGGTCGACTTCGGCAAGATAAGTGCCACCCGATCGCCCTGGACGAGTCCATGCGCCTGCAGCGTCGCCGCGAAGGCGAGGGCCTGCTCCAACAACTGATCAAACGGAGTGAGCCGTCCGTCTTCGTCGATGGCGATGGTGCCGCCATGGCGCCTTGCGGATGCGACCAGGAAGGAATGCAGCAGTGGCGAATCTTCATGCGCGTGCAAGGGTTACCCCCCAGGTGAAGCCGATTCCGGCAGAGGCAAACATCACCCACTGCCCCGGCTGAAGAGTCCGATCACGGAAAAACTCGGCGTAGTTGATCACCAGGTCGCTGGCAAAGGTATGTCCGAATTGCGCCATTCCCGTTGAAAGGACTTTTTCGTCAGGCAAGCCCAACGACTTTACAAAACCACTCCGGTCGGTGCCGCTGATGTTCGAATAGACTATGTGGTCGATGTCGCTCAGCCGCAGGGAAAACCGGTCCAGCAGCCTGCCGATAAGCCGGAAAAAATTCAAATAATAAATCGGCATCAACTCGTTCTCAATGCGCACCGGATCGACATGAATCGCCATGCTGTCCATTCCGTCGTGGCTGCGCGCAATGGTGATCGTGTCGTAGAGGTGACTGAGCGTCATCACCTCGGTACCCTTAATGACGGGTCCAGGCCCATCACCTCTGGTTAATACCACGGCGCTCCCGGCATCCCCCTGGATTGTGATCGGAAGCAGTGACCGGCTGCCTTCGGGAGGACTGTCGGCAGTGACCAGGAGAGCGGTCCGCAAACTGTCATCGGCCTGCATGAGCGCCAGTGCATTCTTGAAAGCCAGATGGAGGCCTCCGCACCCTCCGACACGATAACTGAGATTGAGCGATGATTCTGCACCCAGATCCACACTGAGTTTCTGAGCGAAGGAGAGGTACTGGCCATCCTTCCCAGGGAGCGTAACAAAATCTATGACCAGGTCCACATCGCGCCCCACAATCCGGGCTTGTTCGAGCGCCCGGGTGGCTGCTTCCCTGGCCAAGTCATAAGGCTGACGGTCCCTGCACACTCTTACCCACTTCAATCCCAGACCTTCGAGGGTCTTCTTTTTCATCTTGGGGCTCAAGGGCGCCAGCGCCGCTTTAACCCTGGCCTCTTCTTCGAGCATAACCGTCCGGACATCGACCCTATCGGGTGGTAATGCGTATGCCATGGATGCGATTCGAATATTCATAGATGACCGTCAGACAATTCGCGTGGACAATGGAAAGCGTATTTCACGGTTGTGTCATGAGCGCTGCGCGTCAGGCAAAGCAAAGCAGAGGGCGGCTCGCCCCCCCCCGGCCGAAGCACCCAACAAAGTCAGCAGGCGCCCCTCACCCCGCCCGCCTTTGAATTCCACCCGGCGCGCATTGCTTCCGGCCTCCGGCAGCGACACGATAAGCCTGAGCACCGCATTGCCGTCAAACTCACCGATCAGTGCCTTGGGAGCGACGAACGTGGCGCCTCCCATCGGGCCGAAGACCCGCCGGATGGCTTCGGCTTCCTGCAAATCGAGACGGGAGGATCCGTTGGCAGCCCCGACCACAATTCTCACATCAGCCGGCGTGGCGTCACCCAGGGCTGACCGGATCAATTCCGCCGTGAGGTCGGGGCATTCCCCCCAGGCAGAGGGCGCGATCCTTGGGTTACTCCCCATGCACCCGGATTTCAGGCTGCAATAGGCCTGCACCCCCCGATCCGAGCACCCAGAATCCGATTCAATAACGATGGCGGCAAGACCTTCCCCGGGCACGAATCCAGTGCCCCGGGCCAAGGGTGAAGCCGGTTCCGGGCGATCGGCATAACAGGCGTCGGAGAGAACCCGGGCGGCATCAAACCACTCATAGAGAGGGCGGCTCAGAGTGTCGCCGGCGAGCACCAGAACACGATCCGCTTCGCCATCGCGCAGGAGTGAAGCTCCCTGGATCAGTGCGGATTCACCCGAAACTCCTCTGCAGCTCAGGGTAATATTGGGCCCGCGCAATCCAAGGACCCGGGCAACATGGCTGGCGGGCGAATTGTCCAGGGTCTCAGGGAAAACGATCGGATCGGCTTTGGCATATCCAAAACCGGCCACGCTCTTGAAATACGCTTCCGTGAGTTCGATGCAGCCATATCCTGTGCCGAACACGACGGCAAAGCGCGACCGGTCTTCCTTCTCGAGATCGATCCGGGCATCCTGAAGTGCCAGGTGTGCCGCGACCAGACTCCAGACGGATAGCCGGTCAAGTCTCCTGGTTTTCAGCCCGGGAACGACATCGCCGGGCCGAAATGGTTCGACCATGAATGCCCTGCGCCCGCCGCGGACGGGGTCTTCAAAATACATGCGTGGTTTGGTTGCCCGGGCGCCGATCAGGCCACGGCAAAGTCCCAGGGGGCTGACCGAGCCCAAACCCGTGATATGGGCATTCCAGGAGTTCACAGAGCTCATGGTTCCAGTCCAAACAAAAGGCTGGTGTTGCTGCCGCCAAACCCGGCAGAGGCGGAGATCGCGAGTGATAATTCCTGACGGCGCGGCGCACCCATGACCCAGTCGATCGCCGGACTCGGAATCGGGTCGGCAAGGCGCAATGTCGGATACAGCACGCCGGAGCGCAAGCCCAGGATCGTGACCGCGGCTTCCAGTGCCCCGGCTGCCGCCAGGTTGTGACCGACATAGGATTTGGTTGACGAAACCGGTATCGGATGGCGACGTTCGCGGAACGCCGTTTCGTAGGCTTTCGTTTCTGCGATATCGTTGAGTGGGGTGCCGGTGCCGTGGGCGTTGACATAGCCGACGTGCTCCGGCCCGACCCCGGCCATTTTCATCGCCAGCGCGATGCTCTCCGCCAGACCGCGGCCTTCTTCATGGGGGGCGGTGGGGTGGAAGGCATCATTCGTCATTCCCCAGCCACGCAGGAGTGCGAGTATCCTGGCGCCCCGATCCCTCGCGCTCCGGTATGGCTCCAGGACGAGCATGGCAGCCCCTTCGCCGAGGTTCAGCCCGTTGCGGTTAACATCGAACGGCCGGCATGGTTGCGGATCCAGAGCCTGCAGGGAATGGAATCCGCTTACCGTAAACGGGCAAAGCGCCTCACTCCCACCGGCAATCATGAACGGCGCCGATCCGTCCAGAACCATCCTTGCCGCCAATGCGATCGCCATGGATCCTGACGCGCATGCGACGCTGACCCCCAGGCGGGGTCCTGCAAGTTCCAGGTACGAACCGACCGCATCGGCAACGTGACCGTGCTGGTACGAGGTCAATGCCGCAAAGACTCCGCCCCGGACATACCCGCGAGGATCCGTGGCGACGACAGGGGCCACGACCGGAAGGCCACCCACGGTCGTCGCCACACACACTCCACCACGGGCATAATCGGACTTCGCGAGGTTCGCATGGGCAACCGCCTGGCGCGCGGCCAGAATGGCAAGCTGGTCCGTCCGCGAGGGACGGAATCCCGGACGGATTTCGATCTCCGGCAATTCCAGGATTTCGGAGACATAGGGGGCCGGAGTCAGGTCGATTTCGAAATTATGCAAGGGGGCCAGGCGGCTGCGTGCTGCCAGCAGTCCGCTCTCGAAGCTCTCGAGGTTGCTCCCGAGCGGACTGATTACCCCGATTCCTGTAATTGCGGCCAGATCCATGTTCTCAGTCATTGCTCGGTTGCGGACGTTCCGGTCCATGATTCATTACCTGGATTCCGTTATCGCCCGCTTGCGTTGCCCAGACATCATAAAAATTCAACCACTGATAATTATAGATGCGCACGCTATTTTCCAGGAACGCCACGGCCTGCTGCGCGGCAGCCTGCAGGTTCCGATCCCGATCTCCGGTCTGGGAGATCCGGATCGGCTCCCCCATGATCACGCGGTAACGCAGCCACTTCTCCCTCACGACAAAACCCGGGAGGATGGGGGCGCCGCTGCAGTATGCCAGGAAAAACGGCCCCAGGGGAAATTTCATTTTCACCCCGAAAAACTGCACCTGGACCGAGTGCGCATGGTACATGCGGTCACCCTGGATGGCGACAATTTCGTTTCCTCGCAGCGCGTGCAACAGCCGAACGGAAGCCAGTGGATCTTCGTTTAAAGCCACAATGTTCAGGCGCTCATTGCTCATCAGATCTCTGAGTGCCGCCTCGGCGGGCTTATCCCGTTCGACAACCCTTGCGACATTCACCTTGACGCCGTGCAATTCCAGGAGGCGCGAGGCGAACTCCCAGTTTCCCAGGTGCGCGGTCCAGACGATCAGGCCTTTGCCCAGGCTGAGACACGCATCAATCTTATCCGCACCCCTGTCGGGCCGAAGGAGCATGGCCAGGAGCTGCGGATCCGTGGCTCGGGGCACAAAGCAATAGGAAACCATTAAATCGCAAAACGAATAGAAAACCCGATAAGCGGTCCACCACGGGCGCCTCTTCATGATCCCGGAGATATGTCGAAGGTTGTCGATAACGGCCCTGCGCTCGCTGCCGAGCAGGAAAAAGAAGATGAGGGCGGTGACGGTCGCAATTGCGGGATGGAAGAACTTCGGGATTCTGGGGATGGTGAGAAACACAAAACGGAGAGCGAATGGGGTGTGATAATCGTGCTCGTACCAGCGCATCAGGCAAATCTCCAGGATCGGCGTCTGCTTCCTGACGCCGGAGAGTCAGGCAATCGGACACGTTTGTGAGCGGCATCCGGCGTGGCCGACTCTATATTCATGCCCGTGCTTTTCTTGAGGTGGTCGATGGGAGTCCTGTGGATGACATCGGCTGAGAGGAGATTGCCATCATTCGCCTGCTGTTTCAGGTACGATATCACTCCGGCCGGGGAGAAATCACTCGAAATGATCAGCGCAATCACCCCGTGCGGCACTCACGCCCGATGGGATCTTTGTTTCCCCGAGATAGGCCTTCGGGTTCATCATCTTTTGCGTGCGCCAGAGGATGCGAACCAGACGAGGAGCCTGAAGGGGAGAGACACCCCGGAACCAGTGCCACCACTTCTTCCTGCCGGCAAGATTCAAAACGCTGCGCCTCCACGTCTCGCAGTAAAGCTCGAAAAACCGCTCGACCGGCAGCCGCGAAGGCCACAGGAGATGGTGCAGATCGTACTGGTTCCAATCGAGGACTGCGAGCCGGCTTTTCATCTGCTCGAAATAATAGGTGCCCGGCAACGGGGTGAGAATCGTGAATCCAACCCGGTGGAGCTGATTCTCATCCAGGAATTGCCACAGCCGGGCAAAATCCGATTCGGCAAAGTCCGGATCAATGATGAAGTTTCCTGTGACACCATAGCCCAGAGATCGGGCGGTTTTGATGGCCTGAACGGTCTCCGCAACATCCGATCCCTTGTTGAGCGTTTGTAGACGGGTTTCTATCGGAGATTCGAAGCCGAAAAAGATGTCGAAATTTTTTGCCAGCGGGCGCCATTGCTCCAGCAGTTCCGGATTGCGCGCTACCAGATCGGCTCGGGATTGCGCCAGGATCCAGCTTTTCCGTTCCGAAGAGCCCAGCAGCGCCCTGGCCAGTTCCTCGCTGTGCGCCCTTTCCGCCCAAAAAATGTCGTCGATTACGAACAGGTTGGAACCAGTAGCCTCGAAGTCCGCGCGCACCGCCCCCGGAGAATGGAATCGGCACGATCCCTTGTAAAACTGCCACACCGAACAGAACTTGCACCGGTGAGGACATCCCCTTGTGGTCTCCAGCGACCAAACGGGCGTGTAATTGAGGCAGCAATAGTGCTTCTGAAATCGGGAAACCTTGCGCCGATCCGGGATCCTGACCTGCCCCAGATCCAGAAATCCCGCCTCCGCAGCCGTGGTTCGAAAGCCGCCCCCATCAGACTCTCAGCATCAGAGAGGGGATCGCTTCCAGTGAACTCCGCGACTCCAGAGCATCGCAGAGAGCGCTGACCAGAACTTCCCCCTCGCCGATGCCGATGGCGTCTATGGAAGAGCTGTGCTGGAGGGCTTCCGGATATGCGGATGCAGCGTGCCCGCCGGCCAGGACAAATATATCTTTGCGGAATGCCTTAACCTCGTCGGCCAGACGCAGGGTTGCCGATGCATCCAGAATGTGCAGGCAGGCGATCCCCACCAGATCCGGGCGGATTTCCTTGAGCAGATCTGCCGTGCGCCTGCGGAGAAAGCGCAGGTCGACCATGCTCACCGAATGCCCCTGGTGCTCGAGTGCGCTGGCGATATATTCAAGCCCCAGCGGTTCGGTCTGGAAGAAAGGCGCCAGGCCGAACTGAACGGCTTCCGGGCGGGGTTTTACAAGCAAAACTCTCATGGTTTTTCCTGGAGGCTAAAGGCGCAGGCAATCTATATGAGCCTATCGCCGCTCGTCAAGGACCGATTCCCCCAAAGGAGTGAATCCCGGCAAAAAGCTCTTGGCATTCGGGAAATGGGCAACCTGTCTCCTGCGTACGTGGAGCGCCGCCGTCTTGTGTTTCCTATGTGACTACGATAGACTGCGCATTATTTCAATCGAGAATCAGGACAATGGCGATATTTAGCAAACTCCGCATTATTGCTACGGTTATGGGCGCGATACCTGTCATCTGGTGCGGCCTTCAGGTGTCGGGGTGCCGCTCTGAGAAAAAGGAGGCATGGGAAATCGCTCCGCTCGGTCAGGATCAGGTCGAACAGGTCGTTTTGGAAGACCAGGCGATCCTGAGGATCGATCGGATTCGCTTCTATTCCCGCGAGATGAAAGATCCGTGGTTCTTCCTGGCGCTGGTACCGAAGAGTGAAAAGGCTCTTGATCGTGTGTGGATTCTGAACCATGGATGGGCGGATCGGCCCGAGTCCATGCTTGCGGCGCTCAAGATCGATCAGGTGTATTCGAGACTGCTCTCCGAGGGAAGGTCCAGCCCGCGGTTTTAGTCCTGCCTGATGTCCGCTTTCCCGATTATTTCCGCAGGAATGCCAATTCCTACCCGTTCCCTCAATATTTGATTCTGGTTGCCGAAGAGGTGGCCCGGACGGTCTCGTCGAAATACAACATTCCCTTTTCCCGCGACAAGTGGGGCATCGGTGGCTTTTCTTTCGGAGGCTATCTGTCTCTCGACGTGGGTCGCAGGTACAGCGGGCGGTTCGGAAGCGTGAGCGCCATCAGCACTTTTTTCGATGAAGAATGGACATTTTGGCCGGCCAGTCCGCCCCCGCCTGGAGAGGTGGATGCCCTGGGACGGGGCAAGCAGACCATTGTCATACCGGGCCCTGTCCCCAGGTTATTTCTAGCCTGTGGAACTGATGACTCCTTCTACGGCATAATGGTGGAGTTGCACAGAAAATTCCA
Source organism: Terriglobia bacterium (assembly GCA_963824985.1). Taxonomy (GTDB): domain Bacteria; phylum Acidobacteriota; class UBA6911; order UBA6911; family UBA6911; genus JAFNAG01. The sequence goes on from CAWGRQ010000001.1 coordinate 104,351, forward strand.
GCAACTTGGCATTCCCCACGAATGGTCGACAGGACCAGGCGCCCACACGTGGAGTTACTGGTCAACCGTCCTCGAGGGCATGTTTTTATTTCATCTTGGTAAAGGAATGGTTGAGAACCCGCACAGCGCAGGAAGCGGAGGCGAATAAAGCAAATGCGAGCATTGCTGGTGCAAAGCCCGGCGACATCGCCCTGGGTACCTAGACGGCAGTGGGAGCCGCCCAGCATCGCGCTGGCTACCATCGCCGCCCAGATCGACAATCATGATGTCCGGGTGGCCGACACAATTGTGTGGCGCAAACATTCCGTCCCCAGATTCAAGAAACTCCTGGAGGAACTCAAACCCGACATTGTCGGTTTTACGGCAATGACGTTCCAGTACGATACCGCACTTCGGTTCGCATACCTCACCAAACAGGCTAACCCGAAGATTCTCACGATCCTTGGCGGCTACCACGCAACCCTTTTTTGCGAGCAGATCGCCGACGGCGCGGATCGGGAATATTGGGATTTCCTGATGCGCGGCGAGGGCGATTTCAGCTTCGGCGAACTGCTTGATGCCCTCGAATCCAAGGGCAAGGGAATGGAAAAGATATCCGGTCTCTCTTATAAAGACGCCGGCAAGTTTTACCATAACCCGCCCCGCCCCCTTGAAGACCTGACCCGGATCAGGATCCCGGCTCGCGATAAACGCGTTCTCGACGGATTCCACATGTATTTCCGGCAGGCGGATGTCATTGAGACCTCCAGAGGCTGCCTGCATTTATGCAATTTTTGCAGCATCAAGGAAATGTACGGCCGGTCATTCAGAGTCTTCCCTCTGGACCGGGTGCTCGCGGACATAGAAGATGCCTATGGGCGCGGCGCCCGTCATATTTTCTGTACCGACGATAACATCACGCTGGATATGGAGAGGTTCGAGGCCCTGTGTGACGGGGTCATCAGCCTTAAACTGAAAAACCTGCTTTTCACGACCCAGGCCAGCCCGATCGGGTTCGCGCAGCGCCCGAAGGTGGCCAAGAAGATGGTCCAGGCCGGTTTCGTTTCGATCTTTCTCGGCATCGAGAATGCTGCGGCAAAAAACCTGCGCATGCTTAAAAAACCCAACACCCTCGAATTGATCCGTAAGGGGGTGGAGGCGCTGCAGAAGGAGAACATTGTCGTGATCGCGGGCCTCATCAATGGTCTCCCGCACGATGACGAGGACAGCATCCGGCAGAACTACCAGTTCGTAAAGGATTTGGGCATTACCAGCGTCATGGATCAGGTATTGACCCCCTATCCCAAAACGCCCTTACGCGAGGACATGCTCAAGGAAAAGCGGGTGCGCAATTTCCTGGACTTCCGTTGGTATGACGGTTATTTCAGCAACGTCCGCACCGATTTTCTCTCCGCCGAGAAACTCAATTATGTCCGGTGGAAGATCCGGCGTGAAGTGATCGGCATGTGGCATCCGACCAAGGGGGATTGGCATTATTTCAAGGGTTACACCTATCTCTGGGTCTTCGGACTTCGATACATCATCTGGGCAAACGAGCGCCTTCTGGAACTCTTTCTTGGTTTGGAGGGCAGATACAAGCTTCAGATGAGACATTTCCTGAATCTCAACAATTTCAAGGTGTTTATGAGAGGCCGCACCGGCGGGGCAACCTATCACCCCGTTTTTGGAACCGATACGGATCCGCATGAGGACAGCCGTTCATCCATCATCAGACAAAAGCTGGACTTCTCTGGAACGCCTGAGATTGACCCTAGGGAAACCGCCCGACCGATCGCGGCCAGCCGGCCATGACCGGGATTCCGTCGGGATGGTCGACATCCGGATCAGCCAGGAAAATCCCGGGGCAGGCCATATCCGCCGCGTTGCGGTCGGTCTTGCGCCTGGATTTCAGCCAAGCCATAAGGGGGACATTCGGAGTTGTCCCTTGATTCTGAGACTTGATGCCGGCCGAGTGGAAAATGGGGATATCCCCTTTTGAACCGGCCCTGATTGCCGCGCCATATCCATGCCTCTCTGCGCTGCCCGGCTACGAAATCCGCGGAGCAATGCGGGTCAGTAGTTCATCCACCGATTCGATCCGCTTGCGCTTCAACACGGAATACATATGAACTATCTCTTCGTCGGCGTATCCTGAAGCCTTGAGGGTATCGACCGCAGTCGTGACCGCGCCGGCATTGGCCAGACCAAATCGGGAGTGATATTCCAGAAATATCCTGTTCATTTCAATCTTGGGCAGGGAAGGCGTCCCGAGCGGCATGTCGTTGTAGGAAAAGCGGCTGCCCATTTCGATGCGCTGCGGCTCCCAACCCGCTTCCAGGGCTTGTTGCGAAATCTCGCATCCGGGGAAGCACCGCAGGCAAAAGTGGAACGGGAGCAGCGAGGGCATGGGGAGAGTCCCCAGCCAGTCGAGCGTCTGCCGAGCCTGTTCGCGGGTCTCGGTCGGAAACCCGAACATGGTCGAAATATTCACGACCACGCCCCGGCGCTGGGTATAGGCGATAATCTTGCGGGCATGTTCCAGATCCACCTTCTTTTTGATCAGTCTCTGAATCTCCTCACACGCGGATTCGATCGCATAGGTGAACCAGATGGCGCCCGCTTCGATCGCCCGATCCACAAATTCTTCCGTGACCAGATCCGTGCGCAGGCCGTTGGAGAAATAGAGCCTGATCCTGAGGCCTCCCGACCGGATCATCCCAAAGAGGGTCAAAGCCCGTTTGAGGTTGACGTTGAAAATATCATCGATAATGTAGAAGTCGCGGATCTCAAACGTGTCGTGCAGGTACTTGATTTCGGAAAAGACATCCTCGGCACTGCGCAGCCGCAACCCGTCCCACTGGTTGAAACAAAAGCTGCAATCGTAAGCGCACCCTCTGCTGGTGAGCAGAATCCCCTGGCGGCGATGGTTATAGCCATAACTGAGCTGGCGCCGGTAAAGATCGAGGTCGATCAGGTCGTAGGCGGGATATGGGAGTCGGCCGAGATCGGGAATCATTGGCGCATCGCCGTTTTCGATCACGCCGTCTGCTCCACGATAAAGCAGGCCCTTGATGTCTTCGGGTGGGGCGCCCGAGAGGATCCTGTTCAGTGTCTCTTCCCCTTCTCCCTTCACCGCCAGATCCAATTCCGGCACTTCGCGGAACAGATCGGCGCGATATGCGCCGACAATCGGGCCGCCGGCAACTATGGAGGCGGGGGTGTGAGCCCGAGTGAGGGCGGCGATTCGTTGCAGCTCTTCAAGAAAGAAGGTGATCGAGCGGATCCCGACGAGGTCAGGAGAATGGGTGCGGATGATGTCGATGTATTCCTCGTCGGTTCGGCAGTGCAAAGATGACTCGACGATACGAACCTCGAGTCCTGGGAATGCCTGGCGCGCCGAGGCGGCAAGGTACATCAATCCAACCGGAGGGATGTGCACTTCGACGGGCATTGTCCCCCCGACCCACTTGCCCATGTTGTTGGCTTCCACCAGCAGCAGCCTGGCCGGCTTCCCGGCTTCAGCCCTCGACGGATTCATTGCAGTCGTCTCCGGAACCTGACCCGAAATATTCATGAAGATGAGATTATAAGACATCTCGGGACACGGATGAACGCGGATCCGTGTGCAGCGCTCTTTTCATTGTAATTGTTTAGCCAAATCAAATGGATGAAGAAGCAAAACGCAAAGACGCAAGGACGCAAAGATCGACACGGAGCAAAAGGCGTGGGCGGCCGAAGGCCACCCACGCCCGCGAACCGAAAGGAATCTCTTTGCGTCCTTGCGTCTTTGCGTTCTGCTGTTCAGCATCGGCTAAACAGTTGCTTTTCATTCGGCGGCGCAGGAGGTTCATGAATTATCTTGACTAAGAGCCCGCCAGTTCGGCCATGGTGCGCACCGTGCGCACATCCGTGGTAATACAGATCAGTGTGGTTACGCCTGCGCGACGCCAGGCATCGAGGCGCTCCGCGATCCGCTCCCTGGGGCCGCACAATGCCAGCTCATCAATGAGAGCATCCGGGACGGCGGCTTCCGCTTGCATGCGCCGCCCATCCAGGAACGCATTCTGGATCGCGATCGCCGCCTCCTCATATCCGTAGCGGCAGGCCAGGTCGAAGTAAAAGTTTTTCCCTCTCGCCCCCATCCCCCCGATATAGAGTGCCAGGGTTGGCCGCACCGCATCGCGGCAGGCAGCGAGATTGTCACCCAGGCGGACTTCGACCATCGCGGCGATATCGAAAGCCCCCCTGTCTTTCCCCGGACCCGCGCGCGCAAAACCCTCCTCCAGCGCGGCATGGAACATGGCCGCGCGTTCGGGGGAAAAGAGGACGGGGAGCCAGCCGTCGGCGATCTCCGCCGCCAGCGCCACGTTCCTGGGGCCGATGGCGGCCAGATAGATCGGGATGTCGGCGCGGAACGGGCGGAACATCAACCGCAGCGGCTTGCCCAGGCCGGTTCCGCCTTTCAGCGGAATGTCGTAATGGGCTCCGTGATGTTCCAGCGGTTGTTCGTGGGCCAGAATCCGGCGGACGATGCTGACATATTCCCGTGCCCGGCCGAGGGGCTTCCCGAAGGGCACCCCGTGCCATCCCTCCACCACCTGCGGCCCCGAGACTCCAAGGCCGAGGAGCACTCGCCCGCGCGTCATCAGATCGAGTGTGGCGGCCGCCATGGCGGCATTCGCCGGGGTACGGGACGGCATCTGCATGACCGCCGTGCCGACACGGATTTTTTCGGTTTTGGCCGCCAGCCAGGTAAGCGCGGTCAGGGAGTCGGTTCCCCAGGCTTCCGCGGTCCAAAGGGAATGATACCCGAGGCTGTCGGCCTCCTGAGCAAGACGAACGTGGAGAGGCGGGGGGAGCGCCAGAAACCCGAGGTGCAAACCAAGCCGCATGCCCGTCGATTGCATACTTCTATGTGCTCCGAAAATATCTCTTTGCGCCCTCGCGCCCTTGCGTCATTGCGTTAAAAAAATCAACGCAATGACGCCAAGACGGAAAGTCACAAAGCCAAAAGATTTTCATGCGTCACCGGGTGCGACACGGGCGCATGAGAAGCTGCTCCCCTGCAAAATAAACGTTCCCCGGGACAAATCACCCTGCTGATCCTGATCCGCGGACCGATCCGCGCGAAAACAGCACCAATCCGGCTACGCCCAGCAAAAGCGTATCCCGCAACAGATCAATCTTCATGTCCATGAACAGCTCAGCCTGGGTCTTGGCCTGCGCCGCCACGGAAAAACAGCCACAGTCGACGGCAACTCCGCGTGCCAGGTCGAAGGCCAGGGCAGTAATAAAAACGATCAGCATCCCGGCCGCTATGAGCGCCGCGCCCTTGCGCAGCAGGCCGGACACAAGGGCCAGGCCGGCGAGCAGTTCCAGCCACGGAAGTATCATGGCAACGGGATTCACGAGCCCAGCGGGCAGAATCCGGTAGTTCCAGACCATCTCCGCGAAGCCTGGGGGGTCGGCGATCTTTGGCCAGGACGAGTATATGAAAATCAACCCCAACAGGAATCCGGCCAGGCGCGACATCCAGATGCTGGTAAAAAATCGCCTCACGGAAGCTTCCCTCGCGCGATTGGCCATCCCTTGGACAACCAGGCCGGGTAACCATCCCGGTAAACATAGACGTTCAGGAAGCCGGCAAAGGCAAGCATCTCGGCCAGCCGGGGCCCGTCTTCACAGCTGCCCCCCGAACAATAGACGATCATGACATGGTCGGGCCTGAAGCCCGCGGCATGGAGGGAAGCGACCCTTTCTTCGGCGTCATGCTCCCAGACCGGAATGTTCCGTGCGTGCTCGATATGCCCTTCCTCGAAGACAGTCCCACGGCGGGCATCGATGAAGAGCGCGCCGGCATCGTGCAAACGCTTGGCAATCTCACTGGAAATGTCGAGATACAGCAGCGTCGGGTCTTTTCGCGGAGCCAACGCCAGCAGGCCCGGGTTTTCCGCTGCAGCATCCGTTGATGACCCGGCGCTCGCAGGCTGCGGGGACTGGGCACCGGCGGCATGATACGCTGCAATCCAGGAGAGCTTGTGCGACTGGCTGCGAAACGGGTTGGTCGCGGCCGCGACGACCACCGCGCCTGCGATCAGGATGGCGGCTTCGATGAGAATGCGCTTCCAGTTCATGAGCCTCTCCCGGAAATTTCGATATTACGCCAATCCGCCGGCACTGTGAAGCCGTGTATATCGCCTCACCGCACGCCGCGACACGCGAACGCAGAATCTAGAGAAGCTCAGCGGCGATGCGTTCTTCGCCCCAAGTTATGTTTCGTTCAGCCATTTGACAGAAATCGAACGATATCCAGGAGCAGAACAAACGAGACAGTCAGGAGGTAGTTCAACGCTCTGATCATGTTCATGGACGTGCAGGATGCCACACGATCGTATCACGCGCCAGTACTCGGGCCCAGTTGGCCCCAGAGGCACCATGGATGGCCGTGCCCCACGGTGAGACCTGCAAAATGCACTCGCCGCGTCGTAAGCTCCATGAAGAAAAGGAGATAGTGGGTGACCAGCCCTTTCTTATGCATAGGGCGAGCGCATCATGCGTCGGCCCGCGGGCGGTAGAAACGCCACGCATATCCTCCGAATACTGTCATCGATCGACAGTTTTCATCAAAACTCTTGCCGTGCGAGCCAAAACATGGCATGTTGTTCCAGATACTGTCATATTATGACAGCTATTGGAGATTGGTGGCGACGGAATGAACAAGGTGTTGGAACGAGTATTCGAACTGCTGCCCTGGAGCCAGTTTACCGTCCAGGATCTGGCCACCCTGTTTCCGGGAAGCGAGGATCGGCGATACGCCCTTGTGAAACGTGCCCTTGCCAGCGGCGAGATTATTCGTATCCGACGGGGACTGTACTGCCTTGCCCCGAAGTACCAGAAGAAGAGCATGAACTTCTATGCATTGGCGCAACACGTCTACGGCCCCTCGTACGTCAGTCTGGAATCGGCCTTGAGTTGGCACGGCTGGATTCCGGAAGCCGTTCACGCCGTCACCTGTGCATCCTTCAAGAAGTCGAAGGAGTTCCAGACTCCGCTGGGTATCTTCAGCTATGATCGGGTCCCCCAGGAGGTGTTCTACGTCGAAGTCGACCGGCTCATGGATGCATCCGGGAATGTGTTCCTGATGGCCACGCCTTTGAAGGCTCTGGCGGACTACGTCTACGTTCGAAAAAGAGACTGGACCGGGATCGAGCAGGCAACCGGCAGCCTGCGCATCGAGCCGGAAGAATTAGAGCGGGCCAGCCGCAGTTCCTTCGAAGCGCTTTCCACCAATTACTCCAGCTCTCGCGTGAAGCACTTTCTTGAAGGACTCGGGAAGGATTTGAATTCATGAGCGTTAAGCTGATTCAGGACAGGCTGGATTCCTGCAACTGCATATCGCACCTTGAAGAGGAGCACGCGATCAGGGAGATCACGCAGGAAGTGGTCCTGGCCGCACTCGGCAGGACGGATTTCTCCAAACACGCCCTGTTTCAGGGCGGCACATGTCTGCGTATCATCTATGGCCTGAATCGATTCTCGGAGGATATGGATTTCATCCTCAAGGAGACGAACAGGGGTTTTCAGTTGCAGCCACACCTCGGGGCGGTTGCTGACGAACTGAAGGCCTATGGCTATGATGTGGAGATTGCCGATCGTTCCGGGGCCGGGATGGCTGTGAGAAAAGCCTTCCTCAAGGATGACTCCCTGGGCAAGGTCCTCCAACTCAAGTATGTGGACAGGTCGGGACCTGTCCGGAAGATCCGGGTCAAGCTCGAGGTCGACACCAATCCTCCATCGGGCAGCGGGATGGAAATCAAATATATCGATTTCCCTTTCGTCTCTTCCGTCTCGGTGCAGGACAAGCCAAGTCTTTTCGCCGGCAAGCTCCACGCGTTATTGTGCAGGGAATATGCGAAGGGCAGAGACTGGTACGATTTTTTGTGGTACACGAGCCAGAACGTCGGAGTCAACTACGCGTTTCTGTCTTCGGCCCTGGCCCAGCAGGGTCCCTGGCGGCAGCGGGACATCCAGATCAATCGGCACTGGTGCCTTGCGCACCTTGAGGACAGGATCAATTCTGTTGACTGGGCGGCGGCCCGCGCGGACGTGCGAAGCTTCGTCAGGGCATCGGAATATCCCTCCCTGGAACTGTGGAGCCGAGAGCTGTTTCTATCGCAACTGCGGAAGATCAGGGAGTGACGAACTTCGGGGCCGGCCATCTGTCGGAAGTGGGGAGCCCACTTTTTTCCCGTTGCGATCAGGATCCTGACCCAAATTTCGCCGAAGTAATAGCCCTCGCGGATCTCTGCTCGGCCGACTTGCAAAGACACAGGAAACGGTGAGTTGCGTTGCCTGTCAGCGAAATTATTGACATAGCTATATTGCAGGTCTAGAATGTAGCCATGAAGATAGCCAACATAGCGGAATTAAAAAATCGCTTGAGCGAGTATTTGAGCCTGGTCGAAAAGGGCGAGGAAATCGAAATCCGCAAACGCAACATACCTGTCGCGCGGGTAGTGCCCCTGCATCGCAGGACTGTGAACCGGCCGCTGGGCGCCGGTGCAGGTACGGTCAAGATTCGCGGCAAACTTACAGATCCGTTGATCCCGGCTGATGTGTGGGATGCGTCGAGGCGCAGGCGATGAAGGTGCTGCTTGACACCTGTGCGATTATCTGGGCCGTCGCGGTGCCCGATGAATTGTCAGCGAAAGCTCGCTCCGCCCTCGAGGACCCGGAAACGGAAGCGTTCTATTGCCCCATGAGTTGTGCCGAGATTGCCTGGGCTGTAGCTCGTAAACGAGTCTTGCTGGATAGGCACTGGAAACTCTGGTTTCGACATTATGTTGAGATGTCAGGCTGGGAATGTTTGCCGATAAACCTGGACATCGTCGAGGAGGCATACTCCTTGCCGGAGCCGTTCCATGCTGATCCTGTGGACCGTCTCCTGGCCGCCACCGCACGGGTCCATGATCTGCATCTGATCACTGGTGATGAAAAGCTGATCCTTTATCCGCACGTCCGCACGATTTGGTGATCGATTGTCGGTGACAGGTTTCTGGGACAGGCGCCATTACCTCACAATTCCGCCAGATCCTCAGGCCTGAGTGGCATCCCCGGCTCGAATCACTGGCCCAGGATGGGGGTGCTTCGATGGCGTATTCACCGCCGTATTTCGATGTCGGTGCGCTTGTCGACAAGTTTGCCTTTGGCCTGCTCGGGGCTCATGTAGGCCGCGGTGCCGAGGATCACTCCGGCATGGGTCATGGTCGCCGGCGGCGTGGTGGATTGGAGAGATCGGCGGCAGCGGTTTCTTGATGATGGCGCCGGGCTTCAGCCCGCTCGCCTTTCCTGCCTCCACGGCGGCGTAGCTCGCCACCATGGCGCCAGTCCGTCGCGACATCCCCGTACCGGTCGCACAAACGTCGCCGAAATTCGGATTTTCTCGCTCAACTTCCGCCCCTGCCTGTTATGTAGGGCGTGGAGACCTCGCCTGCAGGAGTTTATGAATCCCGCAACCCGCGCGCCACGTCTCTCTATGCCTTGGTCGAGGACTATTACGAAGAGTTCGAGCGCGTCTACGACGACCGCTACCGGCAACAATACGGCCCGTGGCGCTCCGTCATCGGCGAGGTGATGCGCAAATACCTGGAATGTGGCATGGTTCACCCGGCGTTTTCTCTTGCCCGCCTGCATTACGACCGCGACGCCGGCATCGTCACCTATGACCGGCGCCCTTCCTCCCGCTCGATCCCATCGGCAACGGCCCCGGAACAGTTTTCCCCCTTGGATGCTCTGATCGCCCTGACCGCCTTTATCCCGGAAAAGGGACAGCAGGTGGTAAGGTATTGCGGCTACTACAGCAACAGGACCCGGGGACAGCGCCGCCGGCAACCACAATCAGCCGCCGGCATCAGTTCCGTTGCTGTCTCCGGGCCGGAGCCGGAACCGGACGACTTCCGCCGCCACTCGAAGCGCGCCTGGGCTCGGTTGATCCGCAAAGTCTGGGCGGCGGATCCTCTCGCCTGCCCCAAATGCGGCGCCAGGTTACGCATCATCAGCTTCATCGAAGACCCGGACATCATCGAAAAGATCCTGCGTCACCTCAAGCTCTGGAATCCACCAACACGACCGCCGCCGCCCAGGGCTTCCGTAACCCTGGAAATGGATGCCGATTTTCTTGCCTGGGAGGCTGCCGGCCGGCTGTTCGATGGCATCGACTGAGGCGTTCGACACATTTCTCTGAGAGAGGTGTTGGAACAGAACCGGGCGGCCAGGAGAAAGGTGTGCCCGGCTGAAGACGGCAGAAGCGTGAGGAGAAGCGTCCCCCGAGCTCGGGGGACGCTTCTCCTCACCCTGGGCGCCGATTGGCTCATCGCGGCCCGCTGAAAGCCACTGCATCACCGGCCCGGCGGGAGAATCCCGGGTGATTTTCCCACCAACCGGCGCTATCATGCTCCAGGCAGGAAAATGCAAATTACTATCTATTGGAGTTCCTGTTTCCAGCTGCCAATCACCTTAAGCGCATCCCCTTCCCATTCGTCATGACCTCTGCTTCTCAGGATGCGGTGTGCGATGGATTCCCTCGCCTCAGGGTTGATAATGATCAGCCGGTCACCCGCCAGCAGGTCAGCACAATGGGCTTTGCGTATCACGCCGTCGCCGTCCACAAGCGAGACGCGGTTTGACGGTTCGAGCAGCACTGCGCAATCGCCCTCAAGCCGAACAAAATTTGCCGACACCTCCGTCTGCACCATATCACCCTTATCCGCTTCATCCAGTAACACCGTACCGCGTTCAAGCACACTGCTGCCGGTAGTGAACATGCGCCTCAGCGCCTCGAATTCAGCTTCAGGAAAGAGTGATGTTTTACGGCTAGGCATGAACGCTTCCGGTGAAGGAAGTTGCTCCAGTCGCTGAAATACTGGTGCAAGAATCGTCCGATTCGCCACGTGCTCCGGGAACAAGAGGCGCGACCTGACCAGATGCTCACCCACGAACCGAATTTCACTTGGAAGCAGGATAAAGGTGATGCGTCTCGGCGCCATTCGGGCCAACGGCACGAAAATCGCATGCGGCTCAAACACTTGCGGAATCAAGCACCGGGACCCCTCACCCAAATCGCCGATCTCTGCGGGCGTGATTATTGAAATGTCAGCAGTTGTACCGAGTCCACGGGGCTCAGGCAATTCCAGAGCCCACCGAAGAGCCGTTCCCAATGTGGGGCTTGCTACGATAATAGCTACCGGTTTCTGATACGCCAGACTCTGTTTAATGCTCGCGATGAAGCTTTCGTGTTTCGGCGAGAAGTCCCGCAACAGTTTCTCGAGGCGGCCAAATCCTGCAACCAGTTCCTGGATTATACATTCTTCCCAATCGCCCAGTGCGGCCACTTCAGGGATCCTTGCACCAAGAACATTCATCCGTTCCGCAATCGACCAGTCAAAAGCAACGGTTGGATGCACTGCGGCCATCAGCCCCTGCTCATAGGACCGGATGCTGACCGGAAGGCTCAGAAGCAGGTTCCGCAAGCGCGCGGTGGTGCGATACACATCGGCAAGCACGCGGTCCCGGCGAACATCGAGCTGTTCCATCAGGGCTTGAAAGGCACTGTCGAGGTCCTGCCAGGTTTTTTCCAGCGGCGGCAACATCACCGGCTCAATCCAGTCCAGCTCTGTGGCAGCACAGAACTGTTCGAAGCGGCTATCGGGGAGGCAGACCGGGACCATCGACTCGCCCCCCTTTCGCATAAATTCAGGAGCGAAAATCGATTCGTGAATAATCACCATCGGAATTTCAGCGATCGAGATCCTGCTTTCGGCAGGAGCGTCATCAACCATCACGAGGATCGGATCGAACCGTCGCCTGATAGCGTCCAGCGTAGCCGTATCAGACCTCCGCGTAATCAACACTGCGGGTCTGTCTTCATCACCTCGCCCGACAAACTCCCGGTCCTCGATCATCCGCGGTGTGGACTCTGCGCCTGCTATCTGGGCAGCAGGGAAGAAATTGTGCAGCCGGGTTCGCTGATCTTCCTGGCCTGACGTGCACCATCGCCGAATACTTTTCTTTCAGCCAACTTTCACCAGTCTCTCCCACACTGCCTTTTCGCGTTGGTGAGGGTCATGTGCCAGTACCTGTTCTTCCGGTGTCATCTCCAATAAAAATCGGAATCCCCTGGCACAATCAGCGCAAATTCTTTCGCGGTCAATCACTTCCGTGCGCCGAACCAGGTCCCGCAGGTCATCCCAGTCGAAGTCCCTGCCCTCCTCGAATTTCCTCATAAGGCGCTCAGGGTCGAATGTGTCACGCGCCTGCCACAACTTCAACACAACGAGCCTGCGTATAAGCGCCTGGTTCAGAGGACGCGCCGCGTATATCCCGAGATCGTAAATGTCACGCGCCTTGTTGCGCTGATAACAGGCGCGAATTTTTTCGGCCAGAATTTCGGGCAATGCAAGGCAGGTGATTTCAGCCGGCTTGAAGGGCATCAGCCCGAAATAACTCTGCTCGCATTGCGGCCTGCGTTCCGAAGCCAGCGTCGGCGTCTCGCGCCGGCTGATCTGCAGCTTTATTTCGCTGTTGCCCGACGCGTTCCATTCGTGCTCATAGGTTGGATTTACGCCCCACGACAGGCTGTCCACCGTCTCGTAGTAGCTATCATCCGGAATGCGAAACCTGATCCCGTGAAATTCCTGCTCAAACGCCTGCATCATAGAGAGGATGACATCTTCGTGATCGTGTTCCTCAATCCCGCTGAAATCCAGATCGGTTGAGAACCGTCCCTGGCTTCCAATGAACATTTTCCGCAGGCAGGTGCCACCCTTGAAGGCAAGCCGGTCCAGAATGCCGCGCTCCGCCAGAAGCTGAAGAAGAAAGGTCAGCACAATCTCCTTCTCCGCTATCATCATGTCGCGAAAACCTGATTGCGTAGAGTAACGGCGCACCTGCGGCTGAGTGAGCATTGTCAGGCGTACTTCTTTACGACTTTGCGCCGGCCGAGTCCTGCGCTCTCGCGCAGCTCCCCGCGCGCGACATTGACAAACAGATGCCACGTCCTGTCATGGCCGATTGCATCGCTGACCCCGATAGCGGGGTTCGGCCCCATCCAGGTCCGCGCGACGCCGGAAGCCAACTGGAGCAGTCGTTCACGGATATCGGCAGGCATCCCGGCTCCTGCGTGATCCATCACCCAGCCGAACCGGCGCACCAGCGCCTTCGAATCGATCCGCTCCAGGTACTCCAGCGCTTTGGGCCACTCCAGACGCCGGCTTGCCGCCGCAAGAATCGAGGCAGCCTCAGCCATGCCCCCGGCAAGTGCCGGGCGGTCGATACAGTCGATGGCTGTCTTCTCCCTGTCGGACATCACCACCTTGAAGCCGAACACATCGACGGGAGCGAATCCGAAAAACTTGCCCTCTGTCGGATTGACAATCCGTACCCTCCCCTCTCCCACTCGCCGTTCCCGCACGCGCACCGGCGTAACCACAAAAATGACCTGCCGATGCTGCGTCGTCAGGCCATAGTATGCGGCTGCGCTGCCGTACCCTATATAGTAGGGATCGGCGATACGGCTGGCGAGCGCCAGCAGATTGCTTTCCCCCAGTGCGTCAGGTCCCTCCTCGGGAGGGATGACGATGTATTTCCCCCAGCTCGCCCGTTCCAGCCAGCCCTTTCGACGCAGGGACTCAATCACGTTGTCCGCCGCCTTGGGGCTCGCACCCAGCAGCCTGATAATCTCCTGCCGGCCCACTTCCCGCCGTTTTTGTTCGGCGAGAGCAAGCACGACACGGCTTTCCTGCGGCGACAAGGTTCGGACGTTGTAATCCATGATATTGTGCCTCACAAAACCCCCTAAGTAAGGGGGTTTTGTTACAGATAATATCATTGGAGCCTGGCTCAGTCAACATTTATATGCACAAAACCCTGTTCCTGGCGAATTTTCATTCTGCATCATTTTCTACGTCCCACAGCCCAGTTTTTGGGGAATCAGGATTCTGAAATGTAGCGATGGATTGAAGTCCCAGGAGCACACGAAAGCTCTATGGATCGATACGGTGGGGGGCATCCGCGAACGATGGGAGTTCCGCTTTTCCACCTGTCGTTGATTAATGCTCTGTCATGCCCCAAGGTCCGTGCCGCGGGGTCATGCCGCTCTGGGTGTCTGATATAACCCTCGACAGGATCATGGTCGGAGCTGAGATATTTGGGCATCCGGAGTTGCCGTCCGATGGCGCCGTTGAACCTCCGGCAAAGAGCGGCGCCATTGACCGTTCCGGCATGGACGGCGAAGCCGACGATGCGGCGGGTGTATTGGTCCATGACGACCAGGACCCAATGGGTCCGGAGTGTGGCCGATTCGCACCTGAACAAATCGATACTCCAGAGGCTGTCCTTCATGTGCCCAAGGAAGGTCAGCCACGAGGGGCCGGTACGATTCGGATCCGGCCGGTAGTGAGCGGCAAGGATACGACGAACCATGTCCTTGTTGATCTGGATTCCGAAAGCCAAGGCGATCTGCTGAGCGATGCGAGGACAGCCCCAGGACGGGTTGCGATCCTTCATCTCGACCACGGCTTTAATCAGTCCGTCGCTGGGTCCCTTGGGTCCAGGCTTACCCCGGCGCTTAAATGAGAAAAGCAGGCGATATTTACGGTACTCCAGCGCCTGACGGAGGCTCAAGAGAGTCGAAGGTTTCAGTACGATGGCCGAATGGATCAGACGGGCTGGGCGAATGAGGAGTGCACACAAACCAGCGACGAGGCGATCTGAGGTCCGCAGATTGGGTGACCGAGGCCTGGAGCGATTGAGGATCAGCAGTTGGTGTTTGACGAGAACGGACTCGGCGACCACGGAACGGATGCCGCCGGGCCCAAAGAGCCGGGTGAGTGTGACGATGACATGGACGAAAAGGATGAGGAGATCGCGCATCTACGCATCATAACAAACCCTGGATTTAATTGGGTTTAAGTTGCGAGTTAGCAATTCGCCATGCACACGTTGAAAAATCAGTGCGGACGGCTATTTCGCATATCCGATGGCGTTGATCGGATCCAGCTTCGAGGCCCGATGGGCGGGATAGAGGCCGAAGAACATCCCGATCCCCACGGAGAAGGCCACCGCCATCACGATGTAGATCGGCGACAGGCTGAACGGCATCCCGGTCAGAAGGGAGACTCCGTAGGCGGCGGTAAGGCCCGCCGCGACACCGACGACACCGCCAAGACCGGTCAGGCAACCGGCCTCAATCAGGAACTGCCACATGATGTGCTGGCGTTGGGCTCCCACCGCTTTGCGAATGCCGATCTCGCCGGTGCGCTCGGTCACGGAGACCAGCATCATGTTCATGACGCCGATCCCTCCGACCAGAAGCGCGATGGATGATATCGCAGCCAGGACCGCGGCAATGGGTCCGGTGACCCTGGAAATGAACTCGAGGGCCGCCTCGGAGGAAGTCACCGCAAAGTCGTTTTCCTGATTCGCTTTCAACCGCCTCTGGACGCGCATGACGCGAATGATTTCTTCCCGCGCCGTCTCGACGGGCACTCCCTCCCGCACGGCGGCCAACACCGCCTGGCCATCCCTCTCCTTCCACATCGTGGCTTTATAGGTCGTATAGGGAATCATGGCAAAATTCTCGCCCATGCTGCCGAACAGAGTCTTGCGCTGGGCGAACGTTCCCACGATGGTGAAGTCGTCATTATTGACCCTGACCCTTTTGCCGATGGGGTCGACATTGGGAAACAGGTCGCGCCGGGGGCTGTGTCCGATGACTACCACTTTGGCGTTATGGAAGACCTCCTCATCCGTAAACATCCTCCCTTCTTCCAGATCCAGGCTTTGGATATAGAGAAGCGAGGGCTGCGTCCCGATCACCTGCACCATGCGGCTTTTCTCGTCCTTGTACCGGAGCGTGGGCGGCGGCCCGCTCGGCTGCACGACAAACACGACATGGCGCAGCGAAGGGCATTGCGCGCGGATCGCCTCAGCGTCATCTTCGGTGATTTCCTTGCGGTGGAGCATCTTCTCGTCGAAGCCACCGACGAAGAAGTCAAACTTCTGGACCTGCAACACAGTCTGTTCCGAGCTGCTGATCTGACTGGTGATGCTCTCCTTCAGGCCAAGCAGGATAGATACCATGCCCATGAGCGAGGCCACACCGATCGCCACACCGAGGATGATCAGGCCGCTCCTCAGCTTGTGCATGCGCAGCACATCCAGGGCGATAAACAGGTTCTCCATAATCAGTCCGGATCGTTTGCCGTCACTCATAACGCAATGCCTCAATCGGATCGAGCTTGGCCGCCTGCATGGCCGGATAGGCCCCAAAAAAGACCCCCACGACAAATGTGACCCCTATGCCAATGGCGATGGACCACATTTTAATTGCATAGGGGAGAGGCGAAAGATAGGCGATGGCCGCGGCAATCACAAAACCGGCCAAAATGCCGAGTACGCCCCCGACACTCGAAAGCGTGACCGCCTCAACCAGGAATTGCCAGAGAATGTTCATGCTGGTTGCCCCAACCGCCTTGCGGATGCCGATCTCCCGGGTGCGTTCGGTGACCGACACGAGCATGATGTTCATGATAACAATGCCGCCTACCACCAGGCTGATCGAGACGATTCCGATGAGGACGGCAAAAATCTGGGAGCTGATCGAACTCCACAGGTTGAGCAGATTGTCCTGGGTGATGATCGCAAAGTTATCTTCGCGCTTCGGTCCCAGGCGGCGCAGCGTGCGCATTGCCAGCCGCGTCTGATCCACACAGGCGACCACCTGTTCGAGATTGGCGGGTTTGATGTGAATCGTCAGGGATCGATGCGCGCCATACAATTTCTGGAAGGCGGTGATGGGGATTACGACCGCCAGGTTGGGGTTGCTCCCCAAGCCGCTCGGCTTTTGCTTCAGAATGCCGATGATGCGAAAGGGGAGGCCGCCGACCCTGATCTCCTTGCCGATCGGGTCCAGCGAGGGATAGAGCCGGTCGGCAACATCGAAGCCGACAACTGCCACCTCCTTACTGTGCAGGACTTCCTGGCTCGAGAAATGCCGGCCGTCCTTAAGCTCCCATCGCCCCAACATGGGATAGTTCTCCGATCTTCCCTGAATGGGAACGGATTGAATATACAGGGACCGGTTGCGCACTTCCGAGCTCGCGCCCAGGCTGGCATCCATATATTCGGCGAGCGTGACACGCTCGCGCAGGAATTCGAGGTCGGCGAGCGTAACCGTCGGGTTGTGCAGCGATTTCAGGAATTTGTCAAAATCCGAGAGAATATCAAGGCCATTCACTTGCTGGACTGAAAACACTCCGGACCCTTCCCCGGCCACCTCGTTCTCGATGTAGGAATTCGCGCCGTCGATAATGCTGACAACGGCGATCACCGACATTACGCCCACAATATTTCCGAGCAGCGTCAGAATGGTCCGCAGCTTGTTGGCCCAGAGGGCTTCGAGCGCAATCATTACCCCTTCCAGCAAATGCATGTTCGCGACTCCCGTTGGACCAGTTGATACGCTCAAGCCCGAAAATAGTTTACACGGACATGGCACCCGCGGCGATTTCAAGCCGATTTCCCGGGAAGCGGCGCCGTGCACTTCTGTTCATTCGTTTGCTATGGACGTTCATGCATTATTCAGGCTATACGCCTCCCATCATGCGGAGAAACTGATCCACAGAATCAAACTGCAGGTAGGGATTGCGGCGCTTCTCATCCCCGAGGGTCGATGAAGGGCGGTCGGCTTCATCGTGTCCCGGATGCAGAATGAGATCATCATCCAGGGCACGTAACCTGTGATTCAGGCTCCACCACATTTTTGCGGCGTCACCGCCAGGTAAATCTACGCGCCCGCAAGCGTTAACGAACAGCGTGTCACCGGAAAAAAGATGCCCGCCGGCCAGAAAACACTGTGAACCAGGAGTGTGTCCGGGAGTGTGAATACAACGTACTGCAATGTCCCCAACCCGGATTTCTTCCTCGTCGCCGACCGCGTGGATCTTCCCGGAATGCCGCGCCATGAAACCGGTCGGAACCTGATACCGGTTCGTCATCGTGCGCATGTACCCGATTTCTTCGGAATTCATATAAGCGGCGGCATCGGTGGTGTCGAGCATTTCTTCAAGCGCGTTGATATGATCCGGATGCGCGTGGGTCACAAGGATATGGCCAAGTTCGAGCTCGAGATCCTGAACGGTTTTCCGGATGGCGGAAGCATCCCATGCGGGGTCGATCACGGCTGCTTCCCGTGTCCGGGCACAGCCGATCAGATAGATGCAGTTGCCCATCGGGCCCAGTTCCAATTGCTTGAAAATGATATCCTTCGCCGCCATGAATTCCCCCGGCTCCCCGCTGTATCTTATGCTGCTATTAATGTCGTTGGTTTATCCCGACCCATGTCAACCTCTTCAATATTCGGCCGATTACCCCCTGAAATCAACGGCCAATTCAAATAGTGGAGAACGGAGATGATCCCCTCAGGGCTCGCGCAAAAATAGCTTGGCACTTTGTTGCGGCCCTAAACGTAACTCTGACATTTTGTTTCGCGCTTACCATCCGATACGAGGTATCCCCGGGATCGAAGCACTGAGGGGCCGCAACCCTTCGGGCCGCGGCGGCGGGCGGGCATCTGCTGCGTTGCCGTTCCTCGACGATGTCACCACATCGCTTGCATCGCAGCGCCTTGTATCTGCCCACCCCAGGAGCACCACAGGTGCGACGGTGCTCGCGCCAAAATGCCAGGCTATTCTTGCGCGAACCCTTAGTGCACCTCCTGCATCTCTTACATGTTGTGCGCATCAATCCCAAATGCGGTATCATTGTGGCAGGCCTGCATGGTGTCAGACCCTTCAACGACTTACAATGCCAGGACGCCGGCTCGAACCCGTCAGTTCAGGCGCGGCCAAAGTATGAATGGTATTCGAGGCACAAATTGAGGATGCCTTATGTCCAGCGCAAAGCATAGCGCCTGGGTTGTACTTTTCTTTCCCCTCCTTGCCTGCATCTGGTTCGGATTCGGCCAGGACCAGGCAAAGAAACCGGGGGGTCAGACGATCCAGGTTCAAGTCGAAATGGTTTCGCTTCCGGTGGTGGTCACAACCCGGGATGGGCGGCGGGTTACTGATCTTCAGAAAGAGGACTTCCAGATCTTCGAAGACCGGGTGCCGCAGCAGATCGAGGGATTTGAGGCCACGGATGCACCGATTTCGATCGCCCTGGCCTTGGATTCCAGCGGCAGCATGGAAAAGAGGCTGGTTCGTCTCCAGAACGAGGCGATTCGCTTCGTCAACCTGCTCCATCCGGATGATTCCGTAGCCGTTATGTCCTTCGCCGACGATGTCAACCTGCTGGAGGACTTCAGCCTCGACCGGAAACGGAATGCCCGCGGCATCAAGGAAACCAGGGCGGATGGCAATACCGCACTTTACGAAGCCGTCTGGCTGGGATTGGAAGAAGTGCTCAAGCCGATCAAAGAGCGCAATGCGCTGGTGTTGTTCACCGATGGTGTCGACACCGCCAGCCGCCGGGCATCGGAGAAGGAGACCATGCAGCTGGCCAAGGAAGCGCAGGCGAGCATCTACTGCATCTATTTCAACACGGAGGGGGATACTCGGGCGGTCCAGCGCTCGACGGGCACGATCGGGGGCTTTCCCTGGCCTCCTCCACCCGTGATCGTTACCCCGGGCCCTCCCATGCCTGGAACCGGATCCGCGGAATACATGGCGGGACGGCTTTATCTCCAGCAGCTTGCTGAATACAGCGGCGGGTTGTTGTTCGACGCCCTGACGATCGAAGACCTGGGACCGGCTTTCGAAAGCATAGCCCGCGAACTCGCCAGCCAATACAGCATCGGCTATTACTCGAACAACACCAAGCGCGACGGCAAGTTCCGCAACGTTGAGGTGCGCGTACGCCGGCCCGGGCTCGTAGCCCGGACGCGGAAGGGCTATTTTGCGCCCAAGGCTGCCAAAGACTAGGTGTTGCGCTTGCCGAAAGTCGGGTGAGTTTCCGGCACGGCGCTTTCCTGGTTGACCAATCTCGCCAGCACGAAGAGCAGGTCGGAAAGCCGGTTCAAATAGCGGACCACCTGGGGATCGACCGTCGCCGCGTGCCTCAGGGCCACGCAGCGACGCTCGGCGCGCCGGGCCACGGTTCGGCCGAGATGCAGCATTGCTCCCAGACGGCTGCCTCCCGGTAAGATGAAGTTTTTCAGGGGTTTCAACGATTCCTGGTACTCATCGATCTTCTGCTCCAATGCCCTGATGTCGGCATCGGAAATTGCGGGAATTCCCCACGCGCCGCGGTCAGCTTCCGGAGGCAGCGCCAGGTCGGCGCCAATGCTGAATAGATCATCCTGAATCCGGCGAACGACAGCATCAATTCCTTCCGTCAGTTGATAGGATGCAACCACCCCGAGAACGGCATTCAATTCGTCGATGGAACCATAGGCTTCAATCCGGGGATCGTCCTTGGGCACTCGCCTGCCGCCGATCAATCCGGTTGTGCCGTCATCCCCGGTAGTCGTGTAAATTCTTGTCATGACAAAACCTCCGGACCTGGACCTTCAGGCGGCAATGGCCGTGGGCGGAGCCCTACAGCATTCGGTTGCCGCTTGTGACCGCAGCAGTCGGAGCCCGCTCCGCCGACTTTCCGAACACTGAGCTCCAGGGTTGCCTGGCGGAAAGTATAGTCGATCCGGCTTCTCGTGACGCGCAAAATCGGGTCGACAATTCCGGGAATCGGAACCTTATAAAGGCTTCAGGCAAGCGGCCGCGTATGCCCGCGAGGCGGGTTGGGATTATCCGGATTGTCTTTGGAGCAGTCCCTCATGTGCCAAGGCCCACCCGGTGGCGCATGAAGAGATCGCGCTGCCTTCGTCGGCGATCATCGGGGTCGGAAGATGCCCGGCTGGTTTTACCGAGAGTCCTTCAGGCGGTCTTCTTTTCTTTGCAGTCAATACAGACAGAGGTCCACGGAACGGCCTTGAGCCGGGGGATACTGATGTCTTTGCCGCACCCCGTACACACGCCATAACTGCCGTCCTCGATGCGGGCAAGCGCGGCTTCGATGGCGCGCAGCAGCTTGGCATCGGTCTGGAGCAGCCGGATATTCACATGAACTTCGTTATCGTCGCTTGCCTGGTCCACAAAATCCCCGTGGCGCGTATTCTCCATGTTTTCCCAGTGCGTTTTTTTCCCTGGTGTAGAATCGGCAATAGCATCCCGCTTGCTTTCCAGAATGGACTTAAACTTTTTGAGCTCAGTTTTCTTCATGACCCAACCTCAATCGAGGAGAAACCGGCTGCCCCGAAAAAACATTCATTATACTACGCGTGCGACGCATCGTAAAGCATCTATTCGTGACGCCCGAATTCAGACTTATCTATGGATCGGATAGATGCAGGTAAACCTGAAGTGAAATCGATCCCGGGCGGAAGCGAATCATGAAGACCACCGGTACAGACGAGCCCGGGCAGCGATAACAGCTGCATCAACATCGCTTTGGGCGGCCTGCGCCAGAAGCGGATCCCGCATCACGCCCCTGTCAACTGACCTGTGGGCCCGCCGAATTTGTTACTGGCATACGCCTGCGCTTGATGATAAGAATGGGGCCGCCCAAAATCACTCGTGTGGAGGTTGCCATGAAAGGTCTCAGACTCGGTGTCCAGGCAGGTTCTATCCTGCTGCTTGCCATTGCACTCTCTTGCAGTCTGTCGCCGGCGCAGACTTTCCAGGTGGGATCGCTGCAGGTGCCGCCCGGCCAGGTTCGTTCCGGTTATCTCGAGGTTCCCGCCGGGGCTGACGGGCAGACGCGGATTCCGGTGACGATCATCAATGGCGCCACCCGCGGTCCGTCCCTGGCGGTCATCGCCGGCAATCACGGTTACGAATATCCGCCGATCCTGGCAACCCAGCGTCTGGCTGCCAGCATCTCCCCACAGACGCTCAAGGGGCGGGTCGTGATCGTCCATGTCGCAAACCTCCCCTCGTTCCTGAAGCGGACGATCTACTACAGCCCCATTGACGGTCAGAATCTGAATCGCATGTACCCCGGAAAGATTGATGGGACCATATCCCAGCGTATTGCCTATGTGATCACGAAGGAAATCATCGACCGGACCGATTATCTGGTCGATCTCCACTGCGGTGACGGCAACGAGTCCTTGCGCCCCTATTCCTACTGGAGCCCGATCGGCGACCCCAAGGTGGATGAACCGGCCAAGCAAATGGCGATCGTCTTCGGCCTCAACAACATCGTGATCGACAACACCCGGCCCCGGGATCCAAAGGATAGCAAGTATTGCTCAAACACGGCGATGACGCGGGGCAAGCCGGGCCTGACGATCGAATCCGGGGGCATGGGGGTATCAAGCGACGAAGGTGAAATCACGGCGATCGAGCGCGGCGTGCAGAACCTGATGCGCTATCTGAAGATGACCGACGGAAAGGTCGAGATGCCGGCCGCGATCACCTGGTACGATCCGGCGGAAGTGTTGTATTGCCCCACTGATCTCCCGGAGAAGGAAGGGCTATTTTACCCCAAGGTGCAAAAGACCCAGATGGTTGAAAAGGGGGCGCTCCTGGGGGTAGTCACCGACTTTTTCGGCAAGCAGATGTTTGAGCTGAGGGCTCCGTTTGCGGGCGAGATCCTCTACATAATCGGCACTCCGCCTATCAGCGCCGGTGAGCCGCTCGCATTCGTCGCCGCCGTAAAAAAATAGCCGTTGAAGATTCCTGGGGGCAGGCTGAAACCGGCAGCCAAAAATCTCATCTTCATGATTGGGTGAGGAATGTGGATCGTCACCCTCGGGTTGGAGGAGATTCATGTTGAAGTTTCCTGACAACCATCGTAATCGTGATGAGAAGGGAAGGAAATGAAGCGATCAGCTATTGTATTGTCTCTGGCAGTTTTATGTATGTTCAGCCTGGCGGCGGTTGTTCAAGCTCAGGTCAAAGCGCCGGGAGTCGTTATTCTGAAGGGCAATCCGATGGGGGGCGTAAAGTTCGACCACGCTGCCCACCAGAAGCTTGTCGGCGACAAGTGTGATACTTGTCATCATGCCTCCAAGCCTGAAAAGCCCGCGAAAGCCCCTCAGGAAAAGTGCCAGAACTGTCACACCAAGGTTGCCACCCCCCCGATGAAGACAACCGCCAAGCTGGCATTTCATGACAACCTGGCCAAGTCGGGCACCTGCATCAATTGCCATGCCAAGGAGGCCGCCGCGGGAAAGAAGATTCCGCTTAAATGCGCGGACTGCCACAAGAAAGAAAACGGATAGTCCGGAAATTTCGGGGACCGGCGCCGTAGCCTGGAAATCCCACCGAAAATCGCGGCTTGGGACGTCTGGAGGTTCGAGGCTATGTCGCCTGTCCCGGAAATCGTGCTACAGGGGGAGGGATTCGCCCACGCCGGCCTTCACGGCGGCCTGATAAACCCGGCCGGCAAAAGCCACGTCTTCCAGGGCGATACCGTTCGATTTGAACAGGGTGATCTCGCTGTCGTCCTCACGTCCGGGGAAATCGCCGGTTACCACAAGCCCAAGCTCGCGGGCATCTTCCCAATAGAAGGCACCGGCTTCGGCGGCGTGTGCCAAATCTCCCGATTCCATCCTCGATTGTTCGAGCGAATCGACCACCACGCAGGCGCTGCGCCGCACGGTTTCAACGTCGATTTCCTGGCGGCTCAGATGATTTGCTCCTATGGCATTGACATGCGCCCCCGGGGCCAGCCACTCCCCGTGAAGTACGGGCTCTTTGGAGGTTGTGGCCGTGATCACGAGATCGCATCCCCGCACCGCCTCTTCAGCGCTCGCGGCCGCCGCCACGGGAATTCCGAGGGCGTCGGTCATTTCCCGGCAGAACGTTTCCCGGCGGCCCGCATCGCGGCCAAACGCCAGGATCGAGGCCACCGACCGGACCGCGCAGACGGCCGCAAGCTGCGCCCGAGCCTGCCAACCGGTGCCGATAATGCCCACTTTGGAGGCATCGTTACGGGCCATGTATCTGGTGGCAACACCGGTCGCCGCCCCGGTGCGCAACTGGCCGAGAAGGTCGGCTTCCAGGACCGCCAGCAGGTCTCCGTCCGCGCCGCCATAAAGGAGAACATGAAATTTCGCCCTGCCATCGATGGTGGTATAGCTCTTGAGTCCCGCCAGGTTTTGCGCCGGTATGGAAGCGCTCATCACGTGCAGCAGGCCGCGCTCGACCCGACAGCGCCGCCGCGGCGCGTTGTCGGTCTTCATGCCGCCCTGCAACCGGAACGCCTCTTCAACGGATGCGAGCGCCATTTCCATGTTTGCAAGTTGCCTGACATCCGATTCACGCAGAAAAATGGCCATGAATACCCCTTATCGATAAAATTGCGATCTATGCTCCTGGAGCACGTCAATAGAGACTTTCACTATACTGAACTCTGGCCCGGCGTCCAAGCAATGATTCATTGCAGCTCCCGGGTTTGCCCCGGCCCGGGAATCGCGGTCGCGGAGACAAGGGAGTTGAAAGCGCCTGACCTGCGGAGATATAATGATTGTGGCCCGAGGGAGTATCCCCGGATCCAAATACCCGCATCTGGATCACGCAGGCGGGGGCGTCAGGAATGCCGGCTACGGCCGTGAGACAGAATCCAGCGCAGCTGGGGCGCCCGATCCATTTGGAACTTCCCCGGGCCCTTCTGTTGTTCCCTTCTGATTCTGGCTTGGCAGACTTTGCTGGAAAATGATCCGAACCGTTCACACCGCTAAGTATGTCTTGGCCGAAGCTGGCCTCCTGTTGCGCAATGCTGCTGTCCACGTCTCCGACCCGGGCCGCATCTCGCGGATTGAACCGTGGCATGGCCCACCACTGAAACTGGAAACGAAGGTGGTTGACTGGGGTGATGCCATCATCCTCCCCGGTCTGGTGAACTCGCACACCCACCTTGAACTGTCGCGGCTGTCCAAGGAATCCCTGCCCGCGTCGTCTTTCACCGGCTGGCTCTCCGGTCTGATCAGGGAAAGGGGACAATGGACGCCGGAGGCATACCTCGAGGCGGTAACCTCGGGGGCGATGCAATCGATGGCTTCCGGCACCACCCTGGTTGCCGATATATCCGCCAGCGGCTGGAGCCGGCAGGCACTCAAATGGGCGAAGGTGCGCAAAGTGGTTTTCGAGGAGGTTGTCTCCCTCGCACCAGGGATGGCGATAACGATTCTGGATGGTCTCATAGCCAGACTGGAGCGCGCTGAGCCCGATCATCTGCTATCCTGCAGCGCATCGCCGCACGCACCCTATTCGGTCTCCGCGGAGCTTTATCGCGCCACAGCTGAAATGGCGCATCAGCGCGGTGTCAGATTAGCGACTCACGTGGCAGAAACGCTGCCGGAGTTGGAATTCCTCAAATCCGGCAGCGGCGAATTCAGGGATTTTCTTGACCGTTTAGGCGTACTTCCCGATGGTTGGGTGCCGCCGCGCATGACCCCGATAGCCTACCTCGACAGCCTCGGAGTCCTGGCAAAACCGGCGCTCCTGGTGCACTGCAACTATCTCGACGAAGATTCCATGTCGCGGATTCTGAGTCGGAACTGCAGCGTGGTTTACTGCCCGCGAAGCCACTCCTATTTTGGCCATCAACCCCATCCAGTCCGTCGCATGCTCGACATGGGAATCAATGTGGCTCTGGGCACCGATTCGCTCGCCTGCAATGACTCTCTGAGCGTTCTGGATGAGATGCGATTTCTGTTCAAAAACCGGCCGGACCTCAAATGTGATGAGATCTTCCGGATGGCAACGCTGAACGGCGCGGTCGCACTCGATTTCGGCGGTGTGCTGGGCCGCCTGAGGCGTGGTTCGTGGGCGGATATGACGGTGCTACGGCTGCCGGAGACTTTGAACGACCGAAACCTGATGGCACAGATCCTGGAAGGCGCCGGTGAGTGCCAGGCCACCATTGTGGCGGGCGAAATCGTCTTTACCGACCGCGCGGATTGAGGCTCAGGGGGGGAAACAGATGTTCAGGAAGTGGCTTTTCCTAGGTTTGATGATAATGCTCGGCGGCGTTCTCGCGATGCTGATTTTTCAGGGGCGCAGGGAACAAGCCCGGATTAAGGCCGCGCCCACAGAGATCGTCAAGACCGCCAGATCTACGGCCACACGTATGATGGCGCCGGATGATATCGACGTGACCCAATCGCTGGCAGTGATCGGCCGGCCGGAGTCGGGATCCGCAAAAGCTGGATCCCGTATCGCCCGCTGCAGACTCGTGATTCATAACCAGGGTCAGGAAAGCTACCACGACATGATGCTGCAGCTTTTGTGCCTGGGGAGCAGTGGAAAGGCCCTCGGCACACTAACGCAGCCCGTACCCGAGACACTTCAACCCGGACAGGTTCTCACTATCGAAGATGTGTCCGTGACGGGCATCCCGCCCGGTACCCGGGAATGCCGGTTTTCCATCCTTTACGCCAGTCTCGGCCAAGCCCCGGCCCGCTAGGTGTCTGACTGATAGGAAAAGACTTGCCCCTAGTTGACAGCGCCCGGTCCGCGTGATAGGCTCCTATCCAGAAGTCTGTGTACACAGACGCATCCAATGGCCCGGGACGGCAAGGACGAAGACTCATGAGACGTTCTATCCGCATCCTCCCTCTGCTGACTTTATTTTGCATGGCTGGAGGTCCAGCTGCGGTTGCAGCCGATGGGAATGGATCATTGGTTGGGACCGTGAGATCCTCCGAGGGGCGTGCCCTGATCGGCGCGGTGATCGCCCTGTTCCGCCAGGACGATCACAGTGCCGTGATTTCGCTCACCAGATCGGACCAGCGCGGTGTTTATCGGCTGAGCGAAATCACTCCCGGCTCTTATTCACTGAAAATAAGTCGGATTGGATATCAGGCGCTCAATTCCCGGGAAATCAGTATCGATGCCGGCCGGACCACAACCCTCGACGTGGTGCTGCAGGAATTTCTGGATTTCATTTCCGCACGTAACGATCCACGCAATTGGGACCTCAAGACGGTGATGCGCAGCACTTCAGACCGCCGCATGATCTTCCGCATCCTGCCCGGAACTGCTTCCGCAGAAGAGCTGGACGACCGGTTTCATCGGAACGGAACCCTGAGCGTCACCTCCAGCTCGTTGCTGGGCGGAGACGGATTCGCCGTATATCCGAATTCCGGCGACTTCGGTCTGGCCACCAACTTCGCCTTCGCCGAGCCTGTCAGTCCGCACGGGCGCATGATCTTTTCCGGACAGTTGACCTCCGGTTATGACTCCATGTGGAGGGTGCGCAATACGTATCAGTACCGTCCGGGGCCGGGCCAGGATGTCAGGATTTCGGTCGGTTACGGTCGCCTGAACCTCAATCGCGTAAACGCAGGTATTGTGGCTCAGCCCGCGGAGTTTTTCATCCAGGATCCTTTGCGTCGCGATTCGGGGGTGGAGAGCCTGGCGGTGGGATTTCAGGCCAGCACCGAGTTTCTCAACACCGTGGCGCTGGAATACGGCTTCGACATGTCGCGCATCAATTACGGAACCACCCGGAATGTCTGGAGCCCCTATTTCCAGTTCGTTTTTACCCCGCATCGCGGCTGGCTGATCAAGAGCATGCTGACATCGCGGCGCATCAGCAGCAACCACAACATCGAGTTGCCCGATGGCCAGACCATCCAGCTGCTCGAGCCGACCTCCATATCCAAGATCAACAACGAAATCAACATCAGCCAGGTGAGACATTCCGAGATTTCAGTCGCCAGGAAACTGGACGAAGACAGTTCCGTTGAAGTGGCCTGGTACCGTGATCGCGTGGATGGACCCGGAACCCCGTTTTTGCTGACCATCAATGCCCGTGATGGCAAGCAGTCCAAACGGGCGGATCAGCTTCGAAGCGATCAGGATGCCCAGCAGGGCATCCGGATTGCATTTGCGCGTATGTTGCTCGATTCTGTGCGGGGATCGATCGGTTACAACTATGGTACGGCATCAGGTTTTACCGGCAGCGAGGGATTCATGTCCAGCGAGTATATCGCATCGCGCTTCCTGGACTTTATCCAGCGATCCTACTACCACTCGATTACCAGTCAGCTCGAAGCAAAATTCCCCCAAACGCAGACGCAATTGCAGGCCACGGTGCGCTGGAATCCTGGCAACCCGATCAGCACGATCGATTTGTTTGCAGATAGAACCGAGATCTTTACCAAAGGGATGAGTTTTTCCATCAGGCAGGCTATACCACTTCCCGAGTTCATGGGCTGCGCGGGGCGTTGGGAGGCTCTGGTCGATATCCGGAACCCCTTCGACATGGGAAGAAACCGCATCTCGACATCAGACGGCGAGATCAGCGTTGCCCGCAATCCCAGAACACTCCGCTTTGGGCTGAACCTCAATTTCTTCTAGATCCTCGGTCTCTCCGCCGTCACCGGGTCTGACCTGTCTTCATTGCAGCGCCACTTTCCATGTAGGCTATGCCACCACGCCATCGCTACTACTTGCTGCCAAATACCTATATCCCCTATACTTGTCCTGAAAGGCATTCACCATCCAATTTGTTGGATGACGATTCAATCACTTGAAGATGATATGGCAATGCCTGAGACCGGCCTCCGAGCCAATATGCAAATCCTTTTATTGCAACATTTATGTAGGCGAAGGCAGTCTCAAAATTTTGAAGGCGTGGAATGAATATTGCTTATCAAAATTTGGCGGTTTCCATCTGACTTTCAGAGCCAAGAATGAACAGGTTTCCCGTGCCCTTCAGGACCTCTGCCACCGTGCTGCTCACCATTCTCATGGTGACCATCGGTATCCTGAATTTGCGCGACCGGGCGCGTTGGACGGATCCGACTGATGGCGTTTTCTGGGTTGAATCCAAAGCCGGGTTGGAGGCCTTGGAAATCCTCCCGGAGAGTCCGGGATCGGAAGCGGGCATTCGGGAAGGTGACATTCTGGTGTCTCTGGATGGCCGGAGGATTGCCAATCTTGGTGAGTATTTTACCGATCTGGACCGCATTGGCGTTCATGGTTCAGCCTTTTACGGGTTGATATCCGGTTCCCAGGTGCGCGAGGTATCGCTGCAACTGGCTCCGAAGGCTCTGTTGGGGCCGAACGACGGGCTTCGGATTATCATTGCCTTTCTCTACCTTGGAATCGGCCTGGTGGTGATCATCCGCGGCGGCCGGCTGTCGCGGGCATTTCACTTCTATCTCATTTGTCTGGCAGCATTTGTAGTCTTTCTGTACAGCTACACCCCGCAATGGGGCGGACTGGATCGATCAGTGTACGCGCTGTCGATTTCCGCGTTTTTGTTGCTCCCGGCGTTGTTCCTCCACTTCTGCCTGCGTTTCCCGATCGACCCGATCCCGGTGCGGAGCCGGGCGCCGCTGCTTTACATTCCGGTCGCATTTCTGGGGGTGGTGGAGGGTCTGTGGATGACCGGGCATCTGGCTGGAGTCGGTCTTCCGCGCGACGCTCACGCACGGGAATTCCTTGACAGAATTCAGCTTATCTATTTTTGTGCCGGCCTGCTGATCGGCGGAGTGATTCTGTTGCGGCGTAAGCTGGCAGCCCAGGACCTGACAACCCGGCAGCAGATGAAGTGGGTGAGTTATGGCACCTTGGCCGGAGTACTCCCCTTTATTCTGGTATATGTCGTGCCGGCCCTGTTTGGCATACGCGCCAGTTTTGCCATGCTTTCCTCGCAATTGACGCTGGGATTGATTCCGCTATCGTTTGCCTATGCCATCCTCCATTACCGGCTCCTGGATGTTGAGACGATCGTGCGCCGCAGTGCATCCTACTTTGTCGCCAGCTCCCTGCTGCTGGCCATATATCTGGTCTTCGTCCTGGTTCTGGGAAGATGGCTGCAATCGATTGCTCCCGACGCCGATTTCGTCATCATCTGCATCGCATCTCTTGCCATTGCCCTGATGTTCGCGCCGCTTCGGAACTCCATTCAGGGAGTGCTGGACCGTATCTTTTACCGTGAGCAGTTTGATGATCGGGCCAGCCTTCTCGATTTCGCGCGGGCATTAAGCACGGAGATCAGCCTGCCGCGGCTTGCCCGCAGGATTCTGGAGCGAATTGCCAGGACCTTTCAGATTGACCAGGTGGCCCTATTCCTCGCGGATGCCGCCAATCCCGGTCGCTATCATCTCACGGATGCATTGGGGTTCAAGGTTGGGGCGCCTGGATCGTTCGTTCTGGCAGAGACGGACCTTACGCCTTTGGAGGAGGCGGACATTCCAAAGGCCTCGGCTGACAGCAACCGAATGCGCCCGGCGCAGCCGGCTCTTGAAGCGAAAGGGCTGCACTTCCTGCAGGATCTGAAACTGCGCGGCCGCCGGATCGGGGTTATCGGCCTCGGGGAACTTCAGCGCAATCGTCATTTTTCAACTGAGGATCTGGATTTGCTGGCCGCGCTCGCCGGCTATGCCAGCATCGCGCTGGAAAATGCCAACCTCTATCGTTCGGTCGAAACCAAGGCCCTGGAGCTGGAACGGCTCAAGGTTTACACCGAGAACATTATTGAGAGCATCAACATTGCCGTGCTTGCCCTGGACCTGGGGGGGAAAGTCACATCCTGCAATCGGGCATTTGAGGATCTTTATGGCGTCGGTCGCAATCAGATCATCGGCACCCGGGTGGACGATCTGTTGCCGGGAGACGTGATCGCCTCCATCCGCGACGCTGCCGGAACTGCAGGCTGGATGCTGCAAGCGCCGGGAAATATCTTCAAGCTTTATCTCCAAAGCCGCCGGGGAGAGAAGTTGATCGTTAATCTGAGCATCATCCCGCTCCTGGATGCAACCGACCTGAATTCCGGCTCTCTGATCGTAATGGACAACATTACGGAAAAAGTGCATCTCGAAGAACAGTTGCTGCAGGCCGAAAAGATGAGCTCTATCGGGCTCCTGGCCGCGGGTATCGCTCACGAGGTCAATACCCCGATTACGGGCATATCAAGCTATGCGCAGATGCTGCTCAAGGAAACGGCCCCGGGGGATGCGCGCAAACCGATCCTGGAAAAAATCGAAAAACAGACCTTTCGGGCGGCAGAGATCGTCAATGGCCTTTTGAATTTTGCCCGCATGAACGGAAGCGAGTTCACGGATCTTGATCTGAACCAGTTGATCCGCGAGAGCCTCTCCCTGCTGGAGCATCAGTTGCGGAACAATCATGTCGAGGTTCTCTACTCCCCGGATGATTCCCTCCCGAACGTTTATGGAAATGCGGGCAAGCTGCAGCAGGTGTTCGTGAATCTGTTCCTCAACGCCAGGGATGCCATGCCCGCCGGCGGCATGCTGAAGGTCGAGACCTCGAAAAACGACACCATGGTGGTGGTGGACATCCGCGATTCCGGAGTCGGGATCTCCCCTGAGAACATGAGGAAGATCTTCGATCCCTTCTTCACCACCAAAAGCACCGGCAAGGGGACCGGGCTTGGCCTGGCTGTGACCTACGGCATCATTCAGGATCATGGGGGCAGGATTTTTGTCGATAGTGCCCCAGACCAGGGAACCCATTTCCGATTGAAATTACCCACCCGGCAGGCGTCGCGCGCATGACTGACAAGGGCTGCATTCTGGTGGTTGATGACGAGGAGGTGGTTCGCGACGTTCTGGCCACGCTCCTTGAGGGAGAAGGGTATCGAGTCGATCTTGCGGAAAACGGCACCCAGGCGCTGGACATGGTGCCCAACGGCGATTACGGCGTTGTTCTGTTGGACCTGATGATGCCCGACCTTGATGGCCTGGATGTCCTGGCATCGCTGCAGAAAATCGAATCCGGTCCCGCCTGCGTGGTCCTTACCGCTTATGCTTCCATTGAAAAAGCGGTCCGCGCCACCCGGCTCGGCGCCTTCGATTTCATCGCCAAACCGTTCAAGAACGATGAAATTCTTCTGGTGGTCAAAAACGCCAACGAGCAGCGCCGCCTGCGCGAAGAGAACGAGCGACTGAAGAATTCATTGCGGCAGCGATTCAGCTATCAGAACATCATCGGCAAGAGCGCGCCGATGCAGCAGATTTTCTCGCTGATCTCCCAAATTGCTCCCCGGCGCAGCACCGTGTTGATTCAAGGGGAAAGCGGGACGGGCAAAGAGCTGGTCGCCAAGGCGATTCATGCCGCGAGCACCCGGGCCGACGCCCCGTTCGTTGCGATCAACTGCGGCAACATCCCGTCCGAGTTGCTGGAAAGCGAGATTTTCGGTCACGTTCGCGGGGCCTTTACCGGCGCCACAAACCTGAAGAAAGGGCTGTTCGAAGCGGCCGAAGGGGGGACCTTCTTTCTGGATGAGGTGGCCAGCATCACTCTCGAAATGCAGGCCAAGCTGCTGCGCGTGATTCAGGAGCGGGAATTCCGCCGCCTGGGGGGACTCGAAAATATCAAGGTGGACGTGCGCATCATTGCTGCTACCAACAGTGATCTCCAGGCCGCGGTGGCAGCCGGGACCTTTCGCGACGATCTCTACTATCGCCTGAACGTGATCGTGATTAAGCTCCCCTCCCTGAACGAGCGTTCCGAAGATGTTCCCCTCCTGGCAGATCACTTCATCCGAAAGTATTGCGCCGAAAATGCCCGGGAACTGTGCGTCCTGGATCCGGGCGCCCTGAAGGCACTCCTCGACTACGACTGGCCGGGGAATGTACGGGAACTCGAAAACGCTATCGAGCGCGCCGTCGTTCTCTGTCCCGGAAACCTGATTACCGCGGATCTCTTCCCCAAAAACCTGGTCCCGGCCCGCCTTAAGGAACAAGGAAGCGCTTCCGATGACAGTCTTCCGCTCAAGGAACGGGTCGGGAACTTCGAAAAGGCTCTCATCCTGGCGGCTCTTCAAAAGACCGACTGGAATCAAAAAAAGGCTGCGGACCTCCTATCCGTGAATGCCACGACTCTCAGCGAAAAATTGAAGCGCCTTAAAATCAAGCCCTCCTGACCATATCAGCGGCCGGCCGATCCAGTGCGCCCCCCGCAAACCTCATGAGTTTCCGGGAATTACCTGTTCCGCACCCAGCGCGCAAGCCGCGCTGAATTCTTGACTTGCCCTATGGATACAGTTACTTTTCTGAAGGGCATTCCTGCAAACCACCTCGATGGCACATTCTTGAAACTTGCAGGAATCCGGTGTTCTCATAATAGAGGGGAAGATCGTCTCTCGCGATTGACGCTTTGGGGGCAGATGCCAATGAAACGAGCACATGTAGCCGGTCCAGTCGCTTTGCTGGCTTTCGCCATGCTGCTGGCGATGCCGGCTTGGGCGGACTGGAAGCAGGCGGTCGCCTATTACAACCAGGGTCAATACGACAAGGCGATTCAGGAATTGAAACCGGATCTCGACAAGAATCCGGACTGGGAGTCCGGTCACCGGCTGGTGGGCCTGTGCTATCTGAATCTGAAAAACAATGCGCTCGCCATCGTTGAATTGAGCCGTGCGGTGCAGCTCAAATCTCCGGTTTTCGTCACCTTCCAGGGTCTCGCGCAGGCATATTTCAACAGCGACCGCGTCGATCAATGCGTCCAGACGCTGATCCAGGGCGAGCCTTTGGCCAAGCAACCCGCCGAACAATACAGCCTGCATCACCTGAGGGGTTCCGCCTATTACCGTTTGCAGAGATACGAAGATGTTGTGGAGGATCTGACTGAGGCGATCCGGATCAGGTCATCCGAGTGGGTCGACTTTTCCCAACTAGGGGTGGCGTATTACAATCTCGGTCGTTTCGACGAAGCAGTCCAGTCTCTTCAGAAGGCATTGACGCTTAAGGCCGGCGACAGCGTCACCACGCAGGTTCTCGGCAAGTCCCTTTTCAAACTGGGTGTGGCCGCCCTGGCCGCCAAGCAGTATGATCAGGCGATTGACTACCTAAGCAAAGCAGGCGCCGCCACCCCCAATGACGGCTATGTGTTTTATAACATCGGGGAGGCCTACCTGTTTCTCAACAACCAGCCTGAGGCCGAGAAGGCTTTCAACCAGGCGCTCAACCTGTTGCCCCGCAATGCAAACGTGTATCAGCGGTTGGGGCTGGTGTATGAAAAACAGAAAAAGTGGGATCCGTCGTTGAACGCCTATCAGAAAGCCCTCGAACTGAATCCTTTACCCGGCATCAAGGAAGCGATCGCCCGGGTGGCTGAGATGAAAAAACAGGGCAAGTCCTCCACCCGGCCGTAGCCCGCATTATTCAAGAAAGTCCTCGGCAAACGCGCGAAAGGCAGGGAGTGGCGCCGGAATTCGCTCATAAAAGACAATTTGGGGGACACGGAAGAACGCGGGCAGGGATTTTGCGCCGACATTTTCCGGTGCGGACCGTCCCTTGCTGACACAGGTCGGAATCCTCCATAGAGGTTCCATTAGAGCACTCGGCGGCCTGCACCGGAAAATGTCGGCCAGCGCGCAGTGCTGGGTCCTTCGGCCCGCAAAAGCCCTGCACACAGATCCAATCCGTGTTATCCGCGTCCTGCGAGGTCTTTCTTCGTGAATCATGCGGGCTGGACAGCCCGCTCAGCGATCGAGGATTTTCAAGATCAGCGCTGTACCTGGTAGGTCGCTTCCCAGATGCGGAGATTGCCCCCCTCATCCGCAGCCGTGATCTGAATCCGGTATTGCCCCGCTTGGCGCGCAGCCTCCACCGGAAGCTCAAACCGGGTGTGCTCGCTCCCGGCGGCTCCGGCCGGCACTCCCTGAAACACCTTTCCACTCCCCTCATCGACGACAAATATTCCCGAGGAACCAAGCATATCGGAGCCATTGCGGGTAAAGAGCCTCAACTCCAGAACCGATCCCGCCTTTGCTGTTTCGGGGACAAACATGACCCGCTCCAACCGGGGTCCCTCCTCTCCCGGGAGGACGGTTATCTCCGCCGGCTGATAACCGCGCACCCGTTTCAGCCACTCGGCTTCTACCGCGGCAGCCTGAGTCCGGAAGACCGTGGCGATGCTCTCAGCGAGGCCCCGTTTGGCCAGGGACTCCAGAAGCCTCGTGACCCGATCGCGCCCATACTGCTCCCGGCATGCAATCAAGAAGGTAATCCCGGGAGCAGCCGAGCTCAGATCATGCCTGGTGAACCTGTCGGCACGAAGGCCCTGTGGCTGCAATCCCAACGGACTGATACGGTCAAGGTAATGGCTTATGGCCCAGGCGGCGCTCAGCCGACGCGTCGTGTTGAAAAACTCATGGGCGAGAATCTCCGACATCCCCTCTGCAAGGAGCAGATTTTCATCCCGGGCCAGGCCGCCGGACGAAAGGCTGATCAATCCGAGGCGCGCCAATTCCCGCGCCGCGCTCTGAAGAAGGAAGGCTTTCAGGTTGTTGGCGGCGGCGGGATGGTCCATGCCGATGCTGACCACGCTTCGCTGGGGATCGACGGTGGCTCGGGAATCGCGCCACCCGATTACCACGATTACCCGGGCCGGCATTTTGCCGCCGGTCGCCCCATCCAGGAACTCCCAGCACCGTTCCAGTTCGGTGATGCACTCCCGTCCAAGCCAGTGACGCTCCGTCGGAATGCGGAGACGAACATGTTTGGCAACGATGCTGTCATCTACGGCCTGCCCCGCCAGCCGCGGAGTAAGAAAAAACAAACAGATGCAGGCCAAAACCCAGGCAGACGCCGCGGGTGGGATCGCTTTTCTGATGATACGCATTTCGCTCGCAAGTACTCGACGGATCGGCCGCGGGCCACGCGATGGACCGGGACTCCTCATGAAGCCGATTTGCCCGTAAAGCCACCGAGGGCACTCAACTCTTCGTTATACCAGTCGAACACATTGACCAGTTTGGTAACTGTGAGGAGATCGATGACTTTTGGATTGGGAGACAGCAGTTTCAGCGCGCCGCCGGCTTTCCGGATGGCGGTGAAGCCCCGGATAATCTGTCCCAGACCGGCGCTGTCAATATAGGGAACTTTTGCCAGATTGAGGAGAAACTTCTTCCGCCCCTGAGCCAGGAAGCCATCGATTGCCTCCTTGATTTCGACATCACCTTCACCCAGAAGGATCTTCCCTTCAACATCAAAAATTGTAACGTCACCGGCTAACCGGGATGACAGCTTCATGAACACCTCCGGCATATGAGTTCAGAAACTAACACAGCCCCCGGCTGCTGTCAATTTCAGCGCGATCCCTCCTGCTTTTCCGGCACTGCATATCGGCGGGTCAGTCTCCATCGGAGCGTTCGATCGTCTGCCCCCTGTAAGGACGGCCAGCGCGAAGCGCTGCACAGGGAGCCGTCCATGTTCGTCCGCGTTTTTCCGAGTCCGGAGCAGCTTCGGTACATCACTGTCTGGATTGTAGTTCGCGTGGGACGCGTCCTTGATCCACTGCGGTACCTATGCTATACATCATCAGCGTTGTAACTGTCCTCCTATTCAACCGGTGCCTTTTTATTTATGATGCGGGGTTCGAAATGATAACTGCCATACGATCAATCGTTGCCAGGGAAATCCTGGATTCCAGGGGTAATCCGACTCTTGAGGCTGAGGTCGCGCTGGAGGGAAATATCCGCGGCCGCGCCGCCGTCCCCTCCGGGGCATCCACGGGCATTCATGAAGCGGTCGAGCTCCGTGATGGAGACGCGCTGCGATTCGGCGGCAAAGGCGTTCTGAGAGCCATCGAGAATGTCCACAACATCATCGCCCCGGCCCTGATCGGCGAGGATGCCTTGCGGCAGAGAGCCCTGGATCACATCATGATCAATCTCGACGGGTCTCCGAACAAAGCCCGTCTGGGGGCGAATGCCATTTTGGCCGTTTCCATGGCGATCGCCCGGGCCGCCGCCGCGGCGCTCGGGATGCCTCTGTATCGTTATCTCGGGGGCACCAATGCCTGCATCCTCCCGGTCCCGATGATGAACATCATCAACGGCGGCGCCCATGCCGACAACAACGTCGATCCCCAGGAGTTCATGATCGTCCCCGCGGGCGCCCATTCGTTCGCCGAAAGCCTGCGCATGGGGGTTGAGACCTTCCATGCCCTCAAGGGAGTGCTCAAAAAGAAGGGTTACGCCACCAGCGTCGGGGACGAGGGAGGATTTGCCCCCAACCTGAAGTCGAGTGAGGAAGCGCTCGATGTGATCATGGAGGCAATTCACAAGGCCGGCTATGAGGCGGGCAGGCAGGTGTATCTGGCACTGGATATAGCTGCAAGCGAGATGTTTGAGGACGGAAAATATTTCTTCAAGAAGTCGAGCGGCGCGCGCTTGGCGGCCGACCAGATAGTCCAGTTATATGACCGGTGGACCCAGCAGTATCCGATTGTCTCCATCGAGGATGGGATGGCGGAGGATGATTGGCAAGGGTGGATTGCCCTCACCGATGCGCTCGGGGAGAAAATCCAATTGGTCGGGGATGATGTTTTTGTGACCAACTCCGCACGCCTGGCAAACGGTATCGCCGATGGCGTCGCCAACAGCATTCTGATCAAGTTGAACCAGGTCGGCACAGTAAGCGAGACCATGGATACGATTGAGCTTGCCAAGAGTGACAGCTACACCACTGTGATCTCACACCGGTCAGGGGAGACCGAAGACGCATTTATCGCTGATCTGGCCGTGGCCTGCAACGCCGGGCAGATTAAGACCGGGTCAGTCAGCCGGACCGATCGCGTGGCCAAGTACAACCAACTCCTTCGTATCGAGGAAGAGCTGCGCGGCCAGGCCCGTTTCCCCGGAGCGGAACTCTTTTAGACGATTGCGAGTGTACCTGACCCGCATGATTCATGATTGTCGTTCGTAAACGAATGAAAACCAGCACGCGGAGCCGGGATTCCTTAAGGACAGTCCCTCCCGCGCCCAGGGGCGCACCCGGCGGCGCATTAAAAGGTTGGGCCTCTCGGGTTGGCAATTGTCGGGGTCGGAATCGCTATCGGCTTCTTCTGACCGGGAAGATCGATTGGGATTGCAATTGCGACCCCGATACCGATCTCTTGGATTTTCTGCCTCTATTTTCGGAGCTGGAAGTTATCAGGATACCGAAGTACACGGGCAGTGCCGTTGCGCCGATCCCTGGTCATCCGTATCCTGATATGTCTTGCAATCCTTTAGCAGGCTAAGCGACGGGCTATGAATCTTCCGGCTCACGCGGTACTGGAAGTTGAAGACCTCTCGATTTCCTACCTGACGGAGGCCGGGCCGATGCGGGTCGTGCGCAATATTTCCATGCATTTGGAGCCGGGAGCATCCCTCGCCCTGGTCGGCGAATCGGGAAGCGGTAAATCCACGCTCGCGCTCGCCCTGCTCGGTCTATTGGGGAAGCGCGGCCGCATTGACGGCGGGGAGATCCGCTTTAAAGGCGACCGGCTATCCCTGCGCGATGAACGTGGCTGGGCCCGGCTGCGCGGGAAAGAGATCGGCATGGTCTTCCAGGATGCCCGCGGTGGTCTCAATCCGGTAATGACCATCGGCGCCCAAGTGATCCACGCGCTCCAGGCTCACCAGCGGTTGGACCGGGCAGCGGCACATGATGCTGCTGCAGCGCACCTGGCCGCGGCGGGGATTCCGGAACCCGCTTTTTTTATGCGCAGGTTTCCGAACGAACTGTCCGGAGGCATGTGCCAACGGGCGGCTATCGCCATGGCTGTGTGCCACCAGCCGGGCCTGCTGATTGCAGATGAGCCGACCAGCGCGCTGGATCCCAGCATACAGGCGCAGATCCTGGAACTGCTCCGCGTCATGCGCCGGCGGTTTGGCCTTTCCCTTCTTCTGATCAGTCATGACCTGGCTTTGGTATCGGAAATCTCCGAGGCAGTTGCGGTTATGTATCATGGCCGGCTGGTGGAATCAGGCCCGAAGGCCGGCGTCTATCGGAATCCCGCGCATCCATATACGGCCTCCCTGCTCAACAGCCAGGCTGACCTGAGCCATCAGTGGGATCGGATGCCGCTCGCGGTTATCCCCGGTTCCGCTCCCCCAGCAGGAGAGGAGGTGCCGGGATGTGCCTTTGCCGCTCGATGCTCCAAAGCGGACTCCGGTTGCCTCCTGACGGTGCCCCCACCCGTGGAGGTCGGTGAGGGCCACTGGGCCGCGTGTCTCAAGGCAGGTCCTAATGCGGGGGGGAACCCGTGACCTCTCCTATCCTTGAGCTGCGCGGTTTGCGCAAATCGTTTGGCACCGGTCTCTCCCGGAGCGGTCGCCAGGTTCATGCCCTTGCAGGCATCGATCTCGCCATCGACCCGGGTGAAACCTTGGGAATTGTGGGCGAATCCGGGTGCGGTAAGACGACCCTGGCGCGCTGCGCCTTACTCCTGCTGGAACCGTCCTCCGGCGCCGTGCTTTTCGACGGCGTTGACCTGCTCCGCTTGCCGGCAGCGGAATTGCGCGCGCGCAGGCGCGAGTTTCAGATGGTCTTCCAAGATCCCTTCGCTTCCCTCGACCCGCGCCTGACTACCGGAGAGATTCTCGACGAGCCCTTTCAAGTGCACAGGCCGGCAAACGATTCTGATCGGCGTGAGCGTATCGCGGAGATCCTGCGGGAGGTTGCGCTTGACGCTAGCATTCTGAACCGCCGGCCGGAATCACTGAGCGGCGGACAACAGCAGCGCATCGCCATAGCGCGGGCGCTTGCGCTTCGGCCGCGCCTGCTGGTTGCCGATGAACCGGTTTCGGCTCTGGACGCCTCGGTCCAGGCACAGATCCTCAACCTGCTGGCGGATCTCCGGCAACACCTGGGCCTTACGCTGTTGCTGATCTCACATTCGCTCCCCGTGGTCCGGTACCTGTGCAACCGGGTCGCAGTCATGTATCTGGGCCGTATCGTCGAGATAGCCCCGGTGGAAGATTTCTTTCGCGGGCCACAGCATCCCTATAGCGAGGCACTGCTAGCCAGCGTGCCGACTCTCGAACCCGGGCGGTCGTCAAAAGGGCCTCCTTTGGCTGGAGATCCGCCTTCGCCTGCATCCCCCCCACCCGGTTGCCCCTTCCACCCGCGCTGTCCCAAGGCATTCCAGGAATGCCGAGAGCGGCGTCCTGAGCTGGAAATCGTCAATAAAACAAGGGTCGCGTGTCTTCTGGCTTCAGGACAATCTATGGGGGTTCGCGGCTGACAGGAGCGGAGAATTCGTGGCTGTTCCTTATGCGTCCGGGACAGACTCCCAGCGATACCGGGAAATGCATACGGACAGTCAGGGCACTTACCGCACCCTAAGGGTCTGTCACGAAATAACAGGCCCACTTTGCTGCTGGCCCCCAGGCTTGCTGGCAAGGCGCGAGCGACGAGCATACCCGGGGTGGTATGTAAGGAGCGAGCAACGCAGCCAGCGAGCCTGCGGGCCGCAGCCCGAAGGGGCGCGGCGGCGGGCGGGCATCTGCGGCGTTGCCGCTCCTCGACGATGTCACTACATCGCCTGCGTCGCGGCGCCTGGCATCTGCCCGCCCGGCGCTCGCGCCAAAGTGGACCTGTTATTTCGTGACAGACCCTAACTGCCCGCCGAGATTTCAATCGCCGGAGCCTGCTATTAGTGCGGAACCGGTTCGTCGCTGGCTATTTTCCCGTCAAGCAACCGGATTACTCGATAGGCGTGCAGAGCAATATCAGGTTCGTGGGTAACCAGAATGATGGTGTGCCCCTTTTTGTGCAATTCGTCCAGGAGGCGCATGATGTCCATACTGGTAGCCGAATCGAGGTTCCCGGTCGGTTCGTCGGCCAGGATGATCGACGGGTTGTTAACGAGGGCTCGCGCAACCGCGACGCGCTGTCTCTGACCACCCGATAACTCATTTGGTCTGTGATACATGCGCTCACCCAGCTCGACGGAATGGAGCGCCTTGATGGCGCGCTCCTTGCGTTCATGCGCCGGGGTGCCGTTATAAATCAGGGGGAGTTCAACATTGTGCAGCGCCGTTGCCCGCGCCAGCAGGTTGAAGGTCTGAAATACAAATCCGATTTCTTTGTTGCGAATGTGAGCTAACTCGTCATCGTTCATTTCGGAGACCAGGCGCGAATTGAGGTAGTACTTCCCTTTCGAGGGGGTGTCCAGGCATCCGATGAGGTTCATCATGGTCGATTTTCCTGAACCGGAGGGACCCATGATGGCGACATATTCGCCGCGATGGATCTCGAAGGAAACGCCCCGCAGGGCATGCACTTCCTCGCTACCCATCTGGTAGATCTTTTGAAGATCCTCAGTCTTGATCAGAATATCCACTTGTTTGGTGTTTCCGTTGCTTCCACTCATGTCTTTCCTCGGGGAACTGTAAATCACTGCTCAACTTGGTGTTTTGGTTGTCTCGGTCTTGGCGGTGTCGATCTTGACGAACGCTCCATCCTTGATCGTGCGCAGAGTCTGAAAAGTGCCCGATACGATGACTTCCCCTTCCTGGAGATTCGATTGTACTTCAATTTCAGACTCGCCCGTAATCCCTGTCTTTACGGGTCTGAACCGGGCTATATTGTCCTTAGTTACTACGAAGACACCCTCAAGTTCTTTCTTATTAATTTTTTCTTTGGAAGAATCTGCCTGGGCCACGCTTTCGGCCTTTTTCTTGTTGAGATCCGGTTCAATATACTTGCCGTCCTTATCCACCTCCACTTCACGGATGGTCAGGGCCTGAATCGGGATCGCCAGAATGTCTTTCCTGGTGTCGGTGATGATATCACCGGTACAGGACATCCCGGGCCGAATCTTTTCCGACGGCATCTTGATGGTTACAATAACCTTGAAATCTTTCGCCTCCTGTGTGGCGGCCGCGCCAGTGGAAATGGGGCTGTTTCCGATTTCGGTAACTTCCCCATCCAGCACGATATCGGGGATGGCATCGACTTTGATCTTGGCCTCGTTCCCGATGGCCAGGCTCACGATATCGGTTTCATCAACCTTGAGTTCCGCCTGAATAATGCTCAGGTCGGCGATCGTCATCAGGGTAGCCTGCGGGCTGTTCAGGACACCGGGCACGGCCCGCTCTCCCTTTTCAACGTTCAGCTGGGTGATGACGCCGTTCAGCGGGGAGGTGATCGTGGTTTTTCTCAGGTTATCGGTAGCCTGGGTCAGCATCGCGGCCTGGGACTTCAACCGTTCCTGGGAGGCCTGGTAACTCCGTTTCATCTGCTCGATGTTGTTCGTGGAGACTTTTACCTGCGTTTCTATCTGGGAAAGACGCGCCTTGGCAACCTCGAAACTCGATGTGGCAGCCTTCAGGCTGTTCTGTGCCTGCTCATATTCCTCCCGCGAAATCAGACCCTCTTCACTCAACTGCTGGCTTCGATTAAAGCTGCTCTTCGCCCGCGCAAGGTTGCTCTCGGCCTGATTCCGTTCCGCCTGTGACGAGAGAAGGCTGGCCTCGGAGCTGCGGAGGTTCTGTTCGGCGTTGTTGATTTGAAACTCCTGGCCACGGATCTCGGCCATTGCTGCTTCGTATTGGGCTTGCGAGGAGACAGTCTGAGCCTGGGTCTGGATGGGATCGATCTTAAGGAGGAAATCCCCCTTTTTTACGATGTCGCCTTCCCTCACGGGCAACTCGGTGATCACGCCGGCAATCTCAGTCTGCAGTTCGACGAACTCCTTGGCACGAATCTGTCCGCTGGCGGCCACCTGGGCCTTGAGAACGTCTTTGCGAATGACTTTGGACGTCTGCACCAGGACACTATCGGTGCGCGTGGCGCGAATGCTGAAATAAATGATCAATCCGAGCACAACCACTGCGCCGCAGCCAATCCATATCTTCTTTTTCTTGCTCATCAATCTCCTCCTGCCGCAATGCCTTTAGTACGAATGGCCTGCGCAAAAGGTTTCAACTAACCG
Source organism: Terriglobia bacterium (assembly GCA_963824985.1). Lineage (GTDB taxonomy): Bacteria > Acidobacteriota > UBA6911 > UBA6911 > UBA6911 > JAFNAG01. The sequence continues at coordinate 147,019 of CAWGRQ010000001.1, forward strand.
CCCCTCCCGCGCCGCGCCTGCATCGGCAGCCTGCGTTTTTCAACACAAAACATTGATTCTACACAATTTCGATAAGAATGTGAATACTCAACGAAAATGCGCCCGAGCAAGCGAATTCCTATTCTCCGGATTTGACTTTTGGATGCCGGGGTGAGTATGGTCATGGGGGGGGCGCCATAACCTCGAAATTGTCACAGACCAGCCAGGCGCTTGATTTCGAGGTTTTGGCCCGTGTCCCCGAAACAGGGGCAGAAGGCCCGGGAGTTAGGTATCGGGGGCGCAATCGGAGTCCCAATCGGCCCTCGCAGTCCGAGAAAGGCGATTACGAGAGCAATTCCGACCCCGGCAATTGCCAACCAGAGAGGCATAAACTTTTCATGCATGCGGGTGCGCCACGGCCTGATCCTTACGCGCATTTTCGCAGACTGAACCCCTCGCCGCGGTACGGCGCCAGCGGCGAACAGGCAAAGAATGTCTGAACGCAGAAGAACGCTGACACACGCGGATTGGGATGGAGCGAATCCGCGTGCGGAGCCTTTCCCGCCCATGCAGCGGCGGGAAAAGCTCCGCCGGCGTTCATCTGCGTCCAAAATGGGCTTATTCCATAACGTCTTGTTTGCGGTATCGGAATCCGTGTAAGGTGAAGGCCACGGCGCTGCCTTTGCCATCCTGAACTTGGAAAGCAGCGGCATGCCGCCGCAGTCCAAAGCGCTGCGCGGGACATCTGCTATTTTCATGCGTCGCAGGGTGCATCCGGGCGCTTGAGGGTCTGTTCCGGGAATGAGGAGATGCGGGTATGCTGATTCGGGAAAAAGTCGCTCAGGTTGTGGAAATCCTGAAGGAAAAGGGGGTCGATTGCTGGATCACGTTCGTTCGCGAGAGTGCGCTTAACGGTGACCCGGCTCTTGATTTCCTGCTCGCGGGGGATGTGACCTGGCACACTGCCATCATCATCGCGGCGTCGGGGGAGACCTGCGTGATCTGCGGCGAATACGATCGGAAAACGATCGAAGACATCGGCGCCTACGATCAGGTGATCGGCTTCGTCCGGGGAATCCGCGAACCGTTTCTCGACACCATGCGCAGGCTCAACCCCCGGGTTATCGCCGCCAATTATTCCACCGGCAGCGAAATCTGTGATGGGCTGACCCACGGCATGTACCTCATCCTGATGGGACTCCTGGGTGAGCTGGGTTTCGATGGGAGGGTCGTTTCGGCCGAGGGGGTGGTCGCGACCCTGAGGGAACGCAAGACCGCCGCCGAGATCGATTTCATCCGCCATGCGGTGCGGAGCGCGGAAGAAATCTTCACGCGGGTGGCCGGGTTCATCGCCCCGGGAAAGACCGAGAGGGAGATTGCCTCGTTCATGAAGGCCGAAGTGGAGCAGGCCCGGCTTGAATACGCCTGGGACCCGGGCCACTGCCCTGCGGTATTCACGGGGCCTGATGCGGCGGGCGCCCATTACGGCCCCACCGATCGCCGTGTGGAACGAGGTCATATCCTCAACATGGACTTCGGTGTGAAATACCGGGGGTATTGCTCGGATCTGCAACGGACATTTTATGTGCTGAACCGGGGGGAGTCGTGCGCTCCGCCTGAGGTCCGGCAGGGATTCGGCACCATCGTCGAGGCCATCGAAAAGAGCCGTCTGGCCATGATGCCGGGAGTTCAGGGTCTGGAGATTGACGCGGTGGCGCGGAACCTGATCACTTCAGCCGGGTACGCCGAGTTCCCGCACGCCCTGGGACACCAGGTGGGCCGCTTCGCCCACGATGGGACGGCGCTGCTCGGGCCGGCGTGGGAAAAATATGCGCAGAGGCCGATGGCGCGGCTCGAACCCGGGATGGTGTTCACCATCGAGCCGCGGCTGACGGTGCCGAATCGGGGAGTGGTCACGATTGAGGAGATGGTCACACTGACGGCTGCGGGCGCGGAATTCCTCTCGTCACCGCAAAAGGAGCTGATATTGATCCGCTGATGCCGTAGAACTTCTTCAACCCACGGCCCCCCATCATTCCATAGCGCTTGCAACCCTGGTAGGCCGGGGTGATAATCGCCACCTTACAGTCCAGGCAATCCATGATCATTTATCACGCTGCCTCATGTGAAGAAGATTTCATTCTCTGGGGTGAAACACCCGAGGATCAAGCCGTTCCTGTTTCACAGCGCTCCGGCGGGCGCGCGGCCGCTTCCGAGGCGATGCCCTTCCCTTATGGCGCCGGCATCAAACAGCTCGAGGCGGGTTTTGAGGGCACGCACTCCATTTCGAACCCGATTCCGTCCAGGCGCGCGCGGGCGATGGTTCGCTATGCCTGGCTGCCGACGGCTGAGACTGGCCCTCTCCCCTCCAGCCCTCTTATCGAGGAGACCGCTGTGGCCGCGGAGATCGTCCTGGCGCCCTGGGCCATCCCGGTGCGTGTCCTGCGGGACCGGGAAATCGTTGATCTGCTCGCAGCCTGCGGCGGCAGGCAGATCCTCGCCCCGGGCCTGATTGTCGGCGTCGATCTCGCCTGGTGGTGTCATGCCTTGCGCTTCGCGGGGACCATCGTGGCGCGCCAGCTCTACCTTCCGGGTGTAGGCGAATCGGGTGGCGTGTTTCGTTCCTGCTGGATTCCTATCCTGCAGCCCGAGGATGGGGAGAAAATGTCCCGCCTCGCGGCAACAATGCCGGCGGCGGCCCGTGCGGTCAGCGCCGATGCCGCAGCGCCGCCGCAAATACACGCCTCCGCGCTGCTGCGCCGGTTCGTTGAACGCATGGTGGATGTTCTGGTCCGCCTGGGCTTACAACCTGCTCCTGCCATATCCGCACCAATCGCGTCCCGTCGCAGCCGGCGGAAGTCGGCGTTCGACAGCATCCACGATCAGTGGGTCCATTCGCTGCGCTCCGACGACAGCACGATGCCCGGCGATCGCGAGGACCTGGAACGTTTTGCCGTCCAAGTGAGCGAATGGCATCTCCCGGTGTCGATCTCCGCGTCCTCGCCATTCCGTCTCTGTTTCCGTTTGGAAGAGCCGCCGGAGGAAGTCGACGAAGAAGAGGTTGCCCGGGGCGGCGGCCATGATGCCTGGCAGGTCCGCTACCTGCTGCAGGCCGTGGACGACCGCAGCCTCCTCGTCGAGGCACGCGACGCCTGGAAGACGCGCAAGCCGGTCGAGGCGGCTTTCCGTGCCCGTGCCTTCGAACCCCGGCAGTTCCTCCTCTCAGCCCTCGGCCAGGCGGCCGGCATTTGCCCGCGCATCGAACAGAGCCTGAAGCGGCCCGCGCCCTCAGGCTACGTGCTCGACACCGCCGGGGCCCATGAGTTCCTCACGTTGCGTGCTCAGGCGCTGGAGGAGGCGGGCTTCGGAGTCATGCTCCCTGCGTGGTGGACCCGGAAGGGGACGAAACTCCAGATTGCCGCCCGTGCTCGAGTCAAGAGCCCTGCCATGCAGGCCGCCGCTGGACTTTCCCTCGATCAGATCTTGCGCTTCGACGTCGACCTGGCACTCGGCGGCGAGAAGATCACGATCACGGAACTGGAAGCGCTGGCAAAGCTCAAGGCGCCGCTGGTCAGGCTGCGCGGCCAGTGGGTCGAAATGAATGCCTTCGAAATCAGCACGGCGCTCGACTTCTGGAAAAGGAAATCTGCCGGCACAGCGTCCGTGCGCGAGATCGTGCAGATGGCGCTCGGCGGTGAGAAGACCCTGGGCGGTCTGCTGTTTCACGGCGTCTCCGCCGAGGGCTGGGTCGCGGACTTCCTCGCATGCCTCGAAGGCAAGGCTCACTTCGAGGAGATGGCCGCGCCGGCCGGATTCCAGGGCGAACTTCGCCCCTATCAGGTGCGCGGTTACTCGTGGCTGGCATTCCTGAAGCAGTGGGGCCTGGGCGCCTGCCTGGCTGACGACATGGGCCTCGGCAAAACCATCCAGGCGCTGGCCCTCATCCAGAGAGACTGGGAAGCCAACGGCCGCAGACCTGTGCTCCTGATCTGTCCCACTTCGGTGATCGGCAACTGGCAGAAAGAGGCGGCCCGGTTCTGTCCCGAACTTCCGGTTCTGGTTCACCATGGCGGCGCGCGCGTCAAGGGAGAGGTGTTTCAAGAAACCGCCGGACGGCACGCCATCGTCGTCTCGAGCTACGCGCTCCTGCACCGGGACCTCGATTCCTTCCAGGCCGTCCCCTGGGCCGGCATCATCCTGGACGAGGCTCAGAACATCAAAAACCCCGGAACCCGGCAGGCCCGCGCCGCGCGGTCGCTCTCGGCCGGCTACCGCATTGCCATGACCGCGT
>CAWGRQ010000002.1:0-167654 GCA_963824985.1 Terriglobia bacterium
AGAGACCACGTCCATTTAGGACCTTGCGCAGCGAGTGGAACACCTCCACGCTCATGCGCAGGCCCTCGCTGTAGGTGGCTGCCCCCACGGGGACGCACATGAACTCCTGCAGATCGACGTTGTTGTCGGCATGCTTGCCGCCGTTCAGGATGTTCATCATGGGCACCGGGAGAACATGCGCGTTCACCCCGCCGATGTACCGGTAAAGCGGGATGCCCAGCGCGTCGGCCGCCGCCCGCGCCACTGCAAGGGAAGTCCCCAGGATGGCATTGGCGCCGAAACGCCCCTTGTTGGGAGTGCCGTCGGCCTCGATCATCAACCGGTCGACCTCGCGCTGGTCGAGGGCGTCGACCCCTATCAGCACGTCGGCGATCTGCTCGTTGACGAACCCCACCGCTTTGAGGACGCCCTTGCCCCCGAAGGCCTGTCCTCCGTCGCGCAGTTCGACGGCTTCGAACGTGCCCGTCGACGCTCCCGAGGGCACCGCCGCGCGGCCCCATCCCCCATCGGCCAGCTCTACATCCACCTCCACGGTGGGGTTGCCGCGGGAGTCGAGGATCTGGCGTCCGGTCACGCCGAGGATAACGGTCATGTCTGCTGCTCCTTCTTGGCTTGCTGGTAGTAGGCCTCTTGTTCCTGCAGGGGCATACCCTCAAAATCGAGCCCGTCGGCCGCGGCCGCCCCGGCGGCGGCCCGGACGCGGTCCCTGAAACGCAAGGAAGAACCGCGCAGGGCGAGTTCGGGGTCGACCCTTAGTTTACGCGCAAGATTGACCACCGCGAAGAGCAGGTCGCCCACCTCGGCCGAGAGAGCATCCCGGTCCAGGCCGGCAGACCCCCCGGCCAACTCCTGTTCGACCTCCGCGGTCTCCTCTTTGACCTTGGCCATGACCTCCTGAGCGTGCTCCCAGTCGAAGCCGACCGCCGCCGCCCGCTGCTGCAGCTTCTGGGCCAGGAGCATGGAGGGAAAAGCGTCGGGGATCTCGTGAAAGATGCCCTCCCGGCCTTCGGCCTCCCGCTTGATGGACTCCCAGGTCTCGCGCACCTGCTCCGGCGTCTCGGCCACGGCCTCCCCGAAGATGTGAGGGTGCCGGCGGATCAGCTTTGCTTGGATGCCGGCCGCGATATCGCCCAGGTCGTATAGGCCTTCCTCTTCCGCCACGCAGGCCAGGAAGTACACCTGGAACAGGAGGTCGCCCAGCTCCCCGCAGACCGGAGCCTCGCCGCACTCGGCCCGCCGGGCAATGGCATCGGCCAACTCATAGGTCTCTTCCAGCGTATAGGCGATGATCGTCTCCTGGGTCTGTTTGCGGTCCCAGGGGCACTCTTGGCGGAGACGCAGTGTGAGGTCGTATAGTCGGGCCAGCTCCTCGACCAATGCGGCGCGGTCCACGGCGGCCGGCTAGTCGGAGGCTGAGCCGGTAGTGGTGGTCGCCTGGTCGGTGGTCTCGCCCGTGGAGCCCGTCTCACCGGTGGAGGTGGTGCCGCCCGAGGGCCGCTCCGTCACCGCGGTGTTGCTCGCCGAGGGGGGCGCGTAGCCATCGCGGTAGACCACACCCAGCGCAGCCATCTTGTCGCTGAGCCACTGCTCCCAAGCCGCGGCCTGCTTCTGTTCGAGCAGAGTGGTGCGGATCTTCTCCTTCACCAGATCGTAGGAGAGCTGGTTCTCGGGAGTGATGTCGGTGACTTCGATGAGGTGGTACCCGGAGGCCGTCTTGACCGGATCGGACAACTCGTCCTTCTGGAGCGCGAAGACCACCTCTTCAAAGGCGGGCACCGTCTGTCCTCTGACCACCGGGCCCAGCTCTCCGTTCTTTTCCCGGCTGATGGCGTCGTCGGAGTATTCCTCCACCGCGGTGACAAAATCTTTGCCGTTGAGGATCTCACTGCGGATGCTCTCAGCCTCCGACTTCGCCGCGTCCCAGTCGTCCTGCGTGGGCGTAGCGGTGACGACGGCGCCGGCTGCGTCAACAAACGGCGAGATCAGGATGTGGCGCACATCGCGGGACTCCTGCTCCACGTACTCGGAGGCGTGGGAATCATAGTAGGCCCGCACCTCGTCTTCGGTCAGGGTCGCGTCTTTCGTGACGGCGGCTTTCATCTTCTCGAACCATAGGCTCTCTTTGATGGCCTGGGTGAGCTCCTCCAGGGTCAGCTTCTGCTTCGCGAGGGCGTCGTTGAACTTCTGCTCGTTGCCCAGAAACATCTGCTTGATCTGCTGCAGGCGCGCGTCAACGTCGGCCGTGGTGACTGAGACCCCGTACTCAGAGGCCTCCTGCCGCATGACCTCCAGGGTCACCAAGTACTGCACCAACTGCAGCCTGAAGCTGCTGTATTCGGCCGGCTGCCTGCCCTCGTCGGGCGCCTGGCCGGCCGTCTTGTACACCGCCTCGATCTTGTCAAGCTGGCCCTGCGATATGGGCGACTGCCCCACCGTGGCGATGACGCCCTCAGGCAACTCCTCTTTGCACCCTTGGACCGAGACGAGCACCGCTATCACCAGCAACAGAAGGAGCAGGCCGGCAGCGAGCCTTCTGATCAAGGTCGACCTCACTTGTCCGCGTCTTGCGTCGCTTCCCCCTCAAAGAGCGCGAGTATATCATCCAGCACCTGCGTGACCGCCTCTCGCAGACCCCGCTCGTCGCCCCGCAACCCCAGGGTCAGCTGCCCTTGTACGGGGGCATAGACGTAGCGCCGGTCGCGACTGCGCAGGCGTTCTCTTGAGGCGGGAGGCAGCGTCAGACCGGTGATGACCAGACGGCTCTGCCTCACCGAAAGAGAGTCGGCGTCCCATTCCTGCAAACGCACCCGCGTCTCACCCAAGAAGATGAGGTTGTCCACCGGGGCGGGGATCTCGCCGAAGCGATCGGCCAGCTCGGCCCGTAGATCGGCCAGCTCCCTCGGCGATGCCGCCGAGGCGATGCGTCGGTGCAGATCCACCCGGGCGGCCTCGTAGCCGATGAACCCGGCGGGGACGTGCGCGTCGAGGCCCACATCCACCCGGGGCACCTTCGCCACCACAGGTCCTTGCCCCTGGAGCTGAGCCGTGGCTTCATGAAGCATGGCCAGGTACATCTCGAAGCCCACGGCGGCTATCTGGCCCGACTGCTCCTCGCCCAGCAGCTCTCCAGCTCCCCGTATCTCCAGATCGCGCATGGCGATCTTGAAGCCGGAGCCCAATTCGGTGTAGTCGGCCAGGGTGGTCAACCGGGCCAGCGCTTCCTCGGTGAGCACCGCCTCGTCGGGATGGAACAGGAAAGCGTGAGCCACCCGGGCGGAGCGGCCGATGCGGCCCCGTATCTGGTAGAGCTGAGCCAGGCCCAGCAGATCCGCCCGGTCGACGATGAGGGTGTTGGCGTTGGGGATGTCCAGCCCGCTCTCGATGATCGTGGTGGTGACCAGCACGTCGGCGTCGCCCCGCAGGAACTCCAGCATCACCTGCTCCAACTCCTGCTCGGGCATCTGCCCGTGGGCAACGGCGAAGCGGGCCTCCGGCATGAGAGCCCGCAGCCTCCCGGCCGTATTGTCGATGGTCTCCACCCGGTTGTGCAGATAGAAGACCTGGCCGCCTCTATCGATCTCGCGCTGGATGGCCCGCGTGACCATGCCTTCGTCGTACAGCCCCACGTACGTTTGGATGGGATGACGATCGCGCGGAGGTGTCTCGATGATGGTGACGTCGCGCACCCCCGACAGGGACATCTGCAGAGTGCGCGGGATGGGAGTGGCGGTGAGGGTGAGCACGTCCACCCGCACCTTCAGGCGGCGGAGCGCCTCCTTCTGGGTCACGCCGAAACGCTGCTCTTCGTCCACGATGACCAAGCCCAAGTCTTTGGGCTTCACATCCTGCGAAAGCAGGCGGTGAGTGCCTATGAGCACGTCCACCCTGCCGGCGGCGAACTCCTCCAATATGCGCTTCTGCTCGGCCGCCGAACGGAAGCGCGAGATCATCTCCACCTTCACCGGAAACTCGGCGAACCGCTCTCGGAAGGTGCCGTAGTGCTGCTGCGCCAGGATGGTGGTCGGCACCAGGACCATCACCTGCTTGCCGTCGAGAGTGGCCTTGAAGGCCGCCCGCAGCGCCACCTCGGTCTTGCCGTAGCCCACATCGCCGCAGAGCAGGCGGTCCATGGGCTGAGTCGACTCCATGTCGTCCTTGACAGCATCGATGGCCCGCTGCTGGTCCTCGGTCTCTTCGTAAGGGAAGGCCCTCTCGAAGCGCACCTGCCACTCCCCGTCTTCGGCGAACTGGTGCCCCTTGGTGGCCTGCCGCATGGCATACAGGTGCAGCAGCTCCCCGGCCACTTCGCGGGCGGCTTTGCGCGCCCGGCTCTTGACGTGCTCCCAAGCCTTGCCGCCCAGCTTGGACAGGGCCGGCGCGGCTCCCCCCGCGCCCACGTAACGCATGACCTTCGCGATCTGGTCGTGCGGCACATAGAGCTTGTCCTGGTCGCGGAAGGCCAGGTCCAGGTAGTCGCGGGTGACTCCCGCCACCGTCTTGGTGGAGATGCCCTCGAAGCGGCCCACCCCATGATCCTCGTGCACCACGAAGTCGCCCTTGCGCAGGTCGCGGAAGCTGGACAGCTCCAGACCGCTCGGCGGACGCCGGCCCGCCGCCGCCTTGTGGCGGCGCGGGAATACCAGGGAGTCGGTGAGCAGCGCCAGCTTCATCCGCCGAAAGATGATCAGGCTGATCCCAAGCATCTGCTTAGCCGATGCTGAACAGCAGAACGCAAAGACGCAAGGACGCAAAGAGATTCTTTTCGGTTCGCCCAAGGATGCGCCAGCGCGAAGCGCTGCGCCCACGCCTGTTGCTCAGTGTCGGTCTTTGCGCCCTTGCGCCTTTGCGTCTTTGCGTTTTGCTTCTTCATCCATTTGATTTGGTTAAACAATTACGATCCCAACGCTGTTCACTAGATCTGTGGAATCCGTGGCAAGCTTTTTGCGCTGATACGCAGCGACGGCCCCAATAAAACAGTAAGATTCAGCTCAGCAACCGCACCACGGAGAAGGTGAGCCTGTAGTTCTCCTGGTCGGCCTGATCCAGACGCGTCAAAATTCTGGTCCCGAGCCTGAATTGGCGGCCGTGGCGCTCGCCGACGATGGTATGGGATGATTCTCTGTAATAGTACGAGTCGTCTATCAGCGTGGCCGCGGGCACGAAGCCTTCCACATAAGGATCCGGCAGTTCCACGAAAAATCCGTAGCGGATTACCGAGAAAACGATGCCCTCGAATTCCTCGCCGACCCTCCCGGCCATGAACTGAACCCTTTTTATCTTCTCCATCTCCCTTTCCGCCTCGTCGGCGTTCCGCTCGCGCGCCGACGCGTGAGCCGCGATATCCGGGAGCTTCACGGTCATGGCCTGTTGCCAGGCGGTTGGCGGAGCCGCCCGCAGACTCTCTTTCAGCAGCCGGTGCACGACCAGGTCGGGGTAGCGCCGGATCGGCGAGGTGAAGTGAGTGTAGACCGGGGCGGCGAGCCCGAAATGCCCGAGATTTTCGGCGGCATAACGCGCCTGCATGAACGAACGCAGCATCAGGTAAGCCAGGAACCGCCCTTCATCCTTGCCTTCGAGCCCGGCGACGAATTTCTGGAAATCCCGGGGCCGGTATTCACCGTCGTGTTTCTCGATCTTATACCCGAGGACTGCGGCAAACTCCGCAAATTCTTGCACCTTTACCTCATCCGGCTTTTCATGCACCCGGAACAGGGCCGGACCCCGGGAATCGGCCAGCTGCCCGGCGACCACTTCGTTTGCCAGGAGCATGAATTCTTCAATGATGCGATGGGCGATGTTGCGTTCCGCCGGCAGGATGCTGATCATCCGGCCACCCGGATCGAACTCAATCTCAGCCTCAGGCAGATCGAAGTCGACGGCGCCGCGGCGGTGCCTCTTCTTCGAGAGGATCAGGCACAGTTCCTCCATGGTTTCCAACATCGGCACGAGTCCGGCATAACGGTTTCGTTCCTCCGGGTCCTTGTCAACCAGGATGCGCGCCACGGATGTATAGGTCATCCGTGCTCGGCTGCGAATCACCGCCTCGGTGAAGCGTCTGCGGACGACGTGCCCGCGGCCGTCAACCTCCATGATGACGGAAACGACGAGGCGGTCCTCACCCTGCTTCAGGCAGCAGATGCCATTGGAAAGCCTGGGCGGGAGCATCGGGATGGCGCGATCCGGGAAATATACCGATGTCCCCCGGATGGCAGCCTCGGAGTCGAGCGCCGTGCCGTCGGCCACATAATGAGATACATCCGCGATGTGGACGCCGAGCAGTAGGTTTCCCGACGAGAGCTTTTGCAGGGTGACCGCGTCGTCAAAATCGCGGGCACTTTCCCCGTCGATGGTTACAGCCAGCTCATCCCGAAAGTCTTCGCGCCCGGCGCAATCCTCCTCTGTGACTGGATCGGGTATCGATTCCGCTTCCGCCAAAGCCTGAGGGCTGAAGCGCACCGGGAGGCCAAACCTGTGCTCGACGATCCGGTATTCGATGTCGGGGTCACCGGGGAATCCCAGGACTTCGAGAATGCGCCCCTGGGGAGTCTGGTATCGGCCCGGCGGTACCAGCAGCTCAACGACCACGATCTGGCCGTTTTTGGCGCCGTGGTTGTGCCGCGGCGGAATCGTGACGTCCTGAAACAGGCGCGCGTCCAGGGGAACGACCCTCGGGAAGCGGGGGTGCTCGTAGTAGCGCCCGACGATGCTCGGATGCTTGCGTTCCAGGACGCGCAGCACCGTTCCCTCCAACCGCTCACCCGGTTCGGATTTCATAGCCCGGTTGCGACGCCCGGGGCGGGGAACCCGCTTCCTGGAGGCCAACTTGATCAATACCCGGTCGCCGTGCAGGGCTTCTTCCATGTTGCGGGCGGGGACGAATATGTCGTCAGGATATGCCGCGCGGTCCTCCGGCCTCACGAAGCCGTATCCGTCGCGATGGCAGGTGAGGATCCCGGACACCATGGCCTCTTTGGCCGGCAGCGTATAACGGCCCCTCTTGATGCGGTGAATGACCCCCTCGGCGTCGAGTTCATCCAGGTGGCGCTGAAGGCTGCGCCGGTCATCGCTATCGAGGTCGAGAAACCGCACGACGTCGCGGAAGGTGAAGGTCCGGCTGTCGAGCCGCTGCACAAACTGCAAAACCTGCTGTTTTTGGGTTGCGGTGAGCAATGCTGTTCCCCCCAAATTCAAATTAAATTAGGAGCTTGCTGAGGGTGTGAAGCACGGACCGGCGATGGGTGCCGGCCCAGTAGATTCTCAGGCATTTGGGGCAGGATTTGAATCGAGCCTGGGTTGCAAACACATAAGGAGGGACCCTTTCCCGGACGCCGTCGCGCGCAATATCCATAAGGGAGGCGTTGCACGTCAGGCAGCGGGTCAGGATGTCGGGCAGGCAGGTTGTGTGGGTGGCGGCAAACACCTGCCGGATCTGAGACTGGATATCCTCGCTCTCGAGAAAGATGAACTGTTGTACCGCTTTGCGCACCAGGAGGCGGGTATCGCGGGAGAGCAGGATGCGCCCTTCCGTCCGTGACAGCGCCACCAGTTCGTCGTCGGTGAACTGATTTGAGTAAAGTGCGTCGAATCCGGCGATGCGGAGCCACCGGGCCAGGCGCCCGAGCATGACGTCGACGACGAACATCGGCTTCGGGGCTCCGGGGAGCGTAGACATGGCCTTAGCGCGAATCTGCCGCCGCCTCAGTTGAGCGGCCTCCCTGCGGGATTCGGATCTTTTCATCCAATGGGCCTCCGCCCTGAGCCCCCAACCTCACGGCTTCGAGGATCAGGGTTGTGCCTGCGGCGTCTATTCATTGAGCATCATCTTCAGCAGGTGGTTGAGTACCTGTGGATTTGCCTGTCCCTGAGTCTCCTTCATAACCTGGCCGGCGAAGTAACCGAGGAGTTTGTCCTTGCCGGACCGATATTCGGCCAGTTGCTTCGGATTCGCCGCTTTAACTTTCTCGATGATTGTGACCAGATCCCCCTCATCGCTGATCTGTGCCAGACCCAGCCGTTTGATAAGGACCGCCGGCTCCTCTCCGGTACGAAACATTTCTTCGAAGACGGTTTTGGCGATTTTGCCGGAAATTTCCCCTCCGTCAACCGCGGCGATAAGCGCTCCCAGCCGCGCCGGCGGCAGCGGGCATGATTCAATTTCGCCGCCGGAGTTCTTGAGGGCGTGGGCCAGGTCTCCTGTTATCCAATGAAGTGAGCCGCGCGGATTTCCTGAAATCCGGGCGCACTCTTCAAAATAGGATGCCAGGCCCGGACTGGCGGTCAGTTGCAGGGCCTCCTCTTCCGACAGCCGGTAGGCTTCTGCTAAGCGGTTCGCTTTCTCGAAGGGCAGCTCGGGGAGCGTGTCCCTCTGGGCATCGATCCAGGCGGGATCGAGCTTAAGCGGAGGCAGATCGGGCTCAGGAAAGTAGCGGTAGTCATGAGCTTCTTCCTTGCTGCGCATGGGTGCCGTGCACCCGGCGGCTTCATCCCACAACCGGGTCTCCTGAACGATGCGCCCCCCCTCGGCGAGAACGCCTGCCTGCCTCCCGATCTCAAAATCGAGCGCGCGCTGCAGGAAGCGGAAGGAGTTGAGATTCTTGATTTCGACCTTCGTGCCGAAGCAGGCCGAGCTGTCCGGCCGGATCGAGACGTTTGCGTCGCAACGAAGGCTCCCCTCTTCCATGTTGCCGTCGCAGACTCCGAGGTACAGCAAGGTCCGGCGCAGGTGAGTGAGGTAATCGTAGGCTTCCTGGCTGCTCCGGAAGTCGGGCTCACTCACGATTTCGATCAGGGGCACCCCGCTGCGGTTCAGGTTGACATAGGTTTTTGTATCCGTTTCCGGCATCCCATCATGCAGCGATTTGCCGGCGTCCTCCTCCAGATGCACTCTGGTTATGCCGAATACTTTCTCCCGACGGTTGGCGATGTGCCCGTCCACGGTTCGATCGCCGGAGAGCACCCGTAGCCGGCCGTCAACCGCCAGCGGGCGGTCAAACTGAGAGATCTGGTAGCCCTTTGGCAAATCCGGATAAAAGTAATTCTTCCGCGCAAATATGGACACCGGGTTGATGCGGCATCCGAGGGCCAGCGCCGCCCTGACGGCCATCACCACCGCCTCCCGGTTCAGATAGGGGAGCGCTCCCGGCAGCCCGAGACAGACGGGGCAGGTCTGTGAGTTCGGCGGGGCGCCGAACCGCGTGCTGCAGCCGCAAAACAACTTGCTGCGCGTGAGGAGCTGGGCGTGCACCTCAAGTCCGATCACGGGCTGAAATTCCATCCTCGGGCCTCCAGGACTTATGAATCAGGCCGCAATTATACCAAAAAGAGAAATGTGCCCGGAAATCGTCCCGCTCTCGGGAGGGAAGTGAGCCTTCAAGCTCACTTTTGCGTGAAGCGATCGAGGATCGGCCATCGTCGCGATTGCCTATCCTGATGATTCACAACGACATGGGACTTTTGAGGACAGGACTGCGCGTTGGCACGGGACTTGCCATGGATGGATCCTGAAAGGGGCACTGCCGGTCAGACGCCACTGAGGGGTGGAAGAGTTCGAGGCCCGGCGGTGCTCCTTTTGTTTCAGGAACGGGGGTCGGGTTAGGAAGATTTGGTTCTTGCGGCACGGTTCATCAAACAGGAGGCGGTCTGAAACACAGGTAAATTGTAATTGTTTAGCCAAATCAAATGGATGAAGAAGCAAAACGCAAAGACGCAAGGCTGCAAAGATCGACACTGAGCAACAGGCGTGGGCGCAGCGCTTCGCGCTGGCGCATCCTTGGGCGAGCCGCGCGAGAAAGCGCGGGCAGGGGCTACCATGAAGATTGCGCTTTCTCGCGCGGCTCGCCCAAGGATGCGGCCGAAGGCCGCCCACGCCCGCGAACCGAAAGGAATCTCTTTGCATCCTTGCGTCTTTGCGTTCTGCTGTTCAGTATCGGCTAAACAGCTGCATACGTTCAAATGTGCCGACACAGATGCTATCTCGAAAGGCGAGCGGGTCAAACGGTTTGCTGGCATCGCTGCCGCAGCGCGCCGAAAGCTTCGGCAGCTCGAGATCGCGGGGCGACTGGAAGACCTCCGTGTCGCTCCAGGCAAACGATTGGAGGCCCTGAGAGGTAAGCGGTCCGGCCAGTACAGCATACGCATTAATGATCAATTCCGCGTGTGCTTCCAGTGGTCGGATCGGGGCGCTGAGGATGTTGAGATTGTGGATTACCATTGAGGGAGAATCGCAATGCCAAAACTTAAACCCGTGACACCCGGTGAGCTCTTGCTGGAAGAATTTCTCAAGCCGATGGGGATCAGTCAATATCGGTTGGCTAAGGAAATCGGCGTCCCTGCGCAGCGCATCGGCGAAATCGTGAAGGGCAAACGCGCAATTACTGCGGACACTGACTTGCGGCGTTGCCGATTTTTTGGTCTCTCCAACGGCTACTGGCTGCGCGCGCAGGCAGCGCACGATACGGAAGTGACAGAACGGGTCCTGGGCCCTAAGCTAGGCAAAATCAGACCCTGGGACGGCATCAGCCGCCATGACCATGTACTTTCCCGCGCTTAACGGCTTTCCCCACGCGGGACCCGGCGCCGGACAGACAATCCTCGTCTTGAGGCATCTCATTAGCCGGAAGCTCATGGGGCAGCAGTCCTGTCGGGTTTCGCCTGCTGAAGCCTCTAAAGTGGCGTTACCCGACATTTGCCGAGGACAAGCTCGCGGAGTGGCATTGCCGATTTCGAGAACTTGACGTGCCAACTTTGACGAGACGGGTGCTTCGGTCCGCTATGCAGCATTGAGAGGTTTAATCCGCCCTACACTTTTCTTGAAGATTACTTGAAGATTATTGTGGACACCCACTAATCAGGATAAGGGCAAAGCAATCCAATTATTATCATTTTCCACATTTTCCCAAGTTTGCCAATTTTAATTAATAGTGGGTGCCCACGATTTTTCCACGATTTTCGCGATGGACGGTGGGTGTCCATGATTGTCTTCGCCCGTTCCACACTGACGCGCAGTCCGGAATTGGCGTTTTTCAATGGCGGAAAATTCAGCATCTCCAAGGCCAGCCGATACGGATATCCTACTAAGGGTAGGATGGTATGGAGCCCCTGCGTGAAGAACAAGATATCCGTAACGACAGGGCAATCGCTACTGAGGCGCTCGCGACTCATTGCCGAGGAGATTCGCGGTCCGAAAAAATGGAGGCCGTGGTGCGCAAAATCAAGAAGGTCGCGGAGGAGAAAGATCTGCGAGTTCAACTGGGCGGCTATCATGAAGATGAAGCGGAGCGGGTGGAGAGAGAACTATGGGAGAGCACAATCGCCGAGGCGATGTGGAGCGAATAATTCGATCGGACATTTGGACCGTGGAACCGGCTTGGCTTTCCAAAGCCCCGACCCGCCGTCGTGGTCAGCATTGATCCCATCAACGATCTGTGCCCGGATGTCCTTCTGGTGCCTCTGACCTCGAAGGCCGGCCCTCTGAGGGTTGCGATTTCCGATCCCGTGCTTGCCACAGGCTTGAAATCGGTGAGCTACGCGAAATGGTCTGTCGGCCCCGTTCACAAGGGCCGGCTTCAAAGCGAAGATCGGCCGCATATCGAGAGCCAACCTGAAAGAGATTGAAAGAAGGCCTCAAACGTGTCCTCGGTCTTTCCTGAATCTGAGGGTGCATCTCAGTTTTCTCAGACTGTCCGTGTCGTGGATAATGAGTAAATACAAGGTGACGTCCCGATTTTGCTATGGTAGCACCTCACCTCTTGATCGTGGGGGAAGGAACCGGCATGGCGCCGGCATCGAAGGCCGCTAAGGGCCTGTCAATAAATATAGGTTACACTTTGTCGCGAGCGCCGGGCGGGCAAATG
Organism: Terriglobia bacterium; assembly: GCA_963824985.1. GTDB lineage: Bacteria > Acidobacteriota > UBA6911 > UBA6911 > UBA6911 > JAFNAG01. Next base: position 11,853 of record CAWGRQ010000002.1, read on the forward strand.
CCAGGCGCCGCGACGCAGGCGATGTGCTCGTCGAGGAGCGGCAACGCCGCAGATGCCCGCCCGCCGCCCGACCCTTCGGGCTGCGGCCCGCAGGCCCGCCTGCTGCGTTGCTCGCTCCTTACATACCACACCGGGTATGCTCGTCGTTCGCGCCTTGCCGGCCGGCCTGGGGGCCCCAGCAAAGTGCAACCTTTATTTATTGACAGGCCCTAACGTGCGCTTCAGCTCCAGAATATCCCGTTTCCACGCAAGCATCTCAGGACCGGTGGGAGAAAGAAAGCCCATATCGATCTTTTTTTGATACCCCTCGGACATTTGTTCCAACAGCACGATCTCTTCCTGAAGCAGCGCCCTATACCTGAGGCGAGCATCGGCGGTCTTGCGTCGTTCAATTACTGTGGGGCTGATCACATGCAAGCGTTTCCTCCTTAAGTCCTCATATTGAGAACTTTCTAGTCAATCCTGAAATTACTTCCAGTCAAATGTTTCGCGAGCACGCCTGTTGCTCAGTGTCGATCTTTGCGCCCCTGCGTCCTTGCGCCTTTGCGTTTTGCTTCTTCATCCATTTGATTTGGCTAAACAATTACTGAGCATTTGACAATCCACGCCGGAAAATGATGGCCGGCGCGAAGCGCCGGGCCCCGCAAAAGCCCTGCACGCGGTTCCAATCCGCGTTCATCCGCGTCCGGCAATGTCTTGCTTGGTGAATAATCCGGGTTAGATTCCCTCATTTTTCTCCCGAAAGTATCCCTGGATTGATTAATATGGGTGCCGCCGTCGACCTGACGGCGCGCCGCAAGGAGGAATCGTGAATCCTGCCATCGTACTCGCAGCTGCAATTGCCGTCGGACATTTCGCGGCACTCTTTCTGCCCCAGGAAGAGCAAGCCAACAAGGTCAGCATCCGCGTCGATACGGCCCGGGTTGTGGGAGAAATGAATCCCATCTGGGCCTGGTTCGGGTACGACGAACCCAACTATACGTATATGAAAGACGGCAAAAAGCTGCTCGCGGAGCTCGCGGAGCTGAGCCCGGTTCCGGTTTATGTCCGCACGCACAACCTGCTCACCACCGGCGACGGCACGGCGGCACTCAAATGGGGATCGACGAACGCCTATACCGAGGATGAATCCGGGCGTCCGAAGTATGACTGGACCATCGTTGATCGCATCATCGACACCTGGCTGGAACGTAGAATTAAGCCTCTGATCGAGATCGGCTTCATGCCCGAGGCACTATCGACCAATCCCAAACCCTACCGCCATTTCTGGAAACCGGGCGACAACTATAACGACATCTACACCGGATGGTCGTATCCGCCCGATGATTACGGCAAATGGGGGGAACTCGTATATCAGTGGGTGCGTCATGCCGTGGAAAAGTACGGCAGAAGGGAAGTCGAGAGCTGGTACTGGGAGGTGTGGAACGAGCCGGACATCGGCTACTGGCACGGCACCCCCGAGGAATATATCAAGCTGTATGACTATGCGGCCGACGGCTTGAAGCGGGCGTTGCCGACGGCGAGAATCGGCGGCCCTCATGTTACGGGCCCGAACGGCGCCCGGACGCAGAAGATACTGCGGGATTTTCTCGAGCACTGCCTGCGGGGCACCAACTACGCGACTGGGAAAACCGGGTCCCCGCTTGACTACATCGGGTTCCACGCCAAGGGTGCGCCACGAGTGATGGCAGGTCATGTGCGCATGGGGGTCAGCAACCAGCTGCAGGCGATTTCGAACGGCTTCGGAATCGTCGCTTCCTTCCCGGAACTGCGCCAGACGCCGATCGTCATCGGCGAATCGGACCCGGAAGGCTGTGCGGCCTGCTCCGCCCGGCTCACGCCGTCGAACACCTACCGCAATGGCACGGTATTCTCGAGCTATACCGCCGAACAAATTGCCCGCACCTATCAATTAGCCGACCTTCATAAGGTCAACCTGCTCGGTTCGGTCACCTGGGCCTTCGAATTCGAGGATCAGCCCTACTTCGACGGTTTCCGCTCGCTGGCGACGAACGGCATCGATAAACCTGTGCTCAACACCTTCCGCATGCTCGGACAGATGTCCGGGAAACGGGTTTTCACCGAAAGCACCGCCGGGCTTCCACTCGAGACGGTGCGGGACCTGGGAGTGCGCGATACGGCCGACATCACGGCGCTCGCCAGCCGGCACGATCGTGCCGTGGCGGTCCTGGTCTGGAATTACCACGATGATGACCTGCCCGGGCCGGCCGCGGACGTGGAACTGATCATAGAGGGGCTTTCGGCCGCCCGGCCCACGCTCACTCACTTTCGTGTCGATCGTGATCACAGCAATGCCTATGAGGTGTGGAAAGGAATGGGCTCTCCCCAGCAACCGACTCCGCAGCAGTATGCGGCACTCGAGAAGGCCGGACGGCTCCAGATGCTGTCGGAGGGGCGGGCGAGTGTGACCGGCGGGCGGGTTATGGTGAAATTCCTATTGCCTCGCCAGGGCGTTTCCCTGATCAAGCTGACCTGGTAGCGGAATGCAGCGCCGCGAGTTTCGCAGACGACGGCGAGGGGGTGATGACTGGAGACGGCATGCCGTCTATAATGGTCGCGCCGGGACAGGCCTGCGATGTTGGCATCGCCGCCCTCCGGGCTCGACAATTGAAACCTGAAGGAGTGATCCATGAAGGTTTGGCTGATACGTGGGTTTGCAATCATGATGGTTCTTTCTCTTGCCGCCGGGAGCCGCGCCGCCGAAATCAGGAGCGCCGGGCAGCCGGCCCGTCTCGACATCCGCGCCGGGGGCGATCACAGCGTGCGCATCACGCTTAAGCCGATCAGTTTCCAGCCGGAATTCCCTTTTTCACCGTCGATTGTCGAACGCCGCTGGCCGGCGCCGGCCATCAGTCTGCGCGACATCAGCGCCCCGGTGACCCGGAGAGTCGGAGGACTGCAGGTGACGGTGCGCCCGGATCCCCTGACGGTGGTGATTGCCACGGCGGGCGGGGATCCGATTACCGACCTGACCTTCGATCCCGAGTCGGGCCAGGTCTCGTTCAAAGAAGGCGACCGGCCGATCCTTGGCATGGGCGAAGGGGGACCGCGCATGGATCCCAAGACCTGGCGCCAGGATCCTCTGGAGTTTGACCGGCGCGGACGTCTTCATGAAATGGTGCCGCGCTGGCAGGCGCAGGCTTACGGTTCACGCAACCCCGTTGCCATGCTGATCAGTACCGCGGGTTGGGGCCTGTTTGTCGCGACTCCCTGGGTGCAGGTTGACCTGAAGAGCGAAGATCGCGGCGTGTTCATTCCCTGGAAGCCGCCCGTTCCCGATCCCGCCAACCAGCGCACCTACACCGCGCAGGTCCAGGGACGCCCCCCGGTGGACGGCATCGTGCCCGGCGTGTTTGACGTATTCGTATTCGACACGCATGACCCGGCCGCATTCATGAAGGAAGTCAGTCTGCTTACGGGACCGGCGGTCATGCCGCCCAAATGGTCGCTGGGGTACATGCAGTCGCACCGCACGCTCGAAGACGAGACCCAGATGATCCGGATCGTCGATACCTTCCGTGAGAAGAAAATCCCTGTGGACTCGGTCGTCTATCTCGGCACCGGGTTCTGCCCGAGAGGCTGGAATACCGAGCAGCCGTCGTTCACCTTCAACCCGGAAGTCTTCAAGCGCGATCCGCGGGAGACGATTGCTGACCTGCACAAGCGCAACGTCAACGTCATCGTCCACATCGTGCCCTGGGCGCGGGACAAGGGGCTGCCGACGATCCAGGGGACCATCCCGCCGGCGCCGGGGGAACCGATGGACGAGACCCATATCCTGAATTACTGGCAGCAGCATGTGCCTCTCATTGAAGCCGGCATCGATGCCTTCTGGCCCGATGAGGGGGACTGGTTCAGCCTTTTCGAACGGATCAAGCGACATCAACTCTACTACCAGGGGCCGCTATCGACGCGCCCCAACGTCCGCCCCTGGAGCCTTCACCGCAACGGCTTCCTGGGAGTCGCTCGTTGGGGCGGGTGGGTCTGGTCGGGGGATACCGATTCCTCCTGGCGCACCCTCGAAGGCCAGATTCTGGTCGGACAGAACCACTCGCTCAGCCTCTCTCCGTACTGGGGCTCGGATACCGGCGGGTTCTATCCCAATGCCGAGCTGACCGGAGAGCTCTATGCGCGCTGGTTTCAGTTCTCGGCGTTCTGCCCGTCATTCCGCTCCCATGGGCGCACCTGGTGGACGCGCCTGCCGTGGGGATGGGGGCTGAGCGAAATGGGCCCGAACGAAAACGGCCGCAACAATCCCCTGCCGACGGAACTGAACAATCCCGCCATCGAACCGGTCACCCGCAAATATGCCGAGCTGCGTTACCAGCTCATGCCCTACACCTACACGCTGGCGTGGGAGGCCAGCAACACCGGCATGCCGCTGATGCGCGCCATGTGGCTGCACTACCCCGACGATCCGCGCGCCGTTGAAAACGGCCGCCAATACCTGTGGGGCCGCGACCTGCTGATCGCTCCCGTGTACGAGAAGGGGGCCACGGCGCGTGAAGTCTACCTGCCGCGCGGCGACTGGTATGACTGGTGGACGAATCAAAAGGAGACCGGCGGCCGCCAGGTCAAGCGCACGGTCGACCTCGCGACCATGCCGATCTACGTGCGCGCCGGGGCGATCATTCCGTTCGATCCCGTGCGCCAATACACCAGCCAACCGGTCAGCGAGCCGACCACCCTCAGGATATACGGCGGCGCCAACGGCAGCTTTACGCAATATGAAGATGACGGCGCCAGCCTTGATTACCTTCAGGGTAAGGCTACGTGGACGCGCATGACGTGGGATGACGCTGCGAAGCGGCTCACGATCGAGCCGGGCACCCCCGCCGGCGTGAAAAGCAGCGGGACTGCGGCTCCGCGCACCTACAAGGTACGGCTTTTGCCCGCGGGTGCCACCAAGGATGTCACTTACACCGGCCGCCGGGTGGCTGTGACTTTTTAAAGGAACCGGCGCCTGGTTATGCTATCAAACCTGACGAGGCCGCAGGCGTTCTTGACAATGACCTCGTATCAGCGGGCATCCAATTAGTTTCCGGACCTTGTTTTCGAGGCTCACTTCGCCGGCGTGATCTTGAGCAGGATCCCGCCGTGGCGCGGAATCTCAGCGGTGTACACGTCGCTGATTGTGCCGAGGGCCTTCTGGCGCCACACGTCGCGCACGACCTGCCTGCCGGTCAGGCCGAGATCGGACCACCGGGCCGTCACCCGGGCCGGCATCTCCTCGAGATTGAAAAGTCCCACGGCCTTTGAACCGTCTGCCAGCGGGCGTGCCCAGACCTGCAGGTTGCCGTCCGCCGATTTGTAGACGACCTTGGCGCCCCTGCCCATCGGGTCCTGGTTGATTGCCAGCACCTCGTCGTTGGTCAGCAGCCCGACAGTAAAGTCATCCGCCTGTGCCAGGTCGCATCCCAGAATGAGCGGAGCGGCGTGCAGCGTCCAGAGCGAGATGTGGCTCAGCTGTTCCGAGGGAGAGAGCTTCGACTCGTGTTGCGGCTCGTAGCTCCAACCGACGACGCCGACGACGAGCATGTCAACGTCATTCCAGTGGCCGGGGCCGCCATACTGGCCGATGTCGATTTCCGACCAGCGCGGATTGAAGCCGATCTGCATGGTTTGCGGCCAGTTGTCGCGAATGTCGCGCGTAGTGCGCCATGAATTGCCGCCGATGTCGGGTTCCGCTCCCCATTCCCAGACATTGCCGTTGCCGTATTGGCAGATGCTGTACACGATGTCCCGGGGCGCCTGGTCGAGGATGGCGCGCATCATCCGGTACGGTTTCTTCATGCCATCCAGGCCGGGCGCGTCGGCCCGATAGCTGCACCAGTCGTACTTCAGGTAATCGACACCCCAGGAACACCATTGCCGCACGTCCTTCTCCTCGTGCTGGAAGCTCCCCTCCAGGCCCTGGCAGGTGGTCGGACCGGGGCTGCTGTAAATGCCGAACTTGAGCCCCTTGGCGTGGATGTAGTCGCCGAGTGCCTTCATGTCGGGAAATTTCTTATTGGTGATGAAATTGCCGTTTTCATCGCGCGTCGGGCCTTCGAACAGTTCGTCGGTCTGGCGCGGGCTGCGTTCCCAGCCGTCGTCGATGCAGATGTACGTCCATCCGTGGTCGGCGAGGCCCTTGTCCACGAAGGCGTCAGCTGTGCGGCGCACCAGCTCCTCGGTGACATTGCGCCCGCGCGCGTTCCAGCTGTTCCAGCCCAGCGCCGGCGTGAGGGACAGTTTGCCTTCAGCCACGAACCGGAATGCTTTCCTCGCTTCGCCCGCCGAATTCCGGGCACGGAATGTAACGGTGTAGGTCCCCTTGTCCTTGATGATGCCGGTGACGATGCCGGTCGCAGGATCGACCTTCAGCCCCTGGGGAAGCCTGTCGACCGAATAGGTGAGTGGGTTTCGTACCGGTTGCCGGGATCCTGTACAGCACGGGCCGGCCCGGGGTCACGCCCGTCAGCTCGGGACCGTTGATCCTGGGTCTGGGACCGGGTTTCGGCGTCAGGACCTCCCGGGTTTCTCCAGAGACCCCGACGGCTCTCGGGCTTGGCGCCCGACACCTCGAATTTCCCCTCAATCAGGTCGAAGTGCGCCGGGCCCGCACCCGCCCCTCCCCCGCGACCGGTGACCACGCTGTTGACGACAATCGCCATGAGCTGGACGCCCCGGGTGTCGACTTCGATCGGCACGCCGGCGCTGCCGGGCGGGATGGCATTGTTTTCATAGAGCACTTTGTTTTCGTCGGCCAGAATCCGCACGCTCATGGATGGGGGCGATGGGCTCCCCCGTCCCCCGGCGCCCTGGCCCGCGCGCCCGGGAGGGTTGGCGGCACCGGTCGTGGGGGCCGGGCTTACCAGGCTCTCATCATCGACCCCGGCGACCGCCGAAAACCTGTCGCTGCCGCCATTGAGTCGAACATAGAGCACGGTGTACCCGTTGACGCAGATACCGCGATCGTAGGTCTGCTTGTTGATGGCAAGGGTTTTCCCGTCAATCGTCCTGTCGATGGAAGGCCGGATGGAATCCGTCACCTTCGCCTTGGACAGATCAAGCGACGAGAGCCAGATCGTTTCGGCGTGCGGCGCACCCGTGACCATTCCAATCCAGGCAATGAACGCCCCGCAGACGGCGAGGCCATAGATTTGATAATGCCGTTTGATAGCCATATCTCCCCTTTGCAGTCTGCAGAGGTTGAAATCAGCGCGCGGCCGTTTGTGCGCCCCCCATGAACTTCCGCAGGAACGTGTCCATGCGCCCCAGCCATTCCAGCCACCGATGGTGGAGCAGCGAATCGTGCACGTCGTCGGGCTGGACGATGAGCTCGTAGTAAACGTCGCGTTGGCGCAGCAACTGCACGAGCCCGACCGTCTGCGCAAAGAACACGTTGCGATCGTCGTCTCCCTGGATGATGAGGACGGGAGACTTCCAGTTGTCGATCTGCGAAATCGCCGACGATTGATAGGACACCGTCGTCGGGTCCAGCGAGCTGCCGTACAGGTGCACGCCCGCGTAATCGATGCCGGCGGCGAAGATGTCCGAGTTGCGCGCGAGGGCTTGCGCGGTGAGGAGGCCGCCGTAGGACAGCCCGTAGATGCCGATGCGCTTCGTGTCGACGTCGGGACGCGACTGGAGGTACTTCGCGCCGGCCAGGACGTCCTGGTACTCGGAGTTGCCGCGCAGGTTGGTTCCGGGCGCGTTCTGGAACGAGCGTCCGTACCCGACGCCGCCCCTGTAGTTGATGGAGAGCACGACGTATCCGCGCGACGCGAGCCATTGATTGATGGCGTAAAACTGGTGGTACACGTAGCGGTAGTGGTAGCCGAGCAGCATCTGCCGGACCGGGCCGCCGTGCACGAAGATCATGGCCGGGTGTTTCTCGCCGGGCCGGTTGCTTTTCGGCAGGAACAGCTGGTTCTTGATTTCGAACGCCCGATCTTCCGGCTGCGTGATGACGAGTTCGGGCTCGACGTGCGCTTCGGTCGGGAAACCGGGGCGCGCCGTCGGGAAGATGATCTTCTGGGAAGTCGGGGACGACCAGATCCCGAGCGACTGCGGCATGTTCCAGGTCGCGCTCAGCGTCGCGAGCGCTCCGGAGGCAAGCGGTGCGGGGCGGGTCTCGATGCCGCTGCCGGTCGTCACCTGACGCGGCTGGCCGCCCGACACTGGAACGGCCCAGATATGCCGCCGTTCGATGTCGGTCGCGTTAGTGCAGTAGTAGAACGTCTTTCCGTCGGGCGAGATGATGGACGACGTGGCATCTTCGATGAAGCCGTCCGTCGTCGTGAGCCGGACAGGCTTACTATCCCGATCCGTGTAGTTGAGGCTGTAGAAGCGATCCCATTCATCCGGCGAGCCTTGTGCGCCCTCTGGCCCTCCACCGCCGCCGCGCCCAGCGCCGCGACCGCCGAAACCTCCGCTTCCGGAGAACACGACATGGTCGCCGGCCAGGCGCAGGGCAGGCAGGCTTGACCACGGATCGCCCGGTTGCGGGTGCCACGACTCGTGGGCGGAGCCGGTCGCGACATCGGCAATCCAGACCGAGTAGGTGTACCCGCCCTTGAACGTCGCGCCTGTCAGGCCCGGCACCTGTCGCGCGGACGGCGGCACGTTGCCGGCGCTTTGGGCCGCGCCCGATTGTCCGGCGGCGCCGCCGCGCGCAACCTCACCCCCGCGGCCGCCGCCGCGCCCTGTGGCGCCCGTGCCCTGATAGGCGGGACCGGCCGGCAGTCCGAGCCCGCCGCTGCCCGCGTGCGATTGCTGGCCAAAAGGCGTGCCCGGCCGCCGCACGAAGATAATCCGCTTGCTGTCGGCCGACCACATCGGGCCCGTGTCAAAATCAGCGTCCGGCGCCAGGTATTTCACCGTCCGCGTCGCCAGCTCGTACACGCCAATAAGGGAGTGATTGGTCCGGTTGCTGACGAACGCGATCCGGGTGCCGTCGGGCGACCAGGTTGGATTGCTGTTCGTGCCCCAGACTCGAATGAAGGGAACTTCGCCGCGGTCGATCGCCGCGGCCGGCCGCGTCGGTGACACGCGCGCCCGATATATCTGGCCTTCGCGCTCCAGCAGGACGTAACGCCCGTCTGGAGACAGCACCGGATTGCTTCCCTCCATCACCTTCCAGGTCACGCCGGGCGTTGCCGTATAAGCAGCCCAAATCGCCTGCTCGACGCCGTCGGGATTCGCCGCCGGATTGGCGTTCCAGCCATCGCGATTCCTGGCGCTCCCGCGGACGAAGACAACCGTAGACCCGTTGGCGGACAGGGTCACATTGGTCAGATCCACGCCGTCGTCGTCCGGGTAGTTGCTGAGCTTGACGGGAGTGAAAGCCGGCGCGGCGGCCGTGTAGACGTTCCGTCGTCCCTTGTCGTATGCCACCCAGGCCACGCGGTCCGTCCTGGCAGAGGCGACCAACTCAAGAGGCGATGCTGCACCGAGGAACTGATCGATGGTGGGGCCGTTTGCAGATTGTGGCGCGGCCGCGGTGTGGGCGGTGAACGTCAACCCAATTGCGGCGACGATTATAAGGGCAATGCGATGTGCCATGGGATCCTCCGTGAATCGCCGCGAGGGTAGCATGAGGCGCCGGTTTACACAATCGTTACCGGCCTGCCCATGCCGGCATCTTAGGCATGGCGCCGGGATCAGGTTCGCAAAAATTCCTGCCTCCCTGGTTTGATCCTCAATCCCCTCCGCTCCCGCAAATTAAGAATTAAATTGCTTGCCTTCGTTCCATGCTTCATATAATAAAGTACTTTATGATTATCAAGATCGAAGAGCGGCCCGCTGTCAGGCTGCCCGAGAACAGCCCGGGGTTGGGTGTGGCGCGGAAATCGGCGCTGCTCATTCTCCCTTTCTATCGCAAGAGCCGCTACGGCAGCCTGGGCAAACACGTTCTGACGCCCGCTTTGACCCTGTCTGCCGTGGCGGCCGCGACCCCGGCGGATTGGCATGTCCGCATCCTGGACGAGAACCTTGGACGGGGCCTGCCCCCGCAGGATACGGTTCCGGAAGTTGTCGGCATCACGGTACACCTTACCTTCGCGCAACGGGCTTATGAGCTTGCTTCCCGGTACCGCGCGCGAGGCGCGCGGGTGGTCCTGGGCGGGCTGCACGTGCAATCATGTCCGGAAGAAGCCGCGGGGCACGCCGATGCGATATCGCTCGGCAACGGCGTTGAGACCTGGCCGCGCATCCTGCGGGACGTGGAATCGGGATGCCTCGCGACTTCTTACCGCGGCGGCTACGCGATCCCGTTCGACGACGAGCCTGTGCCCCGCCGCGACCTGGTCGACGGTGCGAGCTACCTGACCATGGCCAGCCTCATTGCCACCCGCGGATGCGCCAACCGTTGCGGATTCTGTTATCTGTCCACTTCCTCGGCCGGGTTGCGCTACGAAGCCCGGCAGCCGGCGAACGTCGCCCGTGAGTTGGCCGCGCTTGAAGAACCGTATGGCGTTTTTATCGATAACAATCTCGGCTCGGATCGGGATTATCTGCGCGCCCTGTGCCAGGCGCTGCGACCGGTCGGGAAGATCTGGAGCGCTGCGGTCACACCAGACGTTGGCGATGATCCGGCCCTGGTGCGCGCAATGAGCGACGCGGGCTGCATGGGCGTATTCCTGGGACTCGAATCACTGAATCCCGCCAGCCTGCGCGAAAGCGGGAAGAATAACACGGAGCCCGAACGGTATGCGGTCCAGGTTTCGACATTTCAAAAACACGGGATCCAGGTGAATGCAAGCTTCGTCTTCGGATTCGATCACGACGATCCTGGAACATTCGAGCGCACGGTCGCCTGGATCGAGCGGCAGAGGCTGGCGTGCGCCACCTTTCATATCCTCACTCCATATCCCGGCACGCCGCTGTTCCGCAGGCTGGATAAGGAAGGCCGCATCTTGCACCGCGACTGGTCACGATACGATACCTGCCATTGCGTATTCGAACCGCGCCAGATGAGCCCGGAGGATCTCGAAAAGGGATACGGATGGTGTTATCGGCGATTGTTCTCTGCCGCCTCCATTTTGCATAGGCGTCCACCAGACAGGGGATCCTTTCTGGCATATTTCGGAGGCAGCATTCTCTACAAGAAAATGAACTGGCTCTGGCCTCTGCTAACGAAGACGCGCGCGACTCACGCGGTGTGGCGGCCTCTCATCGCGCTGGCCCGCCGGCGTCATGCTGCTGCATTGGGTCGGACCGACGCAAATTGAAATTAATCAATCTGTTAACGTGAATTCAGGGGCAAGAAAAGGTCTACAGGAACCCGATTTACCTGTATCTGCTTCACCTGATTTACTTTGCGTCGGTCCGACCCAAGGCCGCAGTCCCCGCTTCCCTAATTGCTTGACCAACTCCACACGGCGGTTCTGGGCGCGATTCTCCTCGGAGCCGTTGCTGGCTACCGGGGCCAGAGGGCCTACACCCCGGCCAATCAGGCGGTCCGCACCGATTCCATGTTTGGTCACGAGTGCTTGTACCACCGCCTCGGCGCGGGCTTGGGACAGTTTCGTGTTCAGATCCAGCGAAGCCACGTTGTCGGTGTGCCCCACGATATAAACCTTCATGAAATGCAACTTTGATTCAGACGGATCTTACCACGGCATTGGGTCAGACCCAATGCTGGACGGCACGGCAGGCATGCTCGAACATGAGATCCGGGCCCGAGGTTGCTTCAAGCCAGACGATATCCGGGTCGGAGCGGAACCATGTCTGCTGCCTCTTGGCGTAACGGCGGCTTTCGCGCTGGGTGTCGGCGATCGCTTCTTCCAGACCGCATTCGCCCCTGAGATATTCTGCGACCTGGCGATAGCCGATCGCCTTAAAGGCGTGGCAGTTTTCGGGGAATGCTTCCAGCAGCCGCCGGACCTCATCTATGAGCCCCCCCTGGAACATATCCATGACCCGCCGGTCGATCCTGGCGTAAAGCTCCTCGCGCGGCCAAAAAATGCCCAGCTTGAGCCAGGTGAAGCCCTGCACTCGCTGTTTCGGCCGGCCCTGCCACCAGCTCATTGTCTGTCCTGACTGGAGATAAATTTCGTAGGCCCGGATATTGCGATCGGTGTCTGCCGCAGCCAGCCGGGCGGCTGTCTCCGGATCTACCCGATATAACAACTTGTGAATGATTTCCGGGCCGCGTCGGGCAACGATTGCGCGCATCCGGGCCCTCAAATCAACCGACCGGCCGGGCCCTTCAAACAAGCCGTCGATCAGCGTCCGCAGATAGAATCCGGTGCCGCCCACGACCATGGGAATGCGGCCACGTGCGCGAATCGCCCGGAGAACCTCCCGTCCTTCGCGTTGGTAATCCCCTGCGGAAAAGGTTTCGCAGGGGTCACGCAGGTCCAGCATGTGATGCGGGATTCCACCGCATTCGGCTGCGGTCGGCTTGGCGGTGCCGATATCCATGTTCCGATACACCTGCAGGGCATCACAGGTGACGATCTCACCGCGAAAGCGCTGGGCGAGCGCCACCCCCAATGCGGATTTGCCGGACGCCGTAGGGCCGACGATAGCAACGGCTGGATATTTCGATTCTTCGATCTCCGACATCGGCCTCTGGGCCTCAGACCTTCGAGCTTGAAGCATGCCGATGAGGCATGGGAAAATTCCAGCCCGAATCAGTCATGAACGTCTTTCGCAAACGAATGAATAAAAGTACACGGCGCCGGAATTCGCTCATTACGGAAAGGTTTTGGGACACGGAAGAACACAGGCAGGGCTTTTGCGTCGGGCCCGCAAAAGCCCTGTACACGGAGCGGATCCGTGTTCATTCGCGATCCTCAGTGTCCTGAGATGTCCTGCAACCCTTTCTTCATCCATAAAGCGGGCTAGCCCAGGCTGAAGTAATAGCGGATACACGCAATCAACAAAACCAGCATGACCAGAATGCCGAGTCCCAGGATCTGCGAGCGCCGACGGTCGATCTTCTCCCGGCCATTCAATAATTGGTCGGGCCTGGATTCAACCCTCATGTGTCACTCCCGGTCATATGCCTTGCGCAGTTCGACGCCCTGATAATAGGTTTTTAGGATTTCCTCGGCGCTCTTTCCCGCCCGGGCCATTCCCACCGCACCGGTTTGACAAAGCCCTATTCCATGCCCATAGCCGCGCCCGTCAAAGGTAAAGCTATCGATTCCGCCATCCGCCGCCGGAATGCGCGAAAGAGTGTAGAGCGTGTCTTTTAATCCCAGGGCCGTGCGCACTTTATACCCGTTGATGACTGCCGAACCGCGGATGCCGATGACCTCGAGTTGGACGACACGGCCGGAATTGCCGAGACGCGCCGGCTTCAAATCCCGGATCTCCCCGACATTTCCTGCCAGTGCGCGCAACTTTTCGGCGACGACGGCGCGCGGGATGGTGACCTGCCAGGTGGCCACGGGGGAGAAACGGTCGCTGGAAGCGCCGCTGGGGCTGAGCTCAACCTCAAGGAAGTCGATTTCGCCGCCGGCCCCCAGGTGAAAGGTCAGCTTCTCATTGCCGATGACGCGCAGTCGGGCCACGGGCATGCTCTTTCCCGCAGTGATCATAAAGAGGCGGAGGTCCCGGGCCAGGCGCAGCCGTTCGGTTCGAGCGCCGCGCTTAACGGCGATATCGCCGCCGTTTCGGGCTTCGCCTCCCGGATCGGCGCAGGTTCCGGTTTTGAGAATCTCCGGATGGGTGGTGGTGATCCACCGGATCAGAAGCGTGAGTGCGTCTCTACGCAGAATCGGCTGGTCGGCACGGACGCTGTTATCCGGATAGGGCTGCCAGAGCTTTCGCTGAACCAGGTATGCCAGAGCACGGCGGATGGGATCAGGAATGCCCTCGCCATCCCGAAAGTTGCTCGCGTAATACGAGGCATCGGTCCGGGAAACCCGCCGCTCGATTTCCGATGATCCGAAAAACCGTTCCGCCGCATAGCGGATGAATTCACCTCGCGTCGTGATATCGCCCGTGGAAGTCGCATTTGCGGCGCCCCCCTGGCTTGCCAGGCTGCAACTCCTGTCTACCCAGGCCTTGACCTCTCCGGTTTCGGGGATGCCCGCCAGATATTCCTGGGTGAACTGGCCGGACGACATAATACCGAGGACCTGAGCCAGTTCCAGCTCACGATTGGCCGGACTGCCGTTGTCGACGAAAAGCACCCCGTCCAGATTGTGGATTCCCTCGATGTCCACCCCCTGGATCTCCGCGGCGGAATTCTCCACGGTGCAAAACACGCTCTGAAGGTAAGGCACCGGCGCCGTATCAAACACATTGGCAAAGTCCTCCGTCCGCCCGCCACAGGTGGAGGTGTACATGGCGTCGATCAGACTGCCGTTGTAATAGATGGCTATGCCGGAAGTCCGGCGCACTGCCTCACTCGAACCTTCCCGCTCGGCAGACACGCCTCCGTACACCTGGGTTCTTGTGTCATCGGTCAGGTCGTAGCCGTCGGCCCGGAAGCGTCCCAGGTTTTTCAAAGCGTAGGTGCGTGCGGCAATCGCCTGCGCCGCCAGCGCCGCGGTTTCGGGATAGGTTGTCGGGCTCAACTCGGCGGGCACGACGCCCAGGAGGTATTGCTCCACCTCAACCTCATTCACGACCACCAGGCGGCCGTTGCTGCCCAGACTGAGATCGAGGGTGCCCCGGTAAGGCTTCCCATTCAAGCGCAGGAAACCGCCGTCGGCGCCGGGAAGAAAAAGGTAGCCGGCGCGGCTGATACGGAAGAGTCCTTCCGGACCGCGCAGGGCGAGCGTCGGTTCGCCTTTTGCCGATTCGCCGACCTCGCGAACGATGAAGGAATCACGGTAGCCGGCGTCGGCGAGGGCGCCCCCCGAAAATTCCTGGGCTTCGCCGTGCGAAATGAACTTGCCGAGACGCACCTGGCTGGTTCCGGTGGCGGCATTCTCATGAACCACGGACGGCAGTGAAAATTGAGCACTCAGCTGGCGTGCCAGCTTTTCAGCGGCTTCCGCGTTGGAAAGGGAGGCCACCTGTACTCGCCAGATTTCAGGAGCGTCCGAAACGGGACGTTCCAACCGCACCTGAACCTGGCCCGCGATCTGTCTCCGGGGCGTTTCCGGAACCTTTTCCACCAGGGAGAACTCACTCGCCGCCGAGATCCGGAGTTCTTCTGCCGGAATGGTCAGACTGACCCGGATCAAAGGGCCTCGGAGCGTCGAATTCTCGATCGGTTGCGGCGGGACCACCGTTCGATCGACTGCCGGGCGGTCGCCACTCGGCCTCGACGGCGGGGGCGCGACGGGAGGAGGTTGTGGTTCCGGTTTTGCGGCGGGCGCGGCGGTTGGACGAGTCGCAACCGGAGGCTTGGGCTTCGCGGATTTGTGTCCGCAGCCCGCGGCCTGGAAAGCCAACAGAAGAATCACAGCGCAGATGGGCACCCGGACAGAAACGGTGAGCACGCTATGCATGAATCCCCAAGGGTTATCGGGTTTGCAGCCGGAATGACGGCCGTCGGCCTGCACGAAGGAGCCGAGATACCTCCCGCTGTGGATCATTGACGTTCGACGTATTCAAAAACCAATCTGGCCCCCACGCGGTCCGAAGGAAAACCTCTGGGAAGGGGGGGAAATGGGCTGGAATCCCAAACGGCGGTGAGGGCCGACAGATTCAGGGAGTCGTTGCCGGACAGTACTTCGATCCTGGCATCGACAATTTGACCGTCTTTGGTGATGTAAAATTTGATCGTCACGTTCCCCTGGTAGTTGCGCAGGTTGGATGGAAGCATCCAGTGTTCCTTGACCCGCTGGGTTACCAGTTCCGCGTAGTCCTTGAGATTGAATCCCTTGTCGTCAATAAAGATGTTCCCCTGAACGCGCAGGCCGGTTTGCTGTCCGGCCGGCTTGTCCGCGGCCGCAGCCTCCGGCCGGAGGCCGGGTTGCGCCGGGATCCTTAGCCGGGAGATTTGCTGCTGTAATGGTGCCGGAGCCCGCAGGTGGCGTTTCGGGAATCCCCTTCGGGATCTTCCCGGGCTCAATCACCGGGGGCGGCTTCGCACCCGCAATTGCCGGGTTCCCGGCAACTCCCGCGCCCGTGCCCGAAGCTGGTGGCGCTGCTCCGGCAGCCCCTCCCGCGAGCGGAACCGGAGTTGTGGAGGGGCGCCCCGGTTCAGGTTGCGGCTTGGGTACGGCCGCGGGGGCATCGTCCAGGATGCCCCGCGGCAGGTTCACGTGAATGGGGGGCGCGTTTTCGGTTCCGGGCTTCGCGCGGTTAAAATCGTATATATACTTCTTCAATTCATCGGCAGGCGGCATCTCCATCTTGGAGCCGACCATGGCCACATTCCGCCACTCCTTTGGAGGCGGTATCGTTGACGTGAAGTCCGTGGGGGTTCGAAACCATTGATTCATCCCGCCGCGTAATAATTGCGGATACTCGAGGAGAAGGAAAACCATCGCGACGTGTCCCAGGCAGCTGAATGCCCATGCAGCAAGCAGCCGCCTGCTCGGGGGTCGTCTCTTGTGCTGGGAAATTGCATATTCAAACATGGTCTTCCGATATGGGCCGTCTTGCAAGTATAGAAAACCGCACTAAGTCCTGTCAAATCTGAGGGCTTGTGCCTGCGCCGCCTCCGCCTTTTCCAGAATCTGCAGTGCCAGTGCCAGAGTCCTTTTGCCTTCCTCCCCCGTGCAGGCTATGGGAACATCTCCACGAACAGCCTGCAGGAACGAGCGCAGCTCGGCATCGAGCGGCTCGCAGCGGGGCGGGGTCAGAGTTTCATTCACGATCTGGGGAGTGCCGGCCGGAGAGCCGTCGAGGCGAAAAATCGCCACATCCTGCCGCGTGTAATCGAGCGAAATGTATTCCCGGGCCTGGAAAAAACGCAGTTTGCGGATCTTTTCCATGGACACGCGGCTGGCCGTAATATTGGCCACGCAGCCGTCCGCAAACTGGATGCGCGCGTTCGCGATGTCGATGCGCTTGGTCAGAATGGCAATGCCCACGGCTTCTATATGTTCGGGCGGCGCCTGAACCAGGAGGGTGATGATGTCCAGATCATGGATCATCAGATCCAGAATGACATCGATATCCAGGCTGCGCGGCGTGAACAGGCCCATGCGATGCGCTTCAAAGAAGCGCGGCCGGTTGACGATCTTCCGCACCGCCTGGATCGCGGGGTTGAATCTCTCCAGATGGCCAATCTGCAGGACGCGGTGGTTCAATTGGGCGGCGCGGATGAGCCGGTCGGCGTCTGCAAGCGTGTGACTGATCGGCTTCTCGACCAGCACGTTCACCCCTTCGTTCAGAAAATGCTCGCCGATCTCGGCGTGCAGCGTGGTCGGAGTCGCAATGCTGACGGCATCGACCTTTCCGAACAGCTGCCGGTAATCCGCATATGCCTTGGCAGCGAATGGTGCGGCGATTTCCTCTCCTCGTCCCGGCCGGGTATCGACCACGCCAACCAGCGTGGTTTCAGGCAAGGTAGCATAGACTCGGGCGTGATGCTGCCCGAGGGCGCCCACACCGACAACGCCGACACGAATCCTGTCCACGCGATGACTCCTTCACGGGTCCGGGCGGGACCCTCAGGCAATCGGGGGAAATCCCGCGATTGCGATGCCATGTGAATCCGCCGCATCGATCAACTGAACCCGATCGACCAGCAGTGTCCGGTGGGCATCCAGCACCAGAGCCGTTGCGCCCGCATCGATCATCTGCTTGACCGTAGGTGGGCCGACCACCGGGACATCGAAGCGCATATCCTGCCCGGGCTTGCTCACCTTGATGACCGTGAGTTCCTTCTGATCCGCCAGTTCCCCGGCCCTCCGGATGGTTGCGTCCGTCCCTTCCATGGCTTCGACGGCCACCACGGCCCGGTCACGCACCACGATCGTCTGACCGATGTCCAAAAGCGCGATCCGATGGGCTATGGGCCGGCCGAATTCGACATCGGCCTGTTCCCGCTTGCTGAAACCGCGGCGGGTCAGGGTCCCTTCGGGGGCCATGTGGGGCTTCAGGAACTCGGTGGAATCAATCAGGGTGATTCCCGCCTCCTCAAGCACATGAGCCACGGCGCCGATCAGCGCATCCGTGCTTTTGTGTTTCAAGCCGGCCAGGGTTCTGATCATCGTCAGATCGGGAAGGGCAGAGCCGAAAATCTGTACATGCCTGACCTGGCCCGCCATGATCGCCTTCGCTACTCCTCCTTGCTGAAATACCCGGATGAGCTTGCCGAGTTGACCCAGGCCCATCCAATGCACCGGGTAACCGCACGACTCGATCTCCGGAAATGCTTCTTCCTTGATCGCGGCTACCAGCATGTCCAGGTTGCGCGCCCGCGCGGATTCCAGCACCATAAACGGAAAGCGACCGTTTCCGGCAATCAAACCGTATTTGACTTTCCCCTCGCTCATTTGGCCCTGGTAATCCGGCATTGGGATTGCTTCTGGCCGGTCCGGAAAGTGTTCACGACTGACGCGAAGCCCTCAATTCCCCTTTCCACAAGACTTGCGGCACTTCAGCGGATAAAACCTCTCCGGGAGCTCTCGATGAACTGAACCAGGATCGCAACTTCCGGCATGGTCCATACCCGCTCTCGTGCTTTCGCAAGGGCATCCGTAGTGTTGAGCCGGGATTGAAACAGAATCCTGTAAAGCCCCTTGAGTTCACGGATTGAATCCTCCGGAATCCCCTTACGGCGGAGCCCGACGGTGTTGATGCCATAGATGCCGGCCTCATTTCGGGCGCCCACGGTTTTGATGTAGGGTAGGGCATCCCGGGTCACCACCGAAAAGCCGCCGATGAAGGCATGCGGCCCCACCCGGCAAAATTGGTGTACGGCGGAGAAGGCCCCGATCTGGGCATGATCGTCGATGGTCACATGCCCTGCCAGGGTAGCGGCGTTGGCGAAAATAACATGGCTGCCGACCTGGCCATCGTGTCCGATATGGCTGTACGCCATGAAAAGACCGTCGTTCCCGATCATGGTAACCCCTCCGCCATGCGGGGTGCCGCGATTCACGGTCACAAACTCGCGGAAAACATTGCGATCGCCGATCTGGAGCCGGGTAGGTTCGCCTCGATACTTGAGGTCCTGTGGATCCATGCCGATCGAGGAGTGGCCGCAAAAGCGGCACTCCGCACCTATTGAGGTCCCACTGTGGAGGCTGACATGCGTGCCTAATTCCGTGCCGTTGCCAATGCGGACGTCCGCTCCAATGACACAGTATGGACCGACGCGGACATCGGATCCGATCTCGGCCTTCCTGTCGATGATAGCCGTAGGATGAATGCTCATGATGACTTCCTGTCCAGGCCGGTTCCAGGCCGGCCGCCAGGCGGTTCCATGTGCGCCCTCCGCGCCTTGCTGCGATCTTTGTTAGGCACGATCCACGATCGCACACGACATCTCAGCCTCCGCCACGAGCTTGCCGTCCACACGGGCTTCACCATTCATTTTATAAAAATTGCCGCGTCGGGCGATCGCGGTAACCTCCAGGCGGATCTGATCCCCGGGAATGACCGGCTGGCGGAAGCGGCAGCGATCGATTCCGGAAAAATATACCAGCTTGGAATCGCTGGTTTCGGCGGTGGCGAAGAACAGGATGACTCCGACCTGAGCCAGGGCTTCCACCACCATGACGCCGGGCATGACCGGATGATCCGGGAAGTGGCCCTGAAAGAAGGCTTCGTTGTAGGTAACATTCTTGATGCCGACCATGCGGGCCTTGCCGTCGAATTCCACGATGCGATCGACCAGCAGGAAAGGGTATCGATGCGGCATCATCTCCAGGATATCGTTGATCTTCAGAGACGAAAAACTGCTTTCCATGGTTCCTCGGAGGCGACAACGGCAGGGATAAAGAAGAAGGGGATGGCCCCCGCCTCGGCCATCCCCGGAATTGCACCCAAAACTGCAAGGCTCCTGCTTGTGAATGTCGCGGGCCGGATTTCCGGCGCGGCCGATCAGTCCCGAGCTACTTTTTGACCGGCGCGGCCGGGACCGCACTCACTGGATATGCCAGGTTATAGGCCTTGATAACATCGTCCGTGATGACCAGAGCCGGGTCGACATACCCGTAAATATTGGAGGTGTCCAGGAACTGCACTACCTGCAGACCCTTGTCTTTGGCCACCTTTTCAATCACCGCAAGCATCTTGCGTGCAATGACGTTCTGCAGCTTGGTCCGGCGATTTTCGATGTCTTTCTGAGTGTCCTGTTGAAAACGCTGAAAGAGCGTATCCTTGGCGTCGATGGAATCGATCAGATCCTGACGCGCCTCGTCCGTAAGCTTGGATCCCTGAACTTCGAGCTGGCTTCTCAGGGTTTCAAGCTCCTTCTGCATGCCTTGAGCCTCGGAGCTTTTCTTGTCGACGTATTGCTGCAGGACGGTTGCTTCGCGCTTCCCCTCGTCGCAGGTATAAATCACCTGTTGGATGTTTACGAAGGCAACTTTCGCCGGCCCGATTACGACCGGTGCGGCAGCCTGCGCCGCGGGCGGCGGCGGGGTGGTGGGTGGATTCTGTGCCGCGCCCAGGACCGGCAGGGCCAGCATTGCAGCCAGAAACAGATTTGATCGTTGATTCATTAAGTGTGGTCTCCTTTGCATTTGTATTGGCCCGGCCCACGCGATCCCGTCGGATGCAGAACGAATGCGGAAAGCCCCAGTTGCAGGCACACAGGCGAAAAAAGTTACTATACCTCAAACAGGCTCGAAAACCCGAATCAGAAGCTGCGTCCAATCGTAAACTTGATGTCTCGGCGAGGCTCCTGGAATGTGAAAGGCACTGTTCCAATCATGATCGTTTTGTTGAGCGTCTGCGGATTAAAGGCGAAGATCAGACGGAACGGGGCATTGACCATGGGGAGCATGAACGAGATTTCAACTCCGGTGGAGCTGCGCGGCACCCAGTTGGTCGCCTTGATTAAGGTGTTGTCCGTTGCCTGGCCGAACACACCGAGGGCCCTCTGGTCGGTGACGCTGGTGACTCCCATGTCATAAAAGGCCGACACGGACAGCGGGCCGGCAATCGGAATGCGGTATTCGGCATTCACGAGGCCCATGAGATCGCCCCCGATCGGATTCATGCTGCGGTCGATCCGGGCAAGCCCATTGTTAAGGTCGATCACCGGGTTGCCGTTGGCGTCCAGCACGCGAGTCGCCGTGATTACCAGAGGGCTGATCGAACGGATGTCGAAACCGCGAATGGTCGTTTCCCCGCCAATGAAGAAACGGTCGAAGAAAGGCACAGTCGAATTGCTGAATGTCTTGACATACTGTCCCACCAGACGCAAGCCGAATGTATTGCGCCGGTTGCTGATCCAGCGGTCGGGGAAGAAGTAGCGATATTCCACCGTGGGGCGGACCAGGTTGAAGTCCCCGCCGAGGACGCTTCCGGCTATGCCGACCGACAGGTTGAGGCTCGAGCCGCGCGTGGGATTGAAATAGGCATTCGTGGTGTTCCGGGAGAGCGAAGGCGTCAACTCGCTCCTGATGATCCCATTCAGTGCGGCATTCGGGTCCCCGCCGGGCGCATAGCCCGTAAACTGTCCCAATGCGAAGGGCTCAAACCCCGGAGCGATATCGTGAACTGAGATTTTCTGGTATGTGTAGGACATTCCCAGTCGCCACCACGATAAGCGGAGAGGCCGGCTCAGGTTCAAGGTCACCCCGGTGGTGCGCTGCGTGAACAGCTCGTTTGGCTTGCCGGTGACATAATCGGTGTAGCCATACACACTGTAGGTGTCGAACCGGTTCCGTGAATTGAAGACCGAGAGGCCCATGTTCCAGCGGGTATTCGAGCAGATAAGGTTCCGTGAAAGACACGATGAAATCGGTCTGCCGGGTGCCCGCCATCAGGCTGAATTCCAGGCTCTCGCCTCGCCCCAGGAAGTTGTTGGTCTGGTAATTCAATCCGATGAAGCTGCCGGAAATGCCGCTGATGCCGCCAGTCAATCCGATGGACTGCTGGCTTTTCTCTTTCACCTTGATGTTTACGTCCACCAGCGATGTTTTCTGATCCGGAGTAACCGAGTAGTCCTTCTCCTCGATCTTTTCAAAATAACCGAGCATGTTCAGACGCTGCACCGATACATCCAGCGCCTGACTGCTGAACACCTTCCCTTCCTCGAGGGAAAACTCACGGCGCATCACCTTGTCTCGCGTCTTGGTGTTGCCGTCGAACTCGATGCGATGGACCAGGAATTGTTTGCCCGGGTTGACATTAAACGTTATGTCGACGAGTTTTCCGTCAGCCTGAGGCTTGTAGTCCTGGAGCAGTTCAACATCGATGAACCCATAATTTCCGTAAAGCTTCTTGATGTTTTCTACGGCAGCCTTGACCTTCTTGTAGTTGAGCACGTCCCCCTTGTTCAGGGCGAAAATTCGCAGGAGAGCTTCGCAATTGAAAATGCCGCAATCTTCCAGCTTCAAGTCCCCGATGTGATATTGCTCGCCGGCTTCAATCGGGATCTGGACCAGGAATTGCTGTTTGGTCTTGCGGAACATGGGGATACTCCCTCGGGGTCCTTCGAAGATGCGGGTGAGCGGTTCCCCGATCTGGGCCTGCATGTATCCATGTTCCTGATAGAAGGCGCGCAAGTTGGTTTCGAGGTCATAGTCCAGCTTTTCGGCGTGATATTTGTCGGTCCCCTTGAACATGGTGACCAATCCACGTTCCTTGGTGAGCTTCAGGGCACCTTTCAGCACCTTCTCCGAAAAGATTGTGTTGCCAATGAAGCTGATGTCCCCGATGCGAACCTTGGGCCCCTCATCAATGATGAATTTCAAACGGACGCTGCTGGGTGGCACGTCTTCCAATTCCGTGCGCACCGTCCCCAGAGGCTTACCATTCTGCAGCAGCAGTTCCTTAAGTGCCCGTTCCGCTGCCCGGGTTTTGGCCGGCTCATAAACGGAGTCTATAGTAATGCCGACTTTTCGCTCTTTGAATTGATCCAGAATGTTGGATTCGGTGAACGATTTGTTCCCCTTATATTCGATCCCGCGGATCAACGGCTTCTCTTTGAGCAGGAAGGTGACGATCTTGCCCGTATCTCCGTCCGTCGAGGTTATTTCTATGTTTTCGAACCACTTAGCCTCTTTGTACAATGCTCTTAAATCAAGCTGCAGGCGCTCCTCGTCGTACGCATCTCCAGCCCGCGCCTGGATGTAGAAGCGCACATCCTCTTCCTTGATCCGGCGGTTGCCGCGGACATCAATCCTCTCGATGGTAATTTCCGGTTTTACGGGTGGCTGCTGTGGAATCTGCTGGCCAAAGGCAGAGGTGCCAGCGACGAGCAGCCCCAGCAAGTACCTTATTCCCGGTTTGACCAACTTGAACATCCAGCCTCCAGCTTGTTGCAGCCGCATGGGCGAGTTAATCCGCTGCCAGTGCAACACGTTAGATAAAGCGCATATATTAGTTGAAATTAGGGGCCAAATCCAGCACGAGATTTGCCTGGGAACTATACTCCGGGCCAGGCCCAAAGTTCCAATTTTTGCCGAGTTCGGAATCAGGCGGCTCAGAGATTCAGCTTTACCCCGCTCTCAACTGCGTCCCCGACAGCCACGCAATAAAGGGCGTCACCCTCCAGATAGATTTCGAGCAACGTCTCCGGCTTGAACTGGTTCCTGATGAGAGATTCTGAAAGCGGATCTTCGATGAACTTCTGGATGGCACGCCGCAAGGGGCGAGCGCCATAGGAGCGATCTGCGCAGGTTTTATCCACAATCCATTTGCGCGCCTCGGGACGGAGCCGAATTGTTATCCCCTTTTTCAGGAGAACCTCATTCCCCTGAGCGATCAGCAGATCGACGATCTTTTCCAGATCTTCCACTGTGAGCGCTTCAAAGAGGATGACTTCGTCCAGCCGGTTAAGGAATTCAGGGTTAAAAACTCTCTTGACTTCGCTCAGGATCATATCCTCGGTCTTCTTGGCATCCGATTCTGAGGTTGTGCGGAATCCCAGGTGACCGCGCTTTTCGAGGAAACGGGCGCCCAGATTCGAGGTCATAATGATGAGGCAATTCTTGAAATCGACCGTGTTGCCGAGGGAGTCGGTGAGCTGTCCGTCCTCAAAAACCTGGAGCAGGATGTTGTAGACATCCGGGTGCGCCTTCTCGATCTCATCCAGCAGCAGCACTGAATAGGGATTGCGCCGCACTTTTTCGGTCAGTTGCCCCCCCTCCTCATGACCAACGTACCCGGGGGGCGAGCCGATGAGCTTTGATACCGAATGTTTCTCCATATACTCCGACATGTCGAGCCGGATCATTGCGGTATCGCTACCGAAGAGAAAGGCGGCGAGAGATCTGGCCATTTCGGTCTTGCCTACCCCGGTGGGCCCGAGAAAGAGAAACGAGCCGACCGGGCGCTTCGGGGATTTCAAGCCGGCGCGCGAACGCCGTATCGCCTTGCTGAGAGCACGAATCGCCTTCTCCTGGCTGACGATTCTCTTGTGCAGCTCCTCTTCCATGCGCAGGAGTTTGGTTTTTTCCTCCTCGTGGATAGACGAGACCGGAATCCCGGTCCATTTGGCGATCACATCCTCGATGTCCTCGCGCGTTACTTTCAACGGCGCCGTGCTCTTCAGACGCCAGCGTTCCTTGATCACCTGGAGATTCTCCTGCTCGAGATCCTCCTCCAGACGATACCGCGCCGCCCTCTCAAACTCTTGCGCGGTGATCGCGCTTTCGATTCTGCCGTCGATGATGCGGATCCGCCTCTGGATGTTTATCAGTTCCTCCGGGATGGAGATGGAACGAAGCTTGACGCGCGCACCGGCCTCGTCAATGAGATCGATCGCTTTATCCGGGAGGAAACGGTCGGAGATATATCGGTTGGAGAGGTAAACCGCGCTCTCCAGCGCCTCATCCGTGTACTTCAGCGAATGGAAGTTCTCGTATTTTTCTTTAATGCCATGGAGGATCAGAATGCTCTCGGATTCGCCGGGCGGAGCGACCTTTATCGATTGGAAACGGCGCTCCAGCGAACGGTCCTTTTCAATCGAGCGCCGGTATTCGTAGGGAGTCGTGGAACCGATGCATTGGATCTCCCCCCGCGATAAGGCCGGCTTCAAAATATTGGCGGCGTCAAGGGAACCCTCGGCTGAGCCGGCGCCCACCAGAGTGTGCAGTTCGTCGATGAAGACTACCAGATTGCGGTTCTCCACCAACTCCTTCATGATCGTCTTGAGCCGTTCCTCAAACTGCCCCCGATATTTTGTTCCGGCCACGATCAGGGATATATCGAGCGCCAGAATCCTCTTTTCCATGAGGGGAGGAGGAACCTGGCCATTTACGATACGCTGCGCCAGTCCTTCCACGATCGCGGTCTTGCCGACCCCGGGTTCGCCGATGAGGACCGGATTATTCTTGGTTCTGCGGCACAGGATCTGGATCATGCGCTCGATCTCGTTGTTGCGGCCGACCAGCGGATCCAGGGCATCATTACTGGCAGCCTCGGTCAGATCGCGCGAAAACTCCGCCAGACTCAACGTTTCCTTCTGCCGGGCCTGCCCGTGCCTTTCTGTCGCCCCACGTCCGAGCTCATCGCGGATGATGGACAAGCGGAGGCCGCGTTCCCTTAAGATCTCGGCTGCCACCGATCGTTCCTCGCGCAGCAGTCCGAGCAGCATGTGTTCGGTTCCGATATGCTTGTGCGAGAAACGCTCCGATTCCTCGGCCGCTGCATTCAAGGCTCGTTTGCTTTCGTCGGAGAATGGCAGCTCAACGGATGTGGATACTTTCTCCCGGATTGAGGTGCGTCCCTCTATCTCCTTTCTAATACTATCGATAGAGGCGTTGGCTTTGGGGAAAAACCGGTTGGTAAGATTTTTGTCCTCACGGATCAAGCCAAGCAGGAGATGCTCGGTTTCGATGTAGGGGCTGCCGAACTGGCTGGCTTCATACCGGGCGAAAAAAATCACCCTGCGCGCTTTTTCCGTGTACTTTTCAAACATGCTCACGCACCTGCCGGATCATGGTTATAAGATATTATACGGACCGCCTTGAAATACTGCAAAGGTCAAAAGGAGAAAGCCTGATCGACTCCGCGGACTCTGGCCGCCCGAACACCGCGAAATTCCTGCCGGCCCGCGGTTTTGCAGCCTCCGATTCGAGGCGTTAAAATATTGAATATTAATGATTTGTGACGAATCGTCCGCCCAGGAACTGGCCGAGGAAGAAGGCGCCGATCATTACCGGGAAAGTGGCCAGATGCCATCCCAGGCCAGAGATCAGGCGGCAGATTATCACCATGGGAACCGGCAGGTGAATGGCGAGCAGCCATTGGGTGGAATATCTCCGCACCCGGGCTCGCCAATACCCGAAAGGGAGGTTCAGCATGAATACGATGGCCGCCACAATCCAGAGAGTCACGCCCCAAGTATAGCCGAAAAGCACCCCGCCTGCCGTAAAAGTCCTTAGACCTCTTGCAAGGCTATAGCCTTTCAGGCTGTAGGCTATAGGTACAACCAACAGGCTGCCGCCAGGCAAACCGCATGTATCATCAGCTTCTCCCGTGCTGCGTCGGATCGGGAGCCTTAACGGACGGTCACGCATGCCTGACAGTCCGTCAAGGCTCCCAACAGAGCGAAAGTTGATTCACTCCTACAGCCTAAAAGGCTACAGTCTCTATGGTACAGCCTTGAAGTCCTGGTGAGAGGTGCGGGCAAGCTCGTTGAGCGAGGTTGTCAGTGTGGATACAGCTGTCCGTTTTCCAGGCGGCAGATGCGCGTGCACATGGCTGCGAGCCTCTCGTTGTGGGTTACGACAATCGAGGTCAGGTCATGCTGCTTGTGCAGGGTACGCAGCAGGTCGCCGACGGCTTCGCCGGTATGAACATCCAGGTTACCGGTGGGTTCATCCGCCAGCAGCAACCGCGGCCGGCCTACCAGAGCCCGGGCGAGGGCCACACGTTGCTGCTCCCCGCCGGAGAGCTCCCCCGGGCGGTGATGAAAGCGCGCTTCCAGGCTGACATCCGCCAGGGCGGAGGAGGCGCATGCCTCAGCTTCAGGAACAGGCGAGCCGCGGAGCAGCAATGGCATCATGACATTTTCAAGGGCGGTGAACTCGGGCAACAGGTGATGGAACTGAAATACAAATCCGATGGTGCCATTGCGGAAACGTGACAATCCATCGCGCGACAGCCGGGTGATTTCTGTTCCCTGGATCAGAATGGAACCCTGGTCCGGCCGGTCCATGCCGCCCAGGAGGTGAAGCAGTGTGCTCTTGCCGGATCCGGATACTCCGGTCACCGCCAGCATCTCCCCCTTTGCCAGGTCCAGGTTCAAATCAAGCAGCACGGCGAGGATCTGGTCCCCGGACTGGTATCTCTTGGACAGGCCGCGCACCTGCATGAGATCACTCATAGCGCATGACCTCCACCGGATTGAGACGCGAAGCATTACGCGCCGGATAGAGGGTGGCCAGGAAGCTGATCAGCAGGGCCGTGCCGCAGATCAGGACGACATCCCAGGTTTTCACATGAAATGGCACATAAGAGATGCTATAGACCTCGGCCTGAAGCTGAATCAACTGGTAGCGGTCCAGAATCCAGCTGATGCCGATGCCGAGGGTGGCTCCGAGAACCGTGCCGATGAGCCCGATGATCAGTCCCTGGAGCATGAAAACCCACAGGATAGTCTTCTGGGTTGCTCCCATGGCGGTGAGGATGGCAATGTCACGCTGCTTTTCCATCACCATCATGATCAGAGTCGTTACGATGTTCAGCGCCGCCACAAAAACGATCAGTCCAATCGTGAGGAAGAGAGCGATCTTCTCGAGCTTCAAAGCGGAGAAGAGCGGTTTGTTGAGATCGATCCAGGTGGTGGTCATGTATCCGGGGCCTGCTGCGGCGCGGATGGCGTCCGCCACCGGTTCGACCTCCTCCAGGCTGTCGGTCTTGAATTGCAGGACGGAGGCCGCATTATCGGGGAGGGATAACAGCCTGCGCGCCGCGTCCATGTTGGTATAAACCCAGTTGGAGTCGTAATCCCAGAGCCCGGACTCAAAAATGCCGGCGACACGGAAGGTCTTTTCCGAAGCCGTCATGCCGAAAGGGGTTAATCGCCCCATGGGGACGAACACCTTCAGGGTATCGCCGGCCCTGATTCCGAGCGCTCGCGCCATTTCCTTCCCGATGATCATGTTGGCCATGGGGGGCGGGGCATCCGGGTCGGCGGACGCCGGGCTCCGGCGGGCTTCCAGGGAGGTCGGATCGCCTTCGATAACCAGGGAGAAAAAATCGGAGATCTCGCGTTCGCGAACCGGATCAATCCCCTTGAGGATAGCCCCCTGATTGCGGGTTGCGCTGGCGATGAAGACCTGGCTGAAGATTGCCGGGGCAACGCCGGTGACATGAGGCACGCGGGCCAGCCTGCCGAGCAGGGCTTCGTAGTCTTTCAGCGGCGTGTTGTCGAGGTGAAGGAGGTTGATGTAGGATGTGGCACCCACGATCTTGGTCTGAATGACTTCGCGTGACCCGGTGGACATGGCTAGAGCGATAACCAGGGCCATCACTCCGGCGCAGATCCCGAGCACGGAGATGGCCGAAATCACCGACACCATGGTCTGTTTGCGTTTTGCTCGCAGATACCGAAGGGCGACAAACAGCTCAAATTTCATCCAGGTTGTTATACGCCTCCGTTCGAAGTCTGGGAACCAGCGTCCGCGACGGCTTTGGCCTCGGGGCGCAATAACGGGAACAGGATGACATCGCGGATGGACCGCGAGTCGGTCAGCACCATGGTGAGCCGGTCGATGCCGATGCCCTCACCCGCGGTCGGAGGCATGCCGTAGCTCAGCGCCCGGATATAATCGTCATCCATCGCATGCGCCTCGTCGTCGCCACGCGTCCGCGCCTGGAGCTGCTCCTCGAAACGGGCGCGCTGCTCGACCGGATCGTTCAGCTCCGAGTAGGCATTGGCGATCTCCATGCCGGCGATGTACAGCTCGAACCTTTCCACCGTGTCGGGATCGTCGGGCCTGGTTTTCGAAAGCGGCGAGACCTCAGTCGGATAGTCATAGATGAACGTTGGCTGGATCAGATTTGGTTCCACGACCTTTTCAAAGATGGCCGCGAGCCGCTTTCCGATGCCGGCGGCGCCGTCGAATTCCGCCGCCACCGCTTGTGCCATCGCCCCCAGCTTTTCCGCGGATCCCAGATCCTGTTGGTCAGGTTTTGGCACGTCATGCGGCCAGAAATGAAGGATGGCCTCCTTCATGGAATAGCGCTCCCAGCGATCGAAATCCAGCGTGTGCTCTCGATACGGAACCTGGCGCGATCCGGTCACCGCTTCGGCGATCTGAGTGAGCATTTGCTGCGTGAGGTCCATCAGATCGCGATAATCACTGTAAGCCTGGTAGAACTCCAGCATGGTGAATTCAGGGTTGTGCTGCGTCGAGATGCCCTCGTTGCGGAAAATCCGGCTCAGCTCGTAAACCCGCGGAATGCCGCCGACGATCAATCGCTTCAGATAAAGCTCCAGGGCAATGCGCAGATACAAATCGATGTCCAGGGCGTTGTGGTGCGTCTGGAAGGGTCGGGCCAGGGCGCCGCCGGCGATGGTCTGCAGCACGGGCGTTTCTACCTCCAGGTAGCCCCGGGCATCGAGAAAATTACGGATCTCCCGGATGATCCGGCCGCGTTTTACAAACGTGGAACGCACCTCACGGTTGACGATCAGGTCGACATAGCGCTGTCGGAACCGGGTCTCCACATCGGTGAGGCCGTGCCACTTTTCCGGCAAAGGGAGGAGGTTTTTGGCCAGGTGCTGCAAAGAAACCGCCAGGACGGTCAGTTCGTTCGTGCGCGTGCGGAACAGCGTCCCCTCGGCCCCCACAATGTCTCCGAGATCAAACAACTCGAACAGGGCGAAGACCTCGGGGCCCACGCGGTCGCGCCGCACATAAACCTGCAGCCGGTGCTCGCCATCGGAAATGTCCAGGAAACCGGCTTTACCGTGGGGCCGGAGCGCCATGATCCGGCCGCAGATGCGCACCGTCGGATGCAGCTCATCGAGCTCCTGAGCGGTGCTGGATTCGAACCGGCCATGGATCTCCCCCAGCGTGTGGCTGGCGTCATATCTCCGCGGGTAGGGGTCATACCCGAGGCGTTTTAATTCCTCCAGTTTCAGCCGGCGTTGGACCAGGGGATTGGTCTCGTGCTCCATCACTGCCTCACCCTTTCTTTCAGGAGATCGTTCTTGATGCTGTCGAGGACGCCGTTTACGAATTGAGCAGACTCATTGGTGGAGAATTTCTTGGCGATTTCAAGAGCCTCGTTGATAACCACCGTGTCCGGGGTCTTGAGGTCGGCGAGCAGTTCGTACACCGCCAGGCGCAGGATGTTCCGGTCAACGGCGGCCATACGGCTCAGGCGCCAGTTCTTGGTGTGCCCCTGAATGATGCGGTCGATCTCCTTCAGGCGGGAGATCGTACCATGCAGCAGTTCTCCGGAAAACACCCGCACCCGCTCCGGCTGCTCATTCATTGCCCAGAATGAGTCGAGTATCGTATCGGGGGCTTGCTTGCCCACGTCATATTGATAAAGCATCTGAAGCGCGCATTCGCGCGCGGTTCTTCGGAGTCCCATGGCTTATGATGCGATCCAGTATGCGGTATTTGGGAGTGAGCTTCTGCTATAGCTGCTTCAAAACCTGAATAATCTCGATTGCCGAGAGTGCGGCATCAAACCCCCGGTTCCCTGACTTGAGCCCGGCACGATCAATTGCCTGCTCCAGGGTGTTGCAAGTCAAAATCCCGTAAATAACCGGAATCCCGGACTCCTGACTGACGTTCGCAATCCCTCTGGTTACGGTAGAGGAAATGTGCTCGAAGTGTGGCGTCTCTCCCTGCAATAATGCCCCGAGACAGATGACGGCATCGTATTTGCCGGATAACGCCAGTTTTTTAGCCGCCAGGACGATTTCAAAGGACCCCGGAACCCAAACGGTGGTGATGTCGTCCGGCGCTGCCCCGTTGCGTCCGAGAGCGTCAAGAGCGCCATTTAACAGGCGATCACTGATAAAGGAGTTGAATCGGCTGATAACGATCGCGAATCGACTTCCCGTCGCATCCAAATTCCCCTGGATAGTTCTGGCCATTTCGCCTCCGCACCTGAGGTCATACATTCTGCAGGAGATACCTCGGAAAAACAACAGCAAAACGGGCTGTTCGCCCTCCAACGCAACACACCCCCGCCCCGGCTTAATCAAAAAGGGGACATTCCTAATTTCCAGCCATCTTGTTGTCCCGAGCCACGTTGCGTGGAAATTCGGAATGTCCCCTCTTTTTTGGATTGCAGAGGCGCTTGAAAAATTCGCTCATGGAGGGTCCGCTCAGGATTACCGGCGTATCGAGGATCAGCGCGAGATCGGCCGGTGTCCAGTCATCGACAAAAATCCCTTCGACCCGCGAGACTGCTTCCTGGGGGATCATGACAAAGTCCCCCAGTTCGACGCCGGCCAGGGCATGCGCAAAATCCCGACCGGCAAGAAGTCCGGCGACGGTAATGCTGCGGCCCATAAAACGGTTGGCCACGGGCATGACGCGAAGGTCCGATCCCAACTTCCCGTTTATCCGCCTGGTGCAATCCGAAAGGAACGGGCAAAAGAGCGTGCCGGTGGCCAGGGTTCCGCGCAAACCCGGCCTTGGTTTGCGCGGGCGGGCCAGGCTGGCACCAAACGCGTCCAAAAAGCGCCGCACCATCCCGATCCCATCTTCTATCTGAGCGAAGTCGTCGTAATGAGCCGAGTCAGGCATCCTGATTCCGCCCTGGATGTAAAACTCATCCGCAAGATAGGCGAAGCCACGACCCGTTTCCCGCCGGAAACGACGTTGCCAGGGTAATACCTGCGCCACTACTTTGCGACAATAGTCCGATGTGACCGGCGTCAGTTGCCGGCGGTCGGCTCCGTGATCTGAAAGCCCCAGGGGCACGATGGCGACCGAATGCACGCCGGGGTGCCAGGAATACAGGTCGAAAACGGTTTTGGCCAGATGCTCGCCGTCGTTGATTTCCGGTATTAACACGACCTGGGTTTGAATCCTGATGCCCCCGTTGATGAGCCGGAGCAGCTTGCCGGCGAAATCATCCGGTTTTTTGCGCCCCATGATCCGGGCGCGCAGGTCGGGTTCCGTGGCGTGTACCGATACGTATAAAGGCGACAATGCCTGCTCGATGATGCGATCCAGGTCCCGGTCCGAAAGATTGGTCAGTGTGATGTAATTGCCGTGCAAAAAAGAAAGCCGGAAGTCATCGTCCTTGATCTTCAGCGACTGCCGCGCGCCCGGCGGAAGCTGGTTGATGAAACAGAACAGGCAGGCGTTATTGCAGGTTCGCGTCCTGAAATCCTCGACTTCTATGCCGAGATTCTGACCTTCGGCAAGCTCCACCTCGATCCATTCCTCGAATCCACCCGCTTTGCGCACCTCCAGTTCGGCGGGGCCTTCTGCAAGGTGGAATTTGAGAGCGAGCTCGTCCGGTACCGGGTGTCCGTTAACCGCCAGAATCTCATCACCCGCTGCCAACCCGGCAGCGCCGGCCGCCGATCCCGCCTCGACCTCGCGAATCTTAATTCCTCTTTTTGCCACTTCCCGTTTCGGCTCTTTGATACGACTCGATAAGCACGACCGAACGATAAAAATAATGAAGCCCGGACGCTACGGTAACCGACAAAGTGACATAAACGAGCGGGTCTATGATGTCGGCGACACTGGTGGTGAAGTTGGCCAGCATTACGACGGCTACGGTCGTGAGCTGGGCCGCGGTTGTGCACTTGCCCAGGAAACTCGGGGGGAAGGCAGTATGCCGGGTTTGCAGATGGATGATCAGGGATGCCAAAGCGATCAGCAGGTCTCTGCTGATCGATGTAACGGTCAACCAGATGGGAATGTGATAGATGACCGGCGCCGAAGGGACCGTAAGGGTGACGAAGGCCGCCGTTAGGAGCAGCTTGTCCGCCATCGGATCCAGAAATGAACCTAAAACCGTTTTCTGCCCTAATTTGCGGGCCAGCAGCCCGTCCAGGCCATCCGTTACCCCCGCCAGAACGAACACCAACATGGCACTCCTGATGTGCCCGTAGATGATCAGAAGCACGAAACAGGGGATGAAAATCATCCGCAGAATCGTCAATTGATTGGCGTAGGTCAAAACCACCGGAGCATTCTCCTTCAGGGAACTTTTAGCAGATTCGTACGATTCCTGCCACCATCAAAATAGGCACTTCAAGATCCAAAGGATGAATATTTGACTCTCCCGGGGGTAAATTGACCTCTCAGCAAAAGCCTTGGACCATCCGATATGA
Organism: Terriglobia bacterium; assembly: GCA_963824985.1. Classification (GTDB taxonomy): domain Bacteria; phylum Acidobacteriota; class UBA6911; order UBA6911; family UBA6911; genus JAFNAG01. The sequence goes on from CAWGRQ010000002.1 coordinate 45,115, forward strand.
TGACATGGCGAATGGGTCGGGGACTGTCCCTTTCCCCGCCGGGCAACCCACGGATAGGTCAGGCAGATGTCACTTTCCGGAAATCTCAAAACCATGGATCTCGCTGAACTTCTTCAGTGGGTTACGCTCGGACGGAAGACCGGTTCCCTGACGTTTGTACGCAACAAGATAAAAAACCACATCTTCTTCAAAGATGGGAAAATCATCTCATCCAGGTCCAACGAGCCGACCAAGCAGCTGGGTCATTTCCTTCTGTATCAGGGAAAAATCAATGAGGTGCAACTGAAGCGGGCACTGGAAATCCAATTGCAGACGCGAATGGCCCTGGGCAAGATTCTGGTGCAGGAAGGGTACGTAACCCCGGAAGAGACGGAGAGGGCCCTGGTCGGACGCACCGAAGAGGTGATCTACGATCTCTTTCTGTGGGAGGAAGGGTACTTTCACTTCACTGCCGATGGCTTCAATCTCGAAGAACTCATTCTGATCAATCTGGACATTCACGCGATCATTTTCGAAGGGGTGCGCCGCAAGGATGAATGGGCGCGCATCCGCCAGGTTTTCCCGAGCAATGATGCGGTGCTCGCAATCCGTCCCGGTCTGGACCTCAAGAGTCTTGCGCTCAAGCCGCTGCAGAAAAAGATGCTGTTTCTGATCAGCCAGCAGAAGAGCATTTCAGAGTTGATCCTCGAGCTGCACGGTTCGGATTTTCAGGTGAACTACGAACTATTCCAGCTCTATGACATGAATATCCTGGAGGTGAAAGAAGTACGTGCGCCCGCACCGCGGGCAGACGATCCCGCACTATGGCTGGCTCGCGGCCAGGAGCTCATGAAGGCAAAGAAATACGCGGAAGCCATTGCCGCGTTTCAGGAGGTACAGCGGCAGGATCCTCAGAACTCCTGGGCCGACGAACTCCTGGAGCTTGCTGAAAAGGCCCTCTGCCAGGAGCTTTATGCGACCACGATTCAGAGCCACATGATCCCCTGTTTTCTTGTGGACGAATCGTCACTCACGCGCTTCGCCCTGACCCACCAGGAAGGGTTTGTCGTTTCCCGCATCAACGGCGCCTGGGACGTGAAATCGATTGTCATGCTGTCGCCGCTGCCCGAACTGGAAGTCCTTCAGATTCTCGACAAGCTGATCAAACTCGAGCTCATCACCCTGAAATAGACCGCGGGATCAGGCTCGAGCCGGCTGGCGGAGGATTGCGGATACCTCTGCAAGGGCGCGGGCAACGCGTGGGCCATACCAGCTCAGAAGTTCCCCTTCCACGATATGAATGCGACTGTGGCGCACGGCAGGCACATCATTGCCCATCGCGGCGAACCCGTGCCTGTCGTCCTCGGTAAAATGGTAGGGCTCGGTCGGCAGGAGGATCACTTCGGGGACCCGTTTTGCGGCCTCCTCCAGCCGAAACTCAGGGTAGCGCTCAGGGCAATCCTCGAATATATTGGTCCCTCCGCAGCTGCGGATCACGTTGTCGACGAAGGTATCACGGTTGATGGTCATGTAGGGATCCTTCCAGATCGGGCAGAGGACCCGGACCGGGGGATCGGGCGCCTGCGCCCGCGCCGCATTGAGGGCTGTTTCGATGTCATTCACAATAGCCTCCGCGCGCCGCTCGGAACCGGTCAGGGCGGCCATATCGAAGATCATTTTCACGCAACCCGCGACCGTTTTTGGAAACGTTACAAACACCGGCAAGCCGGCCCGTTCCAGCAACTCGACCTGGTGTCTGCGATTTTCCTCTGCGTTGGCGATGACCAGGTCGGGTGCGAGGGTGAGCACCCTTTCGGTGAAGAAGTTCTTGGTCCCGCCCACCCGAGTTTTGAATCGGACCTCCGCGGCCGGGTGAACGCAATAGTCCGTAATGCCCACGATGCGGTCTCCGGCGCCCAGGGCGAAAAGGGTTTCGGTTATGCTGGGCACCAGGGAAACAACGCGCCGCGCCGGCGCATCCAGGCGAATTGTCCGCATCAGATCGTCTTTTCGCTCCATCATGATTCTTCATTATACATCGAGGCCGCCGGCCGCCCTCGCCGGTCAGAGAAACAGAGGTGCAATCGGAAGTGAGAGTCACCCCTGGAAAAATCAAAGCAAAAACGCCACGGATTATGTGGATCACACAGGTTTATTTGCATCTGTTTAGCCGATGCTGAACAGCAGAACGCAAAGACGCAAGGACGCAAAGAGGTTCCTTTCGGTTCGCGGGCATGGGCGGCCTTCGGCCGCATCCTTGGGCGAGCCGCGGGAGAAAGCGCAATCCTCCTGAGTAGCCGCTGCCCGCGCTTTCTCCCGCGGCTCGCCCAAGGATGCGCCAGCGCGAAGCGCTGCGCCCACGCCTGTTGCTCAGTGTCGATCTTTGCGCCTTCGCGCTATGCTTCTTCATCCATTTGATTTGGCTAAACAATTACGTTTATTTTATAAGGCTTGATCAAGCTCTGGGCCGCCGGCGAGATTTATTGTATCCGTGCGATTCGTGCAGCCTTTGGCATTTTTGCCTTTTGGCTTAAATCGTTCTGAAACCGGCCTCAAGCTACGGACTCCCACTTCCTATTACACCCGAGAAACAGGGTGAGAGGGTTTATTGAAATCGCGTCCCCGGCGGTTTGTCTGCAAATGTCGTATAATGCACAATCTTCCTGGAAGGAGTGGCCATGAAAGAAAAGGTGCTGCGGGATGCCGTTCACGGAGACATCGAACTCGATCCGCTTGAAGTCGAATTGATCGACACTCCGGAGTTCCAGCGGCTGCGGGGAATCAGGCAGCTGGGGACTGCCTGCCTGGTGTATCCTTCCGCAACCCACACCCGTTTTGAGCACAGCCTGGGTACATCCTGGATGGCACGGCGCATGATCGAAGCCCTCAGGCGCACCAGCACCATTTCCGCCGATGCCGCCGCCACGATTCGGGTGGCGGCGCTGCTCCATGACATTGCCCATATTCCATTCGGCCATACCCTTGAAGACGAACGACGGGTTCTCCCGCGGCACGATAAGGATGAGGCCCGGTTTGCCCATTTTCTTCTCGACTCCACGCTCGCGCAGCGGCTGAGGAACTCCGGGTGTCAGGATGAAGTGTTGGGCATTCTGCGAGGCGAGGCCGGGTTTGCTTCCGATATCGTCGCCGGGGCAATAACCGCCGATCTGCTTGATTACCTGAGACGCGACACTTATTTTGTCGGCTTCTCCCAATACTACGATGCCCGGGTGTTCCATTCTTTCATCCTGAATGACGGCCGATTCGTCATCAACCTGGCGAAGCACGGAGTGCGGCGCCATGATGCATTGTCCGAGCTGATTAACCTGCTCCGCATCCGATATACGTTGTCCGAGCGCGTCTACTTTCACCATACCAAAATAGCTTCGGGAGCGATGATTTCCAAGGCGGTGGAGCTGGCGATGGCCTCCGGCCTGCGGCCCGAGGATTTGCGCCGGCTTAAGGATGAAACTCTGATCTGGACGCTGCGGGAGCGCTACGGGGATCACCCGGCGATCGATTATCTGGTCAATTGTCTTGAAGCGCGGCAGCTCTACCGTGCGTGTTTCGTTCTGACGGCCGATGTGGGGGAAACCCGCCAGAGGGAGATTGTGAGCCGGTTTCACGAAAATGCCGAAGCGCGGGAGGATCTGGAGGCGCGCATCGCCGACGCGGCCGGACTGCAGCCGTATCAGGTGATTGCCTATTGCCCTTCAATCGGCATGTCCCTTCCGGAAGCCGAAGTGCCGGTCATGCTCGAGACCGGCGAGGTAGTTCCCCTGTCCGGGAGCAACAACGAGGAGATCAGGATCCTCAAGCTCAAGCACAAAGCGCTGTGGAAATTCTTCGTCTTCATCGACCGGAATGCATGGGCGCGGAGCGAGCCGGCGCGCGCCGCGGCGGAAACACTCCTGGGCGAGTAATGAGCAGGGTCCATAAAGACTATAGCCTTTTAGGCTGCAGGCTATGGGCATGGATCAACCTTCGCGCTGTCGGGAGCCCTTCCGGACTGTCACGCATGCCTGACAGTCCTTCAAGGCCCTCGATCCAACGCTACATGGCAGAAGCTGATGATAAATGCGGTTGGCACGCCTCAACCTTTTGGATTGTGGCTGCAGCCTGCAGCCTAACAGGCTACAGCCTTGTACCGCGGTTCATGGCAGCGGCAGACTCTCCCTGGCGCCGCACTTGCGTGCCGCCATGGCTGCCTGCACCTGGCGCAGGGCCGCCTCCGCGCCGGTCTTCATGCAGGTGACATCGCTGGCGCAGAATAGCAGGTCAACCCCTTCGGCGATCCAGAAGGCGAAGTCGGCTGCAGGCGATGCAACCGCCACCCGTTTGCCGTGCTTTCTCACCGCCGCGATGATCGTTTTCGCCGCCTCCACAACCCTGGGGTGACCGGTCTGATAGGGGACATCCAGGCTTGCCGACAGGTCCGCCGGGCCGATCAGGATGTCGATCCCCGGAACGGCGCACAGCTCGTCGGCGCGCTCCACGGCGTCCGCGGTCTCGATTTGCGCCATCAGGCAGAGATCCCGGTTCACCCGCAGCTGCTCCGCGGCGCTATCTCCCAGACCATAGCCGACCGCCCGGGAAGCAGGGAAACATCCGCGTCTCCCTTCGGGCCGGAACCGGGCGTTGCGAATGAATTCCCCGAGCATCTCCGGCGAGGTCGCCATCGGGATGTCGATGATGTCCGGCCCGCACTCTGCGGCGCGCAACACGTGTTCGCGATGCTCGTTCGGAATCCGAATCATGGTGAGCATCCCGAGACCCGAGGCTATCCGGCACAAGTCATGAGCCTGGGCAAAGCTGATGGGGCAGTGCTCCATGTCGAACCAGACGGCGTGATAACCCAGACCGGCGGCAATCTCCAGAAAAATCGGATCGTAAAAATATACTCCGGCCCCGAACAGCGGGCTGCCCCTCTGCTCCTGCAGAGCGCGCTGCAAACGATTCATATGCGGACCTCTCTTATCTGCCCGGAGCGGGCGGGGGGAACTGCACCAGGATTTCTCCAAACAGAAATCCCTTCCGGACCTCCACCCGTTCGCGGGTCGCCAACTGGACGTTGTCGGTGGTTGCGCTGAGCACGGATTGAATCTGAAGCGTATACGTGCCGGGCGCTATATCCGTGATCATAAAGGCGCCCCGCTCGTCGCTGAAGGACCTCTGGTATTCCTCGCCGCCGGGCTTGGCGGCCGTGTCGCGCAGGTGGACCACAAAACGTTTGATCGGGATCCCATGGGAGTCAATGACGCGCCCGTACAGCCCCGCCTCGACACGCTTCATGCGCACCACCACTTCGGGGGGCGGCGGATTGTTGACGTCAAAGGTGAGCCGCTGGTCCAGGTATCCCAGCCTCGTAATCTTGATTTCCCGCACCGGGGGATACGAAAGCGGCAGCGAAAACCGTCCGGCCTTGTCCGTGAGCGCGGCCCCGTCATACTTGCCTTGCGCGCCGCCGGTACCCCATATGCTCACCAGCGCCTCCGGGACCGCGCCGCCCGATTCGGCAATAACCCGGCCTTTCAGCGCCGGACGATCCTCAAGAACCACGTTGGGCGGCGGTGCCTTCGGATCGAGAAGGATCGTGCGGCTCAAGTAACCGTCGGCGGACACGGTGCAATCAAAAGGGCTCAATTCCAGGGGCAGGGAAACCTCGATCAGGCCTTTTCCATTACCTCCGGCCAGCTTGAATTGCCCCGGTGCCGAGGCGGTCGCATAGGCGATGCCCTCACCCCGGCCGTTCTTCACGGCAAAGGAAATGGGGATTGCCGGAGAAAGATGGAAGTCGATTTGCTGGGATTGCCCCGCTTTCAGGGTGCCCAGCTCTTCCCCGAAGGTGAATCCGCGGGCGGAGGCGATTACCGCCACATCGCCATCCGGGAGCCCCTCCAGGGTGTACTTGCCGGCGGAATCCGTCAGTTGTCCCGCAGGGAAAATCACAGGATTATCGGCCACGATTGCGAGCGGGGGGGCATTTGCGACCACCAGGGCGCCTGCGACCGGCGTGTCCTGCCGGTCGAATACAAAGCCGACCAGCGTGGCCTGGCCCGTCCTGAGCTGAAAGTCGCGCACCGTGGACCGGGTATCCCTGACCGGGAGGAATGCCGTCATCCGGGCATAGCCTTCCTTGCGGATTCCGATCCAGAGGTTGGCTGCCGCATTGAGATGAAACTGATATTGCCCCTGATCATTAGAGATGCCTGTTTCCAGGGGATTCGGTTGCTCGAAGGCCGGCGGCGACCAGCGGGGCGCGGACCGGTTGAGAGAGACTTCTGCTCCGGAGATCGTCTCCCCCATCTCGGAGGTGACTTTGCCGGTTACATCATACCCGGCATTTTGGCCGCGATCGGCGCCGTCCAGCGGCGTATATTCAGGCTCCGGTGGCGGCATGACCGACTCCGGCAGAGCCGCACCCGCGGGCTCAAGCCCGGGCTCCACGGGCTGGACGCGAAGCCGGGTGGTTGCATACCAGGCGACCCCTCCCAGCAGAATTATGATTGCCAGGATCCAGAACCAGCGACTGATCTTTCGTGCCATTTCGACCTCCGGCTTCCGTCTCACGCCCGTCCTTCAGGCCGGTGCGGTTCGCGGGTTGCGTTCCTCATTCTAAGATTGAGGGACAGGCGACTCAACCTCGAAATTCGCGGTCATCTGTGTGCCACGCTGAGGCCGATGCGGAAGCGGACCGGCAAGGCCGGGTAGCCGAGAACTTCCATGTAGTTCCGGTCAAGAGCATTATCAACTGCAGCAAACACGACAGCTCCGGAGAACAGCCGGAAGCTGGCCAGCAGGTCCAGAGTGCCGTATGCGGGGTTGCGGTTCAGATCCAGACCAAGAAAGTCGGAATCGATGCGGCTGCCCACGACGCTTGCGGCGGCACGAAACGTCCAGCGGCGTGGCTTCCAGGTCAACTCGAGACGCCCGGAATGGCGAGGGCGGCGCAACAGCGGCTGGCCCGCGGCGTAGATCGGGTCGGAAGGCGCTTCATTTTCGAGGACCAGTGAATCCAGGAAGGTGTACGACCCGGCGATTTCCAGGTCCAGGCCCAGGGCCTGCCTGAAGCTGGTCTCGAGACCCCGGGCGCGGCTTTTGCCGACATTGACGAATGTCCCTGCGAACGTTGCAATGTCGGTAACTATATATCCGATCTGATTACGATAGTGGTTTGTGAAGAAGGTCGCTTCCACTATCCCCCCGCCGCCGAAATGCTGCTCGAAGCCAAAGTCGAAGCTTCTCGATTCCTCCGATTTCAGGTTCGGATTTCCAAGGAAAAAGGGTGATTTGCTGAACGACTCCACCAGGGTCGGTTCCTTGATTCCCATGCCGAAATTGGCCTTTATCCTGGTCAGCCCGAACGAACTGTCTGCTGCCGGCTGGTGAAGGTGCCAGGCCAGCGACAGGCGCGGGACCGCAGAGAAGCCGAAGCTGGCGTTGTGTTCGAGGCGCACACCCGCCGCCGCGAAGAAGCGCCTGCCCATCATCCATTGATCCTGAGCGAAACCGGCGAAGTTGTCGCGCACGGCATCCCGCGGATTGTCCGCCGGGTCGCCGGCGGTCCCGGTTTCGTGCTCGTATTCGGCTCCCGCCGTCAGCAGGTGGGTGTGCGGCAGGGACAGGTCGAAGTGATAATCGATCTTCTGGCGCCGGCTCCGGTTGAGCGTCTGGTAAGGAAAATCGTAAAGAGTGTAAGGGGAGATACGATCCCGGTATTTGGGAACGAAGGTTCCCGTGTCGACGCTGTCCTCGGAAAACTGCCTGGAATCGCTGACTGAGTATGACCATATCTGGGTCCAGGTGGAGCTGCTCGAAAGCGTAAAGGTGATTCCGCCCGCCAGATTGCGATGCCGGAAATAGGCGTCGGAATCGGCGGGATAAAATGTCCACTGGCCGGGAACCCCGGCGCGCCCGGCGTCGCCGCGGAACACGACGCGCAGCTGACTTTTCGGGGTGGTTGCAATCCCGAGATTGCCGCTGATCGTCGTATTATTAAAGGATCCGTTGAGAACCTGGTTGTCGGTGTCCAGGCGCGCAAATGCTGCCGCATAGTCGACCCGGTTTCCCTTGCCCTCGACCCCGGCCTCGTACCGGAAAGTCGAGAACCGGCCCCCTTCGAGCGAGAAGAAGGGGCGCGGCTCCAGCCCTTCACTGCTCCCCCGGTGCGTGAAGATCTGAATGACGCCGGCCATGGCGTCGGATCCGTAGAGGGCGCTCTGGGGGCCGCGCACGATTTCGATGCGATCGATGTCAGATGTCGACAAGCCGGCAAAATTGATGCTCCCGCCGGGTTGGTTGATCGGGATACCGTCGATCAACACCTTGGTGTAATCCGATTCTCCTCCCCTTGTAAAAAGCGATACCAGCTGGCCGTTCGCGCCGTTCTGGGCAATGGTAAGGCCCGTGACCCTGCGGAGGGCATCCGTTACAGTGCCAACGCCTTCGCGCGCGAGCTCCTGCCCGCTGATTATGCTAATACTGCTTCCGACCTGGGCCAGCGGGGTCTCCGTGCGCGCTGCAGTCACCACAATTTCTTCCCGGATGGATGCTACCGCCAACGTTATGGACAGAGCAGGAGTGGCGGCGCCGACCTGCAACGGCTGGCTCCGGAGCGGAGCCAGTCCCGGGGCTGTGACATCGACGGCATACTCTCCGTCCGGAAGGCTGAATCTTGCTGTGCCCTGGGCGTCCGTCACCGCCGAAATTCCCGGCGATCCCGGTTTTGTGCGGATGTCGATGAGCGCCCGCGGCACCGGGCGGCCACCCTGGTCGACTACCATTACCGTCAACCGCCGCGTCGTTTCCTGCCATGCCCACGCCGGAGAGGAAGCAAGCAGCAATGGAATGATACAGAACGCGAAACGGGCGGGGAAAAAAGGTCTCCGCGGCGCGTGTCCCGCGGCGGGCGGTTTGCGGCATGTATTCACGGCAGTCTCCGTTCTTCGATGAGTGGCAAGACTTCGGGTGTTCCATCCGGCAGCGTGCGGACCTCGAAGTTCGAGGCCGAAAAGTTGGCTGAGATTGTCCCGAGTGATCACATCGCGGACCCCGCCCTGGATGCGGATCGCCCCTTCCGACATCAGGGCGATGCGGTCGGCAAAGCCGGCCAGCAGGTGAATTTCGTGCGAAACGACGAGCGTCGCGATCCCGCGCGTTCGCGTCAGGCGGCGGACCAGGCGCAGCAATTCCACCTGGATAGTTGATGTCCAGATTCGCGGTCAGTTCGTCGAGCAGCAGGATTTCCGCTTCCTGAACCAGCGCCCGCGCCAGGAGCAGGCGCTGTTTTTCGCCGCCGGAGAGCTCACAGACGCGCACATCTCGAGACGAGGTTAACTGGGTCATTTCCAGCGCCGCCAGGGTGATGTCGTCGTCGCGAGCGCTCTCGAATCCGAACAACGACAGGTGCGGGGATCGTCCCTGCAGGGCGAACTGCATCACGGTCAGCTGAGAGCCGTCGCCGGAACTCTGGGGAACCATGGCGATGTGACGCGCGATCTCCCTGCGGGGCAGCGCTGCCATGGGCTTTACCCCCTTGAGCCACACGCTTCCGGATGCCGGCTTCAACAGGCCGCACAGTAGCCGCAGCACGGTTGTCTTTCCCGAACCGTTGGGTCCTATGATTCCGGTCATCGTTCCGGGATGGAGGGCGAGCGTGAAGATTGCGCACCACCGGCTTCCGGTAGGAAAAGCACACATCCCGGGCTTCCAGAGCCGGCAAGTCATCGGTCCGGTTCATAGTCCGCTCCTCCGCCGCGAAAGGTAAACAAACAAAGGAGCGCCGAACAGCGCGGTAATGACGCCGACCGGCAATTCGGAGGGCGAAAGGAGCGTGCGGGCCAGGGTATCGGCAAGCAGTGTGAAAATGGCGCCGAACAGAAAGACGGCCGGGAACAGGATACGGTTGTCGCTGCCGAACATCATTCGTGCCAGGTGAGGACAGATGAGCCCGATGTAGGCGATCGGACCGCTCACCGAAACCACCGCGCCCGTGATGAGCGACGCAACAAGGTAGACGCGCGACCTTGACGCGGCGCACCTCGACGCCCAGGATCAGGGCGTCTTCTTCGCCCAGGGAGATCAGGTTCAGGCTGCGGGACAACAGGATAGAGCAGTAAAAATCCCGCCAACACGACCGCCGCGACCACGTAGATGGAGGCATCGACGGGGCGGCTCAGATCGCCGATCAGCCAGTAGAAAATGCCGCGCAGATCGGCCTGGCTGGTGCTCGTGAGCAGGATGACATTGATGGATGAAATAAACGAGGCCAGAACAATGCCGGCCAGCAGCAGGCGCTGAGAGCCTTCGCCGGATCGGCCGCTGCCTCCGGCCAGGAAGTAGACGGCGGCGACGACCACGGCAGCGCCGGCGAAGGCCGCAACCGGACGCCCGTATGCAAGCCCCGCCGCCGCTTCAGCGGCTCCCCACGAGGCGGCGGATATGGAATAGAGAATCGTTCCGAAAGAAGCCCCCGTGGAGACGCCCAGGACAAAAGGATCGGCCAGAGGATTGCGCAGCAGCGACTGGAATGCCGTCCCCGCTACCGCGAGAGCCGCTCCGACCAGAGAACCGAGAAAGATGCGGGGCAGACGAACCGAAAAGAGGATGGTGGCGAGCGGATCATCGGGTGTGTAATACCCCGCCATGCGCTGTCCCAACAGGCGAAATACCTGCCCGGGGGGATCGTCACGCTGCCGACGGTGAGGGCAAACAACACGGTGCCGCACCACGCGAACAAGAGCGCCAGGCTGACGGCGGCGATGCGGCTGCGGGAAAGACGGTTCATCGGAATCGCTCCGGATGAAGTTTGCGTGCCAGTTCCTCGACGCCGTCCACAAAACGCGGAGAGGGATGCTGCAGGACTTCCCCCAGGACATACACGCGACCCCGCTTCACGGCACTCAGGGTTTTCCAGCCGGCGATCTGCCTGAGATCCGGCAGAGGTTTCCCCGGATGGTTGACCGTGAGGATCACATCCGGATCCTGGGCCAGCAGCTGTTCAAGGCTGTAACGCGGATAGAATTCATCGCTATCGGCCGAAATGGAAAGTACGTCCGCCAGGCGGAGAACATCGTTCTCGAAGGTCATGCGGCCGGGGGCCAGCAAGGGATCGAACCAGGTGACGAAGAATGCGCGCGTCGGCGGCAGGCCGGCGAGACGCCGTTTGACCTCCTGCAGGCGCGCCTGCATGTCTTCCACCAGGCGCGCGCCTTCTGCGGCCCGATCGGTAATGCGCCCGATCGCCAGCGTCGTTTCAAAGATCCCGTCCACCGAGCGCGGCGCCGTAACGTAGACGGGCAGTCCCAGCTCCGCCAGCTTGTAGACCGCAGCCCGATCGTTTCCCGCGGTCGAAGCGATGACCAGGTCGGGCCGTGCGGCGAGAATGACTTCGTAGCCGGGATTCAGCAGGCTGCCGATTTTCGGTTTGCTTCTGGCGTCCTCGGGCCAGTCACAGTGAGTGGTGACACCGATCAGGCGGTCGTCGGCCCCGATCAGGTAAAGTACCTCGGTGACGCTGGGCGCCAGCGAGATGATCCGCTGCGGCCGTTGGGGAAGGGTGACCGCCCTGCCCAGGCCATCGCGGTACGTGATCGCCGATGCCGGTTGGCTGGCGGATTGGGCCGCCGATGCCTGCCTGTCGGGCCGGCGGCCCGAGCACGAAACCATCGACTGCGGCAGAGTAAGGCAAATCAACGCCAGGAGGGTGGAGAATCGAGAACGCTTGCAGGGCATTCCAGGTCTCTTTCTCGCGAAGAGCGAGCTGAAAAAACAGGATGAGGCAGGTTTCCTGACTCTCGGGTCGTTGCCGGGCTTCTCGCCTTCCCCGTCTGATATCAACGAGTGGCGGGCTACTCCAGTGGCTGTTGCAGGCCGCAGAAGCCGGCTCTCCGAATACAGTGGCGGGACCGCGTGGGATTCACACCCACTTCCCTATTACCCCCGAAACGGGGCACCTCAATCCGCAATGTAAAGAACCAATGTTCCTTTCTATCATTACCACCAGCCGCAGGCGGCTGTCAAAACTATTCTCACCAGGAACTCGTTATGCACATGATTACCCTATGCTTGATACGCTGCGCCATGCTCGATGCCAGTCGCTTGAAAAAGGCGCCGGTCAGCACCTTCAGCTTTGCTCTCGCCCTGACGCGAGTTTTGGCTTAGCTTACAGATCGTAGCAGTGCTCGCGGTTTCGCACATAAAACGCATCAGGCCGGCTGGATACGAGGGAAGAGCGTGGCGGCTCAGTGATGCATTTTCAGGAGACCGTTCACCGACAGATCTTCATCAATCAATGGCCAGTGAATCCCATAACCCCCGGGCGACAGCTCGGCATCCAGCCGTTCCTGCTGCGTGGCCGCCGCCAGCCTTTTGGAACATTTCTCCCACGGAATCCGCAGCCGACGCTCGCCAAGCACCAGGATCAGCGCCTCTGGCGTCAGCTCGATTCCGGTTGCGGTGACCGGTTCAGTTGCCTGCATTCCCTTTGCCCCCAAAACTCCTCTCCCATTCTCCCACGATCAAGTCAAAGTGGTCAAAAATGATCTTGCGCACTTCCCGGCGCAGGCGGGGCGTCAAGTTATAGGACCATCATGGTTCGAAGCTGGCGGCGCGGGGCGGGAAGAACGCCAAGAAGCGCGCCATGGTGGCCGTGGCGCGCAAACTCGGGGTACTGTTACACCGGCTATGGGCGACGGGAGAAGTCTACGAGCCGCTGCACGACGCAACGCGGACAAACGAGGCGCTGGCAGCGGCAGCCAGGGCGTAGGCAACTAAAAGGATAACGAGCATGGGTACAGGTTAACCAGGTACCCAAGCCCTATGTGCCTCCTCTGTCAAGAACCCAACATTACCTGGAGAGCATTCTCGGAGTGCCGCGAGGTGGACCTGGTATTGCGGGACGGCATCAAGCCGGCGTTGAAAGATCGCATTCTGCGGGAAGCGATCTATGCCGCCTAGAGATTGGGCTTTCCGGATCCAGGACATCCTCGACGCCATCGCCAAAATCCGGCGCTACGTTTCTGATGTCGATTTTGAGACCTTTGAAAACGACGAAGAGATCATGGATGCCGTCATCCACAATCTCACCGTCATCGGTGAAGCCGCCAATCACATCCCCGGGGAAATCACCGGCCTCTATCCCGAAATCCCCTGGCGTCAGATGGTCGATCTGCGTAATTTCACTGTTCATGCCTACTGGAATCTGAAGCCTTCGGTCATCTGGGACACCGCCAAAAACGACTTGCCCCCGCTTGTGGAGTCCCTGGGCAAACTCCTGCCCGAGTCCAACGGATGAAGCGTGGCACCCGTGTTGCGGGCAGGCCCCGGGCGCGCCGATCGCATGACTCCGATGCCCTCACGTGCAGGGAAAATGCCTTGATTAAGGGGATATCAGCATATGGACCGGCGCGCGATCGCCGTTCCTGGGGCTTCTCAGAGCCTGATGTGTCGGGACTCGACACGCACGCGCGGGAAAACAAGAGGAAATGCCCGAAAACCCGATTTTATTATGAGCGCCTTCCCGCCGCCCGATTGGCAGCGAAGCGTTTCGCGTGGATGGCCTCCGCGGCGCCACCCCTCCACGGCTAAAACCTTACCATCAGAAAACAGGGGCGAAAATCGCGGCTAAGAGGGTTCCCGGGGCCATTCCCGAGGATTATCCAATGAGCATTCAGGCACTTCGCGTGGTCCGTCCCCGATCCCCAAATCTTTCAGCGAACAGCACTGACATAAGAGCGTATTAAACGCGCGCCCTGCATGATTTCATGGCACAGGAGTACTATCGCATTGCTGCCGATGTATCTTCAACTCCTGGCCGAGCCCGGGCACGGTACCCGGGACGCGCTCGGATCCTGACATCTGGCCGGCTAACCTCAACGCGAATTCGGTGATAACTGTCGTTGCCACCCTGTTGTGTGGGGTAATAGCAGATCATGTATTGATGGCGCAATTCCCCCGCGATCTCCATGAAGGCATTCCTGAGATTGGGAATCGTCTCGGCGTTGTAGTGGCGCCCGCCGCCTCTCTCGCACAAATCGAGCAAGTACTGAGCGTTTTTTGAATATATCTCCCCGATATTCGGCATCATAAGGTAGCGATTCCTCGTGTCATACTGGAGCGCATAAATGAGCACGTCTGATTCTTCGATTTTTGCGAGTGTGCTTTGAGCAGTCGCCAGCCGGCTCCAGGTGTCCCAGCCGTCCGTAAGGAGTACAATCGCTTTGCGTCCCGGGATCTTTTTAAGGCGCTCAGTAACAGTGAGGTCCAGCGCATCGTAGAGGCGCGACCATCCCCCAAAAACAATCAAAGAGAACGCGCGGTACAGCTGCTCCCGATCGTTGGTAAACTCAGAATCGATGTAGACCCAACTGCCATAGGATATGAGCATGAGCCGATCGTCCGGACGTAACGCATCCATAAATTCTCTGGCCGCCATCCGAATTTCGGGCCACTTATCTCGGGTACTGCCTGAAATGTCCATGAGCAAAACTACATTGAAGGGCTCGGCCTCCGGGATAACACGATCAATGGGCTGCTCTTGGCCATCTTCAAAGAGACGAAAGTCTCTCGCTGTCAAGTCCGGAACGAACTTGCCATGCATGTCACTCGCGACCACTGGGATGTTAACCATTTCAACATCCACTCTCACAAGCGTGGCATGCGCCGACTCCGCCGGCACCTGTACGGGGACTGAGGGAAGGCCGGCTTCGACTCTCTTTAACTGAGGTTCAAGCGAGAAAGCGCGGTGCCTCCACGTAGGTGGCAAGGTCCATGCGGCGCAGATCGGTGGCAGCGAACCAGTGCTTTTTTCTTTTTGCAGGAATTGTCGCACAAGTGTATCAGGCGAAGGGGCGACGAGCCGGCCGTCTTTTGATTTTTGCCAAAATCTTGCGCCGCTCCACAACTTGGCGTCCAGGAGTTTTTCACTGTCACCAGGATTTCGGCTATAAACATCGGCAGGCAAAACAACCGCGATCAATGCTCGGGGCATCACTCCTACATCCGGTCGATTTGCGTCGGCGGAATCCCGTTTTCTGCGCGTGTCCCAAGGTGCCACGTTGTACCGGCTATACTCCTCTTCGATCAGAAAAACGAGATCGGCCTTGTCGGGGGAGTCGGCTAAGGTGTAATTCTTATCTTTCCGAAGTTCCCTTTCGGCTTTGCTTTTCAAGTCGAGTTGAAGCCATCCTGAGGGGCCAATGCCCTGGGTCGAGCGTCCTAACTCATCCCAATCAGCATGGGAGCGGTCAAGAATGGGACGGTCCTGCGCAAGAATATGGGGGGGAAGCGACAACGAAGGAACGCTATCAGGGGGATAGATATGAAGAAAGCCCGTGTCCCGCATCAGACAATAAGGAACTCGACCTTTTAAACTGCATTCCGGCAGAGGTCCTGGTGGGCATAGGGTGAAGAGAGATGAGTCTTGTACCGCAACAACACATATCCTTGACTTCGCTCTAGACTTGGGGGTTTGAACAGCATTAGCCAAAGGAAGCGACAACATCAGGCCAATGCAGAGCATGCATTGCGGCTTGAGACACCTCAACATGATTAATCGCTCCTAACGACAATTATCCTGAACCAATCCAAAACCAGCCTTGGCTGAGGTTCGGGACGCTTCCCCCAGTTCAGGCCCTGCCCCACGATACGTGGCTCGTTGGCATCGATTGATAAGCGAGCCCAATCGGCTAACGCAACCGCCGGGTGACCGGCGCTTTCGAATCATCGATTCCGATCCGCTCAGTGCACATGTGCCTGTTCAAAAGCGGACGTGCAGATGCCGGTGCGCAACGCTATCCGACAGGGCACGGACGGCAGGATCTCCATACGCGGCGCTGGCATCGCGCATCTGCGCAATCCGACGGTCTCATTGGAGGCATCTATGCCCCTGAACACCTCGCCGCTCGATCCGAACCCGAATCGCAGTGTGGTTCTAGGTCCCGTTCAAAACGACCTCCCTTACCCAATATACCTCCAATCCGAGGAGCCTGGAGCATTCGGCATCCCATCCCACCGTGTTCCCCCTTAGTGTTTGGCACACAAGAGAATGACCTCATCTGATGGTTCGCTGGCAATGGTAATTGCTACTTTCAAATCGGACTCGATGGCCCGGCGCATACCAATTATACCTCCCTGAACCTAGACGGAACATTGGGAATTGCAGGAAAGCATCCCGCTCTACGCACCAAAATGCCAGACGGGGGCGGAGTGTCGTTGCCGGCATCCCTCTCTCCGCTTGGTTGCAGGAACATGAGCGGTTTCCTGCACGCACCTCACGAGGATGCGCGACGGAGCGGCCAGCGTGAGATGTCAAATATGGTCAGGCCGCTTCGCGGTAATAGTACCGCAGCATGCCGCCCCGTCGCTCGCGGCACACGACTTCCCCTGTGGTGAAGCCCACTTCACCCTGGAAGCGGTGGCAAGCTGCTGACTCCCCCTTCCAGTTGAGCCCGCATTTCCTGGGTTCCGATTTGGCGCTTCCCATGGTGTGGTAGACTAATGATTTCATGAGGAGACCATGATACGGACCATTGAGTGGCGGGATAGCGAAGTGATCATGCTCGACCAGCGCCTGTTGCCGCTGCAGGAGGTATACCGTGCCTGTTCCGGGTATCAGGAGGTGGCGGAAGCGATTCGATCCATGGTGATCCGCGGCGCGCCCGCCATCGGCGTTGCCGCCGCCATGGGTGTGGCTCTGGGTGTCGAAAAGGCCGCCGCAACCACCGTCGAGGAACTCGATCCGCAGTTTGAGTCGCTCTGCGGCACGCTCGCCGCGGCGCGCCCGACTGCGGTCAACCTCTTCTGGGCTATTGAGCGCATGAAACGCGTCTACCGGGAGACTCGGGCTGCCGGAGTCAGCGCGGTGCGCGGCGCTCTGAAACACGAAGCCCTGGCCATGCATGAAGAGGACATTCGAGCTAACCGGGACATGGGAAAACATGGCCAGCCGCTGATTCCCGACGGCGCCAGCATCCTGACGCACTGCAATGCCGGCGCGCTCGCCACGGCAGGCTATGGCACAGCCCTGGGTGTCATCCGGGCGGCCGTTGAGGCCGGCAAGCAGGTTCAGGTGTATGCCGATGAAACCCGACCCTTTTTGCAGGGCGCCCGGCTGACCGCCTGGGAATTGCAGCAGGACCATATCCCGGTCACCGTAATTACCGACGGCATGGCGGGTCACTTCATGCGCCTGGGGAAGATCGACTGCGTCATCGTGGGCGCCGACCGGATTGCAGCCAATGGCGATGTGGCCAACAAGATCGGAACCTACTCCGTGGCCGTGCTGGCCAAGGAGAATGGCTTACCGTTCTATGTCGCGGCGCCGACGTCGACCTTCGACCTGACGCTCCCGGATGGCAGCTGCATTCCGATCGAAGAACGTGATCCGGAGGAAGTGCGCACGTTTCAGGGGATCCCGGTGACCGCGCCTCACACTCAAGTCGCCAACCCCGCGTTCGATGTGACGCCGAACCGCTACGTGGCGGCCATCATCACCGAACGGGGCGTGGCGCGCCCCCCCTACGGTCCGAGCCTGAAAGCGCTCGCGGATGCTCTGCCTGAACGGAAGGGTTGAGATGCTGGTACTTGGAATCGAGTCATCCTGCGATGAAACCGCGGCCGCGCTGGTCGAGGACGGCCGCATCGTTCACTCCAACGTTGTCGCCTCGCAAGTGAAGACTCACGCCGGCTTCGGAGGCGTGGTTCCCGAACTGGCCAGCCGGGAACACCTGCGCAATATCGGCTTTGTCGTCCGGAAAGCATTCGATGATGCCGGCAGGAAATACAACGGGATTGACGGCATTGCCGTGACCCAGGGCCCGGGGCTCATCGGATCCCTCCTGGTCGGGCTCTCGTTCGCCAAAGCCATGGCATTTGCCTTGAATAAGCCGCTGGTGGCCGTCAACCACATCGAAGGCCACATCTATTCCGCATTTGTCGAACATCCCGGGATCGCATACCCGTTCCTGGCCCTGGCGGTTTCCGGCGGACACACCTCGCTGATCTTTTCTCCGGAGCCGGAACGCTACCAGGCGGTCGCCCGAACCCGCGACGACGCAGCCGGGGAAGCTCTCGACAAGCTGGCGAAGTTTCTCGGCCTGGGATATCCGGGCGGACCCATTATCGATCGCCTGGCGCCGCAGGGATTGGCGCGCAGCTTTCACTTTTCCATTCCCAAGATCAGCGACGGCAGCCTCGACTTCAGTTTCAGCGGTTTCAAGACCGCGGCGCTGAGGCACATCGAGCAGGCCGGGATAAGGCCCTGCAGGCCGGGGAAGCCCATACCGCAAGAAGTCCTCAACCTGCTGGCCAGCTATCAGCAGGCCATCATCGATACCCTGGTCGCGCAGACGCGCAAGGCGGTTGCAGCGCCACCGGCCGCGATCCGTCCTCCTGGTCGGGGGCGTGGCGTGCAACAGCATGTTGCGCAGGACTTTCACCGAGGCGTTCGCAGGGGGAGCGGGTGCCTGCAGTGTTTATTACCCCAGCCCGTCCCTGACCACCGACAACGCCGCCATGATCGCCTCCGCCGGAGTTCCAAAATTGCGCCGGGGCGCGACCGCCGGGCTGGACCTCAATGCTTATGCCGACCTTCCGCTCTGCTGAACCCGGCTACTTCTGCACCGGGGGCTGATACGGGATCCCGAGCTGTTCGAGATATGTCTTGGTGCTTGCCGGGTTAAAGGACGATTCGAGAGAGTCTTGCTTCTCGCAGCATCGGAGTCGAGTGCGAGAGATCAGCCAGATCCTCCACGACACTGGCGGCCTGCAGTTGATGCAGGATGTGTGGGGGGAGCTCCATGTCCGAAGAGCCAGCGACAAGGACGACCTGACGGATGTGTGGGCCGGCATTGGCGACTGGCAGCCCTGACGAGTATACGTGGAATAGGGAGACGCCCCCCATTCAGAGGCTCTGTCTCATTCCCCAAGTGTTGAGAGCAGCCGGATCCCGGCTGAAATTTCGATAGTACTCGGCAGGGGGTATCGGCTATTGTCCAACTGACATGGTCCAGCCGGACAAGCGGAGCGCTGACTATGACCCCTTCGTCGATTCCATGGGGAATGTTCCGGACGTTGCTGCGTCTGCGCTATCAGCTGCTTTGGACTCAGTCGCGTTCAAGCGCAGGCAAGGCCGTGTTCTTTATTGCCCTGTATGTCCTCGGCATGCTGGTCTTTCTTTTTCTTGCACTGGGCGGTCTCTCTGCAGCTTTGGCCGCCGTGCACTCGGGCCGCGGATTGCAGGTGGCCCGCGGAATTCTCGCCGGCGTTTTGGTTTCAGGTCTGGTGACCGGACTCGCACTTGGCGCCGGGCCCAGGGCCGCCTTTTCCGATGGTGTTCTTCGCCGGTACCCGATGACGTCGAAGGAGCGTCTGGCCGCGCGTCACATGATCGGATTGCTGGATCCGATCTGGCCGCTGCTCCTGGCCGTAACCGCCGGCCTCGCTGCAGGGTTTGCGATCGGGAATCCATGGTGGCTGCTGGTCGGGTTGCCGGCCGCGGCGCTCTATGCATCCCTTATTTACCTCATTACGGTCGCCATCCTGTCCCTGGTGGACCGCGTGTTGCAGCACAAGTCAGGATCGGCAGTTCTTGGATTCGCGCTGGTTCTGCTGATGAACGGCATCCTCCTCATTCAACCCGTGCTGCTCGGTTCGCACAATCGCAGTTGGCTGGGGGCGATCGATCGCATCCTTGGGTATCTTCCGCCCGGCGCCGCGGCCTCCCTGATTGCCGGCGCAGGTCCGAGAGAAGCCGTAATTGCGGCCTGCGCGCTGATCGTCTGGGGAGCGCTTCCGGTTTTCGTATTGTATCGGATCGAAAATCTCCCTCCGGTTGCCGAAGAGGAGAGGCCGGGGGGGATCCAATGGGACAGTCCTTTGGATAAAGCCGCGGGCTGGTTCGGCTCCGGCATCGGCCCGCTGGTGGCCAAATGGCTGCGTTCCTTCCTGCGCAGCCAGCAGGTTCGTTTCGGCCTTGCCGCCGCCATTCCGGTCACCGTTGGACTGCCGTGGCTGCCTTCGCGGGGTGGGCGGACGGATAAGGTCTACCTGACGACAGTTGCCGTTTATTTCATGCTGGGCGCACTTGCCTCCGGCATGGCGTCCACGAATATGTTTGGACTGGACCGGCAGGGAATCCGGCGCTACCTGATCCTTCCGGTTTCCCTCGAACGAGTTCACCGGGCGGGAAGCATTGCCGCCCTGCTTCTCGGAGCGGCGATGCTCCCCCCGGCGATCATTGTTTCCATAGCATTCGGCTGCATTCCCTTGGACGCCCGGCTGATCCTGCTTCCGGTCTTGACGGCAGTTGCGGGGATCTTCTATTTCAACTCGGTGGGACTCTGGACCACGGTTCTCGCGCCATTTCCAGTCGATCCCAGAAACCTGCTCGGCAACCGCGCTCCGGTTCCCGTAGTTCTGATGCAATTGGCGTCATTTCAACCTGCCATGGTTGCGATGCTGTACCTGAGAGAGAATGGAAGCGTGGCCATGATCTTGGATTACAGCTGGCTGTTATGCGCGGCCGTGCTCGTCAGCGCGGCAGCGTACGCCATTTCGTTATCTCTCACCGGTAGACTCCTGAAGGCACGCTGCGAGCGCATAATCGCCCGCATCGAAGGCAAATAGGAGATTCGGCCATAGAATGAATGGGGAGTCGACAGGTTCGTTCTGCAGACAAATTTCGCGTGTTGAGGCCAAGGCATGAGTATTAATGGCGATCCCGTAGGATTGCATCGATCCGATCCTCCGCCCGAACCGGCGCAGCGTGCAGCCGCCACCGTCATCCGGATCGAGCATCTGACCAAAAAGTACGGCAGGAAAACGGCTGTTGACGATCTCTCGCTGGAGATTCCGGCCGGCCGGCTCTTCGGCTTTCTCGGTCCGAACGGCGCCGGCAAGAGCACAACCATAGGCTGCCTCACGGGTCTGCTCGATCCGACTGCAGGAAACATCCGGCTGCTCGGCGAGACGCTCACTCGGGACGCCATTGAAGTCAAGCGGCGCATCGGAGTCATGCCGGAAGGACTGGCGCTGTTCGACCAACTGCGCGCGCCTGAATTCCTGGCCTTCAATGCCCGCATGTTCGGCCTGGATGAGAAGACCCTGCGCGGGCGCGTCGGCGAGCTCATTGTGGCGATGGATCTGAAGAGCGCAGTGCAGCGGCAACTCGGGGAGTACAGCACCGGCATGCGCAAAAAAGTGGCGTTTGCTGCTGCCATTATCCATCGTCCGGAAATCCTCTTCCTGGATGAGCCGTTCGCCGGCGTCGATCCGGCCGCAGTGGCGATGATGAAGGAGTGGCTGCGCTCGTATGTGGCGCAAGGGCGGACCGTGTTCATGACCAGCCATGTTCTGGAAACGGTCGAACGCCTGTGCGACGACGTCGGGATAATCCACAGCGGCAAGCTGGCCTGGCGCGGTGAGATGCGGGACCTCAGCGGCGGAGGCACGATCGAATGTGACGGCCTCCGCTTTGCCTCGCTGGAAGCGCTTTTCCTCCACATCGCGGGCGAACAGCACGGAGGCCTCACCTGGCTTTAGGCTGCGGCATGTTCTATCACTTGATCTTTTTCCCAGGGGTGTCACGGCCGCCCTGGTGGAGGATGAGGCCGGTCACCTGGCCGGCGGGATCCTTTACGAAGGTCACCTGCGCGTCGACGATTTTATAAAAGAAGTCGGTTTCCGATTCGGGATAGACCGGCAGCCTGGATTGCCCGGTCACCTGAATGAAGAGCTGTTCACCGTCGCGCGTTACGACCATGGTGACGGTGGGCGCCAGCTGATACTCGCCCACATAGGAATCCAGCAACGATGGATTGACGGCAATTTCTTTACGCGCCTTGGGCGGGGCCGGGGGTTTGGCGATCGGGAACTGGCTGTTGATCAGATGGAATCCGATATCGTCGATGCTGGCCGCCGAGTTATGCAGGATCACCACGCCGTCGCCGGTTTTCGGATCGAAGCCCAGAAATGAGTGAAAGCCGCCGGTTCCGCCGTTGTGCCAGACGATCTCCGAACCGAAGCCGCGTCGCAGGAGCCATGCCAGTCCGATGCTGCCATCCGGGGTTCCGATGCTGCGCCGGGATTCATGAGTCAGATGCAGGGCCGTCGCCAGCGGGCCCGCAGCCGCCAGATTGGCCGACACGAACTTCAGCATGTCGTCCGTGGTGGATCGCAGCGCACCGGCTCCTGCCAGCGCCGGCAGATCCCAGTTGGCCACTGCGCTTCCGGAGCTGTTGTGGCCCTGCGCCATCCGCGCACGCAACTCCGGACTGAGAGTGATGGCAGTATCCTTCATCTGCAGTGGGCTGAGGATCCGTTTCGCGACCAGCGACTCATAGCTCATCCCGGCTTTCAGGGAAAGAATGTGACCCAGGAGACCCATGCCAAGATTCGAATACTCGAACTGCGCGCCGATGTCGCGCGGCAGTTCATAACCGGACAGAAACGCGTACAACTGCTCGACACTGTAGTCGGCATACGGATTGGAGGGATCTTTGGGATTGAGGTTGGACGGCAGCCGCGGGAGGCCGGAGGTATGGGTGGCGAGATCCAGAAGAGTGATCTGCCGGTTGTTTCTGGAAGGAACCCGGACCGAAGAAGGGATGTAGTTGGAGGCCGGATCTTCCAGACGCACCTCACCGCGTCCGATCATGTCCGCCAGCAGCGTGGCCGTGAAGACCTTGGTGGCCGAGCCGATTTCGAACGCTGTATCGCCGTCCAGCGCCCGGGCGCTCCCGGGTCCGGCCTTCCCGGCCGAAATTACACGGGTGCGACCCGCATGAATCAAGCCGGTGACAATTCCCAAATCCCCCTGCGGATCGAGGCGTTCATTCAGGATTGCGCGGATCTCCGCATCGGACATTTCCGCTGCGGGCTTCGGCGTTTGACTGAAAGCGGATCCTCTGAGAAGGGAAATAAAGCTCAAAGCGAGCACGGCAATACAACAGAGGTAGCGAAAAGACATGTCAAGTCTCCGGGATTTCACGATTTTGAGGCCTCGACTCCCTGATTGCCGTTGCGGTCGAGCTCGGAGATCAGGAGATCGAGCTCCCGTTTCAGAGGCATCAGCCGGTTGCGGACGGCACGCAGATTGATTCGATACAGCACCACGCAGAGAGCCAGGGAAAAGACCAGGAATACGATCTCGACCGCGTTCCAGCCGATGAGTCCGAACACGAAGAGGTTGCTGCCGAGCACGGAGGGGCCAAGATACCACCAGAGCACTGAGCGGAGGAGCCGGATCTGGGCGTCGAGACGACCGCGCTCCGTCGTGCAATACTCCCTCACCTGGAGGTGAAGCGGCGGACGCCGTTTTCTCGAATGCGCCATCAAAAGCCTGACAATGATGAGAACCGACCCGGCGACGATGATGGCGCAACCGATGCGGGCGGTGATTGCATGTTCGGTCCAGAACCAAATGCCGAAAAGCACGATGCCTGCGATCGCGGCCGTGATCTCTCTGGCGTCGCGCCAGCGGATCACCCGTTGCACGTTTTCCAGTCTGGCCAGGATGGCATTCACGATCTCGCGGTTCGACCGGTCGGGCAAAGCCTCCGCCGGTTGCTGCTGCCACGCGGATTTTAGATGTTCGAGTTCCATGGCTAAGCTCCAAAATGCATGTCCATGTAGGACCGCTTGATCCGGCTCAGGCGAACTCCCACGTGGTTTTCGGTGAGTCCGGTGATCTCCGACATCTGCCGGTAGCTGAAATCTTCGAGGTAGAGCAGGAACACGGCCCGATCGATCTTGTTCAGGGTGCGAATGAATCCTTCGAGGATCTGCAACTCCCGGTCCGGTCCGGTCTGATTTTGCGCATAGACAGCTTCCGGTTCCGGAAGGTCACCGTGATGCTCGACGTGCCGTCGGCGTTGGAGGGTCTTCTGTTTGTGAGTGATCGCCGTGTTCAGGGCCACCCGATAGATCCAGGTATCGAGAGCGGCACGGCCTTCAAAACTGTCCAGACTCTTCCAGATTTGCAGCAACATCTCCTGGAACAGATCCTCTTGATCGTCGGCCGAAGCATAGCTTCTGGCGATGGACGCCAGGCGCCTTTTATTGCTCTCCAATATCTGCTCGAATCGCTGCCGAACGTCTTGCGGCATAGTATCGCCTCGATCGTCTCAGGCGCTACCCTGAGGCTGCCTGTCCTGTTTCGCTTAAGATTAGTCTTGCCGGCGGTCAGAAACTTACAAAATACATTGACGGGAGTCATTGAAGAAGCAAACCGCCGTGCTCCGGAATGCCGCAGCCGGCTTCCACCCTCATCGCCAGGAGGGGGCCGCGGATGTCAGGCATCACCGGTTCGGGAATAAGGTGCCGGGCTAAATCTCTGCCATCTGCAAATTCTGTGGCTGTACGTGGTCTTGGGAACGGCGTTGACGGACGAGGAGCTGGGTCAGTTCCCCTCGTGCCCGATGGATGCGACTCTTGATCGTTCCCTTCGGAATGCCCAGGGTTGCTGCCATCTCGGCATATTCCATCCCGTCTATTTCCCGCAGCTGGATCACTTTCCTGCTGCCGGCCGGCAAGGCTCGGAGAGCCCTGCGGACAACCGCGGATGCCTCGGCATGTTCGAGCGATTGCAGGGGATCCGGCATGCGGCCGTCCTTTACATTCGCCGCCTCCACGTCGTCAATCGGGATTTCCCGTCGACGCGTCCTACGATAGTGATCTATCAGACAATTGCGCGCCACGCGGGAAATCCAATAACGGAATGTCCCGGCGCCGATCCGGTAACTGCCCAGGCATTGATAGACTCGAACAATAATCTCCTGAGTTACTTCCTCGGCTTCATCCGAGCGCCGGGTGAACCGCAGGCTCATCCGGAGCAGGCGGGGTGCGTGGGAACGCACCATCTCCGTCCACGCATCCTCGTCCCCTTTCAGGCACTGCTGAATCAGCAGGTCGTCCTCTGTTCCCCCGATTTCCACCACGTCCCCTCCTGCAGCTCTTTCAACAGCCGCTTGTCACCGTATATACGGCCCAAAAGCCGGATTATTAAAAAAAATCGGGAAATAAGGGCCTGATTGTCGCAAAGCAGAAGTAAGCTGCGCTCCGGGGCGGTGCAAAACGTGGCGTCTGAGAGAGGATGGCGGTCCCGGTTCTCAGTCCGCCATTCGGACAGTCCGGTCCTGCTCGAAGACCAGTGCAGCTTGTTCCCGATCTCAGAATCCGAAGCGGTCGGGGTTGCGGCCGATGATAATCGAGGCGATGATCTTGGGTACGTATTCGCGGGTCTCCTGCGGCAGCGCGCGCACTCGATACAGGTACCAGAAATTCCTCTGCTTGATCGGATCCTGGACCTTGCGCACGGCCTGCTTTACCTTGCCGGGGCCAAGGTTGTAAGCCGCCAGCGCGAGCATGACGGAGCTGCCCGTGCCGAAATCGAGGATCAGCTCGCGGATATAGCCCCCGGCAGCTTTGGTGGACCTGGCACTGTCGAGGCGCTCGTCCACGCTCCCATCCACCCGCAGGCCATAGGCGCGCGCTGTGGCCTCGGTAAACTGCCAGAGGCCCACAGCTCCGGCTGTGCTCTGATTGCCTGTGATGAAGGCGCTCTCTACCAGAACCATGTACGCCAGGTCCTCGGGGAGGTTCTCGCTCCGGAACGCGGCACGGATCCCCTCCAGCTTGTTGCGTGCCCGGCCCATAGCCCGCTCCATGTGCGCGCGGTCGCGCTCCTGGTATTGGCGGATGAACCGGTTGACCTGCACCAGGAACTCCGGAGGTATGCTGTACTCTTCGGCTCCAAACTCGGCCAGAAGCCGCTGGATCTCCGCTTCGACGAAGTCCCGCTCGGAGTCTCGCACGCCCAGACGATAGAAGAGACTCGTCTGCAGCGACAGCGCGCGCTGCTCATAGGCGTTCAGGGTCGCGATCAGCTTTTCGAGCTCGCGCGCATCCTCCACGCCGGCGCTGAGACGCATTTCGACCTCCCGGATCTGGCCGTCGATGCCGACTTTTTCCCGCTCGAGCCTCCGGATCTGCCAAATCGAGACCGCTGCCACGGCAATCAGAGCGAGGCTCAAAAGCCCGATCACCCGGCGAAGAGGACGCCTGGAGCGCGTGAGGGCCGTGCCCAGCATTTCGCGCATGATGATGGCAGTCTGGTTCCCGCTTCCGAGCTGGCGCGCGCGCCGCGCCCGGCGGACGGCGTCCGACAGAAGCGCCTCTTGCTCCGCACCGATGCCGGCCGGAAGCGCTGCCTCCTTTCCGGAAGCCGCGGCGGCGGAGGGGAGCCCCTCGGGCAGAGTTGACGCGTTCATCCGCACGGTCGTTTCCTGCTGTTCGGAGACATCGGATCCCAGCTCGAAAACCAGCTGCGGGCCCTGCGCCCCCAGGGACAGGACGGTGCCCGCGACCAGCGGAGCTTCTTTGACTCGCTCCCCGTTGAGGTAGGTTCCGTTGGTGCTGTTGAGGTCGAGGAGTCGGAACCCGCCGGCCTCCCTTCGTATTTCCAGGTGGTGAGAGGAAACGAAGGCGGCTTCATCGCCGGTAATGACCACTTCGTTGTCCCCCGCCCTGCCGATGCGGGTGAGCGGCTCATTCAGCAGATGCCGTGCGCCGGCCTTCGGCCCCGACCTGATGACCAGCCATGCTCTGAGTTCTGAATCGGCATTCATGGAAGAGTCGCTCGTTAACGGCGTCGATCCGCTGCGGGTTCCGGCCCCACGCTGTAATCGGCTCGACGAGGACGCTGGTGCGTGATTATAAGGTCCCGACGAGCCGCATCCTAGCCTTTTTCTCGACGGGAAATCGATGCCAGGCACGAATGGCAAGCTATATCTTCCAGCCCTCCATAACGATCATCTCGTCAGATCAAAACGACTTCCGTCGGTCCGACCTGATACCGCCTCGGTGTCGCCAGCCTCAATCACGCCCGCGTATTTTCAGAAGTTCTGGTATAGGCAAGACCTGAGCCGGAAAATGACGAACCGAAACTCGCCGCATTTCTTCCCCTCAAGCAGTTAAAAAAAGCTTGCCAGGAAAAACATCAATATAGTAGCATCGCACATAGCCATAGTAGAACCCAGCCGGAAGGAATACTCGATATGTTCTTGCCAAAGCTCACAAAGCTCGAACTGCAGATCATGGAAGCCCTTTGGACACGCGGCGCATGCTCGATCCGCGAAGTTCAAGAGACATTTCCCGAGAAGAAACGCCCGGCCTACACGACCATCCAAACGACCGTCTATCGCCTGGAAACAAAGCAGGCCGTTCGTCGCGTCAAAAAAATCGGTAACGCCCATATCTTCGAAGCCGTGGTCTCCCGCAGCGCCGCGCAAGGCGGATTGATCGACAATCTGCTCGGTCTGTTTGGCGGGCGCACCCAGCCCATCATGGCCCACCTGATTGAATCCGGAAAGCTCACGATGAAAGACGTCGAGGAAGCCAGAAGAACCCTCCGCGAATTGGCAAGAAAGGAGAAAGCTGAATGAACCCCGCATACCTGTCGCCGTTGGCCAACCATCTGTGGCAATCCACGTTATTCGCTGCCGTGGCCGGCCTGTTCGCACTGGCGTTGAAAACGAATCGCGCGCAGGGTCGACATTGAATCTCAAAAAAAGAATCGAGGCGATCATGTCAAATCGCATTGGCGTCAGACTCAACTTCGCGAAGAAAGTGGCCCTGGTGGTTGCCGGAACGGCGGCTCTGGGGGCGCCGATCGTATTGGGGTGGAGCGGCCCTCCAAAAACTAGAGACAATCAAGCGCACTTGGGAGTTATGATCACGCCCGGGGGATCGAGAGCCGGCGCAAGTTGACATAATCCCAAATAGTAATTGTTTAGCCAAATCAAATGGATGAAGAAGCAAAACGCAAAGACGCGGGGGCGCAAGGGCGCAAAGATCGACACTGAGCAACAGGCGTGGGCGCAGCGCTTCGCGCTGGCGCATCCTTGGGCGAGCCGCGGGAGAAAGCGCGGGCAGCGGCTACTCAGGAGGATTGCGCTTTCTCCCGCGGCTCGCCCAAGGATGCGGCCGAAGGCCGCCCATGCCCGCGAACCGAAAGGAATCTCCTTGCGTCCTTGCCTCCTTGCGTCTTTGCGTTCTGCTGTTCAGCATCGGCTAAACAGATGCCCCAAATATCAAAACCTGGAGGGAACGCAGGCAGGGCGATCTGAACCCAAAAACGGCAGTTTATTTTGACTATCCATTCCAGGGTTTTATCACTTCTCCGGGTCCGGCGCCGATTCCTTGCGACTGTTTGTCGTCGTCCGTCCCAGATCCTTGCCGACCTCCCGCTCTGCTGAACCCGGCTACTTCTGCTCCAGGGGCGGATACGGGATCCCGAGCTGTTCGAGATATGTCTTGTATCTTGCCGGGTTAAAGTAATACTTGCTCATCTCGGGCCGGAATTCTTTCATCAGTTTTTCGTTGAGCCAGATAGCGGGCTTGTCGTTTTCTCCGATGAGCGGTGTGTACGTGGCCTCCTTGCTTTGCTCGGTCCTGAAGTAGTCCCACGCCTGTTTGACAAGCTCCGGTTTCAACAGCAGGTCGAGGGCGGTGAAGGCCTGAACCTTGGCGCCGGCGGTCGTACCTTTGTGGGCCACGGGCGTCGCCTCGGCAATGGCGCTCGCCCAATGATGCCCCGGCATGCCGGGGATATTCGCGGGGTATCGAAGGGTGATGGTGGGCGCGACCCAGGACACATCCCCGATGTCGTCGGAGCCGCCGCCGCGGTTGTCCTCCGGCCTGACCGGACCGCCGAGCCTGCCGACCTCGGTTCCCAGTCCGCGATCCGAAACTTTCATGGTGCGCTGGACGATCCTGGCGAACGTCTGGTCGGCGTCGCTCCATTTCGGCATCCCGACTTTTTGAATATTGGACTGCACCGTCTCGGCGACCACCTTGTTCATGTGCTGTGGCCACGCGGTCCCGAGCACCCGGGAGTCGACGGTTGTGCCGGTCATCATGGCGGCAGCCTGCGCCATCGTGTTGCCGATGTCCCACATCTCTTTGATGTGCGGGTAGTCGATCTCGCGGAAGTAGTACCAGACGCTGGCGATGGGCGGAACCACATTCGGCTGGCCGCCGCCATTGGTGATCACGTCATGAGAGCGCTGGGAGAGGCGCAGATGCTCGCGCCGGAAGTTCCAGCCGATATCCATCAGTTCCACCGCGTCGAGAGCGCTCCGCCCGCCCCACGGCGCGGCGCCCGCATGCGCGCTGACGCCGTGAAAGGTATATTCAACCGAGACGGCGCCCGTCCCTCCGCCGGCGCCCCAGCTGACGCCGAAGCCCGACGATACGTGGGAGAACAGGACGACATCGACATCCTTGAACACACCGGCCTTGACGAACTGCGCCTTCCCGCCGAGCAGTTCCTCGGCAATGCCCGGCCAGACTCGGATGGTGCCGGTCAGCTTTTCGCGCTCCATAATCTTTTTCACCGCGATCGCAGCCGTGATGCTTAACGGCACTCCCGTGTTGTGGCCTTCGCCGTGCCCCGGGGCCTCGGCAACGAACGGCTCGTGCCTCGGGATGCCCGGCTTCTGGCTGGTCCCGAGGAGGCTGTCCACATCGGACCCGAACGCGATGACCGGCTTGCCCGAACCCCAGGTCGCCACCCATCCGGTGGGGATGCCCGGCACACCCTGCACGGTGAAGCCATACTTGCGCAGGACTTCCCCGCAGTACCTGGCGGTCTCTACCTCCTGGAAGCCCGGCTCGCCCAGGCTGAACAGCATGTCCACCATCTGCTGGGTCAGATCCGCGAGCCCGTCGATCTCGGTCGCCAGATCGCGCTTCAGGGTTTCCAGCCTGGCGTCCGCGGACGATGCTGACTGCCGCGGCCCGGCTCTTATGACTTCGGGCGCGGGAGCGGCAGCGACCAGCGCTACCAGGCAAATGAGAATTGCAGTTGTTCCGACCAGGCGTAACCGGCGCATAGAATCCTCCCCTTCGAAACACCCCGGCTGTTATGGGCGCAAAGGGCCCGGCGTCTGCCGTCAGGCTGAACGCGCCCAGAACCGGGGCAATATGCTGCTCTTTGGTTGGGCAGGAGAATACACTAAAGAGTATAGGCCAGGCTACTGTCATTCTTTATTCGCCGGGCTTTTTAGTTGACAGGATTTATCTGCGCGCTTAGCCTGCGCAATATCTACCAAAAGCGGTTGCGTCTGAATCCATTGAATCGACGGCCTGGTGAGGCCGGGAGGTGACGGCATGGTTTCCTTGATGGTCTTATGGGCGCCGATCCTGGTGGCGGCGGCGATCGTGTTTGTGGCCAGTTCGATCATGCATATGGTGCTGCCCTATCATCATTCCGATTTCAAAAAACTCCCATCGGAGGATGAGGTCATGGCCGCGCTGCGAAAGTTCAAGATCCCGCCGGGCGATTACATGGTGCCGTGTGCGGGCAGCCAGAAAGGAATGAGTTCCGCTGAGTTTAAAGAGAAGATGAACCGGGGGCCGGTCGCCACGATGACCGTGGTGCCGAGCGGGCCGCCGGCGATGGGCGTGAGTCTGGTGCAATGGTTCCTCTACTGCGCGCTCGTGAGTGTCTTTGCCGGCTACATCGCGGGTCGGGCCCTGGGTCCCGGGTCGCATTACCTTGCTGTTTTCCGGTTCGCCGGCTGCACTGCCTTTGTGGGATACAGCCTGGCCCTGTGGCAGAACTCGATCTGGTACAAGCGCAGCTGGGTGGTGACGATCAAGTCAACCATTGACGGTCTGATCTACGGCCTTCTGACTGGCGGCGTTTTCGGGTGGCTGTGGCCGGGCTAGCCCCGCCCCCCCGGAAAAGGGGAAAGAGGGACAGTCACCAGTGTCCCTGAGCGCCCCAGAACCAATGTGACACTGGTGACTGTCCCTCTCCACCTCAGGCTAGGGGGCGGGCCTGGATGCAGGCCGGTCGGAAAACCAGGAACGCATTTCCGCCGGGCTGACCCGCCGCCGTGCGCGCAGGGAGTTGCGCTGGGCCCAGGCACGGGGACACGCCCGGCTGAGCAGGGGCAGGGCATGGAGCGAGGACCATTCCCGGAGCAGCACATAGCCCAGCGCGGCGGCGTCCCTGGCGGTGATCGGCAGCAGGAAGCGCGCGTAGGTGCCGGCATCCATATTCTTGATGCGCAACAGGAAACGGTTCTTCAGGGAGTGCATGTTGATCAGCGGCGGGAGTTCGGCGCGCCGTTCAGGCAGGACGCGGCGCACGTGAAAGCCTCGCGCTTCGGGCACGTAGAGGCAGCGCCATCCCAACCACTGGGCGCGCCAGGCCAGATCGGCATCTTCGCGATAGGCGAAAAACGCTTCGTCGAAATACTCTGACCCCTCGCGGGCATCGTCCAGCATGGCACGGCGATAGAACGCCGCCGCGCCGGAGGCGCCGAACACATATTGGCGGGTGTCATATTGGCCCCGGTCCGGTTCGCCCGAGCCGCGATCCAGGTGACGCTGATTCCGGGTAAAGTAGATTCCGGTCGTGTCGAGGATTGTGCCGGCCGGCAGGGCCTCCGGGTTTGCGCCGGGCTCCTCCTCATCCTGCCAGCGCCATAGCTTGCCGGTTGCGGCCCCCGCCCGGGGATCTTCATCGAGCGCACACACCAGGGTGGTCACAAACGAAGGCTCGAGCACCACATCCGGGTTAAGCGCCAGGACATACTCCGACGGCATCGAGTCAATGAGACGGTTCTGGGCGGCGCAGAAACCGATATTTTTCTCCGAGCCGTGCACCGAATTCAGAATATCGCCGTGCTTGCCGGCGATTTCGAGAGAGCGATCGACGGAGGCATTGTCCCAGAGGCAGATCGCGCAGTCGCGGTAAGTCTGCACGCGCAGGCTATGGAGGGCGCGATCCAGATAGCGCTGCGAATTGTGAGTGACTATGCTGACGAGCACGCGCGCACTCAAGAGTCTCCCTCCCCGCTCCGGGCCAAGCGGCTTGCCAGCCTCCGGTAGGCGCTGGCCGGGGCGGAGCGGTGCCCGCCCGCTTTCCCGGCGCCGAGCGCGGCCAGAACGCCGCGGAGGCGCATTCCGGCGATCACGAGCCGGCGCACACGCCGCGCCGCGGATTGGCCGTGATGTTTGGCAAAATAGCGGATCTGGTTGTCGTGGTAGTACCTCAGGAAATCCTCTCGCGTCAGGCTCTTCAGGCTGACGGCGCCCGCGTGCCGGAACCGGGCCGACGGTTCATAAAAGATACGCCCGCCTGCAGCGCGGATGCGCCGGCACAGGTCGACATCCTCGAACCAGGCCGGATGGAAGCGCTCGTCGAAGCCTCCGAGCCGGGCCAGAACCGAGCGCCGCACCATGAGGCAGGCCGCGGCGGGCTGATCCACGTCGCATCCGGGTCCCGGATTCCAGCCGGCCATGCGGTAGCGCCGTGTCCAGGGGTTGCGCGGCCAGATTCTGTCGAGTAGCAGCATCTCCGCCGCAACTGAACCCAGGGTGGGGAAGGCGCGCACATTGAACCCGTCCTGTGAAAGCCCTGAGGCATCGATCAGGTGGCCGCCGACAGCCCAAATCGAAGTGTCCCCTTCGAATCGGCGTGCCAGCGCGACAATGCTGCCGGGCAGGCACTCGGTGTCCGGATTCAGAAATAGGACCAGCTCCCCACGGCCCATGCGCCACCCCTGGTTGCAGGCGGCTGCAAACCCGGCATTGTGATCGTTGGCCACCACCGTCAGGGGAGCTTCCGCCTCCCGCATGCCTGTCAGGCTTGCGTCATCCGAAGCATTGTCGATGACAATGATCTCGGAGCCGGCGGCATGCTCCAGGAGTGAAGAGACGCACTTCTGGAGCAGAGAGCCCGAGTTCCAGTTGACGATGACAATCGTGACCACGCGGCACCCGTGTCAGAACATCCGGAAATACCAGGCAAGAAAATGCGACGTCCGTGTACCCTCCGGCGCAAAATCGCGGCGCGCCAGATTCTCCGATTCCAGAATCGAGAGCCAGAGCCGGTTTCCGGCTTGCCGCCACAGCCGGCGCATGTCCCTGCGGCTTCTGAACATGAGAGGGGACAGAATCAGGGCTCCTGCCAGGCCGCGCAGGTAACTCCATAACCGCCCATGAAAGGCGGCCCGCCCCAGCCACGAAATCTGTCCGGCCAGGATCATCGGCAGGCACCGGAACAGGATGCTCCCGGGGACACTCCTGATCAGAAGCAGCAGGGCATTGCGGGTGCGCAGGCGCACGGCCAGGGGCGCGAACTCGCCGCCGCTGGTCGCGCCGCCGAGGTGGAAAACCCGGGCCTGAGGCACATAGTATCCGAGTGCGCCTCCGGCCTGCAGGCGCAGCCCGAGATCCACGTCTTCCAGGTAAGCGAAAAAGCGCTCGTCATACCCTCCGGCCGCTTCCAGCACCGTCCTGCGATACAGCCCCGCACACCCGCAGGCCGCGAAGACCGGCACCTCGCGCTGATATTCGGGACCGTCCGGCTGTTCCTGGCCGCGGCGATACCCGATGCCGGCCCGCAGAAAGCAATCTCCGGCGCTGTATATCCGGTCGCGATTCCGGTAGTCAAGGATGCGGCAGGCCAGGAAGGATGCATCCGGGTGCCGCTCGATGGCAGCCAGGCATTCCGCCAGCCAATCAGGAGCGACTTCGGTATCGTTGTTCAAAACCGCAATCCACTCCCCGCGCGCCGATCGCACCCCCAGGTTGATGGCCGCGGCGAAGCCCAGATTCTGCTCTTGGGGCAGGATCCGGGCCTGGGGAGCGAGGCGGCGCACGATTTCGACGGATGCATCGCGCGAGGCATTGTCGACCACCAGCACCTCCGCCCGCGCATCGACTTGCCGCATCAGCGACTGCAGACAGTCCTCCAGGCAGGCGGCGCCATTATAATTAGGGATCACGACCGAAATGTGCGGGCTGCCCGGCAACGGCGTCATGTCCGGATTATAGAGCACTTGTGGGCTGGATTAAGCAACCGCGAAATATTCGCGGAGGGACTAGCCCGGGATTTAACGGCCAAGCAGGCGCCTCGCGGCCGCAAACACCGTTTCTGCCCTGATCGTCTGCATGCAGGTGATCTCTTTCGGGCACGCACTCAGATAACAGGGGCTGCACTCGCAGTCGACGATGATCTTCTCGCCCCGGCCATAAAGCTCGATTTCCTGCGGACAGGTGGCGCCGAGGATCACCACCACCGGAACGCGCAACCCGATGGCGATGTGCATAGCCAACGTATCGCCGGTTACCATCAGGTCCAGGTTGCCGACAATGCCGGCGAAGCTTCGGATCGAATGATCGGTTCCGGCATTAACGGGCGCCCGTTCCGCCGCCGCCGCGATGCGAGCGTTGCGTTCGGCCTCCGCCGGCCCCCCTAAAAGCAGGACCTTGCTTCCCAGCCGAGCCTGCAACAGATCCGACAGCCCCGCATAGCCCGACTCGGTCCACTTTTTCGTGGCGAATGCGTCCCCGGCGCCCGTATTCAGCCCCACCTTCAGATCCCCCGGCCCGATCCCGAGCGTCTTCAGGAACTCCCGCTCGGCGGCGATTTCCAGGCTCAGGTCCGGCAGGAGATACTCCGGCGCGGCCTCATAGGGAAGATCCGCACATTGATAAATCAACTCCGGGTAGGTCTTGGTATTGCGGCGGAACTTCAAATCATCATTGATCCCGAGTTCGAAAGCATACTCGGAATTCGGGCCCAGAGGCATGACGTTTCCATACGGGCTCAGCCCGAAGCCGATCCGTTCGCGAGCCCGGGTGTCCATGGCGAGAGCGGTGGCTTTCGGCTCCTTGTCGAAGCAGTAAACCCGATCGAAGGTCTCGTGCCGCAGCTGGAGAACACTTTCGCAGCTGTATGGGATCAGCCGGTCGATCTCGGCGATTCCGCGGAGCATGGGCACGACGTTCGGTTCGGTCACCCAGGTGATATGGCAGTCGGGGTAGGCGCGCCGCAGGCCTCGCAGCAGCGGCGTCGTCCTGAGGACATCCCCCATGGCAGCGAGTTTGATGATCAGGATCCTCCTGCCGACCGGGTCATAGTGAGGACACCCGTCGCATGGAAGCCGGTAAATGCAGGGCTTGTGCCCCAGGAAATGTCGGCAATCGTAATGTGCAATCATCGCGTTAAGCGGATGCCCTCCACGCGCCGAAGCGCAGCCGGAGCCAGACCGCTAGCAGCCAGGCGAAGCGAAACGGCAGTGCCAGCATCTTGACCAGAACCAGCGTGAAAGCCCGGATCTGCAGGTGCCGGTGCGGCTGAACCGGCAGGCGGGACCGCTCTCGCAGCCGATGGGACAACAACGAGAACCATGACCTCCACGTCAGGAAAAAGCAGTCGTTGTTCTCGTTGAAAACCAGCCTGTGACGCGCACCCAACAGCAGGGCAAAACACTTAATCTTCCAGTAGCTGGGGTCGCCAGTCAAGAACAGGATCACGACATCGAAATGCTCGCGCCTCAAACCGCGGAAGTGGCTCCAGCTGTTGCGGGTCTCGCTGTGCGTCCGAACCTCGCTCAACATTGGGTGGTCCGCGAACTGCGCCAGGATCTCAGGCCGGTTGCGGCAGAAGAGGATGAAACGGGGGTCGGTGAGCATGGGGTGCTTCTCAAGATGAGCCAGCGCGCGCAGCACCTGGTGCGGCTCTGCCGATTGCACGACCAGGATCTTCTCCCCCGTCATTCCCTTCGGTTCGCGCATCCGCTCATCCTGATCGGAGGCGGTAGTGGCGCCGGGCCGGGGAAAAAAGTGGTAGTGATCCGAGGGGAGCCGATGTCCCAAACGGAATTGCCAGAAGCGGAGGATGGCCTTCCAGGTGAACTGGAAGGTGCAGCCGTCACCGGCATCCACGGTGAGGCGACCGAGACCCAGGCGCAACGCGAACAGCTTGAGGCTCCGGTACCTGGTTTCCCCGGTCCAGAACAGATGAATCGCATCATATCGCTCGTGACGCAAGGCCCGCAGGATCGCGGAACGCCGCTCCGGCTCCAGGGGAATCACGGTCGCTCCCTCAACCTTACCGAAATAGCTAACTGTTATCGGGTCGTGAAGGCAAAGAATAGTGAGCGCGCCCTCCCGCCCGGCGAGGATCTGCTCCGCTTTAAGGCGCACGCGTTTCGGATGTGCCGATCCAACCAATAAAATGCGGTTCATGCCGACATCTCTCCGGAGGGGCGGGCATCCGGGTGAATTCCCAATTGCGCCCGATACAGTTCGTCCAGCCTGGCAGCGGCGGCATCCCAGCCATAAAACTCCTCGGCGATTTTCCGGCCTGCGCGCCCGAGACTTTCCCGGCGCGCGGGATCCTGAATCAGGGAGACGATGCCGCGGGCGAAGTCCTTTGCGGCGTCGGCGATGAGAATATCCTCGCCGTGCCGGCAGCGCAGCCCGGCGCAGGCAACGGAGGTGGCGATCACGGGCATGGCCATTCCCCAGGCCTCAAGGATCTTGCCGCGAATCCCCACGCCGAGACGCAACGGCACGACATAGATGGACGCACCCGCCATGAAGGGCCGCACGTCTTCAACGAGGCCGGTCACCTCGACCCCGGGGAGTTCCGCCAATGCAAGAACGGCCGGGGGCGGATGGCTGCCGACAATGCAAAGCTCGACTTCCGGAACTTCGGCCCTGACCCGGGGGAGCACTTCGCGGCAGAAGTAGAGCATAGCCTCCACGTTGGGATCGTGGCGGAAGGCGCCGACAAACACCAGCCGCGCGGCGGTTGCCGGTTTTTGGGCCGGCCGGAAGTAATCCAGGTCGACGCCGGTGTTGATCACGTGGAGGGGCACTGAACCGCAGAACTTCCCGAGCTCCTTCATGTCGGCATCGGTCATGCAGATGGCGGCGTCGACACGGCGCAAGAGAGCCACCTCGCGGTCCAGGACCTGAAGGTAGTTGTAGAACCAGCGCAACTTCCGGAATGGGCGGGCTTCCATGCGCGCGCGACGCGCGCAGGCGGCAAAGTCGACCTCGTGCTTGGTCAGGAACGTGGGAATGCCGAGCTCCTTGTCGGCGTAGCACGCCATTTGCGTGTATTCGAGCTGGATCAGATCATAGTTGCGGCTCGCCAGATTGCGCTGCAGCGCCTGTTCCATGGCAGGGACGCGAGAACTCGTCGAATGGCTCATAGGGAAATATCTGCCATCGGGGCGGCGGTCGGCGCGGGATCGCTACCACCTGTTCACACATTGCCTCGAGTTCAGGGAGGAATTGTCTCTCCTCATCGAATTCGAGAAAGGTGAGCAGGGTGATCCGGTAGTGGCCTGCCATCCGACGGAGCAGGTGATACATCCGGCCGGCGCCCGCATGCCGCCCGAGATGCGGCAGATAGGCGGTCATCCAGAGAACGCGCGGCGCGGAGGCGGCCGATTCCGAACGATGCCGCGCGAAATAGAGCGCGGGCATGGCAAACAGCCGGAAAATCTCAAAGTCCCTGCGAGCGGCGCGGAAAGGCGCACGTAACCGCGCCGCAAGCAGGGCAGGCAGTCGTGCAGCGGCCGCGAACAGGCTGCGCCAGATGCCCATGCCATAGTCACGAGCCAGGCGGTAGCAGTTCCAGGGAAGAAAGAGACAATGCGCAAGCAGCAGACGCCAGGAGGTGATGTTTTTCCAGACGAACAAGAACTGATTCCGCTGGATCAGCGCCTGCAACTGAACGGGAGAAAAGCGCTGGCTGCTCGAGGCGCGGTGCTTGTGATAGACAACCGAGGCCGGCGCGAACCGCACTTCCCAACCAGCCTGCCAGGCCTGGAAGGAAAGGTCGGTGTCTTCGACGTAGGCCGGAGAAAAAAGCTCCTGGAACCCGCCCAACGGGATGAACCGGCTACGGTGAAAGGCGGACGATCCGCCGCCCGCCCAGAATGCCGGGTAATAGGGCCGGGCAGACTCCCCCGGCTCGACATCGCCGTGGGCGTAATCGATCATCCCGCGACGGAACGTTGCGCTGGTCCTGCCGGTCTCCTCCCGTCTGACGGCGGGATCCTGATGATGAATCTGGCTGGATACCGCAAAGGTATCCGGGGTGAAGCCGTCCAGCAAGGGCTTTAGAAATCCGGGGTCCACGATCATGTCGTTGTTGAGCATGATCGCGATGTCGTGTCGCGCCGCCCTCACTCCGGCGTTGTTGCCGGCGGCAAATCCCATATTTTCGCCCAGTTCGAGGGTGCGCACCCCCGGGAATGAGGTCCGCAGGAATTCCACGGATCCGTCCGTGCTGCCATTGTCGACCACCATGACCTCGTGAGGCCGGCCATCGCGGCGAACGGCTTCGATCACTGAAGGGAGTCCCTGGGCGAGCAGGTCTTTCCCGTTCCAGTTCAAAATGATGATCGACGCCGGCCCGGACGGCGGCGCAACTTCGCGGGGCGCCGGCCTGCGAAACCAACACACCATTCGCGCCGCGCCGTTGATCAGGAGGAGGAGGGCGGCCAGCAGCGCGAGCAGAGGTGTCAGGAGCAGGGTCAGCAAGGCAGGCAGAAATCGGCTCATTGCAGTTCTACCCTTTCACACTGCTCAGGAAGATACGGTCACGCATGGGGCCATCACCCCCCCGCCGGGGATGAATAGCTGCACACGTCGACGTCCATCTTGAGCATGCCGTATACCAGCACATCCGATTGCAGCATGAAGACCAGGGCGTTGTCGATCCAATCGCACATGTCGTGCTTCAGCACGTTCCCGTCGGCGACGGCGGGAGCGAATGAATAGCTGCCGCCGGCCATGTGCGGGAGGCGGATCCGGAAGTCGCTGGTATAAATCTGGCCCTCCGCGGCGCCCGGCAGGGAACTCTCCGAGTAACTGGTGTTGCACGCTGAGATTTCGACACCGAGCCGGTCCCGCAACGTGTACCCCAGAATGGGGCGGGCCACATCGCGCAGGAATTCCACGGACAGGCGCAAAACGACGCACTGTCCGCCAAAAACTTCGCGGGTCGGATTGCCTTGCTCGTCGAGAAGTTCAATCCCGAGAATCCTGGCCGCCCCGTTGCCGAACCGGTGATCGATATTCGGGATGGTGCGGACCACCGGCATCTCTTCTCCCGTCGTGATGAAGGTTTCGCCCTCGGGTTCCCGCGCCGCGGCCCCGTTCTGGCCATAGCGCCGCTCCCGTTCGAAGATCAGGGCGCGGTACTTCTGCACGACCTTGTCCGGCGACCCATCCTCGATCAGGCGCCCGCCGTCGAGCAGCAGCGCCCGGTTGCAGAATTTCGGGATCGCGGCCAGGTCGTGGGTCACCAGCACGGTCGTCTTGCCCGAAGCGCGCAGCTGATTCATGCGGTGCATGCAACGATGCTGGAAAATGAGATCCCCCACGGACAGGGCTTCATCGACCAGGAGGATGTCCGGATCGACATTGACGGCGACGGCGAACGCCAACCGCATGAACATGCCGCTTGAATATGTTTTGACCGGCTGCTCCAGGAAGCTGCCGATTTCAGCAAAGCGCGCAATCGCGTCGAAGCGCTCCTCCATCTGGCGCCTGTTCATACCCAGGATGGCCCCGTTCATGAAGACATTTTCGCGCCCGGTGAATTCAGGGTTAAAACCGGCGCCCAGTTCCAGAAGCGCGGAAACCTTCCCTGCGACGTGACAATCTCCGCGCGTCTGGCGCATGATGCCGGCCAGAATCTGCAGCAACGTGCTCTTGCCGGACCCGTTCTGGCCGATGATACCCAGCGTCTGCCCCTCCGCGACCTCAAATGAGACATCCTGAAGAGCCCAGAACTCCCGGTGCCGGGCGCGCCGTGTCAGATGAAGCGCCTCCCGCAGCTTGTCCAGGGACCGGTCGTAGATCGCGTACTTTTTCGAGAGATTTTGAACCCGAATCGCCGGCATCAGAGAACATCCACAAATTCACGTTTGATGTAACGGAAAAACAGGCCGCCGGCGACAAAAACCGCCATCGACGCCAAGGACAGCCAGGCAAGAGCCTGCAGATCCGGCAGCCTCATGCGCAGCAGGCAATCCCGGTACCCGGTCACAACATGGGCCAACGGATTCCAGCGGACGATGAACATGTATTTTTCGGGGAACTTGTTGCCCGTATAAAAAATCGGCGTGAACCAGAACCAGAAGGTCAGGAACACCGCCAGCACCTGGGAAATATCCCGAATGAAGACATTGAGGCTGGACAGGAACCATGCCATGCCGAGCGTGAACAGCATCAGGATCGCCAGGTAGACGGGGACGAACAGGATGTAGACGCTCACCGTCCCGATTTCATAGAGGATGAATCCCATCAGGATGGCAAACCCGATGATGTGATTTACGAGCCCGGAGATCAGCACGGTCAGGGGCAGGATCTCCGTGGGGAAAATAGTCCGCGTGACCAGGTTCGCGTTGTCGATGATGATCGTGCTCGAGCGCTGGAGCGTGTCCTGGAAAAAGAGCCAGGGGAGAATGCCGCAGAACAGGAAGAGCGGGAAGCTTTTCGTGCCGCTGTCGACCGGTGCCTTCTGCTGAAGGATAACCATGAACACAAACGCATAGCTTGTAAGCAGGACTATGGGATTGATCACGCTCCAGAAGAACCCCATGAATGACCCGATGTAGCGGGCCCGCAGGTCCCGAACCACGAAATTCCGGATCAAGTCGCGCTGGAGATAGATCTTACGGACGAAATTGCCCAGCACGATCCACGGCATCATCGCCGGATGAACCCTCGCTCCCGCTCTCATGATGCAACCTCCCCAGAGGCGCGCATTATAACAGACCTGCAGCCTCCGGCTCGCGGCCGATGCGAGAAAACTGATGCCTGCGAATCAGGTGGCCTTGAATCAGACCTTCGCCTTGTAATTGAGGGAACCCGGTGAATTCATCATTGGCAACAGGCGGTATGCTTTGCTTCGTGAATAATGCGAGCCGGGAATAGGATGACCCGGGAACGGGCGCCGGCGACGGGGCACAACCAATCGGGTTTTGTTCAGCCTGAAGATGCGCATAAGGTTCCCAGCTGGAACCGCTTTCCGAAGTCCGATTTATCGATAGGTTTGTCTTAGTACTATGATACTATAAGGCTATGAATCCGGCGTCCGGGAAGTTTGTCATCAGAATGCCCGCAGCGCTTCACAGGCAGCTTCGGGAGGAGGCAATCCGTACCCGCCAGTCGCTGAATCAACTGTGTGTCCGGAAGCTGCAGGCGCATGTCAGCGTGCTCAGTGGCCCAGGCAGTCCTCAGGTTCAGCAGGGGATTGTCTCCTGCGATCTTGTGGAGGCGATTGTAAAACGTTGGGAAACGGAGCTTACCGGTCTGGTTCTGTTCGGGTCGGCCGCGCGTGGCGATGCCACCGAAGGTTCCGACATCGATCTGCTGCTGGTCATGGCGCCGGAAGCCCCGATTACTCGGGCGTGCTATCGCGCGTGGGATGATTTCAGCCGGGAGCATTCCGGAGCATGGGATCTTGACCGGATTTCGGCTCATTTCGTGCAACTGCCGGGCGAGGTTCGGGATGCGGGCGGCCTGTGGTATGAAGCATCTCTGGATGGAATCGTCCTGTGGGATCGTGGCAGGCAGGTAATGCGTTTTTTCGGGTCCGTGCGTGAAGCCATGGGACAGGGGAAGATCCGGCGCCGGATGCTGCATGGAAGCCCTTACTGGATCAAGAACTTCGAGGTGAGCGATGCATAACCGGGGATTGGCATCCGACTACATCAGGCGCGCGACCCACCGGCTCGCCGCGCTGGATGTCCTGTTTGAGCGGGAAAGCTGGGCCGATGTCGTGCGCGAGTCCCAGGAGGCGGTCGAGCTGGCATTGAAATCCCTCCTGCGTTTTTCTGCAATCGAGGTTCCGCGCGTGCACGATGTCAGCCAGATCCTGAGGACTGAATCCGACAGGCTTCCGGCCGCGGTGCGAGCGCACATCGAAGAGCTTGTCGCCATCTCGAAATCCCTGAGGCGCGATCGGGAGCTGGCGTTTTATGGCAGCGAAGACCTCACTCCCTCTGACTTTTACCAGCGCCCGGAGGCCGAGCAGGCGCTTGCGGGCGCCCGCCGCGTGGTCGAGGTCGTGACTGCCGCCCTGAATCCGTGAATCGGTGTTGCCCGCCCGCGAACCGTAATGATGACCCCAGGCGCGCGCGGGCCGACTGGGCATGTCGGCCCGGCCGCGGAAGAAAGGCGCTCTATTTTCCTCGGCTTCGTCTTTTCCGGCTCAGATCTGAAAAGAGGCGCTCGTAACGGTCCACGATGCTGTCCCACGAATAATGCTCCCGGATTCGCGCGCGTGCGATCCCGCGGAGCGGCTCGTACTTTCCGGGGTCATCCGCGATTTCCTGGAGGATGCGCGCCAGGTCCTCGACATCGTTCTTCCGGTACAGGATGCCGGCGCCCTCCAGGACTTCGGCATTTTCCGGCGTGTCATTCGCCACGACGATGTTGCCGGCTCCCATAGCTTCGAGCAGGGCCGGGTGCGTCCCCCCGACTTCGGTTGCATGGATATAGCAGAACGCATTGGCCTGAAGCTCCCGGTATTCCTGACCATAGATGGCGCCGGGAAAGAGGACGCGGGGGTCCTGCGAGCGCTTCAGCTCGCGAATGTATTCTGCCGCATACGGGGCGTCGCCGACGATTACGAGCCGCCGCGAGCTGCCGACCCTTTCATAAGCCTTTACGACCAGATGGGCGTTGTTTTCCGGTTCCAGGCGGCTGACATATAAAAAGTAGCCTCCGGGCTCAAGTGCAAGTGCGTCCAGGGCCGAGCGGCCGGTCGGATTGTCGATGCATGCGCCGTAGGGAATACAAACGGAGCGTGCTCCGTGGTGTTCGAGATAATAGGCTTCGATCACCCGCGCATCGGTGACGATGGCGGAAGGGAACCAGAGGGAAAAACGCTCGGCGATTCGGTAGTAGACCTTGCCGGGCCAGCTCCATTTGTGGCGCAGCCGTTCGATGCCATCGACGTTGACGGCGACGGG
The DNA here is from genome assembly GCA_963824985.1 of Terriglobia bacterium. Lineage (GTDB taxonomy): Bacteria > Acidobacteriota > UBA6911 > UBA6911 > UBA6911 > JAFNAG01. Next base: position 87,900 of record CAWGRQ010000002.1, read on the forward strand.
AGTTCCTATAAGCCGGGGCATCCAGGCAAAAATGCTGTTCGCGGCATTGCAGATGAGGATGACGTCGAAGCGCTGGAAGAGGGCATGCAGAACCGAGAGCAGCGTGTGCACAAGGGTGTCGGTGTACTTCCACGGCAGGGTCGGCAGCACGACCAGGTCGACCCCGCGGTGCCGGCGCAATCCGCGCGGGATGTAGTGCGAACGTCCATAGACGGTTACGCGGTGGCCGCGGGCCGCCAGACCCGCGCCGCACTCCTCGGCGAAGGTTTCGAATCCGCCGTAATTGGCCGGAATGCCTCTCGTTCCCAGGATGCCGATTTTCACGCCCACACTCAGGTAAAGGAGCGCAACTCATTGAGCTCCTGTCGCGAAACTCCATTTTCGCTGCCCGGCACCCCGCCCCGGAGGGGCGCCGCACAATAGCCGGGGGCGCAAGCCCCCGGTAGGGAGTTGCATATTGTTGAGCTCCGGCAGGAGCGAAAGATCTCTATTTGCAAACATTTTCTATCGCCCTTCCAGGGCTCTCGATCTTATCAACCTCATACCCCGGGCGGCGCTGCGCTTGCCCGGGGCTACTCTCTTGCCCTCCTCCGGGGGGCCTGAGGTCACGCGCTCTGCGGGTGGAGCCATACTCCATCGTGCCTGTGCGCAAGCCGCCTCCAGTAACGCGGAGTCGCCGTATCCGCGATCGCCCTTCACTAGTTCCTCCCGGAGAGTTGCGGATCTCCCGTCCGCGGGCGCATGGCCACCGCATAGGGAGCGGCCATCATGAACAGGAACAGGGTCAACACTTCCGAATCACCGAAATTGTATTCGAACATTCCGGCAGCCATCAGGGCTACCCAGCCGCCGCAGGCTGCCAGGCCCATGAAAACAGCGGCATCGGCGCCGCCGCGATGATCTCCGATTCCGGGCTTGCCACGGGGGCGGGACATCTGAAATGCCTTCCAGGCCAGCTGCCCCATAAACCAGAGCCAGAGCAGCAGCCCCGGAATGCCCCGTTCGGCGGCGATCTGGAGGAGGTTGTTGTGCATGTGCAGGTACATCCAGTCGGGAAACTCCCGGGATCCACGGTAGGCGGGGGCCTCGATGCTGACTCGCTGTCCCACACCCATCCAGGGATGGGCGCGGACCAGGCGCAAACCGGTCCCGATCAGCTCGACACGGTTTCGAGTGTCCGGATCCTTAAGGTTCCATCCGCTCTGCAATCGATGCTGGATGCTTGCCGGGGACATCAGATAGATCGCCAGCAGCAATGGTGGAAGCAGCAGCACGATCCGCGGACGCCGAAGCAGCAGGACGATAGCGATGCCGAAAACGGCGCCCAGCCACGCACTCCGCGTTTTGGAGATAATCAGCGCCGCGGCCAGCGCCAGGCCCAGCGGAAATGTCCAGAGGTGTTTCCGCCACCCGAAAACGACGAGATAGGCCGCAAGCGCCACCAGGACCAGCATCAACAGCCCGGAGTAAGTCATCCAGATGCTCATGAAACCTTTGATGCGGTCCAGCAGATTGCGATCGGGATTGATGAGAAATTGAATCAATCCAGCGGAGGCGGAGACCGCGGCCAGAGCAAAGACGGCATGATATATCCACATCAATTTTTCCGCGCCGCGCGCCAGCATGGGGATGATCAATAGCAGGGAGAACAGGATGAACTTGCGCATGAAGGCGTCGCGCAGGCTTCCCGACGCGGCGACGACCGCGGCGAGCGACCAAAGCAGCAGCGAGAGCATCGCCCAGAGCAGCGAAGGAGGCAGGCCCGGTGTCAAGCCATCCTTCCTCCATAAATACACGGCGGCCAGAATGGCGCCGCCGAGCAGAATCTGCGAGGCGGCAATGGATAGATTGATCAACGCGATGCTTCCCGCCAGCATGAGGAATGCTGCGCTTTCCCGCGGGTTTTGCATCGATGGTGTCCGAAGCCATCCCGGCAGACTACGCATGAATGCCCCCCGAACCGGATTCCGGATGGTGAAGGAGAGAAGCACAGAGCTGCTCGAACTGAAGGATCATGCGCTGCAGGGTGAATTGCTTTTCCGCCCGCAGCCTCCCCTGCCTGCCCATCTGGAATGCCAGGTCGGCATCATCGCCGAGGTGCTGAATGGCCTGAGCGAGAGCCACCGGGTCCGCCGGGGGGACCAGAAGGCCATTCTCCTCGTGCCGGATCAGCTCGGGAATGCCGCCCACGTTGGTCGCAACGACCGGCAGGGATGCCGCCATGGCCGACAGAATTGCGGATGACAACCCCTCTGAGAGGCTGGGGAGGACGAAGCAGTCAAATGAACCCAGGTATGGAGCCGGCAGTTTTTGAAATCCGGCAAAGTGAAAGCAATCCTCCAGGCCGCGCTCGCGGACCTGAGCTTCGAGATCGTGGCGGCAGGCGCCGTCGCCGACCAGGACAAAGCGCATGCGCGAATGCACATCCGGGATCAACGAGGCGGCCTCAACCAGATGCCGCAGCCCCTTCTCCGGGCTGAAATAGGCGATGGTGCCGAAAACCATCGGTTCGCCCGGACGCCTTTGACGGGGTGCATCCCGTTTGGGGAATGGCGTCAGATCCATCCCCTCGTAAATGGTCCGAATGCGCGATCCCTGAACCCCATCGACCTGCAGTTGCTGCCGTATGCTCTCTGAGACGGTCACGATGCAGTCAATCCCCCGATTGTATTTAAGACGAGTGACGAAGTTCTTTCTCAGAGGGAAATTGACGCGGCGGAAGATCAATCGCGCCTTGACGCCGATGCAAAAGGAGGCCAGGTTTCCGGGAAGGATCGGCCGCGGCGTGTTGAAGGCCAGAATGTCCGGACGCACCTGCGCCAGGATGGCGAGCATGCGAATGAATGCGATAACCCCGAGCTCGCTCCGGATCGCCAGCGGATGGACTGTAACCCCGGCGGCGCGGGCGCGCTCCTCCAGAAGCGTCCCCGGATGGCAGACCAGGTGAAGACGGTGGCCGCGCAGAATCAATCCCCGAAGCAGGGTGAGCAGCTGATCCTGCCCGCCCCTCCAGACGCGTTCGGTGTCGACAAACAGGAAGGACATCATGAAGGGTGAGAGCCGCCCAATAGAGAATTAGCGCAAATGGCGCGCGAGCGGGCTCCGGGGTTGCACGGGTGCCTGTGACGGCCGCGCCGGGGTGTTTATGTCTGCCCGGTCCGCGGCCGCCGCTACCTGGCGTCAACCCGTGATTCCGCGTGAGTCCGGTACCAGTCAATTACTTTGATGAGACCGTCCCGGAGCGATACGGCAGGCGTATAGCCAAGGAGTCTCTTCGCCTTGTCGACGTCCGCCAGCGAGTGCCGCACATCTCCTGCCCGCACCGGTTCATACGTCGGCTTGCAGCTCGTTCCCAGGATCCGGCTCATTTCGCCGACCAGCTGGTTCAAGCTCGTCTGCGATCCGCAGCCGATGTTGAAGGCCTCGCCCACGGCTTTCGGATGGGTGGCCGCCACCCAGTTGGCGTCAACCACGTTGCTCACGAATGTGAAATCGCGGCTCTGTTCCCCATCGCCGTAGATGACCGGCGGCACGCTGGCAAGGAGGCGCGTGGCAAATCGCGGGACCACGGCGGCGTACTCGGATTTCGGATCCTGCCGCGGCCCGAAAACGTTGAAATAGCGCAGGCACACGGTTTCCAGTCCGTAAAGCTGATGGAAAAGCCGGCAGTACTCTTCGCATACGACTTTGCTTAGCGCATAGGGGGACAAAGTGCGTCCGGTCCGCTCCTCCACCTTGGGCAGGCCCGCGTCGTCCCCATAAATGGAGGAGGAGGAGGCCGCCACCACTCGTTTTACCCCGGCATCCCGTGCGGCGACCAGAACCGAGAGCGTGCCCGTGATATTGGCCAGATTGGTCGCGAGCGGATCGGCGATGGAACGCGGCACCGAAGGGATCGCCGCCTGGTGGAAGACGTATTGCACGCCCTCGAAAGCACGGCGCAACCGGTCAGTTTCGTTGATGTCGAACCGTTGCACCTGTACCTCGGAGCTCGCTCCGTCCGCCCATCCGGACAGATTCCGCTCCTGGCCCGTCGTGAAATTGTCCACGATGATCAGATTATGTCCCTGGCGAGACAGGTATTCCGCCAGATTGGATCCGATGAAGCCCGCACCGCCGGTGACCGCCATTTTTGCCATTTATCGCTCCAAAGTCTGGAATTCGGACATCAGACCGTCCGCTTCGGGGGTGTATCTTAACAGAGATATCGGGGGCAGGCAACGAACCCCGTCCTCAGCCAGCCGTTTCGGCACTCCGAGGTCCGGCGAGCCTCCTGGGAATCTGAACGGGGTTGACAATGCCGGTCATCTCGTACTATTGTACATGTATGGCAAACTGAGTTCTTATGCAAGTCGTTATCGATCCTTCGGCAATCCTGGCAGTCCTCCTGAACGAACCGGAGCGCGACGCGCTAATTCGTGCGACGATCTCGTCGATTCTGATCACCCCGGCATCGACTCCGTGGGAGATCGGGAATGCTCTGATCGCCGGCTTGCGGCGAAAGCGTCTCAGTCGGGATGACGTATCAACCGCGTGGAATTCATTCGAAAAAATTTCTTTGCGCTTTGCGGATGTGGATATTTCCCGCGCGCTGGTGACAGCGGCGAGGCATGGATTATACGCCTATGATGCCTATGTCCTTGAAACGGCGGAGGCCCATCGAGTTCCGCTACTCACCTTGGATCAAACTCTCGTAAGAGCTGCCGAACTGGCGGGCGTTCCCCTTTTGGAGATCAAATAATTGAAAACGTACACCTATTCCGAGGCCAGACAGCGCCTTGCTGAGCTTCTCAACCGGGCGCGCCGTGAAGGCCGGGTTCAAATAAGACGCAGGGATGGTCAAGTCTTTGTGCTGCAACCAGCAGAACCGATACGCGCGCCGCTTGATGTTCCCGCCATAACGGCCAAACTCAATCGCGGAGAAATCCTGGCCTGGATCAGGAGCGGCCGTGAGGATTCCGCAAAACGGCTTATGGAGCGCATGCCGCCCGACAAGGAGTTTCAGCCGCCAGCGCGGAAAGCGCGCCGAAGCTGAGAGTTAAATGCATGAAAATCAAAGACAAGCTTCAAAACATTTTCGTATTCGCCCTGGCGCCGGCGGGGTGAGGGCCTGTCAATGAATAACGTCTGCACTTTGCTGTGGCCCCCAGGCCCGCTGGCAAGGCACGAGCGACGAGCATACCCGGTGCGGTATGTAAGGAGCGAGCAATGCAGCCGGCGGGCGGGCATCTGCCTCGTTGCCGCTCCTCGATGATGTCCTCACATCGCCTGCGTCGCGGCGCCTTGCATCTGCCCGCCCCAGGAGCACCGCAGGTGCGACGGTGCTCGCGCCAAAGTGTAAACGTTATTCATTGACAGGCCCTAAGCTGCCTCGGGGCCTCTTTCAGGAGTGAAACGATGACCAATCACCCATGGGTGAGAGAATTTCCTGTGGCCGTAACCGTCTCCGATGAGAACGGCATCATCCTCGAAATGAACAACGCCGCCGGAGAGGTCTTCGCCGCGGATGGGGGAATGGCGCTGATCGGACAAAGCTCGCTGGAGTGTCACCCGGAGCCCGCCCGGTCCAAGTTTGAGCAGTTGTTGAAGGCACCCCAGCCCAACATCTATACGATCGAGAAAAAAGGGGTGAAGAAAATGATTGTCCAAATCCCCTGGTATCGGGACGGCAGGTTCTCAGGCATCGTCGAACTCTCCATCAAGCTTCCGCCCGAGATCCCTCACTTCGTGCGGGGATAACCGGATCTGTGTTCTTCCGTATCCCAAAAACACTCTATTACGAGCGAATTCCGGCGGTGCGCACTGTCCTGCATGGGATTGCAAAAGACGTTCATAAGCAACTGTTTAGCCGATGCTTAACAGCAGAACGCAAAGACGCAAGGACGCAAGGACGCAAAGGGAACCCTTTCGGTTCGTGGGCGTGGGAGGCCTTCGGCCGCATCCTTGGACGAACCGCGCGAGAAAGCGCGGGCAGCGGCTACTCAGGAGGGTTGCGCTTTCTCGCGCGGTTCGTCCAAGGATGCGCCAGCGCGAAGCGCTGCGCCCACGCCCGTTGGTCAGCGGCGGTCTTTGTGTCCTTGCGTCTTTGCGTTTTTTTTCTTCATCCATTATATTTGGCTAAACAATTACGTTCATAATAACTCGGGCTCCGGCAGCATACTCCGCAGCGGTACGCGAAACTGTCGACGCCGCCCCGGGAATAGGGCTATGATGAATCGGCAGTATCAAGACGCAACAGATCTGTATTGGTCCGATTCGGAGGCACGTAAACCCGATGAAAAAGCTGTTTGCATTCCTGCTCCTTGCAGTGTCCCTTGCCATGGCGGCGCCGCCGGCGCCCAAACCCAAACTGATTCTCACCATCGTCATCGACCAGTTCCGCTATGACTACCTGACCCGCTACCGGAGTGATTACAAAGGCGGGCTGAACACGCTGCTGACCCGCGGGGCCGTATTCACCAACGCCTACCACCAGCACTTCCCGACGGTGACCGCCGTGGGTCACAGCGTGGTTTTGTCGGGGGCGACCCCATCCGTGAGCGGCATCATCGGCAACGACTGGTACGATCGGCAAGCCGGCAGGTCCGTGACCAGCGTCTCGGACGGTTCAGTGAAGATTCTGGGGGGATCGGGAGAAGGCGGCGCTTCGCCGCGGCGTCTTCTGGTGGGGACGGTCGGAGATGAGCTCCGGAATGCCACTGACGGTGCGTCCCGGGTGATCGGCATCTCCTTCAAGGACCGGGCCGCGATATTACCCGCCGGCCCCTCGGCCAATGCCGCCTACTGGTATGACGGCGGCAACGGCAGTTTTGTCAGCAGCTCTTACTACTTCGCCGACCTCCCCGGCTGGGTGAAGGAATTCAATACGCTCAAAAGCGTCGACCGGTATCGCGGCGCCGCGTGGCTCGATCACAAGCTGCCATCCGACGAGAAGGTTTACTCTGCAGTGATCTCGAGCCCGTTCGGAAGCGAATTGCTCGAAAATTTCGCGGAAAAGGCAATCCAGGCCGAGCAGCTCGGAAAGCGCGCGGTCACCGACCTTCTGATGGTGAGCTTCTCCTCCAACGATTATGTCGGCCATTCGTATGGTCCTGATTCCGTCGAGGCTCGCGAAATCTCGATCCAGGCGGACCGGATGCTGGACAGGCTGTTCCGTTATCTGGACGGGCAGATCGGCATGCAGAATGTCCTGGTGGTGCTGACCGGGGACCATGGGGTGGCGCCGGTGCCCGAGGTCAATGCCGCCCGCAAGATGCCCGGAGGACGCATGCCTGCCGGCATCATTCAGAAGACAGTGCAGGCGGCCCTGGCCCAGAAATATGGCGACGGCAAATGGATCCTCAGCTCGTCGGATCATTCCCTGTACCTCAACACCGACCTCATGGCCCAGTTGAAGCTGGATCCTGCGGCGGTCGAAGAAACCGCGCGCGACGCCGGCCTATCGGTGGAGCACGTCTTCCGGGCATACACGCGCCATCAGCTGATCGACGGCGCTGTTTACGATGACATGGTCGGACGCCGGGTGCTCAACGGTTACAACGTCCGCCGCGGCGCCGATGTCCTGTTCGTTCTCGATCCATATTGGATGTTCGGGAGGAGCGGGACCACCCACGGTGCGCCATTCCAGTACGACGCCCATGTTCCGCTGATCTTTATGGGCGCCCGGATCCGCGCCGGGAGATTTGACCGGGAAGTCGCGATTTTCGACATCGCTCCGACGCTGGCGACCCTGATGGACCTGGAAACGCCCGCCGGATCCTGTGGACGAGTCCTGACCGAAATGTTTCTGGATGCAAAATAGGGCGTGATTCCGGGGCGTTCGTACCGCTAGGCAAAAAACAGTGGGGCGGGTACAATATCGGGAATGAGGCCATCATTCGTTCGCCGGCAATTGTGGCTGCTCCTCTTCTGCTTGCCCTTGGGGGCCGCGCCCCGAATGCAGCAGCCGCAGACCAGTGCGCGTCCTGCGCCTGCCAAGGCCAATTTGGGCCAGGCCGGGTCCCAGGAAGAGCTGGATGACTACAACCGGCTGCACGCGGAGTTGGATGCGGCCGCCAAGAAGAACCAGATTGACGATTTTGCGAACCGGTATCCTGACTCAGGGTTGCTTGCCTACGTCTATCAGGAAGGAGTCTATCTCGGACGCCAACTGAACCGGATCGACATGATGGCGGAATACGGCGAGAAATCCCTGATACTCTGGCCCGGCAATTACACGCTTCTGACCGAACTCGCGAGCGCCTATGTGCAGCGCAACCGGGTGGAACAGGCTGGCGAAAAGGCGAAACAGGCGATTGACCTGGTAACTACCGCCGTGAAGCCGGCGCACATCACCGAGGAACAGTGGGCTGAGGAAAAAAAGCTGCTGCTCGCGAGCAATTACACCACGCTGGGATTCATGCATCTGCGCCGGGCCCAGGCCAGCAGCGATCCCACCGTGAGGACGAGCGAGGCCGAATATTCGGTCAATCCCTTCGAAAGAGCGCTGGAATATGTGCCGGCAGATGATTATGCCCTGTATGGCCTGGGGTATGCATGGGTGATCCTGAATGAGTATCGGGCGGCGGAATCGAATCTGGCCAAGGCGGTTGCGGTGGGTGGGATCATCATGGCGAGCGCTCGTCGCCTGCTTGAGGAAATCTACCGGAGCCGGCACGATCAGACGCTCGATGGCCTGGACCAGGTGATCGCCAAAGCCAAAGCGGATTTCGGAATCTCGGGGCAATCGCCATCACCTCAAAATGGGTCTCCAATGCCGGGTCGGGCTCACGCCGCCGCCAATCTGCTTGATTGATGATCCAGGAATCAAGGACATCCGCGGGCCCGAAAAAACTCAGACGTACGCGGAGCCGATCCGCGTTCATCCGTGTCCCGGGAACTTTCGGTCATGACCGGATCCCGGCGATCCTGAGCATTCACTGCCGGCCGTCTTGCGTTGCGCCCGGGGCGCAGCGCGCGATATAAACAAGCCCAGGCAATCGACCGGAGAAGGTGGGAGTCCAATGAAGCGACATTGTGCCTGTCTCGGGATTGCAGCCCTGCTCTGCGTTTCGCCCGAGGCTGTTTCCCTCCCTGCACAGAAACAGGAGAAACCCGGGCAATCCGCACAGGGGCAGACCTTTAAAGTCACGACCGAGCTCGTGGAAGTGCGCGCGGTCGTGACCGACCGGCAGGGGAAGTTCGTCGATAATCTGCGGAAAGAGGACTTCGAGCTGCTGGAAAACAACCGCCCACAGGAAATCGGGGGCTTCTCGGTCACACGCGTGGCGGCGGATGGAAACCAACCGCCCGTTGCGGGCGGCGTTACTCCAACCCGCCCGGCGCCGAGCCTGCACGAACGGCTGGCCGGAGCCCCGGCACGTACGGTGGTGCTGTTTATCGACACTCTTCATCTCTCCCTCTCCAGCCTGATGCAGGTCAAGCAGGCGCTCCGCCGCTTCATGGACCAACAGCTGACCGGACAGGACATGGTGGCGCTGGTGACCAGCAGCGGATCTTTGGGAATCGCCGAGCAGTTTACTCGCGACCGGCAACTCCTGCGCTATGCCGTCGACCGGATCAGCCCCGGTCCGCCGGCTCATGCGAGCTTTTTTTCGCCCTACCTGGCTGCCTGCGTCGAGCGCGGCGATGTGGACGCCATGAATGTCGCCATTGCCCTGTTGCGGCTGGAGGACGGCGCCGTCGGCGACCGCCGCACGATGGAGATGCTGGCGCGCGGGCGCTCCTCCCAGGTGCTTGCGGAGGCATCGTATCTCCGCAAAGCCACCCTGTTCACCCTTAAGGCAGTTGCCGGGCAGATGGCTACCCTGCCCGGGCAGCGCATGATTACACTTTTCTCGGACGGGTTTTCGCTCCAGGATAACGGCGGCCCGCAGACCAACGACCTGCAGACAGTCATCAGCCGCGCCGTGCGCTCGGGCGTGGCCATATACTCGATTGACGCGGCGGGATTGCAGCCGCCGCCGATGTTCAACGCCGCCATGCAGGGGGGAGGCGCTGCCGGCCCGCGGCTTGAGAGCTATGTGTCGGCATCGGAAAAGGATGTGAAGGACGGCATCAACGCGCTCGCGGCGGACACCGGCGGACAAATGTACCGCAACACCAATGATCTCGGCGGCGCGCTGGGACGGGCCTTCGATGCCAACCGGTCGTACTATGTGCTGGCCTATTACCTGGCGGTGGCCGGGGACGACCGCCAATTCCGGCGCATCACCGTGCGGGTTCGAAATCATTCCGACTACATCGTTCGGACCGCACGCGGATTCGTGCCGTCCGACATTATCAGGGGGCAGGAAGAGGACGCCGGGAAAACGCCCCAGCAGCGTCTGCTCCGGGCCATAAACGGGCCGCTCCCCCTCACCGATCTCGGTGTGTCCGTCGCGGCCGATTTCCTCGTGATGGAAGGAGACGACGCCCAGGTTTCGCTGACCGTCCATCTTGATGGCGACCAGCTGCAATACCGGCAGCAGGATCAGCGGCACGTCATGGCCGCCGAAGTACTTTGCGTAATCTATGACTCTGCGGGGAAGGTCGCGGACAGCCTGGCAAATACCGTGCAGGGGAACCTGACCCCGGAACGCCTCGCTGTGGTGCGGCAAAACGGGTACCGGTTATCCCGGCGGGTGCCGCTGAAACCGGGCGTGTATCAAGTGCGGGTGGGTGTGATGGAATCCGGGACGGAACGTATCGGAACCGCCTCCGACTGGGTGGAGGTGCCCAATCTTGCCCGCAGCAAACTCGCCCTGAGCAGTCTGGTCCTGCTCGACCCCCCTGCCGCCGGGGGTGCAGCGATGGCCACGGTCAAGCCGGACACCCTGGGCGGATCCCGGATGGTCCAGGGCGTTCGGTTGTATCCGCGCAGTCAGACCTGCGCGTACCTCCTTCGGGTGTTCCGTACTGCCGGGACTCCCTCCGATTCCCCGCCTGTGATGCAAACGGAGCTGTGGTATGGAGGAAAATCAGTACGGCAGGATAATTGGCGGCCTATTTCCGCCGCGCCATCGGGGATTGACGCTAAAGGGTGGTTTCCCATCAGCGGAGGAATCGATCTCGCCGGACTCGAGCCCGGGTTGTATGAACTGCGGGTCACCGTCAAGGACCCGGTTTCGAAGAAATCCGCCGAACGAACCGTCGTCTTCGGGGTTGAGTGAGCGTAACCATCAATGGTCCGGATGGTTTGCCGGATGGCGCCTATCCCTCATTTCTCTCCGGATTTAGCGTTGTAGCGGCGCAGACGGGCACGAATACAAGGCGCGGCAGCAATGGCCGACAATAAAAAGGGGACATTCCGATTTTCTACTCGGCCGGCATCAAGACCCAGGACCAGGAGGAAATTCGGAATGTCCCCCTTTTTGACTCGACCGAGGACAAGCCGGCAAAAAGCCGATGCTAATCGCGGCCCGCAAGCTCCAGTCCTTCGGGCTGAAGCTGAGAGCCAACAGCCAACAGCCTAAACAGCTACAGCCCAGGCTTGCGCGTCAGCTCCAGATAGGCGGATGCAACCGCCGCATCGATGGCCGGGGGGACGGGGACCACGCACGATTCCGGACCGACCCCGCGCCGGGCCACCGCTTCGAGGCAACGCGCCTGCAACGCAAATCCGAGATCCATCGATTCGATAGAATTGCCCAGAGGGCGCGGGCCTGCGAGATTCACCATATGCCCGCGCCCCAGAAGGTGGATCTGCCGGTGATCGGCGAGATGCCAGGTTGTGATCTCATCTTCGTACTGTTCGCTGCGTGCGACCTGGCCGGAAGCCTCTATGCCCGCGACGTCGATTTCCCAGGGGAAATGCCCGGCATTGGCAAGTACAACCCCGTTTTTAAAATGCGGGAGATCCGCCGCGGTGAGCACATTCCGGGCGCCGGCGACGGTCACGATAATATCGGCACTGGCGATGGCGTCCGTCCTCGCGGGAGTGAGAAACCCATCCAGGTGAGCTTTAAGGGTGGTCACGGGATTGATGTCCACCACCGAAACCACGGAGAAGCCATTGCGGAAACACTCGGCCACCCCCGTGCCGCAGGCGCCGTATCCGAAGACCGTGACCCGGCGGCCCGCTGCGGCCCGATTCGTGAAGCGCAGGAATCCTTCGAACACACTTTGCCCCACGGCATGCTCATTCTCGGCGAACTGCTTGATCGGACTGTCGTTGATGACCAGCACGGGCCTGCGGATACGTTCCCGCATCGGAACAAGCCGCATGCGGCCCGAGGTGGTTTCCTCTGTCCCCCCCAGCAAATCCTCATAGGGCCGATCGGCATAGCGTGAGAAAAGATCTCCGCCATTATCCAGAATCAGTTGAGGCTTTCGCTCCACGATGGCATCGAGAAAGCGGCTGTGAACTGCCGGATCCTTGGTCTGGTGCCCTATGATGTCCGCGCCGCGCTCCTGGAGAAATACCGCGGTCGCCGGCTGGGTGCTGTTGAGATTACCGGTGGCTATGAGGCGCGCACCACCGCGCATGAGGGTTATCATAAGCGCAGCGGTCTTGGGCTCGAGGTGTATCGATGCTCCGATGGTAAGACCTGCGAACGGTCTGGTTCCGTCGAATTCAGAAGAGATGGCCTCCAATAAACGACAGCTGCAAACCACCCACTCGATACGGGTGGCGCCGGCGGTGGACATGACATCCTCCTATGTGAAAAGGTCGAACCGCCGGAGCGACATGTGCTGCCGGCAATGGGAGTATCACTACTGTACCGGCTCAATGCCGTCCGGGCTAATGCCGATTCTCACCGTTCCATATCTCCGGCCGGACCCCGTGCCCGGGGATACGGGGACAGGGCTGCGGCCGGCGAGGGCAGCAGCCCCGCGTGCGTGTTATTCGAAGAGAGCCTGCAGCGCTTCGTATTTCGCGTGTACCTTCTCCACGCCCGCCTCCATACCCGTGTGATCGTGTGCCTTGCCGGCGGCATCCAGAGTCCGGGCAGCCTCCAGCAGTTCGACGGTCGCGGTCTTGAACGCGCCGGCTTTGGCTTCAAACTGCTTCGGCAACGTCGCCCGGGTAATGGCCTCGGCCATGGTTACAAGTTCGGCGGTCGCACCCCGAATCTTGTCGTAGGCCTTTTCCGGGAGATACTTGTGATAGATGACGTACAGACTCTGGTGAAAGGTATCCATTTCTTTAAGGACCGGGTTGAGCGTGCGCACCAGCCCTTCGTATTTCGCGTGCAGCGATTCAGCGGCGTTTAGCAAAGCCTGGTCGTCCTTGCCGGCGGCGGCGGAGCTATAGGCATCCACAGCCTTCCTGAATTCCGCTATACCATCCTTCCACTTGGTTTCCTTTTCGCGCAGGATGCCGGGAAGCTTTGCCGCATAGATCCTGGCCGCGAGTTCGCCGATCTGGGGAATGAAACCGCGAAGGGCCTTGGCGTCTTTGGCCGGGTAGGCCGTGTGCCAGATCGCGTAGATAACTTCATGGAAGGCCGTCAGTTCCGGGACTTCGCTTTTGGTTTCTCCCGCCAGATCCTGAGATTGGACCGGAATTGTGAGTCCCATGAATAACAGGGGAAGGAATGCTATGAACGTACGTTTGGCCATAAGAACCTTTCCATTAAGAGAGAGTTGCTAAACTCCTGATTCGTTTCTGTCGCGAAACTCCTTTTTTGCTGCGCGGCACCGCGTCCCGGAGGGGCGCCGGACAATAGCCGGGGGTACAAGCCCCCGGTGGGAAGTTGCCTATTGTCGAGCCCGGGCAGGGGCGAAAGATCTTTATCCGCAGACATTTTCTATCGCCCCTTAGGAGGGTTCCGCATCCATATCCGGCCCAACCCCGGGCTTGCGCCCGGATCTATTATCTTTCCGCCCCGGGGCGCGCCAGTCTGCCGAACCAGTTTCGCGCCAGAGACTAATTATGCCGATTCCGGCAAAAGTATCAAGGAGGGCCCGCGAAGAGGGAAACAGGGTCAATGCGATTGAGCTCCCTTCGTGGTAGTGTGGAGTCCCGGCATGGAATTGCCGGGAATGGTCTAATGATTTTCCGATTGTCGAGGGGACAGACCGATGAACGTACTTGTGATGATCTGGTGGTCGGGCGTGCTGCCGATTCTTCTGGCAGTTCAACAGCCGGGAGCCGCCCCGGCGCCGGCCGGAGCCATTGAGAAGGGGGACTTCCGCTTCATCTATGACGAGCGCGGTATTTCAGGACTTGCCAATCCACATGATCCGTTTGGAGCCGTCATCGTGCCCGCGGCGGCCGCGGCCGGCGCTCGCGGCCAGGGGGGGGCCGGAGGGCGTGGCGGCGACGCCGGAGCCACGCTCGGCCTGAATCTCAGCTATCGGGTGGGAAACGGTGAGTGGACGAATCTCACCACTCGCGGAACCAGATTGACCGCCACCCAGGAAACGGGAACTGTGACCTATACCAGCGACTCCGCCACCTCTCCGCTCAAGGTTGTCGAAACTTACAAGACCGACGGGAGTGTGCTGGATTGGACCATCGACATGGAATCCACCGGAAAAGCCGGCGTGCAGGTGGGCGATCTTGGGATCAGCATTCCCGCAGCCGGTCCGACAGGAGAAAGCCCGATTCAGATTTTCGAGCGCGGCTTTCTCCGGCACCAGTTTATTTCCGGCAACGGTTCGTTCTTCTACTTCGTGCGCGCCTCGGGGGCGCCGCCGTTTCTGCTGGTGACGGTCCGTCCCGGAACCAGGCTCGAGTACACGGGGAGCGGCGGCGGTCGCGGCGGCGCTCAAGTGTACGTCCATTCCAGCCGGACCGGCGGTGCAGAGACGCGCGGCACCTGGCGCCAGGCGCACACCGCACTGGATCTTGCCCCCGCGGGCCGTCCCGGCAGCCGCGCTTCCTACGGATTTCGCATGCAGTGGGCCAACAGTTACGAGGAGTTGCGCGAGCTGATTTACCAGGCGGGGCTCTTCGACATCCGCGTCGTCCCGGGCATGACGGTCCCGGAAAACCTGACGGCACGATTCTCTCTGCATACCAAGGCCAAAATAGAGGCGATTCAGGCTGAATTTCCGGATCAGACGACGATCCGCCCGCTGGGAGAGCCTAAGCCCGGCCATCACGTCTATGAAGTGGCGTTCAGGAAACTGGGCGAGAACATGCTGACCATCAGGCATGACGGCGGGCGCCAGACCTATCTCGAATTTTTCGCCACCGAACCGATGGAAACCCTGATCAAGAAGCGCGCCGCCTTTATCGTCAACAGGCAGCAGATCAAGGATCCCTCGAAATGGTGGAACGGCGTTTACGGGCCCTACGACATGAAGGCCAAGGTGACGCGCACGATCGAGGACCCGGACATATTCCTTGACCGCATGGTCTATGCGCTGACCTGCGACGACCCGGGCTTGAGCAAGGCGCCGTTTCTCGCGTCGAAGAACGTTACGTTCCCCGACGCCAAGGAGATCGCTTCGCTGGAATATTATCTGAAGAACTTCGTCTGGGGAGGTCTGCAGCGTCGCGACGATGAGCGGCCTTATCCCTACGGAATCTACGGGACGCCCAATTGGTATGTCAATCGCGATCCCGCCAGACGAAAAGCCTATGTGGATGCACTGGCCAGCGGCGCCACGGCCAGGCGCGATCTGGCGAAGGAGCATGTCTGGCGCTCTTACGATTACCCGCACGTCGTCATGCTTTATTTCCACATGTACCAGATCGCCAGGATGTACCCGGAGATGTCGACCTATCTCGACGCGGCGGGTTATCTCAACCGCGCCTGGGAAACGGCGCGCGCATTTTACACTTACCCCTACGAGATCTACCCGGAGTACTACGACACCTACAAGTGGGGCCTTTACAATGAGCTCGTCGTGCTCGAGCTGATCGACGCGCTCGAGCAGGAGGGATTCCCGCAGCAGGCGGCCTGGCTGCGCGGCGAATGGGAAAAAAAGACCAAGTATTTCGTCTATGACGACCTCTACCCGTTCCGCTCCGAGTACGCTTTCGATCGCACCGCCTTCGAGTCGACATATGCGTTCGCCAAATACGGGGCGACGCACGACATGAAACCGGACCAGAACCTCTGGTTCGACCTCAAGCTCAAGAAGTGGTATTCCCACCCCGCCGTGCGGCGTGAAGACTCGCGAGCCTTCATGGACCGGCAGCTCGCTTCCGGCCTGGGTCGTGCGCGGCTGGCTGAACCCGGCGTTTTATACTCTCGGCGCCGATGGCGGCGTCAGCTACATGGCGGCCATGGGGGGATGGGGCGTGCTTGACTATGCATTGAACTTCGCCCCCGAACCCTTCGACTGGCTGCAGCTCGGATACGCGTCCTATCTCAGCTCGTGGTGCCTGATGAACACCGGACGGCCGGAAACCAATTACGGATTCTGGTACCCCGGCGCCGGAGAATGACGGCGCCTCCGGCTGGCAGTTCATGTCCTCCAAAGTTGGGAGCGCGTGGATGGGTTCGAGCTTTCCCGGCGGGGTGATGGTCCCGCGCGGCCCGTGGTGGTACGACGGGGAAATCGATCTGGGGTATGGCGGCGCGCTGCGCATGGCCTCGACCATCGTCACGAGGGATCCGGTCTTCGGCTGGTTTGCGTACGGTGGTGCGATGACCGAGGACGGTAACCGGCTGTCGGTCAATCCGCGCGACGGCCTGCGCCGGCGACTGCACGTCGTTATCCCCGACATGTATCTGCCGTTTCCGCAGGACATCCGGCGGCTGAAGCTCGAGCTGGAACGCGACGGATTCCTCGCGGACGGGATGATCACCCTCGACAAGGCGCTCGATTCGATCCAGTTCACGATCGAGAACCGAACGGCCAGCACCCACAGGACCGGCCTGCGCCTGTCGATCCCGACGGCTTCGAAATATGAACTGCGCCAGGACGGAAAGCCCGTGCCTCTCCTCCAGACCGGGAACTGGGAGTACCCATGGTGCGCCGAGGTGAACATGAGCGGAACGACCACGAAGATTGAACTGGTACGCACCGATCGACGCCCGGCGCGCAACAATCAATAGACCGGGAGGATCAGGGGAGCCTGCGGGGAACCAGGAACCCGTGTTCAATGAGGTTCCGCGCCATGGCGCAGAAGGCCGGCGCGATCTCCGCCGCCGCGGCGCCCGTGGCAACGGAGATATCGTTGAGGATCTCACCCAGAGGTCTCGTCCCGTCGCAACGGATCAGAAAATTCGCTGCCAGGGGATCGATATTCCCGGAGTAGGCGAGGCCGGCGCGCAGATACAGGCGGGCGGCCTCGTCTTTCCAGCCCTCGGGCGAAGGCGCACAAACACGCTCCAGGCGGGCATCCGGACTTATAGCCAGACGGGTGTCCATGAGCGCCCGGTCGTCGGCGCCATCAAGAAAATCGCGGAGTTGAAAACCGAGCAGTATCTGTTCGCCGCATGGGCCGATCATCTTTTCCGGCGAACCGTCCGCCCGGAACCAGTGAGCCGCCGCCGGGCGCCGCCGCATGACAATAACGCCCGCGCTGATCCTGGAGATGCCCAGGCGTTCGTAATATGCCATCCAGGCTTTGAACCTCTCATCGGGATCTTCCTCCTGGTCCTTCTCGGTGTGCCGTATCCAGGTATAGGCATAGGTGGCGATGTCCCTCGATTCGGAGCGCAGGACCCAGACGTCGCAACCCGTTCCGGCGAACCAGCCGCGCAGCCGCGTGTCCCAGTCCTGACCGTCATATTCCGCCCAGTTGCACAGCATCTGGCAGAATCCGTTCTCCTCGAGGACCTCCGGGGCCCGCCGCACGATGCTCTGGCACAGCTCGTCGCCCGTCAAGCCGCCGTCGCGATAGATGTAATTCTGTTCGGGCGAGATCACGAAGGGAGGATTCGTCACGATGAGATCGAATTTCAATCCCTGCACCGGATCGAATAGGTTCCCTTCGATGCACTCGATCTGGTCAAGACCGTTGAGCCGGGCATTGAACTGCGCAAACTCGACGGCTCTCGGGTTGATATCCACCGCCATGACCCGGTCGCTGTGCCGCGCCGCGAGCAGGGCGTGAAACCCGCATCCCGCTCCGAGGTCGAGGGTGAGGCGCGAATGCCTGCGAATCGTCAGGTTCGCGAGCGTGAGGGAACTGTCGCCGATGCCCATGACGTAATGCCGTTTCAAAGGAGTCGTCAGTGTGGCGGGCGGGTCATAGGCAAAGAGGAATTCCCGATAGGGGAGCAGCCTGATCGCGGCGCGGATTTCGGGGCCGCGGACCTGCACCAGTCCTGCCTCCACCCAATCCTGGAGCCTCATCGGCGCGATCGCCCGGCTCACGACAATCGGGTCGCAGGGAACCTCAAGCAGGAACAGCCGGATGAACGTGTCCAGGGGCGTGCCGCCATCGGTCCGGCGGAGCAGCATCGAAAGATCTTCGCCCCTCAGAGAGGGGAAATCCGAGATGTGGATTCTGCCCAGGATATTGGCATCCGAATATCCGGCCTGGCGCAGGACGTCCCGCAACATCAGGTACTGTTCGGGTCGGTCAAATCTCATGGGCTGCCTCATCGGCGCCTTGAATCGCGTTCATCAGCGTATAGAGATACCAGGTGACCAAGGTCCCTTGCAGTGACTGCTTCTGACGCCTCGATTTCCATGTCACGAATCAGCCGTTCATCTTCGGAACGGTTATTCCGGGCGGATTGTTTTGCGCAGCCGCAAATCGAGATGAGGAGTGCGACACAGCACATAGGCATCCGAAAATGACTCATGGTGTTCCTCTTGAGCAGGTTCCCGCGCCTGACCCCTTGTCCGCAAACTATCACCAGAGGGGCGCCATTTCTAATGCGTGACAGGGGCGTCATTCACTGATCTTGAAAAAAGTGAATGACGCCCCTGTCACCGAATTACCGTAATAGGGCCGCCGCACGACCCTGCTGCACGAGGGGGACGTAGGTTTCCAATTCCTGAATAACCGTCGGATCCGTGAGATCGATTACGCACTTTTTTTCGGCCGACAGGTAAGATGCCATGACCAGCCGCGTGATTTCCAGCCCATAGCTCCACGGCAGCATGGCATCGCGGCCAGCGCCGAATGCCTTCATCGCATCCGCGTTCTCGTCTGTATAGCCATACAGGTCGGGCTCGTTGTGCTGCACTGCAAGCAGGCCCCGGGACGCGGTGGATTTCTCCAGCGCCGTTTCCGCATCCCTGGTCGCTTCCGCGGCGGTGTCTCCGATGAAAATAGTCAGGGGCGATACCAGTGTATTGATCTCGAACGCATATCCGGGTCCCATGCCGTCCATGAAAAGTCGCAGGCCCTGCTTTTCGAACATCCAGGAATTCGTAAATTGAGCCTTGACGCGCTGGCCGGTCTCGGGATTTTTGTACGTAATCATTCCAGTCGCAAAATCCTCCGCGGGCGTCTTGCCGTAATCCACGCCCCGGTCGGCGAGCAGCTTTTCGCGCCATCCGGGCTCCCCCCACTTCAGGAGCGCGATTTCGGCGTTAACCGATTGCGGCCGCAGGAACGTGATTTCTTTCCCGATCGGAGTAAGGAGGTACCATCCGACGGCGATGCTGTGGCACCCCATGTCGCAGAGCACTCCGCCTCCCTGCAAGGTGGGATCCCAAAACCACCCCTCGTGAGGGCCTCCATGTTCTTCAGCAGAGCGGCAGAGCGAGAGCGGCCCCATTTTGCTCTGCACGGGCTGGAGCTGGGCCAACTGCGTTTGCAGCGGTTTCATGAAAATCTGGTTTTCGAAGTAAGCCGTCCGGAGGTCGACGGCCCGGGCCAGCTCGACCAGCCGCCGTGCTTCCGCCACGTTCCGGCCCAGCGGTTTTTCGCAGATCACCCCTTTGAGCGATGCGCCGGCTTGAACCGCGCTGACGATCTCTTCCATAATCGGAACCCGCGCAAAATTAGGGGCGAAAATCGCCAGCGCATCGACGTGCCCGGCCATTTCGGAGATGCTCTCGTACACAACCGGCTCTCCTACCCCCAGGCTTCGGGAAAGCGCCGCGAGTTCCCGGGCGCCCTTCAGGGCGCAGATGCCCGCCACTTCAATGCCGCGCAGCTGCTGGATTGCCTTCACCTGGAATCGAGCCACAAATCCGGCCCCGATCAATCCATATTTTAAGGAACGCTGCATAGACCCTCCGAAAAAGCGCAAAAACTTAAAACGCTTACCCACTGGGCAGATCAGATGAGCCGATCCACGCCGATGGGAAAACGCAATATCAGTGAGCGCCCCCAGTTTTCCTGCAGCGCGGTCGATGTCTGCGGGCATGCCTTACGCCCGGATGGGCTGAACGGATTCTTATCATCCAGTCGAACCTCAGTTTGATCTTGTGGCATAGCCATTCTCCTGATGGGCTCGAAGGCTGTCGCAGCCCAACCCTTCCCGGCCTTCCGGAATCCGGTGATGCAGGGTCCCGCGGGAGCTATTTCTTTGTGGGTCCTCTCCTCAATTCCTCCTGCCGATCGAGGTAACTCTGGCCGTTCGTGATCCACGGCTCGGCGGGTTCATCCTTAAGGTAATGCCCGAACCAGGCGAGAATGCGGTGTTGATAATCGGTCTGGTTGCTTCTCTGGCGCAGGCCGTGATCCTCGCCGATGTAGGCCAGCATTACGACATTCTTCTTCGCGCGCCGGGCCACGTTGTACAACTCGATGCCCTGGTGCCAGGCCACCGTGCCGTCGCTGTCCCCGACTTCGAGCAGTAGCGGCACCGTCATATTGTGCGCGTTGAAATACGCGGAGTTGTCGATGTACGCCTGCAGGTCCTCGTACAACGGCACCACCATGCGCTCCTGGCCGGTCTCGATGTGGTCGGTTTCCGCGATGCCCGAGCTCCAGTGGTGGTCTCCGTAGTAGCTGACCAGATCCGTCATGGCAGCGCCGGCCACCGCAGCGGCGAAGATGCCAGTTGACGTGCGTGGCGACGAACGAGGTGTTGAAGCCGCCCATCGAGTGGCCGACAATGCCGATGCGCTTGGGATCCACTACTCCCATCTCGATTACCTTCTTGACGCCGGCGTTAATGCACTCCACCACCGACCATCCCGGCTGGCGGGGCCTGAAGACGATGTCCGGCTCCAGCACGAAGTAGCCGTGGCTGGTGAAGACGGCGTTGTTGTAATAGCTGGTGTCGGAGGGGATCACGTAGCGGTGCACATTCTGCGAAAGCAATTCGTAGTTGTAAACGATCATCGGGTACTTCTTGCCCGCCTCATACCCGGCCGGATAGATAGAGCGCTCCCTGCAACGGCCGGCCCTTGTCGCTCTTGTATTCGATCAGTTCGCTGCGGCCCCAGGCGAAATTGCTCTGGAAAGCATTCGTGCTCGTGATCTGTCTGGCGTCCTTCAGGTCCGGACCGCCGATGAAGATATCGGTGAGTCATTGTAATCCTGCACGCTGTACCCGTAGACTTCGGCATCCTTCGCCTTGGCCAGCGCGCCGACGCTCTTGTCGAGCCACACCAGGCGGGACGAGCGGAGCTCCGGGCTTGAGCAGGGCGTACCCCGACTTTTTCGAGTGGTCGCCGTATGCGCTCAGGTACACCGGCTTGCTGAGATCGATCCACTGGTCTTCGGCGGCTCCCCCGAAGTCACCGCCGCCTCCGCCGGCCTCCTCCGGCTCCGTCGAGTCGGACCAGGCGATGGCGCACCTGCTCGGCCGAACCGTCGGTCAGCTCTGTACCTTGGACCCATCGGCCGCCACCTGCCACACGTCGAACTTGTCATAGAAGAGGACGGCGGCGTCATCTTTCGTCCAGCCGGCGATGCCGAACGCCGGTTTCTCCGGGCTGGTCTGGTCCGATTCCTTGTCGATGAACGATACCGGCGCTGCTTTCGTGATGTTGGTGATGGCGCGCGTGGCCAGATTGACGGTCCAGTACTGATCGTCCTGGCGGAAGAGCAGGTACTTCCCGCCCGGGCTCGTCTGCACGAACCGGTCGTTGATGCCATCCCGCAGCCTGGTACGCGCCCCGGTCGTGATGTCCGCAAGATAGAGGTCGGCGGCCGGGCGGCCGATCGTCCGGTCGAACGCGTACTTCGACCATTCGGCGACCCAGGCGAGATTCGTGTTCCGGATCGGCCTGACGTCTTCGTTCACCAGGTCTTTTCCGAGCTGCACGAGCTTGCCGCTGTCGAGATGCCGGGCGACGAGCAGGTTGCGCCGGCGATCCTGCGCCGCGCTCAGCTTCTGCCTGGGCATGACGAATACATCGTTCCAGTGCCAGATTTCCACGGTGGAAGGAGCCGCGGCGACCGCACCTCTGCCGCTCCGGCCCGCCTGGCCGGCGTCCCCGGAGGCGCCGGAACCGCGATTGCCCCGCCCCGCCGGTGCGATCACGTCGCTCCACCTCGCGATTCCCAAGAAAGAGCACGTTGCCGTTCTCGGACCAGGACAGCCGTCGGAACGAAACCGTCCGCATCCCGGCAGGAAATGAAGCGTCAGCGGTGGGATCGTAGCTTCTGAGCCGCTCGGCCTTGCCGATGCCGGTCCAGGACATCACGACATAGGTGGGGCCCTCCTTGCGTTCGTCGGTCCGGGCCCGCAGCACGGCGAGATCCGCGGCATCCCTCCGCCAGGCCAGGTCCGTATAGGAGGAAGCGGATGAATCGAGGACGCGCAGCACGGCGGTTTCCGGATCGAACAACTGGATTCCGTTGCCGGTCTTGCCCTCGGCGCTGATGATCATTGCCAGCAGGTGGCTGCGGTCCGTGTCCTGCCACGCGAACTGGGAGATGTTGCCGAATGTGGTGTCCTTCCCGCTTGCCAGCTGCCGGATGATAAGCGTGGTGCCGGGTGCGTCTTCGGACGCTTCGGTCCCGCCCCCTCCCCCGCGCCCGCCCCGCCCGGCAGCGGCAGCCGGGGCCGCACCCCCCGCCCGTGCCGCGCCATACCTGCGCATCGCCAGGTAAGCGCCGTCGGGGCTGAAGGTGAAGGTGTCGATCCCTTCGACCGTGGACACTTCGCCGGTCGCCAGGTTCATCAGTCCGAGACTTGTTCTGGACCGGCCGCTGCTCGATTCCGCAGCCGTTCCTGGTCGGCTTCGGATTGGCCGATGCCGTAGGCAACCCACTTCGAGTCGGAGGAATAGGCCGGCTGGGCTCCGAACGCGACGATTTTGGAGGTGCCGTCGGCGAGCTTGGTAATGCGCAACTCGTTGTTCCGGTTGGATCGGTTGATGCCGTAGGCAAGCCAGCTGCCGTCGGGCGACAAGCCCCCATTACTGCCGGTTGTGGCCAGTGTCTCCCATTGGCCATAATCGGCAAAGGTGGCCGGCGGCTTCGTCTGCGCGCCGATCGCGATTGTCAGAACCAGGACACCCAACAAGGCAAACATCGTTGCTCGTCGCATAACACACCTTCCTTGGGGGTCGCGAAAACCCCGGAGACAGGAGGACAATAAGGAGAAGGTCTTGCATCCATACGCGGCCAGCCGGGCACATACCCCAAGGATGGAACCTCGAGGCGCCCGGTTCCTTTTGGCCGGCTGGTCCGGCATTGTACCCCAAAGATCATGGGACAGTCACCGACTGATTACCAGAGACGCCAGGGGAGAGACTGACGATCGAACTACATGAAACAGGGGTAGTTTTCCCCGATTTCGCAAAAGGGGCCGAAACGGAGGCGCACCGGCTTCCCGTCAGGTTGTTCGACACGAAAGATGGTCGGAAATTCAGGCTTGGCCATGCCGACCGCCCGGATGCCCCTTGCGAATGTGTCCGCCTTTGGGATGAGCCGGGTATCAAGCTCTTCGTCACGCATCGGGAGGCAAGAGCCAATGCGCCGCCCCGGAGCGAATTTGGTTTACTTCGCCGACTGGATCGCGCTAAAAAGTGATGCGGACTTTCGGAACACCGACCTTTCTGCCCGTCCCCGGTGCGGTCATGAAGCGACTGAATCAATCAGGCGGCGGGCGAATCTGCGTCGGAGTTCCTCGGCAGGAGCAGGCGATAAGGAGATACGTGCCATGAACCCAGTGAACGACAGATTGACCATCGGGCAGCGGAAGGGGCGCCGCATTTTCGGGCTCAGTGCGTTGGCCGCACTGCTGCTGGCCGGCATTCTTCCGGTACTCGGTTTGGATGACTTCCA
The DNA here is from genome assembly GCA_963824985.1 of Terriglobia bacterium. Taxonomy (GTDB): domain Bacteria; phylum Acidobacteriota; class UBA6911; order UBA6911; family UBA6911; genus JAFNAG01. The sequence goes on from CAWGRQ010000002.1 coordinate 111,877, forward strand.
GCGCGGCCGCGGTCAGGGCGGCCCCGTGCAGGAACCGGTGCCGGAGCCGTTGAAGTTCCAGTACATGGGGCCGGCCAGCGCCGGACGGATTCTCCGTGGCTGGAGTGCCCGGCGACACCACCACTTATTATGCCGGCGCCGCTTCCGGCGGAATCTGGAAATCCACCGACAGCGCCAAGACCTTCGTGCCCATCTTCGACGACCAGCCGGTGCAGGCCATCGGCGCGCTGGCCGTCGCGCCGTCGGATCCGAAGATCGTGTGGGCCGGGAACGGGCGAGGCCTGGGCGATCCGCGACGCCGATGTCCAGGGTGACGGCATCTACAAGTCGACGGATGCCGGCGCCACCTGGAAAAACATGGGGCTCGCCGACACCGGCCGCATCGGCCGCATCATCGTCCATCCCGAAAGATCCGAATATCGTGTTCGCCTGTGCGCTCGGCCGCACGACCGGACCGCAGGAGGAACGCGGCGTCTACCGGACCACCGACGGCGGCGCCACGTGGCAGCGCGTTCTCTTCGTCAATCCGGACACCGGCTGCTCCGGGCTGGCCATGGATGCCAACGACCCCAACGTGCTGCTCGCCGGCACGTGGCAGGTGGTCATGCACACGTGGGCCATGTTCAGCGGCGGCGAAGGCAGCGGGTTGTACCTGACGCGTGACGGCGGCACACCTGGAAAACGGCTCGAGCATCCGGGCCTGCCCAAATCGCCGGTCGGCAAGATCGACGTCGCGATCGCGCCCGTCCGATTCCAAGCGCATGTACGCGCTGATTCAGACCAATGCCCAGGGATCGCTCTGGCGTTCCGACGACTGCGGGCGCTTCATGGCGCGTCGTGAGCTGGGACCGCACCCTGATCGGGCGGGCCGGCTACTACATCCGCGTCGCCGTCAATCCCGGCCAACCCGGACGAGGTGCTGATCGCCAACAGCAGCTTCCACCGCTCCACCGACGGCGGGCTCACCTTCCCGATCTCGGGCGGCGGCTGCGGCGACTGCCACGACATCTGGATGGACCCGAAGAATCCCGACCACTGGATCGCCACGGGCGACAGCAGCATGGGGATCACCACCAACCACGGGCAGAACTTCACCAGCGTGTCGCTGCCGATCGGGCAGATGTACCACGTCGCGATCGACAACCAGGTCCCCTACTGGATCTACAGCAACCGCCAGGATGACGGCACCATGCGCGGACCCAGCAACTCGCCCGTGCCGGTGCCCAACGTGCCGACTCCCGCCTATATGACGCCGGCGCCGGCCGGAGGGCGCGGCGGCCGCGGCGGGGGCGGAGGAGGGGCGGCGGATTTCGCCGGCGGCCGGGGGGGTGTCCACGTGGCAGGCCGGGATCGGCGGCTGCGAATCGGGCTTCACCATCCCGGACCCGACCAATCCCGACATCATCTGGGCCAGCTGCTACGGCGACCAGGTAACCCGGTTCGACAACCGGCTCGGCCGGGCACGCTCGGTGAGCCCCTGGATCCACACGCTCGATTCGGAACCGAACAAGCTCAAGTACCGCTCCCACTGGACTCCGCCGCTCGCGATCGATCCCTTCGATCACAACACGGTGTATTACGGCGCCCAGGTCATCTTCAAGACGTCGAATGCCGGCCAGACCTGGAGCGTCACCAGCCCGGACCTGTCCACCAATGATCCGACCCGGATCGTCTCCTCGGGCGGCATCGTCGGCGACAACCTGGGACAGTTCTACGGCGAGGTCGTGTTCGCCATCGCGCCGTCGAAAATCCAGCGCGGCCTCATCTGGGCCGGCACCAACGACGGCCTGATCTGGAACACGCAGGGACGGCGGGCAAGACCTGGAACAACGTCACCAAGAACGTGCAGGGCCTGCCGACCTGGGGCACGATCCGCCAGATCTCGCCTTCGCGCTTCGACGCCGGCACCGCCTACGTCGCGGTCGACTTCCACCTCATGGACAATCGCCAGCCGTTCATCTACAAGACGACCGACTTCGGCCAGACCTGGAAGAAGATCATCGGCGACCTGCCCGCGACTCATCCGCTGGACTACGTGTTGAGCGTCGTCGAGAATCCGAACCGGAAAGGAATGCTGTTCGCCGGGACGGGACACGCCTTCTACTACTCCATGGATGACGGCGCGCACTGGACCCAGTTCAAGCAGGGATTGCCCGCTTCGCCCGTGACCTGGATCGAAGATAGCCGACCTCGCGCACGACGTCGTGGTCTCGACCTACGGCCGCGGACTGTTCATCCTGCGCGACATCACCACGCTCGAACAGGCCGACCAGGCCACGCCGGAGGCGCCGGCTTTCCTGTACGCGCCGCGACCCGGCGTCCGCCAGTCCCGCAGCGGACGGGTCGAGTTTCTCTATTCGCTGAAAGCGGCCTCGGCCAGCCCGGTGACCCTCGAGATTCTCGATGCGAGCGGAGCCGTGATCCGCACCTGCAGGCCACCGGCCGCGCCGGCCTGAACCGCGCTTCGTGGGATCTGCGCTACGAGCCGCCGGCCCAGGTCGCGCTGCGCACGACCCCGCCGGACAATCCGCTCATCTGGGACGAACCGCGGTTCCGCGGCCGCGACACCCGGCCGATCGACCACTGGGGGATTCAGGGGCCGCAGCGCGCCGGCCCGATGGCCGCGCCCGGGCAAGTTCAGCGTGCCGCATGACCGTGAACGGCACGCCCTACACGCAGCCGTTCGAAATCGTGAAGGACCCGGCGATTCCCGCGTCGAGCGCCGAGGATCTGCAGGCGAACACCGCCATGCAGATCCGCATGGTCAAGGACATCAACACGACGGTCGAGATGATCAACCGCGTCGGAAATCATCCGCAAACAGATCGAGGACCTGCTCAAAGCCAATCAAGGCAAGGCCGAACTCGAAAAGCCGCTGACGGAGTTCGACAAGAAGGTCCTGGATGTCGAGCTGCTGATGCTGTCGCGCACCGAACTGCACAGCGACGACAAGTGGTATGTCGAGGCGTACAAGATCTACCTGAATCTGCTGTGGCAGTACGGCGAGGTCGGCTTCGGCGCCGGCGACGTGGCCGGCGGCGCGGAGTACCGGCCGACCGACGCCTCCGTCGCCGTGCTCGAAATGCTCGAGAAGGAAATCGCGACCGCAAACGCACGGATTCACCAGGATCGTCGAAACGGAGTTGCCGGCATTCAACAAAGCCATGGCGGGAAAACTCGCCGGCGATCAAGGACAGGTAAATCGACTTGCAGCATGGGTTGGGTCCAGACCTTAACGCCGCGGCTGGTCGAAACGCACAACGGGGATATCCAGCGCCGCCGCGGCGTCAGCCATGATGCGGTCGGCCGTGGCCAGCGCTTCAGCCTGGATTTGTTTCGCAATGGCAAGGTGAAAAGCATCCAGGGTCCTGAGGGGGACAGCCGGCAACATGGATAATAGGTTTAAAGCGCTGGCCGCAATCCCTTCGAATAGCGGATGACTGATGAGGATTCCCTGGCGGATTTCTTCCTGGAAGGTCGCAAAAACCGTGAGCTCGGTGTTGGTATCGATATGGCCTTCCCTCCGGCGGCGGCCGAGCAGACACCGCATTTCCACGACGGTCAGATCGCTGATGTCCACTGGTCCTTGGGCTTGAATATAGGCTTCCACCTCCTCGGATTGGGCCTCGTTAAGATACCATTTGGCCAGCGCACTGGTGTCGAAATATATGGCTTCTCTCACCGCCGGTCCCGGTCCTCCCTGATCATTTGCTCGCTGCTCTTGCGCATGCGCGGCATGTTCCGCCGCAAGCCGGCGTGCGATGGCATCGGCCTCTTTCGTCCGATCGGGATCACTCGAGCTATTTCCTCGCCGCGCCGGGTGATAGTCAGTTCGCCTTCCTGGGCCAGCAGGTCGTCCAGATTTCCGAGGGATTGTCGGGCTTCCCTGATATTGAGTTTTTTCAAAGCTCCCTCCCAGGGATCGTGAGTATGTGACACAATGAGTGTATCATGTGTCACATGTAATGTAAACCGGGTGAACGGCGGCGGCTCCCGAATCCCCTACCGCAATCAGAGCTCTTCGGAATTGGCCACGCGCGGGTCCCGGCCCTGAACCAGAACCGCATTCCGATGCGGAATGATGACCAGGGCCGGCCGATTGCCGTCAGTCTCCGGGAGAGGAAAGATCCGGTGCAGCCCACCATACTTCCGGCTCAATTCGTCGTAGTCGCCGAAGTCCAGGGCGCGATTGGGGCAGGCGGCGACGCAGGACGGAGCCAGTCCCGCATCCAGAAGATCGACGCAGAAGTGGCATTTGGCGACCAGGTTCGCCGTCAGGTCGTACCGGATGGCGCCATATGGACATGCGGCCTCGCACTTGTGGCACCGGTTGCACAGGCTCTCGTCAATCAGGACGATGCCATCGGACCGCTTCCATATGGCTTGAGCGAAACAGGCCGGCAGGCAGGAAGGATCCATGCAGTGGTGGCATGAAACCGACAGGTTGTAGGCCGCGACCGTGGAGATCCAGGTATCCTCTTCTCTGCGCCAATCCCCGCCCGTGACCTCGTAAACGATTCTCCAGTGGATGCCGGCCGGCAAGTCATGCCGGTCCTGGCAGGCCACCTGGCAGGTCTTGCACCCCGAGCAGGCATCGGAATTGACCAGGAAAGCATATTGGGTCACAATCACTCGCTCCGCTTCAACGGATCGCGTCCGCCCGAACCATGCGGATGCCTGATGCAAGCATGCCACACTTCCGGATATCGGGCAGCAAAAACCGGCCGCGCCACCGGCGCCGCCGGCCTTCCGTGTGAATTGGGACAAAAAGCAAAAACGCCACGGATTTCACGGATTGCACAGATTCAATAAGCCTGGCGGATCTTACTCATTAAGCCTTTCACCCCCCATCGTATCCAACCCGCAGCCCCACTCCATGATCGGGAATGTTTTCACAAATCTGTGAAATCCGTGAAATCCGTGGCGTTTTTGTTTTGATTTTCCCGGGAGTGACTCTCACCTGCAATCACACCGCTGCACGGGATTTGGGTGACTATCAACGAAATGTCATGATAAACTTTATGGTTTTTAACCTCCAGCAAGGAGAGGGCGCGTGTCGCACAGCAAGTTTCCGGAGATGGAGCGGGAAATCTTCAAATTCTGGGAGAGGGAAGGATGCTTCCATCGGCTGGTGGAGAAGAACCGGGGCAAGCCCAAATGGTCGTTCCTGGACGGCCCGATTACCGCCAACAACCCCATGGGGGTTCACCACGCCTGGGGCCGGACCTACAAGGACATTTTCCAACGCTACCAGGCCATGACCGGACACGAGCTGCGCTACCAGAACGGCTTCGACTGCCAGGGGCTGTGGGTCGAGGTCGAGGTTGAAAAGGAGCTCGGCTTCAAATCCAAGCGCGACATCGAGGATTACGGGATCGCCCGCTTCGTCGAGAAATGCAAAGAGCGCGTCCTGAAATATGCTGCCACCCAGACGAACCAGTCCAAACGCCTCGGGTACTGGATGGATTGGGACAACTCCTATTACACGATGTCGGATGACAACAATTACACGATTTGGGCCTTCCTGAAAAAATGCCACGAGCGCGGTTTTGTGTACCACGGCTGGGATTCGATGCCCTGGTGCCCGCGCTGCGGCACCGGGATTTCTCAACATGAGATTTCCAATGAAGAACGCCCGGAAGTTGTCCACACCTCTCCCACGGTGCGCTTTCCGCTGGCCGGGCGGCCCGGGGAGTACCTACTTGCCTGGACGACCACTCCCTGGACCCTGACCTCGAACGTGGCCTGTGCGGTTCATCCCGAACTGACCTACGTCAAAGTCCGTCAGGGGGACGCCGTCTACTACCTTATCAAAGAGCGGCGCGAAGCGAGCATGGAGGCGCAGGGCGCCATGGAAGTGCTCGGGGAACTGACGGGGCAGGAAATGGTGGGATGGGAGTACCAGGGCCCCTTCGACGAACTGGCGGCGCAGCGGGGAGTCCGGCACCGGGTGATTCCTTGGAAGGAAGTCAGCACTGCGGAAGGAACCGGCATCGTGCATATCGCTCCCGGTTGCGGCAAGGAAGACTACGAACTGGGCAAGGAGTTCGATCTGCCGGCCATTGCCCCCATCGATGAGTTCGGCATCATCGTCGAAGGGTTCGAGCCCTTCACGGGACAGTCGGCATCGGCAGTGACCAAGTTCATTATCCGGTCGCTCAAGGAAAAGGGGCTCCTGTACCGGACCGAAGAGTACAAGCACGCGTATCCCATTTGCTGGCGCTGCAAGACCCAGCTGCTCTTCCGCCTGGTGGATGAGTGGTACATCCGCATGGATGAGCTGCGTCACGAGATCATCGAGGTCACCAGGCAGACGCGCTGGATCCCCGAAGTCGGGCAGCAGCTCGAAATTGAATGGCTGACCAACATGCACGACTGGATGATTTCCAAGAAGCGTTACTGGGGCCTGGCACTGCCGATCTACAAATGCCAGGCGTGCGGCACCTTCGAGGTCGTCGCCAGCCGCGAAGAACTCAGGCAGCGGGCCGTTGAAGGCTGGGACCGGTTCGAAGGTCACTCGCCCCACCGCCCCTGGATTGATGCCGTCAAGATTGCCTGTTCCCGGTGCCAGGCGCCGACGAGCCGCATTCTGGATGTGGGCAATCCCTGGCTCGACGCCGGGATCGTCCCTTACTCCACGATGCGCTATAACAGCGATCGCAGTTATTGGAACCAGTGGTTCCCGGCGCACTGGATCTCGGAGAGTTTCCCCGGACAGTTCCGCAACTGGTTCTACGCCATCTTGGCCATGAGCACGGTGATGGAGAAGCGGGCCCCCTTCGAGGTGATGTTCGGCTATCGCCTCATGAAGGACGAAAAGGGCCAGGAAATGCACAAGAGCAAGGGGAACGCCGTCGAATTCAACGAGGCGGCCGAGAAGGAGGGGGCGGATGCCATGCGCTGGCTGTTTGCCAGCCACAATCCCGATTACGACCTCTGGTTCGGGTACCACAAGATCCACGAAGCGCGGCGCCAGTTCTTAACCCTCTGGAATGTCTACGAGTTCTTTCTCACCTACGCGCGGATCGACAACTTCGATCTGGCCGCAGCGGCCGTGCCCAATGAGGAACGGCCGGAACTGGACCGCTGGATTCTTTGTCGTCTGCAGAAACTGATCCAGGCCGCGCACCGCCATTATGCCGGTTACAGCGTGCACCTGCTGATGCGCGAGGTGATCGCCTTCATCGATGCCCTCTCACGCTGGTATCTGCGGCGCAGCCGGCGCCGCTTCTGGAAGAGCCGAAACGACGAAGACAAACTGGCGGCCTACCAGACGCTCTGGGAATGCCTGGTGAGCACGTCCCGGATTCTGGCGCCGATTATCCCGTTCGCCACGGAAAAAATGCACCAGGAACTGGTCCGGCACTACGATTCTTCGGCCCCGGTAAGTGTGCACCTCTGCGATTTCCCGCGGCCGGTCCCCGATGCGGCGGTGAACGACCAGAAACTGGTCCACGCCATGGATGCGGTGCTGGAGCTGGTGGAACAGGGGCACGCGGCCCGGAACCGGGCCGGTCTCAAAGTCCGCCAGCCGCTGGCGGAGATGCGCGTCGAGGCCTCGGAATCGGGCCTCCCCGACCAGATGAGTCCTTTCCTGCCGCTGATCCTGGATGAGTTGAACATCAAGAGAATCACCTTCGTGCCATCGGCGGCGGACCTGCTCACCCTGTCGGTGCGCCTGGATGCCAAGACCGGAAAACCGAAATTCGGGAAACTGTTCGCGCCGTTACAGGAAGCTCTGGCGGCGTTGCCGGCGGATCAGGCCGCCCGTCAGGCACGCGAGGCACAGGGATTGAACCTGCAGGTGGACGGCCAGGCGGTTACTCTGCTGTCCGAAGATATTGTGGTGGAGAAGCTGGCGCACAAGCCCTGGGAAATTTCCGAAGGGAATGGGTTCCTCGTGGCCATTTCCACTCAATTGGATGAAGCCCTGGTGCGGGAAGGGTGCGTGCGCGACCTCGTCCGGCATATCCAGAATCTGCGCAAGCAGACCGGACTGGACGTGGCCGATCGCATCCGCATCGAGTATGTGGCCGGGAATGAACTGGCGGCTGCGGTGGCCGCGCATGCGGACTACCTGGCCGGGGAAACTTTGGCGCTGGAGATTCAGCGCCGCGAGGGCCCCCTGGCGTCGGCGAATGCCATCGAGTTGGGCGGGGAATCCATTCACATTTTCATTTCGAAGGTGTAGCCGATGGCACCCGGTCATTCGTCCTCGGGAGACGACAAACGGAATCAGTTCATTGCCGAAGCGCGGCGCGAGCGAGAGCTGCGCATGCAGGGGTACCGCGAACGCGCGCTGAAGCTGTTCCCGCCAATCTGCGGGCGCTGCGGGCGCGAATTCGAGGGGAAGCGGCTTCGGGAACTCACCGTCCATCACAAGGATCACAACCACGACAACAACCCGCCCGACGGCAGCAACTGGGAACTGCTGTGCCATTACTGCCATGATAATGAACACTCCCGCTACTCGGTGGCGGACTGGTATGAAGAGCCGGAGGCGGGCTCGAATCAAACGCCCGCGTCCACCTACAAGCCGTTTGCCGGACTCGATTCTCTCCTCAAAGACAAGAAATAAATCGTTGACAGCCCGAAATGGACCTTATTGAGGAACAGCTCCTCATGCGCCTGGGCGCACCCGGTGACGCATGAAAATATTAAGCTCCCATCGCCCTTTCACTGTGCCGCCCTTTCAGGGCTCTGGCCAGGTTGATCCCCAGTCCCCAGGGCTAGCCCGACTTCCGCGGGCTTCGGGGCAGAATCCTTTGTTTATGCGGGTTTAGCATTTCTTTCAGTCACTATTTCCTGCTGCCTGCCACGTTTTGACGGGCCTCATGACTTCGTTGGGGATCCGCAGAATCTCGTAGATCTTGCGCTGTACCGCATCCGGCGTGGTTCCCTTTCTCAATCTCAGCGTCGGTCCCTCCGCGGTTGGTAGGACCACGGTCACGACCTGGTGGGTGCTCAGCTGCTGGCGCAAAGTCCACCACGACGTGTGGATTCCCTCGTCCAGGAAGTACTTCTCGATCACAACCAGAAGGTGATAGGCGAGAACGCAGAGGAATATGTGCGTCTGCGCCCGATGTTTGAGGTGATGGAAGATCGGACGCTCCATGAGCGGGGTCTTCATGTCCCGGAAGGCCCGCTCCACTCTCGTAAGCAGAATATAGGTCCGCCAAATTTCGTCGTCGGTCAGATCGGTACGATCCGTCTTGAGCACGTAGCTGCCGTCGAGTTTCTCCGCAATCGCTTTCTTGTCGCCATGCAAAGTCCACGTGACACCGTTACCGGCGGCATCGTGCTCGATCTCGTAGTAACGTGCCACGCTCGGGTAACGTTCCTTCAGCCGGCCGATCGCCTCGTGGATCTTGCCGGCCTGCTTCAGCCGCCCCTTCGCCACGCGCGCCTTTAGCTTCACCAGATCCCGGAGCAATTGCTCTTCTTTCTTCTCACGAATCGCCGCGTCTTTCTCCTCCCGCCCTTCGCTCCGGCAGAGGACGTAGACAATGCCGTTTCTGTCCCGGCGTTTGATCTGCACACGGCTCTTCTTCTGGAAAGGGTTCCGCGGCGATGGCGTCCGGATCACTTCCTCCCAACCGTCGTCGTTCTCGATCTCGTCGAGCCAGTCGTTACGCTCCGGTTGCCGCCCCGCCACAATGTAGTGCAAGCCGCGCCCCTGGATCTGCTGGAGATTCTCTTCATAGGCCATCCCGCGATCGACGATCACCGTCGCTCCAGGTTTCTTGCCCGTGCGTTTCTCCAGGGCGTCCAGCATCTCGTCGACCGTCGATCGGTCCTGCGCATTGCCATCGAAAACCTCGTGTGCCTTCGGAAAACCGTCCCGATCCAACACCAGTCCGATCACAAGCTGTTTGCAGTCCGGACGCTGGTCGCGCGAATACCCTCGCTTTGCCTGCGGATTCGCGGCAGCCTGTCCTTCAAAGTAAGTGGAGGTCAGGTCGTACAGATAGAACGTTTCGTCCAGGTTGAACAGCGTCCGCTCCCGTTCCGCCAACTCCTTCTCGATCTGTTCCCGGTTCGGGTGCAACAGGTCCAGATTCCGATACAGCGAATCCTCCGCCAGTTCCGAGAAGTCCTCCCCGACAAAGTCGCCGATCGCTGTACGCCGGATCCATTCTGGCATCGCCAGCTCCGAAAGAGGGAATATCAGCCGGTTCAATGTCATCGCTGCGCTCAAACGGCACGTACGCTCCGGCAATCCCGCCCGGCTCAGAATCCCGTCCAGATCCAGACGCTGCCACATCTGGTGCCCCACGTGCACGGACCCGGCTTCGCGCGCGTCCTCCATCTCCACCCGGTCCGCATCAATGGTGACGGTCTCCCCGCCTCGTTCGGAAACCAGCTTCGACTTGCGCTTCCGCCCGCAGCCCACGGCAGCTACGAGGGCATCGACTTTTTCGTCTCCGGGGTCAAGCGACAGCTGGCCGCCAAGCGCAGATTCGAGCTTGCGCGCCAGTGCAAGCCATTCCTCTGGAGGGGCAGGAGCCAGGTTGCCGAGCGAGCAGATGGCTCGCTGTCGCGGGCCCTTCGAGGTCAGGATTGATTCGACGAGGAGATAGTTGGTGTAGGTTTTACCCTTGTGGGATCGGGTGGATTTGCGGATGTACATTGCACACTATGTATACCAATACAACCAATAACTGTCAAGGATAATATCGCATACTGTTAGTCACTATTTAGCTGATTCCTTAAGGCCGTGATTGAAAACAAAAAGGTTATCCCCACTGAAGACCCGAAATTGCCGGATTCTGCCCCGAAGCCCGCGGAAGTCGGGCTAACGCCCTGGGCTTTGCTGCGCCACCCCTTCGGGGTTTTCCCATGGGCGAGATGCTCAGCCCTGAAGGGGCTGCCTCGAATCCCGCCCGCCTGCGACTCTCACGGGATTTGCTCTCATCTGCCCCAACCTCCCAGTATATAATCGAATCTGGATTATAATCGCCTGTGGAAGACCTGATGGAATGGAGGCGAATCATGTATCGCAACCTCAATGGACGGATCATAGGGTGTTTCATCGCTGCGGCGTTGCTGTTCCTGCCGGGGTGCGTCAAGAATCCGGTGACCGGGGGGCGTCAGCTGGCCTTGATCAGCGAGAGCCAGGAGATCGAGATTGGTGCGGCCTCTCATCCGGAAATCCTGAGTGAGTTCGGCATGGTGGAGAATCCGGCCCTCCAGGATTATTTCAGCCGTATGGGCCTGGAGTTGGCGAAGGTATCGCATCGCCCGGACCTGCCATGGCATTTCACGGTTCTCGATTCGGATGTGGTTAATGCGTTTGCCGTGCCGGGGGGCTATGTCTATTTAACGCGCGGGATACTTGCCTACATGAACAACGAGGCCGAGCTGGCCGGTGTCATGGGCCACGAAATCGGCCATGTGACCGCGCGGCATTCGGTGACGCAGATTTCGCAACAACAATTGCTCGGGTTGGGCCTGGGACTGGGGTCGGTCATCTCCCCGACATTCCGTAAAATGAGCGACCTGGCCCAAACCGGACTCGGAGTTCTGATGCTGAAATACAGCCGGGATCACGAGCGGCAGAGCGACCAGCTCGGAGTTCAATATATGGCCCGGGCCGGCTATGATCCGGAACAGCTGAGCCGCTTCTTTGAAGTGTTTACCACTATGCGGGAAGGGAGCGGGGATGCCATCCCGGGTTGGCTCTCCTCTCATCCCGCGCCGCCGGACCGCATCCAGGCGACCGAAGCCGCGGCCCGGCGCATTAAGAGTGAAGATCCCCGATCGGATTACAAAATCAACGCCGAGCAGTTGCTTCCGCATCTGGAAGGTCTGGTGTATGGCGAGAATCCGCGGGAGGGCTTTGTGGATGGAGGGCGCTTTGTCCATCCCGATCTTCGCTTTCAGTTCGACTTTCCCAAAGGGTGGAAGGTGCAAAACACCAAGAGTGCCGTGTCGATCGTGGAGCCGGGCGGGGGCGCCGCGATCCAGTTGACGATGGTGCCCGCCGCGGAGGGGGAATCTCCCGAGGCCGTGGGGAGAAACATCGGCAGCAAAACCGGCGTCGAAATGGTCGAGGGCGCTCCGGCCCGCATCCAGGGGAACCCGGCATTTGTCGGGCGCTATCGCGTACAGACCGATACCGGCATCCTCGGTGTTCGCGCCGCCTTGATCAGCTTTGGCGGGAAGGTCTACCAGATCGCCGGGCTGGCCCCTGAAGACACATTCTCGGGCTTCGCCGGGCCGTTCGATGCCAGCCTGCATAGTTTCCGGGAGCTTACCGATCGCAAACTTCTGGATGTGCAGCCGGACCGGCTCAGGATTTACCGGGCCCGGGCCGGGGAGACACTTCGTAACATTGCCGGCGCCGCTCCAGCATCAAAAGTCAACGTGGAGGAACTGGCCCGCCTGAATCGGATCGATCCCGATCAGAAACTTACTGCCGGCGCCATGGTCAAGCTGGTCCAGCCGGGGCGCTAGAATAAAAGGGGACATCCCTCATTTCTCGGCTTCCTGTTCAAATAGAAGCATTTAGCCGGAAATGAGGAATGTCCCCTTTTTTGCACGGTAGTTTGACGAAACAGGCCGATTGCGATTCTGCCGCGCTTCAGCCCGCGCATAGGTGCATCTGCGGCGGTGATTCGGTTGCAAGTCTCCCGGGAAGCAGTTAGACTTCGCATTGCCATAGACAATGTACCAGGACGATCGAAGACCAACCATGTGACGGGAGAGGGTTATACGAATTATGAATCTGGATGTAGCCATCAGGGCGGCGCTTGAGTTCGAGGGGGGTGTGCACCGGACCTACCTCGAAGCGGTGGAAAAGACGGCGGATCCGGCCGGGAAGCGCGTGTTTCAGGCGCTGTGCGATGAGGAAATGGGGCATGTGAAGTACCTGCGCGAACGTTTGGATGAATGGCAGCAGACCGGCAGGGTGCAAATACAAAAGCTGGATACTTCAATTCCAACTCGGGCGGCAATTCACAGGAATCTCGAGAAGCTCCGCAAGCAGGTTGAAGGCAAATCGCGCCTAAACAATCCCCTCGAGCTTGATTTCCTCCGCAGGGCATTGGAGGTGGAAATCCGGGCAAGCAACTTCTACCGGGAAATGGTGCGTACTCTCGATGGCGACGGTCCGAAACTCTTTGCGCGATTCGTTGAGATCGAAGAGGGACACCTGGCGATCGTCCAGGCCGAGATCAACAGCGTTTCGGGTCTCGGCTACTGGTTTGACACGGCGGAGTTCAACGTCGAAGCCGACTAGTTTCCAGTTTGGCCCCAATAGTGTTCACTAAAGACAGAGGCACTGCGTGCCGGCACACCAAAGCCTGCCACGGATTGCACGGTTTACACAGATTGCCGCAAAGAATGCCGATCCAACGAGATAAGTCTCAGCGAGATTTGGGAAATCCGTGGCCTGATTTTTGAATTGCGCTTAGCGGAATCGATTTCCAGATTGAATTAGCGCCGAATCAGTCCGTTCTGTTGTAGATCGAGGAGTCCGGGAGAAGATAGGGGGAGGAGCCATGAGGTCGATTCTCTGCTTGTTGTTGTGCCTGATGCCGGCGGTCCAGGCTCAGGAAAAAGCCGTGTTTCCATCCTACTTCGCCGACCGGGCCGTTGAGCCGACGGCGGATCCGGACTCGCCATTCTGGCGGGGCATCCAGGGAGTGGTCATCGACAGGAGCGTGCTCGGGCCGGCCATGCCCGAATTTCGGGCCGAAGTCCGCTCCCGCTGGACCCGCGAGTTTGTCTACTTTCTGTTCATCGGCCCCTATCAAAAACTGACGCTCAAGCCGGGTCCTGATACCGAGAAGGAAACCTATCGGCTCTGGGAAAAGGACTGTTTTGAGGTCTATCTGGGAGCCGATTTTGAACATCCCAACCGCTATCGCGAATTTCAAATGTCCCCCCAGGGGGAGTTCCTCGACCTGGACATAGATTCCTCAAGGGACAAACCGGGATTCAACGGCGAACAGAACTGGAACTCCGGCATGAAGGTTAAGGCGCGCATCGATGCCGGAAAGAAGATCTGGTATGGTGAGATGCGGATTCCAATCGCCGCCATGGATACGCGCCCGCCGCGCTCTGGAAACGAAATGAGCATCAATCTGTATCGCCAGGATGGGGAGCCTCCGAATCGCGACTTCCTTGCCTGGCAGCCCCCTGGCGTGTGGAACCCGCATCACCCGGAGAAGTTCGGGATACTGCGGTTGATGAACGGCCGCTGATCGAAAGCGGATTGCCTGCGCTCCTCTGCGCACCGGCCCCATCGGGCGTGCAAAAGCCCTGCAACACGGATCCAATCGGCGTTCATCCGTGTCCGGAAATGCCTCGCTTTGTGAATAATGCGGACAAAGGGCCTGTCAATGAATAACGTTTGCACTTTGCTGTGGCCCCAGGCCCGCTGGCAAGGCGCGAGCGACGAGCATACCCGGTGTGGTATGTAAGGAGCGAGTAACGCAGCCAGCGGGCCTGCGGGCCGCAGCCCGTAGGGGCGCGGCGGCGGGCGGACATCTGCTTCGTTGCCGCTCCTCGACGATGTCCTCACATCGCCTGCGTCGCGGCGCCTTGCATCTGCCAGCCCCAGGAGCACCGCAGGTGCGACGGTGCTCGCGCCAAAGTGTAAACGTTATTCATTGACAGGCCCTAACCGCCGGCGCGCCGGATAATGATTTTTTCGAGTTCAATCAGGCGCGATCTCGCCGCGTCGGAATCCGTTGCTTCGGGAGCAAGTTTCAGGAATATCCGCAGCTGTTCCGCTTCTCCAATCCAATCGTGTCTCCGATTGAGGATATTCGCCAGAACGAGGCTTGCCTGGGGAAACCGGTGATGCACATCCAGCCTTTGCGCCTGGAGCGCGCTTCTCTCGGCCGCGGCCATTTGATTCAGATGATAGCTGGCGATCGAATTGATCAGATACGCCTCGGGAAAACTCAACGGGTCAAGTTCCAGCGCATGGTCGGAGACCTCCTCCGCCTCGCGCCATTTGCTCTCCAGAGCTGCCAGCCGGGCCAGTTCGATATGGGGAGCGACGTACTTCGGATCAATCCCGACCGCTCTCAGATAATAGGAACGGGCGTCATCGAATTGCTGTTTTCGTTGCTGGATCTGACCCAGTTCGAACCAGGCTGCCGCATAGTCAGGATATGCATCCACCGCGATTTTCAGGTGCCTCTCGGCCTCGGACAGGTTCTTCTTCAGCATCTCCTTTTGGGCTCGGGCCAGCTCATTCTTCGCTTTTTTCGGGGCTTTCAGGCTGGATAGACTTACCAGGGTGCCGGTGATCCGCTCCACAGGGTAGAGAATGATGGTCCCGACGTTCAGCTGCCCCATGGACAGATCATCTTCCAGGATCACCGTGCTCGATCGATATCCGGCCAGCGATGCCCGCAATTCGCATCCCGTGAGACGCACGAATGACAGGGGATTGATATCCATTCCTCCCATGGGCATGCGCGATGGCCCGTTCATCCATGTGTTCATTCCGGGGTAGGCGCCTTCGCCGGCATCCGGCAACAGACCGCCGGTGCTGCCGACCTGGAAGGCAAATGCGCCGTTGGCGTCAACGTACGATTCCCTCTTGCGCTGACCGCCGCAATTACGCTCGATTGTCACACCCGTGGGAATCGGCGTGGCATCTCCCATGGCTACCGTCCCGGAAATGAAGAGCGTGAGCGTGCGGGACACCGCTGCCGGCGCCGCCTGGTTACGGGAACTCCCCTGATTCGTGGTTGTACGCCGCGCTCCAATCTCGTCCGTAGTGGTCTGAGCACTCTGGGCCAGGAGGGGATCGGTTATCAGAAGGATGGCCAGCCCCAAGCCGGCCGCAAAGGCGTGCAGCATGTTTCGGAATGCCATGAGCAACGCTCCTGCATACCCGGGGAGCGGTTGGCCGACAATACTGCAAGGCGAATTGATCACGATGCCGGTCCTGTATTCCCGTTCATGGTTCTTCCGTGTCCCAAGTACGGGACACCGCACCCGATTTAGTTTCATTGTGCTCCTGGCCGGTCGCCGAATCAAGACCGGGCGAGGATCCCAACTGGTTCCCCACGCGGATGGAATGGGAATTCCGCAGGTATTTTGGGCAGGAAATAAACGCTCCAGGGGCTATCCCCGGCCTGATCGCTGGTAAACGAAGAGGATGGCGGTTACCAGGAAGCCGATGATGACTACGGCGGTCCGTGCCTTCTGCCGGCCGATGCGTCGGGCAAATCGCGCCCCCCCGTAACCTCCGGCCGTGGCGCCGACGATCATGATCAATGCGACCGGCCAGTCCACGGCGCCGCGGTAGATGAAATACGCGGCCGCCACGCTGTTGATGCAGATGCCGAAGAAGTTTTTCAGGCCGTTGGCGGCATGAATGTTGCTGACACCCATGAATCCGAGGACCGCGAGCATCAGAATGCCGATCCCGGCGCCGAAATAGCCGCCATAGATGGCCACTCCGAACTGAAACAGGCTGGCAAGACCCCAGCGCGCCATGTTCAGCCGGCGGGTTTCACCCGAACCGCTGCGACGGGCGACGGCCCCCTGGAGCATGAAAAGCACGGTGGCGAACAGGATAAGCAAAGGGGCCAGTTGCTCGAACGTTTTTTCAGGGGTGCGCAGGAGAAGTACCGATCCGATGGCACCCCCGAGCAGGCTTGGAATGAAGAGGGTTTTCAGCCACTCGCGGTGCTGCGTGACTTCCCGGCGATAGCCGGCCATGCTGGACGCGGCGCCGGGCAGCAGGGCCACCGTCGACGTCGCATTTGCCATGATTGCAGGTTCGCCGAGGAGCAGCAGGGTGGGGAACGTGAGAATGGTACCCCCTCCGGCCATGGCGTTCATGACTCCCGCGGCCGCGGAGGAGGCGACGATGGCGATCAGTTCAAGCGGCGTCCACATAAGTAGCGTTGCATTATAAACCAACGGGCAATAACCGGATATTCCTCTTTCGCCCCTGACCCGTATTTTTCATGATGCAGGAATCGCAACCCATCTCAGGACACGGAAGAACACGGATAAACACGGAGTCGATCTGTGTTCATCCGTGTTCTTTCGTGTCCTGAAAACCTCTTGTCTGCTTGCGAACGACGTTCATGAACAGGGAGGGCTAACGGCCGATTTGTGTGTTCACTCGCCATTCGATGACGCCGCCCTCATGCCAGGTCAGATCCTGAGTCAGGTAGTTGCCATCGGGCGGACCCAGGGTACCTTTCCGGTAGATTTTTCCCTGCAATTGAATCTCGATGCGCAAACCCGAAGTGGAAACCGCATCGAATGACACCTTATTGAATTGATCTTTGGCTACCGGGTAGGGCCCGGTCGTGGTTACCGGCTTCCACTCCTTGCCGTCCAGGTAGAGCAGGCGCCACGCCCGCGGGAGAACGCAATATTGTTTGTCGTCCTTCCAGTAGATTTCGACGGAAGAGACTCTGGCTGGCCGGGCGAAATCGTACTGCACCCATGCGGAATCACCGGCTTGCGGACGCAGCCTCAGAAACGGCGCCGATCCATCTTCGGAGTTCATCGGCTCGAGCTGATCGCAGATTACCGCGATGTCCCCACTGCCGTCCTGCGAGCTCGGATAGAACCGGCGTTCGATGGTGGGAGGCTGCTGGCCGGGATAGTTTTCCGCAACCGTGCCGTTGCCGCACGACGATGTGGCGCGGCTGGTGGAGGCGATCGTGGGGCTGGGCTGGAACCTCGCCCTGATGGCATCGCGGGCGAGCCAGACCGCCATCTCCCCCTGGCTCCGGTTTGCAAACGCGTAATAGGGGATGGCGCTGAATTCCCGGTCTTTCCGGATGATGGATATCCGATCAGGGGCGCGGCTCAGGCCGACGGCCGTGCCTCTGATTTCGCCCATACCTCCAAGCAGGTCCGACCTATAGCGGAACTCGAGACCGGCGTCGTCGGGGAGCAGAAGATTGAAGACGCCCCCGGGATTGTCGGCCTCCTCGGCGCAAAACACCAGCGGGCCACGTTCGAGGGCCACCATGCCCCGGTCGTCGGCAACCTGTTCGGAGGCCAGCACCCGGCGGACCGGCATGGGAAGATCGAGCCGAATCGTGTCGCCGGCCTTCCATTCCCGCTCGATTCTGGCGTACCCGTTCTCGACCGCGGAAGAAACGGGGCTGCCGTTGACGGCCAACGCTACTGAGGTCTCGGCTGCAGGCAGGTAATGATACAGGGACCCGGGCAGCGGCTCGCTGCGCGCCCAGCCGGGGATGCGAATGTGAACCGCGAAGGTCGCCGCTGTCTGCGGATTGAGGGCAATCTTGATCGTGCCTTCCCAGGGATAGCGGGTCTCCTGCGTGACGGATACTGAAGTGTTCTTCAATTTGACGTCAGCCCGGCTCCCGATGAAGAGATTGACAAAAAGATCCGAATCGTTCCGGGCGTAGATCAGTCCGCCTAACTGCGGCAGCAGGCGGGCAAGGTTGGGCGGGCAGCAATTCGGTCCAAACCAGGTATGCCGGGTGAAACTGCCGTAGGTTTTCAGCGGTGCCTGATAGAGATAGGTGTCGCCGTTCAGCGAGACGCCGACGAGAAGGGCATTATAGAGTGTACGTTCCAGGACATCGATGTATTTGGCATCCTGCTTCAGCAGGAACAGTTTCTGGTTCCAGAAAGTATTTCCGTAAGCTGCACAGATCTCGTTCCATGCCCCGAGATTTGGAAGATCGTAGTCGTCGCCGTAATCCTCCTCGTCCCGGTAACTGCCGATGCCCCCGGTCAGATACGTCCGCATCGAGACGGCATCATTCCATATACGCTCGTCGGCCGCCGCATATTCGGGATCTCCGGTCAATGCGGCGATCTCGGTTAGCGGTGTGTACAGGTAGGTTGCCCGCACCGCATGTCCGATTGCCCGGGTCTGCGATTTGACCGGCTGGTGATCCTGGGCATAGGGTCCATAAAGGATGGAGCGGCCCTGCGGATTGCCGCGCGTGTCCAGAAAGAACTGGGCCAATTTGAGGTAACGGTCGTTGCCGGTGGCGCGATACAACCGGAGGAGTCCGATCTTGATCCCCTCATGATTGGAGATGTCGCGGCGCTTTTCGGGACCGAACACCGCATCGAGGTCATCCGCGATTTCGATCGCCACATCGAGAACCTTGCGGCTGCCGGTGGCTTCAAAATAAGCCACTCCGAGCTCGAGGAAATTGCCGGCGGCAAAAAAATCGCCGTCCCCCTCGCTTGACCAGATCTGCTTACGACTGCGGATCCTCTCAATGGCCCGATCAAGATAGCCATCGATCCGGTTCCTGAGTTCCGCAGAAGGGGATTGGCTGAGAACGTAGCAAGCAGCCTCGAGAAGCCGCAGGTCGGGATTCCGGCCGTTTGTGTCATACCGGCTTAATAGAGCCGGTATGGATGTCGTGCGGTTGTTGTCCAGCCGCGGTGACCAGAAGGAATCAGAGATCTGCACGTTCCTATAGGAAACCGGGGAGATTGGAAAATCCGAGCGTCTGGAGACCGTTCGGGTGCAGGCAGCCAATGAACAGAACGCAATTGCAATGCCGATAATGCCGAGGAATCTTGGTTTCATGGGTCACCCTCTAGGATACGTTTGTTGCCCTAGTAGCCGCGGGCAGGCTGCAATTGTATGCCATGTTGGATGCACGCTGCACCCTTTTGGTGGAAATAAAGTGCAGACAGACCCGAATGCCGGCTCCATGTCTTTCCCCGTTTTCCAGATTCGAAATATGCTTTTGTGCGATACTTAATAGGAGTACATGCAGGACCACAAGCCGGTACTTGAGCAGGAGGAAGCCGTGGGACATGCCGTGCGTGCCATGTACCTGTATGCCGGCATGGCGGATGTGGCGGCACTTGGGGGCCACCCGGAATACGTCAAGGCGATTGACCGCCTCTGGGAGAGTGTCGCCGGAAAGCATCTCTATCTCACGGGCGGCGTCGGCGCGCGTGGGACATCCGAGGCGTTCGGAAACCCCTACGAACTGCCGAACGCCTCGGCCTACACTGAGACCTGTGCCGTCATGAGTCAGTGCAAGATGATGCCGGCAAGGCCGCCCTACAAAGGGGACCCGTGGTCTACTGTTTGGAAGGACCGGACAACGACGGCCATGCTTTAAACCTAGCCCTGCCCGATGCGGCCAGACTGGATGCCGCTTTTCTGCCCGCCTTGCTCCAGGGTGTTGAAGTGTTTAAAGGCAAGGCTGCGATCCTGGAACGCGACGCTTCGGGGAAGGTCTTATCGGCCGGTGAAAAGGACTTCGTCGCCATTCCCTATTATGCCTGGGCCAACCGGGGACGGAGCGAAATGACCGTCTGGCTGCCCCGCCAAAACAACAAATGACTCCGAAAAAGGGGACATTCCGAATTAATTTGTAATGCGCTTGTTTACAATGAAATAGCGATAAATTCGGAGTGTCCCCTTTTTTCGGGGGAGGAGATTCAATGAAGGTGCATTCCCACTGGGTGATGTCAATTCTGGTGCTGTCGGCGATTCTGGGACTGCAGGGTGAATCCCGGAAATATGCGGACGGCCTATATGCGGAAGTGATCACAAACAAGGGGTTGATTGTTCTGCAGCTCGATTTCAGAAGGACCCCTATGACGGCGGCCAATTTTGTCGGGCTCGCAGAAGGGACGATCAGGAATGCTGCGCTTCCCGAAGGCACTCCATATTTCGATGGCACGAAGTTCCATCGGGTTGTGCCGGGACATGTCATTCAGACCGGCATCCCGGCCGCGGGAAAGTCCCAGGGCCCGGGGTATCAGTTCCCGAACGAGATACGCCTCCCGGAACTCAACCACGATCGGGCCGGCATGCTGAATATGGCAAATTCCGGGCCTCACACCAATGCCAGCCAGTGGTGCATTACGCTCGGGGATCGCTCTTATCTGAATGGCGACTACACGGTGTTCGGCCAGGTTGTGGAAGGCATGGATGTCGTGTTTGCCATCGTTCAGGGGGATGAGGTGCGCTCGATGAAGATTCTGCGCGTCGGCCCGGATGCCGACAGGTTCCGGCCCACAACCGAGTCGTTCCAGGCGATGGTTGCCGACGCCAAGGTGCATGTGCAACAGGCCGAAGCCCAAAAGAAGGTCCAGGAAGAGGATGCCGTCCGCCGCAATTGGCCGGGAGCCATCGCCTCTGACAATGGTGTCAGATATATCGTCGTGCGCGAAGGTTCAGGTGAGGATCCGGGACCGGGCGCCAGGCTGAAGGTCTCCTACTCGGGAAAATCACTCTATGACCTGCGCTTCGTGA
Source organism: Terriglobia bacterium (assembly GCA_963824985.1). GTDB lineage: Bacteria > Acidobacteriota > UBA6911 > UBA6911 > UBA6911 > JAFNAG01. The sequence goes on from CAWGRQ010000002.1 coordinate 133,085, forward strand.
GCACCGCCGAAGGGGGGAAGCCGGCATTTGGGGACCGGCCCGAACCTTTCGAGCTTGAAGTCGGCAAGGGGTCGGTCAACCGCGGATTCGATGCCGCCGTAGCCCGGATGAAGTCGGGGGAGAAGCGCATCCTCATCGTTCCCGCAGAGCAGGCATACGGCACCTCAGGTTTTTATGAAAAAGAAAAGCCTGGCCAGAAGCGTTTCCACATTTCTCCCAACACGATGTTGGTCTATGAGGTCGAGGTGATCGAAGTCATCCGGCAGGAGCAGCGTTGAGAAAGCGAGTCGAGATCCGCATTAACTCGCTCCGAAAATAGCTCTTTGCGCCCTCGCGCCCTTGCGTCATTGCGTTAAAAAAGATCAACGCAAGGACGCCAAGACGCAAAGTCGCAAAGCCAAAAGATCTTCATGCGTCACCGGGTGCGCCGCGAGGCGCGTGAGGGACTGCTCCGAAAACAGCGGGAATGGCGACAACCTTCGTGGTCGGAATCGGCATCGGGGTCGCAATCGCAGTCCCAATCAGCCTTCCCAGTCCGAAAAAGCCGATAGCGATTGCGATTCCGACCCCGACAATTGCCAACAGAGAGGCATAACCGTTTCATGCGTCACCGGATGCGCCGCAGGCGCGTGAGAGGCTGCTTTATGCGTGAAGAGAGTATCTCAAGACATTTCAGGACACGGAAGAACGCGGATGAACGGATCCGATCCGCGTCCTGAAAGCCTTCTTCCTATTCCCCGCCTGACGCCGTGATTTCCATCGGGCGAACCTCACGAATCGTCGCCAGGATCAACAGAAACGCGAGCACATGCAGGGTTCCGGCGATCATGAACACGGGCCCATACCCGGTACCGTGCTTCAGCATCTGGCCGGCCAGCTCGCCAAAAACGATCCCGCCCATGGCGCCGCCGAAGCCGACCAGGCCGGCTACCGCCCCGACCACGCGTTTCGGAAAGATGTCCGCCGGAAGCGTCATAACCAGAGTCGACCAAGCCTGCTGCCCGAAATATGCAATGGCGAAGGGAACGATGATCCAGCGATTCGAAAACACGGGGACGAACAGAAGGCATGGCATCACGGATACGCTGACCCCGAGCGCGATTTTACGTGCCCGGTTCAGAGAATGCCCGCGGTGCATCAACCAGCTCGAGAACGAACCGACCACCAGGCATCCGATTCCCGCGGCAGCCCAGGGGATCCACGCATAATAGCCAACCTGCTTGACATCGTAGCCGCGCGTGTCGAGCAGGTATTTGGGCAGCCAGAAAGCGATAAAGTACCAGACGGCATCGGTAAGAAACTTGGCCGACACGAGGCTCCATACCTGAGAGAACCTGAAAAGCCGCAGCCATGGTAGGGCGGGCTCCTGCGGGCCGCTCCCGCCGGAGACTTCCCGGAGCAGGTCCTGTTCGGCCCGGGAGATCCGGGGATGACGTGCCGGGGGGTAGTACGACCGCAGCCACCACGCTGTCCAGGCGAGTCCTGCTGTGCCCGAGATGTAGAAAACCCAGGGCCAGCGCGCATAGGACAGGATCGCGGCGATGGCAGGGGGAGCGACGATGCCTCCTATGGCCGTGCCGGCGTTGATGATACCCATCGCGGTTGAGCGCTCGCTCACCGGGAACCATTCGGCCATGGCCTTCGTGGCTGCCGGAAAGCCGCCCCCTTCGCCGATCCCCAGCATGAGCCGGCTGGCGGCCAGCGCGGCAAAACTGGTGGCGAGTCCGTGGCTGGCGCAGGCCAACGACCACCAGACCATGATCAGGAAGAAACCAAGGCGGGTCCCGAGCGCGTCGATCAGCTTGCCGCCGATGACGTACATCAGTCCGTACGTGATCAGGAAAGCCGTGTTCAGATGCGCAAAGGACTCGTCCGGGATGGGAATCTGTTTCCGGATTTCGCCAACGGCCACGGAAAGCGTCTGTCGGTCGAAATAGCTGATGGCGATCGCCGCACAGAGCATAAGCGCGATCCACCAGCGCATTGACATGCGAGGTATCCTGAAGTTCATAGCCTCCACCGAGCAACGGTGTTCTATTTGCAGGCTTCCGGTTCGGGGCCTGCCTTGGATTGAGATGCCGCCGGGTTTCCACCTGTTCATGCCGGCGTCGGGAACCGGTGATGATGAGTGGTGCGCGCAGATGCGCGAGCTCCGGGATCCCTAGGCGCCGGCGCGTCGCTTGCCCGCCAGGATTTCCATCGCGGACGCGGCGATATGTTCTGCCGTCAGTCCGTAGGCTTCCTGCAGTTCCCGGTACGAATGCGCCGATTGACCGAAACAGTCTTCGATTCCGACGCACCGGGTCGGGACGTCCTGCCCGCGAAAGATAAAAGTGATCAGGCTCGCCAGGCCGCCGATCAAGGAGTGTTCTTCGGCCGTGACGATGCCCCTCATTCCCCGGGCGCAATCCTGCAATGCCGCTTCATCCGCCGGCTTCAGGGTGCTCACATTCACCACGCGCATGGAGATTCCCCTGGAGTGCAGCGCCTCGGCCGCCACCAGGGCTTCGGAGACCATCTGGCCCATGGCAAAAACGACGATATCCTCCCCGTCGCGTATCAGCACCGGTTGTCCGATGGCGAACGGCAGGTTTTCTGGGGTGACATCGGGGAGATCGTTGCGTGTGATGCGCATGTACACCGGCCCCTGGCCGGCAGCGATCGCGCGCGTCATTTTGCGGATTTCGATCGCGTCCGCGGGGACGAGAACCGTGAGGTTGGGGATGGCCCGCATGATGGCGACGTCCTCGACCGTCTGGTGGGAGGAGCCGTCGCCATAATCGGAGAGGCCGGCGCTCGAGCCGATGATCTTGACGTTGAGCTTCGGGATGCAGATACCCTGGCGGATCTGGTCATAGGCGCGACCGGCGGCAAAGACGGAGAAGGAATTGGTGAACGGAATCTTTCCGGTAAGCGAGAGGCCGGCGGCGAAAGATGTCATGTTCGCCTCACCGATGCCCATTTCGAAGAATCGTTCGGGAAACGCCTCTTCGAAATAGCAGGTCATGGTCGACTTGCCCAGATCGGCTTCCAGGACGACAATGTCGGGATTTTCCCTCCCGATGTCCACCAGGGTCCGACCATACACTTCCCTTGGATTCTGCATGTTCATGAGGCTATTGTCCTTCGGTTGGCGTGATCCCCAGTGCCGCGATCTGTGCATTCAATTCCCTGCACGCCTGCGCGAACTGTTCTTCACTCAGGATGCCGTTGTGAAATTCCGGGCGGTTTTCGGCGAATGATATCTTTGCCCCCTTGATGGTTTGCGCGATGATCATGACCGGCTGTTCCCGGCTCTCCTCGGTATCATCGAGCGCCTGGAGGATCGCGCCCATGTTGTGCCCGTCGATTTCCTGAACCCGCCAGCCGAAGGCCCGCCATTTGTCGGCATACGGGGCGGTGTTGTACCGTTTGATGATGGGGCCGGTAGCCATGAGCCCGTTGCAATCGAGAATCGCGACCAGATTATCCAGCTTATAGAATGCCGCGGCATGGGCGGCCTCCCAAACCTGGCCCTCGGCCATCTCTCCGTCTCCGAGGATGCAATAGACCCGGCTGTTCCGGCCGTCCAGCTTGAGACCGGCGGCCATGCCGCACGCGATCGAGATCCCCTGGCCGAGCGATCCGGTGTTGGCTTCGATCCCCGGCGTCTTACGCCGCTCGGGATGGCCCTGGAGCATGGCGCCCAGCCTCTTGACCCGGTTCAGCTCCTGTTTCGGGAAGTACCCCCACTCGGCAAGAGCCGCATATTGGACCAACGCGCTGTGACCCTTGCTGAGCAGAAAGCGATCGCGATCCGGCCATTCCGGGTTGCCCGGGTCATGACGCATCTTCGCAAAATATAATGCGGTAACAATGTCGGCGGCGGAACAGGACCCTCCCAGGTGCCCCCTCTGTCCCACCCCCACCATCTGTACGATGTGCAGGCGGAGCCGGGCCGCGATGCGCTCGAGCTCCCGGATGTCGCGTGTCGGCTGGATCATGACATTCACCCAATGGCCTCCAGGATTTGTCGGATCCGGTTAAAAGCCGTGCGCCCGCTGTTGTAAACCGGTATTGTTGTTTGCGTGAGCCGAGGTTCCAGAGCGGTCATAGAGACCTGGGCCATGACGATGGCATCCACTTCGCCCGACAGTGTGTTGATTTCCTCGAGCAGCATGTCGTTGTGCTTTTCAGGATTGCCGGCCTTCAGAACCTGGAAGGCCTCACTGCAGAGGCGAAGCCTTACCTCGATGGCCTTTCCCGCCTCTTCGGCCGCCAGATGCAGCAACCGCTCGGAAGCGGGCACCGTCGTCGGGACGGTGGCCAGCAGGCCGATCCGATTCCCGTCCTGAACGGCCAGATCCATCATCGGCCGGTCGATCTGCAGCATGCGGGTTTCGATCATCGGACGCGCATACTCAGCCGCCCGATTGAAAGTGGAGCAGGCGAGGAGGATCAGGTCGACACCATATTCCTGCTGCGACAGGGCCGCCTGCACGAACTTGGCATAGTTCTTCTTGGGGATGGTACCGGGCTCGCAGGCGAAATTGGTGTTCTGAATCGTGTCATCCACCCAGTGCACGACCTCCACCTCGGGGATGATCTCATCCAGGTATTTCTGGACGGCGCGCGTCGTGATCAGCGCCGCGTGAATAATGCCGAGTTTCCTGCCTTGAAGATTCTTTCGCATACAATTTACTCCCGGGAATACGATTTAAGGATCCGGAGCGCCCGGGGGGCGTCGGCCTTGAAGTCCTGGGTTGAGGCTTCGATGCTGCATCGTCCCGCGTACCGGGTCTCATTTATCCATTCAAGGAACTGAGCTTGGTGCGGGTTCGCCTCCACGGGAAACCGCCGTCCATCGGCACTTGCGAAATGGAGATGGCGAATCGCCGGCCCCGCATCGACGATCGCGGCGGGATCCTCCCGCTCCAGGGCAAAATGGTAATAGTCAATCAGGAGTTGAATGTTGGGGTTATCAACATCTCGGACCAGCCGCAGTCCCTCGGCGGCCAGGTTGATGATATTGGATTCGGGCCGGCTGATCGGCTCGATGGCGATGGTGATGCCGTGCCGGGCCGCGATCGGGCCCAGTCGCTGGAGCAGTTCGACCAGCTGCGCCCAGGCGGCGGCTCGGGAAAAACCCTCGGGAATGTTTTTCGCGCCCGAACTGCCGAACACGACGATGTCCACCCCCAGCCGGCCTGCGCGATCCAGGGCCAGGCGGGCATACTCCAACGCCGCATCCAGATTCGCCGCCCCTCCGGTCAGCCGGAGGGTACAGGGGAAGAAATTGTGGCATGCTTCGCATCTCATGCCCGACCGCTCCATGCGCCGCACGATCGCCGCGAATCCGTTTTCCGGCAAGGCAGCGAGATCCGCCAAAGAGAGTTCGACATAGTCGAACCCGATTCCGGCCATCATCTCGACCCACTCGATGCCGATCGGGTCGGTCGAGGGAGAAATCATACAGCTGCAGCAACCAAATCGCATGGGCTCCCGCCATCATGAATCAGATGGATCGCAATTCCGTTGCATCCTGAAACACCTCCGAGGCCATGTCAATGTTTTTGCTCTAATTGGAGACCGGCGTTTCTTGACTTCAATCGCGCAGCAGGGCTACCATGCGTCCCATGGCGGACAAACTCGATCGCCGGGATGCGTTGCAGCGGCTGGGCAAAGCCGGGGCCGGAGTCATTCTGGCGCGCGGCAGCATCTGGGGCCAATCCTCGGAAATCATCGTGGCCGGAAAGCCGGTGGAAATAGCCGTCTCCGCGGTTTCGGCCTCAACCGTCCGCATCACCGTAAGGCCCATTGCCGAGGGGCGCGCTCGCCCCATTCCCTCTGACGGCGCGCTCGTGCGTGAAGGGGATGCGCGCAGCCTGGCCTCCGTCCGCGCACCGGACAGGTTTCAGCCGGTGCGATCCGGCGACCTGGTGGTGAAGTTCACGGCCGAGCCGCCGACGATTCACGTTGAGACGCGTGCCGGCCGGCCGGTGCAGAAACTGACGCTGGATGCCCGGACTCCGGGCATGACGTTCCTCCTGAGCCGCGGGCCGCTGTTGGGGCTCGGTCAGGGCGGCCCGCAATTTGACCGCAAGGGGACCGCGGACCGGATGCGCAGCGGGCAGGGGGGCTACCAGCTGGCCACCCACGGAAGCCGGGTGCCGATCCAGTGGCTGGTGGGAACGGACGGCTGGGGCATGTTCATTCACTACCCGCTCGGAGGTTTTGATTTCAGCGGGTCGGAGGGCAAGTTCTCTCCCGCCCCGGAAGGCCTGCCGCTCGATGTTTTCATCGTCTCCTCCTCCGACCCGGCCGGGATCATGCGGGAGTATGCGCGCATCACCGGCTTCGCGGAGATGCCCGCACTCTGGACGCTTGGGTACATGCAATCGCACCGCACGCTGGCAGGGCCGGAGGAAATCCTCGGCGTGGCGAGCACCATGCGGGAAAAGAAGCTGCCGTGCGACGCGCTGATTTATCTCGGCACCGAATTCTGCCCTTCCGGATGGAACACGCGCAACGGCGAGTTCTCCTGGCACAGCGGCAATTTTCCGGACCCGAAGGGGATGATCGATGCCCTGCACGCTAAACATTTCAAGACCGTGCTGCACATAGTCATCGAGGGACGCCTCTTACCCGGGACGGTTCATGAGCCTTGCGATCCCCAAAATGCGGTGCCCAGCGGCCGGACCCCGGAAAACCGTTGGCCGGAGAGCCGCAATGTGGCCTGCTATTGGCCTTATCACAAGCCGCTCGTCGACGCGGGTGTAAACGGCTGGTGGCCGGATCAGGGGGACGGGTATGATGGGCCGTCACGCCTCAATCGCATCCGGATGTACTGGGAGGGATCTCAGCTTTGGCGGCCGAACGAACGCCCCTTCGCGCTGCATCGCAACGGGTATGCCGGCATGCAGCGGTACGCGGGGTTCCTTTGGTCGGGCGACGTGCAGTCGCGATGGGAGACGCTGCGCACTCACGTGCCGGTTGCCATCAATACCGGTCTTTCCGGAATTCCGTATTGGGGCACGGATATAGGCGGTTTTTCACCCACGCCCGAATACACTGGCGAGCTGCACGTGCGCTGGTTCCAGTTCGGTGCGTTCTGCACCCTGTTCCGCGCGCACGGCCGGCGCTGGCACCTGCGCCTTCCCTGGGGGTGGAACGGCGGCGACGGCGGCCCGGCGGCTGAATCGCCTTCATTCAAGCCTGATCCCGAAGAATTGAAGAACGCTCAGGTCGAGCCGATTCTCAGAAAATATCTGGAGCTGCGGTATCGACTGCTGCCTTATACCTACACTGCGGTGCGGGAGTGCTGCGACAGCGGCCTGCCGGTCATGCGCGCGCTCTGGCTTCACTATCCCGATGATCCGGCCGCCGTCCGGAGCGGGGACGAATATCTGTGGGGGCGCGACCTCCTGGTTTCTCCTGTGGTCGAGAAGGCGGCCTCCAGCCGCCGCCTCTACCTGCCGCGCGGCATATGGTTCGATTTCTGGACCGAGGAGGCCCTGGAAGGGGGGCGTGAAATCGAGCGGAAGGTCGATCTTGAAACCATGCCTCTCCACGTGCGTGCCGGGACGATCCTGCCGCTCGGGCCTGTCAGGCAATACGCCGACCAGAAGGTCGACGATCCGCTCACGCTTGTGATCTATCCGGGCGCGGACGGTCTTTCCGCTCTGTACGAGGATGACGGCGAGACCTTTGCTTATCGCACCGGGGCGTGGATGCGCATCGAGATGGCGTGGCGGGATGCGCCGCGCCGCCTGACTCTCCGCCTCGCCCGGGGCTCGCGCATGCTGCCGCCGCAGAGACGGACCATCGTCGTACGCGTGGCGGGCGGGAAGGAAACCCGTACGGTCGCATTCGACGGCCGGACCACGGAGGTGCGTCTGTAATTTTTCCGGAGACACGGAAACCCGGGGGGAGGCCTCTGCCCTCTCCACGGGACCCGATGATTTATTTGATAATGAAGAGTGCAGCCCTGCAGATGCAAGGCAGGTCGATCCGGACATCATCCGCGCCCATGAGAAGATGAAGGTGACGCTGGAAGACCGGATTCCCAAGATCATGGCGGCCCGGGAACCCGATCTGGAATTGTTGCCTCCGCAGCAGAATCTTTTGGTTCAGGCAGGCCGTGCGAAAGCGCTAAACGCATGGTTTAGATGGACTTTTGCGATTCCAAACATCCGAATTGACTGAACCATCCGCGAAATCCGTGGCGTTTTTGTTTTGATTTCCCCGGAATTGACCCTCACCTTCAATCGAACTCCTCGAGCTTGGGATTACCGCGTTGGGAGCGTGACTGTGGTATCATTTTGAGTCACTCCGGCAGGGGGTGGGGAAGGGGTAGATTGGTCTCCGGTAACGTCTTCAATATTGAGCGCTATGCCATTCACGATGGTCCCGGCATCCGCACGACCGTCTTTTTGCAGGGATGCCCGCTGCGCTGCTGGTGGTGTCACAATCCGGAAAGTATCTCTCCGGACCCGGTCATGACCATGCGGTCCAGCCGCTGCATCCAATGCCGGCTCTGTGTGGCGGCCTGTCCGAATCACGCTCTTTCCATGACCGATGATGAAGTGGTCACCGAATCGGCATTGTGCCGGCAATGCTTCGAGTGTGCCGATGCCTGTCCGGCCGAGGCCCGTGAGGTTATCGGCCGGACCATGACCGTGGCCGAGGTCGTGGGGGAGATAAAGAGGGACGTTTCCTTTTACGATGAGTCGGGAGGAGGGGTGACCTTTTCCGGCGGGGAACCCCTGATGCAGCCTGCATTCCTGCTCGAACTTCTCGAGGCCTGCGGGCGGCTGGACCTTCACCGCGCGGTCGACACCTGCGGGTACGCCGGCAGGGATGTCATTCTCAAGGTTGCGGACCAGACGGATCTTTTTTTATACGATTTGAAACATATGGATCCGGAGTTGCACAGGGAATATACGGGTGTGAGTAACGAGCCGATTCTCGAGAATCTGCGGGCGCTCTCATGCCGCGATGTCCCGATCCGCATCCGCTTTCCCCTGATTCCGGGAATCAACGATGATTGGCACAATGTGGAGCGGCTTGGAAGTTTTTTGCAGAAACTGCACCGGGTGTTTTCCGTCGACATCCTGCCGTATCACGACGTCGCGCGCAGCAAGTATCAGCGTTTCGGAATTCCGTATCGGCTTGGCCATGTTCCCGTTCCCGACCCGGCCCATCTGCGGGATATTGCGGCCATGCTCAGCAGTTGCGGCCTGGTGGTAACCATTGGAGGCAGTGAATATGAACGATCGCGTCCGCAAACTCAGACAGTCCAGTCATGATGCCAATCCGTCGATCTCTCACGAGCGCGCCGAACTGCTGACGGATTTCTATCTCAAGTACGAAGGCCAGTACTCGGTTCCGGTGATGAGAGGGCTGCACTTCAAGCATCAGTGCGCGAACAAGACGATTTACATCGGCCGGGACGAACTGATTGTCGGGGAGCGCGGGCCTTTCCCGAAGTCGGTGTCGACCTACCCGGAGTTGAACTGCCACACGGTCGAGGACCTCGAAATTCTCAACACCCGGAAAATGACCTCCTACTCGGTTCCGCCCGAGGCAATCGAGGTTTACCGAAGCAAGGTGATCCCTTACTGGCAGAACCGCAGCATGCGGGCCAAGGTGTTCAGCAATATTCCGGAAGAATGGATGGCCTGTTACGAAGCGGGGATGTTCACGGAATTCATGGAACAACGCGCCCCCGGACACACCACGCTTGACGGAACGATCTACGAAAAGGGGATGCTCGACTTCAAGCGGGAAATTGCCAACAGCCTGGCCGGCCTGGATTACCTGAACGATCCGGAAGCCACCGAAAAGGCCGAGGAGCTGAAGGGGATGGACCACTCCTGTGACGCCGCGATTATTTTCGCCGAGCGGTACGCCGAGCTTGCGGAAACCATGGCCCGCGAGGAAACGGACGAAGTCTGGAGGCGGGAACTGCTCAAGATCGCCGATGTCTGCCGCTGGGTGCCGGCCCACGCGCCGCGCGACCTGTGGGAGGCGCTGCAGATGTACTGGTTCGTCCACCTCGGCACGATCACGGAACTCAATGGCTGGGATGCGATGAATCCCGGGCACCTCGATCAGCATTTGTGGCCGTTTTACGAGCGCGGCCTGGAGGCGGGGACGCTGACCCGGGAGCAGGCCAAAGAGCTGATTTCATGCCTGTGGATCAAGTTCAACAATCATCCGGCGCCGCCGAAGGTCGGGGTCACGGCTGCCGAAAGCGGAACGTACAACGATTTTACCAATATCAATCTCGGCGGGCTGAAACGGGATGGCAGTGACGCGGTGAACGAGGTCTCGTTCCTGATCCTGGAGGTGATCGATGAATTGCATCTGCTTCAGCCTCAAGCCAACATTCAGCTAAGCCGCAAAACTCCGGACCATTTCTTGAAGGCGGCTTGCCGCGTGATTCGTAACGGCTATGGCTACCCCTCGGTTTTCAATGCCGACGAAGTCATCACCGAACAGATGCGCCTGGGAAAGTCGGTCGAGGATGCACGCGAGGGTGGGTGCAGCGGCTGCATCGAGACCGGCAGCTTCGGCAAGGAAGCCTACGTCCTGACCGGGTATTTCAACACCCCCAAAGTTCTTGAATTGGCCCTGAACGACGGCGTCGATCCCCTCACAGGCAGGCAGATCGGCCTCAAGACCGGGGACCCGCGCGGTTTCAACAACTTCGATGAGCTGTACGATGCCTTCCTCAGGCAACTTCACTTCGTGGTGGATCTGAAGATCCGGGTCAACAATTACATCGAACGCATGTTCGCCCGCCACGCGCCGGCGACCTTCCTCTCGGTGGTCATCCATGACTGCATCAGGAAGGGGAAGGACTACTACGATGGAGGCCCGCGGTATAACACTAATTACATTCAGTGCGTCGGCATCGGAACGATCACCGACAGCCTCTCGGCGATCAAGAGGCACGTCTTCGAGGAGGCCACGATTCCGATGGGTCGGCTCCTGGATGCGCTGCGCAATAACTTCCGGGATGAAGAGGCCCTGCGTCTGACGCTTGTGAACAAGACTCCGGCGTTCGGTAACGATGACGACTATGCCGACAGCATCATGCAGCGTGTGTATGCCTCCCTGTACGATGCCATTGACGGCAAGCCCAACACCAAGGGGACCGAGCACCATCTCGATATGCTCTCGACGACCTGCCACATCTATTTCGGGAAGAAGCTCGGGGCTTCTGCCAACGGCCGCTTGGCCGCCTTGCCGGAATCGGACGGAACGTCTCCTTCCCACGGTGCCGACCGGCGCGGACCGACGGCGGTGATCCGGTCACTGGGCAAGATGGATCAGTTCAAGTCGGGCGGGACGCTTTTGAATCAGAAATTCCTGCCCAGCGTTCTTGCCGGGGAGGATGGACTTGCCAAGATGGCAGCGCTGATCCGCAGCTACTTTCGGCTAGACGGCCACCATATTCAGTTCAACGTTGTGGATGCCGTGACGCTGCGCGATGCCCAGAAACATCCGGACAACTACCGGGATCTGCTGGTGCGCGTGGCGGGATACAGCGATTATTTCGTCGATCTGGACATTTACCACCAGGAGGAAATCATCGCGCGCACGGCGCAGGAGAGGATGTAGCCGTCCCCGCTCCATGCACGACCGGGATGACAAAAACCTGACGCCTCCTCGGGGCGGGATCAATTTGCCCCTGTTTCAAAAATGAGCTTTTAGACGGTACGGCCGAGGCGGGGCTAAAGATTCCCAGTCCCTTCCTGGGGCCCAGCGCCGAAGGCGCCATGGAGTGCGGCGGCACGGCCTGAACCTTATACGCATCTTCATGCTGGCAAAAATAAACGTTTTTGTGCCGCGCCGTCGGCGCTCGTTCCCGAGCCATCCCATTCCCGGCCTTACGGCCGGGCCTGGGTACTGCCGGCTTCGGGCCTCGGGCATGCATGTCCGTGGGTCAATCGAACGCCCGTATCACCTGTGGCCAAAATCAGGAGCCATGCCGCGATGCTCACAAAATCCAGGCGCGAAGCGCCGGCAGTACCCAGACCCGCGCGTCAGCGCGGGGTAGGGAGTGGTTGAGAAATGAGGCCCGCAAGGGCCGGCACCCGCCTCCAGCCAGTTTGTCTGTCGCATGCAAGATGCGTATAAGGTTCAGGGCACGCCGCCGCTTTTACCATTCCCTGCTTGGAAAGCGGCGCCGTGGCGCCGCACTCCAAGGCGCTGCGCGCGATATCGTAATTTTCGTGCGTCACAGGGTGCGCCCCGGGCGCGTAAGGAGCTGCTCCGAAAATAGTCTGGGACCGCGCGCGTCCCGCGCGCATGGTCTGTGGAATCATGCGCACATGCGGGCGAGACGCCCGTGTTCCCAGGGCGCCGATCCCGATCCCCGCACCGGATAAGACCTGCCGGGCTTGAAGAGCTCGGTTTGCGGGTCATATTCGTTGACTTGTGACCGTGACCGCCTGTACATTGACCTCAATGAGTCTCCAGCCACAGCATGTCTGGCAAGCGCGAATCCGCTCGTAGGTCCGCAGTTGTGTCGGGGATCCTTTCGCATGTTTACCGTGGAGGCGCCGCGAATAATGAATTCGGGAAATTGTCCGGGGAGACTGGGTATTGTGGTTCTCTTCCTGATGGCACCGGCATTGCTGCGTTCGCAGGGGACGGTGGCGGATTATGAACGGGCACGAAATCTGAGAGCTCAAACCCAGGGACTCGTATACGACAGCGTCGAGCGCGTTAACTGGCTGGAGCAGAGCCACCGTTTCTGGTACCGGAAGACGGTAAAAGGGGGAAACGAGTTCTTTATCGTGGATGCGGATACGCTCGGCAAGCAGCGCGCTTTCGATCACGAGAAACTGGCCTCGTCGCTGTCGTCGGCCACCGGGCAGCGATACACAGGCAGGACTCTCCCGTTCTCCGGCTTTTCCTTCGTCGATTTCAACCTGGCCATCGAATTCCAGGCCGCCAACGCGCGTTGGAAGTGCGAGCTCTATTCCTATATCTGTGCCAGAGCCGCCGCCGCGGAACCGTTGCCGGGAACCGGTGACCTGGCCATTGGAATACCGCCGGCCAGAGCGGGCGCATTGCCGGAGGAACAACAATCGATGATTTCCCCGGATGGAGGTCTGGAAGCCTTCATCCGAAACTTCAACGTGTGGCTGCGTGGGCGGGACGACGGGAGGGAATTTCAGTTGAGCTGGGATGGATCCGAGGCCGACTACTATTCCTTGAACCTGCGGTGGTCGCCCGACTCGAGAAAGCTGGCGGCGTTCCGCACCAGGATAGGGTACCGGCGGCTGGTCCACTACGTTGAATCCTCCCCATCCGACCAGATCCAGCCCAAGTACTCGACGATTCAATATAACAAGCCGGGGGACGTCATCGACGTCAACATGCCCGTTCTGTTTCTTGTGGCGGAGAAGAAGCGGGTCCCGATCGACAACCGGCTCTTCCGGAACCCGTTCGCGAACAGCCAGATCCGATGGTGGCGTGACAGCCGGGCTTTCACCTTCGAGTTCAATCAGCGGGGCCACCAGGTCTACCGCGTGATCGAGGTGGATGCCGCGAGCGGCCGGACCCACGCCCTGATCAGCGAAGAAATGCCGACGTTCTTCTGTTACTCGAGGAAACGATTCCGCTTCGACCTGAACGACGGTAAGGAGATCATCTGGATGTCGGAGCGGGATGGCTGGAATCACCTGTACCTGTATGACGGCAGCGCCGGGACGGTCAAGAATCAGATCACCCGAGGGCCTTGGGTCGTGCGCGGAATAGACCGTGTGGATGAGGGCAGGCGGCAGATCTGGTTTCGAGCGAGCGGGATGACCGCAGGCAAGGACCCGTATCTGGTTCATTATTATCGGATCAATTTCGACGGTACGGGACTGGTGGCGTTCACCCAGGAGAACGGGAATCATGCCATCTACTTTACTTCGGGCGGCAGGGGTGCCGGCGGGAGCGGGAGTGCATTCGGGGGGACGACCAGCTTTTCCGCGGACATGATGTATTATGTCGACAGTTACTCTCGGATTGATCTGCCCCCCGTGCTGGAACTCCGCCGCACAATTGACCAGAAACTGGTCATGGAGGTTGAACACGCGGACATGCAGGACCTGGTAAAATCCGGCTGGTTCGGGCCGGAGGTGTTTACGGCCAAGGGCAGAGACGACACGACCGACATCTGGGGCGTCATCTTCAGGCCGCGGAACCTGAATCCATCGCGGAAGTACCCGGTCATTGAGTACATCTACGCCGGCCCCCAGGATTCCTTTGTACCCAAGACCTTCAGCGCTTACAATCCCATGCAATCACTCGCCGAACTCGGTTTCATCGTCGTGCAGATTGACGGCATGGGGACCAGCAATCGGTCCAAGGCTTTCCACGACGTCGCCTGGAAAAATCTGGGCGATGGCGGATTTCCCGATCGAATTCTGTGGCATGAGGCGGTTGGCAGGAAATATCCGTATTACGACATCTCGCGAGTCGGGATCTTTGGCACTTCCGCCGGCGGGCAGAACTCCATGGGCGCCCTGCTGTTTCACCCGGAATTCTATACTGTGGCGGTTTCGAATTCCGGCTGTCACGACAATCGCCTGGACAAGATCTGGTGGAACGAGCAATGGATGGGATATCCGGTCGGGCCCGAATACGCCGCCGCCTCAAACGTCGAAAACGCTTACAAGCTTCAGGGCAAGCTGTTGCTGGTGGTCGGCGAACTGGACACCAATGTCGACCCCGCTTCCACCTACCAGGTGGTGAACGCCCTGATCAAAGCAAAGAAGCACTTCGACCTCCTCGTTGTGCCGGGAGGAGAGCATGGCGCCGGCGGAGAGTATTCGGATCGCAGGCGGAATGACTTTTTTGTGCGTCATCTCCTTGGTGTCGAGCCGCCGGACTGAACATTCCCAATTTCCCTTTGCGGCCTTGCGTCTTTGGGTTCTGCAGTTAAGCATCGGCTAAACAGGAGCCGAGTTCGAGCCACCGAAACCAGATCGGGTGATTGGCCTTGTACCACTCGAGGATCTCACGGAGTTTCACCTGATCTTCCAGCGGAATCACGTCATGGGGAATCCTCTTGAAGTGAAGTCTGATGCCGTTATCCCCAAAATACTCAAGAGCCTCCGTGCAGAGGGTCTGCAGTTCGTTCCGAATCCTGCCTGAGTCCGAGATGGTCACTCTGCGCTCCTTGAAATCCTCTCCACGAAGAAACCGGTTGAGCAGCGGGTTGAAAATCAGCCGGCTTTTCGGGAGCGGCTCCAGGAGGCGAAGGGTGAAGCCCGTCCGTTGATCGCCCCGGGTCGTCGACAGGCGCACGGTCACTTTGAAAGTATCATCTGCCAATTGACGGATCCCGGGAGCCCCTGTGTAGGGATCCGGGAGCATGTACCCCGAAAGGGCCATGACATTCCACTTTTTGTGGGGGAAAAAATCGTCTGCGGCGAGAGTCCCCTTCTTCAAAGGTATCCCGGCTGTTTTCGCCTGCAGGATATTGGTGCGATAGCGCTCGATGGTGCTCGCATCGAGTTTTTTGTCAAAGATCTTGCCCAGTTGATCTCCGAAGTCCGGAGCATTCGGATCCAGGGTCATGATGAGGGGCTCGCGATCATAACTCAATTCGAATGTCGACGAAAACACGGCGAGGGACACATCGAGCCCGAGGATCGGATACAGGCTGGCCGCCTGCATTCCCTCGGCCGATGCCGCATAGCCGTCCACGATGAACACATGGAGCTCACCCTTGCCGTCCTTCCATGTTCCCACCTGAAAGGACGGGGCATAGGTTCCCGATTCCGTAAACACCTTATGCCCGTTGGGCAGCTCCCAGCCGTCCTCTATCAAGTCGACCCCCAAGGACTGCCACTCCTGCCACAGCTTGCCGATGCGGGTTTCGCGACTCTTGCCGCGCAACGTCCACACGTGCACATTTTCATTCCTGATGCCTGGATAGCTGAGGCCGATCGACTGGAGTACTTTGATCCGCGGCGTGAAGAAGTTGATCAACAGAGACTGGGCGACCGCATCATCCACGACTTTGCGCGGCAGGACGAGGTTCCCCATGTAACCTTCATAGGGCTTGGTGATGCACAGGGGCTGGTCAAAAACATGAAGCACGGTCATCGGCCCGGTCGCGGCTCCCTGCGCGAACCGGGACGTATTTTCGAGTGTGTCAATCGCCGTACCCCACACGGTGATCCCGGCGTCGTTGATATCTCGATGGAAATCGTCCCAGGTGTACCGGGTGGAATTGATCAGCTGGTGAATTCTGACCTCCAGGAAACGGGCCACCTGGGGCCTTGCGTATACTCTGCCGAAACCCAGCAGCGGATTGGATCCCATTTCCGGCGTTTCCCCGGCCTTGGGCATCAAACCTTCCCCCAGGCAGACCATGATCGCGTGATTCTCCGGGAGGGAACGGGACAAATACCAAAGAGACTCGCTCATGGCGTATGCGGAAATCGCGTCGGCGTCCTTCTTTACCTGGTTCAAACCCTTCTTGTCGAGCCGGCGGCCCTCGCCGTACCGTCCGAACAGCTGCGTACCCAATGCCGTTACCGCAGCGGTCATCATGAACATCCGCTCCATTTTGTCGTCCACGAAGGAGATGCTGTCGCTCAATCTCGCTTCCTGCCCGCCGCGGATCCATTCCACGTCGACATCCTCCAGCCACAGGTGGAATCTGCCCAAAAGCGGGCTGGTGTCAAAGGCCCACTGAGCGACCCGATTTCTCTGTTCCATGGTTTGCTGGTCCATCGCCCTCCTCCTCTCCGTTGCCGTCAGGTCGAAAAAGCGTCCGCTGGATCCTCTGTGTCTTATCGTTCGATCAGTGGCGGGAAATCCCAGGAATTCCCGCTGCGGATATGGTACTGCAGATGGTGCGGAAAGCGCCCGTGCAAAGTTGGCCACGGTGCTTGTCTTGCCAGATCGAGCCGCTGCATATAACATGCGCGGTGGGACAGGAGTGAGTTGAGGATGAAAAGAGCTTTGCTGCTGGCGCTGTGTCTGGGTTTGATGGGGGCCTGCGGAGAACGGCCGTCAACGCCTTCCGTGGGGAGCGCAAATGCCCCGGCAACCCTGGTGACGGGAAAGGTCACCGGCTATGGGGGGAAGGCGCCGGCTCTGGCGCGAGTGGATGTGTACGCGCCCGGCCGCTCCGACACCCCCGACCGTTTGGAAACGGCGCGCGATGGCTCATTTTCCATCCGCATATCGCAAACCGGTGTCGTCCGGCTGAGCTTTGCCGGGGCCATGCACAGTCCCTTCTCCATACCGCTGATTCTGGCAAAGCCGTCAGGCATCCGCCTCGACGTCCGCCTCGCGCCCTACGAATGGGAGGCCGAGATCCGGGAAATCATGGTAATAGGAGATTTTAACCAGTTCTCGCGTACCGACGGCTACGCGCTCATGGTGAAGCAACCGGACGGAACCTATGCGACCGAGCTGGGCAATCTCTCAGGAGAAACCTTGGGCTACCGGCTGGTAGGCCTGATAAAAGGGAGCACGCGTTCGGTTCCCGGGCCGCAGTTTGACTCAATCGCCTCCGATCCCGGGGGCAATTTCGTGTCGCGACTTGCAATCCGGAACGGCAGGGTGCGCATCGTCTTCGATCCCGCCAGTCTTCCCCGCGGCGGCCCCGTAGGGGGCGTCACGTTTGTCGACGGCAACTCCCAAATGGCGCGCCTCGCCTTGCTTGACGTCGAAATGAGGAAGCGCCAGGAAGAATATTCCCGTGCGTTGGCGCAGTTTACCCGGTTTGGCAACAATAGTCGTGATTTCCAGTACGACTGGTCGCGGTCAATCGCCGAACTGAAAAAACGGCTGCCGGACGAAAATGATCCTTATCTCCGCCAGATGCTGTTCCTCTCCCTGCTCGACCTCAGGCATTGGCGTGCGAAGGAGATCGACGCGGAGGTGGCCAGACAGGCCCTGGCGGCGATTCCGCCGGACTCCCTGCTTTGGGAACTGGCTCCTGGCTATCTTCTCTTCGAGACCCTCAAACTGGCCGGAGGCCTGGCCCCACACCACGAGTATCTCGAGTCGGTCATGAACACGCATCCGTCCCGGGAGTTTCGGGCGCTGGTTCTGGAACAAGCGTACGGTGAGGCGATGACATCCCTCGCTCTGGAAAGTGCTCGGGAATATTATCGGCGCCTGACCACGGATTTCGCCGATCTGCCCGCCGGCCAACGGGTGAAATCCCGGCCACCCGAGCTGCGCATTGCGGGTGGGAAGAGCATCCCCGAGTTCTCGTTCGTCTCCCTCGACGATCCCGCCAAGATAGTCACCAATGAAACCTTTAAGGGCAAAGCCTACCTCATCGTTTTTTGGGCGACTTGGTCGAAGGCAAGTGTCGCCGAGATGGAATCGCTGCATCGACTTTATGAGCGATACCGGAAAGACGGCTTCGCCATCCTCAGTCTCTCGTACGACACCTCGCCCGACGATGTCCGAAGATTCCGGGAAGGACGATGGAAGATGCCCTGGTTTCAAGGGTTTCTGGGTCGCGACGAACTCAGGGCGGGGAGCAGGGCGGCCGGCTTATTTGAGGTGCTGGATATCCCCAGGGTCATTCTTGTGGATGCAAACGGGCGCATCGCTGCCGCAGGTGATGGTCTGCGGGGCAACTTGCTGGCGGAGCGGATGAGCCGGTTGATGGGCCGCTAACCGGTCAATACCGGCAGGTCCAGGGCCTCCCGGCATTAGAATTGTCCGCGGCGGATGCCGTCACCCAAGCGTCGGCTCGATATAAATGTGCTTGCTGTCCGCCTGCTGGAACATCTTGCCGGTTTTGGGGCACTTCACAGGATTGCGAAGCATGAGGGTGAGAATTGCCGGCACGGTCTTGCCGGCGTAGTGATCGGCGATGCTCGCTCTCTGCGGGGGGCCGTCGATAAGCACGACCGAAAGGCCCATGTAGTGAGGAGCGGAGCAATCGTCGCAAAACACGTGGATTGCGTATCGGCTCATGATGTTCTCCATTATATGGGCGCAGCATAGCACAGCCGGGATATTACGTGCCATCAACTTCCTGCCAACCATCCCGGCACCCTTCAGACCCAGCCTGCCAAACTCAACCCTTGTTCTTTTCGAACTCCTTCATGAAGGCGACAAGAGCGTCCACACCTTTTTCGGGGAAGGCATTGTAAATCGAGGCCCGCAGGCCGCCGACCGAGCGATGCCCCTTCAGCCCATCGAGCCCCGCAGCTTTGGATTCCTTCACGAATTTCGCCTCCAGATCTTCGTTCGGCAGGCGGAAGGTCACGTTCATGCGCGAACGGTCTTCCTTTTGGGCATGGCCGCGATAGAAACCGGTCCGGTCAATCTCGACGTACAGTTTCTCAGCCTTGCGCATGTTGATCTTCTCCATGGCTGCCAGACCGCCGAGTTTGAGCAGCCAGCGGCTGACCAGGTTCATGATGTAGATCGGGAATACCGGCGGGGTGTTGTGGAGCGACTTGTCTTCGACATGCGGGCCATATTGCAGCATGATCGGCAATTTTTCGTATGCCGGATTGGCCTTGGCTTTTTTCAATATGTCATCCCGCAGGATCACGAGCGTGCAGCCGGAGGGGCCGATATTTTTCTGCGCCCCGGCATAGATCATGGCGTATTTGGGGATATCCAGCGGCCGGCTGAGCATATGTGACGATGTATCGACGACAAGTGGAACACCACCGACATCCGGCAGCGCGTGGAACTCCACGCCGTGGATCGTTTCGTTGCTGGTCAGGTGCACGTAGGCCGCGTTCGGCGTGAGCTTCAATTCCTGCTGCCGGGGAGCGCGTGCGAAATTATCGGTTTCGCTGGTAAAGGCTACCTGAACCGCTCCGACCTTTTTGGACTCCTTGAGTGCCTTCTTCGACCAGGCCCCGGTGATGACATAGTCTGCGGTCTCGCCCGCTGCCAGCAGGTTCAACGGAACCATGGAAAACTGCAGGGTGGCGCCCCCCTGGAGGAACAGTACGTGGTAATTCTCTGGGATGCCGGCGAGTTTTCGGATGTTCGCCTCGCATTCCTGGATGACGGCTTCAAAGGTCTTGGAGCGGTGGCTGATCTCGAGGATGGACATGCCCACGCCGGGCAATGCCACAAGATCGCGCTGAGCCTCTTCCAGGACCGGCAGTGGCAGGACGGCCGGCCCGGCCGCAAAATTATAAACACGCTTGGTGGTTTCCATGATTCGCTCCTCAGGAAGATTCATTGAATAAAGTCATGATTGAGTCAAACGGGGAAGTCCCGCGGCGGCGGTTGCGCGGTTGGCCGATTTGCGGCGCCGCCGACCTTGGGGACCCTCGCCATTTTGCCGTAGACCGCGGGCTAGGCGTCCGCGGAGGCGCCCAGCTCCACGAGCTGCAGGTCGAGTATATCTGGGCACCCCTTCTTGATGGATTCCAGCAGTTCCATTGAGGGCGCCCCGTCCAGATTGATGCGGGCCACGGCAGCCTGTGCGCCTTCAAAGATGATGTTTTCAGTTTCCTGGGCGTTGATCGACTGATCGCGCAACCGGTCGAAAACGGCTGCGAGCACTCCGGGCTTGTCGAGATGACGGACAATCAGGGAATGACTGGCGGGACTCTGCCGCGCCAGGTTCACCACATTGGGAACCAGGCCTTTCTGTTTGTATGTCTTGATGATGCGGACGGTTTCGAGAGCAATCTCCTCCTGTGCCTGGTCCGTGGAAGCGCCGATATGGTGTGAACCGTAAACACCCGGCAGATTGATCAGGGGAAATGCGAAATCGGCGGCGCCCGCCGCCGGCTCACCCGGGTAAACGTCGATGCCCACGCGGATTTGTTTCTCCTTTACGACCCGTTCGAGCGCCTGGTAGTCGACCACCTCCGAGCGTGCCGTGTTGATAAAATAGCTGCCCGGCTTCAGGCGATCGAGCACCTCGGCGCTGACAATCCCCTTGGTCTGAGGGGTGGCTGCCAGGTGTACGCTCAGGATGTCACACTTTTCGGCGACCTCGGCAGGCGTATTCACCACCTGGATGATCGGCTCGATTAGCGACCCGGAGGCAGGCCGGAAGCGCACCAGAATCGGAAGATCAATAGGGAGCCCGTCGCGGCCGATCACGACGCCGATTTCGCTCCAGATGACCAGGTTCATCCCAAAGGCCTGTGCGCGTTTCGCCATTTCCTGGCCGATGTTGCCGAAGCCCAGGAGACCCAGCGTCCGGCCGTGAAGCCCTCTGGCTTTCGAGTACTCTTTCTTGTTCCACTTGCCGGCGCGCAGCTCGGCAACCGTGTCGGGGATGCGGCGGTCGAGTGCTATGATCAGGCCGAAGGCCAGTTCAGCGACTGCAATCGAATTCTTCCCGGGACAGTTCGACACATAAATGCCGCGCCTGGAAGCTGCCTTGACATCGATGGTGTTATATCCGGCGCCTGCCCGCACGATCAGCGCGAGGCGCCCGGAGTCGAGCATCGGCTCCGTGATCTGTGTGGACCGAACCACCAGAACATCAGCGCCCGACCTGCCAATGGCGTCGGCCAGCGACGCGTCCTTCAAGTCGGGTTCATACAGGACCTCGCACCCGGCCGCCTTCAAACCCTCGATTCCACTCTTCTCGAACTTATCGGCAACAAGAACTTTCATGGCTGTGCATCCTCTGATGAATGGTTATGATTACTGCAACCCGACCAAGGCCATTGCGGCTCGAATTGTTTATCAACACGGACCCCGAATACCACCGGTCGCCGGCTTGCCGCAGGCGGCTCCGATCCCGCGCCCGCGAAGAGGATCAGATCAGGTGCGTGAGCAGTCCGTCGCGCAACTTCGGTTCGAACCAGGTTGACTTGGGGGGCATGATTTCGCCCGCATCGGCGATCCGCATCAAGTCGTCGACACCCACCGGGAACAGGGAAAACGCGACTGCTGCCTTGCCGGCATTTACGAGAGTTTCAAGCTCGCGCGTGCCGCGAATGCCGCCGATAAAGTCGATCCGCTTGTCGGTGCGCTGATCGCCGATCTTCAGGAATGGCGCCAGCACCTGATCCTGAAGCAGGCTGACGTCGAGCGTGCTGCCCACATCAGAGTCCCCCTCCTGGCCCTTGAGGCGCAGCGTGTGCCAGCGGCCGCCCAGGTACATCGCGACTTCACCCTTGCGGGCCGGATTCGGCCCGCCGTCGCTCGGGGCAACCCGCGATTTGAGTTCGGACAAAAGCGCTTCGGGAGTATGTCCCGCCAGATCCCTCACGATGCGATTATAAGGCAGGATCTGAGTCTGGTCGTCAGGAAACGCCACGCCCAGCATCCAATCGGCCTCATCATGCGCCACCCCAGGCTCCCGTTCCGCAAGATGCCTTCTGGTGCGCGCCGCGCTTGCGGCCCGATGGTGCCCGTCGGCGATGTACAGGCAGGGAAGCTCCGCCCCGGCATTTATCAGAAGGGACAGATCCGCGCCGCTCACCTTCCATATCGTGTGCTGGACCCCGTCCGCCGCCGCAAAGTCGAAAAGCGGGGCGCCGCCCGTCACCCGTTCGGCGACTGCGTTGATCCCCGCGGATGCGCGGTAAGTGAGGAATACAGGGCCGGTCTGCGCCCGGAGCGTGCTGATGTGGCGCGTGCGATCATCTTCCTTGTCGCGCCTGGTGCGCTCGTGCTTCTTGATCAGGTCGCGATCGTATTCGTCGATCGAAAAGCATGCAGCGAGACCAGTCTGCAGATGGTTCCCCATCCGCAGCCGGTAAAAATAGACCGCCGCTTCGTCTTCAATGACGAGCGGCGCCGATGCGCGAAGCTGGTTGAAATTCTCGGTTGCGCGCCGGTACACCGCTTCCGAATAGGGATCGATATCGGCCGGCAGATCGATTTCCGCGCGGGAAACATGCAGAAAGCTGAGCGGATTGCCTGCAGCCAGGGCCCGCGCCTCCTGGGTGTTGACGACATCATAGGGAACGGCGGCAACCCGATCGGCATTTGCCGGCTGGGGTCTGAGGGCGTGGAATGGACGAATAATAGCCATCGTTTTTCTCACGGCGACGGCCCAGATGTTGCAGCCGCACCAAGGGTTAACGGGAACTGGGAGTGACCGGCGGCAACCGCCGCCGGATCGCTCTAAATACCTTGAAATAATGGGATATGTCAAGGAAAAGCGGGCGGCAGGCGCCCCTCCATGGAAAATCAAAAAAACGCCACGGATTTCACGGATTCCACAGATTTGTCAAAAAATATTCTCGATCAGACTTTTTGAATCTGTGTAATCTGTGCAATCCGTGGCGTTTTTGTTTTTGCATCTGTTTGGCCGATGCTGAACAGCAGAACGCAAAGACGCAAGGACGCAAAGAGATTCCTTTCGGTTCGCGGGCATGGGCGGCCTTCGGCCGCATCCTTGGGCGAGCCGCGGGAGAAAGCGCAATCCTCCTGAGTAGCCGCTGCCCGCGCTTTCTCCCGCGGCCCGCCCAAGGATGCGCCAGCGCGAAGCGCTGCGCCCACGCCTGTTGCTCAGTGTCGATCTTTGCGTCCTTGCGCCCTTGCGTTTTGCTTCTTCATCCATTTGATTTGGCAAACAATTACTTGTTTATTGGCTCAACACCATGCAAGTCAGCCGGCGGCAACCATGAGATCGACCCGCCCATGAGTTGTTGGCAGTTTCCTTCCGGTGGTTTATTATCGTTCGCGGAGGCAGCCGGAGTCGGATGATCCGTTGCGGAGGCAATTGAGGGGAAGGTTGGTCAGCGCCATGCGCCGGCGGTCGGGCGTTGCCAGCCCCTCGAGGCACGCCTCTGCCTGCGGAAGCTCAGGCATATGGCCGGGAGTTTCCCGGCCGCCTCGTTGAGCGCATATGGAAAAGTTTGATCAAAAGCGGGTTTTGATTACCGGCGGCCTCGGTTTCATCGGGTCCAACCTTGCCCGGAAGCTCGTGGATTTTGGCAGCAGGGTTACCCTTGTGGACAGCCTGGTCCCCGAGTACGGAGGCAACCTGTTCAACATCGCAGGCATCGAGGACCGGGTGCGCGTCAACATCTCGGATGTAAGAGATGAATACAGCATGAGTTACCTGGTCCAGGGACAGGACATACTCTTCAATCTTGCCGGCCAGACCAGTCATGCGGACTCCATGCTGGATCCGTATACGGATCTGGACATCAATTGCCGGGCGCAACTCTCCATCCTCGAGGCGTGCCGCAAGCACAACCCGGACATCAAGATCGTGTTCGCGAGCACCCGGCAAATATACGGGAAACCGGAATACCTGCCCGTGGATGAGAAACATCTGCTGCATCCCGTGGATGTCAACGGCATCAACAAGATGGCGGGTGAGTGGTATCACATACTCTACTCCCACGTTTACGGCATCAGAGCTTGCGCCTTGCGTCTGACCAACACCATCGGGCCCAGGATGCGGATCAAAGACTCACGCCAGACCTTTCTGGGCACGTGGATCCGTCTGGCGGTGCAGGGGAAACCCTTCGAGGTCTGGAGCGGGGAACAGCGGCGTGATTTTACATATGTCGACGACGCCGTGAAGGCCCTGCTGCTTGCGGCCGCGCACGAGGAAGCCAACGGCCTGGTCCTGAACCTGGGGGGCGACTGCGCGATCAGCCTGAAGGAACTCGCCGATCTGTTCCTCGAAGTCAACGGCGGCGGCGAATACCATGTGCATCCATTCCCCCCCGAGCGGAAGAAAATCGATATCGGGGATTACTATTCGAACTTCAGCAGGATTGAGTCTATTCTCGGCTGGCGGCCCGCCATAGCGCTGCGTGAAGCGCTCGACCGCACGCTGAAGTATTATCGAGCCCACCTTGAGCACTATCTTTAGCTTCCATCGCCAGGTCTAAGCCCACCGCCTTTGCAGACGGTAAGCTTTGAGCAGGTTTTTACTTTGCGCCCCTGGCAAGAGCGATTTACTGGTCCGCTGTGTATTCCGTTCAAGTGCTCCAGGATGTGGAATCGACCTGCTGACACGAAGCGCAGGGGCCTTCAGGCGACTTTCAGTCGCCCTCACAACCTAACGGCTTGAGCCGGTAGTGGATTAGCCCGGATTATTCGTGAATGCCTTTTGCAGGCAAATGAACAGCAGTACGTGGTGTCGGATTTTGCGCAGGGCAAAGCGTTTTTGGGACACGGAGCCAATCCGCGTTCTTCCGCGTCCGGAGGCGTCTTGCGACCCTTTTTTCATGAACAAGGCAAGCCAAGGCGATTATTTTGAACCTTTGGACAACGGCAGCGTCCAATTAAGCAAGACCCATTCCCGCGAGGTTCATTATGAATTTGCGCCGAATTCTCCTGTTTTGCTGCTGTGTCGGATGGCTCTGGTCACCCTCCCATGCCCAGGATCAGGTGGGGAGAGTGGAGGTAGTCAAACCGCAGGATCTCAAGCGGACGGCACACAGGTTGCGCATCAGCGTGGAACAGCTGGCCAACGCGCGCACGGCCCTGGACGAAGCGACCCAACTGGCACTACGGTCTGATCCGCCGGTGCTGAACGACTATGCCTCGCTGGCCCGCTATTGGATCCAACTCGATCCCAAAAAATCCGGTGAGACCATCGGGCTGATGATTTCCCAAATCTCCCGGCAGGCACAATCGGCGGATACGCTGGATTCGTATCGCAAGTATACCGCCCAGGCGCAGCAACTGCTGACGTTTCTGTATGAGAAGAATCCCGACAGGGCTATGCAGATCGTGGAACTCTGGCCGGCGCCGGCAGCGAGACTTGGGAGCGCCGGGGAACAGGCTCTGGCTCAAATGCAGAGTGAATTCAGAACCCGGATGTTGAGCCAGAATGCCTATAATTCACCGGATCAGGTGTACGAGCAGCTGCAGCAACTGCAAAAGGCGGGCTCTGTGCCGCTGCCGCTCCGGGCCCAGCTGGCCCAGGCGTTGATTTCCTCAAACCAGCGGGAGAAAGCCCGGCAGGTGCTGGATCAGGCGATTGCAGATATGGGGAATCGTCCTCCTGAGGCGGGCAAGAACTATGAATATGAGAATTTCCTTCGGGAACTGGCCCGGCTGTACCCGGAACGATTTTTCGAGGCTTTCCAGGCTTATCAGGATATATCGTCCCGCCCGGGTGCAACCCAGACGCCCGGACAAATCATGCAAATGGGAGATGAGCGGATCGTGCTGACCGGTTCCGAATCGAGCGCGCTGAATGTGATCCGCGGCCTCAGCTACCGGCCCGAGCTGGCTCTGAAGCTTCTGGATTCAGTGCCGGGCCTGCGTGAAAAGCTGGAGCAGCTCGGGGGAATCGACAACGTGCTCAGCCCCTCGCAAATGTCCGTCGGCCCCAGGCTGATCTCGTTGTCCTCGAGCGTGCTGAATGCGCGCGGGGGATTGCCCGCTTCCGTCGCTCCTCCACCCGATCGCCCCGATGCCGCCGAACCCCCGCCCAATCCCTCCCAGGTATTCCGCACCCTGCGCGGCAAGGCCGAGACTGAGCCGGAATCCGTGCGCCGCAAGCTCGCCAACACCTTTCGCAAAAAGGAACATTTCCCCCTTCTGATCAACCTGGCACAGATGGCGAATGCCCAGGACCCTGACCTGGCATCGGTTGCGCTCGGCGTGGCTCAAGGTCTGCTGCCGCTTTTCGACAATCTCCAGCAGCGGGCGTCTTCGTATCGCTCACTTATCACCGCCTCCCGTCAGATCGAGGGAGAAGTAGACCCGACTTTGTTGAAGGCGGGGCTCATTCTGGTGAATGAAATGCAGGAGGAAGAGAAAAGTCGGGGGCAGGACTCTGCCGAGCGCCCCGGCGTGATCCACCCTTCCGACGATTTGCATGTCGTGTTGATCGTCCAGAGCGCGTTGGATGATTTCAATGCGGGAATGCGCTCGGCACGGGCGCTGCCGGAAGAGACACTGAGGATCAGGGCACTGACTCAGATCGTGCAGTCACTGCTGGCAAGGTATTAGTCCGCATTTCTCCGAAGCTTTTTGGTGAGGCTCCCCACCCGAACAGCGGGTGAATCTATTTCTGCGCCACCTCGATCACGATGCGGAAGCCGACCTCCTCGCTTGTCTGGGTTGGGTTCAGCTTGTCGCGCCTTGCCAGCTGGAGCTCTTCTTCTCCCGATTTCCAGCTGCCGCCCCGGATTACGCGTTCCCTCCCGGAAGCGGGCCCCGGAGGGTTTTTGGCGGGCGAACCCTTATAGTAGGCCTCCGAATAATAATCCATCACCCATTCCGAGGCGTTGCCGCTCATGTTGAGCAGGCCGAACGCTGATGGGGGAAACATTTTGGCAACGACGGTTTTCGGGCCATTCGGCGTATTGTCTTTGTAGCGAGCCTTGGCGCGGGGTTTTTCGACACCCCAGGGGTACAGCATTCCGGGTTTGCCGCCCGATGCCGCATACTCCCACTCGGCCTCGGTGGGCAGGCGGACCGTGGCGCCGGTCTTCTCGCTGAGCCACTTGCAATATGCCATGGCATCGTCATAGGTGATGCCGAGTACGGGGAGTTCCGGGTTTCCGGTCAGGTAGTTTTTGATGAATGATGGATCCGGCGGCCGTGGATGATTCGATTCGCTCATGAACTTGAAATACTGGGCGTTTGTGACTTCGCCGCGCCCGATCAGGAAACCGTCCAGTTCCACCCGGTGAGGCGGCTTGGAGTCATTCCTGGCTTCGGAGCCCATGGTAAACTGGCCCGCCGGAACGGGGACCATATTGGCGAATTGAACCCATTTCAGCTGCTCGACGCGCTTGAGAGCCTCTTCCGCGCGCGGACCCTTGGTGTATTTGGCCGCATATGCCCCCCAGCTCTCGAGGTTGTCAGCCTTGACGGCGGCCGTGTACAGGTCGTTTTCGGCCTTGGCCTCTCGATCGGCCTCGAGCTTTTTGAACAGCTCCGCACGTCGCTTCATGGCGTCGTCGATGAATCGCCCGGTGGCGTACTCGCCGATGTAACGATCCCAGTCCTCGATGGTGTTGTTGCGCATGGCGCGTGCGTAGGCATTGTCTTCTTTTTCCTGGGCCACCTTCTTCATGGTCTCGAGCCGGTCCTCGGCGATGGCGGCGAACTGTCCAGTCGGGTATTCATCGAGGAATCGCTTCCAGGCGGATTCGGCGTTTTTGGATTCCGCCAGGCGGAAGGCGTTCATTTCGCTTTCCCGCTTCTGGCGCAGATCCGCGACGCGCCGTTCGGCTTCCCCGGTGTGGGGTCCGGCCGGGTGGAGCGACAGGAACTGCTGCCAGGTTTTCTCGCTGTCAACCTGCCGGGCCAGGTCATAGGCTCCCTGTTCAGCTTTCTTTTTATCCATTTCTTCGAGGCGGGTGCGCGCCGAGCCGACCAGGTAGCCCTGTGGGAATTGCTGCAGGTAACGCAGCCAGGCTTCGAACGTGCCGACGGCTTCGGCAACATTGAAGGCCTCGAGTTCGGCTCCGGTGGCGCCCGGGGCTGCGCCGGCGGCGGGTACGCCGCCGCCACCCGGCCCCGGAGCACGGAAGGCTTCCGCGGGCTTCCCGGCTGCGGCCCCTGAGCCCGCGCTCACGATGGACTTCAGTTGGCGGAAATATTCAATGCTGATGGCCTTTTCCGCCAGTCCCTTGTAAAGATTGCGCAACTCGGCGTTTCCCTGCCGCTGCAGGAGCAGGCGCTCGGCTTCGGCCATTTCGTCCAGGCTGATCTCGCCGTTGCTGTACATCGACTTCAGGCTGGCCAGCACCGGCTCGGCGGAACTGGCGGGATTGAGTGTGACCGGGAAGCCGTGCTCCATCCGCTCGGCCATGAACACCGGTGTCTGCTTGTTGCCGGCATCCGCCGCGGTCTTCTGGACGCGGTCGTTCAGGTAGGTCCAGATCTCATCGAGCTCGACGACGCCGTTCGAATTAGCGTCTCCCTTGCCGCCCAAAGCGTCCAACAGGTGATAGGTGAAGGCGCCGTGGCCGCCAACTTCGACCGATTTCTGCTGTCCGGTCGAAGCCGTGATGGTCACCACCCCCGTCCCCTTGAACTCATCGAAGACGTTCGTTGGCACCAGGGCACGGTATTTTTTTGCGGTCGCCTCGCTGAAACAGGAATCGATCAGGGTGATCTTCCGTTTGGCGGGGAGGGCGGCGATGGCCGAGGAAATCTCCCGATTGCTGATCGCGGATGACGCGAGATCTTCCGCGTCGGCGTCGTAGGTGACCCAGAAGGCTTCGCTGGCGTTGCCGAGCGCGCCGTGGCCGGAATAGAAAATAAGCACGCTGTCGTCGGCCGTTACCCGGTTCTTCAGCCAGGTGTTCATGGCGCTGACGATATTCTTGCGCGTGGCCTGATCATCGACCAGGAGGCGGACATTATCCGGCTTGTAGGCTCCGATCTCGGGATCGATGAGCACCTTTTGCAGTGCCTGGGCGTCGGCCGCGGCAAAATTGAGCGTCAGCGACGGGTTGGCGTACTTGCTGATACCGATGAGCAGGGCATAACGCTCCTTCAAACCCGGGGCTTTCTGCAGAATTTCTTCGGGTTTTTCCTCGACCTTGAAGGCGCGCTGCTTGGCATCCTGCGGTGTCTGTGCTGCCGCCGTTACGGCCAACAGCAGGGGGAACAGCCATCCACGAAAACGCAATCTCATCGAACTTCTCCTGGCGCAAAATAAGGGTTGATGCGGTATTGTCCGTCGCCGAGTTGGAGGATGACGCGCGGATCCTTCCACCAACCGGTGCGGAAAAAGAGATCATCGCGCCAGCACCAGGGCGGGTTCACGCCCCCGGGAAAGCGGGACACGTCGCGATACTCGCTCCAAAGGGTTTTGGCGCCGGGATCCGGGACGGTTTCGCGCCCGGATCCGAAGTAAATCAGTTTATATTTGTATTTGGTGCTTACTTCGCTGAATTTGTCGCTGGTGCGGTAATCGGCTTTGTCGAACGAGGGCGCCCTCCAGGTCTCATCAGGTAGAAAATTGGCATAGATGATATATCGCGTCGGATGGATCTTGGATGGACCATACTGGCCATGTCCGCGCGTCTCGCTGTAGATGTCCTGGTGCTCTTTGGGCGCCGGGTCGCCGGCTCGGGCGGAGTCCATGGCGAGCGGCCCGTTAATCGGCCGGCTGTCGTCCGCGCCAAGGTCCCGGGTCGCCAGCGAGGGATCAATCAGGACCTCGATGTTGGATTCGTTCTGGCCGTCCAGGGCGCGCACCTCCTGGACATCGTCGTGAGCCAGCGTGAGCGCGGCCACCATTTTCTCGGTCTTCCGATCCACGATAATCGTGCAGCCCTCCAGGTCGCCGGGATGGCCGAACAGCGGTTTCCAATCCTCGGCCTTGAAGGCTGCATAGTGGAAGAAGTAATGGGTCGGCGTCGTCAGAACGGTCCAATAAACATAGGGGCGCAGGTCCAGCATGGAGGTTTCGCCGGTCTGCGCATTCGTAACCTTGAACACTCCCGGCATTTCTTTGGACTGTTGAACCAGCTGGCGTGCGCCGGCGTCGAGCCAGGCATCCAGCGAGCGAATGCGCACCCGCTTGTTTTCATCCTGGAATCCCGGCGGGGCAGGCCAATTTGGACCGGCACTGGTCTGGTCGAAGTCGTACCGGACGAAGAAATCCTTCCAGGGGCGGAATCTCCCCTCGGACTCTCCGGAAACATCCTGCCAGAATATCGGAGAAAATCGTTCGGCCAACTGTTCGAGTTTCCGAAACAGGGCCGGACGCAGGCGGGGCAAGTCCTGCTGTTCTTCCCAGGTGATGTCGCTGTCATCCGCCGAGGCGGCCCGATCGCTACCCGCCGCTGCCGGGACGGATGACTGTGCCGCCTGTGAGGGGGGCGGAGTGGGGATTGCGGTTGCCGCGGGCTTCGCCGCCGGCGGTGCCGTTACCGACGGTGCCTCGCTTTCAGCCCGAAGCGCGACCACTTCCACCGTTACCTTCTGGCAGGCCCACTCCACCGGTTCCGAGCTGCCGCTTCCCACCAGGTCGCGAAGGCCGGTCTGCAGCCCTTTTTCCTGGGCTTCATTCAGGGGCTCGAGGCTGGAGGGGAGATTCAGCCGGGAATGCTGATTCCACGGTTCGCGGGTCACAACCGCAACAATGGTGCTGACGCCATAGGGTTTGTCCGCGGTGAACTGGTAGCGGGACCGTGCTCCGGGGACCCTCACCTGCCTGAAATCGGGGAGCTTGTTATCCGCTTCGAACCGGTTGGGAAACAGCTGCGTGACCTTCCGTTCGGGATCGATATCGAAGATGTAGAGATACCCGGCCCGCTCGCTTTCAATCGCCAGCTGCATCTGTTCTCCGGCGAGAAACTGGTATTTGTTTACCTCGAGGTAGACATCAAACGCGGGCGGGGCGGAAAGCTCCGCGATTTCCAGCGCCGGGGGCGCGTCGAAAAACTGCGGCACCGGAGACCGCGCCAATGCCGGCGCTCCCGTGATTGTCGGGGTCTGGGAAGCTATCCCCTGGCTCAAAAGATCCTCGCGTGTCTGGCGGAACAGCGATTCCAGCGTAGTCACGTTGGCCCAGCCGGGACCGGCCTTTTTGATCGTGCGCAACAGGCTGGCGGTAAACGCGCCGTGCCGCCGCCCTTCGAATTCGCCCAGGTCCGAAGCGGTCTGCCGCCATTGAGCCGCGGCCAGGAATATGGTCTGCCCGCTCAAATCCATCGATGGGGATCGGGGCGTGAGGCTCTTGAAACGGGAAGGGGGGAGCGGCACATTGTCGTAGAGCGAGCGGCCCTGATCATCCCCCGGCAATCCGCGCAGGCCGCTGCCGGCATGGCAACTGTCGAATATGGCGACCAGGCGGCGTCCGCGCATCGGTCCGAGCGCCCGGGCGATTTCGTCGTCGGTCAACAGCGTCGGGTTGGGGTCGCGCGCGCGTTCGCGGGGCCACGGCACCGCATCGTACGGGACCAGGGCCTCGTCAAACCTCTCGTCTTCATTGAACGTCGACTCATCTCCATCCACGTCCGTCACCAGCCATCCGTGCCCGCTGTAATAAAGCAGGGCCGCATCCCCGGGGCGAGCCCGTTGTGCCAGGCCCTTCATGGCTTCCAGGATCGCCATCTTGGTGGCCTGCTCATTGACCAGCATCTGAATGTTGGTTTCGGAAAAACCCAGGTCGGCGATCAAGACCTTGCGGATAGCTTCCACATCATTCATGGCGCCCTTGAGTGGTCGGGCGTGAGGATAATCGTTGATCCCGATCAGAAGGGCATACTTCTCGGCGTACGCAGGCAGACACAAAGCACAGAATGCCAATGCGAGAGCCGCCGATCGGCGGATGAGGGTTACGGCTTTCGGCATGAGGCTGAATCCTAATCAATCATTCCAGGGGTGACTTCAGACTCTTATAACGCAATACATTATTCATTGTCAACATGTTACGACTGCTCATGTTACGAGCTCTGAACGGGGAATGGGCGCAAATGCATGCCCGCGCTCCCTTGTTGTATCGGTTCCGCTGCGAGCCAATATGCCGAAAAAATCACTCGGGCCTGTCCATCATGCCATTCCTTTCATCGGCGTGCACTGTGCGAAGCGCGGATGTGGTCGACATGATTCAGATCCCGGTTCTGATCCGACGCAGTTCTTCCCGGACGGCGCGCAGGTGGGTCTCGAATCGATTCAGAAAGGCAGCCGGAAATGAAGCTCCCGCACTGCGGCTCAAGGTTTCATAAAGATAATAAATATCGTCATAGAGACGGGGCGCCTGGGAGTAGAAGGAAGTAGCCTTGAACCTGGTAAACAATGCGGCAAAATCCGCAATGGTCTTGCCGGGCGGCAGCATTCGTTCGATTTCGGCGATCCACCGATCGAGCGCCTTTTTCCGGGGCTCCGGCGGCTTGCTCCTGCCTTCCGCAAACGCGGTGGCCAGCACCGGCTGAGGGGATGGCTGGCCGGGGGGACCATGGTCTGCCAATGCCTCTTCGAGATTCATGGGTTGCATGCCCCGGATTATAGCGCCAGTGCTCGAGGTGTTGATATGCCGGATGCCGGGATTTTGCCTGGCATGGTCAAGGAGGTATTCCTGCATATAGAGGAGGTACCAAAAATACAACCGGCTGGTCACCACCGGATCGCCCGCGACTCCGGGCACCCGGAAATGGTCGCCCGGCAAGGCCTCGGCGTTGAAGGCCCGATCGACGATGCAACCGTCGGCGTGGGTGTGGCCGTCGGCAAAAGCAAAATCCTGGCCGATAAAAATGATGGGGTTGGCATCCATGTAGTGGGCCAGTTGCAGGGCGGAAAATGCGACGGACCCGCCCTGCCGGAAGTTGGATATTTCCTGAGATTTCTTCAGCGGCACCTGCGGGTCGTCCTGCATGAGCAGGCAGAACTTCGGCCCCGCATAGGAAGCCGGGATGCCGCGGTATATCTGGTGATGATACACCAGGGGTATCCCGGCCGTGTCCCAGCCCTGGAAATGGGACAGATTGGCTTCGTACGGATCGGTGGAGACCACCAGGTCGGGCTGGATCTGCCGGGAGATGAGAGTCCGGACGGCGGTGCCCGTGGCGAGCAGCATGGCGCCTCCCCTGGCCTCGCGAAGAATCGGGAGCGCCCGGGTCAGGGAGGGTCCAGCCGAGACAATGATCAGCTTGCGGCCCGACCACTTGCCACGCAGGCTTTGAACCGGAGCGGCACTCCAGCTGCAGGGCAGGTTCCACCAGAAATTGCTGATGTGGTTTTCCAGCATTTTGTCCAGGGAACCTATGCGGCTGTTGAAACCGACCTGAAATTCCCGCGGGATGGCCTCCTGCAGCTTGCGGTAAAATCCCTCTGCCGTCGGCACGGAAGCCTGATGGGTTATCATTTCGAGAGCAAGCAGCCGCAAGGTGGCCATGCGGTCGACCAGGGAAACGGGGCCCACCCTGGGATCATGGTGGGCGAACAGATGCAGGCGGCTGTTTTTCATCCAGTCCCAGTTCCGGTTGCCACTTGCCAGCAGCCGGCCGCTCAGGCAGGCCGAACGTGGTTCGAGCACAACGATGTGAGAACTCCGTGGGATGCGCTGCAAAAGCTCCTTAACGTGATATCCCAATCCGAAACCGAGCAGCACATAGAGCGTTCGTTCCCGGCACGGAACATCCTGGATCAGTAGTCTGGCTTCCTCCAGGGGATTATCGCGGCTGTGCAGCCAAAACTCCCGGCCGTCGGCGCGCCGGCAGACAGCCGTCGGTGCCCCTTTGGTTTTGGAATCGACGATCGAGACGGCAAGCTCCGGCTGTTCAGGCACGGCATGCAGTGTAACGCAGTTGGCTTCGATCGATCAAAGCCGATTTGACGGCGCTCGAGGAGACAGACCCGAGCGGGAGTTCGCATTTGCCGGGCCGTCATCCATGGACTGAGCCTCATACCCATTTTGCTCGCGACAGCAAACTCGCTGGGGGCGGGTGCCGGCCCTTTCGGGCCTCATTTCTCAACCACTCCCTACCCCGCGCTGATGCGCGGGGCCAGGTACTGCCGGCGCTTCGCGCCTGGATTTCGTGACCATCTCGGCATAGCTCCTGGTTTTTGCCGCAGGTGGTTCGGGCGTTTGATTGCCCTATGGACATGCGTGCCCGAGGCTCGAGGGGGCGGCAGTACATATATGTCGCTATACGGCTGCCCGGTCGCGTTCTCCCGGCGCGGGTGCCAGATTTCCACTGAAACTCCGAAGACCAGTTGCGCATCAGTCCGGTCTCCGGTCTTGATCCGCATGCCGCATACCGCGGGAGAT
>CAWGRQ010000003.1:0-39681 GCA_963824985.1 Terriglobia bacterium
GGCCGCGGCGGCCGCGCCCCAGCGCATCCAGACAGAATTCTGCCTCTTCCGGTCTTCCTTCCGGGCGACCTCTTGAACCAGGGCGACCGTCCGGGCGATCTCGGCCTCCGACAGCGGCTCCGGTTCGGGCGATTCATCAGCCTCTGGATGCAGAAGCGCCAGCACTTCGGCCAGTTCCTCGCGGCAACGGGAGCAGACTGCCAGGTGCTGCTCGAT
This sequence comes from Terriglobia bacterium, assembly GCA_963824985.1. GTDB lineage: Bacteria > Acidobacteriota > UBA6911 > UBA6911 > UBA6911 > JAFNAG01. The sequence goes on from CAWGRQ010000003.1 coordinate 217, forward strand.
GCCGGCGTCGCGCCGGGAATTCGCCGGGGATGCAATGAATTTGTACAGATCCTCGTCGGTGAGGCAGGTGCTCCGGGGATTCGACCCTTGATATATGCCGTTTTTCATGGTTCCACCACCTCGGATGGAGCGGGTGCAACTACGCTCCGAATGTGGTCCCGGATTCGATGGATTACCTTCTCGACACCGGTTTTTGTCAGGTTCACTCCCTGGCACCTTGAAATCTGAAATGGGGTCAGGTCATGATCGAAGTAAAGGCGAAAAATCAATCGGTCCCGGATCGCGGTCTCGCTGGCGCGATCCGAGAGGATCCGCTCGCTTAACGCTCGGATTTCCTTCGCCAGCAAGCTTCGGTCCGTGGCCGGATGGCGGAGGCTTCCCTGGTTGGCGGTCAATCGTCGGTCGGTCTTCCGGGGGATGACCGTGACTTCCACCCCCCCGGCCCGCTTGAATCGGCGCTGTACCCGCATCGAATCCCTCACCACGGATCTGGTGATGACCGCCAGATAGGCGATCCATTCATCTTCCGTTGTGCCCGAAAAACGTTTCATGACGGCGCAGTCGTTCTGCACCAGGCGCAGAACCGCGGTCTGAAACAGGTCGTTTTCCTGCATGCCCCCCAATAGGGCTTCGGAGCTTGCGGAATGGGGCAAGCCGCCGATGGCTGCCCGGAGGGTGCCGCGGATGAACTGCTGGATTCTGGGCCCGTACCGGCGCATGAACTCCGACCAGGCAGCCGCGTTGTGCCGGTCGCGCGCGCACCCGGCAACAAGCTCCGCCCAATCGGAGCGACTGTCGTCTTCGATGCCGGTATGGAACAGGAGAGGGCGCATCAGACCGACATTATAGCCATATTCCCGGCGGATAGAAACCCCCATCGAATGCCAGCCGTATGTTTGCCTGCTTGATTCAGGAAGGGCGAATTACAAAACATCTCAAAGCACGGATGGACACGGAGTCAGTCATAGTTTGTCCGTGTTCTTTCGTATGCTGCAGACCCGCCCTGGTGAGCAGGTTCCGGCAGCGGAAAGAATTCGATCCGATGAGGGCGATCGGATCTATAATAACGTCATGCTGGACGAGCGAGCAACGCAACCCGTGCAGGAGGCGGCAAGAGCGACCGGACTGTCATCCAGAATGGTGGTGGTTCTGGCGCATCTTGATCCTCGGGCTTTCGGCATCGCCGTTGGCCTTGTCTGCGGTTTCTGGTTTTGGCTGGCGACGTTCGTCCTGCTACTGCGCGGCGGGAGCCAGGTCGGACAGAATCTCATCCTTCTGTCCCAGTATTTCATCGGATTCCGCGTGACTCCAGGCGGAGCCCTCGTGGCGTTCGGCTATGGTGCTTTGATGGGATTCCTGGCCGGCTATCTGTTTGCACGATGGCGTAATTTCATGATGCGTGCGTATCTCCTGTTTTTACGGCGCCGGGCCGAGCGCGTGGCCATGGCGGATCTGCTGGACCGCCTCATGTAAACAGGGACGGCGTCCCGGAGGGAGCGACGGGGTGACAACGAAACTGGACAGGGAAGAGGAAGCGATCGAGCGCGTCGTCGTACGCATGAATGCAACCATGACCGGCGCCGTAGTCGGCTTTCTCACCGGGACCGCACTGTTCCTTGCAACCATATGGCTGGTGATCAAAGGGGGGCCCAGTCCGGGGGCACACCTGATTCTGCTCAGCCAGTACTTTCCGGGGTATGCGATTTCCTGGCTCGGGGGAGCAGTTGGTTTCGCGTACGCCTTTGTGATCGGTTTCCTGACCGGAGCCCTGGTGGGCTTCTTCTACAACAAGCTCGCCCGATAGCAATTGTTTAGCCAAGTCAAATGGATGAAGAAGCAAAACGCAAAGACGCAAAGGCGCCCATGCCCGCGAACCGAAAGGAATCTCTTTGCGTCCTTGCGCCTTTGCGTTCTGCTGTTCGGCATCGGCTAAACAGATGCGCCCGATAAGCCATTCGCTGATTCGCGAGAGGGTTTAATCATTATTGCGGATCAGGCGCATGCCCCATGCATACGAGCTCGGGGGGGCGTGGGTGCTCTTGAATGGGCAAACAATAACGCATGCTTGCGCGTCTTGAGACGTCTTGGGATACTCGCTACTGGAATGGAGCGGGCTAAAACCGGTCCGGAAGCGTTTCGGAATCCGGCCCCAACTTGCTTTCGGGCGGGCGAATCTGGGTCCAGATCTCGCGCGGATTGATCGCGCCGACCGCCCAAGCTGCCGCCATGTAGACGGCAAATCCGCCGCCGATCAGAAGCGGGAGGCTGCCCCCCTCATACCAGAGGAGGTATAAAACCATGGGGATACAGGCGACCGCCGGCCGCCAGAGGTGCGGGCCCAGGGATAGCCGCACAACCTTTTTCTCCACGCATTTAAACACCATGAATAAGATCAGAAGTTCGCCGATCAGCGAGGTCGCCGCAGCCCCGATAAAGCTGTACCGCGGGATCAGTACCAGATTGAGCCCCGTGTTCAAGCCAGCCGCAAAAAGGGCGATCCAAAGAAAATCCCTCTGGAAACCATGGGACAGGAGAGTGGCGCGGTAGACTGCCCGGCTGGCCATGATCGGGATAATCCAGAACAGGATTTGCAACGCACCGGCTCCCCTGGAGAACAGGGGGCCAAAGACCAGTTCCATCAGAGGCCGGGCGACGAGCATGCCGCCTGCCGCCAGCGGGATGGAGAGCGCCATCGTGTACTTCAGGGATCGATCGGAGATGATGATCAGCCCCCCGAGGTCCGCCCGGCAGCGCGAAACGCTGGGGAAAAGATTGATGCTGTAGAGCATGAGGAGCGCGGCGAAAAAATTGATGAACTTGTAGGCGGCGCTGTATTGTCCCACCTCGGCAGGGACCTGAAGGAATCCCATGAGAACTATGTCGAAGTTGTAGAGCACCATCGTCAGCGCGGCGGCGAGCCCGATGGGAAGCGATTCCTTCCACATCGCGGACCAGACGCGCAGATCAAACTGCAACCGGATGGAGCCGAACTGGCGGTTGTAAAGAAAGATGAGAAAGAGCGTCGACAGAAGCTCGCCGCCGAATTGAAACACCGGGATCCACGCGACCTGCCCCGGGCGTTTCAGGAAGATGAGAACGCCCGCTGCGAAGGCCAGTTGCGTGATCACCGAACCGATGGCGACGGACTTCATCTGTTCCAGCGCCTGAAAGGTCCAGCTCAATCCGAAGGCGGAGGTGAAAAACAGCAGGCCGTACAGCAGCAGAAGGATCTTGAGCTCGGAGGGTTTCTGCAGCAGCAGGACAGTCATCCCCAGGGTCGCGCCGGCGATCAGGCTGGCGCACAGGCGCAAAGCCAGAATGCTGCCGACAAAGTGCCCGATTCGCGACGGCTGACGCGCGACCTCCTGCAGGCCATAGGTGCCGAGTCCCTGGCTGATCAGCAAAGAGAAATAGGCGGTGAAGGCCGCGGCAAACGCGATCTCCCCGAAGAGGTCGGTTCCCAGAACATGCGCCATGCGTACCGAGGCCCAGAAGAGCAGGAATTTTGATGCCAGGTCGCCGGCCACCAGAATGGTGTAATTGGCCAGGAATTTGCGGGTGAGTTCCCCCATGTCACCTCTCCGCCGCTGTCTCTTCCTGGTAGGACTGGTCGCTGTTCAGTCTCCAGATGTCATGGGTGGCTCCAAATATATTCTCGACGGCCAGAATCGCCGTGAGCATGGAGTGGTCCTGATTATTGTATTTGTGGAGCCCGTTGCGCCCGATCATCTGGAGGTTTTTCAGGCCGGCGAGGAATTGCTCGATAGTTGCCAGGCGCTCGGCGTATGTCTCATCGTAGACGGGATAGGCCTTTTTCTGGCGGCAGACGACACCCGCTTCCACGCGCGCCCCTCGGGTGAGTCCGATGGAGGCCAGCTCACGCGAAGCGAACTCAACCAGGCGTTCATCCGGCATCCGCCACAGATCGTCATCCTCGTTGACGAAGTATTCGACTCCCAGGCTGGTTTTGCCCGCATCGGGCACCATATGACGGCTCCAGTTCTTAAAATTCTGGAGCCGCCCCATCTTCACCTCAGGGCTGTGAATGTAAATCCAGTTGTCGGGGAAAAGATCCGGATGATCGACGATCAGACACACGGTGAGGAAGTCCCGGTAGCGGAGTCCCTCGGCTGCCCGGAGCACTTCCGCTGGGGGCGGGGGATCGAGCCTGGCGATCAACTCCGAAAGCGGCATGCTGGCGAGAAAGTGGGCGCCCTGGATCTCCTCGCGGGTGCGGTCTCCATCCCCGACCACGAATGCAGTCACCCGGTCCTTATGGTGCCGGATGCGCAACACATCGTGGTTCAGGAGCACCCGGCCCCCGTGTCGCTCGACATAATCCCGGGTAAACTCCCACATCATGCCGGGGCCCAGTTCCGGATACCGGAAGGCATCGATCAGGGTTTTGATCCCCCGGCCCCGGTTGCCGAAAACGGCGCTCATGACGGCGGTGCGCAGAGACAGCCCCTTGATCCGCTGCGCGGCCCATTCCGCCCGGATGCTGGTGCAGGGCATCCCCCAGACTTTTTCGGTGTAGGTCTTGAAAAAGGTCCGATACAGTCGCCGGCCGAAGCGGTTGCTCACCCACTGTTCGAGGTTGTCTTCCACTGGATAGGGAAAAAGAATCGAGCGGAGAAAACTGATGACGATGAGCAGACTGTTCCACAAACCGAGACCGCGGACGACATTGCCGAGTTTGAGGGGATAATGAAAGAACCGGCCGTTGTAATAAATGCGCGACAGGCGGCGGACATGAAGAAACCGCTCGCGCAGGATTTCCTCCCAGATCCGGTTGACCTCGGAGATCTTGGTGAAAAACCTGTGCCCGCCGATGTCGAAACGGTACCCCTGGAACTCCTCGGTCCGGGCATTTCCGCCGACGATGTTTTCCCTTTCAAATACCACCGGGACCGCGCCCCGGCGGCATAATTCATATGCGGCGGTCAGTCCCGCGGGACCCCCCCCGGCAATCAACACTCTCTCTGGCTCGGCGGTACTTTTCATGGGAAGGGTGATCTTATCGTATTCGCCGCCCTGAGGGTACTCCATCTATTTGGCCAGTTCTTTGAGGCGGATTTCCACTTCTTTTTTGTCCAGCGCTCCTTGAGGGGCAGCGAGCAGCCGTTGATAGATCTCGCGGGCAACCTTGACGTTGCCCAGGATTTCCATGCACAGGCCCCGTCCATACAGGCCCAGGTCATATTCGGGATTTGCCTGCAGCGAACGATCGAACAATCCCAGAGCCTGCCCCGGGTCGCCCCCGGTCAATACCACCATCCCCTTGGCGGCGAGAAATTCGGGATTGCGCAAGTCCAGGGACAGACCGCGATCGAGCAGAACCAGTGCCCGGGCCAGATCCCGCTGCTCGTAGCGCATGATTGCGATTTCGAGCAGGCCGCGCATGTACCCGCTCTCCCCGCGAGTCCATTTGTCCGGCGGAAGCCAGAGGCGGATCGGCCAGGGATTCAGGATCGGGTTTGCGGAGTCACGGTAAGGCGGCGGCACGCAGGTCGGACAGGCGCGGATCCAGGGAGGGCGGTTCCAGAGCGGATTGGCCTCCTCAAACCCGAGCACCGGCGCGGTCAGTTCCAGACTTGAGAGCCACACATGCCCCGGCAGCTGGGCTGTGTACATGCTTTCATGCGCGTGAGGCATTTCGGCGCTGAACACGATCCGTTCATAGGCCAGCCGGTTGATCAGCACTCCCGGAACATTCATCCCTATGCCCAGGACCACCAGGGCTATCGCCACCCTCCTGCCGAATCGCGATTGCGCGATTCCGCCACACAGCAGCACTACCAACGGAACCACGCCGAGAATCAGGCGGTCTCCCCAGGCGCGCCCGCTTTCATACCCCCACCACTTGGCGATCAGCACGATCAGGGCTCCGGAGGTGGAGGCCAGGACGGCGGCCGGCCAACGCTTGCCCGAGCGGACCAGTCTCCAGATGCTCCACGGGAGGAGCAGTGACAGAGGAAAAAACCAGACCAGACCCTTCCGCGGCCCGATCAGCAGCCCGTACAAACCTTCCAGAAACGGAGTATCGAACGATTCGTGGCCGTACCCGAAATTGGTGGAGCTGCCGAACAGGATCAGATTGGCGGCCAGTAGATAGACCGATGCGATTCCCGCGGGGATAGCATACACAGAGGCCCGGAAAAGTGCCTTCCGAAACGGAATCTCCCGGCGCCAGCCCAGCAGCGCCCCCAGCACCAGAGGCGGCGCCAGGATTCCGAAGTAGGGACGCAACAGGATGCCGTAGCCGAGCGCGAAGCCGCCGATCAGCGAATAGGCGCGCCAGTGCGCCGGTTCCTGCATGGCGGCCACGAGGCAATAGAACGCGCCGATCGCACACAGGGCCTGATAGGGCTCGTTATAGTTGGTCCCCACGTAACCCCAGGCATAAGACCCCAATGCGAAGGCGAGCGCCAGCAGGCGCGCAGTCGCGGCCCCATATCCGAGACGCAGGGAGGAACGCCAGATCAGAATGGTCGTTCCCAGCAGAGCGATAATCGAAGGGAAGGAGAGAACCACCTCGGCCGCCGGGACTCCGAACAACCTCGCCGCCAGGCCGGCCAGGGGCAGGAACAGGAGCAGGACTATTGAATAGCCCGGAGGGTACTTGGAGTAAACCTCCCCGGAGGCGGTTGCGGCACCGAAGCGGAATCCATGGAAATCTTTGGTTGCGAATCGCGATGGCGCCAGAAACTTGCCCGTCTCCGTAAAGCTGAAGGCGCTCGTAAGCATCAACTGATCATCGGTGTCTCCCATGGGGACGGAACTGAAGGTGAAGCAATAAACCAGGGCTCCCAGGAGCAGCATTCGCTGGAATCGCCGTCCCTCCTCTTTATTTGCGGCGCTGAACCTGGGGAGCAGACGCCATCCTTCTTTCCTTGCTGCTGCCCTCCCGGGCCTGCCTCTTTCCTTTGCCATGTCTGTCCCCCGCCGCGAGTTGACACGTGTGGCGCAAGCGGAACGTTGTGCCGAGGCGGTTTTGCCGCGATCGGTGGTTCTTACCGTCGATCCACCCGCACTTCCGGCTTCCGGCTTCCGCCGTCTCTGGCAAACCGGCGGCCGAAACAGTATTGCAGGCAACCCAGTGCAAAAGCCAGGGCACTGTAGAGATAATAAAGCCAGTGCATAGCCACCGCACGCAGGCAGAACCATGGACCGCCATGGCTGTGATAAAAGCGATACAACCGTCGATTCCATCCCACTACCGGCAGCAAGGCGGCCGCCGTTCCCGCCAGGAACCAGAGATTCCAGAGACTCAGGACTGCCGAGAGAGCTGCCAGACAGGCGAAGACCAGGGACGCCCGTTGCGCCCGGCTCACATTCAGGTCGTTGAGGATGCCGCCGTACGAGAGTTGCAGGACCGTCCAGGGGATGGCGCGATCAAATATATCGCTGCGCAGCAGGCCGGTGAAAGTCCATCGCTTGGCGTGCTTGACGATCAACTGTTTGCAGAGCGATATCTTATGTCCCCGGGCCCGCATGCGATACCCCAACTCGATGTCCTCGATGCTCGGCTTTTGAAACGACTCGTCAAATCCGCCAAATTCCTGGAATATGGAGCGCTTGACCGCGCCGCATCCGGTCCAGAACGTCGAAGCGGCGGAGGAGGCGTTCTGATGTACAAAGTGATGGGTCAGGTTCTTATAACGCGATACGAAATTGGCTGCCGGCGGGGCATCGTCATATGACCCGATCACTGCCGCCAGATCGCGATCCGCCGCAAACGCTTCGCCCACCCTTCCCAGGGTGTCGGGAAAGCAGATGATGTCGGCATCGATGAAAAAAAGGATGTCCCCCTTTGCCGCCTCCGCTCCACGATTGCGCGCAAAGGCGGGACCTCGGGGAGACGAAAACGAAAGCACGCGTTCCGAATAACGGCGCGCCGTTTCCGCGGAGCCATCGGACGACCCGTCGTTTACCAGGATCAATTCGTAGTTCTGGTGTTTGCTCCGGCGCAGCGCTTCAAGGCAACCTTCCAGGTAGGCCGCAGCGTTGTAGAAGGGGATGATAACGGAGATCATGCCGGCTTGTTCCATGGTCACCGTGTACGCGCCTTTCTCAACCGGAGCGGGAAATAGAATGGAAAGTAGATATGGGTAGGATACTCATGGCGCCGGCGAGAGTATATGCGGCCGCTCTGATGATGTAAAGTGAACTTACTTGCCAGTGTGAGTGAGGCTGAAAAGCAAAAAACGCCACGGATTCCACGGATTACACTGATTCAAATAGCCGATCACCGGTGCCGGTAGTTGTTCACGCTGCATTTCAGCTCCCATCGCGTCCAACCCGCGGCCCCAGTACATCATCGAGAAACCTTCAACAAATCTGTGGAATCCGTGGAATCCGTGGCGTTTTTGTCTTTATCCCTCCAGGAGTGATTCTCACTTCCTATTACCCTAAGTTACCCCAAGCTCGCGGGGAGCGCCGCCGTCCGAACCGTCGCTGTGGTAAAATATCGTTTCATTGTCTGGGAGGAGGAGCTACTTGCCACTTCTGATGCCGGTGCGCGTAAAGCGCGTCAACTCTTTTCAAACCGATATTGCCTGGAATGACGGACACTTCAGTTCCTATCCCTCCTGGTATCTGCGTGAAAATTGTCCGTGCGCCTCCTGCGTGGAGGAGTTCACGGGCCGCAGAATGATTCGCCAGGGGAGCATCCCTTCCGGCCTGGAAAGGGTTGACGTCGCTCCGGTCGGGAACTATGCCCTTGGGTTCTCCTGGAGTGATGGTCACAGCACCGGGTTTTACACGTTTGAATACCTGCGCCGGATCTGTCCATGTTCCCAATGCCTTCCGGAGGGACTCCGGGAACCGGCGCGGGGGGACGCGGCTCCGGGCGGATCGTTTGCGGTCTGACTTTTTGCCGCCCGATCGCGCGGTTCTTTGATCTGGGAAAACCATCGAAATCAACCCGGCATCTCTGACGCCGGGCGTGGAGGGCACGTTCAATTGATGGACTGTCGGGGTGGAGGCGCGAGTTTGAACCGGCTTCTGCGCGAACGCATCCTCATTCTGGATGGCGCCATGGGGACCATGTTCCAGCGGCTCCGGCTCGGGGAGTCGGAGTATCGCGGAGCGCGCTTTGCCGGGCATCCCGTTGACCTGCGGGGCAATCACGACCTGCTGTCCCTCACCCGGCCGGATCTGGTCCGGGACATTCATGCGCAATATTTGGCCGCCGGCGCGGATATTATCGAAACCAATACCTTCAATGCCAATGCCGTGTCGCTGGCCGATTACCGGTTGGAGGAACTCGCGTACGAAATAAACCTGGCGGCCGCGAGCCTGGCTCGATCCGCCGTCATTGATGCCGGGGCCTCCGATCCGGCCCGGCCGCGTTTCGTCGCCGGGGCCATCGGGCCCACCACCAGGACCGCCTCCCTATCTCCTGATGTCAATCGCCCCGGGTTTCGCGCCATCAGCTTCGATCAGCTGGTCGCAGCATATGAAACCCAGGTCCGAGGACTGATCCAAGGGGGAGTCGATGTGCTCCTCGTCGAGACCTGCTTCGATACGCTGAACGCCAAGGCGGCGCTTTTTGCCATCGATCGATGCTTCGAGGCGCTGGGCGAATCCGTTCCCGTGATGATATCGATGACGATTACCGACGCCAGCGGCCGTACACTCTCGGGACAAACGCCGGAAGCCTTCTGGGTCTCGGTCAGTCATGCCCCGCTCTTGAGCATCGGGATCAACTGTGCGCTGGGCGCTGGTGATATGCGCGCGCACCTGGAGGATCTCGCCGACCTTGTTCCCGTCTATCTCAGCTGTCATCCCAACGCCGGCCTGCCCAATGCCTTTGGCGGTTATGACCAGACTCCGGAGGAAATGGCTCGGATTCTGGGTGAATATGCGGATCGGGGCTGGCTCAACATAGCCGGCGGCTGTTGCGGGACGACTCCGGACCACATCAGCGCCATCGCCAAGGCGGTGAAGAGCAGCAAGCCGCGCGTTCTTCCCGCTCCCCGGCCCACCACTCGATTGAGCGGCCTGGAAGCGGTGGCGATCCGTCCCGATGCGAATTTCATCAATATCGGGGAGCGGACCAACGTCGCCGGATCCCCGAAATTCGCCCGGCTGATCCTGGCCGGCGAATTCGAACCGGCACTGAAGGTGGCACGCCAGCAGGTCGAGGGTGGCGCCCAGATTCTGGACGTCAACATGGATGATGCCATGCTCGACTCCGAATCCGCGATGAGGGAGTTTCTGAACCTGGTGGCTTCGGAGCCGGACATTGCCCGCGTTCCCATCATGATCGACAGTTCGAAGTGGTCGGTCATCGAAGCGGGGCTGAAATGCCTGCAGGGGAAGGGGATCGTCAACTCGATCAGCCTGAAGGAAGGGGTTGAGGAATTCCGGCATCGTGCCCGCCTGATCAAGCGCCATGGCGCCGCCATGGTGGTCATGGCTTTCGACGAGGAGGGGCAGGCCGTGACTACCGGCCGGCGGGTGGAGATTTGCACGCGCGCCTATCACATCCTCACGGAAGAAGTCCATGTGCCTCCGGAGAATATCATTTTTGACCCTAATGTTCTGACCGTGGGGACCGGCATCGAGGAGCACAACAATTACGCGGTCAGCTTCATGGAGGCGACCTCGAAATTGAAACAGGCCTTCCCCCACTGCAAGGTCAGCGGGGGCATCAGCAATGTCTCGTTTGCGTTCCGCGGCAACAACGCGGTCCGGGAAGCGATGCATGCGGCATTCCTATATCATGCCATTCAGGCCGGTCTGGACATGGGGATCGTCAATGCCGGGCAATTGGCCGTTTATGAAGAGATCCCCAAAGACCTGTTGACTCTGGTGGAGGATCTGCTCCTGAACCGGAGAGCTGATGCCACCGACCGCCTGACCCGATACGGGGAGTCGATCGGGCGGCAGGAAAAAGCCAGGATCGAGGAAGAAGTCTGGCGTGAGGGGACAGTCGAAGAGCGTCTGGCGCATGCTCTGATCAAGGGGATCGCGGAATTCGTGGAAGCGGATGTTGAGGAGGCGCTCGCACGCTATGGCCGGCCCCTTGCGGTCATCGAAGGGCCGCTTATGTCCGCCATGAACGCAGTCGGGGATCTGTTCGGGGCGGGAAAGATGTTTCTCCCCCAGGTGGTTAAGAGCGCCCGGGTCATGAAAAAGGCTGTCGCCGTCCTGTTGCCCCACCTTGAAGCCGAAAAGCTGGCCACCGGAGGCGACCACGCGCAGGCGAAGATTGTTCTGGCCACCGTCAAGGGAGATGTTCACGACATCGGCAAGAATATCGTAGGGGTGGTGCTGGGGTGCAATAACTACCAGATCGTGGACCTCGGCGTCATGGTGTCCCGGGAAAAGATTCTCAGCACCGCGCGTACGCTGGGAGCTGACATGGTCGGCCTGAGCGGATTGATTACGCCGTCGCTGGAAGAAATGGTGCACGTGGCTCGGGAAATGGAGAGAGAGGGCTTTCAAATACCTTTGTTGATCGGCGGCGCTACTACAAGCCGGATTCATACGGCCGTGAAAATTGCTCCCGCCTATTCCGGTCCCGTCGTTTACGTTCCTGATGCCTCACGGGCCGCCAACGTGGTTGGCAGACTTTCGCGATCCGCGACCCGCGAAGATTTTGCCGCTCAAAACCGGCGGGAGCAGGAAGCCGCGCGCCTGGATTACCACAAGCGAAAGCCGCAGCGCGCCCTGCTGCCCTTTGGTCAGGCCCGTGAGCGCAGACTGCGCATTGACTGGCGAAACAGCGACATTGCGGTGCCCTCATTTACAGGACTCCGCACGCTCGCCAATGTGCCGCTGAGGCCGATTCTGCCGTTCATTGACTGGTCGCCGTTCTTTCATGCCTGGGAGTTGCGCGGGCGCTACCCTGAAATCCTGGATGATGAAAAGGTCGGAGACAAAGCCAGGGAACTCTGGCAGGATGCCCAATCGCTGCTCGACCGGATCGTCGAACAGAGGTGGATTACAGCGCGCGCTGTCTACGGATTCTTTCCGGCCAACAGCTTCGGCGATGATATCCGAATCTATGCGGACGAGTCCCGGTCACAGGCCCTGGCGGCATTCCATACATTGAGACAGCAACAGGAGAAGCCGGAAGGGCAGGCGAACTTCGCGCTGGCGGATTTCATCGCTCCCGGTGATTCCGGGGTGCAGGATTACATGGGCGTCTTTGCCCTCACCGCCGGTTTTGGGGTTGACGATCTCTGCCGCCGTTTTGAAGCCGACCATGACGACTATAGCTCTATTCTGACCAAGGCGCTTGCAGATCGTCTGGCCGAGGCCTTGGCCGAGTTTCTCCACAAGAAGGTGCGGGAAGAGTGGGGCTTTGGACTGCAGGAAAGCCTGAATCCGGAGGATTTGATCCGTGAGCGATACCGGGGCATCCGTCCGGCTCCGGGCTATCCGGCGTGTCCCGATCACTCGGAGAAGTTGACCCTCTTCCAGGTGCTTCAGGTTGAAGAACGCATCGGCATGCAGCTCACGGAATCCTGTGCCATGCTCCCGGCGAGTTCGGTCTGCGGCTACTATTTCGCGCACCCGGAATCGAGGTATTTTGCGGTCGGAAAGATCGGGCGCGACCAGGCGATCGACTGCGCGGCGCGCAAGGGCATGGACCATCAAACCCTCGAGCGTTGGCTGGCGCCGAACCTCGCGTATGACCCGGATGAGCAGCCGGCGATGTGAAGGCCCCCGATTTCAGGGGGTTTGTCCAACCAGAGGGAAATGCGGATAGGGAGCGGCTTACTCTTCGGTCGAGTCGAAAAAATGATTGTAGTAGATTTTTTGCGAAGGGTCGGGGATAAGGCCCTGGGCCAGGTTGGCATAGATGGTTTTTGAGGAGGCGGCCACCGTGTCCGCAGCCTTGAATCCCAATACCTGATTCACCTTCCTGAAGCTTACGCGGTAGTCACGCACATCCAGGCTCTTGTGGTCATGCTGGACTTCAACCCGGCCGAGAGCGAGGGCAATGATCTGGGCGATGTTGTCGATCTGATAGTTTTGTTCGTCCGATCCGATATTGAAAACCTGATTTCCGACCTGGGCGATGTCCGCCTCGATACACCGGATATAGGCGTCGGCTGCGTCCTGAACGCTCAGCAGCGGCCGCCATTGTTTGCCGCCGAAGACGTGAATTCTCCCCTCGGAATGAGCATGCATGGTCATGGTATTCACGACCAGGTCAAATCGCATTCTCGGAGAGTAACCGTAGAGGGTACCCATTCTCAGGATGGTGGGCGCAAAGTAGCCGTCACCCATGGAAAGAATTGTCTTCTCTGATGCGATCTTGGTGCGGGCGTACAGGGAGACCGGGCGCAACTCGGACTCCTCCGCGAGAAGATCGCCGCCGAGGCCATACACGCTGCATGTAGAGGCGTACAGGAAACGGTTGATGCACTGATGTTTGCATGCCGCCGCCAGCGCCTGGGCGGCGATCACATTGGTTTCGATCGTCTCCCGGGGACGAATCCTCGAGGCCGGATCGCCGACGATCGCCGCCAGCAGCACCACGGCATGGACATCGTCCAGGGCGCTCACGCAGGTGTGGATGTTCCTGAGATCCCCTTCGATGACCTCCAGGGCGGGGGTGCGGGGAATCAGATCCAGCGATCTGCGGCCATATAGAAAGTTGTCCAGAATCCGAACCGTGTATCCTTGCTGCAGAAGCGTGGAGGCCAGCACGCTGCCCAGATACCCGGCGCCCCCCACGATCAGGATTCTTCTCAAACGCCCTCGCCTGGCGCCGACGACCTCGGATGCCGCCGATGCCTGCTGCAGGTTTTCGAGCGAAAAAATATCAACGATGTTATCGTCAGCGCCCAGGATTGGGATGAGTTCGACTCCCTGCAGAGTCATATCCGAGAGCGCATCCCGGACCACAATCTCGTTTTTGAGTTCGGATTCCCGCAGCGCGCAGGCATCGGAAAACGGATGTCCCAGAACCGGGTCGTTTTCACTGACTCCACTGAGCAGCAAACGCCGCAATTCGCCCGTGGTTACGGTTCCCCGATACCGCCCGTGGTCGTCCAGCAGGAAGCCGGTGTCATAAGAGCTGGTCTCGATGAGCCGGATCGCAGCCTTAAGGCTGGTGTCCTGGGAGATGATTGCGGCATTATGTTTCATGAAGGTCGCTGCACCGAAGCAAGATAGCGTTCCACATACCGGGCCAGCGCCTCGGCATAACCGTGCCTCGGCTCCCAGCCAAGTTTCTGCTTTGCCTTTTCCGAGGAAATGAACCGCCCCTTGAAATTTCCCTTTCGATCCTCGACGAACTCGATGTTCGCCGTCTTTCCGAGGATCGTCTCCAAAGCGCGCACCACCTGCAGCACCGTGACCTTTTCCTTGCCGTTCAGGTTGAAGATATCGTTCCTGGCGCTTTCCTGCAGGCAGGCGACATTTCCTTCGGCCAGGTCCTTGACGTAAATGAACTGACGATACTGGCTGCCGTCTCCGTGAATGGTGATGGTTTCGTCGCGGAGGATTTTCCGGATGAAGGTGGGGGTCACCGTTTCCGGACGGCCTCTTTCTCCGAAGGGGATGCCGTATCTCATGATGGTGAAATCGACGCCATACAGGTTCCGATGCCCGATGCAGAGCAGTTCAGCGGCGATTTTGGAGCTTGTATACAGGTGATCCGGATTTCTGGCATATTCACAATCTTCAGTGATGACCTCTGCTCCGGGCTGGTTCACGGATCCGTACACCCACTCCGTGGAGGCCAGCAGAACCCGGGAAACACCGGCGCGGCGCGCTGCTTCCAGCACACACAAGGTGGAATGGGAGGTGTTTTCGTTGGAATACAAAGGGCTTTCGAAGAAGCGGTTTACGTTGGCTTCGGCGGCCAGATGGTATAATGCATTACCGGACCGGGCTGTTTTCGACAGCCGGTCCAGGTCCCGGGCATCGCCGCGCACGTATTCGCAGTCAACCGTGTAGTGTGGCGCATCCAGGTCATAAATGCACACCTCATGGCCTTGCGTCAACAGCGTGTCCACCACATGGGATCCGATAAAGCCCGATCCTCCGGTGACGATGACTCTCATCCAGGTCTCCGCTATTTCTTCCGGTCCCCTCGGCCATCCCGCGCGGACGATTGCGCCCAGCGTTGCCGTAGCCTCGGCATTTATTTCCTCCAGGGCGGCAACTATCATGCCGTGCGTCCTGGAGTGAGCAGACTTATTATCTCAATATGGCGACGGTAACAAGGAAAATCCCGCCGGCTTTTCACTTGGGCGTCCGCCGCCGCTGTGACAGAATGTGCATCTTCAAGCGGGGTGGAAGGCCGCGGGCGCTCCGGCCGGCGGCTTTCTCTGACATGATGGAGACGCCATGTCTGGAAAATGGACGGTGCCGTTGTTGCTCCTGCTGATGGCAACGGTCTATGTTGCGACCGCATCGGACCGGGCGATCATGGATGACGGCGACGCCTTGTATGCGTCCGTAGCCCGGCAGATGGTGGTCCGTGGGGATTGGGTCACTCCCTACGCTGATGGCGTCCGCTTCCTGGACAAGCCACCCATGATGTACTGGCTCATGGGGATTTCCTATCTGGTGTTTGGCGTGAGCGAATTCGCCGCCCGATTCCCATCGGCGCTGGCGGTGATCGGCGTCGGATGTTTGCTGTGCCTCATGGGCAGGAAGCACGTGAACGCCGCCGCGGGCTTTTTTGCCGGTCTGGCGGTCGCCTTCTGCGTCGGCACCTTCCTGTTCACCCGCATGGTGTTTCCGGACATCATCTTCGTCTTTTTCCTGACCCTGTCGCTGCATGCATTTCTGGAGTGGTACGCGGATCCGAGCGCGCCACGGCGGCCGGCCCTGCTCATGTTCGCCTCCCTGGCCGGAGCGGTGCTTACCAAGGGGCTTATTGGGGTGGTGTTCCCAGCCGCCATCGTGGCGCTCTTCCTCGCCCTGCGCCGGGAGTGGGGCTGTTTGAAGAGCATCCATGCGGGGCTGGGGATCCTCCTGTTCCTGGGGATTGCCCTCCCGTGGCACGCGCTGGCGGCCATCCGCAATCCCGGATTTCTCTGGTATTTCTTCGTTAATGAGCAATGGCTTCGGTTTCTCGGGAGGCGCCAGCCGGTCGACTACGAATCGATTCCCGTGTCGGCTTTCTGGGCCCTCCTCCTGATCTGGTTTTTCCCATGGAGCGCCTTTCTCCCCGCGATCCGATCTGTCTTCCGGGAGTGCCGGTCCGGTCCGCCGGGGGCGGGATCGCTTGCCTGGCTGGCCCTGAGCTGGATCATCGTGATTTTGACCTTTTTTACGTTTTCTTCGCGCATCGAACACTATGCGCTCCCGCTGCTGCCTCCTCTGGCACTCCTGGCGGGCATTTCTTTGTCTCCGGGAAAAATTGGCCTGGATGGGGATCCGTCTCGCCGGGAGCGCTGGGTATCCCGGGGTTTTGGCGCTCTGGCGTTGCTGGGCGGGGCGCTCGGGCTGGTGCTGCTGGGTGCGGTGGCGGCATGGGCGTTCGGGCATTGGGGCGATCAACTGGGCCAGGGAGAGGCAGCCCGCCACATCCGAGCCTACAATTATTATTTTGCCCCGGTGTTCGATCTCCCGCCCGAGACGGTGGCCCGGCTGCGCGCTCCGCTGGCTGGCACCTGCCTGGCCCTGTTCGCGGGATTTGTCACCGCCTGGTGGCTGAATCGGCGCGGCCGGCGGACTCACGGGGTTTCGGCCCTGACCATCGGGATGATGGCCTTTTGCTTCTTCGCCTTCCAAAGTCTCGGCATCTGCGAGGATGCCCTCTCTTCGAGGCAATTCGGCCGCGTCCTGGACCGCCTCTACAAGCCTGGCGACACGGTCATAACCTTCGGAGATTTCGAAACCGCCAACTCCATCAATTTCTATTCCAACATGCCTCTTGACGTGTATGGGGGGACCGCAGCCCTGCTGCATTGGGGGCTGACTTACCCGGATGCCCCGCGGCGAATCCTGTCCGCATCCGAATTTGAGGCCCGCTGGAGAAGCGGGCAAAGAAGCTTCCTCCTCGTGCCGGATGCCCGGGTTGCGGAGATCGGCATCTTCCCCGGCTATGCAATCCTGCGGGCCGGGGGGAGAATTCTGTTCTGCAACCGGCCCGTCTCATGAAAACCTCGCTGATGCTTTCCCCCTCCGGGTAACTGTACCGATCCATGTCCGTCCGCATCTCCCGCATTGCCGGTCATGAGTGAATCCCGGCATCATGTGTCGGTTCGAACCGGCGCCGGCATCAGCCGATGGTTTCCTCGAGCGCGTGAATGACCCGGGATGCCTCTTCGTCCGTCATCCCGGAAAAGACCGGCAGGCAGATGTGACGGCCGCACAGATCCTCCGCAACGGGCAGCGGGCCCTCCGCATAGGGCTCGAAAACGGGCTGCTTATGCAGAGGCTCTTCGTAGACTTCGCCTGCGAGCGAGACGCCATATTGCTCGCGCAGCAGCGATTTCAGCGCCTTGCGGTCACGCCGTGCGGCCAGTATGGCGATATATTTGTAATAGTTGCATATTCCCCCTTCGGATACCGTCAGGCTCGTCAGGTTGTGCAGCCCCGCCAGCGCCCGGTCGTAAACGGCGGCGATTCTCTGCCGGTCGGCAATCATCGTGGGGAGGCGCTCCAGGTGCCTGAGCCCGATGATGGCGTGCGGTTCGGACATGCGCCAGTTATACCCCATGCGCACGTGGGCATTCTGGGTGAAACTGGCTTTTCCCTGATCCCGGTAGATCCGGGCTTCCCCGGCGATCCCGGCGTCATCGGTAACGATCATGCCTCCTTCGGCGGAGGTCATGACCTTGGTAGGGTAAAAGCTGAAGGATCCGGCGATGCCGAAGGCTCCGGC
This sequence comes from Terriglobia bacterium, assembly GCA_963824985.1. Lineage (GTDB taxonomy): Bacteria > Acidobacteriota > UBA6911 > UBA6911 > UBA6911 > JAFNAG01. The sequence continues at coordinate 18,026 of CAWGRQ010000003.1, forward strand.
ACTCACGCCTCCCAGAGAGGATCCGTGAGCGTGGGCGGCATCTTCGACCAGCCATAGCCCCTTGCGCGCCGCCAGGTCGACCAGGGCGGGCATGTCCTGGGAGATCAGGCCCCCGATGTGCACGACGATGATCCCTGCGGTCCTTGGAGTGAGCCGTCGTTCGATATCGTCGGGCTGTACCGCGAATGACCGGGCATCCATATCCGCGAGCACGGGCCGGCCCCCGGCGTGAACCACGGCGGCGGCGGTCGCGAAGAAGGTGTTGGTGGGGACCAGGACGTCCTTCCCCTCGACGCCAAGGGACCGCAGGATGATTTCCAGGGAACTGGTACCGCTGTTGACGGCCACGCCATACCGCAGGCCGCACAGTCGGGCGAACTTCTGCTCAAACTCCTCGCCATAGCGGCCCAGAGTGAGTTGCCCGGTTGCGAGAACTTCCTGAATCCGATCTGCGATCCACTGGCGGTCCTCGGGCAGAAATTGGATTTTTGCGGCGGGAACTGGTTTTTGTGGATCAGGCATGCATGATTCCTTTCCAATCTACAATGATATTCGCGTCTGCTCCGAAAACAGGTGTTACAACCACCAAACATCGGGGGCAACTGTTTAGCCGATGCTGAACAGCAGAACGCAAAGACGCGAGGACGCAAAGAGATACCCTTCGGTTCGCGGGCGTGGGCGGCCTTCGGACGCACCCTTGGGCGAGGCGCGCGAGAAAGCGCAATCCTCCTGAGTAGCCGCTGCCCGCGCTTTCTCCCGCGGCTCGCCCAAGGATGCGACAGCGCGAAGCGCTGCGCCCACGCCGGTTGCTCGTTGTCGATCTTTGCGTTCTTGCGCCTTTGCGGCTTTGCGTTTTGCTTCTCTATCCATTCGATTTGGCTAAACAATTACCATCGGGGTTGCAATCGCTATCGATATCGAAAACGAAACCGACCCCGATTCCGATAGTGACCCCGACGGCATCTCCCCTGCTGCCGGTCTTTTTCATGCGTCACCGGGTGCGCCCCCGGGCGCGTAGGAGGACTGCTCCCCGGATCGTGGGACGGCCCCGGATAGGGCTCCGCGCCGGCCGCTACGTATCGCCGCCACCGCGCGCAATGAAAATTACGCCGATGATCACCAGCACGATCCCGGCCCAGCGCATCGGCGGGACCTGCTCTTTGAGGATGATCACGGCGAGAAATGCGGCCATCCCGTACTCGATAGCGGTCATCGGCAAGGCCACGGTCACGTCGGTCCAGGACAGAGCAGCGAGGAACAAAACATAAAACAGGGCATTCAGTGCGGTTCCGGCGATCACGTACCCGTTGGTGGCGGCATGATAAAAGTATTCCGCCAGAGCCAGCGGGGCGTAGTTTTCCAAAGAGCCTACCTGCAGCATGCCGCGACGCACCAGGATTTGTCCCAGGGCTGCGGATGCAGCGGCAATCGTCATGGCTACCAAGACTCGCATCATGTGCGTGCGCTCCAGAAAAGGGGCCGCATGGCCCGAGCCCGGCCGTCCATCTGATCCCCCCGCGCTAACGGGTTGCCTGCGCAACAAGCCGGCCGTCCTTGGTGAGGATGAATTCGGTGCCGCGCCAGATGGTTGTGCGTTTGGCAAATGCCAGAAACCATGATACCAGGGAAAGGACATCGCGCATGGGGAGCAGCCAGAGGCTCTTCAATCCTTCGCGATCCTTGAATCCCCAGCCGAGGATCGCCGCTGCCGATGCCATCCGCAGGATCAGCGCCCCGGCGAGAATGCCGAGTCCCACGGCATCACCCTGCCGTGCCAGGGCGTATAGCAGAGCGCAGGGAATCGAACGGATCAGGATTGTGGAAAAGAAAGCCCAGGGCCGGGCGGCGCGTGTGTTCTGGTCCCAGTATACCTGGTGGTCCCACCATTGCCCGGGCGTCTTGAGGTCCACCATGGTGTCGATGAGGTACGGGACGATGGCGATTGTTTTACCGGAGACCCAGATCCGGCGCCCCATCTCATAATCCTCTACCAGATAATCTGCCAGCGCTTCCAGGCCCCCAATCTCGTCGAGCGTAGTCCGCCGCAACGCCGCCGATGCGCCCAGACAGAATTTGGAGGCGCCGCTGATGTGAGCGAAAACGACATTGGTCATGAAATCGGCGTTCAGGGTCAGCAATTCCATCTTTTCAAACCAGGTCCCGGCACAGGCGGCCTTGTACAGCGTGCACACGCACCCGACTTTCGGATCGGCCAGGGGGGCGACGATGGTTTTCAGGTAATCGGGCCCCAGGCGCACGTCACTGTCGCTGATGACCAGAACCTCGTGACGTGCGTGCCGCAACCCGCCCACCATGTTGTTGATCTTGCCGTTCGTTCCGGGACGGAAACGCTCGATGGCGACCGTCACCCGCTCGGTGCCGAATTCGCTTTGAATTTCTTTGAGGAGAGGAATCACGGGATCATTGAGTTCCTGGACCGAGAAGACGATCTGAAATTCCGGATAATCCTGGAGACAGGTGCTGCGCAGGTTTTCCCGCTGGTTTTTCTCGAGTCCGTATACGGGTTTCAGGACCGTCACCGCCGGCCATGCTCCCGAACCCGGATGCGTCGAGGCGGTTTTGCGGGTGCGCAGTCGCACGGTGGCCAGCACGCACAAGAGCGCATACACCGAGCCGCCGAGGGCCGGCACCAGAAAAATCCACTCCAGGATGGTCCTCGCGATATTCAGCGCCTGATTGGGCATTACGCTCCTTCCCGGCGGCCAGCATGGACGCCCGACGGCACCGGAACCGAGAATCCCAATTCCCGGAATACCCGGCCCAAGCGAGTATCTTCGACCTGCTCGACCGTGAAATGTGAAAACTCGGGACGCAGAGGATAGCCGTTGCGGAGGCTGTCGAAAGCCACGGCCGCCGAACCTTTGGCGAGACCCGGAAATCGTCGTAACTTTGCATCATCACGGCGGATGTCGTAGGCCTGGCGCACAACCGACCAGACCGCGGGCTCACCCTCGGCCCCTGGCGCGGGTTGCAGGATCTCCGGCTCGGGATGCGTGGCGCGGACATCCCAGTTGACGGCCAATCCGAAAAACCGGCACATTTCCTCCAGGATCGTGGCGGTCCCGCGCGCCTTGCCTTCGCGGCTGGATCCGGCAATGTGCGCGGTGCCGAGGTCAACCATGCTCAGAAGTTCGCAATCGATTCCCGGTTCCTCCTCCCAGACGTCCAGAACGGCTCCCCCAAGCCGTCCCTCCCGCAATGCCGTCTTCAGATCCGGCGAGGATATGACCGGGCCCCGCGAGGTATTGATCAGAAACTGGTGGTCGGAAAGACGGGACAGGATCCGCCGGTCGAACATATGAAAGGTCGGATATGGCCCTGAGGTCGTGAGCGGGACGTGCAGGGTAAAGATATCCGCGTGCAGGACATCGTCAAGACGACCGTACTTGAGGTCGCCGGTACTGTCAAGCAACGGCGGATCGCACAGCATCGGGCGCATGCCGAGCGCCGCAACCTTCGTTTCGACCTGGCTCCCGATGCGGCCGGCACCGATGATGGCGATTGATTTTCCCGCCAGGTCCCAGGGCTTGCATTCCGCCATGGCCAACAGCGCGGAAATCACGTATTCGGCGACGGCACCGGCGTTGCTCCCCGCGGCGTTGGCCCACCGGATGCCACGGGCTGCTAGTTGAGCCAGATCAAGATGATCCGTACCGATGGTGGCCGTGCCGACGAACCGCACGGAGCTCCCTTCCAGAAGGTCGGCGTCGACGCGGGTCACCGAGCGCACGATGAGGGCGTCTGCATCACGGATGTCTTCCGGGCGCACGGTGCGGCCGGAAAACAGGCGAAGGTCTCCGGCCCCGGAGAAGGCTGCCTGTGCATATGGAATGACCTCGTCAATGGCTATGATCATGATTCATCCAACGAAGTCCAAAATAATGCAATCTTTGCCGGGCAAAAGCAAAAATAATCCTCAACAGATTAGTTGTGACCAGGGTCGCCGGTGCCTGATAATGAACATTTGACACTATTCAGGGAGCAGATGATGCCTATCAGCAACAACATGGATCTGACGATAACCCATTTATCGGGATTGATTCGCCGCCGCAAGCTGTCCCCGGTGGAACTGACACTGGATCTTCTGGCGCGAATTGAAAGGCTGGATGTGCGGCTTAACAGCTATATTACGATCGCCTCGGATTTGGCGCTTGCGCAAGCGCGCCGGGCGGAAAAGGAGATTGCGCGAGGCGATTGGCGCGGTCCCCTGCACGGCATTCCGATCTGCCTGAAGGACCTCTTTCATACCCGTGGAGTGCGCACTACAGCCGGCTCGCGAATATTGCGCAACTTCGTCCCCGCCGAAAATGCGGATGTCGTCGACCGGCTTTTTGAGGCGGGGGCGATTCTGCTCGGGAAGACCAATCTGCACGAGTTTGCCTATGGCGCCACCAACATCAATCCACATTATGGCTCGGTTCTCAATCCGTGGGCCAATGCGCGCATGTCGGGAGGCTCGAGCGGAGGCAGTGCCGCTGCGGTCGTCGCCGGGTTGGCCGTGGCTTCCCTGGGCACGGACACCGGAGGCTCGATCCGCATTCCTGCGGCGGCCTGCGGATGCGTGGGACTCAAGCCTACCCACGGGCGGGTGTCGCTCAGTGGCGTGATTCCGCTGGCCCCGAGCCTGGATCATGTCGGTCCCATCTGCAGGAGTGTCGAGGATGCGGCGCTGATGCTGGAGGTCATCGCAGACGGATCCCCGGAGGGTCCGGTGCGCCGGAGAAAAGTCGGCGAGCGGTTTGCAACCGGACTGCGCAAAGGCCTGCGCGGCCTGCGCCTCGGGGTGCCGCGACAATACTTCTTTGATCACCTCCAGAGGGAAGTGCGGCGCAACACACTGGAGGCAATTGCGCTCATGGAACAGGCGGGCGCGGAGGTCCGCCAGGTGGACCTGAAGTGGCTCGGGGAGACCGCCAGGCTGGCCAGTGAGATTACGGTGGCCGAGGCTCTCGTGTATCATGCAAAGTGGCTCGGAAAGAAATCGGCCGATTATGGTCCCGATGTCCGGATCCGGCTTAAGGAAGGCATGGAGACTTCCGCGCTGACCTACCTTCAGGCCCAGGAAGCGCGTCGCGCCTATGCGCAGGAATTCGATAAAGCGCTGCACTCCGTCGACGTGCTGGTCGTACCAACCCTTCCCGTGGCCGCGCCCCGTATTACGGATACCGAGGTCGATGCGGGGAGGCAAAAGGAAAACGTGCGCATGGCACTCCTGCGCCTGACGCGGCCCGGCAACCTGACCGGGCTGCCGGCCATCACCTTGCCCAATGGATTTACCGCCGACCATCTCCCGACCGGTCTGCAGCTGATTGGCCGTCGATTTGATGAAAGGACGTTGCTTCAGGCCGCCCACGCTTATGAACAGTTGACGCTCTGGCATGAAATGTTTCCCCCCGATCCCGAATTTGAGGCGGGTGCCTGATCCGGAAGCAGTTCCTCACGCGCCCAGGGGCGCACCCGGTGACGCATGAAAATAGCAGATGTCGCGCGCAGCGCTTTGGACTGCGGCGGCAAGCCGCCGCTTTTGCCATCCCGTATGTTGAAGGCGGCGCCGTGACGCCGCACTCGTGCCGCCCGGAGGGGCGGGGTCCCGGGAATGTCATTTTCAGAACGGGACGGCGAATGTGGACTCCGGAGGGTGGGGAGACCTGTTCCACGGCGGCCGTGGTTCCGAAATGGCCTGCAGGTTGCTGCCGATGCTGATTATGGACTATTCTGTTTGAGGGTGATGCGATGAAAATTGCCTTGGTGCAGATGAACACAACAGTCGGGGACATTCACGGCAATCGTGACCGCATCCTGCAGGCGATGAGCCAGGCCGAGCGCGCGGGGGCCGACATCGCCGTGTTTCCCGAGCTATCTCTGACCGGCTATCCGCCCCGTGATCTCCTCGGGTTGAAGGATTTTGTCGCATCCAACCTCCAGGCATTGCAGGCACTGGCGGCACGATCCGGCCGAATGGCGGCGATTGTCGGTTTTGTCGATCGCAATTCCGAGCCGGAGGGCAAGGAATTGCACAATGCGGCCGCCTTCCTCTGCGAAGGGCGGGTGGCCGCGACGATTCACAAGACCCTGCTCCCTACCTACGATGTGTTCGATGAAGGGCGCTACTTCGAGCGCGCGCGAACGGTACGGCTGGTTCCGTTCCAGGGCCGCAGGCTGGGGATTTCCATCTGCGAAGATGCATGGAATGACGAGGATTTCTGGTCTCACCGCCGGTACCACGCCGATCCGATCCGGGAACAGGTCCGGCTGGGCGCCGACATGTTGATCAACATATCGTCCTCTCCCTTCGAGATGTACAAGCCCCGGTTGCGATACCGCATGCTTCTGAGTCAGGTCACGAAGTACCGGGTGCCGCTGTTATATGTAAATCTGGTCGGAGGAAACGATGATCTGCTGTTCGACGGCAACAGCCTCGCCTTCGGAAATGCCGGGAACCTGATCTCCCAAGGAGCAGGTTTCCGGGAAGACCTGCTCCTCGTTGACCCGGAGGACACTCAGGTCCGGGATTATTGCGAAGGCGATCCGGTGCAGAACCTGTTTGAAGTCCTTGTGATGGGAACAAGGGACTACGCATGGAAATGCGGCTTCCGGTCGGCCGTTCTCGGATTAAGCGGGGGCATTGATTCGGCCGTGACCGGGTGCATTGCCGCTGAGGCACTCGGGAGGGACAATGTGCTCGGTGTCTCCCTCCCTTCCGTCTATTCGGCCCGGAAGAGTCACGACGATGCCGAGACGCTGGCCCGCAACCTCGGGATCGCCTTTCAGGTCATCCCCATTCAGCCGGTGTTTCAGGAATACCGCTCTGTGCTCTCCGCGAGCTTCGCCGGGCATGCCGAGGACGCCACGGAGGAAAATCTGCAAGCCCGGATCCGCGGCAACATCCTCATGGCGCTGTCGAACAAGTTCGGGCACCTGGTGCTCAGCACGGGGAACAAGTCGGAGCTGGGTGTGGGGTACTGCACGCTCTACGGGGATATGGCGGGAGGGCTGGCTGTGATCTCCGATGTGCCGAAAACCGAAATCTACCGCCTGGCCGGCCATATCAACCGTGATCGTGAGATCATTCCGGCTAGCACCCTGCATCGCGCCCCGACGGCCGAACTTCGCCCTGATCAGACGGACCAGGACTCGCTACCCGCCTACGAAGTCCTGGACGCAATCCTGCACCTGATCGTGGAAGAACAGATGAGCGTCGCTGACGTGGTGGCGCGCGGCCATGAGCCGGCCATTGCGGCTGAGGTAATGCAGATGGTCCAACGGAGTGAGTACAAGCGGCGACAGGCTGCTCCCGGCCTGAAAGTTACCGCGCGCGCCTTTGGCAGCGGACGGCGCATGCCCATTGCCGCGAAGCTCCGCTACTGAATCCGGGTAATTATTTGGCCTTTTTATAAGCAGCCACGGATTTCACGGATGGCACGGATTCATATGCATGGAGCCTGCGCGTAAGGAGGCGCACCAAATGATGGCGTCGTTTTTGCCCGTATCCTGGAGGCTGGCAAAAAAGGCCGCCTTTTGGCAGCGCCTGCTAAAAATCCGTGAAATCCGTGGCTTGATTTTTTGAATCGCGCCCAAGCGAATAGCATTGGGGCTAGTCGCGCCTCGAACCCTGAGCGCGGCCGGTTATTGGTACAAAGCGCACCGGAATGAGAGTGCGGCGGCTGATTCCGTGCTCCCCCTTTTGGAGCAGAACGAGTTCCTGATTGGCACTCCCTACCGGAATTACCATGGCCCCTCCGGGTTTGAGCTGATCGATCAGTGGCTGCGGGATGCGGTCCGGTGCGGCTGTTACAATGATGCGATCGAATGGAGCGGCTTCGGGCCAACCGAGGTAGCCGTCTCCGATTCTGATCGTGATGTTCCGGTATCCGAGGGAATCCAGAGTCGACTTAGCCCCGGCGGCCAGCTCCGGCAGGATTTCGATGGTGTACACCTCCGCGACCAACTCCGCCAGTATGGCCGCCTGATAGCCGGACCCGGTGCCGATCTCGAGGATGCGATCGCCGCTGCGGCATCCAAGAGCCTGCGTCATGTACCCGACGATATAGGGCTGTGAAATCGTCTGGCCCAGAATCAGGGGGAGGGGGGTGTCATCATAGGCCGAATCGGCGAGGCTGGAGGGGACGAACCGGTGGCGCGGCACTTTGCGCATAATGGAAAGGATCTGCACATCCCTGATATCACGGTTCTCCAGCTGTTCCCTGACCATCCGTTCGCGCAACTGCTGGAATCGTTGCTCGCTGTCCGGGAGCAGGTTCGCTTGAGGATCTTGGCTGCGACTGGGCTGCATGGGAGACACGCATCCTTGCAGGCTTGAAGCCAGAGCCACTCCGAGGAACAGAATGGTCAGGCCTGTCATGGGCCCTCTCCGATTCAGGGGGCGGCCAGGGGCAGCCCCTGGCCGTCCGAAACATTGCTGCCCCTCAACCGGGTCCCATTATGATCGCAGGTCTTCCTAAAAGACCGGGTCGGCCAACCGGGCCAGAATGGCGGCGGAAGCCTGCTCGACGTCGGCGTGCAACGAATTGCCGTGCGAATCCATGGTGACCACGGCCGGGAAGTCTTCAACATCCAGATGCCACATCGCTTCGGGAAGGCCGAATTCCAGGAAGTGAACGTTTTTCACACTCTTGATGCATCGACCATAGTATTGGGCGGCGCCACCGATAGCATTGAGATAGACGGCTCCATGATCCTTGAGTGCCGCCAGTGTTTTGGCCCCCATGCCTCCCTTTCCGATGACGGCGCGGATTCCGAAACGCTTGATGATCTCCGCTTTGTACGGCTCCTCGCGAATGGAGGTGGTGGGGCCGGCGGCCGTCATTTTCCAACCGCCATTCTGCTTCAGCACCACCGGTCCGCAGTGATACAGAAGCCCGCCGGAAAGGTCGACGGGCGCTTGATTCTTCATCAGGTGCGCGTGAACCGCATCGCGTCCGGTATACATGTCGCCGCGCAGGAGTACGATATCGCCGACCTTCAGGCTGCGCGCCGTCGCTTCGGTCACCGGCGACTGCAGGATGATCTCCTTTCCCGTCCGGCGGAAACCCTGGCCAGAGGACATGGGCTTCACGGGAGCGCCCGCATCGCGGTACAGCCAGCGCTTGATGGCGCCGGTTCGGGCGTCGAGAATCACTCCGAGGCGCCGGAAAGCCCAGCAATCGTAAGCCACAGAAACGAAGAATGAAGCCGGCAGGCGGTTCAGAGCGCCGATCTTACAGCCAATCAGGGTCAGAGCTCCCCCCCGATTTTCCGGAGGCCGAGTTGATTTTTGTATCCATTGCATTGGTGTCGCGCATATCAAGAGCGCTCTTCGCCTTGCTGCTCATTCCCATCCTTTTTCATGCTCCGATCGCACAAGCCGCCGTTTGTGGCGACGCCAACGCATCGGGACAGATCGACATCGCCGATGCCGTCTATCTCATCAACTACATCTTCGCCGGCGGTGCCGTCCCCGTGGATGACGCTCAAGGTGACTTCAACTGCAATGGTCAGACCGACATTGTCGATGCGGTGTTCATGGTCAATTACATCTTTCGCCTCCGGCCCGGCGCCGTGCAGTGGTTCCGCTGTGCGGACTGGAGTGCTGCTCAGTGGAGACGCAAATGCGACTGCGGTATCTGCCATTGTCAAATTCGGCCCTCTTGCTGCCGACTCTGCCGAGATCGAGTCAACGGGGCTTATTACGACGCGCATTGATGCCGTGGCTAATCCAGCCGCCACGATCGGCGCAGTTAACGCTGCGCTCAATTCCATCGGTGGGAAGATTTCGTGGATGATTCCCGGCGGCTTGTCGGTTACAATCGCTGTGCCCGCCGTTGCAAAGCAAGCAGGAAGCCGACAGTCTCGGTGCAATTCTCGTTACGAGCGGCGCATTCTTGATTGCCGATGCCGCATTTCAGGCGGATCTAAATGGAGCGGTCGAGATGACGGAACTACCACCAACCGGCACAAATGAGATATATCACTTGCGGCAAATGCGAATGCCGGCGGCCTGGAATCTGCGAACTCTTGTCGAGAACATCAATGCCGATGTCACCGTTTTCGTTCCTGACGGCTATTATCGCGCAACACCACATCCGGAAATTCCTGCGCAATCTTTCGTGACTGGTGCTGGAAATCTGGAACTTTTGTCGACCGTTGACGGCAATCACGGATTCTGTACATCCGGGATAATTGGGGCAAGACACGACGACAAGAACACGACCGGCGTTCACTCCGACCCGGCAGATCGGCTCTCAATTCGCTCGATGCCGATTGGCGGTCTTACGATGCCAGAAATCACATCAGAAATTGTAGATAATATGCCGACAGGCAGGTTTGTGTTGAGCACTTCTTTCGGCTTCACAAAGGACATCTTCGGAATTTAGCAAGGCAAAGCGCGCGATTCAGGCGATGGATTGGCGCAGACTGGCGCGTCCACGCAAGGACGATTTCATTCATATTACCAGCGCAGGCAATGAAGGAACGCGCACTGACGATAGCCGCTATGCCGCGATGAGTTCGGCTTTCAATGTCGCCGCAGCGTTTGACTCACCATTCGATTTATACGCTCCGGGTGAAATTGGCCCCGTTGACTCCTGAGTACTGCAAGCTTATTGGGCTTACACGCTTTCGGTTAGTCCATTCAATTCCGTCAAGATGGACAACGTGATTGTCGTGGGATCTTCCGATGTTAACGGTAACGAGAGTTCATTCTCCAATCCCGGATCGGTGGTGCGTACCCTGGGGGAAGATGTCGCCGCGCCCTGCCTGCGGGTGGATCCTGCTGATGTCGACGGCGGCTGCTTTGAGACGCCCGATGGATTGCACATCTCATACTACGACGGAACTTCGTTTTCGACGCCACAAGTAGCGGGGCTGGCCGCTTACCTTCTAAGTTTGGCTCCTCTGCTTTCGAACGCTGAGATCAAAGATATCATTTACAATTCCTTTATCAATTCGCCGAATCCGGGATTCGTCGATGCATACGGTGCGGTGTCTGGCGTTGGATACGGATATTGCTAGTTCAACTGCGCGACCGACTTTGTTAGATGTAGTTGATAACACCTTCAGCGAGACTCCGGACGGCAGTTTTGACGAGTACGATATTCAACAGTTTCTGGCGAAGTTTGACGAGTACTCGAATTACGTTCCGGCATTCCTAACGCCCCCGCCGACTATTCGAGATACGACCTAAATGGCGATGGCTTCACGGGCGGTGATAACTTCGTCACGCGATTTGATCTTGATATTAACAATCCACCGCAGTTTACTTCTGTCACTATTGAATTTGATACTACCGCGCGCAGCTATGACGAGAGCATTCTCGCTGACCTTGACATTCTATGTTATTACGCCAATACATCGCTGTTTACCGGAGACAAGAACCTACGCGACTCGTTGATGGTCAATTGCCCGAACTGCGATGCCGCCACACGGAATGCTGGGCAATGCGAAGAGCCATACAAGCTGGTGTCGCGATTCCTGCAGATGAAGGGAACATCGTGTTCAAAACTAAACGGTCAGGCAGGAGTTTGCCCAGTGGATTCGCTCTTCCAGTCTACGATCACGAGTAATTTCGGTGCTTGGTCCCACGATATGCCGATCGGCTTTGACTTCACGAAGCCCGATGGTCAGGCCGACAGCACTATCGTGCATCTTGGAATCGACACCGACGCCGACTACCATTCGCTGACCAGGACGGCGACACTTCTCCTGACCAGCGGTGGCACTTCCTTTGGCACCTTTTATGTTCCTGAAGGCCAACAATTCTGTAGCCCGGTGTACTACTCCAACGGCACCAGCTACGTATACTATTCTTTTGATATTGGCGGCGGATGGGAAGCAGAGCTCACGATGACCATCGGAATGTCGGCATCGCTTAACGGATCGTTTGCGCAAACAACCAACGCATTCTCGGACCATCAGACTCCTCGAGCTGCAACAAGTGGCTCGGTGCTTCTCTTCACCGGCAAGTTAAAGGCAACACAGGCCACACCGAATCTGACATTGGATACGACCGTCGTGCAAACTCTGCCGGCCGGAAGATACATTCTCATCCGTGGGCTGACCTCCGGCTCGCTGCTGGGCGTATGTTCACAGGTTAGTGGTCATGCCGAAGGCACGATTGGGGCCGTGATCAGGGTGAATCATGCACTGCCGAAGTCGAGCCGTCGGAGAATGCCGGCGCCGAGAGTTCTGCTTCCCGAGCTAGTAGAGGAAAGGTTGGCACTGCCGCAGAGCAACTGATTTGAAATGTGCGCCTGCAGATTCGAAGTAATAAGGAATGATGGACGTTGGTTTCTGGCAATGAGTACGAACTTCCTATTCATATCGGAGTGCATCGATGACGTTAAGTCTTGACGCGCGAAGTGCCGGATAGAATCCAGCCACCATGCCAACACCAATGCAAACAAGAATACTGTACCCAATCCACAGCCACGGAAGAATCAAGTCACCACCTATCAACGCCTTGTTTACAACCATGCCGAATATGATTCCCAGAAGACCTCCCAGAATTCCAAGGACGACAGACTCCATGAGAAACTGAGAGCTAATCATGAGCCGGCTGGCACCGACTGCCCGCCGAATTCCGATCTCACGTGTGCGCTCTGTGACCGACACGAGCATGACATTTGCAATTCCAATGCCGCCTACTGCCAGCGAGACAAGCGCGATGATAATAATGAAGTTGGCGAGTTCGACATTTGTCTCCTGTATCGTTGATAAAAAGAAATCCTGCCGGCGAACTCGGAAATCATTCTCCTGTTCGGGACGAAGCCGATGATTTCGCCTAAGAATGGACTCAACGTCGAACAGCGCTTCTTCATAGTCAGACGAGGATTTCATTTGAGCCATGATTGTATTGACGTAATCGACTCCAAAAAGCCTCTCTTGGGCGGTTGTGAGAGGTACATAAATCTGCTCGTCCGGGCTCGACCACGACTCTCCCTTTGCCGGCAACAAGCCAATTATGTCAAAGCTGTTCGACTTCAACAGCAACTTCTTCCCAATTGGCGACTCATCACCAAAGAGGTCCTTGCGAACTGTAGCACCGATCACACACACTCGGGCTCTCTCAAACAACTCCTGATTGTTAAATGCCCGCCCCTCGCTCGGCTCCACGTTATTGACAGCAAAATAAGCTGGGGTCGTCCCGGACAACCGGCTGCTTCGGTTCTTGTCCCTATACTCAGCAGAACCGTTCCCAGAATAGACCGGCACTGCTTCCGTGATGACACTTGAGGCTGATTCAATTTCGCGGGCATCGTCCCAGGTCAAACTAACGACATCGATATCAACATGGACGCCGTGGCCGTGCGCGAATTCCGGTCGGATAATGAGAACATTTGGGCCGAGAGCTTCGAGCTGCTCGTTGATCCGCCGCGTCGTGATTTCACCCAGAATTACAACGTAGAGGACTGCGGAGATGCCGACTGCAATTCCAAGCAGTGTAAGACTCGACCGAAGCGGATTAGCCTTAAGACTTTGGAATCCTTGACTTAGATTTTCGAGAATCAACATGATGATTGGCTACCTGCCACCGGAACGAGTCTGCGATGTGTTTCCGGTTCCGAAACTGCGTGAACCTTTGATCTCTTGCTCCATCCGATCATTTTCCTCTTTAAGTCGTGACGTCATCGGAACTCCAACGATGTCCCCGTCTGTCAGGCCCGAAACGACCACGGCGTCCTCAGCATTAGTCAGGCCAATCTCGATTTCACGCTGCACAAACGAGCCATTCTGTTTGACGAGGACCTCGCGGCTGTTTCGGTTTGAAAGCGCTTCTGTCGGTTCAATCAGAGCTAGCATGGGGACCAACATTGCGTTGTCATCCTTCGCTACAGTAACTTCGGCATTCACGTTCATTCCCGACTTGAGCTTACCATCGATGTTCTCGACGTCGATGATGATGTCGAAGAGAGTTACGTTTTGCACAACCCTGGCTTCAGGGGCAATGCGAACTATCTTTCCGGAAAATGTGAGCGAGGGATAAGCGCTGGCAACTACGATAGCTTCCTGATTAACCTGAACCTTGCCAACGTCTATCTCATCGATACCAGCTTCTATGTAAACGCGACGCATATCGGCGACATCGGCAATTCTGGTTCCACCGCCGACATTGCTTATACCTGATGCGATAATCTGTCCGATCTCGACATACTTTTGAAGAATTACGCCGTCAATGGGAGCCGTGACAATAGTCTCGTCCATGCGAGTTCGGGCTCGATCCAGAGTCGTTTGCGCCCCCACCATCTTGCCTTTAGCCTGCGCAAGTTGCAGAGCAATTTGGTTGAATTCCTCTTGAGAAATGAGTCGGTTATCGAAAAGCTCCTTGCGCCGGTCATAAGTACTCTGTGCCTGTGCAGTTTCGGCCTGGGCGATCTCAAGATCAGCCTGAGCTTGATCCATATCAGCCTTGACGTCTGTCTGGTCGAGCCGGCAAATGAGTGACCCGCGAGAGACTAAGTCGCCGGCCTCGAGCGGCAGCTCTTCAACCTTTCCACTGGCCTTCGATTTGATTTCGATGCGATCAATCGGGGTAACAATGCCGTCTGCCGCAACGACGCTGACAAACGTCCCGCGCTGTACAGCGAATTCTTTGAACCGTTGGTCCAAACCCGGAGCTTCGTCTGAGCGACCGGTTGAGTACATATAGATACTAACTGCTGCTACCAGCACAACTGATGACGTCAGTAATTGCCATTTAAATCGTCTCATACTGTTTCCTGCTTTTCCAGCGATGGTGTTGCAACGATGCCGCGCGATTTCAGGTCCTCTTCTGCCTGATTGCGTAACCGGTCGATGGGATGCAGTGAGACGTTTTCCGCCGAGTTACTGTCGCCAAAAGCAAATGGATCGTCTAGATCACGAATCAACAGTAAGAGGAAGATCATAAGAAATGCTATGACCCCTACAAAGAAGAGCGATTCAGTGAATGGCTCGATCTTTGAGAGCACAAGGCCAATGCACAACAGGCCGGTTACACTGCTCGCTATCAGATATCCCGAGGAAATGAAGCTCGTATCTCTGATCGTATCTGTGCGGACAATCAGGCGCTTGAGCGATGTGATTTCGTTCTTAAGTCGAACGACATGATTTGCTTGCGTACATGACTCCAGGTCAGTCAGAATGGCGTTAAGCTGTTGTGTCGATTGCAGCAACTCCCTTGTCTTGATCTTGCGATAGAACCATTGTATGCACTGTTCCACAAAGGAGGCTGTGACAATCATCCCATTTCTTGCGCTGGGATCGTTTTTTCTGTCATACAGTATTGCGCACTCTTCAAAGACGGTAGAGATGGAATTGGCAATTTCGCCCGGAATTCGTTCGCTCTCTTTATAGTCGGCGAGAACCCCTGATAACAAAAAACCCATCAAGAACACATTTCCGGCAATAATTCCGGAAAAGAGATTATTCATCGAAAGCAGTTCAATTCCGTTGTAGTGCACCACGAGCTTTGTAGCAATGATAATAGCAACGAGAGCGGACGCACGTATGAGAAGCCACAGGTTCTTTCGACTAAATCGTACCATTTTCACTCACCTTCCCTGCTAATCAACGTATTCGGCGCGGTGAAGTCGCGCGGCTTTTGATTTAGATGAACAAAACATCGAGGTATCTTGGAACAAAGTGATCGCTCAAATCGATTGGCGATTTCGTGAGCCTGTCCGATAGATAGTGACGCTTCAAAATTTATGGACAAATTCACAAAGGTGTCTGCCCCGGCACTGCGCACACGAACACTTTCGACAGAAACGATTTCCGGAACTTCTGCCGCGACTTCGAGCACGATATCCGCTACACCATCGGGTGCACGATCCAACAGTACGTCGATCGCCCTTTTTCCCAATCGCAGACAGACATGAATAACAATTGCGGCCACAGTCAAGGCGGCGATTGAGTCCGCCATATACCAGCCGACATTAGCACACAGGAGTCCAATGAACACAACACCGGAACTCCAGATGTCTGTAGAAAAGTGGAGAGCGTCAGCTTCCAGTGCCTGGCTGTTGTACTTTCTGGCGACCTTCATTAAGGCCCGCGAACGGGTAAAATCCACAATTATCGACACTATCACCACGGCGTAGCTCCAGCGAGTGACTTCAATGAGAACTCGGCCCGATGCAAGACGGCTATACGCTTCATAAATGATCCAGGCGCAAGTTACGAGAAGGAGTAAAGTCTCGATTAATGCTGAAAGATTTTCAATCTTACCATGTCCAAAATGGTGCTCTCGATCAGGAGGCTTGTCTGAAACCCGGACCGAAAAGTAAGTAATTACTGCAGCAACAAGATCCAGGCCGGAATGAAGCGCTTCAGCCAGAATTCCCAAACTGCCGGTAAGAAGACCAACGATCGCCTTAGAGGCGGTTAAGAATACCGCGGCCAATACAGAGACCAACGCAACTGTCTTCTTCTCGTTGATGGCTTCTCGATTGGTCATCAGTGTTTCTCAACCTCTCCTCAAGTGACATTAGTTCGCTGCAAATGACTGAAGTACGTCAGGACTTCCTAGAATGAATGGCCCAACGGACACCGAAACCTTAACTCAATTCCGTGGTGAACAGCTCTTTCCAGAGTCAGTCGTTCTTCATTGACGCACTTCACTCGAATCTACGCTACAGCATGAAACGAGGTGTGTGTACTCTATCATTCGAGCATAGTATACACGATTCTCGACAACGGAGCGATACTCCGGAGTGCTCCGAAGTGATTTTTAAGCGAATTTTAAGCGTGCATTTAGGAAGCTTTTAATCGGACCGTGTTATTCTATGCGAAGAATACAGTACGGTACAATATCGAAAGGAGTATTAGATGATTGATCAAAGCCATTTGCATCCGATGATCGTACATTTCCCGATTGCCCTGATTATTGTCGGGTTCTTGTCCGATCTTATCGGCGTCGTGACGAAGCGCCAGTTTTTCACGACCGCCGGACTTTACTTGATTGCGTTGGGCAGTACCGGTACCATCGCGGCATATCTGTCTGGAGATATGGCGGGGGATGGAGTTGCCGAGGTCGGTGCGCTGGGTGCGGCGCTGGAGGACCACGAGGGTGCGGCACCTTAGCACTGTGGACTATGATTGTTGTAGCCATACTGCGTATCACATTGGAATGACGAAACAAATGAAAGGCTGGATGCAATGGGTGATGGTGGCGCTTCTGGCGTTCGGAGTTGCCGGACGATTGCACGCACCGGCTACTACGGCGGTGAATTAGTCTTTCGGCATGCCGCAGGGGTCCAACTATCATTTGGCAGCTCAATCACGGAATCAGGAAGCGATGCTGCTGTTCAGTCAACCCCACCGTCTAAAGTTGACGACGACGATTAACTGGAAATACAGAAGAAGAGCGATTCAAAACCACAAACTATGAGGAGTTGTATTATGAAGCATGTGAGAATCATTATCGCAATCATGATCCTGTTTGCCGCAACAGCGGCCATGGGTTCGGAAAGTCCAGCACGCACCCAGACGATCGAAAATCTCAAGACTGCATTTGCCGGCGAAACGAATGCCAGCGCAAAGTATGCTGCATTTGCAAAGAAGGCCGCTGACGAGGGATACACTAAGGTCAGCAAACTGTTCGAAGCCGCCTCAAAGTCAGAGGGCTTCCACGCCGCAAATCATCGGGCAGTGCTAGAGCAACTCGGTGCAGCAGTTCCCGAAGTTACTCCTAAGTTCGAGGTGAAGACAACAGTCGAGAATCTTCAGGATGCCATCAATGGCGAATCGTACGAGATCGCCACGATGTATCCGGACTTTCTCAAAAATGCCTCGGCTTCGAAAATTAGTATCGCAGCTATTTCCCTGAACTACGCCTACGAGACCGAGAAAGCGCACAAGGTATTTTACACCAAAGCACTTGAAGCCGTAAAGTCTGGCTCGGATGCTGCACTCTCTGGCCAGTACGCCGTCTGTTCGACATGCGGAAATACTTATGATGCTGGTTTACCCAACCGCTGCGGGCTGTGCATGACCAGCAAGGATCGCTTCATTGTAATCGCTTAACTACAAGTTGGGTCGAATAACCGTGGAACTCGCCGACTGTCGTACTGTCCGCCCTTGTGCACAGTCGGCTGATGTCCACGGTCAGCGAAGAAAATCGTCCACCGTTTATCTGCATTGAGTATATTGATCAAAGATAATATGCGAATATTGATTGTTGAAGACGAACCTGGGATAGCCAGTTTTTTGTCAGATGGTTTGAAAGAGGAAGGATATTCAGTTGACATTGTTCTTGATGGAAAAGAAGGACTCGATGCGATACATGCGACTGAATACGATCTGCTGTTGGTGGATTGGATGCTTCCCGGAATTAGCGGTGTCGAATTGTGTCGCCATTTTCGGAAACACAACACCACGACACCGATAATTCTGTTGAGTGCGCGCGATACGACTCAAGATGTGGTATATGGGCTCGAGAGCGGGGTCAATGACTATGTGCGCAAGCCATTTAGTTTTGACGAGTTGCTCGCCAGGATTCGTGCGCAGTTGCGTCGCAAGGAGCCGGAATCAACGCTGATTTCACTGGGCGATTTGCGTATGGATATTGCTGCACATCAAGTGTTTCGCCGAGACAAGCTAGTCCAGTTGACGGCGAAGGAATTCAGTCTGCTTCAATACTTGTTGCGGAATCGAGGGCGAGTTTGTTCGCGCACGCGGATTATTGAAAACGTATGGGATATCCACTACGACGCGGACACATCGGTCATTGATGTCTATATCAATTTCCTTAGAAAGAAACTGTGTGCCGATGGCGAGCTGGATCTAATCGAAACCGTTCGAGGGACCGGCTACGTAATCAGGGAGCCGTAACAGGTGCCCAGTCTCAAGAACAGAATTGCACTGGTCTATCTTGTTACCACCAGCATCCTCTTAAGCCTTGTATACCTCGCGATTTATTTCAGCGCCTCAAAGGTCTTGTACAGTCACTACGATGATGATTTGCGCGCTGAATTTGATGAAGTCAGCTCGAGCATGTCGATTCAGGATGGTACGGTATATGTTCTTGCCCAACCGGAATGGACCGAGCGAGAACACGGAGAGGTCACAGTGTCACCAGTGTTCCTTCAAGCCACAGACTCCAACGGGAAAACGCTACGTAACTCTCCTAATTTGCGCGACTCGCGCCTGACCTTTTTGTCTGGTCGAAACGACACGCTTGTCGCGACTGCGGAACTCGGCAGTACCTTGATACGGCAGATACAAGGACCGCTGTATTCAAGAGAAGGCATCCTCGAAGGTTACTTGCTGATTGGAATGGGCATTGCCGAGACAGAGCTGTTGCTGAGTTACCTCAAGTGGATCATGCTTGTTTCATTTCCCATTATGGTTGGAGTAATTCTATTCATCAGCAGAGTATTCGGGGGTAGCATAGTGCGGCCAGTCACGGCACTTATGTTGACAGCGGATCGCATATCACGCGAAAACCTTCAGGAACGTGTTCCGCTTCCTAAACGTGCCGACGAGTTGCAACGTCTTTCGGCCACCGTCAACGACTTGCTCGACCGGCTTCAAGAAGTCATACTGCGCGAGCAGTCCTTTGCAGCCGATGCAGCCCATGAGTTGCGGACGCCACTGGCAGTATTGAAGGGAACTATTGAAGTACTCATTCGCCAACCGCGTGAGCCGAAGCAGTATGAGGAGAAGCTTCGTTACTGTATCGTTGAGATCGATAGAATGAGCGGACTGGTCGACCAACTCCTCCTGGTTGCGAGGTACGAAAGTCGTAAGTCTGACCTAAAGCCAGTTACAATTGATCTCGCAGAAATCATTGCCGCAGTCTTGGAAAGACTCGAATCAATTACGCGAACAAAGAGGATGTCGTTTCAGTTATCGTTTTGTGATCGGGCATCGGTTGTCTCCAGTCCTTTGCTACTCGACACGGTCCTCGAGAACGTGTTGTCAAACGCCATCAAGTATTCACCTGAAGGATCCCAAGTTGCCGTCAAAGTAGCGGATTCGGATGGAACAATAAACTTCTCGGTGACTGACAAGGGTTCCGGGCTGACCCCAGAGCAGATTGACAAGATATTTGATCGCTTCTATCGGGCTGAATCAGCGACAAATCAGCACAGCGGTGGGTTTGGGTTGGGATTGGCATTGGTTCGACGACTATGCGTTTTGCTCGGCATCAAGATCTCGATAGATAGTAACCCCGGTAGGGGCACAACATTTCTGTTGGAGATACCTAAGAATATGTAGACGTCGCGTATGATGTTCTCCGCAGTTGACTCTGGACATGAAGGACCAAAGTCTTACGATTGTTTTGGGGAGTTCTTCAGAGCACGGTATCGGCAGTGACGATTTGTTCTCACTTCTGACATACACCCCTTGCTAACACTTTGCTAACAGACTGAGCCAAAACAAGGGACAATGAGGGACAACACCGGACAAATGGAACTCACGTAAGTTCTTGCTGCTGTTACAGCTTATTGTCCGGTGTTGTCTGCTGGTTGGGCGTCAGAAAAAGCTCATAACCCGAAGGTCGTAGGTTCAAATCCAACAACTGATCACCTCTTGTGTGGTCCTCCCATCCCCGGTATATTGCTAACGAGGAAGATCTGTTGTGGACCTGTGTCCATGATCTTGAGTGGCTTATTTCCTCGTTGACCTGCTTGAGAATCTTTGCTCTGAGCTCTATCGACTCTTTGAGCATATTCCGGCCCTCGGACTTATCGCTGCTGTAAGTCATCTGGTTTTCGAGTTCGGAGGCGCGATGGTAGAGTCTTTGGAGCTCATTGAGGCGAACGCAGACACTTGCAAAGGGGAATCGCTCTTTGACCTCAGTATTGAATGTCTTGCGAAGAGCAATGATCTCTCCTCTGGAGTTTTGTGAATGATACCAGACTGTACGGGCAGCAATGGAGATGTCGAATTCCGCTTGCAAGTGTCCGATGATTTCTTCAGGTGAAAGTGCGAGCGCGAGCGCTTCGAGGACATAGTCGCGCGCTTTCGGTGTGAGTTTGTGAGTCCGCTTCTCGTCAGATTTCTTATTCATTCAGCCGCTCCCTTGGGCTAATCTGCTTTTGCGAGTTTTGTCGGGATTTGAGGGATTCATGCGGTGTGCCGGTGGCTCATAACTGGTTTTGGTTGTGTGAGTTGAATGCGCTCCAGCTGCCTCCACATAATGACAAAGTCGACGCTCAATGTTGAGTTCACGCAACCCTCCTCTTACTTTTAATCGTGACTGAGAAGGGAATTGACATATCCACGTTGCTGCCATTCCCTTCACCGGCTTTTATCATTACATTACTTTCCCGCTCCAAGCACCAATCAGGCAATAGCTTCGGTAAATGCTCCAGCGCCGGTTCGCTACTATTATGGACGAACTGGTTGCTTTTCCGACAAAAAAACTGCTATATTGATGTCGATGATTGATATTGGAGGTTCATACGAGCACACATCTTGAAGTTAAAGGACTGCAACTTACCCTAAACGAAGAGGGCTTTCTTGTCGACCCGTCCGCGTGGGACAGGGAAGTCGCCGTCGCGCTGGCGAAAGCCCAAGAGGGAATCGATGATCTGACCGCCGAACACTGGGCGGTAATCAACTTCATCCGCAGCCATTTCATCGAAAGTAACATGGCGCCAATGGTTCGCTCCATCTGCAAAAACACCGGCGTTCCGCTTAAACGAATATAC
>CAWGRQ010000004.1:0-98538 GCA_963824985.1 Terriglobia bacterium
CCAGGGATACATGCGCATGAGCTCGTTCCCCTGGCCGAAAATGTCGGTGTCGTACCTGCGGTAGGTGACGGTCGTTTCGAGAGTGCCGGTGCTGCCGAAGACTGCGGTTTCCTGGAAGCCCGCCTGGATGCCACGATTGTGGATGTTCGGGGTGACCGGCTTCGGATTGAAGGTGTTCAGGTTGACAAATTCCTGCTTTTTGGGAAAAACGGCAAAGGTGACGGTCAGCAGGTTTCGCTGGGAAAGCCGGGCGTCAAGGCGGGTGAAAGAGTCGAAGCTCTCATACTTCTGATCCCGTTCCAGGAGTGGCAGCGAGGGGACCGGGGTTTTGATCATGCGGTACTGTATGGACTGCGCCAGAAATGCGCGGTTGCGGATCAGAGGTCCGGTGATCGAAAGGCGCGGCGTGTACTTCTCCACCCCCATGAGATGGCCCTTGCGCCACTTGTACCGGGGAGCCCAGTTGTTGGCCAGGTAATCCCATTTCGATTCACCCTTGCGGGTCTGAATCTGGGTGACTCCGGAAGAGAACCGCCCGTATTCCGCGCTGTAGGGATTGGTGAGCACATCGACCGTTTCGATGGCATCGATCGGGAGTTCAAAGCCGGGATTGCCCGTGCTCGGATCCATGGCGCTGCTGCTGCTGACCATGAGCCCGCTCTGAACGGCGCTGGCTCCCTTCACGTTGATCCTGCCGTCGGGGCCGCGAACGACGCCCGCCACCATCGGAAGCAGGGATTGATAATTGTCACCCTTGACCGGCTCAACGTCGACGATGCGGGGTTTCAGGGTCTCGAGATTACGCGGCTGTGGCCGGAACGCTTGATTTGGTGTCGCCCACCACCTCCACAGTTTCATTCAACTCATTCAGCTTCAGGGAAACGTCCAGATGAATCGGGTTGGCAGAGGAAAGCAGCACCTCTTTCGCGTAATCCTGGAATCCCGGATGGGCGATCCGGACCTGTAGCGCCCTTCCGCGCGCGGCGGGAAGGAGAATGATCCGTCCTCGGAGGTTATCGTTTCCGCGATCCTGGCTGGAGATGAGTTCAAAAAGCCGAACGCTGATACCAGCGAGTGGCTTGGCGCCCTGGCTGGCAATCACATGTCCGGGAAAGAGCTGCCTGCGGGATCTGTTCCAGGGGATACAGTCGGCCGACGGATAAGCAGAGAAGGAATCCCAGAAGGATCAGGGCCTTTGACGCGAAAAACGCAGGGTATGCCGGCTCCCGGCCCCTGATCGGGCAGGGGGATAGCCTGTTCCATCGGATGGGATTATGGATCTTCATGCGTGAGCCGGCCTGTTGTATTGCTGCGTTTTCTGCCGGCAGCTGCGTCGCGGCTGCCTCATGGGTGAACCCGTCTGAACCAGCTTCATGAAGCCGTCGCCGGGCGAATCCTGGCGGCCCGAAACTCCTGCGGATCAGGCCACCACAAGCTTCTATCATCGACATTTTCAAGCCGGATCCTTAGCAATAGGCTTGAGGGGCGATATTCGCTTGCTCTCCCCGGCCGGTCAAGATAAAAACAGGTGAAAGCGAGCAATACATAAGGAGATCCTCATGAGACAAGTGCTGGCATGGTCGGCATTCTTCCTTTTGGCCGGTTCCTGGGGCCGCTCGGCAGTGGCGCCGCCGGCGCCCTATGGACCAGTCCCCTCCGCCCGGCAGGTCGAGCTGCATGGCCTGGAACTCTATGGCTTCATGCACTTCACGGTGAACACGTTCACGGACAAGGAGTGGGGTTACGGCGACGAGCCGGAGGCCGTATTCAACCCGGCCGATTTCGATGCCGACCAGATGGTACGTGCATTCAAAGCCGGTGGTCTCGGAGGTATCATCCTGACCTGCAAGCATCATGACGGCTTCTGCCTCTGGCCATCGAAGTTCACCGAGCATTCGGTGAAAAACAGCCCCTGGCGCGGCGGCCGCGGAGATGTGGTCAGGGAGATTTCCGACGCGTGCCGCCGTCATGGATTGAAATTCGGTATCTACCTCTCACCCTGGGATCGTAACCACAAAGACTATGGCTGGCCCGAATATATTACCTACTATCGGAACCAGCTGCGCGAGCTGCTGACCGGGTACGGTCCCGTCTTCACCGTGTGGCTCGACGGCGCCAACGGGGGCGACGGCTTTTATGGCGGGGCCCGGGAGCGGCGGAACATCGACCGAACGAGCTACTACGACTGGGCGAACACCTGGGCCCTGGTGCGTGAACTCCAGCCCGGCGCCGCCATATTCAGCGACGTCGGCCCGGACACCCGATGGGTCGGCAACGAAAACGGCAATGCCGGAGATCCGTGCTGGGCCACATACTCTCCCCACGCCCCGGACGGCACGATCCCTGTTCCCGGATTCACGGTCTACAAAGAGGGGATCAATGGCCACCGCGACGGCAAGTTCTGGATGCCGGCGGAAGTCGATTTTTCCATCCGTCCCGGATGGTTTTATCATCCGGCCGAGGATGCGAAGGTCCGGACTCCGGAAGATCTGTTCAATCACTACTTCGCCAGTGTCGGCCACGGTGCGACCATGAACCTCAACGTCCCGCCAGATCGCCGCGGGCGCATCAACGCGACCGATGTCCAATCACTCGAGGGATTCGGCAGACTGCTCCAATCGACCTTTGGTACCGATTTGGCGAGAGGGGCGAAGGCCGTTGCCAGCAACGTTCGAGGCGGAGACAGCCAGGGGTTCGGACCCGAAAAACTGCTTGACGTCAATCGCGAAACCTACTGGAGCACGGACGACGGCGTCACCACCCCGGAGGTGGTCCTGGAATTAGCCCAGCCGGTCACTTTCAACATTGTCCGACTGCGCGAAGCGATTCGACTCGGGCAGAGAGTGGATGACTGGGCGCTTGAAACCTGGCAAAGCGGCGAATGGACCGCGCTGGCCGCGGGTGCCGGCATCGGAGGAAGCCGTCTGGTGCGTACCGCACCGACGACTACTTCCAAGGTGCGGCTCCGCATCACCCGCGCGCCCGTCTGTCCCGCAATCTCCGAATTTGGCCTGTTTCTCGAAGGCAGCCTCCCCGGGAGAAAATAGGCGCAATAAGTGCCGGGCCTGGAGAAATCTTTGAATCCGGAAGTGTTGAATCCAAAGTGGCATGAATAAACCAGGGTTACGTTCGGTTTTGCCCCCTTGATTTTTTATCTTACGGCCATCGCAGCGGCCAATCCTTAGCCCGCGTTTCTCACCAGCGTGCAAGCCCATAGCCTTTTAGGCTGTAGGCTATAGCCACAACCAATAGGCTGACGCGTGCCAACCTCACGGCCTGGTTCGGCGGCTGGCAACGGAATTGGCATTCTCTTTGACCTTCTGCTGCTTCAGCCACCTTTTAAGGACCCTCGTAGCAAAGCGATAGTGGCTGCCGGTGTTGGGTGCAAGATACGTCGTGAGAGGATACCTCCCTGTCCAGGCGAAATGTCCGGGGGTGAGGAGCTCTTCCGACGACAACTGCCGGACCATGGCGAGGATCTCTTCATAACTGGCTTCAAATGCTTCTATAACTTTCTTGGTTGAACTCCGATGGTGCTTGCGCCAAATGGTGCGGTTCAGCTCTCGGATCTGGTTCCACTTATATCCTGGAGCGGGCAGGTCGGGATTTCCACCATCGCGACCTTCCCTGTACCAGCGCAGGAACATCTGCTCCCACTCCATGAGGTGGGCAAGGAGATCTTGGATGCTCCAGCTGTCACCCCAAACCCCTTTTTCTCGATAGTGTGACCTCGGCACGGAATTCACGAGCTCGACAAATGTCTGGTGCTCCCTCTCGTTTCTCTCCAAAAGCTCTTGCTTCGAGCCAAATCTCATGGCGGACATCCCTCCATGCATGCATTCCACATGCCCGGAACGGGCAGCCTTTTTATGTAAACCTGTGTAATCGGGAAATTATTTGGCTGTGTGGATTCAATGGTCGCCCCGAACGCTCAAATTCGTTGGTAGCGGCCTTCAAACAACGTGTTCCAGGCGGTTCCGTCTGGAGACATTTCCATTTTCGAGAACATGCATTGGGGCTCGGCTACATCATAGGTCATGCGTGCATGCATGCCGGGTCCCCCGTGAGCCACCGTGAGACGATTGCCATTGAAACGACCCACGAATACCTCGGGAGACGAGCCCATGCAATCGAACCAATGGAGCGTATAAAGCGAGGTTTTTGGATCGAAGCTCATGACCCCATGGCCCGTGAACGTGATGATGCCGTCGCGTTCTTGTTCGTAGTCGCTGATCAGCGCAAACCCGTTGAGCGCCATCCAGCTCCTGGTTCTGCCGATGGCAGTGCCTCCCTTGGGATCCCATTGGGAAGGATGCATTGTTTCTTCTCCTTCCCAATGCCCCGCCAGCTCCTCCAACCTAAAGTGCCCGGGTGTCGGCTTTGGCATATTCATGGTATATCCCTCCTGCTTTCCAATGGTACCATGATAGCCCCTATATTGTCCGAAGCGCCGTCGCACACCGCGATCCGCAACTGGCGGGCGCCGGGATCGATCAACCACTCGCGCGACAGGCTGAGCCCGTCGGCGAGTCCCCGCTTGAATGGGTCTTCGTTTAGTGCCGGGAGATCGGAATGCCGGAGTTGAAAATCATGCCGGGATGCTTTTATAGGCGACCCGCACCGAGACCGGCCATCGCCGGGCGAATCAGTACCGCCCTGCCTTGCGAATGAACGCGATGCTAACGCATGCCAAATTCCACATGATTTTATTGCCTTTAATCAATTAGATTCACTTGGGGGCCGAAAGGTTTATCAGATACGTCCCTTTACGGGTTCATAGGGAGAATATCGGGATGCCGAGCAATCTGGCGCACTCGACCATGCGCTCGTCGTAGCTTGCCAGGGAAACCGCCTGGCCGCGTGCCCGGAGAAAATCGAGGGATGCAAGGTGCAAGGCATCCAATGCACGGACTGAAGAAGGGAATGGCTCCAGGGCTCGCGCCAGTACAGGCGGAGACAATTCGATCAGGGCAACCCGGCCGATGAGTTGACGCGCAAGCTCGCCGTGTGTGGCCGCCAGGCCCCGAGCGTGAATCCGGTTCCAGAGTTCATATTCCAATAGCCGGCTGCACACGAGCGGCTCGTCCCAGAGACCGGCCGGCGGGAGACGGTCCTCGGACAGGAGCTGAGCCAGAGCCACGGAAGTGTCAAGGTAGATCACCTGTCCTCCCGGACGGCCTGGAGATCGGCCTGAAGCGCGGCCCAGGAGCAGATCGGACGTCGTGGAGGAGGTCCGCTTTGGGGCAGGGTGGGAGGAGCTACCCAGCCCTTGCGTACCGCGTCGGCCAGCAGGGCGTCCGCGACGTCACGGCTGCGATCGGCGCGAGGCGGCACCAGTTCGGCCACAACCGTCTCACGGTCGGTGACGAGCACCGTCTCCCCGCTCGCGGCGAGCCGGACGTATTCGCTCAACTTGTTCTTCAGCACCTTGAGACCCACTGCCTTCATAACTATAATGTAGCTTCCAGAAGCTACTTTGTCAAGGAAGAGGGTCCAAAACCCCGTCACCGCCGAATTTGCACGTCAGGGCAGAAGCGGGTGAAAGCGGTCCGCGGAGACAACCCACAAATCTGTTTCCGGGCGCGAAAAGACCCCGGTTTGCTCCACGGCCATCCGCCCGGCCGCGGACTTGAACCACCCCGGATCCCGCAGCTACTTTCGCCGTATGACGGGATCGTCCCAATCGTAGTTGAGGTGTTCGCAGCGGTGGAGGCGAAGATGCTCTTTGGCCAGGGAGGTCTTGCCCGCCGGCCGGGGACCCGCAATCCAGATCATGCGCCGGCCCGACAGGTCCGGGTCGAGGAGGTAGCTCATCAGCTGTCGTTCAATGTATGAGTCAATACACTCATATTATCGCGATACAATGAGCGTATTCAGTCCTTTCATTGCGCCGGTCTTTCCAAGAGGAAATCGCAGCCTGTCACTGATTTCCCAATGGTACCATTCCCATGATATGAGTTCTTAAAGTCCTATGTCTGCGGGGGCATCTGTTTAGCCGATGCTGAACAGCAGAACGCAAAGACGCAAGGATGCAAAGAGATTCCTTTCGGTTCGCGGGCATGGGCGGCCTTCGGCCGCATCCTTGGGCGAGCCGCGGGAGAAAGCGCAATCCTCCTGAGTAGCCGCTCTGCCCGCGCTTTCTCCCGCGGCTCGCCCAAGGATGCGCCAGCGCGAAGCGCTGCGCCCACGCCTGTTGCTCAGTCGATCTTTGCGCCCTTGCGCCCCCGCGTCTTTGCGTTTTGCTTCTTCATCCATTTGATTTGGCTAAACAATTACTTGCGGGGAGCTTAGCCAGTCTCGAGACTTTGTTCCGGCGCGGACGCAAAGCGGTAGCCGATGTCACGGATTGTCTTGATGAAAACAGGGGCCTGGGGGTCTATTTCAATCTTGTTGCGCAGGGTGTTTACGCAGCGATCGACGCTCCGTGTAGTAACGAGGATGTCATAACCCCACACTCGCTTGAGGATCTCCTCACGGGTCAATGCGCAACCGGTGCGTCGCAGGAACAGGGCCAGCAAGCCGTATTCCTTGGGTGTGAGTGGTATTTCTTTGCCGTCCCGCAGCAGTTGCCTGGAGTCGAAATTCAGAGTGAAATTCCCAAAATGAGCCTTCCGTACCTCCTGCTGCCGTCGCCGACGCAAAAAGGCGTGGATGCGTGCCAGCAGTTCATGCAAGTTGAAGGGCTTGGTGACATAGTCATCCGCACCCAGGTTCAACCCCAATACGATGTCAGGTTCCTGGCCTTTGGCCGTCAGCATGATGATGGGCATGTCCAGGCCTTCCTCGCGGATCAGGCGACAGATCTCGTAGCCGTTGATTTTCGGCAGCATGATGTCGAGCAGAATCAAATCCGGGCGTCCGTTCAGGGCCGCTTCCAAACCCCGCTCGCCGTCTGTGGCAGTCTTTACCTGATACCCCTTAAATGTGAGGTTGTCCTTTAAGCCGCGCAGCATCGCGGGATCATCTTCGATAACCAGGATCGCGTCACTGGACATAATCGCTATTGAGTAGCTGCCGGCAGGCGGACCGAGAAAGTGCTCCCCTTGCCCGGTTGACTTCGGGCTGTGACCACCCCGCCGTGTTCGGCAACGATGAACTTCACGATGCTCAATCCCAGCCCACAGCCTCCGGTTTGGCGTGACAAGCTGCGGTCTGCCTGATAAAAACGTTCAAAAATCCGCCGGGCCGTGGTCCGGGAAAACCCGATTCCATTATCTTCCACGTCGATACAGACACTCCCGTTTGAGACAAAAGCGTGCACACGGATCCATTTGTCCGCGCCGGAGTATTTCAGGGCGTTATCCAGAAGATTGATCAAAACCGTTACGAGCGCATCCCGGTCACCCGTCACGAACGGCAGGTCCGGCGCGACGCTCAGTTCCAGGCGACAGTCGGGAGCCTGAAGCCGCTCCCCTACGGCCTCTACAGCCGCCCGTACGATCTCCTGCGCTGGTAAAGGAGTCCGATCGAAAGCAGCCTTATGGCGTTCCATGCGTGAGAAGGTCAGGAAATTTTCGATCAGATTGCTGAGCCGGGAATTTTCGCTGGCAATCAGTTGCAGGTATTCCCGAACCTGCTGCTCATCCCGGTAATGCCCGGCGGCAAGTGTGTCGACCAGCAGGCGCATCGAAGCCAGTGGGGTTTTCAATTCATGGGATACCGTGCCTATCAGATCGCTTTTAAGTTGGGTGAGGCGCATCTGCCGATTCAAATATGTCGCCATCACCAAAGACAACATTAGTATCGATGCCGTCATCAGGATGCCGGTCCTGAGATACACCGAGTTTCTTTGGCCGGACAGCGCAGCCCAGGGATCCGGACCCTCCGGGATCAATGCCAATTGCCACAAGGGGAAACCTTCCCCCAGGGGAGTTGCCAGATAGGCGCTGTTCGGCCTGCCTGGGGGAAGCAGGGTGAAACGAATTCCCGGGACCGAACCCAGAGATTCCAGTTCTTCCGTCAGGATTGCCAGCAAATGATCCTGCCGAAAGAGAGCGATCATGGTTTTATCTGATGACTGCAGGCCCCAGATGCCCGGCAACGAGGTCAACTGCAATTGTCCGGGTATCAACTCTGCGGCGTGCGTCTCGGCGAAAGCGGCGGCCAGGTCCTCTGCGGCCATGGTTGGAAAGGGTGGGCATTCAGGCCAGAGCGCCTGCAGTTGCTTCATCAGAAACCGCCGCTGGCTCGCAGGCATGGCAGGCGTCTGATAGTCATTGAGCCGCTCAGCAAGAAGTTGCGCACTCCGCTGAAACTCCGGATGGGAATGTTCTTTCATCAGACTGAGTGCAAACAGCAGTGCGTTGGGGACCACCATGCGATTCTGGGAACCGATCGCATTTCGATAGCGACCGGCCGCGAGCGTACCGGTCAGGATCCGGATGGCGGCCGGTTGCTGTCTTGCCTTGTGGAGACATCTGGCCTGCGCCACCAAGGCTTGGGCCGATTCCCCGGCTTCCCGCCCCTCCCGGGCAATCCGCCCGTAAGCCAGGGACGCTGCCACCGCGTCGTCTTTCTCATATTCCAGAAGGCGCGCCTGCCGCCAGACCGGCGATTCCGGTTCGGATGTGAGCCGGGTCGCAGCAACCGGATCCGGATATGCCGGTGCGCCGCCCGCGTGATAAAAGAGCACGCTGTCCACCGCGCCGCTCTGCACCAGGGCGGCGAACGCCGCGACCGGATTATCGTCGCTCCGACGATGTGCTGCCTCCAACGCCGACAACGATTCCTGCCAGAATGATTGCATGCGCCCGGCCGCGACGCGGAGCTGCGACTCATAAAGATCGGCGAGCCGCTGACGCACAGCCAGGTGCTCGTTTTGCATCGCCTCGTTCATGAACCAGAGCACTCCGGCGGACGGCAACACCACTCCGAGGATCAGGATGGAGAATACGGGCCACAGCCGCCGGCCGTCTCCTGCCCCAAATGATCGGTTTCTGCGGTGCCACATGCGAACCTCTAACGCAGTTTGATGCTCGCAAGGATGGAATCCAGAATTGCCCTGAGCCGGTCGAAGCTGGATTCATCGCTTCGAAACTCGAGTGAGTAGATTTTGGTGTCGCCGAGAAAAACAGCCCTGTAGGCGACGATTCTATGTCCATCCAGGGGATCGTGAAATTCAACGATCCAGCGGAGAGCGGACAGCCCCGCAACCGGCGTGGCATCCTGGCTGCCGGGGCGCAGCGTGAAACCCTCAACTTTTGACTGGTCAAACTTGAAGGCGTTTGCCCGCCATGACGGCGACAATTCGACGGTTTTGCTTTGAGGCCGAGCTTCCACCCAAAGCTCGCCTTCCCAAGTGAGCTCAGGATCCGTGATCAGGATTCTGTTGGCAACTTTCAGGTCAAACCTCCCGATCAGCCACCCGGGAGGCGTCGACAGGCTGATCCCCGTCAGCGGGTCATCCAATTGGGCGGGTTGGTTATCGGCGGCCACGGCCACGGATTCCAGTTCCTCCACAGTATTGGCATAACTTGATTTGACCGGATACGAATGGCCATCCGCCGAAATCCAGCACTCTCTGTCCCGCTCGATATTATGGTCCGAGATGAGAATTTTGTAGCAATCGAAGATTCCCGCCGGCACGGTGACGGCTTCGCGGCCGACCACCTTGATTCTCTCATCAAACACGCTTCCAATGGCTGTAATCAAGGTGGGAGCCGTGAAGTCGAAATCTAGAGCCAACGGCAGGCAGCGAATCAGTTGCAGGAGTGCTTCGTAGTCATAAACGATTGAATCTACAGCCAATCTCCGCGACTTTCCAGGCGCACCGTTGACCACGGTGGAATAATCTATGTGATCCGGGGCGTACTCGGCCTGATAGGCATAGTTAGTCCGTGGGGCCCGGTTGATGATCCGGCTGCGGATGGGGGTAATTGTGCGGGCGTCCACCTGAACGCGAGCGGATTGAAACGTCCCCCCCATGCCGATCGAGTATTTCTGCATATGCCACGCACTTTGCCCGCTTTCCCGGACCGATGCCACGCGGTATTCATTCTTCATCAACACCATGCCCTTATTGTCGCTGGTCACCGTTCTTAAGATTTCTCCATCCACCCAAGGCGCGGCCTTCAGTTGCAGCGTATTAGACGAGGCAGGGATCTTGGCGATCAAATCATGTTGCTCCGGGTAGGACTTTGCCAGTCTGCCGAAGGTGTTTTGTGCTCGGCTTTTCTGACCGCTCTTTTGGTAACATATCCCGAGTCGGAACAAAGCCAGCGCTGCCGTGGGTCGGGCGGTGTTCAGGTCGGCGACGATCTGCTGATAGATTGTGATGGCTTCAGCGATATTTCCGAGAGTTTCCTCGGTGTAGATCCCTCTTTCCAACAGCAGCGAGATCGACTGCGCGCCCACAGACATGTTGAACGTAAAGATCAAAACAAACACCAGGCCAAAACGCGTGCATAAGTTCATGTGACCTCCCTTTCCTACGAGCGGCCGGAATGCCGCGCTGGAAAGGATGGTATGCTGGCCATGTTACCGGTATGTTACCGGCGCTTCCGCTTTTCTTCCATTGTACTCGAAAGCCATCCCGGCAACTGTGCTCGTGGTTCCCTGGATTTCAAGTGCTCCATCGGCAGCATGGACTCCCAAAGAGGAATTGCGACGCCAAATGGCTGAAATATAAATAGCTTGTTGTGGGCGAACCGCTCGTATTGCATGCCCCATTTTGAGCGCGGCCCAGCCACCATGCCCGGGCACGCGTGATACAATTCGGCCTGCGCCTGCTGGAACCCGCGGCCACACTCATGGTGTCCGGTGCCGCGCATTGGGGAAGGAAAGGGGGCCGATGGTCATGCCGGGTCTCGACACGAATGTACGGAAGTTCCCCCTCGATCCGGAAGGCTCCGGGCATGCAGGCGATTGGCTCTTTTCCTTATTCAGGGACATCCACCAGGCATCGCGGATGCTGCGCAGGAATGCCGGATACTCGCTCGCCCTTCGCCGCCTGCTCCCGATGTGTTCAAGGTTCATTTCGGGATGTAAGAGCCGCGGATCATAGCTCGAAGGGCGTGATGCCGATGGGTCCTTTGCGGGAGCGTAGTTCAGGTATTGAAAGAGGAGGGAAATTCGCGAGGAATTCCAGGTACTCCTCGAAACTCAACGTCCCTGCTTCCCGGGCTCGCCTCAAGGCGATGACATCCTCCGGGTTCGTGGGAAGATCCCTTTGCAGATCCAGCAGGTTATAGGACTTTCCGGATTTCATCGTATCTTTCAAGCAAGTCTTGCTTTTCAAAATATCCGCGGACCTCTTCCCTGTCAGTCTCCGGCAGGCGGAGCAGGAACAGGATGTCAGCCATCTCCTGGAACACCCTGCCGGGATCATTCTTCATGGCCTGTATTTTCATCGCGGCGATGTGTTCCGGGCGCGGCACCGCCAAGGCAATCCCCTGCAATACCGGCATGATCCGGGTGGCTTCGAACAGATGCCGGCTGGTTTCGCCGGTGACATACACGAAGTCGAGCCTGCCCAAAGCAGGATCCGCATTCAGATGATTGGAATATCCGGTTGAGAGGTGGAGCGTTTCATAGCCAAGAGATTCAAGAAATGGAACCAGCCCGGCCTGCGCGGCAAACTCAGCCGCGAAGTCCATGTCGGACGTCGCCCGGTTCAATCCGTATGCATGAAGGCTGAAGGCACCAATCACCGCAAATGGAAGTCTCTCGCTCTCGAAAAATCCAGCGATGATTCTGATCACCCTCGCAAAGTCCACTTGGGCCTCCTCCAGCCGGCATATGGCTGAACTGAGAGTGTATCATGAGCATACTGAATTGAGATTCGGCGCACAATCCCCAAACCCGATGATCACCATTCAGATTCGGCATTGCGAGCCACAGTCGAGATAACCGTGCAGCGGCACTGCTTTTGTGGAGGCGTACCGAGTTGGGAAGGTGAAACAAAGCGGCGCCAAAAGCACGCCGCACTCCAAGGGCGCTGCGCGCCGCAGGCCCCGGAGTGCAGTGATGTATCGCGATTCTTCTTCGTGAACATGGTGTTCTACGAGGATTCGCAGAGGGCTTTCAATCGATCCAAGGCAGCTGCCCAGGCGCGGCGCAGGGCATCGAATTCAGCCTTAGTCCTTACTGCCACAGCCGGCACATTGCGATCGTCGGGTATTCACCGTTCGGCAGCGGGAGTTTTGTCCCGGAACGCAGCAAGGGCGGCCGGGTCCTTACTGAAATCGGCGCCCGCCACAACAAAAATATGCGACAGGTGGTACTGCGCAGGGTGCGGTGGTGAGCGCTCGGGCCGGCGCCACAGCTAGAGGTGGCGCAGGATCTTCTGGATGGCCGGGCTGTCGCCGATCAGGCTGATGATCTTGAGCGGTCCGGAGCATCGGGGACAAACGAGGAGATCCGCTTCGTACACTTTCTTAATCAACCGGGCTCACGAACGCCTGCGGCCGCGTTGGCGGCCATGGTAGATGACCTTGCCGGATTCGGGGCGGCAGCTGGGCCATGGCCAAGCAATGTCCCAAGCAGGCGACCCGCGAAAGGGTGATAGTTTCACTCAGCGCCTGGTGTCAACGACCTTCCACCAAATCTCTTTCCCTTTCACGGCTCCATAGGCCACCTTGCTCCCATCGGGACTGAAAACAATGGTCCGAACATCATCGAGCTCGGGTCCCTTCTTATCGCCAACGACGATGAACCACTTGCCTCCCTGCTTTGCCCCATAAGCCACAATGCTTCCATCGGGACTGAAGGTCGGTTCGGCAAGGTCATCATAGCCCGACCCCCTCTTGTCGCCGACTGCCATGATCCACTTGCCTCCCTGCTTTATTCCATGGGCCATTCTGCTACCATCGGGACTGAAAGCGGGGGTTCCGACGCCATCAAATTTTGGTCCTTTTTTGTCGCCGACAACTAGCAGCCATTTGATACCTTCCTTCGCAGCATAAGCCACGGCACTCCCATCGGGACTGAAGACGGGTCTCGAGACATCAAAATACTTGGGCCCTTTCTTATCCCCGACGACGATGAGCCATTTTTCGCCCATCATATAATCAGGAACGAGTGCCGCGTAAGCCACGGTGCTTCCATCGGGACTAAAAACGGGTGAAGCTATGTTGTTAAACTCGGGCCCCTTCTTGTCCCCTATAACGACAACGCGTCTGTAGTTCTTGTTACTTAAGAGGTTCCAGTTGAAGCCTACCGTCGTCGCATAGGCCACGGTCTTTCCATCGGGACTAAAGGCAGGAGCTGCAACTTCACCAGACTCCGGCCCTCTCTTATCACCGACAACTAAAAACCACTTACCTTCTCGCTTCGCCGCATATGCCACGGTGCGTCCGTCGGGACCAAAAACAGGCTCTCGAACTTCGTCAAACTCCTCCCCTTTCTTGTCCCCGACAAAAATAAATTTGGGTGCTATCATAACTCTCAACAAAGGTTCAGGATAGGAGATTTTTGGGACACCTCTGATATGCGGCATGGTTTCCTCCAATGACAGCCTATCTAACTGCCGCTTTCAGATATTGAGCGAAAAAACACCAGATGGGCGACAGCTGAAGATGTAATGCAGGGCCAGCTCGGGGGCTGCTAATTCGATGAATTGGGGGGCAAAAAACGGGTCTTAAGGGGCAGGGAGAAGCCTATTCTTCTGGATCTGTTGGAAATATAGAACTAGCTTCGGTGCGACCCCAAATCCCCAAATCCCCTAAAATCGGGTACAATCCTGTGCAATCGGTGGAGAGACGGCATGAAGCGAAAGCCCGGGTGGGGGATTTTGGAGACGGGCAATATTGCGCGACAGTTATGAAACGTTTCCAGTGAGGCAGAGGGATGATTTGTCGCGGAGGAGACATGATGAAATTCTATCTGGCAGTGCTGGCGGTTGCTGTGCTTTGCGTAGCTGCATGCATGAGCAACGGAGCAAAAATGCGATTCGCGGTTTCGTTTCCGCAGGAGCTTAGCAAGGACGCGCTGGATGGGCGGCTGCTCCTAATTGTATCGACGACCGCGGAGCCCGAGCCGCGCATGCAGATCGGCGACGATGAGGATACCCAGCAGATCTTCGGGATCGATGTCGAGGGGCTGCAGCCGGGCAGCGCTGCCGTCATCGATGCCGGCGTCCTGGGATACCCGCGCAAAAGCATCACCGACATCCCGCCAGGAGAATACTTCGTCCAGGCCGTGCTGCACCGCTATGAAACGTTCCACCGCGCCGACGGCCATACCGTGAAGCTTCCGATGGACCGCGGCGAAGGCCAGCACTGGAACCTCGCACCGGGAAATCTGATCAGCACGCCGCAGAAGGTCCGGATCGATCCGGCGTCCTCCGGAGAGATCAGCGTTCGCTTTGATAAGACCATCCCGCCGATCCCCGCGCCCCAGGACACGAAGTACGTCAAGCACGTCAGAATCCAGAGCGAGCTGCTGACCAGATTCTGGGGGCGCCCCATGCACATCGGGGCGGTCGTGCTTCTGCCCGAAGGCTTCGATTCACACCCGAACGCACGATACCCGCTGATGGTGAACCACGGGCACTACCCGCACACCTTCGAGGGCTTCCGCGAAATCCCACCCGACCCGGATCTCAAGCCCGAAACCAGCAAGCGTTTCCGGCTCGAAGGCTACAACCGGATCCAGCAGGAGTACGCATATGAATTCTACAAGGAGTGGACCGGGCCGAACTTTCCGCGATTCCTGGTGATCATGATCCAGCACGCGAATCCATACTACGACGACTCGTATGCTGTGAACTCCGCCAACCTCGGACCTTACGGCGACGCGATCAACCGCGAGCTGATCCCGTTCGTCGAGAAGACGTTTCGCGGGATCGGCCAGGGCTGGGCGCGATTCACTTACGGCGGATCGACCGGAGGATGGGAGGCGCTGGCCACGCAGATGTTTTATCCCGACGATTACAACGGCTGCTTCGCCGCAT
Source organism: Terriglobia bacterium (assembly GCA_963824985.1). GTDB lineage: Bacteria > Acidobacteriota > UBA6911 > UBA6911 > UBA6911 > JAFNAG01. The sequence goes on from CAWGRQ010000004.1 coordinate 14,891, forward strand.
GCCCCGATCCGATCGACTTCCGCGCCTATACGGTGGTGAATATCTACGAGGACAAGAACGCGTACTACCGGGACGGAGTGTTCAAGCGGACGCCGCGGCCGGGAATGCGCGACTGGCTCGGCCACGTGAGCACCACGCTGGAGCAGATGAATCACCGCGAACTGGTTCTGGGCTCGCGGTCGCGCTCCGGCGATCAGTGGGACATCTGGGAGGCGGTGTACGGCCCGGTCGGCGAAGACGGGTATCCCAAGCGGATCTGGGACAAGCTCTCGGGGGTGATCGATCACGACGTAGCCGCGTATTGGAAGGAGCACTACGACCTCGGATACATCCTGCAGCGCGACTGGAAGACTCTCGGGCCCAAGCTGAAGGGGAAGATCCATATCTATTGCGGGGACATGGATAATTATTACCTGAACAACGCCGTGTACCTGGTGGAAGAGCTCCTCAAGGGGACGAAGGATCCGTACTATGAGGGCGAAGTAGCCTACGGCGATCGGGCGGAGCACTGCTGGAACGGCGATCCGACGCGGCCGAATGCTTATTCGAGGCTGCGGTATAACCAGATGTACGTGCCGAAAATCCTCGATCGGGTCAGGAGAACCGCCCCCGCCGGCGCCGACCTGAAGAGCTGGAGGTATTAGGGATCGCCGATTCGAAGCGCCTGTGATTTCCCTGGCCGTTCAGAGCCGCGACCATAAGGGAGCGGGTGCTCTGTCTGTGATGCAAAGCCCATCGCTCGCTCACATTCGCGGCTCTGATTTGCGTGGAGGTTTCCGGAGAAAAGCAATGAATCGCAGAGAGTTTCTATATGCCGTGGGAGCCGCGGCTGCCTTACAGGGGACCCGGATCCGGCCCGCGCTCAAGCACTGGGCGTGGATGCGCGGGCAGGTTACGTCGATGGACGGATGGCGGGCAAAACTCGCCGAGATGCGCGCCGCCGGCATCGGTGCCATACTGATCGGCGGCGACGCCGGATTCTACCGCAAGGCGATCCCCGTTGCGCGCCAGGCAGGCCTCGAACTGCACGCGTGGATCTTCACCATGATGCGCGGCGAGCACGTGAAAAACCACCCCGACTGGTACGCCGTCAACCGCAAAGGCGTATCCACCGCTGAACAACCGCCGTACGTCGACTACTACCGATTCATGTGCCCGTCGCGCGACGAGGTGCGGAAGTACCTCGCAGGGTACGTCCGCGAACTCGCGCAGATCGACGGGCTGGCGAGCGTCCACCTCGATTACATCCGCTATCCGGACGTGATTCTCCCGGTCGCGCTCTGGCCGAAATACAAACTCTTCCAGGACAAGGAGTATCCCGAATTCGACTACTGCTATTGTGCCGTTTGCCGGGACCGGTTCAAACGCCAGGCAGGCGCAGATCCTCTGGAGCTTCCCGATCCCCCCGCAAATCGCGACTGGCTGCAGTTCCGCTACGACACCATCACCGAAGTGGTCGGCCTTTTGGCGGATGAGATTCACGCGCAGAAGAATCAGGTGACCGCGGCCGTGTTCCCGACTCCTTCCATCGCCCGCTCGCTCGTGCGCCAGGACTGGCTGAGATGGAATCTGGACGCCGTCCTGCCGATGGTTTATAACGGCTTCTATAATGAGGAGGTCGCCTGGATCGAGCGCGCGACCCGGGAGGGAGTCGTTGCCTTGCGCGGCCGTATCCCGCTTTATTCCGGACTCTACGTCCCGGACCTCACGCCGCCGGAACTGGGCCGGGCCGTGGATCGCGCGCTGGCCGGCGGCGCGCAGGGCCTCAGCCTGTTTCAGGGAAACACGCTGACTCCGGAGCATTGGAAGGAGTTTTCGGCGGCGTTGCAGCGCGCCGCAAAGACCGGGATTGCATGATGCGCTGTGTCCTCTTTCGACTGGCCGCTGGCGCCGCGTTGCTTGTCGCGGGTGCCGTTGCAGCGCCCAGGCAGGGCGGTGCATCCCGGGATTATGAGGCTCTGCCCTACGCACCGCGGCATTATGTCTGCTATCGCGCGCCGTCGGCGCCTGCGATCGACGGGAAGCTCGACGAAGCGGCGTGGCAGGCCGCAACCTGGACCGGCGATTTTGTCGACATCGAAGGCGACGGCCGGCCGCGCCCGCCGTTACAGACGCGGGCGAAGATGCTCTGGGACGACACATTTTTCTATGTGGCGTTCGACTTGGAGGAGCCGGACCTCTGGGGCACGCTCACCCAACGCGACTCGATCATTTACAACGACAACGACGTCGAGGTGTTCATCGATCCGGATGGCGACAGTCACAATTATTACGAGCTTGAGCTGAACACGCTCGGCACGATCTTTGATCTGATGATGGTTCAGCCTTACCGCGACGGCGGGCCGCCCATTATTGCCTGGGACATCGCCGGGCTGCGCTCGGCCGTCAACTGCCGCGGCACAGTCAACCGGCCGGGCGACCGCGACGACGGCTGGACAGTGGAGCTCGCCATGCCATGGTCCATCCTGCGCGAGGCGGTGCCGGGGAAGAGGCCGCCCGGGCCGGGCGAACAGTGGCGCGTGAACTTCTCCCGCGTCGAATGGCAGGTCGAAGTGAAGGACGGCCGCTACACGAAGCGGATCGATCCGGCCACAGGAAAGCCCATGCGGGAGGACAATTGGGTGTGGAGCCCGCAGGGGGCCATCGAGATGCATATGCCGGAGAGGTGGGGGTACGTCCGGTTTTCCGGAATCGAAGCCGGCAGGCCGAACGAGGCGTTCGCGGAGAATTCTGATGAGCGGGTGAAGTGGGCGCTGCGAAGGCTGTACTACCGGCAGCGCCGCTTCCGGGCGGCGAATGGGAAATACGCTTCGGACCTGGATGCGCTCGACGCCGGCAACCTTCGTGTCGAGGGGGTGGCGTTTCAGCCGGTGATGCAGGCTACGGCGGATCTGTATCAGATCAGCGCCAAGGGTTTCACGGGTGCGATCCTGTGGATCAGGCAAGACGGCAGGACCTGGATTACCCGCTGAGATTTGCAGCATCGGAAGAGGGTTTTTACCGCGGAGACGCAGAGAAGACGCGGAGGTCGTGAAGAAAAATGCAGGGGGATCACAGGATGAGGAAATATTGGGTTTTATTCCGCTTGTCGCTGACCGTCGCGCTGGCGGCAACCTTGCTTCTGGCGCAGCAGAAGGCGGAACAGGCAGGGTCGCGATACTTTCCATCGAAAGACAAATGGGAATCACGGCCGCCGGCCGAGCTCGGCCTTAATCCCGAGAAACTGCAGGCGGCGATCCAGTTCTCGATCGAGAACCAGAACAAAAACACGAAAGACCTCGCCGAAGACATCGTCCGCACCTTCCGCAATGAGGCGCCGTACAACAGCCTCATCGGTCCCGCGCAGGAGCGGACCGTGATGAACGGCATCATCATCCGCCGCGGCTACGTTGCCGCCGAATGGGGCGACACGCAGCGCGCGGACATGACCTTCAGTGTCACCAAGACCTTTCTCTCCACGGTCGTAGGCCTCGCATACACGCGGGGCCTGATCAAGGATCTTAAGTCTCCCGCTGCGAAGGACATGCCCGCCGGCGTCGATCTCTTCGCCTCGGAGCACAACAGGAAGATCACCTGGGAGCACCTGCTCCGCCAAACGAGCGACTGGTCGGGCACATTGTGGGACAAGCCCGACTGGGCCGACCGGCCTCCTGCAGGTCAGACTCCTGACCAGTGGGAGAAACGCGAGATGCATGAGCCGGGGACGTTCTACAAGTACAACGACACCCGCGTAAATGTCCTGGCCCTCGCAGCGCTCTACAGATGGAAGCGCCCTCTGCCCAACGTGCTCCGGGAGATGATCATGAATCCCATCGGCGCTTCGGACACCTGGCATTGGGAGGCATACGACAATGCCTGGGTGACAATCGACGGGAAGCGCATGCCCTCGGTCACGGGAGGCGGGCATTTCGGCGGGGGCATGTTCATCAATGCCCGGGACATGGCCCGCTTCGGCTACCTGTTTCTCAACAACGGGCAGTGGCGCGGCAAGGAGCTGGTGCCGAAATCATGGATTGAGCTCGCCCGATCTCCGGGGCCGGTCAACACGGCCTACGGGTTTATGAACTGGTTCCTGAACACTCCCTCACCGGTGACGAACGGGCGCCAGGGGAGACAGATGTATCCGGCGGCACCGGCATCGGCCGTAGCATTCCGCGGCAACGGGGAGAACATCATTTATATCGATTGGGAGAACGATATCGTCGCGGTCGTGCGTTGGATCAGCGGCGCGAACGGCTTCATCTCCCGGCTTGTAGAGTCGATCCAATAGTCAGCGGAGCTTTTTCCGGTGAGGCGCAGCTGCCAATAACCTCCAGTCAGCAGTCCATCGGGACATCCGACCAGAGTGCCCGTGCGATCGGCGGCGGTCGCGAAGGAAGCCTCAAGCAGTCCAGGATCTTGCGGATCGCCTCCGGGTCGAGGAGGCGGACGGTCACCTGCGACGATGTCGCCACATCCGATTCGTCGCGGCGCCTTGCATCCGCCCACTCTGCGCTCGCGCCGCAATGCAAGCTCGTTTTTGCAGGAACCCTGACCTGGAAAAATCAGGCAAACGCGTCCCCGGCGTTATTTGCGGCTGGCGGGCGGCGGCATCACCTTATGGGGAGGTCTATCCGTGCCTGAACTATCGCGCCGGCAATCTGCGCGATCACCCACTTCGGCGCATATGGAACTCACGCCGTTACCGGCTGTTTCGGCTTCGAGTATTGCACAGTGGCTTGTTCGCGGACTGTCGTGGGTGTTGCGATCTTCTACATCCCCATCCCCTGGCAAGATCCTGCAGCCCCACTGCGAATCCGGTATCCCCTTCATGATCAGTACAGTGCAGCGTGTATACCATGCACCCCATCCGTGGCGAGGCTGGAATGGAAGAACAGAAACGGCTCCAGGTCGACTACCACGAAAGAGAGCATTATCGGGCTGATCAACCACGATATGTCGATAATAGCCACCCTTTTATAGCATGGCTGAATAACTACCGACTCCGAGAGGCGGTACGGCTGATGAGTGTTCCCTTGACGGGGAAATCGGTGCTTTCGGTTTGCGGCGGGGACGGGCAGGAGGCGGATTTCTTTCAACGCCGGGGCGCCCGGGTTACAGTGGTCGATCTGTCGACAGTCGCTCTGGGAGCCGCGCGCAGGCGGAACCAGGCGCTGTGTTGTTGCTGCATGGATGCTGAATCTCTGACCTTCGCTGACCGCTCCTTCGATTGGGCGCTGGTACGCGACGGGTTGCATCACCTGGCCCGTCCTCTGCAAGGATTTTACGAACTCGAGCGGGTGTCGCGCGACGGGATTGTTATCCTGGAAGGACAGGACTCGTTCATGGTGCGCCTGCTTTCCGCACTCGGCATCGCGGAAAACCATGATCCTGCGGGCGGCTATGTGTACCGATTCAGCCGCCGCGAGATTCACAAAATCTTCTCGAGCCTGCAGACCGTTGCCGAGTGGCACATCCATACCGCCTGGCTGCCGTTCGGGAGCGACATTTTGAGAAATGTCCCGCTTTTCACACGGTTCCTGTATCCTGTGATGAATCAGCCGCTGATCCGTAGACTCCTTTGCGCCAAGTACGCCCGCGCGGCGTGCAAGGCCGTCTTTTGCTGCTCACAACTCATCGGGGGCCGCTGCGGCAATTCCCTGATCGTCGTCGCACGGAAGAAGGCTCCCTAGGATCCGCGGGTTGGTGCTGTGAGCGCTAATCCACAATCCTCCACAGCAGCAAATCTATCATGGACTTGAGGTGCCGAAACCCGCGGCGGGGCGGCAGCAGCCCGGCCCAGGGGCAACAGCCGAAGCAGGGGAAGTGAATCGCGGCATATTTCCTTCTAAGAGCGGATCACTCGGGTCGCACCGAAGCAAGATGAATGGCCTAAGAGAGATGAGTTCCATCTTCGACCATAGTGCAGTGATAACGATCTCCAAAGAACGCACCACGGCGGCGTTTTCTCCGGTTGAAGTCAGCCGCGAAACTCCCTTCCAGCCGGTGCATCATCCTGCTGATGCCCCTGTGGCAGCGGTGTGTCAAGCGACAGATCAGGCCGGGTTGGATGACCCGATTTGCTCTCGGCATGGCTTCCTCCAATGACAACCTATCTAACTGCCGCTTTCAGATATTGAGTGAAAAAACCCCGGATGGGCGACAGCTGAAGATGTAATGCAGGGCCAGCTCGGGGGCTGCTAATTCGATGAATTGGGGGGCAAAAACGGGTCTTAAGTGGCACGGATAAGCCTATTCTTCTGCATCTGTTGGAAATATTGAAGTAGCTTCGGTGCGACCCCAAATTTCAATTGCTGTGGAAAGGGTTGTTTTGCAGCCGGGATTTGGTTTTAATCGAATCTGCGAATCTCCCAGGTGGAGGGAACCATTTCCGCAACTGGGGCATGCAGGCTGCGCAACCCGGCAAGGGGGCCTTCGGCTGCCGTTTGATGACGTCTAGCGTTGTCGCAACCTGATTAATCCGCGAGAAAACGAGGATTTTTCCCCCAGGCCGGTCATTCGCCAGCGCGGCTCCAAAAAGTCGCTCCGGCTGCTTTGAACATCTTCTCGATTTCGGTTCGATCGAGCGCATTGAGGGCGGCACCAATTGACTCCAGAAGATCAGCGGGTGCGGAGGCGTCTACGCCCAGCAATTCGAGGAAAAAGACCAGTCGGTCAGGATGTAGAGACCAAGCCCATTGGTACTCGCTGGCTCCCCAAAACTTTTCGGCGGCCCCGCCGTGATCCTGGCCTTCAAGGGTGAGGTTGCCCTCACCAGTGAGCCGCAACCAGACGCATCGCGTGCCTCCGTGAGTGTCCAGTTGTGAGTATAGGTCTATCACCTGTTTCCCCGCGCTTGCCACAACTGTCGCCTCTTCGGCGGTGGTCTTCGCCGACGCCGCCTCGCTTGGCTCGATTGTTGCCTCTTCGGCGTTGGTCCTCACCCCCGCCACCTCGCCAGGACCGACGATCGGATCCTTGATCCCGCACGGCTCAGGCGGGAGCCTGTCATCATAGGGTAACTCGTGCCTAATGGCCTCGACGAGGCTTCTCCAGTAGCGCCACTCGTTATCGTTGAACGGACCCTCGTTTGACCAGCACCAGCGTCGCTGTTCGAAGAAAAGGGCCGCCCGCAGATCGTTCAGCCCGACAGGCAGCGTGCCAGCCTGTTCCCAGCGGTCGCGGACAGCATCTGCGAACGCGGCGCACGCTTCATGGGTTCCCTTCTCGGCGTACCAGTCGAAGGTGAGCGCAAACTGGATCCAGGTCAACTGGTCGTCGTCTGGCCCGGGCAATCGCTCTCGCCTCAAGCGCTCGTTCGGAATCTCATGTGGGCTGTCCATAGTCTCCTACCGGAAGTCGGCAACAGCTCCCACCGATGGTAATGCACTTGACACAACAGGAGCATAAGAATTGATTAATGCCCCTCCTGTGCTGCCGGTAAATCCGATGATTGGCAGGTGGCTTACGGGCAAGGATATCACATCTCTTCCAGGCAATCCGCTTACCCAAGTTGAACCGAAAGGTGGCCGGCATCATCCGGCGCCTGCGGACCGAAGGTCCGCGCTCAACCAGATAGCGTCATTTGCCGGGAAAAGGGATCAAATTGGGGCGGGACCGCGATGACCTGCCGCATCAGGTAGTCCCACGCTTCGCCTGATCAGCCTGGGGAATTGCCAGAGTCACATTGCGTTTGCCGGCGATTGACCGGAGCATCGCCGCACTGAGGGCTGCAGGCATCGCGCCGACGACCCGCAGCTGCACGACGGCGTCCTCCGGAGTCGATTCGATGATTGCGGCAACACGGGCGAGGACCGAAGGCGCATCGACGCCGTTGAAGGAGACCGTCCGCGCGATCATGGGACGCGCGGGTAGCGGCCGGAACTCGAAGTTTTCCAGACCGGATGGTGCCAATTGCAGCACGACGAATCCTTTTGTCTCGGGGGCTTCGGCGAATGATGTCCGCTCGACCGAGCCCGCATAAATGACAGGAGGCCGGCCCGGCAGTTTCAGCACCTGATGGCGATGGATGTGTCCGCTCAACACTACTGCTGCGTCCTGCGGCAGGTCTGCGGCCCGGACGACATCGGCGCCGAAGCGAAAGGTGTAATTCCCCGGGCCGCACGTCGCGCCCTCGATGCATTGATGGAGGCAGAGCACCCGGACATCCGCCCCGGATGCACCGCGGCTTGCAGCGGCGTAGGTCTCGGGGAACCGATCGCGGATTCCGTTTGTGTAGGGGAATCCGGTGAATGCGGCACGAACTCCGCGAGCCTCGAGAATGAAGCTTCGCGGCCGGTCGAAGATATGCAAACGCTCGTGTATGGCCAGCAGCGGATAGGGTATGCGGGCCCGTTCGTGGTTTCCGGGGATGAGCACGACCGGCACTCCGGAGGACGCCAGGCGTTTGAGCGGCGCGAGCGCCGCCTCCACCAACCAGGCCGGCACGCGGCTTCGATAGAGCAGATCGCCGCCGTGAACCACCACGTCGGCCCCGCCGGCGCGTGCGGCCGCGAGCGCTCGCTCGAAGTTTTGAAAGAAGTCCTCCCCCCGGCGTCGCCGGACGACGCGGGGGCGGCCGGGCAGGTCGAACCCGAGATGGGTGTCCGAAACGAATAGTACGCGCATGTCAGACCCACGAGAGCACATGAGCGAGCCGGGCGCCGGCCAGCGCCGGTGTGACCCCCAATCGGATCGCCACCGGGGCGCCGGCTGCAACCAGGCGCTTGAGCTCGCTGCTCAACACCCGCAAACGATCGAAGGACGCAAGGCTGAAGGCGGCACGACGCGCAGCCGCCAGGCGGGAATGGCCCGGGGGAACCGGCGGTATCGCGCCGGCGTCGACGCCGGACCGGAGGACGATCTCGCCGTTGTCGATGACGAGAAGCCGGGCGCCGGTAACCCCGGGTTCGCTCCACACCACCGAAGCATCAAACAGCCGGGTCAGCCAGATCGCGCGGCGCCGCGCGAGTGCGGCGCGTATGGCAACCCACTCCAGCGAGGCCTGCACCAGCTCAGGCGTCCAGGCGGCGGTGCCCGGCCCTGTCCCGGCGGCCTCGTCCTCTTCCCCGTCATGATCTCGGCGACCCTCCCGCCACAGGCGCGTGCCCAACCGCAGCAGCCCGGCATGCGCACGTATGTCCCGGCGCGAGAACTCGGGGTGTGCGGCAGTCAGCCGCGCGTGGCCGGCGGCAAACGTGTCGGCCTCCGGGCCCCATCGGCCAGGTCCGAGCGCGGCGCGGTCCGCCCGGGCGAGCGCCCCGAATTGGTCGAGCACCTCGGAGGAGGGAAACGGGCCGAGCGGATGGCGCCTCGACGGCCTTGGCCCGCGCGCGCTCAGGTCCGGCGATACGAACCAGAGCGCGCGGTCTTCGACGGTAAGCGCGATATTGTAGGGCGGCCGGTGCCGCTTGATCTCATCGGGCTCCAGGAGCGCGGCCTCGAGCGCGCTCGGTGCGGCTTCAAATGAGATACTGCGAGCCTGCGACAGCATCTCGAGCATCCGTTCGGGGATCCCGCTCTGCTTCCGGAAATAACTGTTGACCCGATGACGGAGAGAGCACGCCTTGCCGATGTAGAGGATGTCGCCGCTCGTCCGGAGCATCCTGTAAATCCCTGGGGCATCGGGCAGGGCAAGCCGTACGTCCCGCGGCATCGGCCAGACGCGGCGCGGGCTTTTCGTAGTGACGACGGGTGCGGCCAGCCACTCGCGAAGCGCGCTCCAGGTCGAAATTCCCTCTGCCTCCAGCAGGCGCACCAGCTCTTGCCAGAGGAACGCCGTGGCTTCCACGTGATCGGCGCTGCGGCGCAAGGAGCCGACCGCTCGGCCAAAGTACCCCGTGAGGGCACGCAGGCTGCAACGGGGAAGATCGGGCAGGAGCCGCCTGGCGATGTCATGGGTGCAAACCAGGTCGAACGGAGACACACCTCCGGCCAGGGCACGGAGAAACGGCTCCTCGAATCGGGCGAAGTGGATGACCGTCGGCGCCGGCTGTTGTGCGAATTTCGATGCCTGATCTGTGAGCTCCCGCCAGGCCAGCCAGGCCTCGACACCCATCCCCATCATCGGGTCGGAGATGCCCGTGATCCGTACAACGGCCGGCGGAATGCGCTGTCCCCTCGGGAGCGCGATCAGGCGCGCGCGCACGTCCGTGACCGTCGCGCCGGCCCGCGCCCACCCGATCTCTAGGAGATGTCCGTTCGGAGCCGCGGCCGTGGCCTGACAGTCGACCACCAGCACCTCAAGTTGCGATAACGGCACAGAGGGAGAACTCTTCATGACTTTTCGCGACAAGCATACCTCATAGGCGGGAACGGACCACAGCAAGTTAAATAGTGGGACAGGCTGCTCCGATTTCCGGAGAACGTCCCCTATTTCTCAAAACGGACCAGTTCCGTGTCCCATTCCGCCCAGGCCACCGACTTATTGGCCATCAAACGGTACGCCTTCACCTGAGCCGGCGTCCACGCGTCGCAGAGAATTACCGCGACAATCTCGATCCCGAGCTTCTGCGCCGCCTTAAGTCTCAGGTGCCCGTCAACGATTGTTCCGTCCGAGAGCGCCAGGATCGGCACCTTGAAGCCAAATTCCCGTATCGATGCCGCCATTTGATCGACAACAGCATCGTTTATTCGCGGATTGCGCGCGTACGGAATCAGATCTCCTACCGCACGCTCAACAATTTCAGCCATCTACAACCTGATTCATAGTTGCCGGTTAGCGCGTTATGAGCTTATAAAATCGCAACGTGAATTGTGGAGGAGGAATCAAGCTTAACGCGCCGCTGAGTAGCGGCGCCGGAGCGCGCGCAGCGCGGAGGCTTCCGCTCCAACGGTTGGTTAGGCGCCAGACAGGACATATATGATTTTTCCGGCCTCAATTGATATGAAGCCGGTGGCCACCATTGCCTGGAGTATCTGAGCTACTTCCGAGTCTTCCATGGCCGGTTGGAAATGTGCCCTAATTGCGCTGCTCATGGTCTTCTCTGTCCGCGGCTTGGTGACTTCGGGTTTCTTGAGTTTTGCGATGAATGTTTCCGCTCTCTCGGCCGGTGGTTTGGGAGCGCCGTTCTTCACAAAGGGAATTTCGGCGATCGATTCGGCGCGTGCGGATAGTATCTTGTGCTCTCTTAAATGCTTAATGAGTGGGTCGAATCCCTTATCACGAGACACTATGTGAAAGAAGGCCCCTGGTTCTTCAACTGCCAGCCTGCCGATGTAATAAGCAATGTGGAAGTCGAGGGCATTCGGGCCAGTTCCTGATATTTTCACGTATTGGGCACGCTGGCCAAGCGTCTGGAGGGTGGCCGCAATTTCGAACGGAACCTTGGACTGATTCGCACCACAGAACAGTAGCACTCGGAAATATTCATGGTTCAGAGCTTCGATTGAGTCTGGCCGGACGTTCTCGAAGTCGATTAGGACAACGTTTCTTCGCATTTTATCGAAGCCCTTCTCTCTGACGCCAAATAATTAAACAGTCTGCATAAACCGGAAAAAGCAGCTATAAAACTCTACGTTTTTCCCTATTTTATTGCGCATTTATCAACAACTTACCAGCATTACCGATATTTATTGCATTCGGTTTCAGCCATCCTACCCCCCTCTGTTCATTTTGGCAACGCGCGCGCAAGACCGCGCGCCCGGTCCACGGCGCTTTGGCCCAGAGAATTGGATCCCCCTCCCCCCTGGCCTGAGTCTGATCGATCATTTATTTATACCTGCCATCGGTCGTAGCGGTCTTCCGGTTGTGACAGCGCCGGCAGAGGGTCTGCCAATTCGACTCATCCCAGAAGAGTCTGGGATCACCCTTGTGAGGGACAATGTGGTCCACGACCGCTGCAGCCGTGAGCCGTCCGATTCGCTCGCATTCGACGCAAAGCGGATGAACGGCGAGATAGCGCTTCCTTGCGGCTCGCCACCCGGCGTCATATCCGCGGCGCGCGGCTGAGCCACGATTATGATCGATCTGCTTGCGCTCCTGGGCTCGGTGTCTTTTGCAGCGGCGGTGAACGGAATCCACCGTGATCGGGCAGCCCGGAAACCCGCATTGATGCTGTGGCGCGTAAGGGCTCACGCCGCTTTCCTCTTCGCCTGTCGCGAGGTAATTACCGCTCGCTTGATGGAAGGGTCTTGCTGGCGCCCTCGAGGCAGCCGACCGTCCTCAATCACGTACCCCGGGCGCTTCTGTTCCTGGCGATAGACTTCCTTCCAGTCGGATGTCATGCCCGCTTGCCTTGTCTCTTGGCTTTGACCGCACGCAGCACTTCGTCGACCTGAGCACGCCTGTATTCGTCGGACAGGCGCGAATGGCCAACATCGGATTCATATTTGTGAGTGCGCTCGATGGCGGGATTGACTAGGCCTGAGCAGTCCTTGCCAAGTGCCTTGAGAAATGCGCTCGAGTACTCGCTGTCCTTCGAGCAAGCACGCTGGTACCCGGGATCGAATGCCCGATAGCGTCGGTCCGGCCGGAAGTCCGGCCCGTCCCAAAGTGCCATCATCCCGAACACGCGTGCCTGGATGCGCATCTTGCCTGTCGGCCGGTCACGCTCCAGCAGATGCAATTTCTTGAGCCGGGTGAAAACCCAGTGGGGGAGATCGATATCGACGCCGAACGGATTATGAACCTTGCCCTCAAACTCAAAAGACAGAGCTTCGCCTATCAGCAGATGGTTGTTTTTGGAGCTCCAGCCCGCTCACGTCAGGTTGGCGGGAAATGGGAGGAAATAGGGGACGCTCTCCGATTTCCGGTTGCTCATGGCGCGGGGGCGTTCAAAACCGGAGAACGTCCCCTATTTCCTAAATAGCTTGTTGTGGGCGAACCGCTCGTATTGCGTGCCCCATTTTGAGCGCGACCCAGCCTTCCTGCCCGGGCACGCGTGATACAATTCGGCCTGCGCCTGCTGGAATCCGGCGGCCACACTCATGGTGTCCGGTGCCGCGCATTGAGGAAGGAAAGGGGGCCGATGGTCATGCCGGGTCGCGACACGAATGTACGGAAGATCCCCCTCGATCCGGAAGGCTCCGGGCATGCAGGCGATTGGCTCTTTTCCTTATTCAGGGACATCCACCAGGCATCGCGGATGCTGCGCAGGAATGCCGGATACTCGCTTGCCGCGATCCTGACGCTCGCGCTCGGCATCGGCTTAACGGCAGCCATGATTTCTGTGTTCAACGGCTCGGTGTGGCATCCGCTCCCTTTTCCCGATCCGGACCGCCTGGTGCTTTTTCGAGGTGCAGTCTCCTATCCGACGCTGAAGGTTTGGGCGGCAGCCGGCCGCTCGTTTGAAAGCATGGCGGGCTATCGAAACAAGCGCTATACGCTGACCGGCGCCGGCGAGGCGGCATCTCTCAGGGCCACGGTTTCGTCAGGGTCCTTATTTTCAGTACTGGAGATGAAGGCGTCGCGCGGCCGTGTCCTGTCGCAGGCGGACGATGAATCGGGCGCCAGACCGGCAGTTCTTGGCGACACTGCCTGGAAAACGATTTTCGCCGCTGATCCGGAAATCCTCGGGAAAACGATCTTTTTGAATCGCGTTCCTTTTATCGTCGTCGGAATCATGCCGCCCGGCTTTCAATTTCCGATGAATATGGATCGCATCGACCTCTACACCACGGTCGCCGCCGATCTCCAGACCGACCGGCGTCAGGCGGAGAAGACCTACCCGCGGGACCTCCAGGTCCTCGCGCGCCTGAGGGCGTCCGCGATCCTCTCGCAGGCGCAGGCTGAGGTGTATACCCTCGTGGCGGCGATCACTTCGGGACCTGCGGATCGAAAAATCGATCGGGAAGGTCTGGTGGCGCCGCTGACCACTGAAGTGTCCCGCACGCTGATTTCTCCCCTGAAGGTCCTGATGGGCGCGATTGGCTGCGTGCTGGTTTTGGCCTGTGCCACGGTTGGGATCCTCACCATGATTCGGGTGATCGTCCGGAGAGGGGAATTCGCGACCCGGCTGGCACTGGGGGCGACTCGGGTCAGGCTGATCCGGCAGTTGATGGCGGAGAGTGCGGTGATTGCACTTGCGGGGAGCGCCGTGGGCGTCCTGGTCGCTTACGCGGGGACTATGCCGCTGCTTCGCCTCGCCGGGCCGGATCTCGCGCCGGTCGCCAGAATTCAGTTTGACTCTCGCGTCCTGGGGATTTCCCTGTTGGTTGCGTTACTTGCTGCCGCCGGATTCGGCGTGATTCCCGCGTTCCAGGGGGCTGCGATCCGGTGGTCTCGCCGGGTTCGTGATGAATCCGCCGCGGCGCGGCGCTGGAAAGCATCCACGGCGAGATTGTTGCTGGTCACCGCCGAGATTGCGCTCACCGTGATGCTGCTTGCCGCCTCCATCAGCCTGCTGCGCGCTTACCTGACTCTTTCGCGTGTGGATCCGGGATTTGATTCCACTAACGTGCTGACATTCCGGATTGACCTTTCCGACGCTCTGTATTCGCCGCCGCAGCAGGTGGACTTTTTCGAGCGGGTACGCGCCGATATCGGCTTCCTGCCCGGAGTGCGGTCAACGGCTTTCAGCGCGCTGCTGCCATTCGGCGATCTGCGATTTACGATCCGATTCGGCGTGCCTGGACAGGGGAACGGCAACGATCGCTCCGGCGGAGCGGAAGTTTATCTTGTCAGTCCCGGCTATTTCCAGTCAATGAAGATTCCCCTGATTGCGGGGCGAGACTTTGAACCGACCGACGTCCTCGGACGGCCGCGAGTGGCCATCATCAGCCGCAGTCTGGCGGAACGATATTTTCCCGGGGAGAATCCGATCGGGAGGACGATCGAAGCCGGCATCGGGCCCGGCAGCGCGGCCGAGCCGACCATGCGGGTCGTCGGCATTGCCGGAGACGTTCACAACGGCTCGCTGGCGGCGCCGGCAGAGCCCCAGATCTACGCGCCATTCGGCCAGGCACCGATGATCGCATCGACGACGTTCGTGACCCGGCTTTCGCAATCGGATTCCGGCCCGGTTCTGCCTGCCGTACGCCAGTGCGTGCGTGCGCTCAGCCCGTCGGTTCCGATTGTCAACGTCAAGCCGCTTGCCGACTATGTGCAGGCTACGCTGTTACAGCCTCGATTCAACACTCTTCTCATCGGGGTGTTTGCCGCCGCTGCGGTGGCCCTGGCGATGACCGGACTCTATGCCGTCGTCTCCTATTCGACTTTGCGCCGCCGCAGGGAGTTCTCGATCCGTCGCGCACTCGGCGCAACGGAACGTAGCATCGCGTGGTCGGTTATTCGTCAGGGATTGGGCGCAACCATTCCGGGCATTGTCCTGGGACTTTCCGGCGCCCTGGCGGCAAACAGGCTGCTGGAAAGCCTTCTGTATGGTGTCCGCCCCAGCCCGGTCCCCACTCTGCTGGTGGCCGCCGTGTCCGTCGCTTTAATCTCCCTGCTGGCAACCTGGCAGCCAGCGCGAGCAGCATCGGGCGATGATCTTCGCACCCGATTGCAGTCGGATGAATAAGCGCCGCAGCCGGGCGTGCTCCGGGGATAGTCCTCCTACTTCTTGAGAACCACGGAGATGATTATCATTACCGCCAACAGGGCCAGCAATGTAATCATCAGCTTGATGAACCATCTGTCGGCCAGTCTCGCAATCCTTTTGAAGTCTGAATCCGAAGTCTTGCGGTGATCACCCATCCCTGCGGCTCTCAACGCCTGACTTGCGCTGCCGACGCAAAATTGATCCGGGTCGTGTTCCTGACCGCAAATGGCGCAGTACATTGGACTCTGCTCCTGTAATTATGAAGTGTTTATACACCCTGAACAATCTGGCGGACAAGCCGATATAGCGGCAGGCCGTTCGAAATCGGAAAGGCTAGATCGAGAATATTGCCTGCTCGGGATATCAAGGCTTCTGGGCGCCGCCAGTCCCCATTCGTGCGTTCCGTGAAGTGGCAAAAAAGGCGCATCTGTTTAGCCGATGCTGAACAGCAAAACGCAAAGACGCAAGGACACAAAGAGATTCCTTTCGGTTCGCGGGCATGGGCGGCCTTCGGCCGCATCCTTGGGCGAGCCGCGGGAGAAAGCGCAATCCTCCTGAGTAGCCGCTGCCCGCGCTTTCTCCCGCGGCTCGCCCAAGGATGCGCCAGCGCGAAGCGCTGCGCCCACGCCTGTTGCTCGGTGTCGATCTTTGCGCCCCTGCGCCTTTGCGTCTTTGCGTTTTGCTTCTTCATCCATTTGATTTGGCTAAACAATTCCAAAAATCCGGTACCGTTCGAACGCCGTTATGACAATCTTCAGATCGGTTACCATGATCCCTGCTCATCGAATACAGAAGCCGCCATCGCGCCTGAGGATTGAGCGAAAAGCAGCCCGGCCTGGCCCTCGCCATCGCCAAGGACGGCCGGCTGGTCATGGCCAAAGGATACGGCTTTCGAGATTAGTGATAGAATACCCGATGGCGACGGGCGCATCCGGATCAGCGCCGCTCGCGGCCGATTGTGACCGTCCGCCCGGACACTTCTGATCCAACCCGGTAACATCCTGTTCCACGGAGGCCTTCCATGAAACGTTCCTGCATCTTCATTATCGCGGCGCTCCTGCTGTGCGCGGCCACTCCCGCCCAGGCACAGGTCAACTGGACCATGGCCGACGGGAGGGACGTTGACAACATCCTGACCCAGAGGCAGCAGGCCGATGTCATCAACGAGTACACGGCCTGGCGGTTGGACAACATCCTGCCGCAGATCATGCGGCGCGAAGGGATCGACCTGTGGCTGGTGATCTGTTTCGAGTACAACGAAGACCCGGTCTTCATGAGCCTGACGACCAGGCCGAGAATGAGTGCCCGGCGGCTCTCGATCCTGATGTTCCACGATGCCGCCGACGGCTTCAAGAAGCTCACGGCCAGCTGGCACGGGGCCTCGGCCGCGGGCCCCATGTACACCAACATCTTCACCCAGGAATACCGGGCCAAGGGGGCCAACGCCCAGTTCGCCGCCGTCGCCGACTACATCAAGAAGGCGGATCCCAGGAAGATCGGCATCAACTATGGCGAGCACTGGGACTACCACGACGACTTCTCCCATGGACTCGGCCTCTCCGCCTTCCATAAGGCCAAGCTGGAGCAGGCGCTCGAGCCCCGGTACCGGGCCCGGCTGGTGTCGGCCGAGAAAGTCTGCATCGGGTGGTACGAAACCCGCAGCCCGATGGAGCTCAGCCTCTACCGGCACCTTGCCGGCATCGGGCACGATCTCATCGCCGAGTTTTTCTCCAACCGGGTGATCACTCCCGATGTGACCACGGCGGACGACGTCGAGTGGTGGTACCGCGAGCGCCTGGCGAAACTCGGACTCATCGCCTGGTTTCAGCCGTCGATCGACATCATCCGCGCCCCTGCCGAAGCCGCCCGGTACCCGAAAGGGGACAAGGTCATCAGGCGCGGCGACCTGCTCCACTGCGACGTGGGCTTCCGCTACCTCGACCTGTGCACCGACATGCAGCACGACGCCTACATCCTGAAACAGGGGGAGACCGACGCGCCCCAGGGATTGAAGGACCTGCTGAAAAAGGGGAACCGGCTGCAGGAACTGCTGCTGGGAGAGATGAAGGAGGGGAGAAAGGGGAACGAGATCCTCGTCGCCACGCTCGAAAAGGCCCGCGCGGAAGGGATCGAAGGGAGCATCTATTCCCACCCCATCGGGTATTACGGACACGGCTCGGGCACAATGCTCGGGATGGTGGAAAAGCAGAGCTTCGTGCCCGGAACCGGGGAGCACCCGCTGGCCCTGAACACCGTCTATTCGATTGAACTCAGCGCGGCTCATGTTGTTCCCGAATGGGGCGGCACCCGTGTGAGCATGGGCCTCGAGGATGAGGCGCTCTTTACCCGGGAAGGGGCGCGCTGGGCCGACGGCTACCCGACGCGATTTTACCTGATCAAATAAGGCTGGAGGAACAGGGAAGGAGCGGCCGGCCCGGCATCAGCAATCAACTTCAGCCCCTGCCTTCATGCTCTTGGATCCGCACCCGGAGTGGGGGTGATAGCGGCATTTCCACTTGCCCGTCCGCCGCGGTTGGGATAGAAATGCATCATCGGGCAATCTGAAGAACCAGGCAAAGAGACGAGATCCGGCTGGTGAGGCCTCCATGTACTATTGCGCGACACGCCCAAAAATGGCTATATCGCTTCTAGGATTGTTTCTGGCTCTGACCGGTGCAGGCGCGGCGCACCAGCTCACCGGATCCGTGGAGGGCACGATCAGGGACACAAGCGGGGGGGTCCTCCCCGGCACCACAGTCGAACTCAAGAACGTGGCGACCGGTGCAACCCTGTCGCAGGTTACGGGGAGCGCAGGCAATTACTCGTTTACCTCGGTAAAGCCGGGATCTTATCGGGTGCAAGCATCATTTAAAGGTTTCAAAGCGGTTTCCCGGCCCGCCGAGGTCGATATCAACAAGACGGTCAGAATCGATTTCACCCTGGCGGTCAGCGCCCTGACGGAACAGGTGGTTGTCACCGGGGCGCCCCCGGCGCACGATATCGCGCATGCGGAACTATCCCTAAGCGTCGATTCCAAGCTCTTCACCGATCTGCCCACACTTACGCACGATATTACACAACTGATCGAGCTGATGCCGGGAGTCCGGATGGAGCAGGGCGGATCGGTGGGCGGTTCGCAGCTTGTGGATTTATCCGGCAGTTTCGCCCTGGGTAATGGCACCCGCCGCGGCCAGAGCATTTTCTACGTGGATGGTGCCGAGAATATGGGGACGTGGCGCAACCAGGGCCTGCAAATGCCCAATCCGGATGCCATCCAGGAAGTGCAGGTCATCACTTCGAGCGCTCCTGCGGAATTCGGCAAGGAGCCCGGCGTAAGGATGAACACGGTCATCAAGTCGGGCACCAACAGCTTTCACGGGACGATGTCTGTTGCCTCTCACTTCACAGGCCTCAATGCCAACACCTGGAGCGCCAATTCCAGGGGAGCTCCGCGCCCGTCGGATCGGCAGACATGGATGGGCGCGACGCTGGGCGGACCGATCCTCAGGAATCGCACGTTTTTCTTCGCTTCTTTCCAGCATTTCTATGACAACGATCCGTCGCAGCTGACCGACATCCGGATGCCGACAGCGGCGATGCTGGCCGGAGATTTCACCGCCCTGCCCAATTTCAATATTAAGGCGATCGACCCGGCGACCGGTAAAGCGATGGGCAAGACCATTCCCTCGCGGCTGATCAATCCTGTCGCGGCCCGGATGGCGATGCGCTTTCCCGTGATTCCACAGTATTCCAACGACCCGGCACTGGGCCGTTTCTTCTGGCAGTTTCAACGTCCGGCGCATGACAACATGTGGATTGGAAAAGTGGATCATCAGATCAGCGCTCATCAGCAGCTGTCCGGGTCCTATCTCACCACGGATGCGGGGCAGGTGCGCCCGGACAATCTCTCGGGCGCGATCAACAATGTGCCCGGGTGGGGTGGGGACACCGCGACAGCCGTACGCCAACACACTTTCTCCCTGCGACACCTGTGGGCGGCGACATCGGTCCTGGTGCTGGAGAATCGCGCAGCTCTGGCCCGTCAGGAAGCCAGGCGCGATCGCACCGCGACAGATGAGGACATCGCGACATTAGGTGGAGTGTGGCCGGGCGTGACACCGAATATCGACAGGACGCTGCCCACACTGTTTCTGAGCGGCGGCCCTACCGCGCGCGGCGGGCCCGTGTCGGAGGTCGTGCAGCAGAACTTCCGGGTGTCGAACACTTCAAACTGGCTCAAAGGAAAACACAACCTCAAGTTTGGCGGGGAAGTGCAGCATTCCCTTTACTCGCGCCTGGTGGGCTATGACAATAGCCAGATCCGCTTCACCGGCGCTTACGCCAATACGGGCGCTCCACTCAACGGGCCGTGGCCGACGCTCGCGACTCCCTCGGGCGACAATCAGTTTGCCCTGGCATGGGCCGATTTCCTGATGGGGAGAGCGCGCACCTTCCAGGCCACGGGAGCGGTGGACAATTCGTTTCACGGCCTGGCCTGCTTCTTCTTCATCCAGGACCAGTTCAAAGTTACCCCGAGACTGACCATCACCCCGGGCCTGCGCTATGAATGGTACGGCGCTCAGACGTCGATGACGATGCTGGCGGGATACGTGGCCGGTCACAAGTCGGATCAGTTTGCGAATGCGCCCGTGGGCCTGGCGTTCGGCGGCGATCGGGGAATTCCCGCGGCCATGAGGAACCCGGACCGCAACAACCTCGCACCGCGGCTGGGATTGGCCTGGGATGTTTTCGGCAAAGGCAAAATGGTGGCCCGGGCCGGGGCCGGGCTGTATTATGCATATCCTCCCTTGAGCATCGTCGAACAGCTGTCTGCCCTCGTCGATTCTCCGACGCTTGCCGGGGGCAACGCCAGCCTGTCGAATTTGTGGGGAACGTCGCACACCAACTCGGGTGATACGATGCTGCAGTACCCGGGCGGCATGCCGAGTTTCGATCGCGATCCGGCCCAGCGGAAGTGGCAGCCGACAGACATCATGGGGTACAGCCCCGACGCCACGACACCGTACCAGGTGCAGGTCAATGTCGGCGTCGAGCGAAAACTGATCCAGGGACTCACCATTATGGCCGGGTACCTTGGAAATCGGGCGAGAAAAGGTTGGTCGGTGCGCGACCACAACCTGGCGTTGTGGCAGCCGGGCGCGGGCACAGGCAACGTGGATGCGCGCAGGCAGAACCAGACCTGGCGCGGGATCGACCTGATTTCCACCGATGTGAATGACAGCTATGATGCCGCGGAGTTTACAGCCACGCTCAGCAGGAGAGGTTTATATGGCCGGGTGATCTATACACTGCGGCAGTTCCTTACCTCCGGCGCCAATGAGGGCCAGGAAGTCGGGATCGACAACAGCCCCACGGCCTGGGCACACAACCCGCGCAATATCCGGGGAGATGTCGCTTCGGTGGTATCGCGCCAGCAGGTGCGCGGCATCTTCAACTACCAGTTGCCGAAGTTTTCCAGCAACGCCTGGATAAAGCAGGGACTGAGCGGCTGGCAGGTGTCCGGAAATTTCTCCTGGTATGATGGGGACCGTCTGAACGTCATCCTCGGCCCGGACTACAATTTTGACGGGTTTGCCGGAGATCGGCCCAACCTTGTCGGGCCGATCCGCTACCTGAGACAGAAACAGGGCAACGCGGTTCTGTGGATCGACAGGAGCACCTTCGCCAACCCGCCGGCGCCGAGCGCGGACAATCCCTATCCGTTCGGTAACCTGCCCCGCAACGCGGTGCGCGGCCCGAATCGGTTGTATATGGGCGCGGCCATCATGAAGAACTTCCTGCTCGGGGAGAAATACAGGCTGCAGTTGCGCCTGGACACTTCCAATCTCTTCAACCATCCAAACCTGAGCAGACCGGTGATGGACCTCTCACGGTCCGATTTCGGGCTTATTCGGACGAAGGATGGCGGCGGCCGGGTCTTTCAGATGCACGCCAGGTTTGTCTTTTAGCGGACTGATGTCCGTCGGGTTGACCGCAATCTTTGGCGCGGCGGACGGTCTGTGGGTACAGAGCCTGTTTTCACCGATAGGCGCTCCGATCCGGTGAGAGAAGGGAATGGCGCCCAAATAAGGCGAACCCCCGGCAGGATCCATGCGTATTAGGGAGCGACACAACGGAGGCCGCCTCGGGTCATGACGTTCGCTGGACATGCAATTCAAACTGAAGGGTTGACGCGCCGCTATGGGCTCATCACGGCGGTGGATGGCCTGAACCTGCATGTCCCTACCGGCAGTGTCTATGGTTTTCTCGGTCCGAATGGGGCCGGAAAAACGACGACCATCCGCATGCTGATGGGACTGATCCGGCCGGATGCGGGGACAGCGCGCATTTTCGGTCAGGCCCTGAGGGAACATCGGGAATCCGTGCTCTCCGGCACGGGTGCTCTGGTGGAGGCGCCCTCCATCTACGGGCACCTGACCGGCAGACAGAACCTCGAGGTCACCCGCCGCCTCAAAGGAGTGTCCGCCGCGGACGTCGACAAGGCGCTGCAGGTTGTCCGGCTGACCGACGCTGCCGGGCGAACGGCCCGAGAGTATTCTCTTGGCATGAAGCAGCGCCTCGCGCTGGCGCTTGCGTTTCTCGGAGGCGCGCGACTCCTGGTACTCGACGAGCCCACCAACGGTCTCGATCCCGCTGGAATCAGGGAGATCCGGGAATTGCTGCGCAGCCTTCCCGTCGAACACGGAATCACCGTGTTTCTCTCGAGCCACCTTTTGGGGGAGGTCGAACAGATCGCAACTCACATCGGAATCATCGCCGTGGGCAGGTTGCTCTTTCAGGGCACTCTCGAAGAACTGCAGCGCACCTGGCGCGCGCGGGCGATCGTGGAGGTGTCCTCCCCTGAGGCAGCGCTGGGGGTGTTGCGGACCGGAGGCTGGGAAGCGGATCAAGACGGGGGAGGAGGTTTGCGTGTTTCCGTTGAGGGAAAGGAAGACCTGGCGAAGCTGAACGCACTGCTGGTCGGGCGCGGACACAACGTCTATCGGCTCGGCCTGGAGGAACGGTCGTTGGAGGCAAGCTTCCTGCAGCTGACCCATTTCAACACGCGCGGCGACGCCGGACGGGAGACGCTATGAATATCGGAACGGCATTGACGCGGGCGCTATCGGCCGACGCGCTCAAACTGCGTCGCACCCTGGCTCTGTGGATGGTCCTGATCGCCCCGATGACGGTCAATCTGATTGTGCTGCTGAACTTTCTCAGGGTCCGTGAAAGTCTCTTCCGCAATTCACAGCTCGATATCTGGACCTGGTTCGCACGCAACGCCATCGGCTTCTGGGGCCTGCTGATGCTGCCTCTTTTTGTGGCTCTCGAAACCGCGCTGCTGAACGGAATCGAACATTCCGCCAACGGCTGGAAGCATCTCTTCTCCCTCCCCGTTCCGCGCTGGGCGATATACCTGTCGAAGCAGATCTTCGGCCTGGGCCTGCTCGCTGCCGCCGACTTCGTTCTGCTCGCCGGCGTTCTGGCCAGCGGCGGGCTGGTGCTGATACTCGGATTGCGCGCGGATCTGACGGCATCCTCAGCCATACCCTGGTCTTATTTGATGGCTCTCTTCGTGCCTACCTATTTCGCTTCCTGGCTGATGGTGGCCATCCACGTCTTTGTAAGCATGCGCTGGCAGAGCTTCACGGTCCCGCTGGGACTGGGAATGGTGGCGACCGTCGCCGGATTCATGATCGCCAACTCGAGGCTCTGGGCCGCGCTCTTTCCCTGGACGCTGCCGATAGCTTCCGTCCGTCACCTGCTTGGGAGCGCCGCCTCCGGACAAGTCCCCATCATCCT
This sequence comes from Terriglobia bacterium, assembly GCA_963824985.1. Taxonomy (GTDB): domain Bacteria; phylum Acidobacteriota; class UBA6911; order UBA6911; family UBA6911; genus JAFNAG01. The sequence goes on from CAWGRQ010000004.1 coordinate 38,155, forward strand.
GGGCTGCCTGGGTGGAGTTCTCGCCATCCTGCTGGCCGGCCTGTACATGACGCGCCGCGACGTTGCCTGATGTGGGTGCATCGGGTCGGACCTGTAACCCTCCCCGAAATTCCTGCGCATTTTTGACCGGAAATCAGTAGACAAATTCGCTCCTCCATATCGGGCGGGGAGACCTGCCATTGGAGGACAAGATGGACGAAGAGAGGAAGTCCCCGGATCCGCTGGCGCTCTCCGAAGCGCCGCAGTGTGCCGGTCAGGAGGACCCGGCCGTGTTGCAGGACGACATGGTTCTGTCAGCACAGGGAGAGGGACTGCAGACTGAGCCCGAGGGTGCAGACGGCGTTACTGATTTCGCGCTGTCGGGTGAAGAAGTTGTGGAACCGGAGATAGAACCGCGGCTGCCGCTTCGGTCCGGAGCGGGAAGAGGGCGTCGGCTGGTACGCAAGGAAGATCAGGCTCGAGTTGTGCCGACCGGTGCCCAGCGGCTGTTGATCCTCGACACGTGGCAGCGGAGCGGCTTGCCGGCCGGCGACTTCGCTCCCCTGGTCGGGATCTCGAAGCACACGCTGTATGCTTGGAAGAAGCAGTTCGACGCAGCATGGTCCGGCCGGGCTGATGGAGAAGCCGCGGGGGGCGACGACGGGGAGCAGGCTGCCGGAGGTCACCAAGCGGACGATCCTGATGCTCAAGCAGTTGCATCCGGAGTGGGGCTGCCAGCGGATCAGCGATGAGCTGCTGCGGGGACCGGCCTTGGCGGCCAGCGCTGCGGCGGTGGCCCGGGTGCTGCACGAGGCCGGCTACCAGATGGAGGAACGGGTCACGCGGCCGCATCCGGACAAGGAGCGGCGTTTCGAGCGGGCGCGGCCCAATCAGCTCTGGCAGACGGACCTGTTCACCTTCATCTTGAAGCGGCAGAACCGGCGGCTGTACCTGGTGGCGTTCATGGACGATCACAGCCGGTTCCTGGTCGGCTACGGGCTGCACGCCAGCGCGTCGCGGCGCTTGGTGCTGGAGGTGCTGCGGGCGGCGATCGCCACCTATGGTCGCCGGCGGAAGATCCTCACGGACAATGGGACCCAGTACGTCACGTGGCGGGGCAAGAGCCAGTTTCGCGGGAGTTGGAGAAGCAGGGGATCCGGCAGGTCGTGGCGCGTCGCAAGCGTCCGCAGACGCTGGGCAAGATCGAGCGGTTCTGGGGCACGCTGTGGCGGGAGTGTCGTCAGCACGGCCGTGTTTCTGGACCTGGAAGATGCCCGGCGGCGGATCGGTTGTTTCATCGACCATTATAATTTTGGATCAAACTCCCCTAATGCCGTTAGATAAAGAAGGATATCAGGAGGAAATGCATGGGCACGGAGCCGGGACCTCAGAGGATGCATCCAACGGGGCAACCTCATGCGGGAGGTGAACCCAGGCTGTTGGATCGCGTACGGAAGGCAATTCGGGTGCGGCATTACAGCCGGCGCACGGAACGGGCCTATGTCCAGTGGATCAAGCGATTCATCAGGACAGTCCAGGAGCTTCTGGGGCATGAGGATGTCAAAACTACCATGATTTATACGCACGTCCTCAACAAAGGAGGCCGTGGAGTCAGGAGCCCGGCAGACTCCCTCTAAGGGCTTGTGGCGGCATATCCCGATGCTGCAAGGTAGCCACCCGTGCGGCATAACATCCTCCGATTGCAGGATCAGTACGGCTGCAAATATGTCCGGAAATAATAGTTGCAGTCCGCACTGATTGTGCTGATAATCGGCGCTAAGCTGATCTAAAAACTGTGTTTGTGTACTTTTCACGTGTTAGTTACGCCGGTCAGCATAATTACAAGTTAGACAGGCAAAGCAATTATGTTCAGCCATGAAAAACCAAAAACCCAGAGAATACCGGACGAGCCTGATTTTCGTTGCTCGTTCTGCAATAAGGGTCAGAACGATGTCCGGAAGCTCATAGCCGGTCCGACGGTCTACATTTGCGACGAATGTGTTCAAACGTGCGTAGAGATCATTGCGCAAGATACGGAAGCAAGGGCAGGAAACAGCAGGTCAGAGGTCAACCAACGGCCAATCAACCGGGGAAAAGCAGGCCCAAGCACAGGTCTGCAGGCTCTGCGGATTTCCGGTGTTGTTGGAAGATGCTCTGGCGATCGAGGAGCGCGGTTTTCTTTGCCTGGGGTGTGTGGGTGCGGTTGAGGCCGCCATCGCCGAGCGGAATTTGGCGGAGTAGGCTAGCTGTCTAACTATTCGCTCCAGCGGTCGGTCCGCTGCGCGTTCCGCCGCTGAGCTCAAACGTTAGAATGCACGCGACCTTCGCTGAAATCGCGGATGGGCGGATGCTGCGCAATTCCGGCAGGTGAGGAGACGTAAGATGGGGAAATTGTGGACGCAACCCCTTTTATGAGATTGGTGGGATCGGAGCCGGCGGGAAGCTAGGCTTGGGTGTAAAGCGAGCATCGAGACTGGTCCCCACCACGATTCCCGCACCACCTAGAAATAGGGGACGCAACCCATTATACATTGACATGCCCGGGGCTTGTGAGTAGGAGGGCCCGATGCCGAGAATCGCAAGAGCTGTAATCCCTGGAATTGCTCATCACGTCACGCAAAGGGGCAACCGGCGGGAGGATATATTTTTTGAGGAGGCGGATCGGCAGCGCTACCTGCAGCTTCTGCTGGAATATTCCAGCAAGCATGGGCTGGGAATACTGGCCTATTGCCTGATGACCAACCAACGTTTATGTTGAGCTCAATATAAATAGTGTGCAGTAACCTTCGCGGTGAGCGGCAGAAAAACCGCAAAACCCGAGGAAAGTGCGCGGAGGACAGCCCCAACTTCACATAATCCGGAACTTCACATAACACGTTCACCTGGTGTGCATACCGGAGAGGGCCCGAACGTTGGGATCGGTATTCCGGCCATTGGATTTGCGCTATACGCAGCATATCAACCTCGCGCTTGGGCTTACGGGGCGATTATGGCAAGGGCGTCCGTTTTCATGCGCGCTCGACGATGAGCATTTGATCGCGGCCGTGCGCTATGTGGAACGGAACCCGGTGCGGGCGCGGATGGCGCGCAAGGCGGAGCAATATCCGTGGAGCAGCGCGGCGGCACACTGAGGGCGGCGCCCGGATCCGTTGTTAAGCCCGCTCGATGGGTTGGTGCCGGTAAGGACGGAAGACTGGTCGGCATGGCTGGCCGAGAAGGGGGACGAGGAGATGCTGGCGACGATCCGGCTTCACACGCGAACGGACCGTCCGGCAGGGGACAAGAGATTTGTGTCGGGGCTGGAAGCCCGCCTGGGACGCCGGCTGCAGGCCAGACCCATTGGGCGGCCCAGGAAAGGAAGGACAGAAGCATTGTCGAAAAAATAATGGGATGCGTCCCTTTTATCGGGCCATTTTCGACCAGGAAGCAATCGTCGTCGATCCCCATTGCGCCGGCAGCGAGATTCATTCCGATGGCCGGAGGCGGAATCCCGGCCCGACGGTTTCGAATCCGGCTTCCAGCAGGTAGGGCGCCAGCGGTCCCCTTGCCGCCGGCACCCCCTCCTCGGCGGACCAGCCCAGTCCAGGTCTTGCGGTTTTCCGGGCCCAGCCGGCGAGCGCGCAAGCCGCTGCGCGGGCGACCATGGATCTGGAAGGTTCGTCGGATGGGAGAAAAATCCGCAGCTCGGCCTGGTCGCGCGAAACAAAGGCGGCCAGCAAACCGTTCACCAGCGCCACGTGAGCTCCGGGAACGCGCGCCAGGCGCGCCTCATCCCTCGGCCATGGCAGGATGGCGCCGTAAGGATTCGCCGGATCGACCGCTGAGAGAACCACGCCGTGAAGCTCGTCGCTGGATATCTCCGCCAGCTCACGAAGCCGTTCGAGGGCGCCGGGGTCCGCGAATTGCGAGCCTCCGAGGCCGGCGATAAAATACCCGCGCCGGAGCTTGCCCTGATTCTCCAAGGCGGAGAGCACAGGGTAGATCGCGGCAAAGCCGCCGGCCACTCCTTCGAAGGCGACGGCGTCGCGTGTGAGAATTCCGTGCCGGGCGATAAGCTGACCGGCAATCGCCATCATCCTTTCCGTGGGGGTGGGACTGCCGGCGTGATCGACGGACAGGAGGCTCCAACGCCCGCCGGCCGTGGGCGGCAACGGCCTCCGGGTCCGGAATGCAGCCAGCTTGCGGCTGGAGCGCTTTCGCGCGGGCTTTTCCGCGAGCAGCGCCCGCAACGGGCCGAGGGTATCGTTGGTGACCTCGCCCGCCCAAACCAGGTCCCAGAGCGCATCGAGCACGAGGCGCTGCATGCCCCCTCCCACTGCGGCATGCAGGTCGGGAAAGAACCTTGCGCCGGTTTCACCCAGAATTCGCCGGATGGCATCGTGCATCTCACCCCGGGGCCCGGCTCCCGGCGCCGGGCGCAAAAGGGGAAGATTGTCTGTAAGGTACAGGGCGACTTTGCCATCCCGCTCGCCGAGCGGTGTCACTCCCACCCACACCACTTCTCCTGCGGCCATCAACAGATCGAGATCTTCCGGGCGATAGGAACTCAGCCGGGCCGGCAGAACGGCACTCTCGAGGGTTGAAGCCGGAATGGCCGTTCCCTGAAGCCGCTCAATAACATCGAGTAGTGCGTCAGGCCCGCTTCGGCCCGGCTGCTCTTCCCCAAACACCTGGACTCCCTGCCAGTCGAGAAGAAGCCGGGCCAGCACGGACGGTTCCGCCGGTTCCACCTGCCTGCGGAAGCGCGCCAGCGACCGGCGGCGGAGGGCGGCAAGCACTTCGGCATCGCACCACTCCCGGCCTCTTCCGCCGGGGCGGAACTCGCCCTCGAGCACCTGACCCGAGGCGGCGAGCCGCTGCAGCGCTCCCGTGACGGCGATTTCGCTCGTGCCATAGCGCCTGGCCGGATCTGCCGCAGCGAAAGGGCCATGGGTGCGGGCATAGCGCCCCATGATTTCGGCGAGCGCGTCGGGCACAGCTTCGAGAAAAGCGTCCGGCAGGCCGGGAGGAGGAGACACGCCGAAGGCATCGCGGTAGCGCCCGATCTCTTCGGCGGCTATCAGCCTTTCCTCCCCGCTCAGGCGGATCCGGATCGCACGCCGCTCATCGATCAAATGCCGGATCAGGTCGCCCGCAAATGCCTGGACTTTGCGAGCCGTTTGCTGCATCTCCTGCTCAGGCTTGCGCGGCGCGACCCGAGCAAAAATCTCCCCCGGCGTGAGGTCCCCGATTCTCAGCAAAAGATCGTGCAGGCGGTCCGGACTCGACGCTTTACGGCCTTCCTCGAGGCCCTGCAGTGCGATCTCGACTTCTTCGAGCACCGCCGGATCCAGCATCTCCCGCAATTCGGACTCGCCGAGCAGCTCGCGCAGCTGGCGCTGATCCACGGAGAGGGCGTGGGCCCGGCGCTCCGCAAGCGGAGCGTCTCCGTCGTAAATGTAATTGCCGACATACCCGAACAGGAGCGAGGCAGAAAAAGGTGAAGGGGAGCCCGTGTCCACGGTCACGAGCCGGATCTCGCGCCGGCGCACGCGAACCGCGAGATCTACGAGCGCCGGCAAGTCAAAGATATCTTTCAGACACTCCCGGTAGGCTTCGAGCACGATCGGAAACGAGCGGAACTGCGCGGCGACCGCCAGCAGGTCGGAAGCCCGCTTGCGCTGCATCCACAGGGGAGTGCGCTGCCCGGGCCGCCGGCGCGGGAGCAGAAGGGCGCGCGCGGCCGCTTCCCGGAAACTCGCGGCGAACATTGCCGAGCCGCCAAGCGCACCGACGACCAGGGCCTCGATCTCTTCCGGTTCGGGGAGCAGCGACGCCGCATCCGGTGGGCGATCCCGGTCGGGCAGCCGCAGGACGATGCCGTCGTCACTCCAGAGGGTGTCGATTTCCGGCTCTCCCGCGCGCTCCAGATGAGCCCGGATCGCGAGGGTCCAGGGTGCGTGCACCCGCCCGCCGAAGGGAGAGAGCAGACACAGCCGCCAGTCCCCCATCTCATCCCGGAATCGCTCCAGAACGATCGTGCGATCGTCCGGAAGCGCACCGGTCGCAAGCTTCTGCTCTTCGAGATATGCCAGCAGGTTGCGCGCCCCGGTTTCATCCAGAGCGTGACGCTCGACGAGGCGTGCGACGGCCTTCGGCCGGGACACGGAAAGCAGTTCGCGGGTGAGCCTGCCGATCGCGCGACCGAGCTCCACGGGCCGCGGCGGCCGGTCGGCCCGCCAGAACGGCATGCGGCCCGGCGCGCCGGGAGCGGGCGCGACCAGCACCCGGTCGCGCGTGATTTCGACGATGCGCCAGCTGGAAGCGCCCAGGATGAAGACATCCCCGACGCGACTTTCAAAAACCATCTCTTCATCCAGCTCGCCGACGCGGCCTCCTCCCCGCCGGCTGCCGCCATTGCCGGGATCGCTCCCAGCGGCGAGGAAAACTCCGTACAAGCCCCCGGTCGGGGATCGTACCGGCATTGGCGACCACGAGGGCGCGCGCCCCCTCCCGCGACCGAAGCATGCCGTGCAGCCGGTCCCATGTCAGGCGCGGGCGCAGACCGGCGAAACGCTCCGATGGATAGCGGCCGGAAAGCATGTCCAGAACCCCTTCAAACAGGCTTCGCGAGAGATCCTGGTAGGGCGCGGCGCGGCGCACGAGGGTGAAAACGTCGTCGACCTTCCGTTCTCCTGCCACCACCATCGATATCACCTGCTGGGCGAGGACATCGAGAGGATTGGCGGGCATGCGCGTCGGTTCGACCCGTGCCTCACGGATTTCGCTGGTGATCGCGGCGGTAGCAAGCAGGTCGCCACGGTACTTGGGGAACAGCACGCCCCGCGAGACCGCTCCGGCCTGATGCGATGCACGCCCGATACGCTGGATGCCGCTGGCGACCGATGGCGGCGTCTCGATCTGGATGACCAGGTCGACCGCTCCCATGTCGATGCCCAGCTCCAGCGTGGAGGTGGCTACCAGCGCCGGCAGCGTTCCCGCCTTGAGCTGATCCTCGACCAACAGGCGCTCCTCGCGCGCCAACGAACCGTGATGGGCGCGCACCAACGCTTCCCCGGCCAGTTCGTTGAGCGAGGCAGCCAGGCGCTCGGACAGGCGGCGGGAGTTGACGAACAGGATTGTGGATTTGTGAGCCCGGATCAGCTCGAGGAGGCGCGGGTGAATCGCCGGCCAGATCGATCGCCTCGGCAGAGCATTGGCCGGGCCTTCGGGCACCCCGCCCTTGCGCGGATCGAGGATCTCTCCCAACCGGGACATTTCTTCGACCGGAACCTCGACGCGGATGTCGTAGGCTTTCTTCGCGCCGGCATCGACGATGGCGACAGGACGAGGCATCCAGCGGCGACCGGCCTTGCCGCCACCCAGATAGCGGGCGACAAGATCGAGGGGCCGCTGGGTCGCCGACAATCCGATGCGCTGAAGTTCCCGGCCGGCAAGTTCGGCTACGCGCTCCACCGAAAGCGCCAGATGCGCTCCACGCTTGGATCCAATGAGCGCGTGGATCTCATCGAGGATCACCACTTCGACCGAGGCGAGGATCGATCGGGCATTCGAGCTCAGGATGAGAAACAGCGACTCGGGCGTGGTGATCAGGATGTCGGGAGGTTTTCTCGCCATGCGCAGCCGCTCCTCGCCGGGCGTGTCACCGGAACGGATGGCGATGGAGAGCTTGTGATAGGAATCGCCCCGGCTTTCCGCGGCACGCGCGATCCCTGCCAGCGGCGCGGCGAGATTTCGTTCCACATCGACCGCAAGCGCTTTCAGCGGCGAGATGTACAGCACCCGGCAGCGGTTGGGATGATCGGGCGGCGGCAAGAACATGAGGCGCTCGATTGCCGCCAGAAACGAGGCCAGCGTCTTGCCGGAGCCGGTTGGAGCCAGAACCAGCGTTGAACGGCCGGCAAGGATTTCGGGCCAGGCCAGTTCCTGCGCCCTCGTGGGCGCGGCAAAGGAAGCGCGGAACCACTCCGCAACCGCCGGATGAAACCGGCTGAGGACGTTGTTCGTTGCCGAATGGCCGGCCGTGTTGGGGCTTTTATCCTTTTTCATTTCTGCCGTGGCACTCGATTTCATCCGGTGTTTCGGGGGAAGGAGAGCAAGCCGCTATGAGCCGGTCCCATCCGCGTCCGGAGCGTTTATTAATTGCCGAAATCTCGCCCGCTGCTCAGCGGACCCAAGGACGGCCAGGACGTCGCCCTGCTGGAAGATTCTGCCGGGATCGGGATTTGGGATCGTCTCTTCGCCATGAAGCACGGTCACGATCGATGCGCCCGTCTGCCTGCGGATTTCGGCCTGCGTGGCGCTTTTCCCGATCAAGGGGCAATCTCCGGGTAACGGAATCCACTCGATCTCCATGGATTGGGTGGCGCGCTGGAGACGCCGCAGGCGGGATGCATCGGTTTGCATTTGGTAAAGCGGCTCATAAAGTTCTTTGCGCACGCCGTCGGTAAAGCGCTGGATTTCGAGCGCCGGAATGTCCAAATGCAAAAGCGCCTGGCGCACGATTTCCAATGCCGCTTCGGATTCGGGTTGAACCAGATCCTGGACCCCCAAGGCTCGCAGCTGCTCCAAGTGACTCACCTGGGCTGATCGAGCGACGATCGGCAGGCGCGGATTGAGTTGCCGGGCTCTCTTGACAATCAGCTCCGTATCAAAAACGGCAGGAACGGTTACCAACAGGAGGCGCGCCCGAGATGCGCCGGCCGCTTCCAGCACAACAGGGCTCCCCGCGTCCCCGTATATTACCGGCAGTCCCGTGGAGCGGGCCTTCCATACGGCGTTCTGTTCGAATTCAATGACAACGAATGGGAATCCGAGCCGCCAAAGCACTCCTGCCGTGAAACTGCCGACACGGCCATACCCACAGATGATGATGTGATCCCCCAACGCCTGCTCCGGCATGTTGGCCACATCGGGCTGCTGAATCCGGCGCCAGCGCTGATACCATCCCATGATCAAAGGGACAAGACGCAGGGAGAAGGGCGTGATCACCATCGTGATTACGGCCGTTGCGAGCACGAGGGAAAAAGTCCCGGGCCGGATGGCCTGGACATGCAGACCCACTCGGCCCAAAAGAAATGCGAATTCTCCGATTTGAAATGTCCCAAATCCGACGTACAGGGCCGTGGAGTACTGATATCCGAAAAGACGCGCCAATCCCCCAAAAACAAGCACCTTCCCCACCACCACCGGCCCCAGCAGGATCAGTACCGTCGGAAAATTATGGTACAGATACGGAAGATCCAGCAGCATGCCGACAGAAACAAAGAAGAGCATGCCGAAAACATCCCGGAGTGGAATGATGTCGCTCAGCGCCTGATGGCTGTATTCCGATTCACTCAGCACCATGCCGGCAACGAAGGCGCCAAAAGCGAATGAGAGTCCGACGATGTAGGAGGCATAGCCGATTCCCAAGCCGAGCGCCATGATCGACATGATGAACAGCTCGCGGGAATTCCAGGCGGCAATGCGTTTCAGGAGAGCAGGAATGAGGCGCGTGCCTCCAAAAATCATGGCGAGGAGGAAGAGTGTGGCGCGGACCACGGCCAATGATAATACGCCGATCCCCCGATCGAGCTGCTGCAGCTCCGGCAGGATGATGATCATGGGTACAATGGCCAGATCCTGAATGATCAGCATGCCGATCATGATGCGACCTGACAATCGGTCAAGCGCTCCCAGGGCGCCGAGCGTTTTCAGGACCACGACCGTGCTCGAAATGGAAATCAGCGCTCCAAGCCATAACGATTCGTAAGGTGCCCACCCGAGCCACCGGCCAATGCCAAAACCCAATGCTATGGACAGCAGGAGTTGAATCGGCGTTCCCAGAAGGGCGATTCGTCGAACGGGCTGAAGTTTTTTGAGCGAGAACTCAATACCCAGCGCAAAAAGCAGGAGCGCCACGCCGATTTCCGCCAGCAGCTCGATATTGTGGATCTCCGTCACGGTATAACCGCCCGTGTACGGGCCGACGGCTATTCCTGCGAGGATATATCCGAGGATCAGAGGCAGGCGGAGGCGTTGGGCGATGAATCCGCCTACCAGCGCGGCGACGACAATGATCGCGATGTCAGCGGCAATTCCCATTTTGTTGCCTGCCCTGCTGATCGGTTATGAAATCTCGAAAATCCGGCTTCTCCCGGCAACTGCAAACATCCCCACGATGACAATTTTGCTTTGATTATTGATACTAACTCAATACCGGATCGAGGAAAATCCCTCGGTTGAGCAGGCCCTCGGTTCACGTTTGCAGGTCGCCTGCGCTCAGCGCACGTGTGACGCCTTCGCCCGGTTTGCGCAGCCCGACTATCATGCGCTTTCAGTGCCGCTGAAATCGGCCGTCAGATCCAATGACGGTACCTTACTCTTGCTGACAAATGAAAAATAGGTCCGGGCTACGCTCTCCTTCCCAATTCTCAACACGGTGTTAACAAGCGCAACAGCCTCCGCATACTCGTTGGGCTGCATTTCATTCAGGATCTGGTCCCAGATGGATTCCTCCAGCACGTTAAATGCAGTCTGCACCTCGCGGAGACTGAAGCCTGAAGAAAAACGTTGTTCGGCAATCTTCCGGGCATACCTGATCATGGGCCCGGCATTCCTGGTCAGCAGACATTCCAGCGTAAGGTCGCACAGACTCTGAAACCGCTCCCGTGTCTGTGCCGGATTCGCGATCTCGTAATGACGAAGTTGCGCCCCCGTGATGGTGTCGGTTGCTTTGTCAACGATTTCGCTACCCCTTTTTCTCAACAGCTCAGTCGCATCCATGACCACCTCCTTGTCCAAAACGCTCATTCAATGAACTTCGCCGGGAGTTTGTCAATCGCCATATCTACACCGCCCACCGGAACACTGCAGTCAGGGCTGCAACCATCCGACCGCATGTGATCCTGGAGCGTCGCGTGGCCGATGCGGCGGATCGAAAACTGCCACGCGTATGCAACATTCGGAGGCTCAACGGTACAAGAATTGTAAAAGTCATGACAGGCAAATCGACGAGACCGGTTTGCGAATGTTGCATACCCCTCGTATCTTACGACTTCTTCAGAAAGACTTCAGTTGCACTCCAGTGCCCAGGCAAAAATAATAGGGCGTAGAGAGGTCGCTGTGAACATCCTTGTGATTGAAAGTGATTAAGGGCTCGCGCAAAAATAACTTGGCATTTTGTTGCGACCCCAGGCGTAACTCTAACATATTGTTTTGCGCATGCCTTTTGCTGCAATATATCCCCAGGCTCCACACGTCGTGGGGCCGCAACCCTGCGGGGCACGGCGGCGGGCGCGCATCTGCGGCGTTGCCGCTCCTCGGAGATGTCACCACATCGCCTGCGTCGCGGCGCCTTGCATCTGCCCACCCCAGGAGCACCACAGGTGCGACGGTGCTCGCGCCAAAACGCCAACTTATCTTTGCGCGAACCCTAAGTGTGTTTCAGGTAAATCGCGGTTCAGGGTGTGCCGATGAGATTCTAATGCCTGTTGCTGCCAGCACCTTTTCGGATTAAGGTAATGCGGAATGTCCATATATCAATGAGCTGCCTGGCAACCGCAGCCGCAATTTCGATCTGAACTGCCAGGGAGAGGTGTGTCCGAGAGAGGGGGGTAACATGATCGTACGCATGTCCGCCCGATGGCTCCTTATATCAATCTTCCTCTGTGGAACAGCCGCGGCCCAGAATTACGGCGGCGACGCGCGCAAGATCGGAATGGGGGGGATAGGGTATTCGGGGAGCCTTGCGCCGAAAATGACCGGTGAGAAGCGACCATACTATTCGATCGTAGCGCCGTTAGGACTGATCCAATTGTATCAGGATCGCGATCGATTCAATCCCGATCACGAGAGCTTCGATCCATTGCTGGCACTGGAATACGCAGCCAATCCCTTGCATTACGTCTTCGGGCGGGCTCCGGGCGGACCGAGGGGCCGCTTTGTTTCGGACATAGTGGATGGAACCGTCAGCCGCGATCTAAACACCTATCGAGGATTTGTCCCCGTGAATACGCTTCTTGCCGAAGGGCTGGCCGCGCCGAACTGGGGAAAGACCTTCAAAATATTCAAAGGCAAGGACGGCGGCTTCCACGGCTTTTATGTAGGCGCCGGCCCTTATCTCTCTGAGAAAACAGACCTGAACATCGACAGGCAGCTCACCGATGTATTCGCCAGTACCACGCCGGTATCCATTCCCAACCGCACTTTCACGGTCGCCGATGTGTCGAGCGGACAGGTCGCGCTCGCCGTCACAGGCGGCTACCGCGGTCGAATCATGTGGCCCGGACGGAGCACCGCCGGCAAGGGGAACCGCGAAGGCCTCTACCTGGGAGTGCATTACAACTATCTTCGCGGATTTCTGTACCAGAATGCCGATATCCGAGTACGAATGGACACGGATGCGAACGGGTTGCTGACAATCGTGCCGGCGGTTACTCCCGTTGTCGTCGATCACCTTGACTCGCGCTCCGGCAGCGGTTTTTCCATCGACATGGGTGTGGCAGCGGTGATTGACAGGTGGGAATTCGGGTTCGGGGTTAACGGCATAGCCAACAGAATCGACTGGCGGAACCTGGAACTCAAGCGTTACACGCTGCAGAGCCTGGTGACGGGGGCGGATTTTATCAGCCAGGAACTACCCGCACCCGCTTCGAAGTTCAGGGTGGAACTTCCCGTGAACTACACGGGGAGCGGGGCCTTCCACCTGAATGCCTGGACCGTCGTTGCCGAAGTATCCCACGGGTTTCAGAACATCAGTTTTCACGGCGGGATTGAACGCCGGTTGGGCGCGATTGATCTCCGGGGCGGCGGGCGCTACTCGCTTAACCGCTGGCATCCCTCAGGCGGTATCGGCCTGAATCTGGGGCAGCGGGTTTCGGTGGACGTTGCCGCATTCGGAACCACCACCAACATCGAGCGGCAACTGCGACCTGCGCTCGCAGTGTCGCTCAGGCTCAATCGCCGGCAGTAGGGCTCCGGGGCTTCCTCTGTGGGTCGGGATCTCGCCGTTCGGTGCCCGCTATCTGTTTTTCCCAGGTCCCGCGGCCATGATAGAGAGAAGGTCGTTCCCCAAGAACCCGGTGTCAGGTCTGGAATATTTACTTTTGAATTTAATGGCGACATGATTGCAGCTTCAGAAGTAAATGTTCCAGACCTGACACGCGCTCTTCCTCATAACACCTTCAGGGCTTAAGATTTCGCCTCCTCGGCGGAATCTGTGGGTAGCGGAGGCCATAACATCGGCGTAAGCAACTGATGTTACGCATCTTAGCATCTTTTGAGGGCCCAATACTTCCGAGGCTCAGATTTCAAATGGGTAGAATGGTAGTAGGGCCTGTGGGAATGCGGCATTTCCATCAGGCCAATCTTTTCACGGGTGATTTCACCCACAAACTCTGCCGAAGACCCAAGATTTCCAGACCTCAACTTTCACCTGCGCCGGGCGCGTGCCTTGGTAAGAATATACGAAACATCCGGATTTCGAGGCCGTATTTCTGGCAGATAACACCCGTTGATCGCATGCTGTCGTATTCCCAATTCTCCCTGGAGGTTCAAGGTAGTTTATGACCGCGAACTTCGCATTGCGAAGACTGGCCTGGATCGGCATTTTGATGGTAGTCGTGCTTGTGCTCGGGTCATTGCTGGTTCCCATGATCCGAAAGCTCACATTCCGAAAGGCATCCGAAACTTCCAAATTCGGAGACCAGCAAGAGCCGCGAAGCGGCGATTCAGGACCGATTCCCGGGATGAATCCTGCCTCATCGTCACAAGTCTCGGGGATCGGCCTCTCGAAACACGCCATCATCATTCATGTGTTGGATGCCCTGAGCGGACGCGGAATCGAAGGTGCCTCATTGCAAATCCGGGAATCCAAATCTCAACCCGGAGTGCCGCCGGACGGCGGAGAATTCATGACGGACAAAAGCGGTACCTGCGCTGTATCGCTCCCCGCACAAATAACCTCTGTTATGGTCAGAGCCGACGGTTATGTTTCCCGCTACCTGCTGTTCCGGTCCACCGAGGATTTTTTGCCCGAGTATACTTTCAGGCTGGAAGAGGGCATCGCCATTGGAGGTTTTGTACATGATCCGGACGGTAAGCCCATTCGCGATGTCCGAATCGCGGTGCAGGTAGACAGCCTCCTCTCGCTGAGCTCCAAGCCGCCATATCGCGACCTTTTCAATCCAATGCTGCTGCTGCAAACGGACTCGTCCGGCAGTTGGAAATGCAGTGAAGTACCCCGGGATCCCGAAAGAATCACGCTCAGCTTATCCCATCCTGAATTTATGTCGGGCGGATATACTAGTGATGCTGCCCACGCCGCTTCGCGAAAAATCCAGTCGATTGCTATGAAAGAACTAGAATCAGGTAACGCAGTTCTTATCATGAAGTACGGCCTCCTGCTGGCGGGGATGGTGATGGATGAAGACGGCAAGGCAATTGAAGGCGCCGCCGTGAAACACGTTGACAGATCTGTTGCCCGACGGGAGCTGCGCGCGGCCTCGACCTCGGCAGACGGCCGGTTTGTTTTTGCAGATGCTGCGCCAGGCGAAACCGAGATCACAATACAGGCGAAAGGATTTGTTTCCGCAAACAAGATCATCGCAGTCGTCCGAGGACTGCCGGACGTCGAGTTTCGCCTGAAGAGAGGCGGGAGCGTGCGCGGGCGTGTTGTGGACGACGACGGCAATCCAATCGAAGGAGTGGACATCATGACGTACCTGTCGGGTGTTGGCACTCTCTGGCAGTGCAAAACCGATACAGATGGCCGCTTCTTGTGGGAGTCTGCTCCTGAGAAGGCGTTGGAATATAGGGTATATGCAAAAAACTACCAGGCCCTTCCGGCGGTACTCCTGGAAACTAATAAGGATTACCAGATCACGCTCCACAGACTCCTGACCATGCGCATTTCGGGGACGGTTACCGACTCACATACCAAAACGCCGATTGACAGGTTTACGGTCGCCGCGTTGCCGGATCGGATGCCCGATGTGGCCGTCGTATCCGTCGAAGGCACTGCCGGCAACTTCACGCTTCCTGTTGATGAGCGATTTCCGACTTACAGCTTGAGAGTGAATGCGGATGGATTTGTGACCAAGACCAGTTCATCCCTGGAATTCAGACAGGGTGACTTGTACCTCGAATTCAACCTCTCTCGCGGTGATGGGCCATCCGGCGTAGTAAAACTGCCCGGCGGTGAACCGGTGGCAGACGCCGGCGTGTATCTGTGCGGAGGGATCGTTACCAACACCAGCTTCATAAATCCCGGAGAAAAAGCACCGGCGGCTCCGATGATGACAGGCCTGAAGACCATCCGCGCCGGGCAAGGCGGCGGGATTTATTATGCCGCCACGACAACGGATGAAAAGGGCCGATTTACGTTCTCTTCCATGCCTGAGGCCCATACCGCTATTTCTTCTCACGAAAGAGGATTCGTTGCGGTCACGGTCGAACAACTGAAGGATTCGCGAATCCTGATCCTCCAACCATGGGGACGGATTGAAGGCAGCCTCAAAATCGGCAAGAGCGCCGGCGCGAACCAGACAGTGCGGTTGCGTTCATTGAATTTCGATTTCGTGTCTCGTCCCCCCGAAATTCTCATCACCAGCATGGCGGCTCGAACGGATAATGAAGGCGGGTTTGCATTTCCCACTCTGCCGCCGGGCGATTATTGGATTGAGGGTCCCGGCGGGCAGGCCGCGTCAGCTACAGTCCGGTCGGGAGAAACCGTGCTGGTAAAGCTTGGAGGTTCGGGTCGCCCGCTTACAGGGACGTTCGTTATCTCTGGAACGGATCAGCAGCCCGACTGGAGCCGTGTCCGTCCAATCTTGGCTGCGAGACGGCCGGAAGTGCCAATGCCGGACAGGAATGATAAGATCGCCATGCGCGCCTGGCGTCGCACTGAGGAAGGCAAGAACTGGCTGCGTACCGCGCGAAACTATCCGATTACGGTCGCTGCAGACGGCTCATTCCGAGCGGAGGACATTCCCGCAGGCACCTACACATTGAGCACCTCCATCACCATTGCAGACCCTTCCCAGCCCTCACAAATTCGTCGCGGGGAAGCAACGCAGGAGGTTGTAGTCCAGGAAATGACCGGCGGCGGCAGCGACACCCCCATCAGCCTCGGGAGGATCCTGATTCAGATTGTGGACAGGCTGCGAAGTGAGTCCGTCGAAGCGAAGTGAATCGGCTTCTTATCGGGAGTCAATGCTGCCGCCGATATCGAGGACCGCCGCGATTGCTTCCTCGATACCTCCGCAAGCCGCCGCGCCCGAGTCTGCATTTCCCGATTCATCGTCTCGACCGCGAGGCGGATATAAGCCGCACGGGAGAGGCGCAACGATGCGGCGCAACGCCGGCTTGCCTCTTCGAGTTCCCCAGGCAGCTTGAGAGATATGGCTTTCATGATATCTCCTTGTGATATTCATCCGGCATATCTGGAAATAGATGCTCATCAGAGTCCTGGATCAAGTCCAAGGACCGTCCGGCACAAAATCTTGCACCCGTTGGCCGCATCTTTCCAACGGGTCAACTCCCTGGGTGAGTGGCTGATGCCGCCCAGAGAAGGCACGAAGATCATCCCCGCGGGTGCGGGTCGGCTGGATGGTGATGGCTGTCGCACTTTCCGCCGCGATCTGTGCGGCGCTCCCCTCAGCGCCATTCGTGACCGGCTGCGATTTCCGGGGCCGTTCAATCGCGCAGGCCATCGTCAGCGAAGCGGGATCCCTGGTTGCATATCGCCCGTCCAGGCCGAAATGCCAGTCCAGGTGCACGTGGGTGTCGATCAATCCGGGCAGGATGGTCAAACCCTTCAGATCATAGGTGGCCCCGGCTCCTGCCGCTGCCCCGGGTCCGACCCTGGCGCTGCGCCCACCTTCGACCTGAATGACCGTGTTGTGCGCCACTCCGCCTTTTCCGTCCAGCAGCGAACCGGCTTGAATCACGATCGGCCTGTCCTGCGCCATGCCCAGGGAAACTACAACCAGCAAGCCACAGAGAAGCAATGTTGCGAATCTCATTTCCTTCCGTCCTTTGATTAGCATCAATGCCATTTATGGTGACCTGCGCACCAGTATTGCCGAACGGCCGGAGCGGAATTTCCGCGGCTGAAGCGGCAGCAATCCGGTTCCGGCGAGGACTGCGGTATTGGCAACAAAGGTTTGTCGCGAAATCCGGGCCATGATATTTCCTCCTCTCATGAACAGGGCATGTCGTCGCGCTTGTGATGATGTGGGTCAAAGATAGGGTTTTATCGGGTGCGTTGCGATGAAGAATCCCGAAGAACGCAGCCCGTGCAACTCTCGGACTGCATGGCCGCTGCAGGCACCTGGAAATGGTCCAACGGCGGCAGCGTCACGCTCGACAACGGCGGCGCTGCGGTCGGCAACGACAACGGGGGCAAAGAGGTAAATCGCGGGAAATGGCCCTGCGTCAGCGTTACGCCCGTTACGATCGAGATCTCCTGGGTAAAGGGCGGCTGGCGGGACACGCTGACCCTATCGTCCAACGGGACGAGACTGGAAGGGGAAAACCAACAGAACTATCGCGTATGGGGAGAGAGAATCAGATAATTACCCAAGTTTCGTCCCATTGCCTATTCCCACGCATTATTTCGAGGAGAATGTGGGACTGGATTAATCCTACGAAGTCTGACTGTAAAGGCAATCTCCCGGAGCGGTTGCGAACTGCGTGGCGGACGGTGATTCTGCCGGCTCAGTTGCCGTTGTTGATCCGTTCGTGGATGAGGCTGAACAGATTGCTGTAATCGTCGGTCCATACCAGGGGCGGCGGAACGGGATCCTTCCACGGGGTGACGTTGGCCTGAACGTCGGGATCGGCAAGAAACTCCCGGCTGGCGGTCAGCAGCACCCAGTCGGTCCGGTCCGTGCGCCGACTTCCACTCCCCAGATCGTGGAACCAGAGAGCCTGCATCTTCTGCCCGGGGCCGGGAGGGATCAGGTTGCGCACCACGGGGCTCAGATCAAAATAGCGGTTCGTGATATGGACCGCCAGGATGCCATCCGGCTTCAGATGATATCGATAGGTCTCGAAACACTCGCGCGTCAGCAGGTGTACCGGAATGGCGTCGCTGCTGAAGGCATCAACCGCAATCACGTCGAATTGCTGGGACTCCCCCTGCTCGCGCTCCCTCTCCATGGAGATGCGGGCATCGCCGAGCACGACATCGCTCCGCGCCGGGCTATCCTTCCGATAGGTGAAATATTTGTCGGAGAGGCGCACCACCTCGGGATTGATCTCGTAGAAACGGATGAAGTCCCCCCGCTCCCCATAAACCGCAGAGGTTCCGGTGCCCAGACCGATGACTCCGATGCGCATAGGCATCCCCTGGAGCCGGAGAGGATGAAGGCGCAGCGCCACGCCTATGCCGCTGTCGGGGCTGTAATAGGAAACGGGCCAGTCGCGCTTTTCGGCGTCCTGGAACTGAAACCCGTGCTCGATCCGGCCGTGCATCAGGCTGAACTGGTGTTCGCCGGGATCGTCCTTATACAATTCCTGCACGCGCAAGACGCCGAAAAAGTTGCGGGCCGCCTCCACGCTGCTTTCGGTTGACTGGCGGATATTCCTGCCCAGGACGATGGCCAGCATGATCCACGAAAAGCCGAGGACGCCCCATACGGCCCATACTCTCGGCGGGTGGCCGAACCAACGCACCCCTTTCCGGTCAACCACGACGGCGGCCATCGTTAAAAAGGGGATGGCGATCATGGCTGCATGGACGCTATCCGCCCGCCAGTCGTAATTGGCGATCATCAGCGTCAACACCGCCCAGCCGGCGCATAGAGCGCCCCACAGTCCCCACGCCACCACAGGCCGGCCGCGATACAACGCCCCGGTGCGATCCCGGAACAGGACCCAGAGGATCAACAGGGTGGTGGCGAGCAGGCCGAAATGATATTCCCAGAAGCCCCGCAACAGCCTCGGCGCTATCACCGTGACCAGGAAGCCTCCCAAGGCGCCGCCGCCGGCCACCATCAGGTAAAACGACGTGAGATACCGCGATCCCGGCCGCAATCTCACCAGTTCACCATGGCAGACCATGCACGAGGCAAAAAGGGTGAGCGAATAGCAGAGAATCTGCCAGCGCAGCGGCACGAACACGCTGCCGAACAGGACGAAGCCCATCCAGGCCGTGCATGCAGCCAGGCCGCCGATGAACAGGGGCCGCCAATAGAGTCTTTCATGCTGAAAGCAGATCACGAAAGAGAGCAGATAGAGCGCAAGCGGCAGGATCCAGAGGAGCGGTACAACGGCGAGATCCTGGCACATCATGCTGGTGGTGGCCAGCAGCATGATTGAACTGCAGGCGGTGAGACCCAACCAGAGGAAATGCCGGGCGGCGCCAGGCTTCGCGCCTGCCTGGGCCTCGTCCAGACGACCCACCGAGTGTTCGATGGCGCGGGCAGACATCACTTTCAGCGACAGCAAAATGCACATCAGGGCGAAGGCAGTGTAGATCCAGGACCAGAGAACGGCCTGCAGATGAAGGCTGACCGCGGGCTCGATCAGAAATGGATAACTCAGGATGGCCAGCAGCGAACCCAGATTGGAAACCGCGTAGAGACGATACGGAAAACTCTCCAGTCGCGTGCGGCTGAACCAGGACTGCAACAACGGCGCCGTGGAAGAAAGCAGGAGAAATGGAGCGCCGATGCTGACCAACAACAGTCCCATGATGCGCAGGATGGGAGACTGGTCGTCATGCGGCTTCCATCCTTGGGATGGCGCGATCGAAAACCATAATACGGCCAGGATGGTCCCGAGCAATAAAGCGATGTGCAACCGGGCCTGCCGGCGCAACGGCCACCTGCTGGCAAGGGCATGGGCGTATGCATACCCCCCCAGAAGAAGGGCCTGGAAGAACAGCATGCAGGTGGTCCAGACCGCCGGAGCCCCACCGAACCAGGGGAGGATATATTTTCCGATCAGAGGCTGAATCAGGAAAAGCAGGAAGGCGCTCAGGAACATGGTCGCGCCGTATACGAACATAGTCTGCCATCCCCCAGGCAAGTGCATCCCGGATTTGCAGGGCTATATTACACGAATGCCGGCGGCCCCGGTAGCGATTGATCGGAATGAATTGCTGGACGAATCCTCAGGGTGTCTGCTATGTATTCAGACATGCTGCGCGCCGCAGCCTGCTAATCCAGCCAGGCGTGCTACGCGGAGCTCCGTTGCATTCATGAAGGGATCTCCCGTGATCACCGTGACCCGCCGAAAGAACGGATTGGCGCTCCTGGGGATGTTTTTCCTGTCCCTGAGTTTCCGCTCCACGGCCTATTGCCAACAGCCGCCCGCGGATCCACCGGAATCGCCGGTTTTCCTGATTCAGACGGCCCCGGGTTCGAAGTCTTCTGCCGCGGCGGAGCAATCGGCATCGCGCAAATACATTGGCAATATCTGGAGCGACCAGAAGGCCATCTGGTCCAGCCCGTTCCGCATGAAGCGCCGCCAGTGGCTGGCCGTGGCACTCCCTCTGGCTGTCGGGACGGCCGCCCTGCTTGCCAGTGACCAGAGTGCGGCGCGGGCTCTGCCCAATACGGCGGATCAGAGTATCTGGTCGAGGCGGGTGTCAAACATCGGAGCCATTGGCGCCATGGGGGGGATGGTCGGCGGGACCATGCTTTATGGCAAGGCGCGCCGCGATCCCGAGTGGTTCAAAATTGGAGTGTCCGCGAGCCGGGCTCTGGCGGACTCCTTCATCGTCTGCACGAGTCTCAAATACCTGACCGCACGCGAGCGCCCGACGGAAAACAACGGCGAAGGGCGGTTCTGGAAAGGGGGGGATTCATTCCCCTCCGCCCATACGATGTACAGCTTCACTGTTGCGATGGTCATTGCGCGCAATCCCCGGACTCCCAAGTGGCTCAAGGTGACGGCCTTCGGCGTCAGCACGGTCGTGGGCCTGGCACGCTGGGGCGCACAGCGTCATTTCCCTTCCGATGTCGTGATCGGCGGCGTTCTGGGGAGCCTGATCGGAAACTATGTCGCCACCCGGCAGCGTTGATCGGTGCAGGATCCGGTGCCCTGCACACAGAGCCGATCCGTATTCATCCGCGTTCTTCCGTGTCCTGCGATGACTTGCAGGCCTTATTTCATGAAAAAGGCGGTTGGAGTCGGCAGTGCGCGTTCAGGACCGGATCGGCAGCAGGACCGTCACGGCCGTGTAGATTCCCCAGGGGATGATTACGAGGAGGAACGCCTTTCGGAAAGAGAGACCGGTGGAAACGCGACTCAATCCCAGGGACAGCAGGAATATCTGGAGAAGGGTGACGAGATCGAGGGATGAAAGCAGGCGATAGAAAACCGGAGATCCGGGGTGATGGAAGAATGCCGGGTTGGTCGCCAACGGGTTGCGCAAGTCAAGGCCCTCCAGGTTTTGAATAACGGTCGCGGTTAGTGCCAGCATCGATTCCCGCACGACCAACGAAAACATGGAGACGTGTGCAACAACCGCGAACACGCTCTTGAAACGCGCATCCACACCGATCAGTTCCAGCGCCAGCCACAGAATCTTGGCCACGACCAGCGCGGTCAGGAATGTGCTCGCCACGGTTGAGATTCCCTGAAAAACCTGAATCTCCACCTTCCGAGCCAAAGCCATCTCCAGGATGCCCTGCGGATCGACGACCGGGGCCGTCTGCATCAGGTCCCTGATCAGGCGAGGGAAACCGACGCGTGTCACGACATAGAAATTCACGACCGCCGCATACAGGGCGGCAACCGCGAGCGGATAAAACCAACAAGGCCGTTCCTTCAGGCCGGCCAGCACCGACGCCGGACTGAAAAACATGGAAACGAACGCGATCGCCGGATATCCCGGACGGGTCCTCTCCCCTGACAGTTGCATGGTAACCTCCCCGATTTCACATCCACGACAGCTCTCTCAGTTCCGGTGTGCCGGCCACTTCCCACAACGCCGCCTCCAATCCCGACCTCGATTCCATGAAGACCGGTCGGCCCGCACTCTCCGGTGCGAGTGGTATCTCCCGCCTGAAAGAGCCTTCATGGAGAATGCCTGCACGGTGGCAGAGACGCTCCACCAGGCTGAGATCGTGCGAGGTAAGGACGATGGTGCGCCCTTGAGCGGACATGCGCGCCAGCGTACGGACAAGACAATACACGGAGGCGGGATCGAGGCCGAGAAACGGCTCGTCGAGCAGCAGCACTTCCGGAGCGTGAATCAGGGCGCAGGCCAGCCTGAGTTTCTGGAGCATGCCCTGGGAATATTCATAGAGATAGTGGCCCGCCGCCGCTTCGAAATCCAGCAACACGAACAGGTCCTGCATCCGCCGCTGCGCTTCCTGACCGCCAAGACCATGCATGAGGCCGCATGCCAGAATCACCTCCGCACCGGAAAGGTAGTCAAAAAAAGAGAAATGGGGCGATGCAAAGCCGACCTTTGACGCCAGCCGGGTCCGATTCGCCCCCGCATCCATGCCCAGAAGCGATACCTTGCCGGATGTGGCCGAAACAAGGCCGGCAAGAATCGAGAGCGTCGTCGTTTTGCCCGCGCCGTTGGGACCAATCAAACCGTAAATGCAGCCTTTGGGGACCACAAAGCTCACGTGCGCCAGCGCCATGTGATTTCGGTATAACTTCGAGAGATCGGTGACCGCCACGACGGGAATCATGATGAAAACACCGTGAGCTTCGCCAAGATGACCTTCCTTTCGTCCACCATCGTTTTCCGTATCCAGCCCGGCAGCACCCTGGCACGGATAAACCAGAGGAGCGCGGGAGTTAAACCCAGTTGCAGCCATAATGCCCAGGGAGGCAGAAACAAGCGTGACAAATCTGTGGACATCATGAAAGCGGCCAGGAAAAGCAACTGCAATAGCGGAATGGTCAGGGCGCCGGCCGTCATGCCGCCCGAGAACTGCGAAGCTCGTTCGATAGGCTCAGGATGCCGCAGAGAAAAAAAACTGCCGCTGATCTCACCGATCAGGATGTTCGAGCCCGCATAGCTCAGGATGCTCAGCCACGCAGCCGTGTTCATGCCCGCGGCCGGATGGAGAAATCCGGGGATAATGACAGCTGCCACCATGCATGCCTGCAACAGGCTGAGGGTTTGATTTTTTGCCTTCAGAGGCTCATCCGCCGGCATTGGAAGCATATAGTAGAGCCACACCCCCCTGTGATCGATTCCCAGCAGGTTGCCGCGCAGGTGGGCATGAAAGATCAGGACCATCGAGCCGAACAGCATGTAATCCAGCAAAGCATCCGCTTTTGTGAGATACATGAACAGAAAACCGTATCCCCCTCCCCATATCATGAGCAGCATGGCGTTGCGGTTGCGAATCCAGCCCAGGAGGCTGACGCGCCACAGCGCTGGCGGCCAGGAAGGGTGGATCAACAACAGGCTTCCGCGCGACATGATGTGCCGGAAACGGCCCTTCGGCCCGGCAATGCCGGAGTAGACCGCGCTCCGCTGCACCGTAAAATCAGCGATCAGGAGAATCAACACAATCCCGGCCAGAAACAGCGTGGGTCCAAATGGCTCCCCGCCGCTCAGGATACGACCCAGTTGATGCCCCGGAAGCGATCTCTCAAAGCCATAGCCGCCGACAGTCGACGCCGCCATCCATCCGGCGATGATCAGGGCCACCAGGATGGGAAAGAGCCTGGCTGATCGATGCACGAATCCGGCCTGGTAAATAGCGGCACGCACCAGGGAAACCGTCAACTGCACCGAGGCGGCCAACAGCCCACAGGAGACCAGGCCGCACAGGAAACCGGCCAATGACGGAGGGAGCATCCAGCCGGCGATCTGAAGAACAACAACAAGGAGAAGCAGGGGAAAG
Organism: Terriglobia bacterium; assembly: GCA_963824985.1. Taxonomy (GTDB): domain Bacteria; phylum Acidobacteriota; class UBA6911; order UBA6911; family UBA6911; genus JAFNAG01. The sequence continues at coordinate 61,944 of CAWGRQ010000004.1, forward strand.
CTGGCGAAGGACAAGACAAAGCCGAGGCAATATAGACGCATGAAGCCGCGAATGGGGTAGATCGTCAGCCGTTCCAGGCGAATCCGCCAGGTGAGATCCTTGCCGATCAGTACACCTGCTGCAATCCAGGCACACCAGCCCTGATTCAAGCCGGTGGAGATTCGCGCCGGAGGGGCATTCTGCAGCAAAGAGCGCGCAGCCACAGCGCCGGCTGCGGCCGCGGCCGCCAGGACAAGCCCGAGACTCAAACAGCCGGCCCAGCCGTTATGAGCCAGGGCCCTGCGCCACTTTTCGCGGATCAGCAGTCGAGCGAGCCAGATCATGATTGGAACCTGGGCCGGAAGAAGCTCTCATTCCGGGTCCCACCGGGACCCGGAATGAGGGATAATTGTTGCCTGGTCGCGCGCGGGATTTTAGCAGAACAGCGCAATCCCTTTGGCAATGACGGCGCCGGCGCCGCACCAGACGCAGCCAAAGAGAACGCCGATTCCCATCCCGACCGCAGCCCCATCCATGAAATCGCTGCAGGTACTGCCTCCCATGACCATGCCTTCGGCAATAGTCGTGAGTGCATGCGGGCCGGGCGATGTCATGGCTGCGCTCGAGAGAATTACGGCAATGCAGAGTGCAACCATCAAAAACGCGGTCATGATGGCTGAGTATCGATTCAGGTTCTTCAGCATTGTTCGACTCCTTTCAAAATGTGTTTTGATCCCCGCAGGCCGAGGTGTAAAGCGCGGCCTGCTTTGAAAACAGACTCTACATCCACCAACCATCGGGATCGGAATCGGGATCGGGGTCGCAATCACAATCGATATCGAAACCGATACCGACCCCGATTCCGATAGCCATACCGACTGGCACCCATCTGCGGCCTATCTTTTTCATGCGTCACCGGGTGAGCCACGGCGCATGAGAAGCTGCAGCTCCGAAAATAGCCCGGGACCGCTTTATGCGTCGCAGGGTGTGCCTTACAGGCGTGCACGGCAGCCCCGTATCAGAATGCAGCCAGGTGCCGCCGGACGATGTCGAAAAGCGCCCACGATGCGGCGGCCAGGCCCAGGATGCGGATCAGGGTTTTCCAGGAAAGACGTTTCATAGCGGTTCCCTCGATCAGTCGCAGTAGATCCCGATGAGAGCGAGGTCATACCAGGCCAACGAAGCACACACGACGCCGCACGGGCTGAGCGCCGCGGCGGCCAGGGCCAGACCCAGCCCCCAGGCACGCGCGCATCCCGCGGCGCTGCCGCCGACGGTCTGTGCCTCCACGGCTTGGGGCAAGGGGTGGCTCCGGGGGACGGCCGGAGTCGCACTGAGCAGGCTCAGGGAGACTGCGAGGGCCAATATCCATACTGACATGTTCTTTTTGATCGTCGTCATCGGCTATCACTCCTATGGAAGGTTGTTGTTTCTGATTGATGAACTGTGTCGTACATTCGCAAAGCCTGATGGGGGAGACCATTCAGGATCAAAAACCAGCGCCTGTCCCGGCCATGCCCCGCGGAAGGAATGCACCGGCCATCTCAATCTTCCCAGCGCGGGATCGTCCACCTCGAGGACACCTGGGGCGACCAATCGCCGCATGACCACGAAATGGCGGCCGCGGAGGAATGCGATTGCCGGCAGAGGCACGATACCCAGGTCGGCATCCCCGAGGAACCAGGAGCGGGCAGGGATTCCGAGCCTCGCGGAGAGGAGCCTCAGATTGAGCATGGAGGTCCCCCTCGGCGAGGTGCCCAGGCTGCAGGCAAGATCCTGTATATTGTATGCAAGCCCGTGAGCTTCCAGGATCATGGCAAGGCATGCGGCTCCACAATCGCTGCTGCCTGCCTGTAGAATGGTCTCGCTTTCTCCCAGGAAGGAGGCGCCGCGCATTCTGGCGCGCAGCGCCTGAACCCAGGGTCGGCACTCCCGAAGATAAGGAGTCGAGAGAGGCAGGGCCGTCAGCCCAGCCAACATAATCAGGAAACCGAGCAGCCCCAGTCCTGCCCGCCATCTGTGCCCCGGAAGCCGCATGGTTCCCCCTATCGCCGAGCGGCGAATTCTTTCAGCTTCTCCTGCACCCGGCCCCGGGCATGCGCCCCGACCAGGCCGTCGAGCAAAACCCCGCGTTCGTCGACAAAGAGAATCGTCGGCAGCGCAGGCATGGAGAAGGAACGCCGGAAGACACCATTCCGGTCCAGGAAGACCTCGGCATGAGCCAGTCCCAGGTTTTCGGGACTCTCGAATGATTCATCCGCACCTTCGTGCACCATGAGAAGCCTGATCTCGGGCGGAAAGGGCGCCAACTCGGGGAGCACCATGCGGCACGTGTCGCAGGCGCCCGAGTAGAAGACAATGACACGCTTGCCGCCCCGGGCTGCGCTTTTCAGGTCCTCCGGCTTTCCCCCGGCGTCCACCACAGGGAGATGAGGCAATTCCATGCCGGGTCTGGCAATCGAATCCTGCGCGGGCGCGAAGACGCGCCCGCGGAGGGAATCCGAGCTTACTGCCAACCCCATGCCGGCCAGCAGGCAAAGGCCGGTAATCACCTGTCGTTTAGCAGCCATGCGTCCGATCCTCGCAAAGAAGGAAAGCGAGCAGCGCGCGCCTTCGTGATTCTCAGCGCCGTCCACTCTTCTAACTGTCGAATGACGAAATGAGCGAATATTTTTTGATCCTATTCTTGAAAAAGAACAGGCGGCAGGAGGACAGCACAATCGGCTTTCCGGAGTTGAAACTGTTTAGCCCTGTTGTCAGAGACCGAAAAAACGCCACGGATTTCACGGATTCCACAGATTTTATGAATGACCTGCCAAAAGGCCGTGTTTCTTGCACTCCCGGAAGGCAGGCCAAGACCACGACATCCTCTGATACACCTCGTTACGTGCATGCCCCATGCATTTAAATTCGTGGTATCCGTGGCTGCTTTTGAAGGGGCCAAACAATTACCAATTGTCAGAAACCGAAAAAAACGCCAAGGATTTCACGGATTCCACAGATTTTATGAATGACCTGCCAAAGGCCGTGTTTCTTGCACTCCCAGGAGGCAGGCCAAGACCACGACATCCTCTGGTACACCTCGTTACGCGCATGCCCCATGCATTTGAATTCGTGGTATCCGTGGCTGCTATTGAAGGAGCCAAACAATTACCAAGAGTTCCAAATGATGAGATATCCGTCGAGAAAACTTCGCTCATTTCGCGACTCGACAGTTAGATATGGAGGCGGGACGCAATTGTTGTGCGGATGCTTCTGCGCCGGAAAAGGAGTGATATGGGACGCAGATCGAGAGAGCACAGGGAGAGACGGGAAAAACGGGCAAGCGATGCAAGGCGTGATCCGGCGAAAGAGCCGGTCGCCGGTCAGGAGGGTAGTGCCAAGGCAGCCAGGCTGGAAGAGGAATTGAATTTGCTGGCAGGCGGGGATGCGGTCTTATGGACATCCGAAGGTTGCCCGGCCCTGGACCGGGAGACGTATCTGGAGGATATCCTTGCATTCGAATCGGTTGGGACTAACGCCAGCCTGTTTCAAGGGCTGCAGGAACGTGGACTGTGCCTGCCGCCGCCGGAAACTCTCAATGAGCAGCAGAGCGCCGAAAAGGTGACGGAAATTCTGCGCGCGCTCGAACGCCTGAGGGTCTATCTGATCGGGTTTATGAATATGTCGGCCCGAGAATGTTATACGGTGCTTTGGAACCAGACGCTTTGGGAGGGATGCTACGTCGAGAAGCGGAATCCCGAAGCCGTGACGATCATCGACGTTTCCCACAGCCTGGCGCGTGAGGATATACTCCAATTCATGGAAGAATTGGCCAGGTCGGAATCAGTCCACTAATCAGCTTGGCGCAATCACCATCCACCATATTAAATCCTCCAAGCAGCTAAAGTGCGGTGGCTAACGGCCGGCATCAGCCGCAGCGCGAAGCGCCGGCAGCTGTATACTGTTGTTCGGCAGCTCCAGTCCTGTGCGGAAGTCCGAGCATTACTCACCTTTCAGCTTGAGGAAGCGGACGGCATTGTTGTAGAAGATGTCGCGTTTTTCCTGTTCTGACAAAAACGAGGCTGATTCGATTCCCTCGATTGCCATTCCAATGGCTTCGGGCCAGAACATCTGGTCCGAACCGAAAAGCAGCCGCTTGCCGAACCCGGCCAGCAGGAGCTCGCGGAGGTAGTTGTGGAACTCCTGGCGAGGCAGGATCCAGTTTATGGTCGCGAGATCCAGATAGACCTGCGGATACACAGCCAGGATGGCCTTCGTTTCCTGCAAGTAGGGAGCACCGCCATGCATCAGGTATGGGCGCAGACGCGGATGGCGGACGAGCACTTCCTCTACAAGAGCTGGATTTCCCAGCGTCACACGAAAACCCTGGAGACCCGGAAGATAGGGGGTTCCCGGGGGGCCGATGCCCGTATGGATACCAACGGGGATGTCCAACTCTTCAGCCAGCGCGTAATATGGCTCCAGCCGCGGATCGTTCGGGGCCATGCCCATGTGCTGAAGGACGAGCTCGCCGAGGACATGCACGCGCCCCGCGAGAATGTCAGCTCTGAGCGTGACCAGGTCGGGTAGGGGATTGTTCTCGTCTACGTATGCGCCGACCAGCAGGCGAGTCGGCGCCGCCGCGCACCACTGGGCGACGGTCTCCGCTGGTCCGCTGGTCACGGCCTTTACGATGTTGTAGCGCTGCAGCGCTGCCAGTGATGCAGCGCGAAGTTCCGCGGTCGTGCGGGAAGTGGACGGCCGCCCGGTCACCGGATTCTCCGGTGGGGCAGTTCCATCGGCCAAGCTGTATGCGTGCAGGTGCATGTCGACGATGGGCGGTCTTCCTCTGCTGACCGTTGTCTGATCAACTGCGGGCGGCGAAGCACACGCCGTCACCAGCAGCAGGACCATAAGTGTGATCAGCTCGCGCATATAATCCACCTCCTGACGTGCGATTCTGTGATTCGCCTAATCGGGAAATCATTCCGCCGCTGAACGCCAGCGATCAGCGGCGCGGCTTTTCCGCGGCCGCTGGAGCGCTTTGTCAGGCCTCTAATAAATACAGGCATCAAGAATGGAGAGGACCTCCTCAAGCACTGCTTCAGAGGCACTTCCAATTCTGTGGGCCTTGCGTTCGCGATAATCAATCGACTTGACCTGCTCCACCATCACAAATCCGGTGAGTTCTGGATGATTGGAAACAGCGACATGGAAGGGGAATCTCCGATCCTTATTGGTGAGAGGGCAAACGATAGCAAGACCCGTATGCTCGTTAAACTGAGTGTTGCTCACAACCAGCGCAGGTCTCCGGCCCCTCTGCTCATGGCCAGACTGGGGATTAAAAGTCACGGCGATGAAGTCGCCTTTTTTCGGGATGTACGACCGCATTTACCACGCCTCTCTGCCGATCGGATTGCCCCAGTCAATTTCGCCAGCCTCGTAGTCCTTGGGAATACGTGACACCAGCTCTTGCAGGCTCCGTTTGCCGCGGACGCGCTTTATCGGAGTGATAGTAATCGTACCGTCCCGCACGGTTACGTCGACGTCATCGCCAATTGAAATTCTTGCGTCCTCAAGCACCTGCTTGGCCAGGCGGAGGCCTTGACTGTTCCCCCATTTCTGTACTCTCGTGACCATCTCCACACCTCTTCGGGATATACAATGTATAGCCAAAGTAGGGATCATCTGTCAACTTCGCCCGCAGTGCATCTGATGCATAACGTTGCGGCTCAGGCGCGCTGCTTTTCCGCTGCGCCTGAGCCGGTTTTTCGACCTTCTCTCAAACAACTCCACTCCAGACATCACCAGTCTTTTGATCCACCTTGAAGAAGCCGAGATTTGGACTTGTTTGTGGTGGACTATCCCACAGAACTTGGAATTCAAAGTAACCGGGAAAGTAAGGATCGGGGGACACGTCCTCAAAACTCAATCGCGGATAGCGCGCCGTAGTCGGCGGTAGTGCCGCTCGAACCGATTCGCGGGCCTCGGCATACGTAAGTGTCCGCTGGGCAGCGATCCCGCAAGTGGGGGATGAACCAAGAAGGATCAACAATAGAATACGCTGGCCCAACTTCATCGAACGGCCTCGATCTTTAATTCCCGTCCGCCTAACGACAGCGCTCAGCGGCGCGGTTTTTTGCGGCCGCTGGAGCGCGATGTCAGACCCCGCTCTAGCGATATGCATCGCGTCTATGGCGGATGGCAATAATGTCCACCATTTCTGTGCGCTCGTCGATAGCGTAGATGACTCTGTGGTCACCCACGCGAACTCGCCACAGATTTTCTGCCCCTTCGAGCTTCCTACACCCAGATGGACGAGGATTGCTCTCGAGCGCCTCGATTCTCTTTAAAACCCGAGATGACAACGGATCGCGGAGTTTTTCGAGTTCCCGTCTTGCTGAGCGGGCAAAGACTATCGAGTAGTCAGCCATTGTGCAGGCGCTTTCGCCCCATAAGACGCTTCCTGACGGACTCTAAGGATTCGCGGGATTCCCCTTCCCGACTCCGAGCAATGGCTCGGTCATAGAAGTCCTCCCAGAGTTCGGAATGCCTCTTCAGGTCGATGAGCACGGCGGACTTTTCGCCCTTTTCGTCGACGAGGAATTGAACGCCCTTCATTTTAAATCTCCGTTGGTCGGGTTGCACCGAGACTGAATTGCCAACTGTGACAGTATACCGCATATGAGGGCCGACGTTGCCGTGCACAGTGTTTAACGTTGGCGCTCAGCAGCGAGCGGCGGCCCATGGTTGCTTCGAATTAGTTCGTCGCTTCCGCGCCGCTCGGCGGCTGCAGCGGCGTGTTAGCCGGCAAGTCGCCTTATCTGGCTTGCCTCGACGCAAACAATACGTTGTACGTCACCATTACGAGGACAACACCGAGCACGAAGGACAACGGGCCCAGTAACAGGAGCCACCAGGGCCTGTTGCGGAGCCACCCCAAGCGCGACAGCCCAAACACCACCGCACCCGGCAGTAACACGAAACGGAGCCAAAGCTGGACTTCCTGCAGGCTCACGGCGGCCTGCCCGTATACAAAGAACTGGATAATGCCGACCGCGACGCAAGCGACAATCGTTCCCGCAGCTGCTCCGACCGGCCCCGCTCCGCGAATATTCAGCCAGATGAGAACCCCAGACACAACCAGGGAATAGACGATTACGTGCACCACCGATATAGCAAGCATTCGCGTTCTGCCCTCCTGACGCATGCATCACCAGCAGGGCGGTCCGGCCGGGGCTTATCCTATTCAGTCCGATCGCGGCCCGCCCCGCCGCTCGACCTCCGTTTTTGATACTCGACTCCTGGCATGCCCTTGAAGTCGGCATCCTGAGTCCAGAGGACTGCAGCATAGGAATGCGCCGTGGCCAAGATTACACTGTCCGCCATTGGCAACCGGTGCTCGATGCTAAGTTGAGCGGCTGCCAGCGCGAGCGGCGCGTCAAGATCGACCACCGTGCCCTGTTGCATGACGGCCACTGCCTGCAATGCCGAACCCTCGTCACGCTGCTGAAGGACCCGCTTGAACACCTCATAAATAGTCAGCGATGGGATGAGGAGTTCAGCCGTCTTTTCGATGACCGGAGCAAAGAAATCTGCATTAGGACCGTTTGCGAAGTATTCAAGCCACGCGCTGGAGTCGATCACATTCATACGCGGTCCCCCTCACGTGGGACGCGGGTGTCAATGCCCTTGAGAAAACCGCGCATGCGTTTTGCAGGCCTGACAGGTATGAGCTCGATCCGATCACCGTATACGACAAGCTGGATTCTCTGCCCGGGCAGCAGGCCGAACCTCTTGCGAATCTCCTTTGGGATCACAACCTGGAACTTAGGCGAAACCGTTACCGCAGCCATGAATCCTCCATCGATAGTACTATCGTATTACGCACATCGTATCGATGGATTATGTGCCTGTCAAGATCTCTCAAAGCGGGCTAACGCTCCAGTTCACCGGCGCGCCGATTGCGGCGCGTCCGGTGCAACTGGTTGATCGGTGTCTTCCGCATCGATAATCGTAGAGTTCAACGGCGAACTCTTCGCTAGCGGCACTCGCACATCGGATGACGGAAGCATGCTGAAGAAGGCGTCCCCTCGCTCCACCAATGCCTCGGGCTCGTCACACTCGTAGACCTCGTTGAGAATCAACCGGCAACCTACGCGCGTTAGCGCGTCCATGGCGGTTAGTTCCCACGACCTCTTGCAGGCCCAAGCGTGAAACACCCGTGCTGTTGGGGCTGCGGTTCGGTGCTGGATGCCGAAGTTATGCGTCAATTCAAATCAAAGCGAACGACTTCTTGTTCGCCGCTCCCGTAATGTGCAAATGCTCAGGACAGTTATCGCGGGGCGGCTCTGACGAATCCAGTCCTTAATGCTCCCTCTGGCGATTCCAGGCTAGGTACTGCCGCCATGTTCCTGCCAGGCCGAGAATCACCAGAAGCAGAGAAAAGTATTTGTATTTTGGCTCGACAACTGCCATGACGGCGAAGAAGAGGGTACAGGCAGCGCCGAGCAGCACACCGAAAAGGCTAGCTTTCAGGAATGGTCGTTCCATGGGGTTTATCCTTCTATTCCCTCCAAAAGCATGCAATCGTGGACGATTTCATGCGCAACGCACAGGTTTTTTCTGGAGTCTCTCGCCGGAAAATCGACAGGCAAAATTGACCAAGAGATTCCAAAAAGAAACTGTTGGAATAAACCGCTTGCCGATATGTGGGGATTCTATCATCGAATGGCTGGGCTGGAGAAAGAAGTTGGGTTGGTGTGGGAAATCGTGGGGAAATGGTGCCGGACCAGAACAAAAATCGGGGACAGGGCTACGCTTTCACCGATTATTTCATGAAGCGATCTTATTGGTTGCAGCCCTAAAATTGGTGAAAGCGTAGCCTATCCGAGATTTTCATCAGGCGTAGATCAGCTTCAGCTCCTCAATCCTGGCGTCAATTTTCACATTGCCGGCACAACGAGCCGAGCAACTGGAGCAGCCGGCACAGTTCTTCAACCCGGCTTCCGCCGGGATTTCCTCCAGGGTTCTGCGGGCCTGGTCGAAGTTGGTGTAATTGGCGGCGTACATGTGGGTACGCATGAGCGTGGGTATGTCCACCCCCTTCGGGCAGGTTCCCGTGCAGGAGCCACACTGCCGGCAGTAGTCGAGGGCCAGCTTGAGGTTCTTATCGGCCAGCCAGGCCTTCTCTTCGCTGGTGTATTCCAGGCCGGAGGCCACGGCAAAACTCTCATTCAGCTGATCGAAGGTCGTGTAGCCGGGAATGGCGGTAGTGATCTCCGGATGCTGAAGCACCCATTTGAGCATGGCGGTCTGGTGGAGCGGACCGATATTGCGGGCTCGGCCCCCGGTCTGCGTTTTCATGGCGATCACGCCGACCCCCTTGGACGCCGCGTTTTTGATCGCCTGGAGAAAATCCTGATCGCCGGCGTTGATAAAATTGAATCCGACCAGGATCACGTCGTAAAACCCGGTCTCCGCCGCGCTGTTCAGGATCCCTGGCTGGCCCTGATGCTGGGATACGCCGACAAAGCGCGCCTTCTTGGTCTGCTTCGCTTCCTTGAGCGCCTCGAGGATCTCTGGGTGATTCATCTGTTCCACGGAGGGCTGGTGAATCATCAGAACGTCCACATAATCGGTCTGGAGACGCTTGAGGCATCCGGCGAAGTCACTGAGAATCCTGTCCTTGATGCCTGATGTGAGACCGCGGGGGAACGGGATTTTGGTCTCGATGATCACCTTGTCGCGAACCCCAAGCTGGGAAATCACGCTCCCGACCATTTCCTCGTTTCTTCCCCCCTGGTAGCCCAACGCCGTGTCGAAGAGGCGCACTCCCGCCTCGTAGGCCTGCTTCACCACTTCAGGATTGTTGGCGTTCATTACCCCCATGCTGACGATTGGCACTTTGAGGCCGGTTTTACCCAGAGTGCGGTAAATGGGCGGCTTTCCCTTTGCCGTGGCCGCCGGCGCCTGCGGCCCGGCTGCCCAAGGACGAGATATGCCTACCACGCCCACGGAAGCGAGGGCAAAGGATGTCTGGGACAGGAATTTCCTTCGGTTCGTATCGGGACTGTCTGATGCCATGGATAGGGCTCCTGATTCAAAATATCTGTGGACGGTTGCTTGATTCCGGGGAGGACTGCCTGGTTACACCCGTCTCCCACGATAGGTTACGATGAAACTGCTCTCACTTCAATGCTCAGTCCGGCAGGGTTGGCTTCTCGGTCGGCAAACGTTGCAGAGACCAGCCCTGCCCGCAACTGGAAGCGGCGCTATTTTTTGGCCGCACCTGCCTTGGCTGGGAAAAACTTCTCCAGTTCCTCCGCCGTCGGCTTCGGTGTCATCAGGCTGACGATGATAAGCGCGGCCAGCGACGCGATCAGCGAGGGATAGATCAGCGGAATGCCCCAGGGATCACCGTCCGGAACCTGTTCCGCGGGAAGCAACTTGGAGAGGATGAAGAAAAACAGGCAGACGACCGTCCCGGTGATGATCGAAGCCAGCCCGCCCGCCCTGGTCGCCCGCTTCCAGGCCAGGGCGGCCAGCAGCGCCGGCGTAATCGCGACTCCATAGATCGTGTAAGCGAAGAAGCTCATTTCGAGGACGCTCTTCAGCTGTGTGGCGAGCAAAAAGGCGAGCACGCCGATGATCACAACCATGACCTTCTGCAAGGCAACCAGGTTTTTCTCGGACGAACCCTTCTTCAGGAAGCGCTGATATATATCCCGCATGATGGTCGTCGAGGGCGAGAGGAGATAGTTCATTCCGGTGGAGAGGACGACCGCGCAGGCGGCCCCCAGCAGCAGGACTCCGACCCATGGCGGCACCAGGCTGCGGGCGGCCATCAGGACCACCTTCCCGCCGGCCTTAGGGATGCTCAAATCAATCTGATTCTTGAACACGCTGTAGGCGAACACCGCGATGATGACGACGACAGTCTCGACAAAGATGGTTCCAATTGTCCACCAGGCAACAGCCTTCTTGGCGTCCTTCGCCGACTTCGCGCTGTAAAACTTCTGATACATGCTCTGCACGCCCAGGAGCAGGAACATGGTCGAGAGGAAATAGCCGATGGCCTTGAGCCACGGGTGAACGCCGAACTGGTTGTTGACGATGGCGAAGTATCCGGGACTCAGATTCGCCTCAGCGCCCGCCAGCCCGCCGGCCGAAGAGACGACAAACGGCACCGCCAGGAGGCAGGCCAGCACGATGACGATCCCGTTGGGCAGGTCCGTATAGGCGATGGCCACCATGCCGCCCAGGGCCGTGAACAGGATGACGAATATCGCCGCGATGAGCGTCCCCGTCGATTCCGAGACGGCTCCGTCCGTGATCACGTTCAGGATGAATCCGCCGGCCACGAACTGATAAGAGACGATGGAAATGAACGACATGATCAGCGCGATGGCGCCGAAAACCCGCGCCGCGGGTCCGTATCGAACCTCGAGCACATCACCGACCGTGTACTGGCCGAACGTGTGGATCTTGGCGGCCAGAAAATAGATGATGATGATGCCTACCCACGCGCCCCCCGCAAGCCAGAGGGCGGAGAATCCGGCCTTGGAGGCGAACTCCGCGCCGCTGATAAACGTTCCGGATCCGATCCAGGTGCAGATAAGGGTGAAGACCATGACCTGCCACTTAAGGCTGCGGTCCGCAACCATGAACTGCTCCTGGCTCTTGATCCGCCGGGACCGGATGAAGTTCAGCACCGTGAGGCCGAGGAGATAGAGCAGAATGATATAGAGATAGAACGACATGTCCCCTCCATGAAATGCGGGATTGGTGAATGACCGTCGAATTAGGTCCATGCGACAAGGTCAGTTTGTATCTCAAGAGGGCTGGACTCACAAGGAAATTCCCATGAAATAAACGCAGAGATTTGTCGCTTTCCCTAATGAGGCCGCATGCCGGGGATCCCCGGAAGCAGCCGCAAATGCCAGTGAGACGGAAAAACGGGAGGTGGATTATGGAAATATCGACGGGAAGAGCTATCAGGATGGCAATTTTCGGGTTAGCGGGTCTGATCTTTGCGGCCTGCGGTCCGGAAAAGACGGTTCAGTGGTCGCCGGACGGCAAGCAGGCGGCGGTCATGAGCCAGGGCCGGCTGTATTCGTGTGATGATCAGGGGAACCTGTCGCGTCCGCTCGCGGAGGATGTCGAGCGTGTTGCGTGGCTTCCCGACTCCCGCCGCCTGGTGGTGGTCTCCAAGCGGGAGATTGAATCGTGGCCGGAACTTGTGGCGACGGCGCCGCTGGGTTTCGACGAAACGAAAATCATCGCCGCGGCTCTCTCGGCCCGCGATGAACTCATGGCCTTCAGCGGCGACCTGGACGACTTCAAGCCCTCGAATTCCGGATCCTTGACCATGGAACAGTGGACCGCGGCCATGTTTTACCTCAAGTTTCAGACCGATCCCGGTTTTGCGGCAAGGCTGGGGGATGACTGGAAGGAGGTCGCGAACATGAAAATCGAGGTCCGGGTCGTCACCCTGATGGAGGTGAATCCCGTTGCCGCGAGGCCGGAAGAGCTTCTGTTTGCCACCCTGAGTGAGATTGATGAACTGCGCCCGGCGCCCGACGGGAACGTATTTGCCTTTGTAGCTCAGCGGCGGGACGGCTGGATGGGGGAAGAGGTGAGTTCCCTCTCCATTTTTCCGATTGGCGGTGACGGGCAGCTCCGGTTGGTTGCAGATCGGGTTTCGAGGTATCCGGACTGGTCGCCGGACGGACGCGGTCTGGTCTATTTTCAGTACGAGGAATCTCCGCTTGGGCACGACGAGCTCGGCCGCCTTGCATTGCGAACCGTCCGCAACGGGGAAGGGGCAATTCTGAATGAATTGCCCGATAGCAGGGAACTGGCTGTGGTGATTTTCCGCGGCTCGTTGAGAGCCCGCGCTCTTCCCGATGGGAGGATTGTCTTTTCGGGCGCCGATGTAGCGTTGCCGGCTCTGAGCCGGGATATGCCCAAAGAGCTCAGCCTGTTCATTCTGGACCCGGCCTCTCCGGGCGCCATCCGCCGGGTTTCCAATCGCTCTGAGGAGAGTCAACTTCCGGATCGAGCCGACCTGTTCGAATTGAGTCCTGACGGGAAATATGCCTCCATCCCGGGCAGTCACGGCAGAGTAAGCGTCATGGAGCTGGCCACCGGGAGGCTCACGGCGGTTGTGGACAAGGACAGCGCGGGTGAGTTGATCACGGTCCCGGTGTGGCGGAATTCCGATCAACTCTGCCTGTTGGTTCCCGCCGGGTCGGCATTTGGGGCCGCCGGGCGCGAGGAGGTCGTTCTGTGGTCTCAGACGGGGAACGTGGTACTCAGCGGCAGCTGGCCGGATGATGTGATGGCGGGAATCAAGCAGGCCAAATAAGAAAATGGAGACCAGCTGGACGACTCTGTCAGATTCGCCGGGCGTGTTCGAGATCGAGGAGGGCTTCTTTGATCGCCAGTCCGCCACCGTAGCCGGTCAGCGTGCCGTTGCTGCCCAGCACCCGATGACAGGGAATCACTATGGGGATGGGGTTGGCGCCGTTTGCGGCGCCGACTGCGCGGGACGCCCGCGGCCTGTTGATCCGGCGCGCCAGTTCGCCATAAGAAATCACCTCCCCGTAGGGGATCCGCTCGAGCTCGCGCCAGACATCCAGCTGGAACGGCGTACCCGTGGGGGCGAGGGGGAGATCGAATCGCGTGAGAGTGCCGGAAAAGTATGCTTTCAGCTGAAGAACAGTCTCGCGCACAACGCCGCGATCCGATTCCTGCCATTCCTGCCGGTGTCCGGCTGTGCGCCCCCCGGCGCCGAAGATAATAAAGCAGAGGCCGGTTTCATTTCCGGCAACCGACAATGGCCCGACAGGGCTGTCCATAATGGTGTAGTTCATCTGATCATCCCCTTTTCGCTTTCCGCCCGGGTTCCTTGCGGAGGTGATTTTCGGCGGCCGCATCAGCCGCCGCCGTCCAGAGGTGCATTGCGGCGTATGCACGCCACGGGCGCCAGGCCTGTGATCGCTTTTCCAGCGCATTCGCAGTCGTGCAACCCTCGACGTTGCCGACGGCGCGCACCAGGCCCAGGTCATTTGCCGGAAAGGCATCCGGCTCTCCGAGCGCGCGCATCGCGACATACTGAGCCGTCCATTCTCCGATGCCCGGGATCGCGGTAAGCTCCCCGACGAACGAATCCAGACCGCCGGCGCCTTTGAATGAAATCCTGCCGCGGCAGGCAGCGCGGGCAAGCTCGCGCACCGTCTGCGCCCGCATCCGAGTCAGGCCCAAGCGTTCAAAATACGCCTCCGCCAGTGACTCGGCCGCTGGAAACAGCAGACCGTGTTCGGACTGCTCACCGAAGGCCTCCACCAGTCTCCCCGCAAGGGTAGTGGCTCCCTTCACCGTTACCTGCTGGCCCAGAACCGCGCGCACTGCCATTTCAAAACCGTCCCAGGCGCCAGGCACGCGCAGGCCCGGCCGCCGCGATACCGCTTCGGCGAGCAGGGGATCGCGCCGCAGATGCCGCCCGATCTCGCCCGGATCCGCTCCCAGATCGAACATGCGGCGCGCTCGTTCCAGGATGTGAAGGAGGGCCCGGGGGTCGGGGAAGTGCACTCGCAATTCCAGGCATGGCGCTCCCGCCACGGGATGCGCTTCCAGCAGGCCGCTTCTCCCGTCGATCGAAATCGTGCGCCTATAGCCTTGAGCTGTAACCGTCTCGACTCCCGGCGTCGCCCGGGGCGACAGGAAGGCCGCCAGCGCCTGCCAATCGTAGGGCGGCCGGAACGCCAGCCGGAAACGATATTCGTTCCGAGCGCCCGCGGCGCTGGCCTGCGGTCCGATGCGTCGCAGTTCTCTCGGCGAGCGCCCGTAGAGTGCCTGAAATATTGCGTTGAACCGGCGCAGGCTGCCGAAACCCGCGGCGAAGGCGATTTGGGTTATCGGGAGGTTTGTTTCATCGATCAGCTTCTTGGCCGAGTGCAGCCGCCGTGTCTGCGCCACGGCCACCGGCGTGGCACCCAGGTGACGCAAAAACAGGCGTCGCATCTGCCGGCCGCCGATGCCCAGGCGCCCGGCCAGTTCATCCACACCCCGGGTATCCAGAAATCCTTCCGAGATCAGCCGCAGAGCCCGCGAGACGCTCGCCGAACTGCCCATCCATGCGGGTGTTCCGGGCGAGGATTCCGGGCGGCAGCGCAGGCACGGGCGGAATCCCGCCTCTGCCGCGGCCGCCGCCGAGGGAAAATAGCGCGCATTCGCGGGTTTCGGCGCCGCAACCGGGCAAACGGGGCGGCAGTAAATTCCGGTGGTCACGACGCCGATGAAGAATCGTCCGTCGAACCGCGGATCGCGTGCCCGCCGCGCCCGTTCGCATACCTTTACATCCGGTTCCATGCTCCTGACAATACAGAATCCCCCGGCCCAAGACCAGCCGTTTTCGGACCTGATGATTCGTCTTAGGGCCTGTCTATGAATAACGTTTGCACATTGCTGTGGCCCCCAGGCCCGCTGGCAAGGCGCGAGCGACGAGCATACCCGGTGTGGCATGTAAGGAGTGAGCAACGCGGCCAGCGGGCCTGCGGGCCGCAGCCCGAAGGGGCGCGGCGGCTCATCGACCGCTACCTGCCGCCTGTCCACATTTTCCACCCCTACCCTCTGAGGCGATTTGGCGTCATCACCTAAGGCAAGAGCCGGATGCGGGAAAGCCGCACGTCCGGATCCGTGGAGGGGGTTGTGGGCAACCACGATTCCTACTCCGATCGCTCCTCGACGATGTCCTCACATCGCCTGCGTCGCGGCGCCTTGCATCTGCCCTCCCCAGGAGCACCGCAGGTGCGACGGTGCTCGCGCCAAAGTGTAATGTTATTCATTGACAGGCCCTTACCGCGGCTCCCTCGTTCCCGCGGCCGGGCTCGTGGCGCCTGCGTCAAGGTGGTTCCAGTTCAGGATGGCGTTGAGCGCGAGATTGAAGCTGCCGTGCGTTTCGTAACGCCAGAATGGACGGTTGGCAAACATGACGACGTGGCCCCGGCCCAGAGGCGCGTCGATGACCAGCGCGCGTCCGGTGAGTGCCTGCTGGCCGACGAGGCCGCCGCTGAGCAGCATGTCGTCAGGATCGTTCGGGAAGCGCAGGATGATGCGCGGCTGGGTCGCCTGATCGCCGCCCGCTCCGCCCCGGCCCCCTCCTCCACGACCGCCGCCTCCGGCTGCGCCGGGTCCGCCTCCGCGGGCCCCGGACTGCGCCGGTGGAGGTCCGTCGAGCGTCGTCAATGTCGGCTGGACGGCATTCGGATTCAGATTCATCCCGACGCCGGGAATCTGGCTGCCGCCGCGGCCACCGCCGCCCACGCCGAATCCGCCGCCCCCTGCGTTCAGCACGGGGCCGGAGCTGAAATACACGGCGAGGTTGTCGCTATCGTAGCCGTAGGCGATCGGGCTGTTCCTGTCCGCGAACTGCGACTTCATCACCACGCCGCGCGCAAACAGGCCGGTCGGCTCTTCTATGGTGACTCCGCTGACCAGGTGGTAGTCCGGGAAGATGGTCGAGGTTGAGCCCTCGGTAATTAGCAGGCCCCCCTCCTGCACGAACTTCATCAGATTGATGAGCCCTTCGAACCCCATGCCTCCACGGATGTCATCGGCCGAATCCTGGACTCCCAGGTTGGGAGTCAAGTCCGTTTTCTTGTATGGGATCGGTTCGGCGCCCTGCACTCCATTCACCTGGGATTCGGCCGTGCCGCCGACGTGCGGGAAAATGATCACGTCGAACCTCTGCCGCAGGTTTGGCTCGCGCAACTTCGTGTCGCCCATGTAGGTATATGGGATCTTCATCTTGTCAAACGTCATCCGCACCCAGCCCTCATTCTGGGTATTCGACCAGGAGTGCACGTAGCCGATCCTCGGCGTCGCCATCTCGTGTGTCTTCACGGACGGAGCTGACTGCACCGCATAGGCGCCCAATCCATATTCCTTGATTGATGTTTCCAGCGCTGCCCGGTCGGCATTTGGGATAATGATCGCGCCCGCGCTGAACCTGCGGCCGGCCGCCTCGAACGCCTCCTCGGCCGCCTGCATCTTTACGTCCCGGTTGGCGAAGCGGAACGGCGCCAGGCTGGTATCCCCGTTGTGATCGACGATGATCACACTGCCGGAACCGGTAATCGTGCCCGGCACCCGCGCATCCGCCGCGAGCAGGGTCATCGGTTGGGTAAGCACCGCCTTGTCTTCGATCTTAGCTACCTTCACGTTGCGCAGCAGTGGGAGGGCCCAGCCGGTGTCATCATAGGGACTTGGATTAGCCGGCGCGAAGAACTGAGTATCGAGGAAGTTGACGGCACAGCGGCTGTACGGCTGATCCATCCGGACAATATAGTCGCCCGCAGCCACCTGCAGGTTGCCGGCGGTGAAGCTGCTGCCGGCCGAGTGCACCTCGATGCCTTCCTGCCTGAGCAGATTCACCAGGCTGGCCGCTTCTCCGCGGCGGCGCTGGCCGGCTGGAATCAGCCATGCGTACAGCGGGCCATCCTTCCCCAGGGCGACCGCGCGTTTGTTCTTCAGATAAAAGTTCTCGAGGAGCATCTCGCGGTTCTTCGCCGTAAACTGCAGCGCGAGGAGCAGTGCCGATTGCTGGATGTTCACGTTATTGCGGGGACCCCAGTTGATGCGCGGCAACGGAGGATTCGGCCGGTACCACTCCCTGCTCCTCGAGGTGACCACCTCCCGGTTCGCCGGGCCGTAACTCTCAGTTTCGTAAAACCGGCCGATCGAGTTGTGAAGGTTGGCGATCCAGAACAGGTAGTTGGGCGTCCAGCCGTCGTAGAACGAACCGGTCCAGACGCCGGGCACACCGCGCTTGGTCATTTCGGCGACCTCATACTCCGAGATCTGCCACCACTCGTTGGTCAGCACGGGATCAACCGCCGTGTTATAGGGCCCGGCGCCCGTCGACGCGTACAGGTAATCCATGGATTCGTGCAGGTCGTGCATTACCGTGGGGTGCCATTCGAGGTAGGTGCGGAGCACGTTCTGCGTGATTTTCAATCCCAAACCGAGGCCGTCGCGGTTGTTGTCGTGAGCGACGTACTGCCCCCACCAGATGAGCGGCATGCGCTTGCCGGTCTTCTTCTGGTAGTAGAGGTTATCCACAACCTTTTCGCGGCCGTCCACTTCCACCACGGGGGTGAGGAAAACGATCACGTTGTTGCGGATGTTCTGGATGAACGGCGTCTCTTCGACGATCAGCCGGTAGGCGAGTTCCATCTGCATCTCGGCGCTCCCCGTCTCGCCCGAGTGCAGGTTGCCCGTCGCCCAGTAAATGGGCTTTCCGGCGGCGATCAGCGGCTGTGCCTGAGAGTCGGTCAGCTTCCGCGGATCGGTCAGGTCGGCCAGGATCTTTTTGTAGCTGTCGAGAGTCTTTATGGTTGCCTCATCGGCGATGGCCAGGACGATCATGTCGCGGCCTTCTTCGCTCTTTCCGATGGTGAAGAGCTTGGTGCGTCCGGGCGCCGCCTTGGCGAGGCTCTCAAAATAGGCTTTGATGTCTTTGTAGTAGGTCAACTCATCCGGCGTACCCGGGATCCGGCCGAGGGCCTTAAGAGGCGTGGGCACGGTGGCTGATGCCGGGAGGTGATCCACCAGTTCGGTCAGGATTCGCGGATCCCTCGTGTGTTCCTTGATCTTGGCGGTGTACTCCTCGTCCGCTTTTTGAACGGTGTCGGGTTTTACAGCGGTTTTCGGATTCTGGGCGTTTACGAAGCCGCCCGACCACAGTACGGCCGCAAGTGCGAAAACAGCACCACGGGTCATACACTTCCGCATCCAGCCAGTTGTCATGGATTTATCCTCCGGGCGGCCGGGTGCCTGGGTGGCACCGGGGCTCGCGCTTAGATACACAGTTCCGCGCATATTAAATGTAATTCATGGGGGGCCTCAAGAAGAAACTGATGAAGTGTTGGTCCCAAGCACCCGGATATGATCGGAATTGTCGAAGTCAGCCGGTGCCGGCCCTGTGACCCGGGAACAGTTTGTGCGCAATGAATTTGCTGTAACTCATGTCAAGATTGACGTAAGGCAGGGAATTGGTGCTAGACTACCGATAATCGAATGCCATCTCCCCGGGCAGGTCGGGATCCTGCAGTCGGAGTGTGGTGTTGAGATGCCTGAGTGGGAGGGTTGGCGGCCCACCCCATGGCATGAAGTGGTGTTCGTGTTCTGCATGGTTCTGAGGTTACCCATGGTGGTCGAGAGGTTCCGGCCATATTTCACTGGAGTGGAGGCTGCGTGATACGAGGGAGAAGTTTTGTTATCGGGGGATTGGTTGTGTTGATGTTGGCTGTTTTCGGCCTGGCAGGCTCCGCGGAGTTTCAGGCGCAATCTGGGGTCGCGGCGCAGTCCGGGGCCGGCAATGCCGGGGATGACCCGGTGAGGTTGCTGGTCGGCCGGCTCGATCTCGAGAAATACAAGGCCACCATCAAAAGCCTGACCCAGTTTGGCGATCGACGCCAGGGCACAGACCGGAATCGGGCCGCAAACGACTGGATCGAGGCGCAACTGAAGAGTTACGGCTGCTCCGATGTCGGACGGATCAAATACGAGTACGCCCCTGCTCCTCGTACCGGTGCGGCTGGCGGGACCGGCCGCGGCGCCGCCGGCGCTGCCGCGGGTGCCGGCCGGGCAACCGGTGCCGGCCAGACTGCGGCCCAGGGGCGCGGCAGAGGGGGCGCCAACCCGGTCAAGGGAAACCGCGGGCCCACCGGAGTAAACACCGATCCCGAGAAACAGCCCGATTCGAAGCTCCGCGAGCTGAATAAGCAGCCGTCGACGCCGGGGCCGCGCGACGAAGTGTATTGCACCAAAATCGGCTCGAGCCACCCGGAAGAAATGTATATCGTGGGCGGCCATATGGACGGCCTCGGCTTCAGTGAAGGCGCGAACGACAACGCGTCGGGCGTGGCCCTGGTTATGGAATTGGCCCGCATCTTCAGCACGCCCGATGTCCAGACAGACCGGTCGATTCGATTCATCCTCTGGAACAATGAAGAGACCGGCCTCAACGGGGCGCGGGCCTACGTGGAACTACGTGCGCCGATGCAGGGGAAGGAGGATCCGCCCAATTCGGGCAAGTACCCGGAACCGAAGTGGCTCGGCATGGTGCAGCACGACATGATGATGTTCGACCACGGGATGCCTGGCCCTGACGGCAAGCTCCCCGCGGAGCAGCGGCCCGAAGCCGACGTGAATATCGAGTTTGCGGCCACGTCGAAGATGGGGGCCCAGGCCCAGGTACTTGCCTGGCAGTTCAAGGCTGCGAACGACCGTTACGCTACCGACTACCCGGCGGTTGTCGGCAACCGGATGAGCAATACCGACTCGGCGGCATTCCAGGACCTCGTCGCCGCCATCAGCCTGCGCGAGGCAGAGCGGCTGAGTCAGGTGGGCAGCGGCTGGGATCCTACCTGGCACCAGCCGACGGACGTGTTCCAGACCTTCTCGGATAAGGATTTCCGTCTTGGCCTGAACGCCGCGCAAACGACGCTGGCAGCGATAGCCCAACTCTCGGGCGTGAAGGTGAAATAGCGCGGAGGTGCCGCCGGGGGGAATAAGCTGCTTTTCGAGGCGGTCACACAGGCGCCGTGGCGCACCCGGTGGCGCATGAAAATCTTTTGGCTTTGCGACTTTGCGTCTTGGCGTCCTTGCGTTGATTATTTTAACGCAATGACGCCAAGACGCGAGGGCGCAAAGAGATATTTTCGGAACAGCAGATGAGCGCAACGAAGTCCTCTCCTGCGAACCAGAGAGGTCGTCAAGTGTCTCCAGTGCAGGAGGCCTGGGCAGTACGCAACAACCGCCCAAGCCTCATTGCGGGTCATTACCCCGCTCCCTCTCCTAGCGGAATTCGGGTGTCGGCAGCAGCCGGGCTTTCTGGGTGAGCTTGGTCTCACCGACCTGGAGCGTGACCACGTACTCGCCCGGAGGCATGGCGGACTCGAGCCTGTCCTCCGCGCCCGCCGCCACCGCCGCCGAATCCGCCGCCACCCTCCGAAGCGACGCGGTTAATGCCGGCTTTCTGTGAGCCCGGCACCGTCCGGACGACCTGGCCGGCCTGATTCGCGATCGTAATCGAGACCGGCTGTGCGGCATCCGCTTTCAGGTAGTAGTAAATCAGCAGCCCGTTCGGCTCGTTCGGCGTGCATGGGAAAGTGTCGCCCAGAAGCCGGTAGTTGCCTTGCGCGCCGTCGCGCCGGATCGGCTTCGGCTTCACAGCGAAGAGGTAGGCATTCTTGCCCAGGTTCTCCTCAGTCATCTCGCGAATGGGAGCGATGTCCACCACCCAAACGCCGCGACCATACGTGCCCGCCACCAGATCCTGCTCGCGCGGGTGAATGACCATGTCGGTGACTGCTGCCGGGGCCATGTTGCTCTTGAGGGCCACCCAGCGCGTTCCGCCGTCCGTGGAGGCATAAACGCCGATATCGGTGCCGGCAAACAGCACGGACGGCTTCTGGGTGTCCTCGAGAATCGAGTTGACGGGCCACTGCGGCAGGTTGCTGGAGATGTTCTTCCATGTGGCCCCGAAATCGGTGGTCTTGAACAGGAAGGGTTTGAAAATGTCCTGGCGCCGTCCGGTCTTGGCGACGTAGGCCGTTCCCGCTGCGAAGCGTGATGCATATACCCGGCTGACCCAGACGTCTTCCGGCCCGCCGGCGGTTGCGACGTTCCTGGTGACATCTGTCCAGTTCGTTGCCGTCGTTCGTGTCACCAGCACTTTGCCATCGTCAGTGCCCACCCAGATGATTCCCGCGGTCACGGGCGATTCCGAAATCGTGCTGATGGTCGCAGTACACGATATTGCTGCCGGCGGCGCCGCGATTGATCTTTTCCGGATCGTTGTTGGTGAGGTCGGGGCTGATCTCCTGCCAGTGATCGCCGCGATCGGTGGACTTGAAGAGCACCTGCGCGCCCGCGTAGATCGTCTTGGGATCGTGCGGCGAGAGGATGAAGGGCGCGATCCAGTTGATCCGCAGCGCCGGTTGGCCTGCCGGGCGTGTCGGCGCAATGCGGATCACGTTCATGAGTCTTCTGGTCGTACCGGCTGAGCTGACCCGAACTCCTGGGTGTTGTAAACCCAGCGGCTGTCGGTGGGGTCGACCTGGTTGTACATGCCATCGCCGGTACCGACCGTCACCCAGTCGTCGATCCCGATGCTGCCGGCCCAACCGTTGCTCGGCCCTTTCCAGCTCTCGTGATCCTGAAGACCGGCGTAGATGTTGTAGGGCGTGTCCATATCGACGCCCAGCGGCGTATACCTCGCCGCCCCGGATGGTCTGGAAGTGCTCGTTGGTCCGGCCGCCGTCAAAGGATTGGAAAATGCCGCCATCGGAAGCTGCAAACATGTGGTCGGAATCCTCCGGATCAACCCACAGGGCACGAAAGTCGCCAAAAGCGCGACCGAAGACGCGCGGCCCCCCGCGCCCGCCCCAGGTCTTGCCGCCGTCCGCCGAGTAGTTGAAACTCGACCCCGTGATCCAGATACGGTCGGGATTGTTCGGGATCCACGACGAGCTGATTGAACGAGTAGCCGGCCTTGCCGCTGACATCCACTTCGTCGGGGTTTACGCGGCGCCAGGTGACGCCGGCAGTCATCGGTGCGGTAGACCTGCCCGTTGATGGTGTCCGGCTGGATTTCGCGGGTTGGGACGCAGGTTGTGGTTGTCGTACACCGCGTAGAGGACCTCGGGTCTGCTGCGGCAGATGTCGATGCCGATCCGCCCCATGGGGCCCTTCGGCAGGCCGTTGAGTAAGCTCTGTCCAACTGGCGCCACCGTCGGTGGTCTTGTAGATGCCGGTTCCGGGACCGCCGTCGTTGATTACCCAGGCCAGCCGCTCATGTTCGTAGGTCGCCGCATACAGGACTTCCGGATTGCGCGGATCGCGCACCAGGTCGACCGCGCCCGTTCGGTCATTGACGTAGAGGACTTTCTTCCAGGACTTGCCGCCATCGGTGGTCTTGAACACGCCTCGTTCGGCGTTCGGCGTGGCCAGGTGCCCAAGGGCAGCCACATATACCGTGTCCGGCCGGGTCGGATGGATCACGATGCGCGCGATATGCTGCGTGTCCTTCAGACCCATGTTCTGCCAGGTCTCGCCGCCGTCGACGGACTTGTAGACGCCGTCGCCCCAGTAGGCGCTGCGGGTGGCCGAGTTGTCGCCGGTCCCCACCCAAACCACGTTCTCATCGGATGGCGCCACGGCGATGGCGCCCATGGAATAAATGCTCTGGCTGTCCATGACCGGCTCAAATGTGACGCCGCCATTGGATGATTTCCAGACTCCGCCCGAGCGCAGAGCGGCATAAATGGTGCTGCGATGCGCTTTGGCGGGGGTTTCGGGTATTGCGATCCCTACTGCCCAGGCGCCGGCGCGGTAGGGCCCCATGTTCCGATAGGTAAGGCCGTTCAGCAGGGATTCGTTTAATAATTGTGGTGGCGCCTGCTGCGCCAGGGCGGTCAAAACGGCAAGGAAAACGACCAGGACGAAGAAAAGACTCTTTCGATTCATAAATGCACCCTCCAGGATACCCAGTGTTATACCACTGGAGGGCGCCAATCCGCATCGAATACGGCATTGGGCCGTGAGCCCGGCGCTCTTCAATCCGCGCCCGGTGCCTACTTCTTGGCAGCATTCCCCTTGGGCATGTCCTCGGTAAACAGCCAATCCTGGATGGGCACGTTGTATTTTACATTGTCATAGGAGTACGGCGTGATCGTCTCGCCCTGAGAGCCGGCGGTGATTTCCAGGGCTCGGGAGGGGATGGTCACATCCCCGAATTTCTTGAAGTCCCAGAAGATCCGTTTCAATCTTCCCGCCGTTTCCTGAAGCAGGAAATAGTTTTCCTTGTCGATGCACAGGCTGGTCGTCTCTTTACCGATAACGACCGCGATGACGTAGGCGGGACGGCTCGCGACCACCTTGTATTCATTCGATTGCAGCTCAGCCTTTTCCCGCCATTCGACGATCGCGTCTTCCTGCCGCGTCAGCGAGTCGGCATGGGTCGCGTAATACGCGACCCCCTGGCATTGATTCAGCCACCGGTTCAATTCCTGGAGATTGCCGGAAGACGTGACGAGGTTCCTCCGGCTCCAGGCCACGCCGTCATTCAGAAAATACTCGTAGAAGGCGCGACCTCCCTTGACGACCGTCATATCCTTTTCGACCCGCAGCTTTCCGGGAGCTCTTGCGAACAGGCGGTAGGCGGCACGGAACATGATGCCGTCGAGCATGTCGACGGTCCCGGTAATGGTCATCGTCTGCCAGTTGGTGAGGCGATCGCCTCCGTGGGCCTGGACGGATCGGGTGAGAATATCCCGGGCCGAGGGCTCCGATTGCGGGAAGGCCGGGAACAAAAGGCAAAAGAGCAGACCGGAATGCACGATGGCGATCCTTATCATTCTCATAGGGTCTCCTCGGGACGGGGCGCTGCGAACGTGAGTTGGGCGTGCGCCTCGAGGCAGGCGATTCTGCACCGGCAGTCCGTACCGGCAGGCCGCGTTGCAAGGGGCCGGGCAGCCGTTGCAAACCGATGCGCGATTGGTGACAGGAATCAGGCCGTACCTCTCCATGGCAAATTTCTGGTCTCCATAATGCTCAAAGTACATTTTATAGCGCAGGACATCCCAGATGGGCACTCCCTGCGGGCAGGAACCGTAGCAACCGTCGCACCCGGGACGGCAGTATCGGTTGCCGATGGAGGCCTTCACTGTCTCCAGATACTGTTGATCGCGGCGGGTCAGGGCGGTGCTGCCGGATACGGCAAGGTATTCAGCAACCTGGTCGAAATTGCGCATACTGACGACCATGGTGTCGAACAGGTCGGATGCCAGAATCCATTTGAGAACCGCCTGCCGGGCATTGGTGTTCTCATCCTGGAGTTCCCGGATGTTCAGGCTGGATTGATAGATCGTCATCGTCTTCATGGCGATCGTGGCGACGCCCCGGGCTCGGGCCTTTTTGAGCAGCGGCTCCACGCCCTGGGTCAGGAAATTCGCCCCGATCAGGATGACGTCGAACCGGTTATTGTCGATCCCCCATTCCATTTCCTTGATCAGATTGACGCTGTGACTGGAGGCGCCCGTGAACCGGACCTTCCCCAGTTTTTTAGCCTCATCCCAGGCCTCGTAGATCGCCGGGTTCTGAATACGTTCCATGCCTCCATACCGGGGATGCCCGATGGAATGGATCATCATGCAGTCGACGTACGTAGTGTTGAGCCGTTTTAGCGAGATATCGAGAGCCTCCAGTAATGCGCCCTTGGTAACCGTGGCGGTCACGAACGGAGGATCCCATTTATCCAGGACGAAGACCTTTTCGCGCCACGGCGGCAGGGCCTTGCCGACCGTCTCCTCATGTCCGCGATACTGGAACCCGGTATCGATCAGGTTTATCCCGCATTCGAAAAGGTAACTCACCATGGCGGGTTCGGTCTGGCCGGAACCCGCCGAAACGTCCCCGATCTTCCACCCGGTTTTGCCGAACGGCTTGTAGCGTTTGATCTTCGGTTTGGCGGCGGTTTGGGGAGTGGTCTGGCCCTGGAATTTCGGGAGCCCGGCCCCGGCGGCCAGGGTGGTACTAGCGCTGAAAAACTGGCGTCTCGAGATTTCCTTCATAAGCCTCACTTTGCTTCTGGGCCGGTACGGGTACCGGCTGCCGGTCGGTAGCCGTGCATGAATGAGCTTTCGGGCCCCATCCTGTCCTGGAACCGAGGCGCGCCGATGATAGGGCGGGTCGCATCAGCATTTCATGCAGTGGCAGAAACTATTCGTTGAAAGAACTCTATACTTGCACAGTGCCGGCGGGACCTCAAGCGAAAGAGACGGCAAGACTCGCATTGGCAACTGAAAATGGCAAAGCCCGGACGAGAAGCCTGGGTATTGGGATTGAGACTGGGTCAGGCGGGTTGCCCGATATGATCCTCGATCACTCTCCGGATTTCATAGGATGGCTTCCGGGCCAAGTTTGCATCCTTTACGAGTTCATCCCGTGCCCATCTTTTCACTACCCACACGAGGAAGGTTCTAGTAACCTTCTTCGATTGGCAAACAGGATTATGGCTGGCTGCTCCCCGGGAAATTGCCGCGGAAGCGCCCGCCGACAAACTTCTTACTGGAGGGTTGGAGCATGAAGACCAGTTTCACCTCGGAATCGGTGACTGAGGGGCATCCGGATAAGGTCTGCGACCAGATTTCAGATGCCGTGTTGGATGAAGTGTTGCGCCAGGATCCGGCGGGGCGCGTGGCATGCGAGACGTTCGTAACCGTTGGGCTGGTGCTGGTCGGCGGCGAAATCACGACCCATGCGTGGGTGGATCTGAACCGGATGGTACGATCCCTCCTGATCGACATCGGGTATTTTTCCGATGAGTGCGGCCTCAGCGCCCCCAGTGCCGGCATCCTGAACGCGATCGGGAAACAATCCCCGGACATCGCGCAAGGAGTGGACACGGGCGGAGCCGGCGATCAGGGCGTAATGTTCGGGTACGCGAGTTCGGAAACCGAAGAATTGATGCCGATGCCGATCGTCCTGGCCCACAAGCTGGCATTCCGGTTGGCCGAGGTGCGCAAAACCGGCAGACTGAAATATCTTCGTCCGGATGGCAAATCCCAGGTGACCATTGTGTATGAAGACGGGATCCCCGTGCGTGCAGACAGTGTCGTCATCGCGGCCCAGCACGATCCGAGCATCCTGGACCGTACCGGAAATCACATCACCAGGAAAGCACGCGCCGACATCATCGAAACCGTCATCCGGGATGTCGTCCCCGCTCACCTTCTGGACAAGAAGACGAAATTCTTTGTCAACGAGACCGGAAAGTTCGAGATCGGCGGACCCCAATCGGATACCGGCGTGACCGGCCGGAAGATCATCGTCGATACCTATGGCGGCCGGGCACGCCATGGCGGCGGCGCGTTTTCGGGCAAGGATCCGAGCAAGGTCGACCGGTCGGCTGCCTACATGGCCCGATACATCTCCAAAAACTGCGTGGCCGCGGGATTGTGCAGTGAAATCGAGATCCGTCTGGCCTATGTGATCGGGCGCGCCGATCCGACCGACCTGTGGCTTAACACCTTCGGTACGGGCGTGATCCCCGAAGAGAAGATCATCAAGCTGATCCGCGAAGTATTTCCGCTGACGCCCCGGGAAATGATCCGGCACCTGAAACTGCAGACGCCCATTTACCGGGCTACGGCCTCCTACGGCCACTTCGGCCGTACTCCCTACAAGGCGAAGAACTCCAACGGCAATATCTACGAGTTCTTCCCCTGGGAGAAGACGGACAAAGCCGGGGAACTGCGGCGCGCCGCCAAGTCCCTGGCATAGCCTCAACCGATGGCGGAGCGCGACCCGGCGGGTCGCGCTCCGAAGTCGGGCCGTGCCCTAAGGGCCCTGCTGCGCCAATCGGATCGCAGACCCCGGTATCAGGATCCGGCATGAAATCAGGTCCTGACGGATCGGGCATGCAACGCGGGCCACGGGGCCTGCGGGGATTCAGTGCGGCTACGCCCTTCCCCGTCCCTTGACCCCAGTTCCTAGGCCGCTCCTCCGGCGAGCGCATTTGATCGATCATGAGCCTGCTGATCGGTAACAGATTCATCATCTCCCGCGATCCCGAGAGTTTCCCCGGGGGACTACGTGTGCCTCTCATCCTGGCTCACGGCCGTGCCTTCGGTTCAGGGGAGCATGAAACCACCTCCAGCTGCATCGAAGAACTCGAACAAATACCCGTGACTCCGGATTTCCGGGTGCTGGATCTGGGCTGCGGCACCGGTATTCTGGCGATCGCAGCGGCCAGGTTGGGAGCCCGGAATGTCGTCGCCCTGGATCCCAGTCCGGACGCAATGCTGACCACCTCGGCCACGATCCGGCTCAACTGCCTGAATGATGCCGTCTTCCCGGTTCAGGGCGAAATAGGGTCGGTCGGGCGAATGCGCTTCGATCTGATTCTGGCCAATCTCTATGGAGATCTGCTCCTGGAACTGGTTCACCCGATCGTGTCGGTCCTGAAACTCGGCGGCTACCTGGTGCTGTCGGGTATCCAGTATGCGGATGCATATGATCTCAGGACGCGATTCGCGGGCGCCGGCTGCACCATATTAAAAGACAGGTATCTCGAAGATTACTGCACTCTCGTTTTCAGGCGCGATCAGGCGTGACCGGTCCGGCAGCGATCCATGTTTTTCCCGCGTTTTTCCGTGTCCTAAGTTGTCCTGCGATCCTCTCGTCATGAATAAGGCGGGCTGGGATCGAAGGGATTCGAATTGACAGCCGTTCCTCCAGACTCTATAAAGAACTCATCCTTTGCGGATTCATTCAGTGTTCCCGCTACCCGGGCAGGTGGTCCGGATGCATCATCCGGGAGAAAAGCAATTCGTCACGTGCACAACTTGCAAAGCGGATGAACCGGGAAGCGAACCTATGGTTGTCATGGCATTGCCTGCCGCGAGAGCGTCGCGGCAATGATCGAAGGAGATTCGACCAATGGGAAAGATCAATTACGGACGTGTCGTTCTGGGAGGTCTGGTCGCCGGTCTGGTGCTCAATATCGGCGAGCTGGTGCTCAACATGCAGATCCTGGCACAGGACTGGGATGAGGCGATGAAGTCGCTTAACCGGCCCCCGATGGGCGGGCTCGCGCCGGTGGTGTTCATCATCCTCTGCTTCGCCCTCGGCATCCTGCTGACCTGGGTGTATGCGGCAATACGCCCCCGTTTCGGCGCCGGGCCAAAAACCGCCATTTGTGCGGCGCTGGTGGTCTGGACGCTCGCCTATGCCTGGCCGTCCGTTTCCGGGATGGTGATGGACGTGTTTCCCCCCAGGCTTTTCCTGATCGGCATGGTGTGGGGACTCCTCGAAGTGCCTGTCGCCTCGCTTGCCGGCAACTGGTTTTACCGGGAGGCGTAACCCCGGAGATCCGCAGGACGCGCGGGGAGCACCGCCAGGCTGCGGGAGACATTGCATGCCATCCAAACGCACAGGAGCCTGATGACCCAGGATTTGCTGTCTTCACTTGAATCGGGAATCCTGACGCTCACAATTCATCGGCCGGAGCAGAGGAACGCCCTGAACCCGGCGGTTGTGGGCGGCTTGACCGAGACCATCCGCCAGGCGAGCGATGACCGGGCGGTGCGCGTGGTCGCCATTTCGGGAGCCGGAGACAAAGTCTTCTGCGCCGGCGCCGACCTTAAGACTGCCCTGCCGGAAGCCCGGGATGGGGAGGCGTTCAGTCCGGGCGCGTACCGGAACCTGCTGTTTGAAATCCTGAGCTGTCCCAAGCCGACTGTGGCCCTGGCCAGAGGGCACGTCATAGCGGGAGGTCTGGGACTTCTGCTCGCCTGCGACCTGGCTTTCGCCTGCGATGACATCACCATTTGCACGCCGGAGATCCAGGTCGGCATGTTTCCCATGATGGTGCTCGCACTCCTCCATCAACATGTGGGGCGAAAGCAGGCAGCCGAGATGCTGTTGCTCGGGGAACGGATATCCGCACCGGCGGCCTTGCGATCCGGCATCCTCAATCGCGCCGTCCCGCGCCAGGATTTTGAAGGCGAAGTCGGGCCGATTCTCCGGAAGCTGGCCGACAAAAGCTCGCACATTGTGAGGCTGGGCAAGGAGGCCATCGAACGCATCGCGGGCCGGAACCTGCGGGAAGACCTCGAGTACCTGGAGCGGGCGCTCGTCGCCGTCATGGCCACTGCAGACAGCAAAGAGGGAATCCGGGCTTTTCTGGAAAAGCGCCCGCCGAATTGGACGGACGAGTAAAGCGGCACCTCACGCCGCAATGGCACCTTAATCAATCAAGCTTCATCAAGCTTCCCGCAATCGATCCGGATCTCGCGCCGCAGGCGCCGTGGAATGCGGCGCCTCGGCGCCGCTTTTTCCCATCCTCCAGGAGGGAATCCGGGCCTTCCTCGAAAAGCGCGCGCCGAATTGGAGGGACGAGTAGATCGGCACCTCACGCCGGAATGGCACTTTAATCAATCAAGCTTCCCGCAATCGATCCGGATCTCGCGCCGCAGGCGCCTTGGATTGCGGCGCCCCGGCGCCGCTTTTTGCCCCTTGCAAATTGCCTCCCAAAACATTTCCTGAAATATCCATGCCGTGCCGGAAACAATAATGTTGGAGTTCATAGATGCCCAGCTTCAGCGTGCCGGGATTCAGTAACACCCCGCAGGGCCCTCCTGACTTCCCTGGATTGGCCTCATGCTCCTGCCCATCGTCTCGGCGAAAAGGGCGCCTACATGGTAACCGCCGGAACCCGTGAGAAACGCCACTTCCTGAATTCCCCTGACCGGCTCGATCTTGTTCTCAGCCTACTGTTCGTATGTGCGACCGAGTTTGAGTGGCAACTGCAGGCGTGGGCCGTGATGTCCAACCACTATCACTTTGTGGCGCTTTCACCTGATGATCCGAAAGGCCTGAGGATCATGCTGGGCAGGCTGCATGGAGCGATAGCGAGGCAGCTCAATGCCGAGGATGGGACCGAGGGAAGAAAGGTCTTTTACCAGTATTGGGATTCACATATAACATATCAGCGGTCGTATTTAGCCCGGCTGAACTACGTGCATCAAAATCCGGTCCATCACAGGTTGGTGCGGAAAGCTACGGAGTATCGTTGGTGCTCGGCCACCCCATGGCCTGAAGCCGCATCGCCATGCGCTCTGGATAGCAATGTTTGCAGCGCGGACTTATCTTGGCGCACCCGGTTACGGGACTCCAGGTGGATTCGGTCCACTCGATGCTTGAGCCAGCCGAGGTACTCCGCTATCA
This sequence comes from Terriglobia bacterium, assembly GCA_963824985.1. GTDB lineage: Bacteria > Acidobacteriota > UBA6911 > UBA6911 > UBA6911 > JAFNAG01. Next base: position 92,706 of record CAWGRQ010000004.1, read on the forward strand.
ATCGCTCACATTCGTCCTTTTTCAAATTGCTAATTGTATGGCAGGCCATGCCCTAAGCCCCTGAGAGAATAGCGGAACCATCTTCGAGTAGCTGGACAGAAGTAAGGCATTTGAGATAGAGTCTAAATGATGGAAAAGTCTTTGGCTGTGCTTCCCGCATATCAAAACCCTCCTCTCATAGAAGTTGTGTGCGGAGTTCAATTTGAGCAGATGGATCGTTTCTCAACGGTTCATTTCGGACAGTTTTATGATCGGATCAAGTCCCAATATCCACATACCGACGATCACGCCCCGCTGCCGGAGATATTTGAAACCCAGCAGGGTCAGCCAACCCCTCCACAGCTCAAAATGGAAATGCCGGATCTGCCTGCGTTGCGTCGCGTATTTTTTGCCACCGAGAAAGGAGATTTTCTCTATCAGCTCCAAAGCTCTAGATTCCTTGCCAATTGGAGAAAGATGAAGCCGTCTGACGGTTACCCACGCTTTTCTGAAGCCTTCTCCCGATTTAGACGCGGCTGGAGGGAATTGCTCGATTTTCTCGATTCGATAGAGGTAAGCCCTCCAAAGGCGAACCAATATGAATTGACCTACATCAACCACATTGAAGAGGGGTCGGAGCCCTTTCCTGTCGGAATTCGCCATTATCTCCCTGTCTTTAGCTGGACCTTTGAGGCTTCGGACGGATTCCTGCCCCCTCCCCACACGGGTGCTGCCCGTCTCCAATATGAGCTGCCGGGCCGGAAAGGAAAACTGCATGTCTCCATAAACCATGGTTTTCGTATCAGCGACAAGAAGAGCCTGGTTGTTTTGGAGCTGACAGCGAGAGGTCCCGCAAGCAGTAACGGCAGCGAGATGAATGAGTGGTTTGAGATGGCCCATGAGTGGATCGTACGCGGATTTACGCATCATACTTCGGCTGATGCGCATAAGGAATGGGGGCGAATCGCGTGAATGAGCCGGCAATTACAACAAGGCTGACCAGCGGCGGATTCGCCATCGGTTCCGGAGCAACGACAATTGAGGTTTCCGATAAAAAATCCGAAAGCGATCGGCCTCGGCGGCATAGGACTCGTGCCGTTCCTCTGAGTGCCATGCTTGTCGCGACGATGATGTCCATGGACGAAATCTGGTTGCCTCGCCAAAATCATGAAGCCCATACGGTGAACCAATTGGTTGTCTTTTGGGATGAGGCATACGAGGACTCTACGGAAGCACCCTCACTGGTTATTGTTTGGCCTCGCCGGCAGACTTTCCGTTTTTCTGCCGAGCATCCTCTTAGGATTTTGCCGGCCCGACTGCCATTCATCCCGATCAGCAGTGAAAAAATCCTCGAACTTGATGAATGAGTGACTATTCCTGGTATGAACAGGTCACTGCCGACGATCCGCCTCTTCAGGGCGATCTGATCGATTCCTGCCCGGTACTGACGTTCAGTGATTCACCGCAGCTTGACGACTCTAATGCCCGGGCTCAGCTTGTTCAGATCCTTCAGAAATCTGCCGGCGTTCAGATGGTGAGGGCAATCGTCATGACGCAGGCCTGCGACATCGTCCAGGGCCACGTCAGGAACGTGATTCTTTGCCCCGTGTACCACCTCGATGATTGGAAATCGCTTTGGGAGGAAGCGGAAGCCCGCCGGGGGAACAAGGTAACCCCAAGGAGTTGGGACAAACACATCCAACAACTGAAGCAGGGCATGATATGGAACCTGGCGTTGCTAAACAGGAGAGTTCCGCTGGTCGCAACGGACGCTTCCATACCTTGCCAGGTCGTAGATTTTCACGAGGTGTTCAGTCTCCCCCTGGACTTCCTATCCCATTGGATTCGCATTTCCGGTGGAAACCGCCTGCGGCTGCTTCCGCCCTACCGCGAGCATCTCTCACAAGCTTTTGCGCGTTTCTTCATGCGTGTGGGTTTGCCGGTGGATATCGAATTGTAGACGCGGTTTTCCTCGAAGCTGTGTCCCGGAATGCCGTTCGATTCGGGACAGTCATCCAACTTCCAGAACTCCGCGGCTCCGCAATATGGGCACAATGATATCCGTTTCACCGTGTCCTTGCGGTAGCGATGCGTGACCCGATATTTTTGCTGCGAGTTGGGCGGCGGCCGCGTCCGTCGATCAGTTGCAGCCCGGATTCGCCGGCGCTGCACAGCCACTCTTCGAGGTAAAGCTCCACCGCCTGACGCCCGCCCTGCGCAATCACGATGTCGAGCAGTTCATGCAAATCCCTGATGGAGTATCTCGGAGTGTATTCGTGAGGGTTTGAGTTGAGGGTGGTACGACCAGATTTACGTCGAGCGACTCGTTTTGTCATGCTTCATTCGCGCAAGTCGTGACGACCGACTCTGTCGAACGGCGTGCGCTTTCATCCTTTCATGTTTTCCCGGTAGTTCCACGGCATCCAATGCGAGGGATTACTCTTCACCTCTTTGACATGCTTCTGCAGTTCCGTCAGATAGTCGAACGGGTTGGCACTCACGAGCTCTGTTGTGTGGATCAGACTCATGAACATGTCCCCGACATGGGCACCTCGGGCCGTCTTATAGAAGTAACTATTCTTCCGACTCAATATCGCTTTCTTCAAAATTCGCTCCGCGGCGTTGTTATCGAGGGGTACGCCCGCGACCTCCAGGAACCGGGTGAGCCGGTCCCACCGTTTCTGCGTATAGCGGATTGCCTCTCCCAACCCGGAGTTGGGCTCTACTTTCTTGTCGTCAAGCTGCTCGGCCATCCAGCGCCGCAGATCCTCCATCCGCGGAGCGCTCTCGGCTTGGTGGAATGCCAGGCGTTCGTCAGGCGACATCCCCCGACGGCGCGCCACAGCATCGTTATGATAGACATCGCGAAAAACTTCGAGGACGTAGCGGCACTCCTCCGGAAACCGGGAGGCCACATCGACGTACTGCCTTCTTGCGTGCGCATTGCAATTGGAGAGAATCACCCGGAGCTCTTCGGGGAGCTCCGGCTCGTTTCGTGCCAGCCCGTCGCACATCTGGATCGGCGCCGGCAGTCCTGCCGCACGCTTCAGGAGGACGTCCCTCAGGTTTTCTCCCGCATGCTGATGGCCCGTGAAAAACAACGCGATCTTGCGTTCCCCGACGACCGACACGATCCCCGTTGTGAATGTGCCGGTACGTTCCCCGGGCTCGGGCGCCTCGCCGGACTCCTCGGCCTGTTCGCGCTTACGCCGCTCGTGGATGCTCTCCAGGATCACCGCCGTCGTGTCGTCGTTGTGCAGCACTTCTCCCTGAGCCGCCTCCCGGACGAGTTCCTCCCACGCCGGCTCGATCGCCTCGGCCGTCTCCTTGACCATCTGCCACTGCGTCGAAGCCGGCAGCGGGATCCCCAGGCTCTTCTGCAGCTGCTCGAGCCGATGGAAAGGCATCCCGGTCCCGTACTTCAGCAATCCGACCATGCTCGCCGCGGCTTCGTCCCATTTGGCCGGCCCCACCTCCTCGGGGGCCTCGGCCGTGAACACCTCGCCGCAGAGGTTGCAGCGCCAGCGTTCCATCTCGTAAACCGTGGCCTCCAGCGGCGCCTGTCCCGTGATTCGAACCACGACTGCGGGCTCTTTGATGCGATAGATCTTCCCCTTGCCGCACTTCGGGCAGCGCTGGCCCGACTTCAACGACCCGTGTTCGACACAAATCCGCCTGGCTCCGGTGAAGGCTTCAGCCCCGTTGCGGCCATGTCCCTTGGGCTTTTCGTCGAACGCCTCCCCGGCTGGATCGACAGGCTGCTTTCCAGCGGAACCCGCCTCTCCCGTCTCTTCCAGAGCTTGCAGCCTTCGGGCCCTCGCCGCCCAGGACATTGCGGATCTTTTCGGTGCTCGCGCCGAAAAGGATCTTCCGAAGTCTGGCGATGGTGGTGTCCTTGTCCCCGACCAGATCCGTCACATACATCAGCGTCTCAAACGCCTTGTGGAGCTTGGCGCACTCCTCCTCGGTCAGAGGACTGGTCTTCGCCCGTTCCAGAATGTCCTCAAGCTCTTCCATGCTTATTTCCAGCCGCTCGACAGGTGGCTTCATCTTACCTCTCCGAGCAGCCGGCGGAAATCCTTCCGGAGCGGATACCCGAGAACCTCTTTCGAGGGGCGGTTGGCTTTCCTGGTGGGAGCGTCCTTGCCGCGGCCGGTCGTCAGGCCGAGGTAGCGCCAGTTGGCGGCCCGGTAGCAGGTGCCCCGGAAACGTCCCGGATCGACGAAGGTTTCCAGGTAGTAGATGGAATGGCCGTAGTGGCGTTCCCAGTCCTCGGGCAGCCGGCGCGCCATGCAGGCAAGAATGTGGGACGCAAGATGCGGAACGTTAACGAACGGGAGAATCAGAAACCGCGTGTTATAGGCGAGATAGCGGATGTTCCTGCGCCGGGCTTCCGCCGGCCATCCGATGAACCGGTCGCGCGGCCCGAGATGCCGGGGCGCCGACGACCACCCCAGGCACGCAATCGGGCGGCCCTGGGCGTAGACCACATACTTCAGATGCTCGCCGACGGGCTGCGTGTAGCCCAGGTAATGGTACCGGTCGAGCAGACTATTGAAGAGCCGTTCCTCGACCGTGCGGCGCACCTGTTCGAACTCGAGCGGCCGGATCTCAGCGAGCGCGCCTTCGAGCGTTGTCTCATCCACCAGGACCGGCGCCGGCCGCTTCCTGTCCGGGTTGCGGTGCGCCAGAGGGTTGGGATTCACCCAGCGCACCGGCGGAAGCTCAATATGCCCCTCCCGGTGGAGTCGCAGCATCAGCCCCCGGCAGACCATGTCGCAGAGCGCGCCGTTGGCCTGGCGCCAGTCCCATGCCTCGCAGAGCCTGCTCGATAGCGCGCGGCGGCTCAGCCGCGGATTCTCGGCAACGAGTCGACGGATGAGTTCAATGTCCGTGCCCGTGATCGTGCGCCCGCGGTACTTCAACTCTGTTTCCATGCCGCGCACGATAACAGAGGTGAAAACGGAACGCAAGTCCTATCTTCAAATCTCTGGTCGGCGCGACGGGCTTACACGCTTCCATGTTGGTGCGCCGCGCGCCGCGGTCGGATCGCCCGCAGCGAGGAGCACCTGCAGCTGGTGTGCTTCCAGCGCGCTCGATATCTCGGACCCGTTCCCGGGCCAGTAGCGGAACCTCCCCGACGACAACCGTTTTTGAATCAGATAAAATCCCTGGCCGTCGTAACAGAGTGCCTTTATCGCGGTGCCTCGCCGGCTCCGAAAAACAAAAAACCAACCTGCGAACGGGTCAGCCTTGAGCACTTCTTTGCAGATCCGTGCCAAGCCGTCGATGCCGTTGCGGAAATCCACCGGCTCGACGGCGACAACGATGCGCATATGCGAGGTGACTTGAATCATCCCTTCATACCCCAGAACGTGCGGGTGAGCGCCCCAAGGTCCGGAAGCTCCGCTCCTCTTATATGAATCCGCATCCTTTGCCCACGTGGGTGTTCCAGTTCAATACTGCACTCTGAAACAGCAGGCGCAGTCCACGAAGGGAGCTCGATAAACGTCGGTCCAGTCGACCTCGATTCAGGTGCCGTGATTGCGTGTCGCTCTGCAGGTTGGACACGTTCCTTGAGGGAGTAGTAGTCCAGACGCAAAAACCGGGATACTTGAGCAACACCGTGGTGCGCGGCGAGGTTCGCCGCCAACGTCCAGAGCGGCTCCGGCATTGGCATACGATGCCGGCGGGTGCTGCGCCACTGCTCGATCTGACGGCTGAGTTCTCGAATCTCGGCGGGAATTACAGCGGGTGCGGTTACTTGCTTTGATGTCATCGGCTGTCCTCCTGACGCTCTTGGCGTCGACAGCCGGACGATATCAAACCGCCTCAAACCGAGTCACGCACGCCT
>CAWGRQ010000005.1:0-41360 GCA_963824985.1 Terriglobia bacterium
AGTAATCGGCCCGAATCCAGTTGCAGTAGTCCCCGTCGCGCCATACCAATGCGGCATCCCGGGGAAAATCATCATGTCGAAACGCTTATTGGCCCGGATCAGAGCGTCCGCCAGCCGCATGGTGTTGGCCGGATGGACGTTGTTGTCGTTGTCGCCGGTTGTCAGCATCAGACGGCCCTTGAGGTTCTTGGCCAAGTCCGAGTTTTTATCCATAGTGTATTCGAAGGTAATGTTACCCTTGTCGTCCTTGACCTCCTTGATGCCGTAATTTTTTTCGCTCCAGGGCGCGTTGTAGATGTTGTTTTCGTGGTTGCCCGACTCCGACCACGCCACCTTAAAGAAATCGGGGTAAACCAGCATGGCTGCCGCAGACATGAATCCTCCGCCCGAGTGGCCCCAGATCCCGACCTTATCGATGTCGATGAAAGCGAACCGGTGCGCCAGTTGCTCCACCGCGGCTTTCTTGTCGGCCAGGCCGTAGTCGCGGAAGCTGATATTGTTCGGAGACGTCAATCCATAGCTGTAGTTGTGATACCACTTGGAACGCTGCGGGCTTCCTCCCCGGTTTCCCACCTCGATTACGACGAATCCGAACTGGGCGAGGAAAGAGCTGTAACTCCGCGCGGCGGCGAAATTCTTGTTGACACTCTCAGTCTGCGGGCCGGGGTAGACATAGAGAATGACCGGGTATTTCTTGTTGGGGTCAAAATCGAACGGCTTGTACATGACACCGTAGAGGTCGGTGATTCCGTCGTCCGCCTTTACCTTGAAGGGTTCCGGGAATTTGAAGCCATGTTCCAGCAGTGGCTTGATGTCCGTCGTCTCCAGATCGATCAACAGGTTGCCGGATGAGTCGTACAGCAATGAGCGCGGTGCGGCATCGACCCGCGAGGAGTTGTCGACAAAGTACTTGGCCGGCTCGCCCATGCCCACCGTGTGAGTTGCGTCCCCGGGAGCGAGCAACTTCATCCCCGTGCCGTCCAGATTGATCCTGTAAGCATGAGCGTAGTAGGGATCCTCGCCGGGTTCCCTGCCCAGGGCGGTAAAAAACATGGTCCGGGTCTTCTCGTCGATTCCCTGGATGGCGTCGGCGACGAACTCACCGGAATCAACCTGGTTTTTCAGCGTTCCGTTGATGTCGTAGAGATAATAGTGCCCCCACCCGTCCCGCTCCGACCACCAGAGAAACTCCTGGCCGTTATTGATAAGGCGGGGTTGTCTGGTCTCGATGTACGTGTTCAGCCGCTCCTCGACCAGGGTTTTGACCTCGCCGGTATCGGGATTGGCTACGCAGATGTCCAGCCTGTGCTGGTCGCGGCTGAGGCGGGTGAAGTAGATCTTGTCGGCAGCGTCGGTGAACCATGTCTGTGCCGGGCCATATACCGGCGGCTCTCCGAACTGGGGTGGAATGCGGGCGTTCCAGGTCGACAGGCCCTGGTCCTTAAAAGCTTCTGCCTTAATCTGCACCCGCGCCTTGGTGTCGCGGTCGAACGCCAGCAGTTCCCTTTGCGGGTAGTTGGCCTCGCCCGGCATGGCGTAACGATAGGTATTGAGCGTCGGGCGGGGACCGTCGACCGTGTTGATCACCCAGAGATCGGTGACTTTCCTTTCGTCGGTTCGGTTAACGGCAAACTTCTTGGAATCCTTGGACCAGGAAATAGGGTTGGGCGATGTGCGGGCGTTGGCGCCCCTCCCCTCCCCCTCGCCTTGAGTTGTGGTGACATCTTCCTGCTGCTGCTGCTGTTGCTGATCTCCGCCACCTCCTCTGCCACCCCGCCCGAAACTATAGTGTTCGACGCCGTCGGTGGTGAGCTGGGTTTCGACAATTGATTTGTCGTTCTCATCCTTCTTGGCTTTTTCGAAGTTGACGTCATCCATCATGTAGAGGTTGTGGTTGCGGGCGAAGATGATGGTCTTCCCGTCAGGCGAGACGGAAGCCCAGTTCTTTCTTTGTTCCGGCTCCTTCCAGTCTTCGAGGAGTTGCACCTTTCCCGTGGCCAGATCATATTCAAAATGGAGGGTCTTGGTCCTGGGGACGGCAGGCTGAGAGCTGCGCCCCGGCCCCCCTGTCCCCTTCCACCCCGTTGACCGGTCCCGCCGGTCTGGGTTGTTGGGCGACCTCTTCCTTCTTTGCCGTCTCTTGAACCGGCTTCTTGGTCATGACAATGTCCGCATCCGCAGGCACGGTGAACTGGAATTCGAACGCAGCATCTTTCTTTACGAACCTGGTGATCGTAGAGAATGGGAGATGCTGGGAATCATAAGGAATACGGGTGATCGCCGTCAGCATGGCCGCCATTTTGGCGTTATCGAAAAGAAGCGCCTTGGATTTTTTGGCCGGATCGACCAGGTAGAAATTCCGTCCCTGGGGAGTCTGATATGCGTACCAGAAGCGATCGCCGGTTTCCAGCCAGCGTGGCGTGACCGCAGTGTCGAAGACCAGTTTCCCGACCTTTTGCGAGGTCCACTGGGAAGCCACGGTTATAGTTCGCTTTGACAACCTGGTTGTTCTCGGCCGGTGGACTGGCCGTGAGTGTTGCGATGGCGATGAGCGCCAGGGCCAGGACGAGCGCCAGGCCCTTCCGGTTACACCGGGAGACGAAAAAAGCTTGCATAAGGGATTCCTCCTGTAAGGCGAGATGTGGGCGGTGTTGCATTGATCAAGAAATGCCACTCGAATCGAGATTATTCCGGTTCGGCGAGGATAGCTTCCTCGGAGGAGATGGCAAGCAAAACCTTCCGGAAACTCCATCAGGGGTCGGCTCGACATCGGCGATCGCGGAAGCCATCACCAGCAGATGATATAAGGGTCTTTCACGGAATAACAGGTCAACTTTGCTGCCGGCCCCAGGCTCGCCGGCAAGGTGCGAGCGACGAGCATACCCGGGGCGGTATGTAACGAGCGAGCAACGCAGCCAGCACGGGCCTGCGGGCCGCAGCCCGGAAGGGCGCGGCGGAGGGCAGGCATCTGCGGCGTTGCCGCTCCTCGACGATGTCACGCATCGCCTGCGTCGCGGCGCCTGGCATCTGCCCGCCCCAGGAGCACCACAGGTGCGACGGTGCTCGCGCCAGAGTGGATCTGTTATTCCTTGACAGACTCTAAGATCCCCGGCAGCACTCGATTCTCGATCCCAACAGGCGAAGAGCGCTAATGGCATAAACGGTCGCGCACTGCGACACCGCGCCAAGATCGACATATTCTCCGGGGCCATGGGAAATTTCGAGCAATCCGGGGCCATAACCGTACCCGGGGATGCCCCGTCCGGTGAAGAAGCGGGTTTCCAGGATTCCGGGGCACAGTTCGAACCGCGGCGTCTCCCCGGTGATTTCCCTTATGGTCCGCGCCAGGATCATTGCCATGGGAGTGTCGATCGGCGCCACGGCAGGTTCTCCCTCCTGAACCGCCTCGACTTCGATATCAATGCCGGCCTCGCGATGGCGCTGAAAAGCACGCTCTATCTCCTCCCGGGCATCGGATAGGCTTTCCTCAGGATTGATTCTGCGATCGATCGAGAACCAGGCGCTCTCAGGAACGGAATTGAAGTTGGCGCCGCTTCCGGATTCCCCCCCCAGGACCATAGCCGAACAGTTAGCTTCCGCCGGGTGGATCGGCAGCAGAGTCTTTCTCGCCCCTATGTTTGGTTTCAATTCCAGCAGCGAGTTCACTACCCGCACCATCCCCTCGAAGGCATTGATTCCCTGATGCGGCAGGCCCACATGCGCCGTCCGGCCGCGGATGTGAACCCGAAGGGTGAGCGCGCCGCGGCAGGCATTCCAAATCGCTCCGCTGGTCGGTTCGGGCATCAACATTCCCAGGCCGGTTTGAGGCAAAAGTCCCTGAGCCGCCAGGTGCCGGATGCCGAGCCGGCCTCCGGTTTCCTCGTCGGGGACGAGGGTCAGGGTGATTTTCCGGGCCAGCTTCAGGCCGCACTCCTGAATGGCGCGCAAAGCGAAGAGCATGGACACAATCCCGCCTTTCATGTCGGAGCTGCCGCGCCCATAGAGACGGCCCTCGTGCATGCGGGGTTGGAATTGCTCCGGAGATTGGGCCGCGACGACATCATAATGACCGTGAAAGGCAAGGCCGTTTTCCCCTTCACCGCAGGAACCGATGATGGCATACCGGGGGTGACTTTCGTGAGGGATGGAAATCAGCTGATGCTCAAGTCCCCACGACTGAAGCAGCGCGGAGAGATATTCGACGCACTCCCAGTAGGAACGACCGGGTGGATTGACTGTGGGTATGGCTACCAGTTCGGCCAGCGTCTTCGTCATTTCCTTCTGGCGCGCGGCCAGGTAATCTGAAATTTTCGTTTCGGAATTCATGATGAGTCCTTCCAGCCCGCACCCAGGTCAAACAAAACGGTGGGTTTCGGGAAAGAGTATGATTTTGCTTTGAAATGAAGTTATTTAGGGCAACGATGAAATTCATGGACCCGCCTGATGGAGCGCGTACACATCACCCTGGTTCCATCCCATAGGTTCCGTTGTCACTGCTCGCCGGCGATATAATACTGCAGAAGGGTATGGCTTTTCCTCTGCAGGATGTATCATGCGAAGATTTTACAGTTGCAGCCGAGAGGATGGTCCTCACTGGCAGACAAACCAATGAGGTCTGACCAGCAGTGCCATGCACGGGAGCGTCCATTATGAAGGCGATTCGAACATTCATCCGGCAGGGTGCTTGAGGATAACCTTGACCACAAAACTGAAACCATGGTTCCATTCACAACCGGAATTGATAGCCGACATGGAAATATTCCAGGTTTGCCGCATCCAATCCCGCTCCCCACGCACGGGAGAATTCCGCAGCTTCAGCGTGCTGGAGGCCGGGGACTGGGTTAATGTCGTGGCCCTGACCCCCGAATCCCAGGTGGTGCTGGTTCGGCAATTCCGCCACGGCACCCGGGATTTTACAATCGAAATTCCGGGCGGGATGATTGATCGGGAAGAAACACCCGCCCGGGCCGCAAGCCGTGAACTGCGCGAAGAGTCCGGCTATGCCGGGGACGAGCCGGTTCTGCTTGGCGTCGTCACTCCGAATCCGGCGTTTCTCAATAACCGCTGCCATACCTACCTGATCGAGAACTGCCGGCGGATTGGGGAACTCGATCTGGACCATGGCGAAGATATCGAGGTATTGCTCCTTCCTGTGCACAAGATCCCGGGGATCATCGCCGCCGGCGACATCCATCATGCCCTGGTTGTCTGCGCCTTCTGGTGGCTGGCCCAGCGTCAGTTTCGGGGAGGGGCAACTCAACTTAAAAACTTACTCCCCCTTCTCTGAGCAGCTTCTCATGCGCTTGTGGCGCACCCGGTGATGCATGAAAATGTTTTGTGCTCTCATCGCGCGTTCTCTGCGCCGCCCTTTCAGGGCTGTTGCCAGCTCTCCCGTTTTCCCAGGGCTCACGCCCTGGGCTTTGTTGCACCATCCCTTCGGGATTATGGCAGTCGTGAACTGCCTGACTCTTCGGGATTGTTGCAGTCGTAAACTGCCTGACTCTTCAGGATTGTTGCGGTCGTGAGCGGCTAAGCCCTGAAAGGGCGCAATAGCACAGCCCAGGGCGTAAGCCCTGGGTTAAGGTGCCGAGATTTCAAGCCCTGAAAGGGCGGCACAGGGATGGAAGAGTGAATTGGCGCCACATTCGGTCTTATTTTCGGAACAGAATCACCCCGCATCGCCAGCCTTCTAACTGCGCTTCTGAAGCGACTCTGATTCGGATCATTTTGATTTTTTGGCGCTCGCACCCTATTCTATGGAGTAGGGCTTGATCGCATGCGCCGATGGAAGCCGCCTGGACGTCAAGCCGATGCACGGATTGCCGTTTGACATGCGCGCGTGTGGAGAATCTTGGGTATGATTCCTTTGCTGGTTCTTCTCGTGGCCGCGGGAACTTCGTATGGTTTGCAGCAAAGTGCGCCTCCGGAGCCGCCCCTGGCGGAGATTCTCTCCGCCAAGGCGTATCAAAAATACCAGCAGAGGGAGAAGTATAGGGACCGGGTCGACCTGTTTCGAGAAGCCCTTTCGGCGCAGGCGGATGCGTTGCACAAGGAAATCAAGGAGAAGCATCTGGAAGGCGCCGGGGTGGTTCTTCGCAAAATGCAAGCCCTGGCACGATACGCCAGACAGGAGCCTGCCCGGCAGTCGGCCAGTGCCAAGGATCTCCGTTCCGGCCAGGTCATCAAACTGGAAGTTAATATTCGCAAGCTCACCGACACGCTCCATGATTACAAGTTGTCCGTCCCCCTGGAATACCGCGACCAGTTTGACGAAACGACCGCAGACCTCGAAGCACTCCGCGATCAGCTGCTCAAGGGGATATTCGGGCAAGCCGCCGCCTGATCCACCCTATTCATGAAGCAGCCCATCACGCGCCCGGGGCGCACCCGGTGAGGCAAGAAAAGGTAGCGCCTCTCTGCTGTTCCGAAAATAGCTCTTTGCGCCCTCGCGCCCTTGCGTCATTGCGTTAAAACAAATCAACGCAAGGACGCAAAGTCGCAAAGCCAAAAGATTTTCATGCGTCACCGGGTGCGCCACCGGCACATGAGGGACTGCCTGGCAATTGTCGGAGTCGTAATCGCTATCGGCTTTTTCCGCTGTTCTTGAACCAGATTTTTCCCGGTTCCCCTCGCGAAGAGCAAAAAAAGATCACAAGAATCTCCTTGACATATAGTGCGATAGTGCTATAGTCATATATAGCATTATCATAAGGTGGATTATGGAGCTTTGGAAGGGCGCGATGACAGCGATGCCTGAGGTCAGCAGGTGGAATCTCCCCGCCGGGGTCCTTGCTGGGAACTATGGTGATTTCATGCATGAGGGTCCAGGTACTCGTGTTCGTAATTGCGGTAACGTTGGTGTAATTACGAATACGAGTACTAAGGGGGCATTGTATGCAGCTTCATGTCAATCCCGGTGGTGAACTTCCCATCTACCGTCAGATCATGCATCAGGTCACCGATGCCATCGCGGGGGGGCGCATATTGCCTGGGGATCAACTCCCGTCGCACAGGGATTTGGCGGCGCAGCTGGTGATTGCTCCTTTGACGGTAAAGAAGGCCTATGACGAGCTCGAACGGCAGGGCCTTATCGTAACCCAGCGCGGGCGGGGCACATTTGTCAATGACCGGCTTCCCACCCTCGACCTGGAGCAGAGGCTGGAGCGGTTGCGCGAATCGGCGCGGCGGTTGCTCTCACAGGCGGCGTTGATCGGGGTCGGCTTCGATGATGTCCTGAAGCTTTTGGGGGAGATTCAGAAAGGAACAGGGTCATGAAAGTGCTCGCATTTGAAAATGTGCACCGATCCTACCAGCGCGGGAGGGATGTGCTTCAGGGGATTACATTTTCCCTTGAAGAGGGTGAAATCACAGGGCTCCTGGGCAAGAACGGCGCCGGCAAGACCACATTGATCCGGATTGCCATGGGGATGATCGAGGCGCAGCAAGGCGGGGTGAAAGTCCTGGGCCTGGATCCCCGACGGGATGCTCTCGAGGTGAAGCGCCGGGTAGGCTACGTTGCGGAAGATCAGGTTTTGCCTGAATTTCTGACTATATCCGAGGTTTTGCGGCTGCATCGCGGGCTTTTTCCGGGTTGGGATGAAGGGCTCGAGCGCCGGTTGCGTGAGCGTTTTGAACTTCCATCCCGGGCCAGGATTGGGACGCTGAGCAAGGGTCAGGCTCGTCAGGTAGCACTGCTCTGTGCTGTGGCGCACCGCCCGGAGCTGCTGTTGCTCGATGAGCCGGCCGGCGGCCTCGATCCATCGGCGCGCCGCGAATTCCTGGAAACCTCGATCCAGCTGCTCAACGAGACCGGGACGACCATTCTTTTCTCCTCTCATTACATGACCGATGTGGAACGCATGGCCGGCCGGGTGGTCATGATTCATGAGGGCCGTCTGCTGCTCGACAATGCCCTCGATGATCTGCGCGAAAAGTACACGCTGGTTCTGATTCCGCGCCGGCACGAGGCGCTGCGCGAGCAGTTGCTGGCCATGAAAGGGTGCCTGTCGGTGCGGGTCCAGGACGATGCGCTGCATGCCGTATTTGATTCCGATGCCGCGCACTGCCGATCCCTGGTTGAACGTGAACTCGGCGTTGAAAACGCTTACTGCACACCCATTGTCCTGGAAGATATGTTTATCGAGATGGTGGGAGGGAGGTCGTGATGCTGTCCCAATTGCGAAGGGACCCGGTCTTGGGCGCCCAAGCTGCGATCTGGATCGGGGTCGTGGCCTTGAATACGGGCGTCCTTGCCGGTCTGGTGACCACGTTGGCTACGGGTTCGAATGCCTGGCTTCTCAGCCACGGAAGCAGCCTTCTTCTCCTGTCGATGTTGATCTGGTTCTCGACTTCTCTGTTCCTGCTCTCGGGCAAGGTAAAGGAGCGTTGCCTTACATTTGATCTGGCCTTGCCCATCCCGGCCAACAAGCTGTGGCTGTCTCACGTTATTTCGCTCTCTTTGCTCTGTCTGGGGTTTCTGGTCGTTACCGCCGGCGTCCTGAACTCGATGTTCTGGCTTTTCCGCAATTCTTCGATCGACTTTTCCGGAATGCGCCGCGCGCTTGCCGACCTCATATTTCCCACCGGCGCCTGCCTAATTCTGGTTGTGATCCTGCTGCAGCGAGCCCGGCCGGGATTGCGAAGGATCCCCGGCACCGGGAGGTATTTCATCTATTCGGCCGCGATCATGATTGCCGCCCTCGGGGTGGTCCTTGGGCTGTCGGCCCTCCCCGCGCCCGTGTCTCTGCTTCCTTTCGCCGTTGCCATTCTGCTCGGCTATCTCACCCATCGTTCCGTCCCGCCGGCGTTCACGATAGTGCCCATCGAGGCTGATTCGGCGGATTGGGACCGTCCGGATCAGGCCCGGGATATTTCCGCCCCGGCCGGCGCGCAATCCCGGGATGCATACCCCGAGGCCGGCCCCATGGGAGTGATGGGATCCGCATGGTTCCTGTTCCGGACCTTCTTCGTATATCAGAAGCGAAAGGGATTGGTCGCGGTCCTCTATTTCCCCCTGTTTCTGTCATGGGGTTGGTTGCTGTCCGGTTTTTTGCTGGCCTGGAAGGGGATTGAGTTTCCCCAGTTTGCCTATACCTTTCTGACCGGGTTTCTCCTGTTCTCTCTACTCCCCACACAGGTCAACAGTCTGCCGCTCATGGATCCGCTGCCGATCTCGCGCCGGGCCGTGTTCGCCTCCATGATGCTCCCCGGTATCGTGGCCATGGCCCTCGGTTTGGGCGGGGGCAGCATAGGGGCGCTGAATATCGAGCGCTCGAGACTGCAGATCAAGTATCAGAAGGAAGATTCCAGGATGTTTCCCCCATACAGGATGAAAGTTCCCATGATCCGCGTCCCCGCGCAGTATGGCGGGATTGCGTGGGATGGACGGGTGCCCCAAAGCGGTTCCCCCTGGGGAGAGTCTCATCCGGCCTGGACCTATCCGCTCTACCGTGGCAGCAGGATCATGATTTATTCTCCCTTTAATACCCCTGAAGGGTGCTCGCCGCAATTCGCCGCGCTGCAAATCAGCCGTGCCATCCGTGCCGTCTACGGCGCGACGGTGCCCTACGAGGAGATCCTTGATCGGTATCTGGAGGTCGCCGACGGCAAAAGTTATGCGTTGCGGGGGGGCGGGGCGCCCTTGTTTGAGGCGTATCCGGGACTGAAGCCGCAGGGGGAAATCGCCATGTTCCCGGTTTTGCTGACGCTCGTCTGCATCGCCTGGCTGCTTTTGGCCCTGATCTACCTGCGCTGGTGCCGGGCCGGCGTGAGCCAGACAGGCAGGATGAAGATCTTCTTTGTGATGGCGCTGGCTGTCATCGCGACCACCGCGGGCCAGTTGGTCGTGATGATCACCGGACTGTTCCGGCTGGATGTTGGCGCCGCATTCGTCAAGATTCTCATGCACAGGATCGCCACTGGGCTCCCGGGCGGGAGCGCGGCGATCTGGCTGTTTTCCGCTTTGGTGATTCTGGGTTGCTACCGGCTGGCCGAGGCCGAGTTTCAAAGGATCGAGGTGCTTCCCGGCCGGGTGTGCCGGTAAGGGAAATCTGATATGAAGACCCGTCCCGGATGGTTCAGACGTTCGCTCCGCATCCCGGCTGCCAAGGTGTGCGGGTGCGCGGTTTCACCGCGCTCTGGCGTCCGCTTCCTGATGCGCGCAGCGCTGACTGTATGTTCGATTCTGACGGCGCTGGTGCCCGGGTGCCCGGGTCGTGCGCTGACGGCAGACCTGGCGCCCGAAGGGCAGGTCCAATTCCAGGCTGAACCGCGGCAGACTGCCGCGGAGCGCCGGCTGAACATCGACTCTTTCGAGCACCTCTGGAAAACCGTCAATGAGAAACACTTCGACCCCACATTTGGCGGCCTTGACTGGAAGGAGGTGCGCCTCGAGTTCCTCCCGAAGATCGAGGCTGCCGCGAACAAGAACGAAGCCCGCGCGGTCATGCGCGACATGCTGGCGCGCATGAAACTCACCCATTTCAGCATCATCCCGTCTGAACTTTACGAGGATATGAGTCCGACCGGCCACGGCACGGAAACGTTGGGCGTGACCGGGATCACAGCCCGCGTTATCGGCGGTCACGCCCTGGTGACGTCAGTCGATGCGGAATCGCCCGCGGAGCAGGCAGAGGTAAAGCCCGGCTGGGAGATCATTCAAATCGCCAATCACGAGGTCCGCCCGAGGATGGCCTCCATCGCCGGGCAATTTGAGGGCAAGACCCTGAAAGACCTGGTTCTCGCGGATGCCGTCGCGGGCCGGCTGGAAGGGAACATCGGCGAGCGCATTGAGGTGTCGTTTCTCGACGACAGCGATCGGACCGTCGAGCGTTCTCTGACATTCATGGAACCGCGGGGCACAAAATTTCAAATCGGAAATCTGCCGCCGGGTCGCCTCCGGTTCCACACCAGAACCATCGGCACGGATATAGGGTACATTGTCTTCAATGCTTTCATCGCTCCGGCGATTCTCATGCCTCCCTTCAATGAAGCCATGAAGTCATTCATGGGGGCTGCCGGGATTATCATCGACGTGCGAGGGAATACCGGCGGGCAGGGGGACATCGTGGCGGGCATGGCGGGCTGGCTGATCCGGGAAAAGGGGAAGGATCTCGGTAAGATCCAGACGCGCGACCAGGAGTTGAAGCTGGTGGTGCGACCGCGACCCGAAGTATTCGGAGGGCGGGTTGCCATCCTGGTGGATGGGCTTTCGCTGTGCGCCACCGAAGTTTTTGCGGATGGACTGCGAGAGCTCGGCCGCGCCCGCATCTTCGGCACCCGCACCGGGGGGGCCGTCCTGAGCGGCAGTATTGAAAAGCTGCCGAACGGTGATGGCTTCATGTACCCCCTCGCCAACTTTGTCACTGCCCGGGGTCGGATCCTGGAGGGGAATGGCCTGGCGCCGGATGTCGAGGTGAACCACACCCGGGAGGCTCTGCTTCAGGGGAGAGACACGGTCCTGGAAGCGGCAATCGACTGGATTCGGAGTCGACAGTAATCTGTTTTCAAATTCCATAAGGAGAACGGCCGTGAATATTGAAATAACGATGATCCGCAGAGGCTGGAGCCTCAACAAGGGCACAGCGGTATTGGTTGCAACCTTTTTCCTCGGAAGTCCGGCAAGCGCCGGGGTGGCACAAACCGCGCCGCAGACCCTCCCCAAAGCGGAGCAGGTTCTGGATCAGTTTGTGGAAGCCGTCGGTGGAGTTGACTCCCTGGTGAAGATCAACAACCGGGTTATCAAGGGCAGGATGGAGCTTGCCGGGGCCGGGATCACTTTCAACATGACAATCTACCAGGCACGACCCGGAAAAGCGCACAGCATTGTTGAATCGGATGCAACGGGCAGGATCGAGACCGGAACGGATGGGGAGATCGCATGGCAGGTGACCGCCACGGCCGGCCCGCAGATCATGGAAGGCAAAGAGAAGGCAGCCTTTCTCCACGCCAACACGTTCGATCGCATGACCTATTGGCGCAAGGCATTCAAGCAGGTGGAAATCGTCGGAATTGAGGACGTGGCGGGGAAGCCGTGCTATAAAGTCGTGGTCACGCCTCCGGACCTGCCACCGCAAACGCTGTTTTTCGACAAAGATTCACACCTGCTTGCCAAGGTGATCATGACGTTGGAAACTCAGGCGGGCACATTTCCTGCGGAAGTCCAGGCCAGCGATTATCGGAAGGTGGACGGCATCCTGATGGCCTTCAAAACCGTCACCAAGGTAATGAACCAGGAGCGGATCACTTCAATCGATACCGTGCAACAAAACGTAAGCCTGCCGGAGGACACGTTTGCATTACCGCCGGACATCAAGGCCCTGGTCAAGAAATAATCTTGACCACCAGGCTAACGCAGCAGGGCGATCACTTCCCCGATCCCCACGTAGGCAAAGAAGGCCAAAGTGACGGCCAGCAGAATATTAATCACCCAACCGTTCCTGAATTCACGTCCAACCAATCCGGCACGGTTGTTGAGGATGAGGAGCGTCAGGGCTACAAACGGCATGAAGAGGGCCCCCACGATCCCATAAATCAGCTGAATCTCCTGCACTCTGAACCAGAGCAGCGTGAGCGGCAGGATGGCCAAGGCCAGAAGGAATCCACGATAGGCCCGGGTTTCCGTCAGGCGCATGCTTCCGGCGGCGGCGCCCCGGGCATTCCGCCTGAGCGCCACGAAATCGGCGAACATGTAGGGCACTCCCTGCCAGACGCCGAGCAGGCTGGAAAAAACCGCTCCCCAAAAGCCAAATAAAAAAATATATCGCCCGAAGGGGCCGAGGACCTGGGCCAGCTGATCGGCAAGGACAATGGCAACGGTGTCGCCTCGCCCTTCGACCCGGATCCGGGATCCTATGATGACCATGGCCACGCCGAAAAATGCCGTCAAGGCATACGCGACCGTCAGGTCAATGCGGCTCTCGCGAACGCCCTCTTTGCCGGACCGCCCCCGTTCCCGGATCCAGTAGCTGTAGCAGAGGAGGGTGACCGTGCCTCCCACTCCCCCCAGCACCGCCACCATCCATCCCGTTCCACCCTCCGGAATAGCCGGAATGACCAGCCCTTTGGCTACCGCCGCCCAATCGGGTGAAATCAGGATCACGGTGAGGAGAACGGCTCCGACCATGATCACGATCAAAAACGACATGACGTACTCGAAAACCTTGAATCCCCCCGCCCAGACAAGTGCCAATCCGACCAGAGAATGAATGATTCCCCAGACGATCCTGGACGTGCCCGGGTCGCCGATCGGCAGCAACCCGGCTCCGGCAACCCCGCATCCGGTAATGAGGGCTCCCGCTACCGCATAAGACCATACGAGAAAATATGTGAAGAAAACCCAGTGAACCGTGGTCCCGAGATGAGCGTGCCAGCCTTCGAGAAGCGTCGTCGATGTGGCCATCTGCCAACGGGCAATTCCCTCGTTCAAGACCCATTTGAGAACTGCCCCGGCCAGAGCGGCCCATAAAATGGTCAGACCGACCTCGGACCCCGCGAGGCTGGCGGTAATCAGATCGCCTGCACCCACACCCGTGGCCGCTACCAGCAACCCCAGGACGATTCTGGAAAACCAGGGACGACTTTGAAAATGGGACATGTTCAACCGCTGTTAAGCTGCCTGTGAAATGGTGAGACGTGGCCGTCCCGCATACCTGCGATCGAGTGCCGGCCTTGCCTCCGGCGCCCGGGATGACCGACGCCCAGCCTCGGATCAAAGCCCCTGAAGCGCTCGAGTTCGTTACTTCCTACCATGGATTTCGTAATCCGGTCGAGACATTTCATTCCAGCGGCGATCGCCCAGATTCGGGACATGCAAAACGGGCCAGCCAAAAACACGGTTGCCAACCCGGACTATGTGTCTTATGATGGGCTCGAACATAATATTTTGGTTAATTAATTAACTGACATGGTACTTATACCTGCAAAAATGGGGCGCATAAACAGGCGCGCGCTGCTGGGACGACTGCAGCGCGTTGGCGAGGCTTCGCGGGCCGATCTGGCGAAATCTCTGGGATTGAGCCAGCCGACGGCCGGCAAGATCGCGGAAAAATTGCTGCGTCTGGGAATTCTCGAGGAGATCGACGAGGAGGCTAGTACTCAGGGTGGCGTACCGCGATCTGCGGATTCGAGGGTACGGGTAGGGCGTCCGGGGCGGATCTTGCGTCTGCAGCGGAGCCAGCCCCGCTTTCTGGCGATCCAGTTGGGTGTCAGCGAAACCAACCTGGCGGCATTGCCGGCAGGAGTTGATGCCGAGGATCGGTGGAGCGTTCAGGTAAAGACACCCCAGACGGCGGAAGGCTGGGTTCGCCAGCTGAAAATCGCGGCAACAAAAATTCCTCAAAAGCAGTTCTGGGGTGTCCTGGTGAGTGTTCCCGGCATCGTGGATGAGCCGAACGGCCGCATCGTGTTTTCGCCGAACCTGCATTGGACCGAGTCCGCGGATCTTGCGAAGCTCGTCCAGCGGGTTTGGGCCGCTCCCGTGCAACTGGTTCAGGAAGAACGGGCGCTGGCCCTGGGCCATCAGTGTTTTGATCCCAAGGAAGAGGATTTTTTGCTGGTTGAATTCGGAGAAGGGGTCGGAGGCGCGGCAGTTGTCGCCGGCAAGCTGTACACCAATCCTCTGCCTCTCAATTGCGAACTTGGACACACCCCGGTGGTCGGCAACCGGCGACCATGCGGCTGCGGCGCCACGGGCTGCATCGAAACCCTCGTCTCGAGGCGAGGATTGCTTCAGAGCTTTAATGGCGGTCGCCCCGACCGGAATGCTTGGATGCGTTTCTCCCAGAGTCTGCAAGATCAGGCTATGCCCGAGTGGTTGGCGGAAACGCTGGATTTCACGGCGGTGGTGATTGCAGGAGCGCTCAATGTGATGGGTCTCCACCGGGTCATCATTACCGGCACGCTGACGGAACTGCCGCCGCAGATTCTGGATTACTTGTCCCGCGCCATTCTGCGCGGCGCGATGTGGGCTCGCTTCGGGAATGTCGAGATCGAAAGCGCCCCCCGGCGGCGGGCCGCGGGCCTGGTGGCCGTCGGCATTGATCGCCTGGTGCTTCCTATGGAAGAGAGCGTCAGTACAGCAGGACTGTTGCCGTCCGCCCTCTCGCATCCTCACGCTGGTGGCGGTTGGCTGAGCTATAACGAGTGACAATCAGAGAACGGCAATCAATATGCGAACAACGTTGGGAGTCATAATAGGAAATAGAGGTTTTTTCCCGGATCGCCTGTGTGATGCCGGGCGCAAGGAGATTCTCCAGACTCTTAAAAAAGCTGGTATCGACACGGTGGTTCTGCCCAGTTCGTCGACAAAGTTCGGATCGGTGGAATCGCTGGCCGATGCCCAGGAATGTGCCGATCTGTTCCGGCGGAAAGCCGACCAGATTGACGGGATCCTGGTCACTCTGCCGAATTTCGGCGACGAGCGCGGAGTGGCAAACACTATCCGCTGGTCGGGGTTGAAGGTCCCGGTGCTGGTTCAGGCCTACAACGACGATCCGCAAAGCATGACGGTTCAGGAGCGCCGCGACAGTTTCTGCGGCAAAATGTCGGTGTGCAATAATCTCCGCCAGTACGGCATCCCGTTCACACTCACCCGGCGGCATACGGTGAATCCCGATCACCCGAGTTTTGCCCAGGACCTGGCCGACTTCTGCGTCACCTGCCAGGTGGTCAAGGGCCTGCGCAACCTGCGCATCGGCGCCCTTGGAGCCCGGCCCACGGCCTTCAACACCGTCCGCTACAGCGAGAAGCTGCTCGAACAATCCGGCATCAGCGTGGAGACGCTGGATCTTTTTGAACTGTTCGGCTGGGTCGACAAGATGAAAGACAGCGACCCTCCGGTACAGGACAAACTCAAGGAGATTCACAACTACGTGGGAACGCGCAATGTACCGGCGCCCGCGCTCCTCAAGATGGCGAAGTTCGGCGTTGCCGTTGACCGATGGATGACGGAGACGCGCCTGAGCGCCACGGCCATCCAGTGCTGGACGGCGATGGAAGAGTTTTTCGGAGTTGTGCCGTGCACCGTCATGAGCATGATGAGCAACCGGCTGGCGTGCAGTGGGTGCGAGACCGATATCATGGGAACCATCGCCATGGTCGCCATGGCCCGGGCGAGCGGACAGCCCAGCTCCCTCGTGGACTGGAACAACAACTACGGGGAAGACCCGGACAAGGGCGTGATCTTCCATTGCAGCAATCTGCCCAAGGACGTTTTTGTCAATATCGGAGATACCCGGCCGGTGATGGATTATCAAGCGATCATTGCCGGCACGGTCGGGGCCGAAAACACCTACGGCACCATCGTGGGCAGAGTGAAATCCTCGCCGTTCACCTACCTGCGCATCAGCACGGATGACGCCGCGGGCCGGATTCGCGCCTACACCGGCGAAGGCGAATTGACCGACGATCCGTTGCGTACCTTTGGAGGCTACGGAGTCGTGCGCATTCCGAACTTCCAGACGCTGCTGGCATACATCTGTGAGAACGGTTTTGAACACCATGTCGCCGTCAACCAGGCGAGCGTCGGCACCGGCGTGAAAGAAGCTCTGAGCCGGTATCTGGGCTGGGAAGTGTACTACCACGGATAGTCCGACACGGCGGAATGATTGCCGCCCGGGATGCATGCGCCGGGGTGCCTCCCGGCGCGCTGCTTCAGGGCTCACAATGGGCCGGCTCCAGGGGCAGGCTTCACCTGCCGGCGTCGAACAGGGTATTACTCATCGTGACCACGAGAGAGCCCGATTTATCCTATCCCCCCCGCATGCTGGCCGCGCGGCTGCACGGGCCCGGCGATCTGCGTCTGGATGAACTTCCCCACCCCGGACTGCCGGGGCCGGGACAGGTGCTTTTGCGGGTTCGAGCAGTCGGATTGTGCGGCAGCGACCTCCACTCCTATCAGGATGCGCGGATCGGCGACACCCCTGTGGAAGAGCCGCTGATTCCCGGGCATGAATTCTCCGGAGTGATCGAGGCCGCCGGATCCGGCGGCCTCGATGGATTCCATCAACCGATCCGGACCGGAATCCGGGTCGCCGTCGATCCGGCCCAACCCTGCGGTCAGTGCGATCTGTGCCGGGAAGGGAACCCGAACCTGTGCGGCCGCATCCGTTTCTGCGGCAACTATCCCGACGGCGGCTGCCTGTGCGAGTGGATGCATATGCCGGCGGGCTGCTGCTTCCCGGTTCCGGAAACCGTTGATGACGCAGCGGCGGCGCTCCTCGAGCCCCTTGGTGTCGCCATTCATGCCACTGACCTGGCACGTATCCGTGTCGGCGCCAGCCTGCTCGTACTTGGCGCCGGACCGATCGGACTGCTCATCCTGCAATTGGCCAGGCTGGCCGGGGCCGGTCCGGTCTTTGTTACCGATCGGCTGCCGTGGCGGCTGGACCTGGCGCGCCGGCTTGGCGGCATTGCCCTGCATTATGAAGAAGAAGATGCGACTAGGCTCATTCTCGAACGGACGAATGGATTAGGCGCCGATGTCTCGATCGAGGCCGCGTGGGGCGGGGATTCCGTGGGCCAGGCCGCCGAATGCACCCGGCCGGGCGGACGTGTGGTCCTGGTCGGCATCCCTTCCGACGACCGCCTGCTCCTGAAGCACTCCGCCGCACGGCGCAAGGGCTTGACGCTGCTGATGTGCCGCCGGATGAAGCATACATATCCGCGCGCTCTCAGACTGGTGATTCAGCGGATGGTGGACCTTGACTGCCTGGTCAGCCATCATTTCCCGCTGCAGCAGACGGTTGCTGCATTTCAGCTCAATTGCGGGTATCGTGACCATGTGAACAAAGTTATTATCGACATCGGATCTCAACCTCTTCTTACGTGATGGTTATGAGCGCACAATACGTTATCGGTCTGGATTATGGCACCAACTCCGTTCGCACTCTGCTCGTGAATGTCGCCAACGGCCGAGAGGTCGCCACGGCGGTCTGGGAATATGAACATGGCGAAGCCGGCGTGATCCTGTCGCGCGATCCCAATCTGGCCCGCCAGCACCCCGCGGACTATGCCAAAGGCGCCCAGGTCACGATCCGGAAAGCGATCGCCGGGGCGCAAAAATCCCTGCGCGGCTTTAAACCCGAACAGGTCATCGGCATCGGCGTCGATTCGACCGGCAGCACCCCCCTCCCCGTTGACCGAAACGGGCAGCCGCTTGCTTTTCAGCGTAAATTCGACCGGCACCCCGCCGCCATGGCCTGGCTGTGGAAAGATCATACCAGCGTCGCCGAAGCCGCAGAGATCACCGACCTGGCGAAAAGGATTCGCCCGCACTATCTCGCCAAGTGCGGATCCACCTACAGCAGCGAATGGTTCTTCAGCAAGATCCTTCATTGCCTCAGGACCAGCCCGGAGGTCTTTAACGCCGCTTATAGCTGGATCGAATGCGCCGATTGGGTTCCGGCCATGCTCACCGGCACCGAAAGCCTCGACCGGCTGACCGTGGGCGTGTGCGCGGCCGGGCACAAGGCCATGTATAACCGCGACTGGGGCGGCTATCCCGACGCCGAGTTCCTCTCGCAACTTGATCCCAGGATGGGTGAGTTGCGCGCGCGGCTGCCCCGGGCCGTGCACACCATCGATCGTGCCGTCGGCGGACTGACCGAAGAATGGGCGCGCCGCACTGGATTGCCGGCGGGCATCCCCGTGGCGGTCGGAGCCTTTGATGCTCATCTGGGCGGGGTCGGGGTCGGCATTGCTCCCGGCACGCTGGTCAAGATCATCGGCACCAGCACCTGCGACATGCTGGTGGATCCGGTCGGGCAGGACCTGGCAGACATCCCCGGCCTGTGCGGGATTGTCGAGGGGAGCATTCTCCCCGGGTACTACGGCCTGGAAGCCGGACAATCGGCCGTCGGCGACATTTTCAATTGGTTCGTCAATTACATCCAGCCCGGAGGGCGCAAGGCCGGCTCCCACGAATCGCTTTCAGCGGCGACCGCAAAACTCGCCCCCGGCGAATCCGGATTGCTCGCCCTGGACTGGAACAACGGCAATCGCACCATCCTGGTCGACCAGCGACTGACCGGTCTCCTGCTTGGACAGACGCTGTATACCACTCCCGCGGAGATCTACCGCGCCCTGATCGAAGCCACCGCGTTCGGCGCTCTCACCATCATCAACCGGTTCGAGGAGTACGGCGTAAAGGTGGAGCAGGTCGTCAACTGCGGCGGCATCGCCGAAAAAAACCCGCTGGTCATGCAGATTTACGCCGATGTCACCGGCCGGCCCATGAAGATCTCGCGGTCCGCACAGACCTGCGCCCTGGGCGCCGCAATCGCAGGTGCGTTCGCGGCAGGCGCCTACCCGGATTACCCTGCGGCGCAGAAGGCCATGACCGGACTCAAGCCGCGCGTATTTAAGCCGAATCCAAAGGCTCACGCGGTTTATCGCGAGCTCTACGTCCTGTACCGGACGTTGCACGACGCCTTCGGCACCCGCGAATGGAACGGGAACCTGTACGACGTCATGAAAGATTTGATCGATATCCGCAACCGTGCGCGAAAATAGAGGAAGCGGAAGCCATGAGGGGCGCGAGGCTCAGTGCTAGGTACTGTGGTTCATAGATGCGGCGACTGTTTTTTCGGGACGCGGATGAACGCAGGCAAACGCGCCCCGGGCGCGTTTGCACGCGAATCTTTTTTGCCCGATCCGCGTTTATCCGCGTCCTAAAAATACGTTGCCAGATTGATAGGATCGTGTAGTAAACGAATTCGTGCCGGGTTACGTGGGGCAGATATGTTGGCGGACCTCAAGAAACGCGTGTGTCAGGCGAATCTGGACCTGGTAAAGGCCGGACTGGTGCTGCAGACGTTCGGCAATGCCAGCGCCATCGACCGCGCGAGCGGCAACGTGATCATCAAACCGTCGGGGGTCGATTACCGGGGCATGCAGCCGGATCACATGGTCGTCGTTTCCCTGGAAACCGGAAAGATTGTCGAGGGGGACCTGCGGCCCAGTTCGGATACCCCCACGCATCTGGTCCTTTACCGGGCTTTTGAAGGGATTGGCGGGATCGTCCACACCCACAGCCTTCACGCGACCGCATGGGCGCAGGCGCGCCGCGATATCCCCGCGCTGGGTACGACTCATGCCGACTATTTCCACGGACCCGTCCCCTGCACGCGCCCGATGACCGCCCGGGAAATCCGCGGCGATTATGAAACCAATACCGGCCTCGTCCTGGCGGAGCGCTTTGCGCGGCTGCAGCCTCTCGATTTCCCCGGGGGCCTCGTCGCAAGCCACGGTCCGTTCACCTGGGGGATTTCAATCGAAGCGGCGGTCGCTCACGCCGTGGTTCTGGAACATCTCGCGCGTTTGGCGAGCGAAACGCTTCGCATTCAACCTGCGATCAAATCGATGCAGCGCGCGCTGCTCGACAAGCACTTTTTCCGCAAGCATGGCCGCAACGCCTACTACGGCCAGCGGGGCTTGTCGCAGGCAACCGTCACATCCAGGAAGCATGATGACTGACAAGCCATTCAACAGGTAAAATCATGAAAAAGACACTCGTTGGGATGATCATCGGCGCTGCCCTCGCCTGCGCCGTCCTGCTCGGCAGCTGCACTACGGCGCCTGAGCCTCAAACTCCGGCTCAGCCCGTAAACCGCATAAGCAAGGAGTCTTTCGGCACGATGGAGGGAGTTCCCGTGGACCTGTACACATTGCGCAATGCCAAGGGCATGGAAGCCAGGATTACCAACTACGGCGGTATCGTCGTTTCCCTGAAAGTCCCCGATCGCAACGGCCAGTTCGGCGACGTCGTCCTCGGTTTCGATTCCCTCGCGGATTATCTGAGTCCGGCATATGCCAAGAGCAATCCCTATTTCGGCGCCCTGATCGGCCGCTACGGCAACCGCATCGGTAAGGCCAGATTCAAGCTGGCCGGCAAGGAGTACATCCTTGCCGCCAACAACGGGCCGAATCACCTGCATGGAGGAATCAAAGGATACGACAAGGTGCTGTGGGAAGCTCAGCCCCGTGAGGGAGAAGAGCCCGCCCTGGAATTGCACTACCTGAGCAAGGACGGCGAAGAAGGGTATCCCGGCAATCTGACCGTAACCGCCGTGTACACCCTCACCAACGACGATGGCTTGAAGGTCGACTTCACCGCTACCACGGACCAGGAAACGGTCCTAAATCTGACTCACCACTCCTACTTCAATCTGGCGGGGAAGGGCGACATCCTCAGCCACGAGGTGATGATCCGATCCGACAAAACCACCCCGGTAGACAGCGGCCTCATCCCCACCGGAGAACTGCGCCCGGTTCAGGGAACGCCGTTTGATTTCAACACCCCCACCACCATCGGCGCCCGGATCGGTCAGAATGACGAACAACTCAAGTTCGGCAAGGGGTACGACCATAACTGGGTGATCAACAAGCCCGCCGGAGAGATGGGCCTCATGGCGCGCGTCTATGAACCTGCCACCGGACGCGTGTTGGAAGTGCTCTCCACCGAACCGGGACTGCAGTTCTATTCCGGCAACTTCCTGGATGGCACGCTCACAGGCAAAGGGGGCTGGGTGTACCAGTTCCGCAACGGCTTCTGTATGGAGCCGCAACACTACCCGGACTCGCCGAACAAACCAAATTTTCCTTCGACGGTGCTGAAGCCGGGCGAGACTTACCGGAATACCATCATCTATCGGTTCACTACGAAATAAACCGGCAGATGAGGTGCAATCGGAAGTGGGAAGCAGTGGCTTACCACCTCTTTCAGTGGGAATTGGGCCAAAAAGCAAAAACGCCACGGATTACACGGATTACACGGATGCATAAAGCCTGGCGGATCATACGTTTGAACTGGAGCGACCTGGTGACCAAGGTGAGGAGCAGCGCCAACCGGAGTCCCATGGTGCCCGGGAGGCGCTGCTTTGCGCCCCGATTATAGCGCCACCCCAATTTTAGATTAAAAAACTTTCTTAATATATTTTGGCTAAAATGCTTGACGGGAATTTTCAGCTAGATTAGCATGGCAATACCTTGGCATCGATTTTTGGGGCTGCATCAGAAGTAAAGACCACCACGGAATGAAGGTGTATTTCCGTCCTTCTTTTCAGGGAGCGTGTGAAAGTCAGCAGGAATTTTATGGAGGCGATATGCAGAGGTCTGTATTGCGCGTGATTATAATATCGGTGCTCGCCGGGGTGATGCTTTTCTATGCGTCCTTCGCGGGTGCTCAGATAGGGAGCACAAGCCTGCGCGGAGTAGTTAAAGACCCGTCCGGCGCTGTGATTCCAAACGTCAATCTGACGTTAAAAGACAAGGCCACCGGGCTCGAAAAAACCACCGTGAGCGGCGCCGATGGCGCTTACCAGTTCACGGCCCTGGTAGGAGGCACGTACCAGTTAACTGCCACGGCAACCGGCTTCCAGACCGCCGTTGTCGATGGGATCGTACTCAATTCGGGACGCGTCACCGATATTCCCGTCAGCATGAAGATCGGTTCGGTGAGCACGACCGTCGAGGTAACGGCTGCCGGTGTGCAGCTTGAGGTAACATCCAACACCATCAGCACCACCATCAAGAATGCCAGCATCCAGACCCTGCCATATTCAAACCGCGATTCGCTGTATTTTGCCCTGCTGATGCCGGGGGCGAATTCGGCCGGTGGGGATCGCTACACCACCTTCAACGGGTTGCCGAACGCATCCTTGAATATCACCGTGGATGGGGTCAACAACAATTCGCAACGGTTCAAGAGCGGCGGCACGAGCTTTTTCCAGTTTGCCCCGACGCGTATCGATGCGATGGAGGAGGTGACGGTCCAGACAAGCGGGATGGGCGCCGAATCTGCCGGCCAGGGCGCCATGTCGATTCAGATGGTTACCAAGCGCGGCACCGACCAGTACAATTTCCGGCTGCTGGAGCAGTGGCATAACGAGTTCCTGAACGCCTGGCCGTACATGACGAAGCTCGCCTCCGCGTACGACCCAACCCAGTTCAAACCGAAAACGAGGCAGAACTATGCGGTGGGAAGCGCGGGCGGGCCGGCGCTTCACTTCATCCCGTTCTTCAAGAACAAGCTGTACTTCTTCGCCTATTTCGAGGCCAACCCGCAACCGAGCACCAGCCGGCGCTCCAACACCATGCTGCAGCATGAAGCCTTGACGGGAACGTACCGGTTCATCGACAAAAGCGGCGTGACGCAAAACGCTGAACGTGCTCGACGTCGCCGCCCAGGCCGGTTTACGGAGCGCGATCGATCCTACGATCAAGGGAATGCTGAACCAGATCACGGCGACGGAATCGACGCCGGGCGTCAGTTTCCAGGACAGCACGACGTATCCTTTCCAGCGGACGATGTACTGGAACTACAGCCCATACTCCCGCGCGTTTTACCCGACAGCGCGCCTGGATTATCAGATCAATCCGAGCATATCCTGGCACGGGACATGGAACTACCGGGATTCATTATTTGACGGCGCCCCCAACTATCCGGGAGAAGAAGCATTCAAGAGTTCATTCTATCAGGACGTAAGCACGGCGAACGTCTGGGTCATCAGCAACGCGGTGGATTGGACGATCTCTCCCAGGATGGTCAACAATTTCACCTTCGGAAACCAGATGAACTGGGAGCTGTTCGCCCCCGGATATGACATCCGCAGGTGGCCGGACGACCGCCGGATCAGCCTGCCGTTCTACCAAAACCTCAATAACAACACCGCCGCCCCCTACATATCCACCTATGCCCAGGATGACCGGAACAACCCGGTGTGGGAAATAAAGGACAACCTGACCTGGGTCAAAGGCCGGCACACGATCAAGATTGGGCGGATCCTTCCTGTACACCAATTTCTGGTCGAAATATTATGGCAACGCTTCCGGAGTAACGCTCCCCAGCCTGGGTGTGCGCAGCGACGACCCGGCCTACAACGTCCTGTATAACGCGATGGTTGCCGCGAACGCCAGCACGACCACGAATGACATGGCCAACGTAAGGAGCCTGTATGCGATGCTGACCGGCCGCCTCAAAGGCATCAGCACCACGCTGAACGTGAATCCGGATACTCTGAAGTTTGAGCAATTCGCCCCGAGTCCAACCAGCATCGGTTTCAAGACCCTGGGGCTGTATGCGTCGGATTCCTTCCGGTTGACCCCGCAGCTGACGCTGAATTACGGACTGCGTTGGCAGCTGGACGGCACGATTCATGGAACGAAACCGATCTATACCATGGCGACGGAGGGGAGCTTCTGGGGCCCGTCGCTGGGCAACTTCCAGCCGGGCGTGCTGGGCGGCAACATGAATCCGGGATTCGCCATCAACCCCAAGACGTACAACGCGGATCTCATCAATCCGGCACCGAACCTCGGGATCGCCTGGAACCCGAACATCAGCGAGGGCATCCTGGGGAAGATCTTCGGCGGCAACAAGACGGTCATCCGGGCGAGCTTCGGCATGACCTTCTACAACGAAGGGCTGAACTCGATCGGCAACTACCTGTCCGCGGGGAACCAATCCGTCACCTCAACGGCAAACGTCGATTTCGCGCCGGGCACCCTGTTCCTCGACAGCCCGGCTCCGACCTTCTCGAAGAATCCTCCGGAATTCGGCCTGCCGATGCCGCTGTCCGATTATGTGCTCAAAGGCGGCCGAAGCATCAATTTCTTCAACCCGGACCTGAAATCGCCGTACACATCCAGCTGGACTTTCGGCATTCAGCGGGAATTGGCGAAGGGACTGGTGCTCGAAGCCCGCTACGTGGGCAACAAGTCGACGCACATGTGGCACATGCAGAATCTCAATGAAATCAACATCGTGGAGAACGGATTCGCGAAGGAGTTCATCAACGCCCAGAATAACCTCGCGATCAACCGGGCTGCCGGCGTGACGAGCTTTCAGAATCGGAACCTGGCCGGGCAGGTGGCGCTGCCGATCTTCGAGACCGCCTTCGGCGCCAACGGGTCAATACCGGCTCTGAGTCCAGGCGCCTCGTGGACGAGCAATACCTTCATTCAGTATCTCGATCGCGGACGAGGCGGGAAGCTTTGCAACCGATCTCGGGAACACAAATAATCCCAGCCCGTATTGCCGGCTGGTCGGCGGCAACTTCGCTCCCTGCGCGGCCCTCGGCTACACGACCATGACGGCATACCCGATCAACTTTTTCAAGGCGAATCCCTTCGCCGGCAACCTGAATTATCAGGATTCCAACGGCGACAACAACTACAACAGCTTGCAGGTGGAATTGCGGAAATCCTATAGCCGCGGTCTGATGTTCAACTTTGCCTATACCTGGAGCCACATGCTGGGCACCCAGGGGAACGAGCAGGGCCAGGCCGCCGAGGATACCTGGATCACGCTGCGCGACGCCAGGTTGAGCTATTCCGATACCGGCTTCGACCATCGCCACAACATCACGACCTACTGGCAGTATGATCTGCCGATGGGCCCGGGGCGCTTCTTCAGCCCGTCAAACGGGATCCTGTCCCGGATCGTAAGTAACTGGCAGATCGGCGGCATTCACCGGTTCATCTCCGGCGCGACCCAATATCTGAACGGCGGATACTATACTTTCAATAGCCTGGGTCAACAAGCGGCGACAACTCGGGCGCCAACGGCGGCGTCGTGTTCGGGAACGGATTGACCATCGATAACCTCGTGGATCGCCTGAATACGATCGTGGGCGAATACGATTTTTCGTGCCGGTGCTTCCACACCAACGTCGCCGACATCCAGGGATCGAATCAGGCGGTCAATCCCGCGTACTATAAGGATGCCACACACCCCCGGCGATCATCGGCAATCCCGTTGCCTACAAAGCCAAGTGGAGCTATCAGCTCGACCTGAGCGTCACCAAGGCGATCCCCATCACCGAGCGCGTCAAGATGGGGATCAAGCTGGACATGTCCAATTTCCTCAACCACCCGTTCCAGACCGGCTACGGAACGCTTTCGACTACGAGCACGTCTTTCGGCCGGGTGACCTCGTTCCAAGGCCCGCGTACCATGCGTATCCGTGCCTATATCGATTTCTAGCCCAACCGCGGGTTGCGGGCGCAATAGCAGCGCCCGCACCTCGCATAGAAAAAGGGGCATGGGAACCAGGTTCCCATGCCCCTTTTTTCTGCGCTAAAGGTCGATCAAACCACGATCCGTTTCCTGCGTCCGGCATTCGTGCCATTCGTGGCTGCTTTTAGACCGTACAATTGGAAACGGACCATACCAATCACATTCTACGAGCTTTCGAGAAAAGCAGGCTAACCCGACTTCCGCATTCGCTGGAGCAGATTCCGGCATTTTCGGAGGATCTGCGCTGCCAACCCTTTTCTTTGCAACAATGAGTTGTGCGAGGTTCAACAATAGTGACTAACATAGTGAACATACTACTTGCTTTATTGAGGGTATTAAGATATACATAGTGTGTAATGTACATCCGCAAGAGCACGCGAGAATACAAAGGCAAAACCTACACCAACCACCTCCTCGTCGAATCCGTTCACACCCCCAAAGGTCCGCGCCAGCGTACCATCTGTTCCCTCGGCAGAAGGATCGGGCCATCCGTGAGAAACAGGAGGGAAGACTACTGAAGGACCTCGATCGTCTGAAGCAGCGCGTTGAACAAGGGCATCTGAAGCGGGCGGACAAGATCCACCAGGCGATCGGCCGGTTAAAGGAGCGTTATCCGCGCGTGGCGCGATATTATGCGATCGAGCACGACGTCGAGGGCAAGATCATCAGCTGGCGTGAAGATTCCGCTAAGAAGGCCATCGCCGTTAAGCTGGATGGCAGCTACGTGCTCAAGACGGATCGTCAGGACTTGACGGCCGAGGAGATCTGGCGCACCTACATTCTTCTGACGAGAGTCGAAGACGCATTCCGGGATATGAAGACTCCGCTGATGGAGCGGCCGATCTTCCATCAACTCAAGCACCGGACGCAGACCCATATTTTTCTCTGTGTACTGGCCTATCATCTGCTGGCGGTCATCGAGCAGTATTTCCTGGACGATGGGATCCACACTTCCTGGGCCACGCTGCGCGACGAACTGAGCACACACCAGGTTGTGACGGTGGCACTGCCGACTCAGTCGGGAGGGATATTGAGGATCCGCAAGGGCACGACACCTGAAACCACGCATCGAGAGATCTATAAAACGCTGGGAGTGCCTATGGAGGTCATGACGCCGGTCAAGATCTGGACGCCGGCAGCCTGATTATAGTGACTGAAAAGAAGCGGAAACCCTCATAAACAATAGATTCTGCTCCGGCGAATGCGGAAGTTGGGCTAGATTTCCAGCTTTCCGTCGACCGTCATTTCGGCCAGCTTGAAAACGAACTTGTAGTCGTTTTCCCCGATCCTGATCACGAGCGTGATCTCCTTGTCCTCGAGTGTTACCTGGGTTTCCCCTCCACTTCGCGGGCAAACAGCAGCGTCAAGGAACCGCGCCCGCCGCTCGGCATGACCAAGTCCGCTAAGGGGATCTTTTCCTTATTCTTCTTCTGCAAGAAGGTCTTTTGCTTGAATGTGGCGTTGACTTCCGCCTGGCCTCCCCCCCGGCCGCCGCCCAGCACCGGACCGTTTACGAATATCTCCAGCGTCGGTGGCTGGTAGTTCAGTACCTTGTCGGTCTCTGCCTTGGGGGTTTCCGGGAATTCCAGAATCGTTTTGCGCACGATGGCCTGGCGCACAATCCGCGAATTCCAGGTGATGTATACAGGCGTCGAATAGGTCGGATTCGGACTGCGCGCAGAACTGCGGCCGCCTCCTGGATCGGCAGGTACCAGCAGCAACACATGGGTCCAGGGAGATTTTTTCTCGAGGATTTTCCCTACCTCCGCGGCAGTCCACTCCGTATAAGGTTTGACCACCCAGAAATCCTTTGGCCCGCCATAGGCAAGAACTATGAGCAAAAGGGACGCACCGGCAACAGCTGCGCACACAGCACCACGATTTTTCATCACCGCCTCCGCTGGAATTTTCTAGAAGACCGGCGCCATTATAGCCTAGCTTGACACCGCAGGCGAAACACTGTTCCAAAAACAGGCTCTACACTCACCAACCATCGAGGTCGGCATCGGAATCGGGGTCGCAATCGCAGTCCCAATCGGCCTTCCCAGTCCGAAAAAGCCGAAAGCGATACCGATTGCGATAGCGATTCCGACCCCGACAATTTCCAATCGGAGAGGCACAACCTTTTCATGCGTCACCGGGTGCGCCATAGGCGCACGCGGTGACGCATGAAAATCTTTTGGCTTTGCGACTTTGCGTCTTGGCGTCCTTGCGTTGTTTTTTTTTAACGCAATGACGCAAGGGCGCGAGGGCGCAAAGAGCTATTTTCGGAGCAGGTCGCCCGGACTAATGATGGCAACTGCTTGAAAGTGCCATCCCTCCGTCTTCATGTTCCACTTGCTGGCAGCGCGGAATTCAGGCTGCGGCACAGAGATTTGAGCCGCTTCACCTCGTCGGCTCCGAGGCGCCGGATGGTGAAAGCGGTCTTGTTGTGGGCGAGCGGCTCGTCGAGGTCCACCCATTGGCGGCAGCGTTCGCCGTCGATGGTGCCGGGTACCGGCGCGAATTCCGAAAGCAGGATGCGCGCATCCTGGTCGTGCGCGAAATGCATGCAGGCTTCGACCTCCTGGGCATCGGTATCCGGATGGCCGATGATGATGTAGGCGGTGACGGATGGCGCGCCCGCCCGGCGCAGGCAGGCCACGGCTGCCGCGAATTCGTTCACCGACAGTTTGCCGCCGGTTTTCTGCAGCCATCCGGATGCCGTGCTTTCCAGTCCCAGGAAGAAACTGCGGAATCCCGACAGGACCATGAGTTGGGCCAATTGGGGTGTCAGGAACCGGACGTTGAGGGCATTGGGGGTGTGAAAGGAAAATCGGAGTTGTTCCCGCATGACCCCCTCCAGAAACGGCTGCAGCGCTTCCCCGGCTCTGAACAGGAGGGCGTCATCATAAAAGGCGATGTGCCGGACCCCGGCTCGGGCCAGGCCGCGCGCCTCCTGCAGGCATTCGGCCGTGGGCCTGGCATCGAATTGTGGACACAGCAACGGCACGGCACAGTAGGTGCAGCGGAAAGGGCAGCCGTCGGTAATCTTCATCACGGCCACGTCTCCCATGGACGGATCGCGATAGGGCCCGGAGGCTGCCGGCGCAGGCAATATGCGCCACAATGGTTCAAGATTGCCCCCCTCCACGACCAGATCAACCTCCAGGGAGCGGGCATGGGCGGGGCATAGTGTCGCGTATACCCCGCCGAGAATGATTTGCATATGCGGCGCATGCCGGCGAAGGTCTTCGACCACCTCCCTGACGCCCGGGTACCAGTACGTCATTGAGGTCTGAATCATCGCCAGATCGAAGTTCTTCCCCTTCAGAAACGCCTTGAACTCCTCCCTCGGCCGGCCGAAGCGGCGGAAGCGCCGCGTGAGGTCGTGGAAGATGGCAGGCTTTGCATCCGGCTGGTCGAAAAACCTGCCCCGGCCCCAGGCATCGCGCCGGGTGGAGGTTAAGTAGTCGAAAAAAGTCAGATCGCAGGCGTGCTGAATCCCACCGGCCACGCCGAGCATGCCGTAAGGGCGAAGCCAGAAATCGAAGGCGGTGAAATCGTAGATCGGGGGATTGACCAACAGAACGCGCATGACCTCATAGTATCAAACCCCGGATGCCGGGTTTCAACAGGAGTGAGGGCCGGATGGGGACGGACCACTCTTATTGTTGTATCGCAGCCCTTAGGTCTTATCAGGAGCCATAATTGAGGGTTACCGCCCTTTTTTGAGCCCTTTTTCTGAAGCTAGCGCGGGATGGTTGGCAGCCGCACCCGTGACGGATGCGCCGCGTCGTGGAAAATCCGCTGCTGCGCCGCCACGTACTTCGTGTCCCGCTCGTTGTCCCCGCCCGTATTGAGGTTCCGGTCATACTTGGGAAATGCCGCGGACGCCACCGCCACCCGGATGCGGTGCCCCGCAGGGATCACCAGGGCCGTGAACCACAAGTCGATGTCGTACCGGCAGATTTCCCCCGGCTTCAGGAGCGAGGGCTGGTCGAAGCCGTTGCGGAAGCGGGCCCTGGCTACACCGTCCTGGATGCGCATCGCCCTCCCGTCGGGGTAGACGTCGAGGATCATGACGTTCCAGTCCGTGTCCCGTGCGTCGGTGGCGGCCCACAGGGTGGCCGTCATCGGTCCGGTGACCTCAGTGTCCTTCTTCAGCGGCGCTGTTGTGTAGGTCAGAAGATCGGTGCGTTGGGCATGAACCTCCCGGTAGTCTTCATTGATGTTCAGCTCCAGCTCCCGGGCGTCCACGAGGTAGGGGGTGGGATTGCCTGGATCGTACCGGTACTCGTCGGCGGCCTCGTTGCCGGGGGCGACGGTGTCCAAAACTCCTCCTTGCCGGAGGTAGAAATCAGTCCACACCGTGCGGGCCAGCGGCCACTCGCGCTCCTGTCGCCAGGTGTTGTCGCCCATGATAAAGAGATCCAGGGGAGGCTCGGCATCTACGCCGTTTTCGATCCCTTTCAGATAGTGGTCGAACCACCGGAGCTGAAGGGCCCGGTGGTCGATGCGTCCCTTGGGCCCGAAGTCGCCGTTGACGTAGTCGATGCCCTTGTGCGAGCCGGGGTCCATGACCACGCGCTGGAACGGATGACGCGGCAGCGCCTTCAGTCCCACGTAGTTGCGGATGGTCCCGCGTGCGTCGTCGTACCAGCCGGAGATGCCCAGTACCGGCACCTTCACGCGGTCCAGGCGGCGTTCGATGCTCAGGGCTCGCCAGTAGTCATCCTCCTGCTGGTGATCGAACCAGTCGTCCCAGAAGCGGGGACGAGGACAACCGGCCAGCTCGGCGCTTTCGATGACCGGGAGGTGGTTGAACGCCCGGACCTCGTCGACGTTGCTGATGTCGGACATCGTTTCCTTCACCCCCGTCAGGCAGAGCCACGGGATGATGGTGGGGGAGAACACCATGTCGATGTATGGCACGAGCCGCAGCGGATCGGCCGTGGCCACCACGGGTGCGATCGTGGCGAGGTGGGGAGGTCGGGCTATCGCGGCGTACCAGCAGTAGAGGCCGGGATTCGAGCGGCCGATCATGCCCACCTTTCCGTTGCTGCCCGGCAGGGCCGCCGCCCACTCGACGGCGTCGTACCCGTCCTGCTCCTGCATGGCGTTCATGTCCAGCACTCCGCCGGACCCGCCGCGGCCGCGCACGTCCTGCTTCACGTAGATGTAGCCCCGCGACGCCCAGAACTCGCCGTTCGCCTTGTCGGTGCGCAGGTAGGGCGTGCGTTCCAGGACGACACCGAACGGACCGTCGCCGTCAGGCCTGGCGACGAAGTTCATGAGCGTGGTGCCGTCGCGGGCTGTCATGGGTACGGCCGGGTCGATCTTGACCGCGAAGGTCGGCTCCGAGACAGCGCCCGGCCAGAGCGGGTAGTTCGGTTCCCATGCGGGCGCGCTGGTGCGCCGCGTGAGCCAGATCCGATCGATCGGCTGGTCTCCACGATAGATCCGGCCGGTGATGGTGTCTCCGGCGACGGTCGCCCTGATGGCGCGGTCGTCGCCGAGCGAGAGGACAAGGTTGTTGCCGGTGAGGTTGACGGCCGTGATCGACTCGAGCGGTTCGCCGCTCCGGCGTCGCAACCACGCGCCATCCGCGGACGAACCGTCGAAATGGGCGAAGCCGAAGCGGCGGCGCGCTTCGAAACCGCCGTTCGGCGCGGCCCCCAGCATGCGATAGTAGTCCCAGTCACCGGTCAGCCGCGCCCCGCCGGGCGCCTGCCCTCCGCAGTCGGCAAAGAAAAGTACGACGAACGCCATGGCCGCCTGTGTCGCTGCTGACAGAACTCGTCGGAATTTGCGGGATTGCATAACGGTCATCTCCTTCTTTCTTCCGGTACCTGGTTATACTGTCCCTTCGTCCTGATGCAGGGATAGTATAACCATGCAGGGCGCCGGGATAAACCGGCATGAAGTCGAGAATGAAAGAGTCTCACAGGAAGGGCGTAGCGAACCGAACCCGCTTTCATTCCCACGCGACGGTGGTCTGCATCACCGATGCGATTGGCAGCGGGCTGCCTGAAGGGGTTCCATGTTGGTGCGGCACGTTTCGCCCCGGCTATGATCATCGCCTGAAGCTCGATCAGCAACGGTGAACGCCGATCGCCGTCCTGCGCCGCATTCGCCACCGGGACCGACTGAAAAAAGCTTGCCGCTTTGGCGCCTCTACCCTGTTCCATCTCGTCAGGTGCCTGGGGTGCCGGGCTCTTCGGCCTCCTTTGCATGTTATGGCGACCTGGCGGGCCGCTATACAAAGCTGCAATCTTCGGGTGTTTTTCCCTCCTAAGGGCCTGTCAAGAAATAACGTTTGCACTTTGCTGCAGGCCCCCAGGCCCGCTGGCAAGGCGCGAGCGACGAGCATACCCGTGGTGGTATGTAAGGAGTGAGCAACGCGGCCAGCGGGCCTGCGGGCCGCAGCCCGAAGGGGCGCGGCGGCGGGCGGGCATCTGCGGCGTTGCCGCTCCTCGACGATGTCACCACATCGCCTGCGTCGCGGTGCCTGGCATCTGCCCGCCCCAGGAGCACCGCAGGTGCGACGGTGCTCGCGCCAAAGTGTAAACGTTATTTCTTGACAGGCCCTAAGCCCGGGCGCTGCAGCCCTTACCCTGGAAATTTCCGGCTCAAATCGACTGCGGGCAGTTAGATAGGTTGTGGCCCGTGACCACAGGAGACCTTGTGAGTGCGATGATTCGCCAATATCCGGTAGGCGGCTTTTTGTCGGAAGCGCCAACCGGGGCCGGAACTCTTCCGCAAGGCTGGGTTTCCCGCCTTGTCTGCGAAGCGCATGCGGTGTACCGGCCGCGCCATCCTGAAGAGAGCGTCCTGTTTGGCGTGGTGGCATGGCATCTGGAAACCTTCCTGGCCCGGCAGCATGAGCGCGATCGCCGGGTGCCCCGTTTTGTCGAGCGGGAGCTGCGTTCTTTCCTCGAATGCGGCATCCTGGCTTATGGTTTTCTCCGCGTTCACTGCGACGCGTGCCGGCAGGACCGGGTCGTCCCGTTTTCCTGCAAATGTCGGGGTTATGCGGAGTTGATGAATATGCGGAGTACGCTGACATCAGCAGGGCAAGTTGCGGCGTTTTTCGCGGGTTTGCCCTGACCGCCGCCACGACGCACTCCGCATATTATTTACGCGTGAAGCGAGGCAATCAACTTGTCAGGAGGACGAAACTTGCCGGGCCGCAATTGCGGCGGAGTTACTGCATTGAGGACCCCAATTCTTTGCGTGACATCCACTCGGAGATAGTCCTCTGTTGTCTGGATACTCTCATGACCAAGCCACAAGGCGACTTTACGAATGTCGCCCGTTGCCTGGAGGATGTTGAGGGCACAGCTGTGGCGCCTATGTCGTTGACGACATAGCCGCCACTATCTCTCCCTCCTGACTATGTCGGGTGATGTCGGATAGGGGTCCGCTCACAGCGGAAGACTCGGTTCACAACGCCGAGGCGGCGAGCGTATTGGCAACATAGTTTTCTGGAGCCTACAGGCTCTTGAGGAATCCGAGGAGTTGATCGCTCGGGTGATACCTGGCCGTTCTGCCATTGGGCGGTATGGTTCGCGCGAGTGCCTGCTCCTTCATCGCCAAGGTCGCCTCGAGATAGATCTGCGTCGTTTCTACCGACTCATGGCCGAGCCACAATGCGATCACAGAACGATCGACACCCGCTTGGAGAAGGTCCATGGCCATGGTGTGTCGGAGGCGGTGAACGGTCACGCGTTTGCACTTCAATGATGGGCACACCTTGGAGGCGGTCAGGCGATGCTTGTTCAGTAGGTACTGCACACCGTGAACGGTGAGACGGTTGCCTTTGGTGCTGGGGAACAGGATATTCCCATCACCCCGTTGCGGCTCACGCAGCCAGGCATTCAGTACGGCACGTGTGGCTCGAGCAAGGGGAGTGCATCGTTCCTTGCGTCCCTTGCCGATGACACGAACATGAGCGCCGGTGCCCGGCACGATGTCATTGCGGGTGAGCCCGGTCATCTCGGATACTCGGAGACCCGTCTGGACGGCCACGAGGAGAAAAGCGTGATCCCGCCGGCCAAACCAGGTGCGTTGGTCCGGAGCAGCGAGCAAAGCCTCGACTTCCGGGCGCGTGAGAAACTGGACCAAGGTGCGCGTGAAGCGCTTGCTGGGAATGGCGAGCACCCGCTGGATTTGTGCGCAGTGGGCAGGGGCCTCGAACGCCGCGTAGCGAAAGAAAGAATGGAGCGCGGTGAGGCGCAGATTCCGGCTGCGAATGCTCAACCCTTGGTCGTGCTCCAGATGATCGAGAAACGCCACGATCAAAGGGGCCTCGATCTCCTCGAAGTTCAGGCGTGACGGGGGCTTATGCAATCGTTCCTGCACGAATTTCAGGAACTGACAAAAGGTATCGCGGTAGGAGCTGATGGTGTGGGGGCTCGCTTGGCGCTGCTGCATCAATCGCTGTGTGAAGAAGCGTTCCAACAGGGGAGCAAGGCTGGCGGTAGTAGTCATGGCCGATCCTCCCATCGGTGTTCGAGCCGGCGCATTGCCTCGCGCATCAACTCCGGTGATCCGCTTAAGTACCACTGGGTATCAGCCACGTGCACATGTCCGAGGTAGGCGGACAAGAGCGGCAGCTTGCGCTCGGGGTCCTGATTGGTCCGATACCAGCGTACCAGGGTGCGCGTGGCGAATCGGTGCCTCAGGTCGTGCAGACGCGGACCATGACTGGCAGATGCACCGCGCAGACCGATCTGGCGGGACAACGCATAGAATGTTCGATGAACGTCGCCGGCATCCAAACGATTACCCCAGCTGGAAACAAATAAATAGGGGGACACCGGCCGTTTCCTCCAATGGCGTGTGCGTTTGCGGATATACTTGACCAGCA
Source organism: Terriglobia bacterium (assembly GCA_963824985.1). Classification (GTDB taxonomy): domain Bacteria; phylum Acidobacteriota; class UBA6911; order UBA6911; family UBA6911; genus JAFNAG01. The sequence continues at coordinate 34,865 of CAWGRQ010000005.1, forward strand.
CCGCGCAGGTCGAGGCATGCAACGGCACCAGCCGCGTCTTACCGAATTTGGCGCCGCGGATGTTCAATACCGCAGTCTTGAGATCGACATCGCCAAGCTCAAGGTTGCAGGCTTCGCCGAGGCGCAACCCGGAGACACTGAGGAGCCCGAAGAGACAGTAGTAGACCCAGGGGCGCAATCGACCGCGATCATAACGGTATGGCATGTTGAGCGCGGCTTGTAGGAGGCTGCGGATCTCGGCATCGGAATACAGGTACGGTCGTGCCCGCTTGGGCTGGAAGGGCAACAGACCCGCTGCCGGAACTTGCGTGCGGGGGTCGGTCGCGCTGCGATACTGCGCGAATCCTCGAACGAAGCTCAGTCGTTGTGCCCAACGCGCCGGCTGAGCATGCGATGGTTGTTTCGCCCAGACGAGCGCCAACGCCTGGGTGATGTAGGACGCCCGATGCTGCTCCATGAATCGGACGAAATCGAGTAATCCCTTGCCGGGCCTACGCAGCTTAAATCCGAGATCGCGCCGCATGCGTAAGTACTCCTGCACTGCTTGCCGAAGCGTGGTCATCGCGCACCTCCTGGCCACGGCAACGCGAGCGTCCGTAATGCACTGAGGTCCACCTTGGCGTAAATCATGGTGGTCTGGGGACTGCGATGCCTTAAAACCTCGCCGATCTCTGTCAGTGAGGCCCCTCGGCGCAACATCTGGGTCGCCAGCGCGTGGCGAAACTGATGGGCGCCGGTTGTCGGAGCCTGGATGCGGGCGCGCTGGAGCGCATGCCGAATGACAGATCCGATCGCACACTGGCTCAGAAAGCCGCGGACGGGAGCCTTGCTGCGCAGAAATACGCGACGACTCGTGCTGCACGGGCGCCCATGGTGCAGGTACGCGGCTATCGCCGCACCAACATCCGCGGGCAGGGGAAGGGCGCTACGATTACCTCGTTTGCCTCGAACACTTACCTGCCCAGCGTCCCAGTCAATATCCTCAAGCTCAAGAAAGGCCACTTCTCCTGAACGCAACCCCAATCGCGCGAGTAGAAGCAGGATGGCGTAGTCGCGACGGCCGATCGCGGTACGCCGATCGATACTGGTCAGCAGCTGACGGATCTGGTGCGCCCCAATCGCACGAGGGATCGATGACATCGTCCAGTTCGCAACGATGGGTACGGCAGCCGCCAAATCCCTCGCCACATTTCCACGATAGCGCGCGTACCGCAGGAAGGAGCGCAGGGCGGTGGTCATGAGCTTCGCCCGTTTCAGATGCAGCAGCCGCGCTTGGCGCCGGACAAATCGCACGACATCGCCGGCATTCAGGCGTGAGAGTCTTACCGGGCCACTGCCGAATCGATCTGTAAGAAATCCACGAACGAACGGCACGTAGTTGACGATCGTGGTTCTGGCCAGATCGCGCGCAACGCGCAAGTGCTGTGCGTACGACCACGCGCAGCGCTCCGCCGGGGTCAGTTGAGGTGTGGCAACTTTCTCCGCGGCGATCAGGCTCCCATGCCGGAGAAACTCCAGGAGGTGCCTGAGCGCGGCGGCATCGCCTTGGCGTGGCATCCCGCGTCGAGCCCGATCATGCAAATACTGCGAGGAATGATCAGAACTGACATCGATTAAATCGATTCCCTTTTGCTTCAGCCAATGACTGAAATCCACGGCAAGCAGCACCTGCCGGTATATCGAATACTGGGCATATCCCTGCGTGCTTTGCGAGTCGGCAAAAGCGTCGATGTGGGCTGCGAGCGGGCCGTCAGGTACTCGCGTCAGAACTATTCGGTAATTGATGACACACTTCACGGTAGACTCCTTTCTCCCCTGCACGGGGACGGCAACGGAGTCCACTATGTCGCTATCGCTGTGCCCCTGCGCCCAGAAAAATCAGGTCAGCCTGGCGGGAGGAGACATAGTCAGGAGGGAGAGATAGTGGCGCAAGACATGCGGAGATACCCGCTTGCCGCGCAGCGATGGACAAACGCCGCAGGCTGCGGCGGTGTGCTTTGCAAGCACATACTCAAAGCCGGAGCGGGTCATCTGCTTCTCGCGAGCGTTGAGAAATAGTTCGGGAACCTGTGTTCCACCACGGACCGCCATCCAGGCTTGGACCGAATTCGACACCTCCTTCCAGAGCGTGAGGATGCGGTCCTTGCGGCCCTTACCTCTCACATGGAGATCCAGGTAGCGCGATTGAAAGGAAACATCTTCGAGACGAAGTCCGACCAACTCGGAAACTCGTAGTCCAGCGGTAATAGCGAGATGAATCATCGTTCGGTCGCGGATCCCGAGTCGTTTTGACGGATCAGGAGCGTCGAGAATGGCTTTGCACTGTTCGGCAATGAGATGGTTTACAAGACGAATATCGGTTTTCTTGAGAGGGATACTCAGGACTTGTTTGATTTGCTCAAGCGCAGAAGGCACACGGTATTCGACAAAGTGCATAAACGATTTGATAGCGGTCAACCGTGCGTTACGAGTTCGTGCGCTATTGCCGCGTGTCTTTTGAAGGTCCTCCAGAAACCCAAGAACGAGCCTGGCATCAAGCTGTTCCAGTTGTAGGGCTGAAGGCCGAACTCCCTGCTTGCGGCTAGCAAAGTCGAAAAGAAGCTGGAAAGCATAGGCATACGTGTCCTGGGTGTGGGGGCTGACTGCCCGCTCAATCCCGAGTCGTTGATGCAAAAACGCTGTGATATGAGTTGCAATTTCGGTCATGGTTTTTCTCCTTGGATGAATAGTTCGCAGGCATCGGCAATGCGGGCCATCAGACAGGGGGTGGCCTGAAGATACCAGTATGTGTCGGTCACGTGCGTGTGGCCGAGATAGGTAGATAGAGCGAGAATTTGACGCGTGACCCGGTCATAGTCTCCAGTGCAGTTCTCCAAGGCACGCACTGCGAAAAGGTGACGCAGGTTGTGGATGCGAGGCCGTTGGCCCGGTTTCAAACGCAAGTCAAGCCGCTTCAACAGAAAATGGAAGGTGCCGTTGATCATGGCATAGGTGAGAGCACGTCCTTTTGTTGAAATGAAGACGCGGTTATCGCTGCCGGCAACAGCCTGCCGCTGCTGGAGGTAATGCTCCAATACCGCTTGTGTGGTTTCATGCAACGGCAGCATCCGACTCTTGCGGAACTTGGTCTTGCGAACGATGAGTCCGTCGGCAGTGACATCATCCACCACCAGGTGCATCGCCTCCGAGATACGCAAACCCGTCGCGGAGAGAAGCCCGAACAGCGTGTAATAGGTCAGCGGCCGCAACGAACCTTTGGGGCGGAGATTGGCGGTGGCGTCCAGAAGCTGACGCAATTCTTCCGGCGAAAAGATCTGAGGGAAAGTCCGCCTGCGTGGTCCGCTGGCAAAAACCTTTGGAGGGATTATTTCATGCGCTGGATCCTCAGCGCGCGCATGATCGGCAAAACGGCGCACCATTCCGAGGCGGCATTCTCGCTGCGGGGGCGACGGCGCTTTGGCCGCCCAATCGATGGCGGTCTGTCGCCGCACCCTGGTTTCGCAGCGATCCGCGGCAAAGCGGGCAAAATCATGCAGCAGACCTCGGTCCACCTTCATCTCAAATCCGGCTGCACGTCGCAGCTCAAGGTATCGTTCGATAGTCTGTTTCAGCATGACGAGCCTCCTTTGCCGGGCCATGGCTGAGCGACGGAACGTAGCAGCATCCAATCGACTTTGGCGTAATGGGCCGTGCTTTCCACCGACTGATGGCGCAGCACTGCGCCAATAACTTCCAAGGATGAACCCTGCCGCAGCATTGCAGTTGCTGAGGAGTGGCGGAGCAGGTGAGCCCCCATGGATGGAGCCTGGATACCCGTTCTCCGCAGAGTTCGACCGACCAAGCTCGAGATTGGGCCGCTGGAAGGCAGGGGCCCAAACGGCGGGCGGATTCTCAAAAAGACATGGTTATCATTCACACGCGGACGAAAATTCTGCCAATAATGCAGAATCGCATCTCCGGCATCCTGGGGAAGGGGAAGCCGGGTTTCCGAGCGTCCCTTGCCGGCGACTCGCAGGCGTGCGTTGGACCAGTCGATATCCTGGAACCGCAGCTCTCGAACATCACCGGCGCGGAGAGCGAGGCGAGCCAGAAGAAGAATAATCGCCCGGTCCCGTGCTCCACCGGCAGTGGACGGATTACATGCCCCAACCAATCGCTCGATGTCTTGGGTCGATATGTACCGTGGCAATGAGGATAGCCTCCAATGGGCTATCCTGGGAACCGCCCCAATGAGATCCGATGAACAGTAGGCGTAGGTTGAGAGGAAACGCAGAAACATCCGAATGGAGTTCGCAACTGACTTGGCGCGGCTCTGTCCGGTCCGGCCCATTTTCGCAAGGATGAACTTTCGCACCACAGTCGCATCATATTGACCGGTGTCCGTGCCAACATCTGCAAGAAACTCATTCGCAATCTGCACATACTGCGCGATCGTCGATTCTGTGGCGCCACGATGGTTGCGCATCCAATCACTGAATGCTTCCACCAAGAATGGCAGTGGTCGAGATTTGAGCTCCGCAGGCGGCAAGATCCCTCTACGCTGCAAATGCTCGACAAATCGTCTAGCCCCTGCCAGGTTGTAACAATCCCGCCCGTGAAAGACATGCGTGCACGCGCACGTGGCCACATGATGGGCAAAGCTGTCAAGCGCTGGCTGGTCAATCTGGTCGATTCGAACTTTGCGAATCGATCCCCATTGGCTGAGGTGGGCTGCGCCCCGCAGCAGCAGCTGCGCGGGCCTGCGTCTGTATCCTGCCGATTGAAGCCACTCGGCAAAATGATCCATGTGCTCCCCAGCCGCGCATCCGCGCAACTGGAGTACTTTGAATTTAGGCTCAATGTAATACTCCAACATGACAACCTCCTTGAATGTGAACGAATACATTTTCCGGGAAGTCGTCAGTGGCAAAAAGAATATGCGGAGTGTGTCGTGGCAGAGCTCAGGGCAAACCCGCGAAAAACGCCGCAACTTGCCCCGCTGATGTCACCATACTCCGCATATTCATCAACTCCGCATAAGACCTTATATGCTGTGCACTGCATATTCGGGGCTTTTGTCCATCTTGCGGCGGCCGGCGCATGGCGGACACTGCCGCGCACCTGGTGGACCGGGTCTTTCCCGAGGTGCCGGTCCGGCAATGGGTGCTGTCGCTGCCGTTTTCCCTGCGCTACCGCCTCGCCTACGATGCCTCCCTGGTCCGGGATGTCCTGCAGATATTTGTGCGCACGGTGTTTGGCTCGATCCGTCGCCGTGGCGGGATTCCCTCCTCGAACCGGCAGGCCCGGTGCGGCGGCGTCAGTTTCGTGCAGCGCTTCGGCGACGCGTTGAATCTGAACGTCCACTTCCACACTCTGGCGCTGGACGGCCTCTATCTGGGTGAAGGGAATGACATCATGTTTCGGCGTGTGGCTCCGCCGGGCGACGCGGAAGTGGCGCGGGTGGCGAATCGTGTTCAACGCCTTGTTGCCCGGCTACTGGAGCGGCGCGGCCTGAGGCCGCGGGACGACCCTGAGGAAACCGATACTCTTTGGCACGACCAGCCCTTGCTGGCGGAACTCTACGGGGCTTCGGTAACGGGGCGGGTGGCTACGGGACGGCGCGCCGGGCATCGTGTGGTGAAAGTGGGGGACGGGATTGCTGCGGAAGAGGGATCGATGCCCTCGGGGCCGTGCTGCGCGGCGGTTGCCGGGTTCAGCGTCCATGCCGGGGTCTGCGTCCCTGCGCGCGACCGGGTCCGGCTGGAGCGATTGTGCCGCTATGCGGGCCGTCCTCCGGTGGCGACGGAGCGTCTGAGCATGCTTCCTGACGGCCGGTTGTTGTATCGGCTCAAGCGCCGCTGGCGGGACGGGAACCTCGCATGTGATCTTCGAACCCGGCGAACTGGTTGAAAAGCTGGCTGCGCTTGTGCCTCCGCCCCGCTTCAATTTGGTCAGCTACCATGGCGTTCTTGCCCCGTCGGCCGCCTGGAGACCGCTGGTCGTTCCCGTTGCGCCGGCCTGCGATGCGACCACGCACCGTAATTGCCCCGCAGTCGCTGGCGACCCGGCAAATGCTAAAAAGAAGGGATTACCGGCCCAGGAATTACTCCTGGGCTCAGCTTTTAAAAAGAGTCTTTGAGGTTGACGTTTTAAAATGTCCCCGTTGCGGCGGCCGCATGCGCATTCTTGCAGCGATAAATCCACCGGAAGCCATCCATAAGATTCTTGATTGCCTGGGTCTGCCAACAGGACCCCCCGCCAATTGCAGCAGCATCGACCGCTGACCCCTACTTCTCCTGATCGGGGGGCTGCCAATCTGTCTCCGCATACCAGAGGTGTCCAAGAAAATCTCCTATCCTGAACCTTTGTTGAGAGTTATGATAGCACCCAGCCAGGAAAAAGGGCCGAATTGGGCCTAGTTTACATATCGCATCTTATCAGAACTTGAGAACCGAGGACGGGGGAGCATGGGCCGGAGGAGGGCGAGAGAATCAGGCAGCTTATGCTTCCTATGTGC
>CAWGRQ010000006.1:0-13584 GCA_963824985.1 Terriglobia bacterium
GCTGCTGCCCGGGTAGTTCAGAAAGTGCTGTGTTGAGACATTGGTATCGTACCCGAGGGTCGTGCTGTACCGCACCATCCCCTCCGCGGGAAACTCGATGGTGTCGATCTTGACCAGGCCGCCCGAGAAATCACCCGGCTGGTCAGGAGTGAAATTCTTCAGGGTCGTAATCCTGTCTATCAGGCCTGAAGGAATAAGGTCGAGGGGCATGACCTTCCGTTCCGGTTCCGTGGAAGGGAGGACGTAACCATTCACCATGGTATTGCTATATCTTTCCCCCAAACCGCGGACAAAAACGAATTTGTTGTCCACTACCGAAACTCCCGTTACCCGCTCGAGCGCCGCAGCCGCGTTCCCGTCGCCGTTTTTTGAGATATCCTCCGCTGAGACGTTATCCATGATTCCCAGGGAGCTCATGCGTTCGATTAGCGCGGCTTTGAGCGTTGCGGTTCCCTTCAGGCTCCCGGAGGGAGGAGCGGAGCAATCCAGTCCTGATAGACCCGGGCTGGCTGCGGGGCTGGAAGGAATGCAGGTGATACTCCCATTGCCCCTGCATTATCCCTTTACAAGTTCGTAGAGCTCTTCCCAAAGTGACCCGCAGTCCGATTCCTCTGCGACGGCCGGGTTGGGGCTGTCGGGGGTTCCCTTCTCCGCACTTCCCAGCAGGTTCAGATCTGCCAAAAGTTGATCGAGAACGTCCTCGGAGCGGATGAGGCGGCTGTGCGCCAGTGCGGATTCGCCCATGCGCTTTTTCTGCACAGGATCCCGCAGAACTTCGGACAGGACAGCCAGGTGCTTTTATTTTTCTTTAGGTAGATAATCTATTGGAGTATGATTGGGATCATGCCAAAAAAAGGGACGCCGCCGATGCAGGGAGAGATGATCCAGGGCACCCTGGACCTGCTGATACTGCAAACGCTGGCCTCGGGTCCGGCTCACGGCCATACGATTGCCCATGCGATCGAGCGCCGCTCGGAAGATGTCCTCCAGGTCGAGCACGGATCCCTCTATCCGGCGCTGCACCGCCTCGAGGATCGGAAGTGGATCGCATCTTTCTGGGGCACATCGGAGAATAACCGTAAGGCCAGATATTACCGCCTGACGCCTGCGGGCCGCAGGCAGCTGGCGGAACAGACCGGCCGCTGGGACCAGCTCGTGCGCGCGATCAATCGAATTCTCCGGCCCGCCACGGAGTAAGGCGATGGGATGGAGCCGTTTCTTCCGCCGCAGCCATTGGGATGACGAGCGAGCCCGCGAAATCCAATCCTACATCGAGATCGAAGTCGACGAGAACCTCGCGAGGGGCATGCCTCCGGAAGAGGCGCGTTACGCCGCGCACAAAAAGTTCGGCAACCCGGCCTTCATTCGCGAGCAGATTTACTACATGAACACCATTGGATTTGTCGAAACCCTGTGGCTCGACGCACGCCACGCCTTGCGCTCACTCCGCCGCAGCCCTGCCTTCACAATCACGGCGATCCTGACCCTGACGCTGGGCATAGGCGCCAATACCACCATTTTCAGCGTTGTTGACGCCGCCGTCTTCCGCCCAATTCCCTATGTGAACCCGGACCAGCTGGTAGATATCCTGGAGGTCATGCGGCGGGGCACCTCGGAGATGAACCAGTACAGCGGCATGTCGCGGCAGGAATATGAGGACTGGCGGGCGCAACGGCATATCTTCCAGGGCATCGAACGGTACACGTATCCCAAAGAGATCATGCCGGGCACGGATGCTCAGGCAGTGCCGATCAGGGTCGGCGGTTTTTCGCCCGGCATGCCCGGTTTGCTTGGAATCAGTCCTATGTTGGGCCGTGGGTTCCTGCCGGAGGAAGCCAGGCAGGGCAACGATGCGGTGGTCCTTCTCAGCGAGGGATTCTGGGCACGCGCTTTCGGCGCCGACGCCGGCGTGCTGGGAAAGACTGTGATCATCGACAAACGCAGCCATGCCATCGTGGGTATCATGCCGCGCGAGTTCAAAGTCCCGCCATACGCCGCTGCTGATGCCTGGATCCCGCTGACGGACCAGACCGACGGCGCCAGCATCATCGCAAGACTGCGTCCCGGCCTTTCCTTGGAACAGGCTGCGCGCGAAGTCTGCTTGGCCGCACCGAAGATCGGCCGGCAGCGGCGCGGCCAGCCATGGCAGGATGCGGACATCCGGGCGATCGGCTCTTTAGTGCAAGGCGAGAGAAGAACCGCATTGCTGGTGCTTCTCGGCGCCGTCGGTTTCGTTCTCCTTATCGCCTGCGCAAACGTGGCGAACCTGCTGTTGGCACGCGCGGTGACGCTCGAGCGGGAGACCGCAATCCGGGCCGCCATTGGCGCCGGCCGCGCCCGACTGTTGCGCCAGTTCCTGATAGAGAGCTTGATTCTGGCGGCATCCGGCGCACTGGCGGCCCTTCTCCTGGCAGCGGGCGCGGTTGAAATCATTCCTAAAATCCTGCCGTCCGACCTGCCGCTTTTTTCGGTTCACGAATTGGCTTTGAATGGGAGGGTTTTTGCCTTCACTTGTGCGCTGGCATTTGTAACCAGCCTGTTGTGCGGTCTGACGCCGGCGTTCAGGGCATCGCGCGCCTGCAGCCGCGGCGGGCTCGTGGCAACAAATAGAATTGCCGGGGCCACAAGGGCGACGCGCAGGCTGCACGCCGCCTTCCAGGGCCTGCAGATCAGCCTGGCGATCGTGCTCCTGACCGGCGCCGGGCTGATGGCGAACAGTTTCGTGCGCATGACCCGGACCGATCCCGGCTTCGAGGCGGATAACCTGGCAGTCATCGTGCCGTCCTTCTCGGAAAAAGATTATCCTGCCCGGGTTCAACAGAAAGCCTTATCCGATCGTCTGCAGGAACGCATCCGGACCTTGCCGGGCGTTCAATCGGTAACCGTTTCCCATGGAGGGGCGCCGCCCATCGGAGGCCTTGGGGGCAGATTCGTCACCGAGGATATCGTCGGCGCGGACGTGAATCCGCGCGGCCTCGATCTCTTCTATGTGCCTCCGGATTACTTCGCTACGCTGGGAATCCCTTTTATTGCGGGGCGAAACTTCAATGCGCAGGATTACCCCGGTGCGGCTCTCGTTGCAATCATCGACCGCCGTGCAGCCGAGCACCAATGGCCCGGCCAGAATGCCCTGGGCAAGCACTTCCGGGCGGGGCCGTACGGGCCCTGGCAAACCGTGGTAGGTGTGGTTGGAACCGTGAAGACCAACAGCTATGCGAGCGCGCAGAATCCGTATCAGGTTTACCTTCCGCTCTCACAGCGGGAAAACCTCTTCGGGATGGTCCTGATCGTCCGGACGAGCGGCAATCCCGCGACGATATTTGCCGCCGTGCGTGATTATACGGTTGCCTTCGAGCGCAATGTCACGCTGAGAAGAACCGCGACATTTGATGAACTGTACGGGAGAACGCTCACTACGCCTCGCTTCTATCTGATCCTGATGTCTCTCTTCGCGGCTGTCGCACTCGCTACGGCGGCGGTCGGTGTCTACGGTGTGCTGTCGTACGCCGTAAACCGGCGGACGGCTGAAATCGGCCTCCGTATGGCTCTGGGCGGCAGGCCGAGCGACATCCGCCGTCTCGTCGCAAACCTGATGCTCCCCCCGCTGGCCGGCGGCATCCTGGCCGGTCTGTTTGGAGCGTATTGGCTCACTCAGCTGCTTCGCGCCCTGCTGTTTCAAGTCACGCCCCACGATCCCATAACGATGGGCCTGGTCGTCGCTCTGATGCTGGCCGTGGGCCTGGTTGCGACCTACTTGCCGTCGCGACGCGCCTGCCGGATCGATCCAATTACCGCGCTGCGCGTCGAGTGAAGCCGATCCTGGGACATGCACGGATCTGCAATGGGATACCTTTTGCGTTTCACGGTTTCAATTTGCTTGTGGGGCACAAGTCTCTGCAATAAGGCGCGGGTGCCTAAAAAAACGAATCCCGGGACCCGATTTCGATGTAGCATGCCGCCTGGGAGGGGTCTAAGCCCCGAAGTTAACATAATTGCTTTTTATCGGAAGTTGGAGAGGGGGAACCGAGCCGGCCTGCCCCACGGAGCAACCGCGGAAAGGCAGCCAATTCCTCCTATCCGTAGCGGTGACGAGCCGATCGCATAGGCCACGGCGTAGTTCGGTCCCGTCCAGCCGCCTTCGGACCACATGAAATAGTATTTCCCGTCCTTCACGAACATGAAGGAACCTTCCACGTAACCGCTCGGCGTGATTTCCTTGAAGGTCGTCCCATCGGGAAACGGCACGAAGCCGGTGAAGTCCGCGTTCAGCTTTGCTATGTTGCAGTGCCGCCAACCACCGTAGATCAGGTAGAACATGCCATCTTCGTCCTTGAACACGTAGGCATCGATCGGCTGCGCGCCGTTGTGAAACTTGTCGACGAGAGGCCTGCCGAGGTGATCTTCGAACGGACCGCCGGGTTTCTGCGCACGGGCCACGCCGATGCCGCCAACCTGATTGTCGTTCTGGATGTCGTTCGCGCCGAAAAACATGTAGTAGGCGCCGTCCTTCTCGATGACCGACGGCGCCCACATGGCACGCTTCGGCACATAGAACTGCAGTTCAATCGCGCCCAGGTGAACGTCTACGGCGCGGTCACCAGCCTGCAGGGACGCATCATGGCCGAGTTCGGCACATAGGAAGCATAAGCTGCCTGATTCTCTCGCCCTCCTCCGGCACATGCTCCCCCGTCCTCGGTTCTCAAGTTCTGATAAGATGCGATACCTACGGCTCGGTGCAGGACTCGGGCACCTACCGGGGTGTCGGCATGGGCCCATCCCCTGCTGCAGCCGCAGGCCGCGGCGCCCGCGGCGGCGGCCGTGGCGGCCGCGGATCCAGCGTACGATGGGAGCGCGCTCCCGGAGGTGAAGGGACCCTGATCTCCGTCGATCCTACCAACCCCAATATCCAGTACGCATCAGGCTACTATGGACACGTCGAACGGAGCGAGTATGCGAACGGGCAGTGGACGTCAAAAGCCATCTATCCAAAGCCCGAACCGGGAGAACCCGAATACTGGGGCCAGTGGCTCGCGGCTTCCATGATTTCGCCCCACAATCCGTCGACCTTGTATCACGGCTTTCAGTACGTTTTCAAAACCACCGACAAGGGCGAAACCTGGCGGAAGATCAGTCCGGATCTCACTGCTTTCGATCCGGCGAAGCAGGGAAAGCTGCCGTATTCCATTTTCTTCGCCAAACTGACCGCCCTCGACGAGTCTCCCCTCAAAGCGGGCGTTCTGTACGCGGGGAGCGATGACGGACGCGTTCATGTGACCATGAATGACGGCGCGAATTGGACCGAGATCACGGCCGGCCTGCCGTACTACAAGCATGTCTGGAGCATCGCCGCGTCAAAATACGACCTGGCGACGGTCTACATCACGCTCATCGGCCGTCACGACGACGATTTCAATCCGTATGTCTATAAGTCCACAGACTACGGCAAGACCTGGACGAGCATCGCGGCGAACTTGCCGGGCGGCCCGACCAACGTGATCCGGGAAGATCCGAAGAAGAGCAATGTGCTCTACCTCGGTACGGATCTGGGCGTTTTTGTCACCACCGATACAGCAAAAACGTGGAGCTACCTCGGCAGCGGGTTGCCGAACGCACCCGTCTGGGATATCAAGATTCATCCGCGCGATAACCGGCTCGTCATCGCGACGAACGGCCGCGGCATGTGGATCATCGACGACGTCGCCCCGATCCAGAACGCCAAATAAGTACGAGCTATACAAACTCGATACCGACCCGAGGCCTCCGAATCTCCGGAGGCCTCGGGTCGGATTCCGATCCCAACCACAGTCACTGAAATAGAAACCGCCTCATCGTTGTGCTCCCTCAGGCTTTCGTGGCAGAATGTAGCATCAGTTTGCCGTTACCTCGCAGCCCTGCATATCTTGTTGCAGCAGAATGGAGGAAATGATGAAACGCTTCTGCTTTCTGGTCGCCGTCGTTTTATTGCTTTCATGTTCCGGACAGGCAAGAGCGGATAAGATCTCGAAGGAGAGCATTACTTCACAGGGTAAGAAGCGCGCGTATTACCTCTTCGTGCCCGGTACCGTCAAGTCCTCTGCCCCTTTGTTGATTACCCTTCATGGGTCGGGGCGTAACGGCCTTTCCCTCGTAGAAAAATGGAAAGACCTCGCTGCCAAAGAAGGCATCATCGTTGCCGGACCCGACGCGCAGGATCCGCAGGTCTGGAAAACCCCGGACGACGGGCCTGACTTTTTGCGCGACCTTGTCGAAGAACTCAAATCCAAGTACCCGGTCAATCCTCGCCGGGTTTATTTATTCGGCCATTCCGCCGGGGCCGTATTTGCTTTGGGGATATCCATGTTTGAATCGAGGTATTTTGCAGCCACGGCGATTCATGCGGGCGCATGGAGGGATGCCCAGGGATTCGCCGCGATGGATTACGCCAAACGCAAGATTCCTCTTTCTCTCGTCGTGGGCGACAGGGATCCGTTCTTTCCGGCGGCGGCAGTCATCGCGACCGGGAATGGATTGAAGGCGAAGGGATTCGATGTGGCGGTGACAATTATTAAAGGCCACGATCACAACTACTATGTTCAGTCCGGAAAGATCAACCAGGAATTATGGGATTTCCTCAAGAAATGCGAGCTCACAGAAGAGCCTGCGTATGAGCAGTATCAATTCCAGAAGCAATAAAACACGCCGCGGCTGTCGCCGGATAATGGGCTGGGATTTTGCACTGCGGGCAGCGGCTTCATTTCACGTCCGTGATCTGAATTGCGCGGCGGCACATAGGAAGCATAAGCTGCCTGATTCTCTCGCCCTCCTCCGGCCCATGCTCCCCCGTCCTCGGTTCTCAAGTTCTGATAAGATGCGATATGTAAACTAGGTCCAATTCGGCCCTTTTTTCTGGCTGGGTGCTATCATAACTCTCAACAAAGGTTCAGGTCCGGTTTATTTCCACTTTACGTCCGTGATGAGACTGAGCGCTACATGGCGATCTTAAGCGCTATGCGATGATTATTAGACACTGCAGCAACACTCTCAGAAACGTCCTCAAGTAATTGCCTAATCTGAGACAGTCGTGCGGATGTTCCTAAGAAAACGTACTGCATTGCGTCCCAATATTGTTGTTTTCATCCCTCCAATATGTGAACCACAACTCTTTCATGCATCGTTGACTGGCTGGGAGAGTGAGGGCTATCGCCGCAATCGAGGAATATCATGAAGAAAACCCGATTATTTCTGCAGCTGTTATTTGTTCTAATTTTGGCTGGGAACACATCTCAGGCTCAGGATAGGCTCTTTGTTCTTTGCCGGGTATTCCTACGCACGTCCCTCTTCACCCAGACCGAGACGTCCGTTTGCTCCGCCTGGGCAAGATTGCCACATCGTGGTAAGACCTCAAGAAGTGAACACCAATCCGAGTCTGAGGGGTTGGGATCTTTCGGCTTCTTTAAGCGTGCTACGGTGGCTAGGCGTGAAAGCTGATTTTGGTTACTACCACGGCACCGCCCTGGATGGAAGTTCGGCCAACGTTCAGACATACCTACTCGGCCCCGAGGTTCGTCGGCCTGGGCGATTCTCGCCCTTTGCGCACGTACTGCTTGGTGTCGCCCATGAATCCACGAGCATGGAGAGCATCTCCGTCGGGATACGCGACACACTTCTCGGCACCAGCGACACAGCGTTTGCGCTCGGCTTTAGGCGGAGGAGTTGACATCAGAGTGGTAGGGCCAGTCTCAATTCGGCCGGTCCAGGTCGAATTATTGAGGACCAGCTTTCCGCAAGCTCAGGGTCCGAACAATAGTTCCCAAGGCCAGCCGCGTCTTTCGGCTGGAATGGTGCTGCGTTTTCTGAGGATTGATCAAACATCCCTGGAAGGATTGCCAGCCGCCGATGAACCGCCTAGGGAACGTATAACGCTCTCGTACACTTGGTTTTGGCTGCCGAACTGCTCGTGGATTAGCATGACCCTCCACCCCGATCCCGAAATATCAACCGATCCCGGTCAAGGAATGTAATCCCGCGGTCGCTCGGCACCAGGTCGCAGAGGATAAATCCGTGGATCCTGGCAGACGAGCCGGCCGCGACGATCTGCAAGACCGAGGCCGGGTACCAGTTGAGGGAGGGAGAGATCAGGCCCACTTGGCAGATCGCACGAGTTCTTGCGGGACAGGAGAAGAAAAAGCACTTTGGTCTGACGCGTCTGAATCCCGGCACATAGGAGGCGTATAAGCTGCCTGATTCTCTCGCCCTCCCTCCGGCCCATGCTCCCCCGTCCTCGGTTCTCAAGTTCTGATAAGATGCGATAACTACATATTATTTGGTTATCTTTGCATATCGTTTCAGATTATCCATGAACTCCCTCGGAAACCATTATCAGTGCGTCCAACCAGTGCGTTGCAGTTGGGTGCCCCGAGAAATTCATGGAGATCTGAGATGGAATCTGACAAGAACCGACATCTGGCGAGAATCTTCGTGCTGTGGGCTGGGGTGCTCCCGCGAAAGGATAGCAGGTGAGGTGACGTGATAATGAGCCCAACTCACGACTTTCTTATTGTTTTCCTATAGGACTCTGTGGCAAGCTACATATTGGTTTCCTTTAGGAGTGTTATGAGCGATAGAACAGATGTCCGGCAACGAACCATGGATCTGATGATTCTGAAGACCCTTGAAATGATGGGGCCTCTCCACGGATATGGGATTGCCCGCCGGATCGAGCAAATTGGCGGCAGTCGGCTTTCCGTCAAGTATGGAACCATCTATCCCGCCCTCCTGAAATTAGAACAGGAAGGCTGCATCTCCTCAGAGTGGGGGCTGTCGGACAACAATCGCAAGGCCAAGTATTACCGGCTTACGCGCATAGGCAGGAAGCAACTGGCATCCGAAGCACGGGATTGGGAACAGATGATGTCGATTCTCGCGCGCTTCTTATCGCATGCAAAGGAGTCGTGATGAGAAAACTGCGAGCTTGGTTTCTGCGTCTGCGCAGCCTGCTGAACGCGGATCGCCAGGATCAGGAGTTGGCCGAAGAGCTTGAAAGCCACCTCCAGATGCACATCGATGACAATCTCCGGGCCGGCATGTCTCACGAAGAGGCTCGTCGACACGCGTTGATTGATCTTGGCGGTGTTGAACAGGTCAAAGAAGAGTATCGGGAGAGGCGCGGAATCAGATGGCTTGACGACCTCCGGCAAGACTTGCGCTATGGTGTGCGCATTCTTCGAAAGAACCGCGCTTTCACAGCGGTGGCGGTAATGACCCTGGGGTTGGGTATCGGCGCCAATACCGCGTTTTTCAGCGTGGTGAACGGCGTTCTTTGGCATTCGCTCCCTTATGAGGAGCCGCGACAGCTCGTGCAGGTTTTCGAAACGAGCCCAAAAGCCGGCGGCAAGACATATGCCGCGCTTCCCAATTTCATAGAATGGAAAAACCTGTCCCACTCGTTTGACGGCATGGCCGCATTCAGAAGCAGCGACGTTAAGCTGACAGGAGGTGAATTTCCCGAAAAGATCAGGTCCATGTCCGTCAGTGCCCAATTTTTTTCGACATTCCGAACCCAGGCCGCCGTGGAAGACTTTTTCCAGCGGGCGAATATGAAGCTCCCGAAAGCGCACTTGTGATCTTAAGCGATGGCTTTTGGCGTCGTCGTTTTGGCGGTGATTCCATGGTGATTGGACAAGCAATTACTCTGGACGATAAGGACTACACCATAGTCGGCGTGATGCCCGAAAGCTTTGAGTTCAACGCGAGATTAGGTGGCCCGGTTGATTGTTGGGTCCGCCTCAATACAGCGGGTGACATGACCCGTAGGCTTCGTGCCGCAGTCGTAATCGCACGGCTTCGCCGAGGGATTGGGATCGAGCAGGCGCAGACAGAGATGGATGGAATTGCCCGGCGATTGCAGGAAGCGTTTCCGGAGAATAAGGGTTGGGGTATCACACTGGTTCCTGTTTATCAAATTGTCGTGGGCGATGTGGAACGCGAGGTCCTCGTGCTGGCAGGCGCCGTCGCCTTTGTTTTGTTGATCGCCTGCGCGAATGTCGCCAACCTCCTGATGGCACGTGGTGCCAACAGGATGCGGGAGCTAGCGCTGCGATCAGGACTGGGCGCCGGACGGGCTCGTCTGATCCGGCAACTCTTGACGGAGAGTGTGTTGCTTTCTGCTATTGGGGGCCTGCTGGGGCTCTTGCTGGCCACATGGTGCACGAGAGGCCTGATTGCATTGAGCCCGCCAAATCTGCCTGGTTTGGAAGCGGTCGCCATTAACAAGACGGTCTTGGGTTTCCTCGTTGCAGTTACCTTGCTTACGGGCATCATCTGCGGCATCGCGCCCGCGTTCCGAGGATCGAGAACCGACGTTGTTGCTGGACTCAAGGAGGCTGGTTTTCACACCGCTGGGGCAAGGCGACGACGCTTCAGCAGGTTGCTGGTGATCTTCGAAGTCGCATTGTCCTTGATGCTTTTGATCGGCGCCGGACTCTTGATTAACAGTTTCGTCAGGATGCAGTCAGTTCCCGCCGGCTTCAATTCGCGCAATGTGCTGACTCTTGGAGTGATGCCGAGCGGCAGCCGGTATCAGACACGAGGCGTATATCAGAATGAGGCGGTCCAGCAGTTTTATCTGCAACTTCTGGAGAGGTTGAAGCACCTTCCCGGAATTGAGGCAGCAGCAATAGGCTCAATCCCGTTGTCAGGCGGCCAGCGGATCAACGCGTACATCGAGGACTCTCAGGAGCCCGTTGACTTTAAAATGTATTCTGTCAGTCCCAACTACTTTCATGTCCTGGGAACTCCCCTGATCGCTGGAAGAACGTTTACGGAAAATGACACTTCGGGAAGCAGGTATCCCAAAGTTGCTCTCATCAACAAGATGACAGCACAGAAAATCTGGCCGGGCCAAAATCCGATCGGCAAGAAAATCAGTTTCTCTCCACCCAAAAGTCCCCGCCAGAGGGAATGGACTACGATCATCGGCCTGGTTGAAGATATCCGACATCAAGGCCTGGAAGGTCCGTTAGAGTTTGCCGTCTACACACCTTTCCCCCAATATCCTGGCGTTCTTTTCGGGAGTTTGCTCTTTCGGACCAAGGGCGACCCGTTGGACCTGGCTCCTCAGGTCAAAGCTGCCTTATGGTCGATCGACAAGGACCAGCCCATCACTCGCATCGCGACCTTGGAGCAAATTTTGTTGCAATCAGGCGTGCCTCGCAGATTCAACCTGCTGCTGATCGCAATCTTTGCCGTGATCGCAATTGTGCTCGCTGCAGTGGGGATCTATGGCGTCATGGCTTACACGGTCACTTCGCGCACAAACGAAGTGAGTATCCGAATGGCGCTGGGCGCGCAGAAGCAGGATATACTCGGCCTGTTCCTCAGGCAAAGCCTGTGGATGATCCTCGTGGGCGAGATGCTTGGCTTGGCAGGAGCGTTTGCGCTGAACCGGGTCATGGCAAAAATGGTATTTGGCATCAACACCACGGATCCAACAACCTACCTGGGAGTATGTGTTCTCTGGACAACCATCGGCCTGCTCGCCTCCTATCTGCCCGCGCGCCGTGCGACCCGCGTGGATACTCTGGCTGCTTTGCGCTATGAATGAACCGCTGTCCACATGCGTCTCAATCCTGAAACAGCCACGATTCTCGTGCTTGTGATTGGTTGGATCGTTGCCTCTGCAAGTGTGCCTTAAGGCACATAGGAAGCATAAGCTGCCTGATTCTCTCGCCCTCCTCCGGCCCATGCTCCCCCGTCCTCGGTTCTCAAGTTCTGATAAGATGCGATATGTAAACTAGGCCCAATTCGGCCCTTTTTTCTGGCTGGCTGCTATCATAACTCTCAACAAAGGTTCAGGATAGGAGATTTTTGGGACACCTCTGGTATGCGGAGCAGATTAGCAGCCTTCCGATCAGGAGAAGTAGGGGTCAGCGGTCGATGCTGCTGCAATTGGCGGGGGTCTCGTTGGCGGCCCGGCAATCAAGAATCTTATGGATGGCTTCCGGTGGATTTATCGCTGCAAGAATGCGCATGCGGCCGCCGCAACGGGGACATTTTAAAACGTCAACCTCAAAGACTCTTTTTAAAAGCTGAGCCCAGGAGTAATTCCTGGGCCGGTTATCCCCTTTCTTTTTAGCATTTGCCGGGTCGCCAGCGACTGCGGGGCAATTACGGTGCGTGGTCGCATCGCAGGCCGGCGCAACGGGAACGACCAGCGGTCTCCAGGCGGCCGACGGGGCAAGAACGCCATGGTAGCTGACCAAATTGAAGCGGGGCGGAGGCACAAGCGCAGCCAGCTTTTCAACCAGTTCGCCGGGTTCGAAGATCACATGCGAGGTTCCCTCCCGCCAGCGGCGTTTGAGGCGATAGAGCAGTCTTCCATCGGGCAGAAGCGACAGCCGCTCCGTGGCCAGCGGCGGGCGCCCCGCATAGCGCGCCAGACGCTCAAGCCGCATGCGATCATGAGCCGCGATCCGGACGCCTGCGTGAACGCTATAGCCGGCAACTGACGCACAGCATGAGCCGGAAGCCGTGGTTTGGCTTTCCACATCGACCTCGTCGCCAACCTTCGTGACACGCCGGCCGGCGCGCGGGCCGGTTGCCACTCGTCCCGAAATTGATGCGCCGTACAGCTCAGCCAGCAGCGACTCCTCTCGTTGAAGCGTGTCCGATTCCTCCGAAGCGGCCTCCGGCCCCAGGCCCTTGCGCTCGAGAAGCCTGGCAACGCTGCGGTGAACGCGATCGGCAACGCGCGCCACTTCGGCGTCGCCCGGAGGCGCCACGTGCCGGAAAACCACTTCTCCTTTTTCATTGACGATGTAGATGCCGTCCAACACGATGGAATGGATGTGGGGATTGAGCCGGAGGGCATCTCCGAAGCGCTGCACAAAGCTAACGGCGCCACACCGTGCGCGGCGGTCCGAAGCAGGAATGCCGGCACGGCGGCGGATCGAGGCAAAGACGGCACACACGAAGATCCGCAGAACTTCCCCCAGCAGGGACGAATCGTAGGCAAGCCGGTAGCGTATGGCAAAGGGAAGCGACAGCACCCATTGCCGAACCGGGACCTCGGGAAAGACTCGATCCACGAGATGGGCGGCGGTATCCGCCATCCGCCGTCCGCAACAGGAAGGACAGAAACCCCTGATATGCAGTGCACAGCATATAAGGTCTTATGCGGAGTTGATGAATATGCGGAGTATGGTGACATCAGCGGGGCAAGTTGCGGCGTTTTTCGCGGGTTTGCCCTGAGCTATCCGCCGACGCACTTGCCATTGTCTTGCATCGGCAGCTTCCAGGAAGTGTAGTCGTTCATGTTCGGGGTGCGTGTTGGAGGTGTACGTCGAGGCTCGATCGAAGTTGCTGCGGTTGCACGCGGATGCGCGGCTGGGGAGCGCATGGATCATTTTGCCGAGTGGCTTCAATCGGCGAGATTACGACGCAGGTTGCCGCGCAGCTGCGGGCACCGCTCACCTGCAGCGAATGGGGATCGATTCGCAAAGTTCGAATCGACCAGATTGACCAGCCAGCGCTTGACAGCTTTGCATCCGGCATGGCCGCGTGCGCGTGCACGCATGTCTTTCACGGGCGGGATTGTTACAACCTGGC
>CAWGRQ010000007.1:0-87043 GCA_963824985.1 Terriglobia bacterium
ATCGGGCCTGGTAGTTGAGGACAATGTGAAGGAGACGGCCGCGAAGATCGTCGATACCCATTCGCACGTGCTCCCTTTCGTGGACCACGGGTCCCCCGATATGGAGACCACGCTGCGCATGCTGCAGGCTTCAGCAGGCCAGGGGACCAGCACCATCGTGTGCACTCCTCACCTCTACGAGATGGACGAAGAGCTCGTGCGAGCGCGCGCGCGAGACTCATGCGGAGGCGGTCGCCGCGGCCGGGGCTGCAGGCATCCCGGTCCGGTTGCTCCAGGGGTTCGAGGTCGACCTGCTCGTCGCCGCGAACGTCGATCTCGACACCATGCGGCGGCTCTGCATCCGCGGTGAGGGGTGGACGGGCCAGACGGTGGTCATCGAGATGCCGTTCAATGGCTGGCCGCTGTTCTTCGAGCAGGTCATCCACACCCTCTCGGTGGCGGGGATCACGCCGATCATCGCCCATCCGGAGCGGAACGAGCGGGTGCAGCGTTCTCCCGACGTGCTGACCGGCTGCATGAACGCCGGCGCGGTGTTGCAGGGGACGGCCGGGAGCCTCAGCCCGATGTTCCGGCGGGACTGCCAGAAGACGTTCTTCGACCTGCTTGCGCGGGGCTGGTTCGGTCTGCTGGCTTCGGACGCGCACTCGGAGCCGGAGTACACGTGGAGCTTGGCGCCGCTGCTGGCTGAGCTCGGGGACAGGCTCACGCCCGAGGACCGGGATCTGCTGGTGAACGTGAACCCGGCGCGAGTGCTCGACGGCAAGCGGCCCCTGCCGCTGATACCGCGCCGGCCGGTCGGCAAGAGCCGCCGGTTCTTCGGGTAGGAGCGCCGGTGGTCGCGGGCGTCGGTGCCCGGGCGCTGGGCGCTCAGCACGCTGCCCAGCTGAGGCCTACTTGTCTTCCATCCTGCCGTAGTCGTCCTCCAGGCGGACGATGTCGTCCTCACCCAAGTAGTCACCGGACTGCACCTCGATGATCTCCACCGGCTCGGTGCCCGGGTTGGCGAGGCGGTGCGGCGCTTCGGCGAGGCACGTAGGTGGATTGGTTCTCTTCGAGGCGGAAGACCTTGCCGTGCGCAGGTGACCTCCGCGACTCCCGACACCACCACCCAGTGCTCGGCCCGGTGAAGGTGGTATTGCAGGCTCAATGAGGCGCCGGGCGCGACCATAAGACGCTTCACCTGGAAGCGGGGGCCCTGGTCCATGGACTCGAACCATCCCCAGGGGCGGTACACGCGGCGGTGGAACTGGGTGACGCGCTTGTCCTGGGCGGCCACCCGGTCGACCAACTTCTTGAGGTCGGCGGTCCGGTCGCGCCGGGCCACCAGGACGGCGTCGGGCGGTCTCGATGATGGCCAGGTCGTCGACGCCCAGCGTGGCGACGAGCCGCGATTGCGCCTGTACCAGGCTTCCGCGCCCGTCCTCGATGATGACGTTGCCGTACACGACGTTATCGCCGTCGTCCTTGGGCGAAGCGGCCCACACGGCGTCCCAGGCTCCCAGATCGGACCACCCGGCGGTGAGGGGGATGACGGCGCCGCGAAGCGGCGCCCCGGGGTGGCGCCCGCGGCCGCGGGCTGGCGGCGCCGGCTGGGTCTGCAGTGCCGGCCTGCCCGCGGTGCCTTCCGATCCGGCGGACGCCGTTCCCAGCCGTTCCATGACGGCGTAGTCGATGGACTCGGACGGGCAGGCCGCGAAGGCGGTCTTGTCGAGCCGGAGGAACACCCCGTCGGCACGCGCTCCAGCGATAGCCTCGCGGCAGCCGGCGGCGATGTCCGGGCGATAGCGTTCGACGGCGGCCAGCCACTGGGACGCGCGGACCATGAACATACCGCTGTTCCATAGGTAGCCGCCCTCGGCCAGGTAACGCTCGGCGGTCTGCAGGTCGGGTTTCTCCGCAAAGGCCACCAGCGACCGGGCCGTCCCGCCCTCCGGCAGGATGTCGCCACTGCGGATGTACCCGTAGCCGGTCTCGGAGCGGTGGGCACGATGCCGAACACCACGACTGCGCCGGCCGCTGCCTGCTGGGCACCCTCGCCGAGCGCGGCGTGGAAGGCGTCCAGGTCGGCGATGAGATGGTCCGACGGCATCACCAGCAGGATGGGGTCTTCGTCGGCGGCGCAGCAGTGCGGCCACGGTAGCGCGGGCGCCGTGTTGCGTCCGACCGGCTCGAGCACGATGCGGCAGTCGGCGATGCCCACCTCGCGCAGCTGGTCGGAGACGACGAACCGGTATTCCTCGTTGGTGACGAACATGCGGTCTGAGGCGCCATGCGGGCGTGAGCGAAGCCCTGCAGGCGCAGGGCCGTCTGTTGCAGCATGGTCTGTGTGCCGGTGAGCACCAACAGCTGCTTGGGATGGTTCTGCCGGGACGCCGGCCACAGCCGGGTCCCCGAACCTCCGGCGAGGATCACGGGCTGGATCATCGGAACGTCCGTTTCCACGTGCTGACTCCTTGCCGGTCCTTGGTCGATAGTGGCGGCGCCGTCCACATATCGGCACCGGGCGTGGGGCGCCCCTCGCCCGAGGCAGTACCTCATGGTGGTGGATTGGCGCTCGGCGTCCCCTTGCCCGATGCACTATTCTCATGTGGTGGGCACAGCGCTGTTCGTGAGCGGGAGGATCAAGAAGCGCGGATGAACTGGGCCCGGGAGGCTTTCCGGCGGCGCCGCGGCGGCGTGTGCTATCGTCGTTCCATGGGCAGCGAACTGTTCATCGACTATCTCCTCCGGGTCACTCCGGACATCGACACGCACCTTCACCGCTATCTGGACGTGGTGTCGCGCGACAGTCCGCTGCGCACCTACCTCTACGACATCCTTGACGAGTTCATCACCCGGGGCGGCAAGCGGGTCCGTCCGGCCATGGCCATGCTGGCCTGCGAAGCGGTGGGCGGTGACCCGCAGAAGGCCATGTCGGCGGGGTGCGCCATCGAGTTCTTCCACGCGGCGGCCCTCATCCACGACGACATCATGGACGCCAGCATGCTGCGCCGCGGGACAGAAGTGCGCGCACATCGTGCACGGCGAACCGCTGGCCATCAACGCCGGCGACTACGCGCTGGGTCTGGTCTGCACCATCGTGGTGCGCGACCCGCTGCTGGACGACGCCACCAAGCTGGCCGTGCTGGACGTCATCGGCGAGATGAGCGCCCGCACCGTCGAAGGCCAGGCCCTGGACGTGGGCTGGGTGCGCGACCATGTCTACGACCTCACGCCCGCGGACTACCTGTACATGGCCCTGGGCAAGACCGGCTACTACAGCGGCATCGCGCCGCTGAAGAGCCGGCGCTCTCATCGGCGGGGCACGGCCCGGGAGATCGAGGCACTGCAGGAGTTCGGCAAGGATTCGTCCATCGCCTTCCAGATACAGGACGACCTCCTCAACATCCTGGGCGACGTCGACACCATGGGCAAGGACTACCTCACCGACGTCATGGAGAGCAAGCGCACGCTCATGGTGATCCACTGCCTGTCGAAGTCGGCGGATCCGGCGGATCGGGCAGCGGCTGGTGGAACTCCTGCAGCTGGGGCACGGCAAGGCGCTCGGAGCAGGCGGCGGAGGTGGTCGACCTGCTGAACAAGTACGACTCGTTGGACTTCGCCCGGCGGATGGCCCACGAACTCATCGTCAAGGCCCGGCTGTCGCTGGACCTCATCCCCGACACCCCCGCCCGTGAGGTGCTGGCCTCCATGGCGGACTTCTTCCTGGAGAGGGAGAAGTGATGGACGAGACCACCCAGCAGGCGCTGCGGGCGCTGCCGGCGGTGGAAGAATTGCTGAATCACCCCGAGGCCGGCGCCTCTGCTGGCCGCGCACCCGCGCACCCAGGTGGTGGAGGCCATCCGCGCGGCGCTGGAGGCGAGCGCGGCGGCAGATCCTGGACGGGAGGCGGCCGGCGCGAGCGGCAGGCGGCCGCCGCGCCCGCCGGCCGGCGACGTCGCCCGGCAGGCCGTTCTGGCGCGAGGCGGCCGCGCTGCTCGCCGACTGGCAGGCTCCCGGTCTGCGCCCGGTGCTCAACCTCACCGGGGTGGTGCATCCACACCAACCTGGGCCGGGCGCCCCTGTCCGAGGCGGCCATCGACCAGGTGACGCAGGTGGCCCGCTCCTACAGCAACCTGGAATACGATCTCGACGCCGGGGACCGCGGCTCCCGCGAGACCCACGTGGAGGCCTGCTCACCCGGCTCACCGGGGCGGAAGCGGCCTTCGTGGTCAACAACAACGCCGCCGCCGTGCTCCTGCTTCTCATGGCGCTGGCGCCGGGCCGCGAGGTCCTGGTGTCGCGCGGGCAACTGGTGGAGATCGGCGGGTCGTTCCGCCTGCCCGACATCATGCGGGCCGAGCGGCGTCCGGCTGGTGGAGGTGGGGACCACCAACCGCACCCGCATCGGCGACTACGAAGCGGCCATCACCCCCGACACCGCGCTGCTGCTGCGGGTGCACACCTCCAACTACCGCATCCTGGGCTTCACCGAGGAGGCGGAACTGAGCGAGTTGGTGGAGCTGGGCACGGCGGCGGGGCGTCATCGTGGCCGACGATCTGGGCAGCGGCGCCCTGCACGATCTCGATGCCTACCGCGGGAGAACCCACCGTGGCGGCTTCGCTGCGCGGCCGGCGTGGACGTGGTCTGCTTCAGCGGCGACAAGCTGCTGGGCGGACCGCAGGCCGGCATCCTGCGTGGGCCGCAAGGAGGTCATCGACCGGCTGCGCAAGCATCCCGGTGGCCCGGGCTCTGCGCCTGGACAAGATGACGCTGGCCGCCCTGGAGGCCACCCTGCGCGCCTATCAAGACCCCGAGCGGCGTCCGTGCGCGACATCCCGGTGCTGCGCTCCCTCACGCCGCACCCCGCGAGACGAGCACCCTGGCCGCGGCCCTCCTGGCCGGCCATCGACGGCGGCCGCCCGACGGCTTCATCATGGAGGTGGAGGAGACGAGCGCGCAGGGCCGGCGGCGGCTCCATGCCGCTCACGAGTGCCGTCCCATGCGTCCGCGTCCGCTCCCGAGCGCGGTGGTGGCCCGGCGCGGCGGCGGGCGCCGGGACCGGGACAGGCGGGAGCCTCGGGCGCCGTCCGAGCGTGGTCGCACTGGAGAGCGCTCTGCGCCGGGCGCCGCTTCCCGTGGTGGCGCGGGTGTCGCAGGACAGCCTCCATCTGGACGTTCTCGCGCTCGACGATCGCGATCTGCGAGTGCCGTGGCCGAAGCGTAGCTTGGGCGATCGCCCAGGTCGGCCACGTCCGGCTCCTGGGCGCATGCGCAGGCGGCTGGCGCCCGATGGCCGAGCCGCTCCGTCCACTCACCCTCGGCACCGCCGGACACATCGATCACGGCAAGACCGAGCTCGTGCAAGGCCCTCACCGGCGTCGACACCGACCGGCTCAAGGAGGAGAAGGAGCGCGGCATCTCCATCGAGCTGGGTTTCGCGGAACTCCTGCTCCCGGGCGGCGACCGGGTAGGCGTGGTGGACGTCCCCGGCCACGAGCGTTTCGTCAAGACCATGGTGGCCGGCGCCACCGGCATCGATCTCGGTGCTGCTCGTGGTCGCCGCCGACGAGGGGTGATGCCGCAGACCCGCGAGCACCTGCGACATCCTCGAACTGCTGGGGGTCCGCGGGGCTGGTGGCGCTCACCAAGGTGGACATGGTGGACGCCGAGCTGGTCGAACTGGCGCGCGCGGACATCGAGGAGTTCCTCGGAGTCCACGCGCTACGCCGGCGCGCCGATGGTGCATGGTGAGCGGCGTCACCGGCGAGGGGTTGCCGAACTGCTGCCCGAACTCGACCGCCTGGGCGCCCAGGCGCCGCCCCGGCCGGCCTATCCCGCCACCCGGATGCCCGTCGACCGGGTCTTCTCCTCGCGCGGCATCGGGACGGTGGTCACCGGCACACTGTGGTCGGGGACGCTGAGCGCGGAAGACACGGTGGCGGTCTTCCGCCTCGCGCCGGGGCGGTTCCTCGATCTCGACGAGGTGCGGGTGCAAGGGACCGTCCAGGTGCACGACCATGACGTGCACGTCGCCAACGGGGGTCAGCGGGTGGCGCTCGACCTCACCGGTGTCGCCCGGCGACGACGTGGACCACGGCCAGTGGGTGGTGAACCCCGCCATCGACCCACCTACCTGGTCGATGCCCGTCTGACTCTGCTGAGAGGCGCCCCGGCCCCGCTTCCCCCGGGATTTCCGTGCCGGGGTGGACCGGGACGGCCGAGGCCCTGGTCAAAGTTGTGCTGGCCGATCAGGAGAGCCTGGCGCCCGGAGAGTCCTGCTTCGCCCAGTTCCGGTTCGAGGAGCAGGTGCTGGTCTACCCCGGCGACCAGTTCATAGTATGGTCCGTCGACTTCCATGACCACCATAGGCAGCGGAGGGTGATCGACCCCAGCGGCCCGCGACGGCACCGGCCCCCACTGGCACGAGCCTGATACTACCTTGAGGAGGGAGCGCCGGACGCTGTCGCGGAGCTTATCTTGAAGGAGCGTTTCCCTTCCTGGTGCGCGGGAGACTGGAAGCGACTACCTGTGGGCGGTTTGCCGCCGCAAGACGGAGCGGCAGTCGCCGGCCTGCTGGCCGACGGCCGCGCCATTACCGGCCGGCGCGCGGTCGGCGGGCTTCGGGAGCCTGGGCGGCCGGAGGCCCCGCTGCCACCACGGACACGGCCGACGCCCGAACCGGCGCCGCAGGCGGAGCCGCGAGCCGGCTCTTCCACGGCCCCTCGTTCCCGCGCTTTGGTCAAGCTCAGCGCCGGCGGCCCTGACCACCGGCGAGACCGACACCCTCGACCCGTACCTGACCCTCGGCGAACTGCGCCGCCGAACTGGCCGGCGGCAAAGAGTGGCCCGGGTTGGATTCTGCCCTGGAGTACCTGGTCGCATCACCACCATCCCCGGACGAGGAGCATGGCTACCGGGTGGCGGGAGCGGCCGGTGCAGACGAGCCCCGAGGACGATATCGACGCTGCGCCTCCTCGCTCAGTTCGAGAGCGACGCGGGTGCCCCAGACGCCACTGTGGCGGTGGCCGCGGAGGCCGTGGGCATGCCGTCAGGCGCAGAAGCTGGTGGACGCTTTGGTCCGGCAGGAGCATCCTCGCGAGTATGAGGCGAGGACCTCTACTACCCCGCCGACCGGCTGCAGGCGCCTGGGACAGTTGTCGCCGAAGTCATGGAAGAAGCCGTACGATGACCCTGGCCGAAGCGCGAGACCTCCCTCGGCACCTCCCAGGCAATACGCTCAGGCCCTGGAACACATGGACTCTGAAGGCGCTGGTCCTTGCGGGTGGGAGCGCGCGGCGCCTGCGGCGCCGCCGGCGCTGAAAAGTCGGGGTCCCTCCGCCACGGCCGCTAAAGAGCCGGACAGTCCGGACGGACAGTGACCAGGCGATCGGGCGGGTCAGTCCTCTTGACGAAGGCGTCGCAGCCGGCCTGCAGAGCTTCGTCCTCCGCCTCAAGCGGCGCTCATCGCGATGATGCGGCACCTGGGGGGCGATCTGGCGGAGGGTGGCGACGAATCCTGCGGGGTCCACCAGCAGGTGCGGATGGGCGGAGAAGTCCCAGTCGAGCACCACTAGGCCCGGATCAGCCGCGGGCTTCGCCATCCTGTGCTGCCGCCGGCTCCCGGCCGCGGCACCTTCCAGGCGCCCGGCGATATCCGAGGCCTCCAGATCCAGTTCGCCCAGCTCCCTCAGGAGCGGGCAGCACACCGCGGATCTTGCTGTTGTCGTTGTTGCTATGAGCGTCGCCATACACAGACTATGCCTCTATGCAGCGAGAACTCCAGGGGCAACCGGCCGGTTAGCTGCCTGGCCGGGTGGCTAGTTAGCGGAGCAGGCCGGAAGGAGCCCAGGTGACCGCCACGGTGGTGCCATCCCGGGCGCCGAACAGATGACCACATGCGCGCCCACTGCTTCTGCGCGCTCCTTCATGATCCCCAGGCCCAACTGGCCGCCGCCCGCTCCGGCAGGATCGAGAAACCGGCTCCGTCGTTCTTCGATGGTCAGACGCGCACCTTCCGGGTGCTCGGACATCGCAGCGAGAGAGAGCTTCGCCTTGCCGGCTCCTGAGTGCTTGGCCACGTTGTTCAGCGCCTCCTGGGCGATGCGGTAGAACGCAAGCCGCACGTCGGTGGGCAACTCGGGCGCCCCTTCCGTGCTGACCTCCACCGGGATGCGGGCCCGGCCGGTCACGGCCTCGCCCAACTGTTTGAGCAGGTCGGGCAGCTTCGCCTCGGCCAACGCCGCCGGCCGCAGCTCGAGAAGAAGGGTGCGCATCTCGGCCAGCGCTCCGCGGGTGAGTTGCCGCAACTCCTCCAGCCGCGCGGCGCCCTGCTCGGGGTCGCGCGCGTAGATGCGCGGCAGCACCTCCGCGATGAGGCTCACCGAGAAGAGGGTCTGGCTGACGGCGTCGTGCAGATCGCGAGCCAGGCGCTGGCGCTCCTGGTTGGCGGCCAGATTGGTGGCCTGCTCGTACAGCCGGGAATTCTCGATCGCAACGGCGAGCTGGTCGGCGATGGTGCGGGCCGCGAGCACGTCTTCCTCGTCGAGGGGCCGGGCCTCGGGGGCGACGATGTCGAGCACTCCGGCCAGTCGGTCCCCGATACGAATGGGAACGGCCAGCTCCAGGCCGCCGTCGCCGGGGATCACAGCCTGCTCAGTCCTGGCAGCCGTGGCGATAACGTCGAGCGCACCTGCCGCAGCGTCTGCCTCGGGAAGGTACGGGGCATCGAGGCCCACGCCGGTCAGGTCGACTTCGAACGGAGCCGAACACGTACCGCGCGCGCAGATCACCATCCGTCCGGCGCAGCAATCCTTGCTCAGGAACATGCGCACCATCTCGTAGCCGAAGGTCTCGACCATGGACTTGGCCACGTACGGTAGCAATTCGTCGAGCTCCAGGATGGAGCTGATCTGCCGGCCGGTCTCGTCGATGGCCCTCAGACGCTCGGTGTGTCGCCGCAGGTTGGTCACCAACAGGCCCAGCTGGCCGGTCATCCGGTTGAAGGAGCGGGCCAGAGCGCCGATCTCGTCCTCCCGGACGACGGTGGCGCGGAGATCGAGCTCACCGTCGGCGATACGCCCGGCCGTCTCCCGAGTTCCGCCAGCGGCCTGACGATGCGGCGGGTCAGCCCGAAGCCCGCTACGATCGCGAGCACGGCGGCCGCAAGAGCCACGCCGCCGATGATCCACAGCGCTCTGCGGGTCGGGCCGAGCGCCTCGGCCTCCTCTTGCTCGGCCGACAAGCGCCACCTGCAGGCCCGGTACCCAGGCGTACACGCCGATGACCTTGTCCCCGGAGTAAGACTCATAGGTGGCGCGAACCGCCCTGTTGCGAACCGATGGCTCCATCTGGTCCCCTCTGTCCGCGTACATGTCGGGGATCGCGCTAGCCGTCGCGGGGGCGAAGGTCGGTGAGCAGCCGGTAGTTGGAGCCGACCAGGTACGTCTCGCCGGTCTCTCCCAACCCCGGGCGCTCGATCATGATCTGGTTGAGTCCCTGGAGGTTCGCGCGCCCCGCCAGCACACCGACCAGTTCGCTGCCGACTCTTACCGGCGTGCCCGCGACGATGGTCATCTCCCCGAGCAAGAGCCGGTTGCGAAGGCTGCTCGACGTGGCTGCTTGAGGCCCTCGGTGAAGAACTGGTTGAGCCCCAGCCGCTGTCCCTGGTCGGGCTCACGGTGGTGGAGCCGGACGACGTTCCCATCCGTGTCCATGAAGAACAGTTCCTCGAACATCCCGACCCGCTGAGCTGCCCACAACAGCAGTTGCTGCGCCCGCCGGTAGGCGTCTCGGCGAGTGGTGTTCGCCACGGCGGCCGGCCTCGCCACCGTGCGCAGATCGGCGTCGATGGTGGGGCTGGAAAGGACGATGTCCAGGTTCGGTAGACGTTGCTGTTCCAGTGGCGATTGTCTTGCTGCTTCGGGCCGCGACGGACCGCAACTGGCCGACCACCCGGTCGCGTGCGTCCCGGGACCCCAGAATGGTGCTCACCACACTCGCCGCTTCAGCCGATGCGGGTGGACGGCCAACGCGAGGTACATGATCAGCCGCCAGCCGATAGTCCTCGTGCGGGCGAGCGATCTAAGGCCGAACCGTACGGACATCACGCCACCCGTGCGGTCGGGGGTGACCGGGCTGAACTGCATGGTGAACCCCCGGTTGCTCGGGGTTGTAGGCCTCGCCCATGAGTTGCTGCCAGCGGGCCACGTCGATCCAGCCGATAGGCACCTTGCGGGTGTCCACCAGCGGGGCCACGGCTCGCGCGGCCGCCCTTGAACTCGACGCTCCTTGGCCTTGGCCCAGGTGGTGAGGATCTCCACCAGGTCGTCGGGATGCTCTATACGCATACCGCCAGCCGTCATGGCTGGCCTCGACGAAGGCACCATGTCGGGTGACGCGTCGATGGTCGCCTTGGTGGCTCTCACCAGCCCCTCGTAACCGCCGATGCCGAAATCCGCCGGGAAGATGTTGTTCACCGGGTGGCCGGCGAGCGTGGCGCGGATGAGGCATTCTTGAGCGTAGCCCAGGCCAGGCGTCCCACGGTGCCGGTGCGGGTTTCTCCAGCTCGTCGATCTGACCCTGACCTTGGTGACCGAAGTCGGCTACCACCCGGGCGGCTGTGGTCTGATCGAGGATGCCGCCCAGTAATCCGTCGTGGTACCGACCTTCTTGCCGACCAGGTCTCGCGGGTCCCGGATATTGGAGTTGCTGAGCGAGAAGATGGTCGAAGGCGGGATCTGGAAGGCTGCCATAGCGGCCACCGACGGCTTGCCCGCCTCTACCAGGTCGTGCTGCTCGCGCAAGGACGTCACCGAGAAGGTGACCTCCAGTTCGTCGCTTGGGTCGCGGGCGGGCTGGCTCGGACCGCCCCCTCGACGATGGTGACGTCCAGTCCTTGGTCCTTGTAGAAGCCCTTGTCCAGGGCGGCGTAGTAGCCGGCGAATTCGGCCTCGTGGAGCCAGTTGAGTTGGAGGGTGACCTTGGTGGCGAGGGGCTCTTCGCCACAGCCGGCGCCGAACAGCGCGAGCGCCAGCAGGCGGATCAGCCAGCAGCGCGGCGCCTCTGAGGGCCGTGCGCCGCGCCGCCGCTGCGCGCCGCGCCGTACCCGGGGCCGTCCCCAGGCCGCCGACTCATTTGACCAGCTTCCCGTGGATGGCCATCAGTCGCCTTCAGTCCGGCTCCAGCCCCCAGCTTCATCAAGACGTTGCTGACGTAGAATTCACGGTCGACCGGCTCGAACAGCTTCTTCGCGATCTCGGCTTTCTGAGGCCGTCGACCATCAGCTGCAGGATCTCCAGTTCGCAGTAGGTGAGGCCGGGTCCGGCTCATCCTTGTCGTGGCGGCATTGATGCGGACTTGGGCGGCTTCGGGCGCCAAGGTGGGCCGGCCCACGAGAAGGCCGCGCGGATAGCGTTGGCCAACTGGTCCGCGAGACGTTCTTGAGGAGATATCCGATGGCGCCAGGCTTTCGAGCACCCCTGCACCAACTCTTCTTCCTTGTAGCTGGTTGAGCACCGAGATCGCTTGGACGTGCGGACAAGCTTCTCGGGATGAGCCCGGGTGGCCTCCGAGCCGTCCACCTCCGGCATCACGAGGTCCATGAGAACCACGTCAGGCTTGAACTCCGGGCACTTGCGCACCACGTCCAGACCGCCGCTGGCCTGGCCGGCAAACCCAGATCGTCATACACCATGAGGAATGCCGACAACCCACTCCGTACCACCCGCATCATCATCGCGGTTCATGAGTCGAATCGGCATATAGCTCCATCCCCGCTCCTCCCCCAGTCGATCCGGCCGCGGTCTCTGTCCCGCCCGGAAGTCACCGGCGCTATCACCGGAACATCAAGCGTACGCTCAGGAAACCTTTTCTGCGAAAGCTCCGCCCGGCCAACTGGCTAGGTCGAAGACCCGCCCAACCAGGCACATCGCGACTCGCCTCCCGCCTCGAACTCGCCCGGCGCTCTCCCCAGCGAAGATGGACCCCGGCGTACAAACGTTAAGCCGGAGGCGGCGCGATGAGATCTTCGGAACGTGTTTCGCAGGAAGCTGCGGGCGTTTCTCCTCCTACTCGGCATCACCATCGGGGTCTTTGCGCTGGTGGTCATGGGGAGCATGGCCGAGAAGATCAACCTGCTCATCGACGGCGGCACCCGCTACTACAGCGACAAGGTGCGATCATCGCCGACGGTTCCACGGCCACCGGGCGGCTTCAGCAGTACCCCGATCTCGGTCGGCCGGATCTCTGAGATCGAGGAGCGTCCCCGGCGTGGCCAGGGCGTCCGCCGAGCATCTACATGCTTCTCAAGAAGGACGGCGGCATGGCATGGGGGTGCCACAGGGCATCATCGGCAGCGACATGCGCAGCGAAGGCTACGAGAGTTTCGAATTGACCATGTCGCCGGGGTCGCGACCTCGCCACGGATCGCAGGGCGTGGCGGTCGTCGGGTGTCCGACGTGGCCAAGGCCCTGAACGCCGAGGTCGGCAAGACGGTGGAGCTACGGGGCAAGATGTTCGAGGTCATCGGAATCTACGACAAGACCCTGACCCTCCCGACAACACCGTGGTCGTCAGCCTCCAGGACGTCCAGCAGATCTGTTTTTCGCCCAAGCTGCCGGCGATGTCCAGCAAGCAGGTCGAGCCGGCGGCACATGGCTACCTACATCACCGCGTATCCCGAGCCCGGGGTGGAGCCGACCAACTCGCCTCGACCATCCAAGACACGGTGCCCGGGTGCAGGCCAGACCGGCCCGAAGGCGTTCACCGATCAGTTCAAGAGCGCGACCAAGATCTTCAACGGCATCATCTTCGGCGTCGCCCTGATCTCGCTCCTGGTCGGCGGGCTCTCGGTGGTCAACACGATGACGATGTCGGTCTCGAGCAGGACCCGCGAGATCGGCATCCGCAAGGCGATCGGCGCCTCGCACCGGCAGATCGTGGGCCAGTTCCTGGTCGAGTCGGCTCTCATCGGCTTCCTCGGCGGCGCGACCGGGCTGGCGCTGGGCTGGATCACCACCCTGGCGGTCAACGCGGCCATGAGCAGCAGCGGGACGATCTCTTCCTGGTCACCCCGCGACTGGCACTGGGCTCCCTGGCCTTCGCGATAGTGCTCGGTGTGGAAGCGGCTTCTATCCCTCCCTGCACGCGGCGCGCCTCAAGCCGGTCCTGGCCCTCAGGTACGAGTGACGGCGGGGCGATGAAAGCGTAAGCGAAGCGTACAAGAACCCGTCGTAATGAAACTGGTCGAAGCGAGACGAGGGGAAGGCACCATGAAGAGCATCATCAGCGCAAGGTCCCTCACCAAGCGCTACCAGTTGGGCAAAGAGAATTACGTCGACGCACTCCGCGGCGCCACGGTGGACGTCAAAGCCGGCGAGATGGTCGCCATCATGGGGCCGTCCGGATGCGGCAAGTCCACGATGCTCCACATGATGGGTTGCCTGGACAGCCCCGATCGTGGAGAGATCTGGCTGAACGGCCGCAGGGTCGACAACCTGGGCGCCGGGGCCACCACCAAACTGCTCCGCGAAGAGATCGGCTTCATCTTCCAGGGCTTCAACCTCGTGTCGACTGTGTCGGCCGCCGACAACGTGGCCATGGCCGCGCAGTACGCCGGCAAGTCCAGGCGCGACGCGCAAAAAGCGGCCCGCGAGGCTCTGGACAGGGTCGGACTGGCCGACCGGGCCGACCATCGACCCAACGAGCTGTCCGGCGGGCAGCAGCAGCGGGTGGCTATCGCCCGGGCGCTGGTGAACGGTCCCTCGGTGATCCTCGGCGACGAACCGACCGGGAACCTCGACAGCGCGAGCTCCCGGAGGTCATCGACATGATGCGGGAGATCAACCGGTCGACGGGCACGACCTTCGTACTGGTGACTCACGATCCCGACGTGGCCGAAGCCTGCGACCGGGTCATCGACATGCGGGACGGCGTCGTCACCGACGACGTTTCCCGGCTGATCGTGGCGCCGGCCCTCGAAGAGGCCGGCCACGAGGACGTATTCGGCCAGGTCGCCTGAGAGGCCGCCCTCCGGGGCCGTCACGCCGGGGTCAGCCAGGCCACGCGGCACGACAGACACATCCAGTTCCACGAGGGGACCGACGATGAAAAGCTTCGACAACTCCATAAGAGACTTCTACAAATGGCGCGCATCAGCAGCCGTGATCCCGAAGCTGGCCCTACACTTCACCCGCACCGCATCCACCAGCGCCAAGCGGCCGCCCAGGCGCCGCAAGGCCGCTAAGGCCGGCGTGCAGGTGCCGCCCTTCATGATCCTGAGCGTCACACGCCGCTGCAACTGCCGCTGCGCCGGCTGCTTCGTCCAGGAGCACAACAGGCCGGCCGGCAACGAGCTGACCGTGGCCGAGATCCGCACCATCCTCAGCGACGCCCGCGACCTCGGCGTCTCGATCGTGGCCCTGGCCGGCGGTAAGCCCTCACGCAGCCAGAAGATGCTCGACGTGGCTGCGGCTTCCCGGACATGCTGTTCCCGTTGATCGCCCAACGGCTCCCTGCTCGACGACGCCGTGCTCGCCAAGCTGCAGACGCTGCGGAACGTCATCCCGGTCATAAGCCTGGAAGGCCTCGAGTTCGAGACCGACGGCCGCCGCGGCGACGGTGTACCAGCGCACGCTGGAGACCATGGCCCGGCTGCAGGAGCGCCGTATCGTCTTCGGCACCTCGCTGATGGTGACGCGCCGCAACTTCGGTACCGTGACCAGCCGCCGGTTTCATCGTGATAGAGCGCGGAAGCTCGGGCCGAGAGCCGGATATAGGGAGCGATACACATCATACAGGGCCTGGTAGCGCCCGACATGAGATGGTTCCGGGGTAATGCGTGCTGTGATTTGTACGGTTTGTGAGACGGCATCTTCCACGTTTGCGAAAACGCCCGTACCCACTCCGGCCAGCAGCGCGGCTCCGTAGGCTGCTCCTTCGGTGACATTCACCAGAGCCAGATCAGTATCGAACACGTCTGATTGTATCTGACGCCACAGTTGGCTGCGTGCGCCGCCGCCGGAGGCCCGCACCTCAGATACAGGTACGCCGAGGCTCCGGATGAGTTCGAGGCAATCCCGCATTCCGAACGTCACCCCCTCCAGCACTGAGCGGATGATGTGATTCCTGTCGTGTTGTACGGTCAGGCCGACGAAGGCGCCGCGCGCCTGGGGATCCGGGTAAGGAGTGCGTTCCCCGGTGAGATATGGAAGGAAGAGCAGACCCTGGCATCCGACGGGGGCTATCGCGGCAGCCTTGGTCAGAAGATCGTAGGGATCCCCGCCATTGAGTTCGGCGGCGGTTCGTTCCGGTTCCCCGAGGGTGTCGCGCAGCCAGCGAAAGGAGCCTCCGGCCGACAACATCACCCCCATCAAATGCCATTTGCCCGGGACAGCATGGCAGAACGAGTGCAGGCGACCCTGGGATTCGGCTGCAAAACAGTCGGAGTGGGCAAACACGACCCCGGAAGTCCCGGTGGTGACCGAGATGATCCCGCTCCGAACTACTCCGCTGCCGATCGCCTGGGCCGCCTGGTCGCCCGCGCCTCCGACCACCGGTGTGCCGGCCTTCAGCCCGGTCTCCCGGGCCGCGGCGGTGCTGATCCTTCCGGCGACCTGCGTCGATTCCACGCAGTGCGGCAGCCACTCGGACGGGATGTCCAGGGCGCGAAGCATCGGTTCCGACCAGCAGCGGTGTTCCACGTCGAGCAGGGATGTCCCGGAAGCATCGGATACTTCGGTGGCATACTCGCCGGTCAGGCAATAGCGGGCGTAATCTTTGGGGAGCAGAATGTGGGCGGTTCTGGCGTAGGTTGCGGGTTCATGTTCCCGCACCCAGAGGATTTTGGGCGCCGTGAATCCGGGCAGGACGTTGTTGCCGGTCAATTTCAGCAAGGATCGTAGTCCGCCGGCTCTGCCGACGATCTCGCTGCACTGAGCGGCGGTCCGCTGATCATTCCAGAGGATGGCTGGTCGCAGGACGTTCCCGGACTTATCCAGCATGACCAGGCCGTGCATCTGTCCCGTCAGGCCGATGCCGGCGATTTCCCCCCGTTCTCCAGCCAGCTGCAGCACACGGCGGATGCTGCTACGCACCCCTTCCCACCAGTCGGCGGGCGCCTGTTCGGACCATAGGGGGCGGGGAGAGCTGAGCGGGTATTCCGACGAAGCTTCGGCAATCACGCGCCCGTCCCGATCGACGATCAGGGCTTTAGCTCCGGTGGTGGAAACATCAAGGCCGAGCAGTGAGGGCATGGCTGGTACTCCGGAAGCATGAGCGAAGTTTATTGGTTCGCGCCCATAATACGCATAGCCTCGGGAAACTTCAATTCATCCGAGCGGAACGGTTTCCCGGCGCTCCTTGAGGATGCGAATTAAGGCTTGCACCGGTCCATCGCTTGGAGGATATTCAAACACAGGCTGGAAGAATCCAGGAGACTCTTGTCGATCATCCGGAGTAGCGGGAGAGGCGGACGGAATTCAGAATTCGTGAGTGCGGGCTTCGGGTGCAATCCTGGATCGTGTGTTCAGGGAGACAAAGACGGCAAGGAGGCCAATTGACGACAAAGAGCGATCGCTCCAGATCTCAGGTGCTCATAACCGCGTTAGGTTCCGTGGGGGTGCTGCTCATCTTCCTCCCCTTCACATGGAGTACTTCGCCCCTGTCGGCCGTGATACGAGGCAGAAGCGCTAATATCTGGCAGCTTGGCCTCCCGTTTTTCCTCGCCATACTGGTGACGGCCGCCTCTATCCGTCGGCTGGTCTCCGGAAGATGGTCCCGATCTGAAACCATCGTGGATTACATCACCGCCCTGATCATGATGTGCGTGACGTTGTCGCTTTATGGCCGGAATCTCGGGTGGCCTATTGACCTGGCCAATCTTGAATGGCCGCAGAGCACGCGCGAGCAGTTTGCGATGAGCATCCCTTTATTGTCCGTGATCATCGGTGTGCCGGTCATCCTGCGCAACCGGCGCCGGGGGCTGCCCGAGGGATGGAATGCCGTGATATCGATGCAGATCGCCTATTTCGCCAACGGCCTGCTGTGTCTGCTCGCTTTCATCGGTGACTGGCAGATTGGGGCCTACCTGACCGTGTTCACCATCATGGTTTATTTGATTCAGATCACTCGTGGTGGACATGGGGTCGGACCACAATAAGACAAATCATTAAAAGGCATGAACGCGAAGGATATGATTCTCTCCTGGCTGAAGGAGGAATAGTGGCAGCGCGGGGCGGACATCATGCGGTACTGGTCATAGGCGGTGCGGTTGGCGGTTCGGAGGCGGCATTCCAGCTTGCGGAGCGCGGGGTTCTTTGCATTGTCGTCGAGCAAAATGACCGCCCTTACGGCAAAGTGGAAGACGGCTTGCCCCGCTGGCACGAGAAGCTGCGCCTGCAGGAGGAGCGCAAGATAGACCAGAAGCTCTCGCACCCGGGCGTTTACTTCGTGCCGCGGACCCGGGTGGGGCGGGATCTGTCGATCGAGGAAATCCTGGGGTGGGGCTTGAGTGGCGTAGTGCTTGCCAACGGCGCCTGGCGCGATCGTCCTGTGCCGCTTCCCGGCATCGAGCGGCTGGTCGGGAAGGGATTTTATTATCAGAACGACTTCGTCCACAGGTTCAACCACTACCTCGAACCCACATATGCCGGGCCGCCGCTTGAAGTGGCCGACAGCGCCCTTGTGATCGGGGGGGGGCTGGCCTCTCTCGATGTCGTCAAAATCCTCATGCTGGAAACAGTGGCCCGCGCACTGCACGCCCGCGGGCACGAGATCGGCCTGCTGGATCTGGAACATGAGGGGATCGGCAAGGTTCTGGATCGGATCGGCCTGACTCTCCAGGATCTGAATCTGAAAGGGTGCACTCTGCTTTACCGGCGCCAGATAGAAGACATGCCGCTGGCGGAAGTGGATGCGGGGGCTTCGCCCGAGCATGTGGAGCAGGCCCGGAACACGCGGCTCAAACTGTTCCGGCTCTTTGTGCAGAAATATCTCTTTAACTTTCGAGAACGGCACGCCCCGGTATCGGTACTCACGGAAGCCGGGCGCCTGGCTGGTCTGCGAATTGCGAAGACCGATCTCCGGGACGGACGCTTGGCCGTCCTGCGGGAGAGCGCCGTCGATGTCAGCTCCCCGCTGGTTGTAAGCTCAATCGGCAGCGTTCTGGAGCCGATTCCGGGAATCCCGATGAACGGGGAGACCTACCGGATCAAGGATGAGCTCACGGGCGAAGTGGACGGATTGGATCGTGTCTTTGCCGTCGGTAATGCCGTAACGGGACGCGGCAACATCCTTTCCTCCCGCCGGCATGGACGCCAGGTTTCCCAGCACATGCTGGAGCACTACCTCAAGGGGACAGCCAGCGGATATGAAGAGGTTCTGGTGAGCGCGGCCGCCGGCGCGGCGGCCCAGGCGTCCGCTGTGGCGGACCGGATCGCGCGCCAGGCGCCGCTTGCCCCCGACCATCTGGAGGCCTTTCTGACAAGGGTAAAGGAGTTGCAGGCGAGGGTGGGATATCCCGGCAGTTACGACCAATGGATGGAACGCGCGCGCACGATTCCTTCCTGATTGGGTTCTGCCTGCAGGTCCGCGGGGCGACGGGGATTCGCCTTCTGCCGAAGACTCCCAGGACCGGGTAGCATGCGGAACGGCTCCGTGCCGCACGCCCGGATCCTGCTGGAATTTGCGCCCAATTCGGATCTAAGATGGACCCACGAAGCATAT
Organism: Terriglobia bacterium; assembly: GCA_963824985.1. GTDB lineage: Bacteria > Acidobacteriota > UBA6911 > UBA6911 > UBA6911 > JAFNAG01. The sequence continues at coordinate 18,704 of CAWGRQ010000007.1, forward strand.
AGCAGCCCTCGGACGCAGAATGCACTCCCGGTCACCGAGAATTGAGAGGAGGCCATGAGGCAGCACCTATATTTTGTGGTCGCGCTGTTCTTCTGCTTGTCCCTGGCCATGGGGGCCGAGCCGGCCCATGACCGGTTGGGCGGGCCATCGGATCGGGGACGGCCGGAATCGGGTGCCCGGTCCGGATCCCCGCAAGGCCTCCGGCCACCGCTGACACTGAAGGTGGACGTATCGCTGGTATCGGTCGATGTGATTGTGCGGAATCGCAACGGCGCCATCATCGGCGACCTGGAAGCAGGCGACCTGGTGCTTTACGACGACGGCGTGGCCCAGCAGGTGAGCCTGTTCTCCCGTGGCCAGGTTCCCCTGGCGGTCGCACTGGTGGTTGACCGCAGTCCGAGCATCGAGCCCTATCTGGAAGAGTTGCGCCGGGCAGCGCTGATGGCGCTGACCCGGCTGGGCGCCGAGGATTCCGTGGCCCTGTTTGCGTTCGACGGGAGTTCTCTGCGTTTCAGTGACCTGACCCGGGATCACGCGCAGATTGCGCGCATCATCGGCCGAATCCCGATCGGGATGGCTACAAACATCGGGGACGCGGTCTTCGATGCGGCGGACTATCTGCGCCGGAGAGCCCCGGATCGAAGGCGAGCCATCATCCTGGTTTCGGACAACGTGACCACCGTGCGTCCTGTGCACAAGGACGCCGAAACGATCCGGGAAGTGCTGGAAGCCGGCGCGACCCTGTACTGTCTCAAGACCCGCGGGGACAACTTCGGCAACGGGGAATCGAGCGATCTCGTGCGGCGAATAACCGACGATTCCGGCGGCGAAATTCTGGATGCCGGCGCCGCCGGGAAACTTGAGCAGGCCCTGATGGCCGCCGTTACTAACCTGAAGTCCGGATATACTCTAGGATTTACCCCTTCGAATCCAGGCCAGAGCGGCAGCTACCATCGACTGGTGGTCGGACTTAATCCCCAAGGACGGTGTTCCGATTGCCGGGCTCAGGCGCGTACTGGTTATTACTACGGGGGCAACTCGGGGCTTCCGCCGCCGGAATCCCGCGGCCGCAAACCCGGAGGGCCGCCCAGCCAGGCGTTCGATCCTCCCGCCGACATCGAGGATCTGGTGGCCGGCAGCCGCATGAAGGAGGCCGCCTACTCAGCCCGCGATGCCGGCCAGATCGCGTTTGAGGTGACTTCGGAAGTTACGAAGGATGACCGGGGTCAGCGCCAGGTCAGAATCAACCTGAGGATTGATATCGCCGCAGTCGGCTTCATTGTAAGCGACGGCCGCCATGTCGGCCGTCTGCGCGTGACCGTTTTTTGTGAATCCGAACGGGGAGAGCAACTCGGGTCCGAGTGGAAAACCATCGACATGCGGCTCCTGGACGGAACCTATCGCGAATTCCAGAAGACCGGAATCGCATATTCAACCGTGCTGCCGCTAAAGGCCTCCCCTGAAATTTTCCGGGTCGTCGTTTATGACCCGGCCACGGATCTATGGGGGAAGCGAACCATACGAATTCAATGACCTCTATCACCCATCCAGCCTCTACGGCGCGACAAGGCTGGTTGCACATTCACCCAAATCCTCGATCACTTCAGAGATAGAGCTGTAGAAGTTTGGCGCGCCCTGTGAAAAGCGCAGGAGAATGCCGTTCAACTTCTCCGATACATAGGGGTGAATCTTCCTCATATTCATGACCCTGTGCGGGAAGAATGCCGAAGCATCACCATCATCAAGCCGACCGGAAAGCCATGGTCGTTCCCGGATCGCGTCCCGGAAGGTGACAAACCCCTTTCCCACCACGCAGTGCAGTATGTTGCCCAGGCTCCAGAGGTCAAAATCGGAAAAGTCCTGCGTCAGGTCAAAATCGATCCAGCGAAACGCACCGGTTTCCCGCTCGATCAGTATGTGGTCGTTGCGAATGTCGCCGTGGCACAGTCCGTTCTCGTTCAGAAATTGGATCGCCTCGAATGCAGTGATAGTCCTGGTGAGAAGCGAGGGAAATACGACACGGAAGTACTCCTCGTGGGGCATGTTCAGAGAGCAGATGTAGTTGAGCAGGTCGGTGCCGTTAATAAAATCAATGACCCGTACGAGGTTGCCCTGAGAATCTCGTCCGGAGCGGCCCTGCATGAACCGATGATCGCCGCGCACGAGATCCAGTGCCTGGGCTTCTTTCTCCGCACTTCTCGAGCACATGATTCTAAAGAGGCCGATTTGAATCTTGAATGCTTCCTGGCAGACAAGTTTAAGGATGTATTTCTGCCCGTTTGTCAAAGAAATGGCGCGCTTGACCCAGAATTTCGGCTGCTCATCCAAACCGAAACGCCCTTCCTTTTCGTTGCCACGCACCATGAACAGTTCGCCTCCGAGTTCAATGAGATGGCCACGATCGATATACATGAAGTTCGTGGTGTCGCCGAATATCTCGGGGCTGCCGGAAAAAGCTTCCAGCGTAAACCGTTCAGCCTGTTGAATGATCCAAGCTTCCTCTTTCTCGGTCTTCATGAGTCATCGGCCTCGAGGCCTCTCAGCGAGGTTCCAGATCCTGCAGTTCCGTTTGCAAATCTTTTGCAAGGAGGCGCAAGAGCCACCCGGCTCCCTCCGGATCGTCGGCGGCCAAATCGGGGTTTCCCAGAACAGCTTGGTTGACCTCGATGACTCTGCCGCTCAATGGCGAGTGCAGTTGATGTTCCACGTTGTCTGCCGCGCGCACGAACACGCAGACCCTGCCCTGCTCCAACAGGTCATTCAGTTCAGGGAGTTTGAGCTCGACAATTCCACCCACGCTTCCGGCAAAAACCCTGGCCATCCCGATCCTGGCGGATCCGTCCTGCTCCACTCTTGCCCACGAGTGCTCTGGAAGCAGGTAGAGGTTTTCAGGTGCCTGCCGTGAACTCCGCTGTTCGCCGGCATCCTGTCGGCCGCGACGCAAGGCGCGCACGACGACACTGAGCAACTCCTGGTGCGTAAAGGGCTTGGTCACATATTCGAACGCGCCGAGGCGCTTGGCTTGCAGCGCGGTCTGGATCGTGGGATAACCCGTGAGCATGATGATCCGAGTTGTAGTTCGCAAGTCACGCAATCGCCTCATCAATTCGAGCCCATCCATATCCGGCATCATGAGATCTGTAATAACGACATCATAAGCGGTATGGGCGAGCAGTTTCAGGGCTTCGCCGGCATCCTCAATGGTATCGACCCTACAATCCGTTTTCTTCAGCGCCTTGCTCACTGCGCCCAGCACCACAGCTTCGTCGTCAATGACGAGGATCCGCGCGTCCATCAATACTCCCTTCATTTTGTGACTGGATCTTTACCCTTCAGTATCGGAATAGCGAATCTAAACGTGGTTCCCCTGCCGACTTCACTATCGAGGTCAATCGTGCCGCCGTGACTCTGCACTATACTCAAACAAATCGACAGTCCAAGGCCGTCGGTCTTTCCGCCCTTTGTCGAAAAAAATGGGTCAAAAATACGTCCCCGGATCTCGGGCGGCACTCCGCCCCCCTCATCCGCCACGGAGAATTCGACCATGCTCCCATCCTCCCGGCAGTGAACCGCGAGGACGATCCTGCCCCCCTCGGGCATGGCTTCCTGGGCGTTAACGATCAAGTTGACAAGTACCTGCTGGATCTGTGTCGGGTCCCCTTCAATGACAGGCAAATCATCTTCGATTTCACAGGCAAAGTGAATGTTGCGGAAAGCGGCCTGGCGCGCGACCACGTCCAATGCTCTGTCCACCAGGTTGCGCGGGTGGGTGCGCACACGCGTGGGACTGTCCTGGCGGGCGAAATTCAGCAGGCTGCGGACAATCTGGCGGCAGCGCAGGGCTTCCCGCACAATCACCTCATAGTCCTTCCTGCGCGGATCGCCGGGCTCAGCTCCTGCCAACAAGTCTTCGGCATAGGAGAGTATGCCGGTGAGAGGATTATTAATTTCATGGGCCACGCCTGCGGCCAGCTTGCCCATGGAAATCAGCCGTTCCGATTGGATAAGCCCCTGTTGCATTGCCACCAGTCGCTGGCTCATCGCATTGAATGATGCGGCGAGCTGGCCAAACTCATCGTGCTTACGCACGGGTATCCGGTAGTTAAGGTCCCCGCTTGCCACACGACGGATGCCGCTCATCACGTCGCCCATTGGGCGACTGAAGCGAAACACCAGCACACACCACAGCAAGCCACCGCCCGACAGAATGGCGGTCAAAGACGCGACTGCAATTTTGATTTCGTTTTGGGCCAGAGTCGCTTCCACCTCCCCGAGGGAAAGGCCAAGGTCGATCACGCCGAGGATTGTGGAATCCGATTCCTCCGGATGGCAGGCTCTCGTGACACAACCGGGTTCTGCCAGAATGGGAGTGAAGGCGCGGACCGTTTTCCCATCAAGAATGGTGCGCGTCGCGGAACTCAGGGTCCCGGGCTGCGCATGTTTCTGAGCGCCCGTGTGGCACATACTGCAAGCGGGCGCCCCTGCATCGAGTTGCCGGCCGATCTCCCGAGGGTTTGTCGAGAGCCTGACCTGGCCCTGATGATTGACAATTCGGATCTCTTTGATGCGAGTGTCACGGCTTACGTGTTCAATCGTGCTGAGGATTTGATCGCGGCGATTCTGCATCATCCCGTCACGCAAGGCGCTTTGCAGCGTGTCGCTCGCCAGTGACAGCCCCCGTTGAACCTCGTCCAGCAGCCAGGACTGCTGCCAGCGCAAGGACACCCAGGTGAAAGAGATCTGCAGAGCCGTCAGCAAAAACACCATCAACAATATCAGCTCAAATGCAACGCTCCTGGTTCGCATGCTTCCTGCACTCCCGCACACCTCAAGACTTCTTCGCAGAAATCGATCAGATTGGAGTATAAAGCAATCGAAGTCCGAGACAAGCGCAAAGAAAGACGGCATGCGGCGACTTTGCGGGCAATGCGATGCGGGATTGCCGCAAGCAGGGGGTAGCACTCGTACTGGGGAATGGGTGACCCGCCCGCCGGGCTCAGCGCCGGTAGCGCAACATTACGTACGGATACGAAGCGCCACCGATCCCGGTGGTTTGATCGAGGTAGGGGCCTGGAAACATATGGGAGAATCCCAATCCGAGCTCGATGTGTTTCGAATACGTGTAAGTTGCGTAGCCGTCCACCTCGGCGCCTATCCGCCTGCTGGTCGCGTTAGGATTTTGCAACACTTTTGTGCCATCTTTCGCATAGAGGTAATCTTGCCGTGTTGCCAGCCAGAAGTCATGGTATTCCAGGTTGAGTGTCCACTTCTCGACCGGCTTCCATTCCATCTTGGCCGAAAGATCGCGAATGTTGCGCCACCCGATTCGGTCAAGCGTCCCGAGCTTGTCGTGACCGGTGGGATATAACTGGTCGAAAGTGTAGTGCCACCCATCGTGAGGGTCACCGTCGCCGGATGCGGCATTGAACTCGGCTGCCAGCCGTATTGATTTAAGCGCGACCGGAAGCCTGTAGCCGAGTTGCCAGTGTCCAGCCCAGGCGCGCACAGGATCGCTCGAGACATGGCCGGTCTGATATGCCAATTCAACCCTGTAGTCGAATTCAGGGGGCAGTTTTCCAATCACTCGCGTGCCTATGGTGTAGATGCACAGATTGCCGATGGTACCTGACTCGCCGAGTGCATGGGAGTTGGTTTTCACCAGGAGGTAGGCATCCACGGTATTTGCCGGTGACCAGGCTGGCAGGTTGATGAACGACGAATAAAAACCGTGGAATTTGTTGTTAAAGTGGGGACGGTCAAAGCCGCCGTTTTTGGCAACGACCACCGCAGATGTGAACGCATCCAGCTGGATTCCGGTCTTTTTATACGTGAACCGTGCAGCATCGAAGGCCCGACCGACATTGCCCCAGTTTGAGTTGCCGATCATCCGGCCATTTCCGAAGAGAAGCTCCTGGCGTCCAACCCGAAATCCCCAGGGGCCGTTTTCCGTATGGCCAAGCTCGACGTAGCCCCGGTGAAAATCAAAAGGATCCTCAACGGATCCTGGAACCGGACTTCTGCCGTATCCCGGTGCGCGCGAGTCTTGCCCCTCCAGGAAGAATCGAAGCCAGCTTCTGACTTCGATGGTGGCGTTCAAACGCAACCGACTCAGGTAGTAGGTGTCGTCGCGGCCGGGAATGAAGTCAATGCCGGTATAGGTCTCGAGCCGGCCGCGAAGGTCGACCCCCAGCTTGAACCATTTGGGCTTCACATTCAGCTGATCCTGAATGGCAGCCGGGGCTGATTGCTCAACCGGCGGAGACGCATTCCCCGTATCTTGTGCCGCGCCGGAACACTCCCGTCCAGCTGCCGGCGAAAGCAGGAAGAAAGACAAGATGCAGAGTATCGGTCTCATGGTTGATGCGCCAGGAGGACATCCTTCCCGGAATCCTGCCTCTGTGAGCAACTGTTTAGCCGATGCTTAACAGCAGAACGCAAAGACGCAAGGACGCAAGGACGCAAAGGGAACCCTTTCGGTTCGTGGGCGTGGGCGGCCTTCGGCCGCATTCTTGGACGAACCGCGCGAGAAAGCGCGGGCAGCGGCGATCTTTGTGTCCTTGCGTCTTTGCGTTTTAATTCTTCATCCATTATATTTGGCTAAACAATTACCTCTGTGATTGATTCGAGTTTAGTGCCATTCCCATTCGATATATCCTGGCTTTACGTCGGTCATTGCGTTGACGATCAACTCAACGAGACCGCCGTACAGTATTTTCTGTTTCTCCCATAGGTCGTAGTAGGCAAGCAGATCGCGGAATTGTCCCTTGCAATTGCTGCAAGGGGCGCACAGGTATTTGGGATATGGCCGGATCCAGACAATCGGCGAAGGCGTTGAGGATCTGCTCGAGTTTCTTCCGGCCGGCAACGTGAAAGCGCCAGTCCGGGAAATTGTTGCCGCTCATGATGGCAAAACCGCTCCCGCCGCCGCAGCAGTAATTATCCACACCGTGGGGCTCCATCTCCCTGAACAGCGGGCAGATCTTGCGCACAATCTCCCGCTGCGGTTCGACCACGCCCATGAGCCGTACCAGATTGCAAGGGTCGTGCAGCGTGACGGGGAAATTGTTACGGCTCGGATCGAGCCTGATGCGCCCGTTCATGACGATGTCGCGCAGGAGCGTCATGGAGCTCTCGCGCGGGATGTTCAAGTCTCCGGTCAGCACACGATCGGCGATGACCGAGAGCGCTTTGTGCGCGTGGCCGCATTCGCCCAGGACGATCTTCTTGACCCCCAGCTTTTTGGCGGCTTCCGCGTGTTTGATCGCCACGCGCGCGAACTGTGCATCGTCGTACCAGAGCCCGTAGTTAATAGAATCGTAGCCCGCGATCTCGGATGAAAGCGTCCAGGTGATCCCGGCAGCATTGAGAATTACGGCAAAGGCTCCGGGGTTTTCCGGCCAGGCCAGGATTTCTCCGGCATTGTGGATCAACAGCACATCGGCCCCCGCGACGTCCCAGGGTGTTTTCACTTCGATTCCGGTCTTTTCGGTCGTGTCCTCGTCGATGAACTCAATGTTGTCCTTGACGACGATCGCATTCATCCCGGTTGAGGATCCTACCTTGAGCTGGAGCATGGAACCGGTGTCGTGGAGCTCTTTCGCGGCGATGCCCATTTCCTGGCTGAAGAGCTTTCTCAATTCGTGCGCTACGAGGCCGTTGTCGGCGCCGATCGGACAGGTCTGAGCGCAGCGTCGGCAGAGATTGCAGCGATAGGAGAGTTCGATCAGACGCGCGACCAGGGGCCAGTTGAGCACGATGTCGCCGTGCTGCCAGGCGGAAACCAGGCCGCCGTGCTTTACGTGCTTGTAATAGAGCCGGCGCATCATTTCCGAACGGAAAGTGGGCCGATAGAGCTCATTGTTCCCGCTCGCCTCGAAGATGTGGCAGGCTTCCGAGCAGGTCTGGCATCTGGCGCAGTGCTCCATCGTCAGAAGGAGCGGCTGGAGGAAGGTCCAGTTGTTCTCCTTCGTGAACAGTTTTTCCAGGCCCGAGAGGAACTTCGCGACCAGCGCGTTCTCTTCCTGCTTGGTCTTCGGCTGCGGGATGTTCACCGCGCAGGTGTCGTCCAGAATGCATTCATACTTTTCCCGGATCTGCTCCGAGAGCGGTGTCCAGTTGTGGTCCTGCGCCGGATCGGCAAGGGGATACGGCAGCGCGCATGAGATCTTCGTTCTCGAGGTGGGTCAGAGGCGTCTTCTCCGGCCGCGACATATCGCTCAACTTGATCTTGTCCTTCATTTCTTTACCTCCTGCGCCGGATTGGTCGAGGCGACTTGCGCCCAGGTTTTCTTGCCGTCCGCTCCCATGTGCGCAGCGGCCCATGTCGGCCGGTAAGTCAGGTATTCGGCCACCTGCGCTTCGAGTCTTCCGCGCCTGCGATTGGGTGCATCGTCCCAGCGCACCGAATGGTAGGTGAAATACTTCGCAATGAAATGGGACATGTGCGTCATGGGGAATGTAGGCGACGAGGATCGCAGCAAGGAATAATCCCGCGGCCAGCGGCCCGGGAATTTCAAGGCTGGTGTCGAAGGTGAGAAGTCCCTTGCAGAGGGCAAGAATGTCGGGGGGCGGAGGATGCGCGCGCAAGGTAGGCTGCGGACAACGTTACGAAGGTGACAATGAAAAACAGGAGGTTAAAAATATCGCCCGCCGTAGTGTAGATCCTGAGGTCTTTGTCGGTCAGGCGGCGCACCAGCAAGGCCCAGAGCCCCCAGGACAGCAAGCGCCAGTCCGGCCATCCCCATGAGTTTATAGAGAAGATACCCAGCGGTCCCCAGGGGTCCGGCCATCAGGCTGGGATAAGGATGGATAGCGCGGCGCCGAGCACCAAGCAGCCCCAGTGCCCCGATCAGGAGGTACAGCCCGAAGTGGAAGGGGAAGGAACGGTACCATAACTTCCGGTTGAACTCATACAGCCCCTTCAGGAAGAGCATTTCGGGCACCATGAACTTGAGTTCGCCCAGGAGGTTGAAATGGGGCTTCTTGGTCCACCAGTCGACCTCCTCGAAGTATGAACCGCCGTGATTCACTCGATCCGGATTCTTCGTGGGGCACCGGATACAAGCTCCCAGCGCAGATGGATCGGCGTTCTCGCGAACCTGAGTATGCGAACGATGCAGGCGAGCAGGAACACAGCCGCGGCGGCGTAAATAATCACAAACAGAAAAATCGTCATCACTCCTCCCCCAATGGACGGAGATCAGACCCGCGGGAAGGCCCGTCGCCCGCGCACCCTCCGTTGCGGAGAGTGGCGGGGAAGCAGGCCTTCCACGGGGCAGTGACACAAGGGTGGAAACATGGCCAGCCTATGTCTTCTTGGCTTCACCGGTTGCCGCGCTGTGCAGTTTTATTTCCACTTTCTCTTCAAGACCGTCGTAATAGGCCTTCAGCACGGCGATGACCTCGGGCCTGGAGAACTCCGGCGGCACGGGTTTGCCCTCGCTCATGAGCTTGCGGAGCAGGGTGCCGGAGAGCAACAGTCTGGCGCCGCCCTTGTAGTTGCCGTTTTCGTCGATGACGGCTTTGCTTTCATGCGGGCAAGTCTTCATCGAAGCCATGCTGCCGCACTCGTAGCAGTAAAAGGTCCAGTCCATGCACAGGGGCCGGAGGACAAGGGCGTCCGTCGGAATCTCATTAAAGATCTTCTGCGCATCGAACGGGCCGTAGTAGTCTCCGACGCCGGCGTGGTCGCGCCCGACGATAAGGTGGGAACAGCCGTAGTTCTGACGAAACACGGCATGGAGTAGAGCCTCGCGCGGTCCGGCGTACCGCATTTCCATGGGGTAACCACCCTGAATCACGCGATCCTTGCGGAAGTACTTGTTGACCAGCGCGTCGATGGCTTGCACGCGGACCTCCGCCGGTATGTCGCCGGGCTTGAGCTTGCCCACGAGCTGGTGAATGTAAACACCATCGCAAACCTCAATGGCCACCCAAGCCAGGTAGGCATGAGAACCGTGCATGGGATTCCGCAGCTGGAGGGCGGCCACCGTGCTCCAGCCGCGCTCTTCAAAAAGCCTCCGCGATTCGGCGGGGCGCTGGTAAATGCCCTTGAACATTTCCGGGTAGTACAATTCGGAAAGCACCTTCACGGGCCCCGCCAGATTAATGGGGCCCTGCTCCATCACCTTCTGAACGCCAGGATGGGCGGGATCGTTGGTTCGGAACACCTGCTTGCATTCGTGCTCCTTATTGATGGCGTATTTCTCGGTGAGCTTCATGGTCCCCATGATCGATTCGGTCTCGGTGTCCCACAGCGCCACCTCCTCGCCGATCTTAATAGAATTGGCCAGGCCTTCGTCGGCCGACAGGGTGATGGGAATGGGCCAGAACAGGCCTTTCTTGCTGGGCATGCTTAAGGTATCGCAGCAGCCCTGCCAATCCGCCTTATTCATGAATCCATCCAGCGGCGTGAACGCTCCAATCCCCATCATGATCAAATCACCGGCTTCCCGGGTCGTCATTGGCACCCTTTTCAATCCCATGGCTTTCTTCAGTTCTGCCTGCCTGGATTCAGATTCGAGAAGAAGCACCTTCAGTTCAGGACTCCCATGCGGTGGTACTAGCTTACTCATAGCGATCCTCCTACGGTTGGTTAAGAACGCGCGCGGCCCGCCCCGACATGGAACTCGGAAACGCTGCCGCCCTCGGAAAATAAAAACCATTGTGACCAGAATAAAAGCACTCGAACAAAACATGAAACTCTGCCCGGGCACGCCGCGCTGATTGCGCGGCGGAGAGATCTGCCTGGCGGCCCTGGCCGCTTGAGCGGTGTGGCACCCGGGCCTCGATGAAACGTGCCATAGGATGGCTCCAGTTTCCCAGAGAAAAGCACATGGTGGAAATTATGCCCAGGCGAATCAGACAATATCCGATGCCGCGCCCTCTTTGTGGGGAAGCTGAATATAGGATCCGCCGAAGTAACCGTACACGCAGCGGCCTGAGTCCATGAGCGACCGAATGGCCTGTTTACAATCCTCTTTGTTGCAGGCTTCCTCGCCGTACTTGGCAATCATAGCCTTAGTCAGGTCGCCGGCCTTGAGATTTTTCTTGCCGGTGCACTCCTCGACCATGCGATACATCTCGTCTGCCAGCGTCTCGATTGGAATCTTGGTCATCTGGAAAGCCTCCAAGGCAAGGGCTCACATTCGCCGTTGGGATAAACGATTATCCAGGGGGTGTGAGTCCGATTCATCAGCTTCGAACCGTGGAACCACTAGCTCAGTAAATCGATTAACCTTTAACGTATGCAACTATATACCAGATTACATAGATTTGAGGAAGAAGTTTTTTGAATCATTCTGATTAACGGAGGCGGGTGCCGCCGGACGCGATCTTGCGTGCGAGCAGTCGGACCGGGATTGACATTCCAACCTCTTCGCCCTCATAATTTCCGCGGATTCGGAGCTCATGCCTTTATCTCTGGAATATCGATCTCCCGGGGGCCGGCCCCAGCCGCATGAATCAACCAGGAGACGCTCATGGAGTTTCTCTCAAAATTCTTCCGGCGCAACAAGGAACCGCATTCCAGCCTGGACAGGCGGATCGCCTGTTTTCGGGAGGTGCTGCACGCCAACAACGCGGCGCTCGGATTCATCGCCGATATTCAGGAGGCGCTGGAGGCTCACGGACCCAATACCGCTGTTGATGTGGGCCGGATGGTTACAGGTGTGACCGTCCAGACTTATCGCATGGTATCGAATCTGATGCGCATGACCGGCGAGAAGTATCAAGACCTGCTTCCGCGTTTCAATGACCTCAAGACGAAACTTGCCAGCCAGGTCGAGTTGACTCCCGCGGTGAGGCCCGTCGGACTGGTTGTGCCGCTTGCTGAAGTCGGCCCGTCTCTGGGCGATGCGGTAGGCCAGAAGAGTGCTTACCTGGGCGAAGCGCGGCGCATTTTGAAGGATCACGTGCCTGATGGATTTGCGACTACCGTGGAGGCCTATCGCGCCTTCATGAAGGTCGATGAGCTCGCCGCTCGTATCGCGACGGTGTTGGAATCCCTGCACCATGGCGACGTTGCCGCGTGCTTCGAGGCGTCTGCAAGGATCGAGCAGATGATCGAACAGTGCCGCGTGCCCGATTTGGTGGTTCAAGCCATCGAGGCTGCGGTATCCGGGCTTCCCGGGGGCTCAGCCATCCGGTTGGCCGTGCGCTCGAGTGCCCTCCAGGAGGGTGGGCCCGAAGTGTCTTTTGCCGGCCAATATCGGTCGATGTTGAACATTCCTCCAGACGGAATTGTGGATGCCTTCCGGCGGGTGGTCGCGAGCAAATACTCGCCGCAAGCCATCACTTACCGGCTGGAACGCGGGTTCAAGGATGCCGAGGTGGCGATGTGCTGCTGCATCATTACGATGGTGGATGCAGTGGCGGCGGGGGTATTGTACAGCTCGTTCCCGACCTCATCCGGACTCAGGACTCTCCTTCAAGCGGTTCGCGGGTTAGGGCTTACTGCGGTCGACGGCTCGGCCGAGCCCAGCACTTTCATTCTGGACCGCTCGTCGCGCAGGGTCCTCGAAGTGAAGCCAGGGTTGCAGACAGTGCTTCTGCGGCGCGCTCCGATCGTCGGTACTGAGAAAGTTCCCGTCGAGGAAAATTACCGTCGCGTTCCGGCCGTGACTTCGCAACAGGCCCTGCTGATAGCCGAGCTCGCGTGGCAACTCGAAGCTGCTCTGCGGACGCCTCTGGATATCGAGTGGGCCATTGATCGTGACGGCCGCCCGTTCATCCTCCAGCTGCGCCCGCTTTCCGACATCTCGAAGCGGGACGGTGGAACCCGCAAAGCGAGAATTGGCGGCGCGCGGGTTTTGATCGACAACGGCACAAGAGCGAGTGGTGGAGCCGGATCCGGACCGGTTTATCGTGTTTCAACCGACCTGGATATTCTTCGCTGTCCTCAGGGCTCTGTGATCACCTTGTGTGAGGCGAACCCGCGCTATGCGGTGCTTTTGCCGCAGATCGCGGCGATCGTCGCCGACATGGGCGAAGTAACGGGACATCTGGCGACGGTCGCACGCGAACTGCACGTGCCGGCCCTTTTTGCGACGCGCCACGGCACGGAGATCCTGCACCAGGGAATGACGGTCACCGTAGATGCTGATGCGGGAGTCGTATATGCCGGGCGGGTCGATGCCGCACTTGCCGCGGCCGTCCGGAATCCTGTCAGTTCCCAACGGAACCCGAACCTCGAGTTGCTGCAGTCCGTTTCCAACCTGATCATTCCCTTGACGATGCGAGACCGACTTGCCAGCGGCTATTCTCCCAGAAAATGCAAGACTATTCACGACATCATTCGGTTCTGTCACCAGGCTACCATCGAAGCCATGTTCGATATGGGTGACAGAGCCATGAGAAACGGCGGCGAACTCCGGCGGCTGGTCTCGGCGGTGCCGATCGATTGCCGCATTTTCGATTTCGGAGGCGGTTTGAAACCGCGAACCGCCGAAGTCAAGGTGACGCTGGAGGAAGTCGTCTGCCGTCCCATGCGCATGCTGTGGCAAGGAATGACCGACCCGCGGATTCATTGGCGGCAGCCGCGGCCGGTCTCCCTTCGAGGCTTCCTATCCGCGGTAGTGGACTACAATTTCGACATGGATGCCCGGGTCAGACCGATGGGGGAGCCATCCTATGCTTTCGTCACGCCCGAATACCTGAATCTGAACTCGCGCATCGGCTATCATTTCTCCACTGTCGACGCCCGCATCTGCGAGACGGTCGAATCTAATTATGCTTCTTTTCGATTCGTGGGCGGATCGACCGGCATCGAACAGCGCAGCCGCCGTGCCACGCTTATTCAACGGCTGCTTGCAGCATGCGGATTTGAGACAGACTGCCGGGCCGATCTGGTGAACGCGCGGATCCGCCACCGTCCGGCGCAGGAGATGGACGAGGCCCTCTTCGAGGTCGGGATTCTCATGGCGTATGTCAACCATTTGGATATGGCTCTAGTCTCCGATGCAGTAATGAAGGTGTATGAGGATGCTTTTCTGGCGGGCAACTATGGTTTCAAGGGTGAGGGTGATCGGACTTGAAATATTGTGATCTCGGTATGCACAGAGTGACCCGAACGTGCGAAAACTGGAGCTGAAGCAATGGCTGACCTAAGACTGCTGCTGGTCGACGACGAGGTGGAGTTCCTGGAACCAATGGCGGCGCGCCTTGAGCGTCGCCGCATCCGCTATGCTACCGCCCAAAATGGTGAAGAAGCGTTGAAGGTTCTGGCCGTTGAGCACTTCGACTGTGCGGTGGTGGATGTAAAAATGCCGTGCATGGATGGGCTGGAGCTTCTGCGGCGGATGCGCTGGAATCATCCCGATGTCCCGGTCATCCTGCTGACCGGGCATGCCTCGGTGGAGCTTGGAGTGCAGGGCATGGAGCTCGGCGCCTTTGACTATCTGATGAAACCCGTGGACCTGGACGAACTCCTCGATACGGTTCGGCGGGCTACGCAAGAAGCAGCCACGAGGCGCAATCATGACGGCGCCTGAAAAATCCACCAATGCCTATGGGAGGCTGCGCAGACAAATGCTCGTGGTCCTCCTGTGTTTCGGCCTGATTCCGTTGATCGGGATGGGAATTGCCGGGTCCATAGCAAACCGTGACGCGATCGTAACGCGGACGAGGAACGTTTTGGAGGCCATGGTCAAAAATCGAAAGGTGACCGTGGAGCTGTTTCTGGGAGACGTGATGCGCCAGCTCAAGTTCACCGCCGCCTCCCAGCCGGTCGATCGCCTCTCGAAACCGGAGGTCCTCGAGATGCTGCTCAACGAAGTGCGGCGAGATGGGGGCGCTGTCGTGGATCTTGGGCTTATCGGCGACAACGGGCTGCACCTCGCCTATGCGGGCCCGTACAAGCTTCAGGGGCTGGACTATAGCGGTCAGCCCTGGTTTCATGAGGTCATGGTTCTCGGCCACTACGAGAGCGACATTTTTTTGGGCCTACGGCGTTTCCCTCATATGGTTATGGCCGTGAGGAAGCACGAGGCCGGGCGGGACTGGATCTTGCGCGCCACCGTCGATACGGACCTTCTGAGCGCGCTGGTGCGCGAGGGTGGCATTGAATCTGGTGCCGATGTTTTTGTCTTGAACCGGGCGGGAGAATACCAGACGCGTTACTCCGACGAGCACCGCCTCATGGAGAAGGCGGACATCGATCCGATTCCGCTGCATTCGGGTGTGCGGGTTGCGGAACAGCAACGCAACGGCAAGCAGGAGTTGCTGGCCACCGCCTGGTTGCGCGGAGACTCGTGGGTGCTCGTCGCCCGCCACCAGCTCCCCCAGCTGTCTCTGCTGGTGCCCGCCCATCCGGCGGTCATGTGGCTGCTGGTTGTGGGGCTGGTGGCGGTTCCCACCCTTTCGTACGCAATCGCGCAACTCAGGCTCAAGCAGTTCAGAGCCTTGGAGGCCGAACGCGCAACTCTTCATGAATCTGTCGCCCAATCGCAAAAGATGGCTGCGATCGGCCGCCTGGCGGTTGGCGTTGCGCACGAGATCAACAACCCGCTTGCGATCATCCAGGCTCAATCGGGCGTGCTGGCCGATATCGTAAATGACAACCCCGACATGGCCCATGCAGCGGAGTTCAAGGATCGAGTGGCCAAAATCGAAAGACAAATCGAGCGAGGGCGGAAAGTGATCCATCACCTTCTGGGATTCTCGCGTCGGGTTAGTTCTGAACTTGAACCGGTTGACGTGGTCGCGGCGTTGGAGGAGACCATTAGCTTTGTCGAGAAGGAGATCGAGTCCTCTCACATTCGGGTGGTCCGGAGTTACAGCCAGGAGGTTCCGATCGTCCGCAGCAACCTCGCCCAAATGCAGCAGGTTTTTCTTAACCTCATCAACAATGCGGTAGATGCGATCGGGAAGGAGGGCGAGGTTCGATTGACGGTGCAGCGCTCCGCGGGCGGCGTGGCCGTCATGGTGGAAGATACCGGACCGGGAATTCTCGAAAAGGACCTTGTGAAGATCTTCGAGCCTTTTTTCTCCACGAAGGGCGGCGACGGACGGCATACAGGATTGGGCCTGGCCATCTGCCAGGAGATCATGCGCGCCCTGGAAGGCCGGATCGGTGTCGACAGCAAGGTTGGCAAAGGGACGACTTTCTCGTTGTGGTTTCCGCTTGAGGCCGATACCGCCTGAAGCGGGAGTGAATGCTATGGACCGGCCGCCAAAAGCACGGTGCCGCACGGCTGCAACCAAAACCGGAACCATGAAATAGTTGAAAAACACAAGATGGTTTCCTGTTTTCCGTGAATTTCGATGTTCCGAGGGTTGTCGAGGCTGAGCATGAAGCAGAAGGGAACGCTGGCGAACCGATTCAAGAGGAGCCTGGGGTGGCTCGGCCGGGGCACTGCCAGAGTCTATAGGGGTAATGCGCGCCGAGTCACTTTCAGGCTGATGTATGAGCGTTTCCGCGAAATACTCGTGCTCAACGACGCCACCCTGGAACTTATAGCCGACATCGAGGAACTTGTCGCGGGCCAGCGGCGGTTCTCACTTGATGCCATGGTGCGCCGGATTCGCAAGGCAGCCATGGATGTTTTCCTGATGGTCAAGGATCTTAATCTGATTGCCGAAAAGAGGCACGAGGGTCTGTATGAAACCCTCCAGCGGCTCGACGATCGGCTTGAATCGGAAATGGCGGCTGTGAAGGAGGATGTCCCGGGCAGATTCGTCGTATCCCTGACGCAACTCCGCGCTTCAGACGCTTCTCTCGTGGGCGCCAAGATGGCCAACCTGGGCGAGATCAGGGCGGTGTGCAGATTCGCCGTACCTGACGGATTCGCCATCACCACCGAAGCCTTCCTGCGCTTTATGGCGGCGGGAGGGCTCTGGGAGAAGAGCGAGAGACTCGATGCCAGCCTGGAAACAGGTGATTCGCAGGCATTCACCGAAGCCTGCCACGCTATGCAGGCCGCCATTCTCAACACGCCCGTGACTGCCGATGTCGCGGGCACGATGCGTTGCGCTTTTGACGAGCACTTCCCGGAGGGCGAAGTGCTTGTGGCGATCCGCTCCAGCGCGGTGGGTGAAGATTCGGCCATCTCATCCCATGCCGGGTTGTACCACACCGAGCTGAATACGGACGGCGCGCACCTTATCGACGCCTATCGGACCGTGCTCGCGAGCACATTCTCACCGACGGCGGTGGCCTACCGATTTCAGCGTGGAATCCCGACCAGAGATGCGCTGATGGCGGTGGGCTGTGTGCGGATGATTGCGCCGCGATGCGCCGGCATCATGTTCTCCCGGCTCCCGGATGAGCCGGATGCTGACGTCGTCATGATCAGCGCCACCGCCGGGATTGCCGCGGGTATTGCCGCGGGCGAGGAGCGCCCGGAGACGTGGGTAGTCACAGCCGGTCGGACTTCCGACGCCGGCGGGTCGCTCTTGACTCAGGAGGATGTGGCTGCCCTGATCGATGCCGCGCGACGGCTGGAGGTGCATTTTGGCGCTCCTCAGGATATCGAATGGGCGATCGATGGCAATGGCGTGTTGCTGTTTCTGCAGGCACGACCGATGATTGCGGTTCGACTCGAGGACGAGCCGCCCGAGGCGATCATAAAAGATCGGGAGCCGCTGATGGAGGGCGGCTTTGTTGCCTGTCCGGGAATTGGGTCCGGTCCCGTGGTCATCGTAAATGCTGAATCCGACCTGGCGCCATTTCCTGAGGGCGGCGTCCTCGTGTCGCGGCACTCCTCGCCCACCTACGCTCAGGTGATGGCCCGCTGTGCCGCAATTGTAACGGATGTGGGGGCTCCGACGGGCCATATGTCCAGCCTGGCGCGCGAGTTCGGGATTCCGACGATTGTTGGTTTCGACGGGGCGACCCGGGCGCTGAGTGCGGGTCAGCTGGTGACGGTCGATGCCCGAGCCTGCCGGATTTACGATGGTGTCATCCCTTCGCCGGCCGCCTTGCCGCGCTCCCGGCACTCGCCGCCAGATTCTCCTGCCCTCGAACGACTCCGCCGGATCGCGCGGCTGGTCACACCGCTCACGATGACTGACCCGGCCTCCCCCGACTTCCGTCCCGACAAATGCCGTTCGCTGCACGATATAACGCGGTACGTGCATGAGAAGGTATTCGAAGTGATGTTCCACTATGGCGACATTGCAAGTGCGGATCGCGACAACTCGGTGCATCTCCAGGCGAAACTTCCCATCCGGGTGGAGGTGTTTGACGTCGGTGGCGGCATTGTCGAAGGGGCTCCGCCGGGCAGCTGCATCCGCCCTGAGGATATCCGGAGCGTTCCCATGCGGGCCTTTCTGGAAGGGCTCCTCGACCCTCGCATCCGCTGGGACCTCCCGCGCCCCTTCTCAGTGCGCGGCTTCCTGTCGGTCCTGGGTGAAAGCATGACGGGGCCGCCGGTCGATGCCGGCCAGATCGGCCGTCTTTCGTACGCGATCATCTCCGACCGCTACATGAATTTCTCCACGAAAGCCGGGTATCACTTCTCCACCATCGACACCTATTGCGGACGGAGCGTCAATAAGAACTACATCCACTTCCGCTTCAGTGGAGGCGCTGCCGACGTGGAGCGCCGTGAGCGGCGGGTTCGATTCGTGTCGAGGGTTGTCACCGCTTTGGATTTTAGAGCGCTGGCAAGGGGTGAGATGCTCGTGGCACGCCTCAGCAAGTACAGTGCTCAGGACATTCAAGCCCGGCTCGTTGCACTGGGTCGTCTCACGCTGTGCGCCCGCCAGCTCGACATGCTCATGGACAATGATGCGAGCCCTGACCTTTTTGCGCAGGCCTTCATTTCAGGAGAATGGCACAAGTTTTGACTCGATTGCCGCTCCCGGCCCGCTCTTCTCACCAGGTTTCTACTGTGGCGGCGGATCCGGGCATGTCTGCTGCGTTGCGCTCGGCCGGGCGCCTCGACGCGCTGTCAATTACGCCTGCGGCGCCCTGGGGTCGCGCGCCTTGCATCCATGCCCGTCCGGGCCGCCTCGCACCGAAATCTGGTGAGAAATGCGGTCTAGCGCTTGCCCAATCCTGGAAAATTCCCTATAGTGTCGCTCAACGAGGACTGGGCATGTTGCGCATCCTTTTTGTGTGTACTGGAAATGCCGGGCGCAGCCAGATGGCGGCAGCATTTGCCGGAAGGCTTGCGCCGAAGGGCGTCGAAATCACCTGCGCCAGTGACGCGCGCCACGAAATCCTCCCGGCTGCCGCCCGCGTGATGGGCCAGGTCGGTCTGGATATCAGCCCTCAGTTTACGCGCACCCTCAACGACGTCGAACTGGTGCCGTTCGACGTCGTGGTGACGCTGTGCAACCACGCCCGCGAGATCTGCCCCACGTTTCCGGGCTTACCTGCGCGGATCCACTGGCCGCTGACTGATCCCGCCAAGCAGAGTTCTGAAGAGGGCGCTCCTGTCGAGGAAGTGCTCCGCAAAATCCGTGACGAGATCAGACAGCGCGTCGAAGGCCTGTTTCAGTATGGTTTTCTCGAATCAATCCGACAGGTGCGCTTAATGCTGGGCTCGTTGCTCGACAACCTGACCGATGGGGTACTGGCACATGATCTGGATCGTCGGATTTTCTTCTTCAACCGGGCGGCGCAGAGGATCACCGGCTACGACTATTCCGAGGTCGTAGGGCGGGACTGCCACGACGTTTTTCCAGACCGCTTCTGCGGGGGCGATTGCCCTTTCTGCAGCGACGAGCGCTGCTCGCCGCATTCAAGGCTGCGCTACCCGCGCACCTTCATCCGCAAGAGTGGGGAACGATGCGACCTGGAGATGTCGGTCGTGACCATCGACCAGCCGAATTGCGACATCCTGGGCGCGCTGGTGATCTTTCGCGACGTGACGGAAATGATCCACCTGAGCAAGCGGCTGGAACAATGTCGGGGATTCTGTGGCATCGTCGGAAGGCACGTCTCGATGCAAAAACTGTTCGACTCCATCCGTGAGCTGGCTGACGTCAACGTTCCAATTCTGATCCAGGGAGAGAGTGGCACCGGCAAGGAGCTGGTGGCGACGGCGCTTCACCAATTGAGCCGGCGATCCGCCGGGCCGTTTGTTCCAGTCAATTGCGGCGCCCTGCCCGAAGGCACTCTGGAAAGCGAGCTGTTTGGCCATGTCAAAG
Source organism: Terriglobia bacterium (assembly GCA_963824985.1). Lineage (GTDB taxonomy): Bacteria > Acidobacteriota > UBA6911 > UBA6911 > UBA6911 > JAFNAG01. The sequence continues at coordinate 38,798 of CAWGRQ010000007.1, forward strand.
GAGCATTTACCGGCGCCATCCACGACCGTAAGGGAAGATTCTCCCTGGCCGAGGGTGGAACAATATTTCTTGACGAAGTCGGCGAAATTTCTCCTGCAATGCAGGTCAAGCTGCTGCGCGTAGTGCAGGAAAAACGATTCATCCCGGTGGGAGGGGAAACGAACATCAAGGCGGATGTGCGAGTCATCTGCGCCACCAACCGAGATCTGAAGCTCCTGACCCAGCGGGGCGCATTTCGCGAAGATCTCTATTATCGCCTCGCCGTCGTTCCGATCTGCCTGCCGACGCTGCGCGAGAAACGAATCGACATCCCGTTACTGGCCGAGCATTTCCTTGATAGATTCGCCGGCGATACCGGCAGACGGGTGAAGAGCATTGCCCCGGAAGCGCTCGCGCTCCTGATCAAATACGACTGGCCGGGCAATGTGAGGGAACTCGCGAACGCAATCCAGTACGGAATGATCAAATGTCACGGAGATACGCTGGACGCAGGCCACCTGCCGCCGGAGATCGCCGCCGCCTCCCGTGGAACTGCTGCGTCCAGGCCCGGCCGGCGGCCCATATTGGATGAAAGCGAAGTTGCCGATGCCTTGCGCCGTGCCGGTGGAAACCGCGCCCAAGCTGCCAGACTCCTCGATGTCAGCCGCACAACCCTGTACCGCTTTCTTGAGGTCCACCCCATGTTACAGAATACAAAGATGTAACAATTCCAAAACTGTACAGACGATGAATCGTATCTCGGTCTTCAATTATCTGTATCTACTTGTGTTATCGTGTGCAATCCACTGATCGGCGGCGCTCCCGGCAGGAAATGTGTAACAAAGCCACAGGGCACTCCTGCTGTCCTCCCTTGGTTAGATCTCGACCGATCTTATTCAATTGTAACAGGTTGTGGGCTTACTTGCCTGGGCTGGCGCTTTGGCATGGTTCGTGCACTACTGTCCGGGTAGTCTGAACCGAACCGGAGACAAAAGTGGCAAGGCCCTGCAATCAAAACATCATCAAGGTCCTCAGATTGTCGCGAGACATGATGCTGTTGGCCGATAGGGGCGACGAAACGCGCCGGGACATAAGCTGCGGCGTGCTTTACGGGACCCTGCGCGACACGGCATACAAACTTCGTCACCTTGCCGAGCACGAAGTGCGGCTCCATAAGGAGACCGGTCTCTGGGATATCGAGGAGAGCGACCTTGGCTGAGACGGAGATGGTGCCGGCAACCAGTGAGTGCATGACATGCGACAAGAGTGTGCTGCGACTCGTCAGAGCCGACATCACGACCCTTGAGGTCGAGGCTATTGTGTTCTACGCCCGCCCGGACCTGGCTCTGGGTTCCGGATTCGGCAATGCCATCGCTCGTCGTGGCGGTCCCTCAATTAAAAAAGAACTGGATCAGATCGGGGGGATTGAGCTGACCGATGCGGTGGTCACTTCGGCGGGCAATATGAAGGCGAAACACATCGTTCACGCCGCCGGTCCCGGCTTCCAGGAGGCAAACCTGGAAGAGAAACTGCGCTCCACGATCGTCAACGCGCTGAAACGAGCCGAGGAGAAGGGCATCCGGCAGATCGCGCTGCCGCCGATGGGGACAGGCTTCTATGGGGTTTCACTCTCCGTCTGCTCGGAAGTCATGGTCAGCACAATCCGGGATTATCTCTCGAACAACACCGGGTTCCGGGAGGTAATCATCTGCGCCAACGACATGCGGGAGTACAAGCCGTTCGAGGCCAGGCTGGCGTCGCTGAGCCAGGCGTCCCCATAACGGCGTGGCCCGGTTTCTCTAGGTACGGGATCAATCATGAGTGAGCTGCTTCATTTCTCTGAGCACAGGCTGCAGGAAGTCGCGCTGCTGATCATGGGCTGCGTATACACGCTCCGCATCGCATGGCTGCTCCGCTTCAAGGCTGGACGCGATCGGCAGGCGCCCACCGGCCCGGGAGACACCTCCAAGGCCAAAGGCATCCTTTACTCCTGGCTGAATGTCGCCATGCCCTGGACCATGGAGAGCACGCGCACGAACTTCTTTCTGTATAGCCAGTTTGTCGTTTTCCACCTGGGAGTGGTGGCGGCCATTGCGCTCTCCTTCATCATTCCGTACGCCCCTCAATGGCTCGGATCGCCGTTTGTGACGCTCATGCTGCAGACCGTCATCGGACTGGCGTTCCTCGTGTCCTGGTTGCGCATCTGGCGGCGCCTGTCCCGGAAGATCATGAGGGCCATAAGCACTCCGGATGATTACTTTTCGCTCGTGCTTCTGACCGTGTGGTTCTATTTCGCCTTTCTGTCGGCGCCGAACCGCACGGATCAAGGGGAGACAGCTCTGCTGACATTTTTCTTCCTGACCGCATTCTTTCTGATCTATGTGCCGTTCAGCAAGATTTCCCATTACCTGTACTATCCGTTCACGCGCTTTTATTTGGGACGTACGCTGACGCATCGGGGAGTGTATCCGATTCGAAGGGGGCCTTAGGGCCGGCCTGTCATGGGCCAGACTCTGTCCGGCGGCCCGACGGGCTCGTGTGCCGCGGATCATCGACACCACGTGATTTGCAGGGGAGAGTTCCGTGTTTAACAATCATCAGGTCAGATCCTACAAAGCCGGCAAGGTTCTTGAGCGCATGTCAAAGAAACTCAACCGCCAGGTTGTTGGTTCGCTGGCGGCCTGTGTTCACTGCGGCTTGTGCACGGATGCATGCCATTATGTGCTGACCAATCCGGACGACCCGACTTACGCGCCTGCCTACAAGGCGGACCGCATCCGCAAGATATTCAAGAGGCACTTCGACTGGACCGGCCGCGTCATTCCCTGGTGGGTGGGCGCAGCGAGCCTATATACGGATGAGGATCTCGAGGAGCTGAAGGACATCGCATTCGGCAAGTGCACCAACTGCCGCAGGTGTTCGATCAACTGTCCGATGGGCGTCGATTTCGCGACCGTAAATCGGATGACGCGCGGGCTGCTCGTCTCGGTCGGGGTCATGCCCGAGGGTGTCGCCGTTGTCAGCAAGGACCAGTGGGAGATCGGCAACCAGATGGGAGTCCTGAAGGAGGAGTATCTCGACACTCTCGAATGGATGTCAGAGGAACTGAGCGGTGAGCTTGACGATCCCGATGCCGTTATCCCGGTGGATAAGATGGACGCCGATGTCGTTTACTCCATCAATCCTCGAGAGGTGAAGTACGACCCCCGTACGATTGCCGATGCGGCCAAGATATTCCACTTCGCCGGTGAAAACTGGACCATGCCCAGTGAAGGATGGGACATGACGAACTTCGGGCTCTTTTCCGGAGACGACGAGCTCGGCGGAGCGGTGGCGCGGCGTCTTTACGAGAAGGTGGTCGAGTTGCGGGGCGGGAAGCTGGTCATCTCCGAATGCGGCCACGGATACCGTTCGACCCGGTGCGAGGGCCCCAACTGGGCGGGGATGGATATTCCTTTTGAAATGGAAAGCTCCGTGATCACGATGCTGCGCTATATCAAGGAGGGAAGGATCAAGGTCGACAAGTCGCGAAACAAGATCCCGGTCACATTCCACGATTCCTGCAACAACGCCCGCAGCTGCGGCCTGTTTGAAGAACCGCGCGAGCTGCTGAACCTGGTGGTTAGTGATTTTCGCGAGATGGTTCCCAATCGATCGGAGAACTACTGCTGTACCGGCGGCGGAGGCGCGATGTCGATGTCGGAGTATACGCCGAGGCGCCTGAAGTCCGCGCGCGTCAAGGCTGAGCAACTGACGGCGACCGGTGCGAAGGTGGTCGTGACCTCGTGCCACAACTGTGTTGACGGCCTGACTGATTGCATCCGCCATTATAAGCTCAGCATGGATGTAACCCAGTTGGTCAACCTGGTGGCGAACGCGCTCGTCGTTCCCGTCCGTGTGGCGGTTCCCGAGATGGCCGAGGCGGCGCCGCAGAAGCCCGAGGAGCCTCGCAGCCTCGCCGGGCGAAAGATCCTGGTGGTGGACGATGAGCCCGATGTCCTGGTGTTTTACGCCGCGGTGCTGCAAGATAACGGCGCGACGGTTTTCGAGGCTTCCGACGGCGACATGGCTCTTGATCTCGCCCGCCAAGAGCGACCCGATCTGATCACCCTCGACCTCTCCATGCCGGGTACGGACGGAGGCAAGGTATTCGAGACTCTGCGCAATGATCCGGAAATCGCCCAAATCAAGGTCTGCATCATCACCGGCAGGCCCGAGTTGCGCCGCTTGATCTATGACCGCCCCGTGCTGCCGCCGGAAGGGTATCTGGACAAGCCCGTCGACGAGGAGACTCTGTTGCGGAACGTTCGTAAGATTCTGGAGGTGAAGGAGGTCGGTCTCTGATTCGGCTGCGGCGCGAGCAGTGTCTGCGGGTTTCAAACCCAGCGCGTCCCGTTGCCGGCCGGGAAACTCGGCCGGCAATCGCTGCTGTCAACAGGGGAGGCTGAGATGGAGCTTCCATATCAGCAATACTTCGATGCGATGCCCTGCTATCTGACGGTGCAGGATCGCAACTTTCGCGTAATCACGGCCAATGCGCGTTTCCGAGAGGCTTTTGGAGACTATCGCGGACGCTATTGCTATCAGGTTTACAAGCACCGGCCGGAGAAGTGCGAAGAGTGCCCGGTCGAGATCACGTTTCGCGACGGCCGGAGCCATAGCAGCGAGGAGAGGGTAAAGTGCCTTGACCGGACCGAGGTCTCGGTCATCGTCTACACCGAACCAATCCGCGACGGGCGCGGCGAGATTATAGCTGTAATGGAGCTGTCCACTGACATCACCGACATCAAGAGACTCCAAAATCAGCTGCGTGACAGCCAGGCGCGCTATCACAATCTGTTTGAAAGGGTGCCCTGCTACATCTCGATCCAGGACCGAGACCTGAACATCGTCGATGCCAACCGCCTGCACCGCGAGAGTTTCGGCACCTTCCTCGGCTGTAAATGCTACGAGATTTACAAGCACCGGAGCGAAGAGTGCTATCCCTGCATCGTACGGCAGACTTTCCTCGACGGGGAGGTGCATGTTCATGAAGAGGTGGTCACGTCGCAGGACGGCAAGGCAGTGAATGTTCTGGTTCACACCTCGCCGATCGTCGGCGCCTCGGGGGAGATCGAGAACGTCATCGAGATGAGCGCCGATATTACCCAGATCCGCGAACTGCAATCGCAGCTGGCATCCATAGGCCTGCTGATCGGTTCAATCTCGCACGGCATTAAAGGACTGCTCAACGGACTGAACGGGGGCATCTATCTGGTCAATAACGGTCTGGCGACCAACAACCGTGCACGGCTGGCTCAAGGATGGGAGATCGTGCAGCGCAACGTCGGCCGCATCCGCGGCATGGTTCTCGACATCCTCTATTACGCGAAAGACCGCGAACCCGAGTGGAAGCCGCTCTCCGCTCCGGCGATCATCAATGAGGTCTATGAGCAGATGCGAGACAAGGCGCGCGAGCTGGGAATTGACTTGAGGAAAGAAGTGGATCCTCTGACAGGGGAGTTCGAGGCGGACGAGAAAGCGCTCCGGGCGTTGCTTGTAAACCTGAGCGAAAACTCTCTGGACGCCTGTCGCATCGACAAAAAGAAAGAAAAGCATGCCATAACACTCCGGCTCACGCGAAACGGCGGCAGCGTGCAATTTGAGGTCGAAGACAACGGCATTGGAATGGAGCGGGAGACTCAGGAGAAGGCGTTCAGCCTCTTCTTCTCCTCGAAAGGAAACGAGGGCACCGGCCTGGGGCTGTTCGTGGCCAACAAGATCGCTGCGGCGCATGGCGGCAAGATCCAGGTTGAGTCGAGAATTGACGAGGGCACTCGGTTCATAGTTACAATTCCAAAAACCAGAGCCACATGACGGAGGATGAGTTCCACCGGCATGACTTGTCCTTGGTAAAAGGGAGAGAGCGCAATGACCGAAAAGAAGACCATCCTTATCATTGATGATGAGCCAGACACGCTGACTTATTTCTCCAGCCTTCTGGAGGACCACGGCTATGCGACCCTAACCGCCGAGAATGGGGACGAAGCGATAGCTCGGGTTGAAGCGGCCCCTCCCGACCTGATCACGCTCGATATCTCGATGCCACAGACATCGGGCGTGCGCTGTTACCGTGAGCTGCGTGAAAATGAGAAATGGCGATCGATCCCGGTCATCATGATCACCGGGATTTCGGAGGACTTCCGCACCTTCATTTCTTCGCGCAGGCACGTGCCGCCGCCCGATGGCTATATCAGCAAGCCGGTCGATGAAGCGGAACTGCTCGGCCTCGTTGGCAAGCTCCTTGCTTCGTAAGGCGTGCCCACGGCGGAATCCCGATCGGTCGGCGAATGAAGCCCTGGCATTCATGCGGAGCGCCTTTGTTCTCACTGTAAAAGGCCAAGAGCTTTCACCACCAGGTCCCTGATCAGGGAAAGCTTGAACGGCTTGGCGATGAAGTCGTATGCGCCCATTTTCAGGGCCTCCTTGGCCTTTTCGACCGTGGCGAATCCTGTGATGATGATCACCTTGGTTTCCGGGGACACCCTCTGAACCCATTTCAAAATTTCGATGCCATCCAACTCCCGCATCTTGAGGTCGGTGATCAGAATTTGAAACTGCTTTTCTGCGATACGCTGAATGGCCGCGTTGGGATCCGTGAACGTCTCGATGTCCAGATCGACCTTTTCCAGAGTAGAGCGCAACCTATGGCAGACGATGGGCTCGTCATCCAGGATCATAACACTGGCGCTTTTGCTCACAGTTTCCTCCGCTGCTGTCGCAAACATTGAGCCGTCGGGATGAAGCCTCAGTCGCTCGCCCGTCCGGAGAGGGGCAAGCCGAACCTTCCTTCGCGCTTTCCGGTCCCGTGTTCCAGCGATGAAACCGCAGATCATGTGCCACGCGCAACTGCGGGGCTGAGAGAATCAGCTTTCGTTGGGATCCAACCCTGCGTGAACTTACCAGAATCACGGCTCCGGGAAATGCATCTTTCAAGACGTCGGATCGCCCGCTTTCCCAACGGCCTCAAGGAAACGCTGTGCGAAAAATTCAATATCGTTTTCACTCCGCAATAACACGTCCAACTGCCGAGTATAGCCTATCAGTTGACCGATAAGCCGAAACTTGGCCTCCATTTGCGTGCGCTCGATCTTCTTGCTCCTGGCGATGATAAGGTCTCCTTTGCTCTCCACGGCAAAATCACTTTGTTCCAGGATCTGGGCCAACAGCCTGACTCTTCTGCTGCGCCGGGTCAATTCGGTGACCCCTCCGAAGAAGCGAAAGTAGGCATAGTTCTTTTCTGCATCCTCCGAGAGGTTTCCATCAACCATGTTGAAGTGATAACCCAAGGCCAGATTGAGGTTGACATATTCGCCGGTGACCAGGGCGAGATTTACATTCACCCTGCTTCCCGAAAGAGCCTGGGCGGACAGGTTGCTCGTGAAGCTGGACATGAACCCCTTGAGGTCCAGATCCACAGGTTCAGACTGCCATATTCCCGGGGCGACCAGCGCCCGCAATATTGCCAGCAGTGGCGCACACGTGATGTCCTCAAGCGAGGACTCGCGGAAAGGAACGCCTCGCTTGATGCCACCGCCGATATCGACGACGGTGAGGTCGAGCGGAATCGGAAGCCTCAATTTGGTTGCGGAATGAGCGGCATCCAGCTGGCTTGGTTGAATCCCCTCGGCAATCTTTCTCACCGCCATTTCGTGGCCGAAGCGAATGATGTCATGAAAGGTCTTGCAATGGCCCGCTTCAAATTCGCCGGATTGAGGATCAGTCAGATTGAGGGTCGATACTCTTTTCAACGCCCTTCTCAGCAGCTTGAACTCGTAGGTTTCTTCGTAGGGGATCTTCTCAATCAGCTGGGCGGTCAGAAGCTCCTTGACGATCCCGCGATAGATCACATTTTCTTCGGCATCCACTGTAACATCCGTTCCGGGTTCCAGAATTTGGGTGGCCTTCCCGGTGCCCACGATCGTTGGCACCCGATATTCCCTGCAGATGGTAGCCATGTGGCCGGTGACAGCACCGAGATCGGTCACGACGGCGCTGGCCAGAGGCACGATTTTCGACATCCGGGGGGACGTATGTCTCGACACGAGCACCGCGCCCCGGGGGAAATGCCGGCCGTCTTCTTCGGATTGCACATGAAATACGGTTCCTGCACCTATGCCCCTGCTTGCAATTACTCCCACATCCTTTAAAAGGAGGGGATAGCTTCTGGCTGCCGCAAGCAGCTGAACCTTGTCCGGCCCCGCCTTTGCGGATAAGCGAAGCGGCCTGGCCTGGAGGTAAACCACCTGATTATTTTTGTTTACAGACCATTCGATGTCCTGGAAAGATTTCATGTAATGTTCGATGTGCAGGGCTCCTTCGCCGATCTTCCCCGCCAGCGATGCATCCAAGCAGGGTTGTTGCTGCTTTTCCTGAGCAACAGGAGTCAATGCAATTTCCGATTCTTCCCCTGACGCGTACTGCACTGCCTTGCGGCCGATATTTTGCCCCAGGATAGGGTGCGGGGCGTCCCTGGACACGATAAACTGATCGGTTTCTCCTTCCCCCTCGACCACCAGTTTGCCCAGCCCCCAGCAAGCCGTCAGGATCATTGCGTTCGATCGCAAGCCAGTCGGATCCGTCGTGTAGATCACACCGCTCGCGATGGGAGAGATCATAGGAGTGCAACCGACAGCCATGGCGATCGGATTGCGCTCAATACTCCTGTTCTTGCGATAGGAGATTACCTCTGGGGAAAACAGACTGGCCACGACTCGTTTATAGGCCGTAAAAAGTTCCGAAATGCGCACGTTAAGAACCGTTTCGTATTGGCCTGCGTGACTTATCTCGCTGTCTTCTCCCACAGCACTGCTACGAATTGCCCAGCGAGAATCTGATGCGCCCTTCAGGGATTTCAGGACTTCGCGAACTGCCTTCCGGATTTCCACGGGAATCCCGGCCTGCAGTATCCGCCGGCTCAGTTCCTTGGCGTTCCGTTGCGTGTCTTGCCCATCAAGCTCCTCTTGCATCAGAGGAATCAACCACTTTTCGAGGTGGTTGTATTCGATGAATTTCCTGAAAGCATAGGTCGAAATCACGAAGCCATCGGGGATCTGCAACCCCAGGCGACCCCTCAACTCGCCCAGGGTGGACATCTTCTCTCCCACCAGATCCGACATCTCCCTGGATACTTGGGAGAGGGGATATACATACTCCCCGGTCGTTTCCCAGAGCCGCGGCTCGAATTCACACCTGATCCCGTTTTTCGCCTTTTCGAACGCTTCAAATAGCGACAGATATTGCTTTTGAGTCATCAGATTGAGATCGTAAACAAACTTGTAAACAACATCCTCCAATCGAGCGACGGCCGACTCGATGTAGTGTTTATCGAAGAGGTAGTCGCCGCTCAGCTTTTCTCCCATGTCGGCCATAAGTTCCAGGGCCTGATTGTTATAGTCCAGGAGTTCCCTGAAGGTCTGAAACAGCAGGTGGACCGATACCCGTTCCCGATTCGCTTTACGGCGGCCAAAAAGGCGTGTGAGATCAAACATAATGTCCGAAATACTCAGCCGGGCGACTCACGCGGTCTGACGTTCTACCTTTTTGAATCATGAAGCTGCAAAGAAGCCGGACAGCCAGCAGGAGCAACTGTTTAGCCGATACTGAACAGCAGAACGCAAAGACGCAAGGACGCAAAGAGATTCCTTTCGGTTCGCGGGCGTGGGCGGCCTTCGGCCGCATCCTTGGGCGAGCCGCGCGAGAAAGCGCAATCCTCATGGTAGCCCCTGCCCGCTTTCTCGCGCGGCTCGCCCAAGGATGCGCCAGCGCGAAGCGCTGCGCCCACGCCTGTTGCTCAGTGTCGATCTTTGCGTCCTTGCGTCTTTGCGTTTTGCTTCTTCATCCATTTGATTTGGCTTAACAATTACCAGCAGGAAAGTGCGTGCGTCTCGCGCGCTCATAGGAAGCACCGTCCTCTTTGTAAAATTCACGCATCAATCGTCCGGCCCTGCCGGATGTGACAGTCCGAATCAATGGCCTCTCTTGGAACGGAATATGAACCCGACCAGCGAACCGCTGAACATGGCGATAAATACTGAAATGACGCCATAAAGCAATCCGCTCCGAGTGGCCATATCGGAAACCAAGGCCGGAAATCCCGCCAGTTTCACCTCAACCACGTTGTTATAAAGCAGGTTCCTCTTTCCGTCTTTGATCGTGATCAGCTCGAGCTTGTAAGCGCCCGGGTAGATCTTGGCGGGGATGGGCAAAAACGCTTCGACCCGGTCCCATGATCCCTCAGGCATTCGCCTTATCCGAATGTCTCCTTGAGAAATCTGATATAGATTCTCGGCCTCCTTTAGCTTGACCAATTCCCCGACCAGGAAAGGAGTTTCATCCGGCGACCTGTCTTGCAGACAGCCGGCAAGCTCTGAACGGTAGTGCCGTGACGCAGCATCCTCGCCGTCACCGAGCAGGGCTGTCCTTTGAGAAGTCCAGAGCAGATACGCTTTCGGCACGTTGTGAAACGCGATCTCTTCCACATTCATCCACAGGCCCAGGACACGTGATTTCTTCATGACCACCAGATCCTCCGGAGGTCCTACCAGCCTCAGCGCCACATCGCTGCCATTGGGTACCGCGGCCGTGACCGTCAGAATCTGTCCGGAGAAAAAGCTGCCAATCGAGATCGTTTCGGGACGAACCGTGATCATGCCCGCCACGGTATCCGCGCCCGGAGCGCGGGGAATGCGACCTGCGAACATCAATCCGAGCACCAGAAGGGCACGGGATACAGTGTGCAGCTCCTTGCCGTGCATGTCAGTGTCCTCCCTTGTAGGATAAGAGCACCTTGGGATTGAACAGTAGCCCAAATAGAATCTGGCACATCACGACGAGTATCAGAATTGCGAGGCAATTCCTCAGCTGATCGCCTTTCAGGCGCTTGCTCATACGCACTCCCAGCTGCGCGCCGCAAGATGATCCAATCAGCAGAATGAGAGCGAGGATGAAGTCCACGGTGTGATTGACCTGTGCCTGCATGATCGTCACTTCCGCGCATGTGAAAAAGATCTGGAAAAGGCTGGTGCCAATCACCACATGCATGGGCATCCTCAACAAATAGACCATGACGGGAACCATAATGAATCCTCCGCCCACGCCCATGATGGCCGAAAGGACGCCAACAAATCCCCCGAGAATAAGAGGAACAAGAAGAGAAACTCTCACCCCTGACTTGTTAAATTGCATCTTCAAAGGCAGGCTGCCAAGCATGTGCGCGTAAAGCGAAGAAACCCTGGGGGACGAGGAAGTCGAGCCCTGAACGCCGCGGGATTTTCTGAGGCTCTGCAGGCTTTCGACAAACATGTAGCTGCCGATGATTCCCAACATGGCAACATAAGTGATTCTGATTACGAAGTCGGCGTTTCCGGTCGAACGCAGGAGTTTCACCAGGTGAACCCCGAGGCCTCCGCCCGCGAGGCCTCCCAGGAGAAGGATAATACCCATCTTGAAATCGACATTGCCCAGCTGGTAGTGCGCATACATTCCCGAGGCAGAGGCAGCTACAATCTGGTTGGAATCGGAAGCAGCCGCCACGGTCGGGGGAATGCCGATCATGATCAACAGGGGAGTCATCAAAAATCCACCTCCGACGCCAAACAGCCCGGAAACAAACCCCACCAGACCTCCAAGACCCAACAAGAGAAGCAGATTGACGCTGCCGGCCGCGATCGGCAAATAAATAGAAAAACTCATCTGTCAAAGCTCCTTTGGATGTGGAACATAAACCGAGAATGTCGATCCTTCATTCAACTTGCTGGCCACCAGAATCTGCCCGGCATGTCTCCTGATGATACTGTAGCTCGTGGAAAGGCCGAGGCCGGTACCGTTTTCCTTGGTGGTGAAAAAAGGGTCGAAAATCTGTTCAACAACAGATTGGGGGATGCCCACGCCGGTATCCTTGACATCGATCCGGACAAAATCCGCCTCGTCCTTCACCTCAATGCTCAGGATTCCTCCTTTGGGCATAGCCTGAATCGCGTTAATGAACAGATTGATGCAAACCTGCTGGAGCTGAGCAAAGTCACCTTGAACTCTGATGTCCGAGGCTTCGGGAATATAATTCAGCCTGATGTTGTTTAATTCCATTTCGTTCCTCGCCAGCTTCAGTGTCGAGCTGAGCAATTCATGAACGGAAATGGGCACGAACGCAGTCGCACCCGCACGGGTGAAATCCAGAAGATTCCGAACCGTGCTGCTGGCTCGCTCGGCCTGGGTATAAATATCCCGCAGGCCTTCCTTCTTCTGCTCGTCGGGGAGCACGTCCATGTCATCGATCAGGGATTCTGCCGTGATACAGATGTTATTCAGTGGATTGTTGAGCTCGTGGGCAATGCCTGAAGTCAGGGTTCCTATGGAAGCCATTTTTCGGGATTGTATGTACTGTTCCTGATGTTTCTGAAGCTGGTCCATCATCCAGTTGATGGCCACGGCCAGCCGGGAAAATTCATCCTTATACTTCCTGGCCGGCTTGATCGGAGTAAAGTCTCCCTGTGCGATTCTGAGGGTATAGTCGACGAACCGGTTCAGAGGGCGCAGGATTTGCCGCGCGAGGAACTGAGTCTCATAAATCATGACAATCAAAAGAATGGCGAGAAAAAGAAGAGGGACCAGGCGTGACCACGCCGTCATGTCGTCCACACCCTTGCGCTCTTTTTCCACCAGGCTGGCCGCCATAAAAACCATTTCTGCGCCGTACTGCCTGAGTTCCCCCTCGATCTCGGCGGGTGGAGCGGGCTGCTGCGGGGATCCGGGAATCAACGCCCTCAAGCCGATCAGCAGTTCTTGATAGCGGTCCAGGTGAGCCGTCATGGTATTGAAGGTTTCCCGGCCCATGACCGCCATTATGTTTTCCTTCTCCTTCTTGAGAATCTCCCTGGCGTTCTGCACATTCTCCAGGGCATCGGCGAGGTTGGTATGGTAAAGGAAATAGTTTTTTTCAAATCTACGTGCCTGCTGGATCTCGAAGGCGTAGTTGTTCACCGTTTCCATCACGCTCAGCTTTTGGCTGATGCGCGACACCATGATCAGGAAAGTGATGCTGGCGCCGGCGCTCAACAGAAACAGCAGGAGGAACCCGAGGATGATCTTGGCACGAATGCTCACCGTCGGCCTCGCGGTCAAGCCCTGCTGGGCACTGCCCAAGGTTGTTTTATCAATCAGGAGGGAATCGGTCGTCCCTTTCAGAGAACGGTCTTTGATTCTCAGGGAATCACCCGCTTCTGTTTTCATGGTCTCATGCGAAGGCATCATACTTTCCTGCGGAGAAAAGTTCTACAAAATGAAGCACGGCGGACTCATCTTCCATCAGCATGTCCAACTGGCGGGCGCATCCCATGAGCCTTCCCAGGAGCGCCAGAGCTTCCTCGCAGGGCTGCTGCGGATAACGGCGCAACCAGGCCGTGACAAGATCTCCGCGTTGATCGACCATAAATCGGTTTCGCAGGAGAATCTCGGACAGAAAGCGGGCTCTGAGATCGAGCCGCTGCTGGCTGCCTCCGCCTCCGCGGAACCGAAAGTTGACATAGTTGTTTTCCGTGACCGGACCTGCCAGGCTGTCCACCATTGCATAGTGATAAGCCAGGCGAATGTTGAGGTTCATATAGTCGGCGCCGACCAGAAGGTAGTTGGGATCTCCTAATCCGCGCATGGCACCCATCTCCTGAACGAGGGAAGAGGCCATGACGGTGGCGAAGCCTTTGAGGTTAATCTGGCTTCGACCTGCCCAATGGACCCGGGGATCTGAAATTCCGGCCCATAGCGCCTGGAAGGGATGGGAACGAATCTCCCCGGGATCGACCTCCTTTTTCTTCGCCGCATCCGAGGCGAGGGCACCTCCCAAGTCCTGAACAAATATGTTCAGGGGGATCGAAGTAGCCAGTTTCCGCGTCGCCGTCCCTCTTCTCCTGGTTTCCTGGTCTCCAACCTCGAAAAATGTGGCCACTCCCTTTTCATGAACATAGCGAATCAGGTCGTGCACCGATTCGCAGTTCTCCGGGCGGAAATGTCGAGATTGAGGATCGGTCATCCTGAGGCTGAGGATCAGATCCTCCAGAGGGCCGGCAGTTCCTCGGGTCTTGGGCTCAGCCGTTCGGTTTATGGTTCTTTCCTGGATGTCCGGCCATGGCGCTCCGGGAAAGACCTGGCGATGGCCGGCATCCAGGCCGACCAGCATCCCCGAAGTGAGCTTGTGGGTTGCTCCGGGCAAATCAAAAATCGAAGGGATGGCGAATTCCCTCAGCAGAGTGGCGGCATGGCCGGTAACGTGCCCCTGTTCCGCAATGAATCCGGCCAATCGGGGCAAGAGCGAAGCGAGTTCCGGCGTGGCTTGGGGGACCACGAGAATGACCCCCTGAGAGACGTGCGAGAGTTCTCCCGGTTGCTTCACGACCTGAACCGGGGCAATGGCTCGGCCCGGGAAGATGGTCAGTCCGCCTGAGAGGATCGGCTCCTGATTTTCGACTGGGCCCGGCACTTCGCGGATGGGAATCAAACGCAGGGGGCGGACCTGCAGGATCCAGATCTTGCCTTGATGGTCGATGGCCCATTCGATATCCTGGGGACCTGCGAAAATCCTCTCCAAGAATAGGCCAATGCCGGATAGCCGCCGGGCCTCGTCTTCGCTCAACGAGGGCATATCCCGGTCCTCGCCGGAATTATTCACCCGGGACGTCTGCAGAGGTTTGGCGGGGAGAAGTTTCATTCCTTTGAGAGCAACCTTAAAGTCTCGGACGCGGAGCGGTTCCTGGCGGAAGACCCAGAATAGGTCGGCCGGAGCTTGGCCGCCAACGAGATCCCCAGCCAGCCCCCAAGTGGAGGTTATCAGGATCTGCTCAGACTCCGGATGGTTTGGATCCTGAGTATAGAGGACTCCGGCGCTCTTGGGTTCGATGAGGGGAATAAACAAAACGGCCATCGGCGTTGCTGCCTCGGTGAAGCCTCCCGACAACCGGTAGGAAATAGCCCGGTCAGCGAAGCGGCTGGCAACGACCCTTTTGTAGGCTTCCAACAGATGCGAGTCGGGCACGTTCAACACGCTTTCAAATTGGCCCGCAAAGGACAGCGAGTCATCCTCGCCGACGGCGCTCGATCTGACCGCCCATTTTGGGGAAGCCGTTCCAATTACGGAAGCCATGCTTTGAATCGATTCCCGAACCGGCTCTGGAAGCGGGGCGTGCAGGACGATTTCCCTGATCCTTGCCGCTTTGGATCGGAATCGTGCTGGATCGGTGCTGACCTCCAAGGTGTCGAGGAGGTCGCGGATCTCGGAAGACAAGAGCGCCTCCCCCATCCATCTCTGATATGCGTCGGCTGTCACCACAAACCCGTCGGGTACGGCCTCGGCCAGGACCTTCTTCAACTCTCCCAAACGGGCGGCTTTGCCGCCAACTAAGGGCATGTGACCCAGCCCGACCTCGGCCAGATTCATCGCCCATCTGGGGGTCCTTTGCCGGATCGAATCCTTGAGAATCTCGCCGACCTTTCTCTCAATCCTTCTGTAGGAGGGGTAAAGGCTTTGAAATCGGTTGCCGGCCAACCAGTTCAGGTCCTCTATCATTAAAAGCGCGCCCTCCAATAAGGCTCTGACCTGATATTCCAGGGACTGGGACCCAAGGGGCAGGAAACGAAGATCGGCCTCGAGGTCTGCCATGATCTCCAGGAGGTGGCTGTTTTCCCCGAGCAGAGACTGCAACCCGTGATACCGGTGCCGGACTCGGCCCAGGAGGGCGTGCTCAGAATCCTGGGATTGAAGAGGATGTTCCATCACAGCCCCCGCAAGACGTTGGATGCGCCTCTAGGATTGAGAATCCTTGGCAGGGATCTCCCTGAATCCCAGCGCTTCTGCAGCCCGGATCACGACTTCCCCGAGGCTATCGCGTTTGAACGGCTTGGCCACAAAATCAAAAGCCCCTTTTCCCAAAGCCTCTCTGGCAAGGTCCACCGTTGCATACGCGGTGATCATGATTACCTTGCTGCGCTCGGAACGGGCTTTCACTTTTTCCAGAACCTCAAAGCCGCTGATATGCTCCATACGGACGTCAGTGACCACAATATCAAACGTCTTCTGCTGAATGCGCTCCAGAGCCAGTCGAGGATCTTCAAATACCTCGACTTCCGCGCCGATTCTTGCCAGCACCGGTGCCAGCCGTTTGCCGACGATGGGTTCGTCATCCAGGATCATAATCTGCAACGGCTCGTTCATGATTCGACTCCCGATCTTCGCCTCGATGAAACGCAGGCGCCGGCTGGCTCCTGGATGCGCTCGAAGCGGCAAAGTTGAGCGGTAACCCGGGGTTGGCGATTCCAGCGAGGATACGTCCCGGCTCCCGCCCCGTCACCGGGACCTATTTCGCTCGCCTGCTTATTTCATACGCTCGGGCGCGCCCCACGCGCACGAGCGGTTGCCCGCCCGCGTTTCTCACCAGCTTTCGACTGCGGCGGCGGATCCGGGCATGTCTGCTGCGTTGTTCTCGGTCGGGCGCCTCGACGTACTGTCAAGTACGCCTGCTGCGCCCTCCGGTCGCACGCCTCGTATCCATGCCCGTCTGCGCCGCCTCGCTACGAAATCCGGCAAGAAATGCGGGCTAGGAAACCAGGGCTTCGCCGAATTTCCTCAAGCTGGCTCCCACCTCCTCGGCTGTTTGATTAAAACTCAGGATTTCGCATGGTCCTCTTGCCATCTGGCAGTCTGATCCAAAAAGCCCATCTAATCGGTGCCGAGGTTGGGTGTCAATGAAACCGCGATCCCAGCGGACAAACCAATGATTGAATTCGCGAATGCCCGTACACACCGCGTCCAGCCATATTTTGCCCGCTGCCACTGACCCCGTCAGAAACAGCGCGCTCTCGCTTACGACGAGAAACAACGTCGATGTCCGGTGGTTTTGAGGAGGATCGGTGAAGCGACGTGACGAGGACATGCCTTCCGACAATGAGAGCCAGGGGATTGAAGCCGAGATTTCTGATGAGGTCGACGGCTCCGTTCCTGCCCTCAGATCTATCACAAACAGGGGAAAAGGCCGCGTGTCATTGAGTCGTTTGGCCACTCCTTTATCGGCCCAGACTTGCCAGCTCCCGGGCTCGATAAGATGAAGCAGGACCTGTTCATGGGCAAATTCCAGGCCTTGTCGAAACGGGTCCAGCATACTGCTTTGAACCGGAGAGGCTTCAAGCTGGGAGCGATCCGAAGGGTCCAGCAGATCCAGAACTCCCTTGATCATAAGGTATTCGGGCTCCTCCGTCCATGTTACCGGTTCGAGATTCGGTGAGCCCCTGCTTGAGCTGCAGTCGACCAGCCCCAGGGCCGGAGTCGGTTCGGCTCCAGCGGCGTGCTTGGAGAAGTTCGTGACATAAGAGTCGACGCGTTCCTTACTATGATCCAGCCACAGAAACATGGTCGCATCGTCGGTCTTCTCCAGGATTGCCCGATCGTGAGCGGCTTGATAAGCGGACTGAAACATCTGTCCGAGCGCTGCCTGAACATACTGGCGGTCGAAGATATATTCGCCGTTCATTTTGTCGCGCAGATCTTTCAGCAGATGGAAACAGATTCCTTCTGCGGCAAGAAAATGTCGCCACCGTGCCAGCCTGAGCTGCAGATGCCAGCGGATGTCTTCCTCGGTACGCAGGCCGGACCGCTTCAGGAACCAGGACATGGAAGGAATCCTCTTAAAAAACCGCCCCTTTCTTCTTCACAATAGCACCCAGCTGTTTGTTGTTACGAAATTCGCGGAATCCGGCGCGGCAGCGGCAGGAGCGCCGGACGGGTCGCCCCTGCCAAAGCAAAGCGCACATGCTCTGGAGATCGGCCGCCGAGGAGCCCGTCGGCTCTCTCCGGTATCACCTCCCTCAGGAGTGACCCCTCGAATCACGATACGTTCTCGGATTTCCAGGCAGACGCCCTGCGCGATTACTTGGTTGCTCTGTTTGCGACCTCCTCCTGGCGGGTGATATTCATGACCCGCGTTGCCGCCATTTTACCGTCTCGGTCCAGAAATGAGATGCGAACCGTGTCGCCGGGAAGCGCGTCGGCGCCTACTTCGGCGTCCTGAAGCGAGAACGTGAGGTTGCTGCCCGGATTCGATTCGTCTTGAACCACCATTGTCTTCGTTGCCGCGTCATAGCTGGCGACGGTGCCCTGAACCACCTTCGGGGATGGCGCACACGCCGCCATCAGGGCTGCAGCGGTTACCAGCGACATAAACATCAGAAAGTTTTTCACAGGCGCCTCCGTGTTAAAGGTTCGGCGCGGTTATGCCCGCGCGCAATGCCGCTCGCTCGGCCCTGACTCCCTTGATCAACCAGCTGATGATCACACCGCTGATCGCAATCGCTGCCGTCAAGATCGCAATCGAAGATGCCAGCTGCAGCTCGAGCTGTTTCAGGATTACTGAGGCGCAGGCAATGAAGATGGTGGAAGCAAACAACAGGCGAATTGAATAGCCCCGGACGTATTTGACCGCAACCGTCCCGAGTTGGGCGCCGACGGCGGCGCCCAGCAGCATCCAGATCGCCGCAACCAGCTCGACCCTTCCTTTGAGCGCGTAAGTAAAGCCGCCATACGCTCCCGTGATCATGATCTCGAACAGGTCCGTTCCCACGGCGATTGCCGTAGGACATCCGATCAGATAGATCAGCGCCGGCATACGGATAAAACCGCCACCGACCCCGAGGACGCTGGCGACTACGCCGGTTGTGAATCCCACCAGGATGGGGAGCCACAGCGAGCAGGTGATGCCGGACGTCGGAAAGTAAATCATGGGTGCAATGCGAAGGCGCTGGAGTTTGGCTGCGAGCGTATCCCCGCGTTGCATGGCCCCGGTGGTTCCGCTCTTAGCAGCCTTGCGCGCGTGGCTGATGTAGTCGTAGAGCACGTAGGAGCCGATGAGCGTGAGAAAAACAATATAGAGCTTCCTGATTACAGACTCAGCCAGCCCCGCGCGCTCCAGGGCCATGACCAGCCGCGCGCCGAGCTCCGTGCCCGTTGTCGTCCCGATGATCATGGAAACGCCCAGGCGTATGTCGACGTTGCCGAACTTCCCGTGCCGCATGGTGGAAACGATCGATTTGCCGCCCATATGAGCCATATCCGTTGCGACCGCATAGGGCATGGGAAAACCGAAGATGTTGAGCGCCGGGGTGACGATCCATGCGCCTCCAATACCGAAGAACCCGCCGCACACCCCTACCGTAAACCCGATCAGGAGGAGGAGCAGTACATTAAAGTGCATGCCCGCAATGGGCAGATAAATTGTAAAAGCTTCCATCGAATGGTCTCCTTCCGAACTCCAGGCCTTATTCGTGATGCTGCATCTTTCCGAGGTTGATTCCGAGCAACCTCACAAGCCGGTCGCTGCCATAGCCAAGGATCAATCCCATGATCGCCATGGTGACGACCACCAGTGCGGCGTATTGCCAGTACGAAGTGTTGTAGATGTCCGCGATCCATTTGGTGATTCCTGGTCCTAGCCCCCTCGTGTCCGCAACGTTGACAAGCCTGGTCTCGGGTTTGGCGGGTGCCGCCATGGCTTGGATCGCCGGCAGCCAAAACGGCAGAATCGTGAGTTGCACGGCCAGCCGCCTTACCCATTGGGGTCCGGGCCCTGTGATGTGGCGCTTTTCAGATGTGGTCAAAGCTGTTCTCCTTATTTCAGTCCTGCGTTTTAGGGTTGCGGCGGGCGCGTGACCGCTCGGCCGCGGCTTCGATTGCTGTACACAGAGTTTCGATCGCCACCGGCTTCTGCAGGAAGTCGGCAGCCCCGAGCTGCATGCCGCCGATCCCGGCGGCGACGGTGCCATGGCCCGTCAGCACCAGGATCTCCACGTGAGGATCCACCAGGCGTGCTGCCTTCAGCGTCTGCAGGCCGTCCATCCCCGGCATTTTGAGGTCAAGCACGATGGCATCGTAGGGTGTGGTCTTGATCGCCTCGACAGCCTCAACACCGCTGAACACGGCCGAGGCGCGGAATCCGCGTCGGGCAAGCTGCGTCACGACTGCGGTGGCGAAATCCTTCTCGTCGTCGACCACCAGCACCCGGATTGAATTCATAGTTCCCTCAAGCCACGCGATCGAGTCAGGGGACGACGAGCACGGGCGTCTTCATCTGCCGGCGGGCGATCTCCAGAATCAGCCGCTCCGTAGTGGAGCCCAGCATGAGACGCTCCCGGACGTTATGCCCATAGGAACCGACAACCAAAAACCCGACATCCGGGTTGGCGGCGAGAAAATCCACGATCTGCACGTAAATGTCCTTGTCGCTTTCCAGGATCTGCGTCTCGAGCGCCCCGTTGCCCAAATCGGCCGCGATTTTCCTCGTTTCCTCGGCCACCCCGGCGGCAAACTGCCGCAGCTCAGTGAGAATGTGCCGGTCGACAAAAGAAAAGTACGCCGCGCGATATCCGGGCATTCGGGTCTGGATGGCTATGACGGCGGTCGCCGCACACCCGAGGTCCGCGGCAATTTGTATCCCAAAGCGCAGAGCGTCGCGTGCCGCATCCGATCCATCCACCGCGACCGCAATTTTTTTGCCTGACATGATACCCATCAGTGTCCTCCGCCCCTCTTGAAGAGGAAGCCGACCAGGAGTCCCATGGCGATCGCAACAATGACGGCAATGAACCCGTGAGTTACAGGGTACTCACCGGCCAGCTTTGTGAATGCCGCCTCGATGCCTGTCTTCTGAATGACGACCTCGTCCACCCCTCTGCCGACCAGCTTGCCGTCCTTAATGATGTAGGACTCCGCCCGGTATGTGCCCTCCATGGCGGCCGGAGGAAACCGGAAGTAGTGCTTAAACAGTTTCCCGCCCGAGATTTCGATTCGCGTCTCGTCGATGTTATAGAGGTTGGCATCCTGCCTGAGCTTCAGGATGCCGCTGAAAATAGCATCACGGTCGTTCGGTTCCGGCTGCCCGCGAACCAGCTTGAGTTGTATCCTATCCTTGAGGAGGTCGTAGCCGATGCCCAGCTCGCGCGCCAGTTTGGCATCGAGAATCTGGCTGATCGGTCTTGTGGAATGGATCTTGTACAGCAGTGGCAGACCGGAGACTTTGTACTGCTTTACGTTCATCCAAAGAAGTGCAACCTTGCCTTTGCGGTTCACCGTCAGCGGAGCTTCTGCGATCGACGTCAGCTTGACAATGACATCCGCGGAGGGGTCAGGCACGTTGCCAAAGAAATAGATGTGGTCGCCATTGTACATAAGGCCGATGTCGACCGTGCGCTTGGTCGTCACGGTCGCGACTTCGTCAACCTTTCCTGCCGTTTGCGCGGCGGCTATTGGCAGAGCGGGGGCGAATAAAAGCGCCAGCGGTACACAAGCCGCTATTCCCCGAGCAAAAAGCCGTCCCAACGGAACCCGAATGAGCTGTCTCATGTGCCCCCTCAATGCCCCCCTTGCCCGCCGGCAAGCGAAATCAGGTTGGCCGGCTGCAGAAGCAGATCAAAGACGAACTTCACAGCGAACAGAAGGACAATGATCGCCAGGAGTATCCGGATTTGCTCGCCTCTCAGCCGACGCCCTACTCGCGCTCCGAATTGGGCTCCGATGGTCGAACCGATGAGGAGAAGCATGGCCAGCAGCAAGTCCACCGTATGGTTCGTGACGGCCTGCTGAAAGGTGATGTTGGCGCTCGTGATCACGATCTGGAACAGGTCGGTGCCGACCGCGACAATGGTCGGCATTCCGATGATGTAGATCATTGCGGGGACCATGATGAAACCGCCGCCAACGCCGAGAAGCGCGGCGAGGGCTCCGACCAGCAATGCGATCAGGAACGGGAAGATCGCGGATGTTCTGAGGTTCGATTGACTGAAATGCATCTGCAGCGGGAGCCTCGACCACAGCGAAGGCTTCTTTTTACCTCGAGCCGGAGCTGCGGCGCGGGACCCGCTGCGGCGGATCGTGGCCAGGCTTTCCATGAACATGAGCCCCCCGATGGTCGAGAGCATGAGGACATAGAGGGACTTCATGACGAACTCGATGTCGCCGAATTCGCGCAGCCACTTAACAAGCTGCACACCAATGGTTCCTCCGGCCAGACCGCCTGCGAGAAGAACCAGGCCCATTTTGAAATCAACGTTGCGGAGCCTCCAGTGGGCATAAGCGCCGCTGGCCGCGCCTGCCACGATCTGGTTGCTGTCACTCGCCGCTGCAACCGCCGGAGGAATCCCGGCCATCATCATCAGCGGCGTCATGATGAATCCCCCGCCGACACCAAACAGCCCGGACAGGAAGCCAACCATTGCCCCAAGTCCCGCCAGGAGCAGAATGTTGATGCTCATGCCCGCAATTGGCAGATATACTTCCATTGTGCTGTCCTCTCCCTGACTCGATTTCCATACTGGTTCGGGCGTTACTCCGGTGGTTTAGGTCACCACCTGGATTTCATGAACTGTTTTCCCCTTTGAAATCGAAGAATTCGTAATCACCCTGGATAAAGGCCGTCTCACAACGCTCCAGGGTCGTCTCGGCATCCATGACGACATCAAGCTGACGGGCGCAGCCTATGAGGCGACCGACCATGGCAAGGAGATCCTCAATGGCATCCTGCGGCAACTTCCTGACCCAGGCATTGACGAGGTCTTCCTTCTGATCGATCGCGAAGCGATAGTGAGCCAGGATTTCCGCGACGAAGCGCGTCCGCCGAACGCGGCGCTCGAGATCGGCAGCACCCCCTTTGAACCGGAACAGGACATAGTTATCGTTCAGGTTGTCGCCGCAGACCGAGTCCAGCGTTGTGAAGTGATAGCCGAGACGCGAGCCGAAGTTAAGGTAGTTCGACGACACGATGGCATAAGAGTTGTCCCCCAACCCGCGTTCGCCTTTTGCCGAGTCATACAGGGTGTTCGCCCACACGGACAGGAAGCCTTTCAGGTCGATCGGCCTCGCGCCCGCCCATCTGACTCCCGACGTGCTCATGCCCTTCAGCAGGGCTCTCATGGGCAAGGAGAGTATCTGGCCGGGCTTGACGCCCCCCCCCTGATTGCCGGCATCGAGCCCTCCCCCGAGATCGATGATGTAGATCCGGATCGGGATGCCGGACTCAAGCCAGAATGCCATCCCTTTGTGGGCGATGTTGCGGTAGTCGTTCAGATTGAACATTTCCCAGATGGCCATCTCATGGCAGAAACGCGCCACATCGTGATAGGTACGGCAGTTCTTGGCTCTGAAGGCATTTTTCGATGGGTCGGTCAGGTTCAATCGTGCGACACGCGCGACGATCCTTTCTACGAGCGGCAGAGGCGGCGAGTCTGCCCGTCGCTGGGGACTATGAAGGCCACCGATGAGCAATTCCTCGATGCGGCCTTCGAACACCCTGAGCCGTGTAGCGTCGACCGTCACTTCAAGCCCCTCCGGGATCGACGTGGCCTGGCGCGCGTCCACGATAGTTGGGACTCGATACTCCCGTGACAGCGATGCCATGTGCCCCGTAGGGCTCCCCACGTCGGTCAGGATGGCCGCCGCCCGCGTCATGATCTCGACAAACCTGGGTGAGGTCTGCCGCGCCACGAGGACTCCGCCGGCCGGGAATATACGCAGGTCCTCGTCGCTTTCGGCGTGAATCACGGGTCCGCTGCCGACTCCCGGCGCCGCGGTCCGCCCTCCCTCCAAGATAACCCGATGGTCCCCCGGGTCCACAAACGATGGCATCGCCCGCGTCCCCCAGTCGGCGAGCATGAGAGCCCTCGTTTGAAGAACATAAAGCCGGCCGGATCGGTCAAGCGCCCATTCGATATCCTGCGGGCAACGGTAGTGAGTCTCGAGAGCGAGCAGATATCCTTCGAGCTTGGCGATCTGATCCTCGGTGAGACAGGGCCGTTCCTGCAGCTCGACAGGAACGGGCACTTCCATCAAGCCCTCGTCAGGCGCCAGGATGAATCGTCGTTCTTTCCTTGCCGTGCGGATCTCCAGGATCCCTTTGCCGGGACGGCGGGAGACGACGTAGGTGTCCGGTGTCATGGTTCCGTCGACCACAGGCTTGCCGAGACCCCAGACCGCGCTGATGAGCATCTTATCGAGCTGGGAGTCGGTCGGGTCAACCGAGTAAGCCACGCCCGCCGCAACCGCATCCACCATCAGAAAGCATCCGACGCTCATGGCGATGTCCGATTCGCGGAAACCGTGCGTGAGCATATAGAACAGAGCACGGCTGCTGAACTTGCTCGCTACCACCTCCTTGTAGCGCCGCTGGATCTGCTCGAGCGGAATGTTCAAGAAGGTAGCGTACTGTCCTGCGAACGTCGACCGCCCATCCTCGCCAATCGCACTCGAACGGATCGACACTCGCGCTTTCCCGTGCGCCTTGCGATAGAGGTCGTGCGCCGCTAATGCAATCTCCTCCTCCACATCCTGTTGAATCCGAGCTTCGCGCACCAGATGCATCATCTCGGCTGAGATCTTCGAGAGCCCGTCCCGGTTCTCGAGATCGAGCTGTTGCCACAGTTCATCGAGCCGTTTCTGGATTCCACTCCCCTCCACAAAGGACCGATACGCGAAGGCCGTCACGGCAAAGCCCGCCGGCACCGGCAGGCCGACTCGATTGCTGACTTCGCCGAGGTTCGACGTTTTACCCCCCACCGCATCCGCCAGCTCCCGGACGATTCTTTCCAGAGGAATGCATGAACTCGTAAGGGGACCTCCGTGAACCTGCCGGTACTCCTCTTCGATCCCCGCGGCGATCCCTTCCACACCGTGACGAAGCTCGAGGTAGTGCCCTTCGGCCAGGATGTTGAGGTCATCGACCATCATCTCGACGTGCTCTTTCAGCACGGCGGTTGAGGACTTGATCTCATCGAGGGTCATTTCCTTTCCCCCCGTCAGGATTCCCTCCAGTTCCGTGATCTCGCGGAGGATCTCATTGTTGGTCGTCAGCAGGCGGCGGAAGCAGGCGTACTTCCTCCGGAGCAACTCCCTGACGTCGGCCGGTTCTGACTTAAAGAGCCTCTTCCAAAACGCCATGTCAGGTACCCGTTCTTCTGACGCGCTCGAATCCGTAGTCTCCGGAAAGGAACGCCCGTGCCAGGATACTTGCGGCCGCCTGGCTCTCGATTACCATATCCAAATGCCGGGATGCGACCATCAGACGGCCCAGCATCACCAGAGCCTCCTCGATCTGGTCGGCGTTGCGTTTGGCAAGCAGCGCTTCGATGCGGTCGCCCACCTGCTTGACGACAAATCCATTCTGCTTCAGGACGGCCGCAAGAAAGTGAGCGCGCCACTCCCGGCGAGCAGCCACTGCGGCGCCCCCGAAGAAAAGGAAACGCGCGTAGTTTTCATTGACCGACTGTCCGCAGATTGCATCCACCGTGGCAAAATGGTAGGCAAGCCGGGTGGCGAAATGTATGTAGTCCGCCGCGCACAGGCAGTAGTTGGGCTCGCCGTAGCGCTGATCGTCGGCAGCACTCCGGACAACAACGGACATGAATCCTTTGAGGTTGAATCCGACCGGCCCCGACCAGCGGAGGCGCGGGTCCGTCATGCCCTCGATCAACGCCAGGAGCGGTATGGAAGTTACCTTGTCGATTGGCACCGTTCGATCGGCGTCCGCCGCCAGCCCGCCTCCCAGATCGAGCAGCAGCACATCCATGGGCACCCGCCAGAGCAAGCGGCGCGCTGCGCGCTGTTCCTGGGGCGAAAGGTCTTCCAGCTCGAACATCTCTGCCATCGACTTCTGGTGCACATAACGCGCAACGTCATGAAATGTCCGGCAGTTGCTCGGGCAGAATGTCGGAGCGTCGGGTTCGGTCAAAGTCAATGGTGCGACCCGCTGGAGAAGCTGTTGGAGGGCTTCTCGAGCCGGATTTCGCTGTCTGGCCTGGGGCGTGGAACGCCCCACCGCATGGAGCAGCTCGGCGACCTCGCCTTCATAGACAACGCCGGCATCGGCATCCAGGGTCACGAGAGTTCCTGTCTGCAGGGCCGCGATCGCGTTTTCGACTCCAACGAGACACGGGACATCAAATTCTCGTGCAATGGTCGCCATGTGGCCCGTGGGGCTGCCCGCGGCCGCGACAATGCCGCGCACCACGCCCATTGCCGCCGCGAGCCGAGGGGAGGTGGTCGGCACGCAGAGAATTGCGCCCTCGGGCACGGTCTCGATGGCTTGCGGATCCAAGAGATGGAAAATTGTTCCGGATGCCACGCCGCCGGACGCTCGGGCTGCTCCCTGCACGAGGATCCGATAACCTTCGGCACGCGCCGACACACGGCTGGGGGGAGCCGATGACGTCGACAGGACCAGGCGTCTTGTCTGGACGATCATCAGAGATCCCGTCTCGTCCAGAGCCCATTCAACGTCCTGCGGGGAGCCGAAGTGACGTTCGAGGGCGCGCGCGGCGCACGCCACCCTGCAGGCGTCTGCCTCTGTAAGCGAGGGCACGCGGCCGGAAGAAGCCGCTCCCTTGAGCTCCTCCAGCAGCCCGCCGCCGGTAGCGCAGCGCAACGAGAAGGCCTGGTTGCCGAGCGAGATCTCTGTGACCCGCGCCGGGGTTTCGACGGAGACCATGAGAGTATCCGGGATGACCCTTCCGTCAACAGCCGCTTGCGCCAACCCGGACACCGCCGTGATCATGGTACTTGCCGGCCGGTCCGGACAACGCGAATAGGCCACGCCGCTCGCCAGAGGCTGCACCATCGCCATGACCAGCACCGGCATGGCGGTATCTTCACCGAGGAACCCGCGGGCAAGGGCATACTTCAACGCCTGGCGCTGGTACTTGCTGGCGACGACCTGCTTGTAGGCATCGACGAGACCGGCTTCGCGAACGTTGAGAATGCTCTCGAATTGGCCGGCGAAGGAGGATTGGGCGTCCTCAATGACAGCACTGGATCGAACCGCGACCCCGGTCGCGCCGGGGCTGAATGCAGCCAGCCTGCGGTAAGCGGCCAGCAGCTCGCTTTCGAGACGCGGGGGAACCACGGCTTCCGCGAAAGCGTCGGCAATGCCGTCGCAGAAGCGATTGAGCGCGCTCGAATCATGGAGCGCGACCGAACCTGTCGCGTTAACGAGGTCCTGAAGGCCGGAGGCTTCCATAAAAAGCCGATAGCCGTAAGCCGAGACTGAAAAGAACGGCGGCACCTTCAAGTCGGGGATGGAGGCGGCCTCCGCCAAACGCGCGGCCTTGGGGCCCACCACCCGGGGGCGGCAGGCATCCACGTGGTCAGGCCATACCACAAGGGCACCGGCCTCCGCCGGGCACGATTTTCGAACTTCCGGGGAGGTCTCACGTTCGAGCAATTCGTAGCGTTTCAGCAGCTCTTCGTGGCGGCCTTGAGACATGGCCACCAGCGACCTCGCCATGGAGCCGACGTGAGCGCTCAGGGCCTCTGCCGCGGAATCAACCATGTGCACACCCAAGCTGGTTGAACGGTCCAGCTTATCCTGGAGGCTGGCAAGGTGGCCGAGAAATGCCTCATTGGCGGCGCCGATCGCGCGAAAACAGGCGAATCTCTCTGTCACCGGGATGCGACGAATTCTTTGCTTGCGGCGGAATAGCAGCGAAGTGAGGCGTTTCTGGAGCCTCTCCATATCGCTAACCCTCTCCGTTCATCAGCCTGATCATCGACACCACCCGATGGCGCTCGGCTCGATCCAGGCAAAATCCGTCATCAGGCAACGAAAAACACTACATACAGTTTGACAAAAACACCGATCACACCTACAAACGCCAGGCACCCGAACCAGAAGCGGACCCAAGGGCCGCCGGCCTTCCGCGTATAGGAAGCGCCGAGCTGCGCGCCGATCGTCGTGCCGATCAGAAGCGCCAGCACCAGCACCAGGTGAACGTTGGCCTTGAATGCATGGGTCAGGACCCCATAGCCCGAACTGAACATGATCTCGAAGAGATCAGTTCCCACTGCCACGACCGTCGGGCATCCGAGGATATAAACCAGGGCCGGCATCCTGATAAAGCCCCCGCCGACTCCTAACATCCCGGAAAGAAAGCCGGTCACAAAACCAATCCCCAGGATAATCCAGAGGGAAATCGACTCGATTCCGGACGCCGGCAGCGAGACCATGGGCCACATCTTATAAGTACGCAGTTTCAATACGACCGGTGACGCAGGCACGTCTGCGGCCAGCGTCACTCGCCCGGAAGTGCGTCTAATGGTCTGAAGGGACTCGCGGATCATGGCCTGGCCGAGAAAAATCAGCAGGGCGGCATAGACCAAGCTCATGACCAGCGTCATGATTTCTACCTGGCGCCCGGCAATCACCAGCATACCTGCATGTTTCAGAGACTCCAGGACCCTTGCGCCCAGTTCGACACCGGTAGCCGTTCCCGCGATCATGAGAGCGCCGAGCTTGAAATCGATGTTCCCGAAGCGCACGTGCCGCACGGTAGCAGCCGTCGACATCCCGGTCATCTGGCCGAGATCGGATCCCACGGCGATGTTGTAGGGAATCCCAAACACGGCGTTCAGCATCGGCACCATCAAAAAGCCGCCTCCCACGCCAAAGAAACCACCCATGGCCCCAATTAAAAATCCGAAGAGTGCCAAATAAGGGAGGTTTTGTAATCCCAGCAAGAAGTCGCCAGCGAACATTAGTGCCTCCCTCCCTTTCCGAGCTCAACACCGAAAACCTGCTCGATAAACCGTAGTCCCAATCCGACCATGAGTCCCATGCCCACGGGCAAAAGGACGCACATGAAGATATACATCGGTTTTGCCTGAAAACCCTTGATCGCCGGGTTGGCGTCTTTTCCCAGATCCTGCAGCCAGGTCAGGAAATCCATTTCCGCCTCCTCTTGCTTTGAAAAGTGCCTACTTGAGTTCCGCTTCGATGAGCGCCTGTCAGCGATAGGCATTGAAGGACTGAATGTTGAGCTCAACCCGTTGCACGCCCGGTGTGTTTTTGGCAATTTGAGTCAATTCCTGCTCCCAACGAGAGCTGGTGTGAGTGAGCATGATGGGCTGAGGAACTTCTCCAGTGATGGTAACGACATCCCCGGCGGCCGTAACCTCCAGATCCAGACCGCGACTGGCCGGGTGAGTCGCCAGAGACACTTTGACTCGGCACGCCAAAACAAAGCTGGTCAGGTGCGCGCGCACGCTTTCGGTGATCTCGAATTCCGGCTTCCGCGCAGCTTCCAGAGCGATGGCGCAGGCGGTCGGGATCGACATCCGCTCGAGGCTGATTACCATATCGTACAACTGCGGATCCCGAAGATCGACGCCATACATGAATCTTGTCCATCGGACGCGATTATCATCGACATCCCGGATATAATGTTCTGCCTCTTCCCTCGTATGTCCCTCGCGCTCCATGACCGTTTGTATGCGTGTTTCAAGCGGTGTGATCAGGCGAAGGCGCAGCACTCCCGGCAGGTTTCTGAGAAGCATATGCCCCGCCAACCCATGATAAACAAGGTCTCCCTTTTCGGCGTGCTCGGCCAGGGCCGCCTGAACAGCGACCAGATACACCCTACGTTCTAGCGTGAGTTGGTCCCACAGTCCCGGCCCCTTCTCCATTTTCTTGGCAAGAACGTTTTCCGGAACTCCCAACCTGGCGGCCGCTTCAATCAGGATTTCGCGTCCGACGCACGGGGAAGAGAGAGCACTCGACAGACACTCGGCAAAAGCTCGGCCGCCACTCATCGAACCTCTCGAAACCGTAATTATTGACATGACTCTCCTCTGGACAAATAAAAGGTGGAAAATATACTTGTCTGTTTAGCCTTCGGCGTGACGGCGGCTGCGCAAGCCCGGGAAAGATCCACACTCGATGTCGCGGGAGCTTGTTCCCGATCTGAGCAGTATAACAAATCGGCCTCCGATGCGTTCATGACCGAACCTCCGTACCGATGGTCCCTAGGATCATGATGTTGGAGAGATTCTAGGCGAATTGGAGCGTCCCCCGCAAGAAAAACCTGATAAATAGGTAAAAAAAGTATTGCATTAAGGGTTAACGTGGTTTAAGGTTGAGCAGGTTATCGGCTTAGTAGAAGAGTTGAACCGGGTCATTCGCTCTAACTGGTCCCTTGATGTTCGTTTAGGGTCCCAGAGCGGGCGCAGGAAACCGACAACGAAAAGCTCGAGCGAAAGATGAATAACCCGATTACCCCGGAACTGACACGAGATTTTCTCAGCAGTGCACGTGTTTTCGCGAAAGCCGTTCGCGACGTTTGCGAAGCGGCGGTCTTGCAAGAGGTGGTTGGAGACAAGCTGAGCGTTTCCCAGCTCAAGCTCCTTTATCTGGTGGCGCAGGCTGATTCCGTGGCTATCGTCGATGCCGCCACATTTCTGGGAGTTTCAAGTCCGGCTGCAAGCAAGACGGTGGAGAGTCTGGTGCGCCGTCGTCTTCTCCGACGCAACGAGGCTCGCGGTGACCGCCGTCGGGGCCGGCTCTCGCTTACTGAGGCAAGCCGTCGACTGTTGGAAGCCTACGAGACCGCGCGAAACCAAAAAGCGGCGGAGGTCTTCGGACAATTCTCTTCCACTGAACTGTTGCACACAGCCAGGCTGCTCGACCGTCTGGCGGCCGGGATCGCCAGCCAGGGCAAGAACCGGGATGCGATTTGCCTGCAGTGTGAGATCTACTACCGCGAGGACTGCAGGTTTGGTAAGTTTGGCGCGCGCGGTCGCCGGTGTTTTTACCGGCTTCACAAAAGCAACCAGAAGGATCTCACCGACATACCGGCGAGTGATCCTGATCAGCTATAAATAGAGGAGGTCTAATGCCTAGTTTTGTCAATCCTGAGAAATGCGACGGGTGCAAGGCGCTGGACAAGACCGCTTGCCAGTACATTTGCCCCAACGATCTGATGGTCCTGGACAAAGAAACGATGAAGGCTTATAACCGTGACGTCTCGATGTGCTGGGAATGTTACAACTGCGTGAAGATCTGCCCCACACAGGCGGTCGAGGTCCGCAGCTATGCCGATTTCGTCCCCATGGGCGCTTCCGCGACGCCGCTGCGCTCCACGGACAATATCATCTGGACCGTGAAGTTCCGCAACGGCACGATCAAGCGCTTCAAGTTCCCCATTCGCACCACACCGGAAGGCACGGCTGTGCCGAACGGTGGATTCCCAACCCACATAGACCTCAAAGGGCCCGCGCTATCGACCGAACCCGCTTCTCTGGGCCTGCCTGAAGTTTTTACCCTGAAAGGATAGGAGAGGACTCAGATGGCCAATTTTGAAAATGTTGTTGTTGAAACCGATCTGCTCATCCTGGGAGGCGGCATGGCTGCCTGCGGAGCGGCCGTAGAAGCGGCATTCTGGGCCAAGCAGCATGGTCTGAAGGTTACTTTGGTGGACAAGGCCGCGGTGGATCGCTCCGGCGCCGTGGCCATGGGTCTCTCCGCCATCAACCAATACGTGGGCCTGAGGGACGGCGCCAACTCCGTCAAGGACTATGTCGATTATGTCCGCAATGATCTCATGGGAGTCACGCGGGAGGATCTGGTGGCGGATATCGCCCGCCACGTGGATTCCACCGTGCACCTCTTCGAGCAGTGGGGCCTGCCCATTTGGAAAGATGATGCGGGCAAGTATGTGCACGAGGGCCGCTGGCAGCTCATGATCAACGGCGAGTCCTACAAAGTTGTGGTGGCCGAGGCCGCCAAGAACGCGCTGCTTAAAGAAGGCGTGGGCGAGATTTTCGAGCGCGTTTTCATTGTCGGCCCCCTGATGGAGGGAGATCGTTGCGCCGGCGCCGTGGGATTCTCGGTACGCGAGAATAAGTTTTACATCTTTAAGGCAAAGGCGACCCTGGTCGCGATGGGCGGCGCCGTGCACGTCTTCAAACCCCGGAGCTCGGGCGAAGGCATGGGCCGCGCCTGGTATCCACCCTGGAATTCCGGCTCGTCCGCCTACTTTACCATCAAGGCCGGCGCCGAAATGACCTGCCAGGAAGTCCGTTTCATTCCAGTGCGCTTCAAGGACGCCTATGGACCTGTGGGCGCATGGTTCCTATTGTTCAAGGCCGTGGCAACCAATTCCCAGGGCGGCAATTACATGGTCGAGCGCAAGTCGGAACTGGAGAAATGGGCTCCTTACGGCAGGGTGAAACCCATTCCTGCCAACCTGCGCAACTACATGGGCATGCTCGATGTCATGGACGGCAAGGGGCCGATCTACATGCGGACCGAAGAAGCCATGCAGAGGATCGCCAACGAGTACAAAGACGATCCGAAGGCCTTCAAGAAGAAGAGCAAGGAACTCGAATCCGAGGCGTGGGAGGACTTCCTCGACATGACGATCTCCCAGGCGCTCCTCTGGGCGGCAACCAACGTGCAGCCGGAGGAGAAGAGCTCAGAGATCGCGGCGGCAGAGCCCTACTTCATCGGTTCTCACTCTGGCGCCTCCGGCGCTTGGGTGAGCGGCTCGGAAGACCTGCAAACCGACGAGACCAAGCCGGCCTACTTCTGGGGTTATACCTGGATGTCGACGGTGAAAGGCCTCTTCTGCGCGGGCGACGCTTCCGGCGCCTCGAGCCACAAATTCTCTTCCGGTTCGCACGCCGAGGGTCGCATCGCCGCCAAATCGGCCATCCGATTCATCGTGGAGAATGGCAAGATGCCAAGGTTCTGGACCCGGCTGCTCTTGAGGCGCTCAAGGCGGAAATCCTGAAGCCCCTGGAGACCTTCGAGTTGCACAAGAACGCCTCCACGGACCCGGACGTGAATCCCAATTACATCAAGCCGAGGATGTTCATGTTCCGCCTCCAGAAGATCATGGATGAATACGCAGGCGGCGTCACCGCCCAGTTCACAACCAACAAGGCGCTTCTGACCAGAGCCTTGGAGCTGCTCGATTTCCTCAGGGAAGATTCGGAGAAGCTGGGCGCTTCGGACTTGCATGAACTCATGCGCTGCTGGGAGAATCAGCATCGCATGTGGCAGGCCGAAGCGCACGTCCGCACCGTGCTCTTCCGGGAGGAGACGCGCTGGCCCGGTTACTACGTGCGCGCGGATACCCCGAAGATGGACGAGAAAAATTGGCATGTATTCGCCAACTGCAGGTATGACCGGAGTACCGGCAAGTGGGAAACACTGACCCGGCCGATACTGCATATCTTCCCGCAGCCCAAGGAGCACGAGCTGCTCGGCGGCTGATATCCATCCCCGGGAGATCCCTCCGCGGGATCTCCCGGGGCGCGAAGTTGCTTATGCCGCTGCCAATCAAAACCTCTTGTCCCTACTGCAAACAGCCTATGGTCCGGTGGGCCAGTCCGCAGGAAAGCAGTTGGGGCGGGAGATTCCAGTATGTCTGCTTCAACGATCGCTGTCCGTATTTTGTGCGCGGTTGGCTGTGGATGAAAGAAACCTACAACGTCGCGGCATCGTATCGCCACCGGGTGGATCCCGTTACCGGAGAGTCCGGCCCGCTCCCAGTCTGGTCGCGCGGAGCATTGCGGTGCAGCATTCTTGCCGACGAGGAGAAAACGAATGGCGGATGAACAACTGACAGGAGAGAAGATCCTCCGGGAAACCCCCCGTTTGACTCTGGATGATACCTTGACGTTTTGCTGCGGGAGGGACCTCGACTGCTTCACCCACTGCTGCGCGGATGTCTCGATCGTCTTGACCCCCTACGACGTCCTGCGGATGAAGAATGCGCTCCATATCGATTCCTCCGAATTCCTCGCCCGCTACACCATATCGCCTTTTACCCGGGACCAGAAATTCCCGGCGGTGCTGCTCAAAATGAACCCGGAAACGCGCAGATGCCTGCACGTTTCCGAAAACGGCTGCTCCATCTATGCGAGCCGCCCGTGGGCCTGCCGGATGTATCCGCTGGGCATGGCCGAGCCGGATCGACCCACTCCCACGGACCGTGCCTTCCATTTCCTGCTGCGTGAAGATATCTGCCATGGCCACGGCGTCGGGCGCAAATTCACGGTGCGTGAGTGGATCGACGAACAGGGCATCGAAGAATACGAAATGAATGCCGCTCCCTTTAAAGAACTTATGTTCCACCCCTTCTGGGAAGGCGATGATCCCCTCACCCCGGCGCAGATGGACATGTACTACATGGCCTGCTACGACCTGGACCGCTTCCGGCGGTTTGTTTTCGAAACGCGTTTTCTCGAGTTGTTCGATGTGGATGAAGACCCGAGTCGAGGTCATGCGCAATAATGATGTGGAACTGCTGGATTTTGCCATGCAATGGCTCAGGTACAGCATTTTTCATGATAGAAATATGAAGATCAAACCTTCGGTTGATGCGGCGAGACGCCCTGCAGCCGCATCGGCCGAGCAAGAGCATTTATGGTTGAAAATGGCGGCAAGATTCTGATCATCGGGGGCGGCATTGCCGGCATGACGTCGGCTATCGAAGCGGCCGAGGCGGGTTGCAACGTCGTCCTCATCGAGAAATCCCCATATCTCGGCGGCCGCGTGATTCGCAGTGTACCAGTACTTTCCCGAAGTTCTGCCCCCCGACATGCGGCCTGGAGATCAATGTCAAGCGCATCAGGAATAATCCCAGAATTACGGTGCTGACCCTGGCGGAGCTGGAGACGCTTGCCGGAGCACCGGGCGACTATGAGGCCACGATCAGGATTTCTCCGCGCTTTGTCAAAGAATCCTGCACGATGTGCGGTGCCTGCGCCGAGGCATGCCCGGCCGACAGGAAGGACGAGTTCAACTACGGACTCTCGAAGACGAAGGCCGCTTACCTGCCCCACACGGCGGCCTTTCCGGCCTTGTACGCGATCGACAGGGCGGTTTGCGCGGCGGGCTGCAAGGCGTGCGCGGACGCCTGTGCCTATGGCGCGGTGGATCTCAGCCAGCAGGCCGAGACCAGAACCTTCAAGGTGGCCGCCGTGGTGGCCGCGACCGGATGGGCTCCTTACGATGCCTCGAGGATTGACAATCTGGGCTTTGGCAAACACGCGAATGTGGTCACCAACGTGATTCTGGAACGTCTGGCGGCGCCCGACGGTCCCACCGGCGGCAGGATTCTGCGTCCCTCGGATGGCCAGGCGCCCCAATCGGTGGCCTTCGTCCAATGCGCCGGCTCCCGGGACGAAAATCACCTTCCCTATTGTTCGGCCGTATGCTGCGCCGCGTCGCTGAAGCAAGCCGGCTACATCCGCGCGCTTTACCCGGATGCAAAGATCACCATCTTCTATATCGATATCAGGACGCCGGGACGGCTGGAGGATTTTCTCGCGCGGGTGACCGCCGACGGTGGGGTCGAGCTGGTCAAGGGGAAAGTTGCCAAGGTGGAAGAAGATCCCCAGACCGGTGACCTCATCGTGACGGCCGAGGACGTCCTCAGTGCCAGGAAGCTCATGCGCAGGGTCAATCTCGTGGTGCTTGCCGCGGGAATCGTGCCGCAAACGAGCGGTTTGCCTTCTGGTTTCGCCCTTGATGAATTTCGTTTCATCTGTAACAGCAGTGGCGGCACGGCAGGCCTGTATGGCGCCGGCTGCGCGCGGCGGCCGGAGGAGGTCTCGTCGGCGGTGCAGGACGCGACCGGTGCGGCCTTAAAAGCTCTCCAATGCGCTGTGAGGAGCGCTCGTCATGGATAGAAAGCTGGGCGTTTACATCTGCAGCGGCTGCGCCATCGGCGAGTCTGTAGACACTGAAAAGCTGGCGCAGATCGCCAAGCGCGAGGGCAAAGCCGCCGTCTGCAGGATCCATCCGTTTCTCTGCGGCCCTGAGGGCGTCGACATGATTCGCAAGGATCTGGCCGATGATGCGATCAATGCCCTGGTCATCGCGGCCTGCTCGCCAAGGATGAAGACGGAATCCTTTACCTTCGATCCCGCCATGATTCTGGACCGTGTGAACCTCCGGGAGCACGTGGTCTGGTGTCACGCTCCCCGCGATGAAGACACCCAGATGTTGGCAGAGGATTATCTGCGCATGGGTATGGCCAAGGCGCAGAGGATGGAGCCGCTTGAACCTGCTGCGGATCAGGTTTCCACGAGGCTGCTCGTGGTGGGCGGAGGGATCGCCGGCATGACCGCCGCCCTCGAGGCAGCTGCAGGCGGCTATGAGGTGACTCTGGTCGAAAGGGAGCCCGGACTCGGAGGTTTTGCGGAAACCTCAAAGAAGCGATTTCCGAGCCGGCCACCTTACACCAACCCGTTGCGGAAGCTATGGATCCCATGGCCGACCTGGTTCGCTATCACCCACAAATCCAGGTGCTTACTTCCGCCAGGATCCTTAAGATCGAAGGCCAGCCGGGCATGTTCGAGGTCACGGTGGAGGTCGAACGGATCACGTCCACGTTCCGCGCCGGCGCGGTGGTTCTGGCAACGGGCTGGCGGCCATACGATGCCGGAAAGCTCGGGCATCTCGGATATGGCCGCATCCAGGACGTCATCACCAATGTCGAGCTGGAAAAGCTGGCCGCGAGAGGACGCGTGCTCCGCCCGTCGGACCGGCGGCCCCCCGGCAGTGTTCTGTTCATCCAGTGTGCCGGTTCACGTGACAAGGACCACCTGCCCTACTGCTCTTCTGTATGCTGCATGGCCACTCTCAAGCAGGCGTCATACATCCGCGAGCAGAATCCCGACGCCAAGATATACATCGTTTACAAGGATATGCGAACGCCCGGGCAGTATGAAAAGTTTTACCGCACGGTCCAGGATGATCCGCTGAACTTCTTCACCAAGGGCGAAGTGGTGTCCGTCAAAATAAACCTCCGATGGAGCTCGCAGCCACGGTAACGGACACCCTCCTTGGTGGGGATATCGTAATTCACGCAGACCTTGATTGTCCTTGCCACCGGCATGGTTCCCAACTCGCGCCGACGGGGAGGCGATTCGCGCCCTGGAGGATGCCGAGCTGAAGGTTCTCAAGGGAGAGTCGGAGACTCAGAGGGCCGAGGCCGCCAAAAAAGGTCGAAGAACTCAAATGCCATAAAGGCACGGAGATTCTGAATCTCACCTATCGTCAGGGACCGGATCTGCCGGCTCTTCGCTATGGCTTTCCGGATTCTCACTTCGTTTGCTTTCCTTATGAAACGCGCCGGACCGCCATTTATGCAGCCGGTGCCGTGCGAGCGCCCATGGATACAGCTCATGCACGAGGAAGACGCGCTTGGGCGCCACGATGAAATCGATCCAAAGCCTGGAGATGGCCGCGCAGGGCCAGGCAGTGCATCCCAGGGCGGGCGATATGTCCTTCCCCAGCTTTTTCCTCCAGCGCTGCACTCAGTGCAAGCGCTGCACCGAGGAGTGTCCGTTCGGCACCCTGGACGAAGACGAAAAAGGCACGCCTAAGCCTAATCCTTACCGCTGCCGTCGCTGCGGCATCTGCCTGGGCGCCTGTCCCGAGCGCATCGTTTCGTTCAACAACTACTCGGTGGACATGATCGCATCGATGATCAAGGCGATCGAAGTCCCGGAGGAAGATGAAGAGAAGCCGCGGGTGCTGGCGTTTATGTGCGAAAACGATGCCTACCCGGCGCTCGATATTGCAGGTCTTCGACGCCTGCAGTACGATCCCAGCGTGCGTGTGATTCCTCTGAGGTGCCTGGGATCCATGAATATCGTCTGGATTGCGGACGCGCTGTCGCGCGGTTTCGACGGCGATCATGCTGATCGGCTGCAAGTACGGCGATGATTACCAGTGTCACTTCATCAAGGGCAGCGAACTGGCCGACCGCGGATGGAAAACGTCAAGGAGACGCTCCAGCGCCTGCGGCTGGAACCGGAGAGACTGCAGCTGACGCAGCTTTCCATCAACGAATGCGACAAGCTGCCCGGCCTTATCAACGATTTTGTGGAGCGGCTCCGGGAAATCGGGCCTAATCCCGTACAAGGGATTTTGAGGGAGAATCGTGCAAGAAGTTTTGCTGGTGCAACCGGACACCGGTTTTATTCGCGAGGTGATTGCCTCCGGAGGCGGGGATCTGAAGAAGTGCATGCAGTGCGGCACCTGCTCGGCCGTATGCGCGCTGGCGCCGGATGATGCCACCTTCCCTCGGAAGCAGATGCTCAACGCCCAGTGGGGGCTCAAGGACCGGTTGATCGGCGACCCGGCATCTGGCTCTGCCACAATTGCGGCGACTGCACGACCTACTGCCCACGCGGCGCCCGTCCCGGCGACGTCTTCGGCGCGCTGCGTCAGAAGGCCATCGAGCACTTCGCTTTCCCTCGGTTTTTGGCGAGGATGGTGGGCCGTCCCAAGGCGCTTGCAATTCTGCTGCTGTTCCCGGCGTTGATTGTTGGTGGCATCGCTCTCTGGGCTCCCGGGACCGAACTATCACCCGACCTCGAATTTGCCAACGTTTTCCCCATCCCGGTTCTCGAGATCCTTTTCTTCGCCCTGTCCGGGCTGGTGCTGGTCATCTTCAGTATTGGCCTGGCGCGCATGATCAGAGCGTTGCGGGCTTCGGGCGCCGATGGCATCGTCCCGGCCTCCTTGGTGGCGGCGTTTGTGGAGATCATGACGCACGAGCGCTTCGCCAAGTGCTCCCAGCACAAGAACCGCCGGTTGGGCCATCTCCTCACGCTTTGGGGATTTGCCGGTCTGGCTCTCATGGGCACTGTCGTGGGCCTCGGAACCATGGCCGGCCTCATGCGCACCCCGCTGGCGCTGACAAGCCCGTGGAAGATTTTCGCCAACATTGCGGCAATGACGAATGAATGGAAGTCTCATCCTGCTGGCCGGGAGGATCAAGGATCCGGTGCAACGGGCGGCGAGCACCTACTTTGATTGGTTCTTCCTGCTAACTCTGACGGGCGTGGTTTTGACCGGAATTCTCTCAGAACTGGCGAGGCTGGCCCAGGCTTCCTGGTTCATGTATGGTGTTTATTCCGTTCACCTGGTGATGATTATTGTCTTGTTCCTCTACGCTCCTTATTCTAAATTCGCTCACTTCGCCTACAGAGCCGTGGCGATAGCCGCGGCAAAGCGAAGCAAATCCGGAAAACAGGCGTTGGAAAGCCGGCCGGCAGCTGCGGCCGGCGCGGGTCGCTCGTAATGTGATTGGCAGGAACTAATATAAACCTCAGGAGAAAACATGGCCGACGACGGAAAAAGGAAAACCGAGTTACTCGACCAGCTCGAAGGCGGGCCATGGCCGAGTTTCGTTACGGAGATAAAGAAGGCCAGGGAGACGAATCCAGCATGCGATGATCTCCTTGGACAGCTTGAACTCTCCTACAAGGAGAAAGTAGGGACACTGGAAGCACGGTGGTGTCGTGGGTGTTATGGGATATGGCGGCGGTGTTATCGGCCGCTACAGCGATATACCGGAACAGTTTCCGAATATAGCTCACTTCCACACCATGCGTATCAACCAACCTTCCGGGTGGTTCTATACCAGCAACGCCTTAAGAACCTTGTGCGATATCTGGGAGCGGCATGGTTCCGGCATGACCAATCTGCACGGATCTACGGGAGACCTTATCTTCCTGGGCACCAAAACAGATGAGTTGGAACCTACCTTCAAGGAACTGACCGAGGCGGGTTTTGACTTGGGAGGGTCCGGCTCCTGCATGCGCACCCCATCCTGCTGCGTGGGACAGGCGCGTTGTGAGTGGGCTTGCTATGACACCATGGCCATCTGTAACCAGATCACTCAAGATTACCAGGATGAACTCCATCGCCCCCCATTCCCTTATAAGTTCAAGGTGAAGTGCTCCGGCTGCCCCAATGATTGCGTCGCATCCATTGCGCGCGCCGATCTGTCTGTTATCGGAACCTGGAAAGATGACATCCGACAGGATGACGCTGCGGTGGCTGAGTATGCTGCCGGAAAACTGAATATTCAGCGGGACGTATGCGACCGTTGCCCTACAAAATGCATGTCCTGGGATGGAAAGACTCTCTCGATCAACAACAGCGAATGCGTGCATTGCATGCACTGCATCAATGTGATGCCCAAAGCGCTCAGGCCGGGAATGGAAAAGGGAGCGGTGCTGCTCCTCGGCTCAAAGGCGCCAATCGTTCAGGGCGCCCTGCTTTCTTCGGTTTTGGTTCCCTTTGTACCGGCTGAAGAGTTGCTCGAAACGATGAAAGAACTCATTCGACGTATCTGGGAGTTCTGGGATGAATACGGCAACAATCGCGAGCGAGTTGGTGAATTAATACAGCGCGTCGGAATGCCAAGCTTCCTTGACGCTATTGGCCTCGATCCGGCTCCGGAAATGATCTCGGCTCCGAGAGACAATCCCTACATTTTCCTTAAAGCCGAAGATATCAAGAAATAGGCAAACGAAAAAGGAGAAAAGAAAATGACAGTTCAAGCTCCAACCAAACGAATTACCGATATAGGGCCGCCGAATTATGAAAAGTTCCTTCATCCGGTTATTAAGAAGAATTACGGCCAGTGGAAATATCACGAATCCATCGCCCCGGGTGTTTTGTGTCATGTTTCCGAAACCGGAGATAAAATCTATTCCGTCCGTGCCGCATCTCCACGGCTTTTGAGCATCCAGACAATTCGACTGTTTGCCGATCTGGCAGACAAATACTGCGGTGGCTATTTGCGATTTACGAGTCGCAATAACGTGGAGTTCCTGCTTGATAATCAGGAAAACATCCAGCCTCTGAAGACGGAACTCCAGAAGGCCGGATTTCCTATCGGGGGAACGAACAATTCGATCAGCAATATCGTCCACACGCAGGGTTGGGTGCACTGCCACTCGGCGGCAACCGATGCTTCCGGCATCGTGAAGAATGTGATGGACGCTCTGTGTGACCGATTTACCCATCAGGATCTGCCGGGCAAGCTTCGAATTGCTTTGGCTTGCTGTCTGAACATGTGCGGCGCGGTGCATTGTTCCGACATCGCCATTCTGGGCGTTCATCGCACACCCCCGAAGATCAAACACGACATTCTGCCCAAGGTGTGCGAAGTCCCTACACTGATCTCATCCTGCCCGACAGGCGCGATTCGACCTGCAACCGTGAATGGAAAACCCTCGGTAGAAGTAATCGAGGAGCAGTGTATGTATTGCGGCAACTGCTATACGGTTTGTCCGGCAATGCCGCTCAACGACGCGGAAAACGACGGCATATCCATCTGGGTCGGCGGAAAAGTCAGCAATGCGCGCACCACTCCCAAGTTCAGCAAGTTGGCCATCCCGTTCCTCCCGAACAATCCGCCGCATTGGCCGGAGGTCGTGGATGCCGTCGTTAATATCGTAAACGTGTACGCTAAGAATGCCCAAAAGTTTGAGCGCATGGGTGAGTGGATCGAAAGGATCGGCTGGCCCAAATTCTTCAAACTGACCGGAATAGAGTTTACGCGCTACCATATTGATGACTTCAAACACGCGGGAACGACTTTTGCCAGGTCCGCACAAATCAAGTACTGATCGGATCCCTGGAAAGCATCCGTCCTTTGTCGTCATGGAGAGTTGTAAAAGGTTTAAAAGGAACATTTTTGGAATTTGAGCTATGGCATTATTTAAAGAGGTCAAAAAACCGGTAATTCGGGCAACCTCTGCTGCGGGGGCTGAGATCAGCCCGCTGCGGCCCAGGTATTCCGAGAAAAACACCGCCCTGCGTCTCGCACTGCCCCAAGGAAGCCGATATTCGCGGCTGGCTTACCACCATTGCCCAAGCCGAAGCGTACGGCAGGACAAACGAGCAGGCTTTGGAAGAGGCTTGGCACAATGATCACCGACCGCAATCCATTTCCGGCCGTCTGCGGCCGGGTTTGTCCGCATCCTTGTGAGGACAGACTGCAATCGAAAAACCAAAGACGGCGCCGTGGCTATTAACGCCTTGGAGCGTTATGTCGGTGATTTCGGCATAACCAAAGGCCTAAAGCCGTGCCTGCTCACCGAGGAGAAACACCCGGAAAAGATCGCGATCATCGGCTCGGGACCCGCCGGGCTGTCCTGCGCATACCAGCTCAGCCGCCACGGCTACCCCGTAACGGTGTTTGAAGCATTCAGCCAACCGGGTGGCATGCTGCGCTACGGCATTCCCCAGTATCGGTTGCCGAGGAATGTCCTGGACGCCGAAATCCATAGGATTCTGGATCTCGGCGTTGAACTGAAATGCAATTGTGTCGTCGGGAAGGATATCTCCCTTGAACAGTTGCGTCAGGACTATAAGGCAATCTTCGTCGGTATCGGTGCGCACAAAGGTCTGAAGCTCGGAGTGCCGGGCGAAGACGCCGGCAACGTCTTCACCGGCACCGAATTTCTCAACCGGGCCAATAGCGGTGATCGTGGAGGTCGGGAAAAAGGTTGTCGTGATCGGCGGCGGGGATACGGCCATTGATGCAGCCAGGGTGAGCAAGCGGCTTGGGGCCGATGTCACGCATACTCTATCGCCGAACCAGGGCTGAGATGCCGGCAATCGCCCCGGAGATCGAAGGAGCTCTGGAGGAGGGCGTGACAATTGAGTTTCTGGCGGCGCCGACTGGAGATTCTCCGGAACAACGGAACGGCCGTAGGCTTGAAATGCATCCGCATGGAACTTGGCGCTCCCGATGCCTCCGGCCGTCCCCGGCCGGTGCCCAAAGCCGGGTCCGGAGTTCGAGCTCGAGGCCACGACTGATCATTGCGGCCATCAGCCAGGAACCCGAGTTCGGCCCGGTTTCGACGAACTGCGGGAGGGCAAGGACTGGATCAAGGCCGACGAGTGGGGAGCCACAAAGAGCTGAGGGCGTTTATGCCGGCGGCGACGATTTGACCTTGGCATTGGTGGCCATCGCTATCTCCCAGGGCCGCATGGCCGCCGAGGCCATCGACGCGCACCTGCGCGGCGAAAATCTCGCTAAAGCCCGCTGGCACCTCCGGCCGGCGAAATAGGTGAAGCTGGACTGGTACAAAGAATTGCCGCGGCATGAGCGGCAGCACATCCCGGTCGAACAGCGCGACATGAACACCGAAATCGAGGCGGGTCTCTCGGAAACGGAAGCCCTTGAAGAAGCCAAGCGCTGCCTGTCCTGCGGCATGTGCATGGATTGTGAAACCTGCTGGATGTATTGCACTAACAACTGCTTTGTCAAGTTGCCCAAAGGGAGAGCATTACAAGATCAAGCTTGAGGTATGCAACGGATGCAAGAAATGCGCCGAAGCATGCCCCTGCGGTTAATTGAATGGATCTAATCTAGACAGTGGGCTTCGCGCAGACGGGCAGGGATATTAGGAGTGGATTTCGAATCCTGCACTTCTGAGTGTTATTGTTGAAGCAGATCAACGGATCCCATACGAAATGCAAAGTATAAGGAGTTTGGCTATGCCTACATTTGAAGTGGCGGAAGACAATACGACGTGGATGAAGACGGGTTCCTTGAGAATCCGAGCATCTGGAATGACGGCGGTGGCCACAGATTTTGCATGCTCTGAAGCGGTCGAAACACTCACGGAGGATCACTGGAAGGTGATCAACTATATCCGAAACTATTATCTTGAGTTCGGCATTGCTCCGATGATTCGAAAGCTTTGCAAGGAGACCGGCTTCAAGCTGAACGAGATTTATGCGCTGTTTCCCTCCGGGCCGGCCAAGGGTGCCTGCAAGCTGGCAGGCCTGCCCAAACCGACAGGCTGCGTTTAGGAGACCTTAGGCTCGCGCGGCCCGCTCGCGGAACCCGCGCAACGAGGAGAACGGCAGTGAAAACCAAAGATCCATCGCTGGCGGCGGTGCTGTCGGATCGGAGGAATGACGTCGTCGGGGGATGGCTGGAGCGGACGATTCAGACATATCCCGAGTCTGCTGCCCGGTTCTTGTCGTCGGAGAAGGATCCTTTTCGCAATCCGGTCGGCTGTACACTCAAAGAAGGACTGGGCGCGCTATTTGACGAACTCTTGCGGGCCACGGATGCTGCCGGGGCAATGCCTGTTCTGGATGGCATCATAAGAATGCGGGCCGTCCAGGATTTTTCCGCCAGCCAGGCGGTGGCCTTCGTTTTCTCGCTCAAGCAGGTTATACGAGGAGTGTTACAGGGCGAGATCACGCGCTTTGTCGGCGAAGTCGAGACTCTGGAAACCAGGATCGACGAACTGGCTCTCCTGGCTTTCGACGTCTTCATGAAATGCCGCCAGCAGATCTATGAGATCAGGGCCAACGAAGCCGGACGCAGGGTGTTCGTGCTGGAAAAGGCGTCACAGATGCGTTGACGGAACCAGTCATCTGAAACGAGGTGAGGGTCCATGTACTTTTTATTGGCGCTGGCTGGGGCTGTTATCATTGCCGCTTTGGGTTACATGGGCGGATCCTTAGCCGAGCTGCGCATGCTTTTCGGTGTTGTCATCCCTTACGCGGCGATCGCCATTTTTCTTGTTGGCATGGCCTGCCGCGTCTTCGGGTGGGCTCTTGCGCCGGTTCCGTTTCGCATCACAACCACCTGCGGACAGCAGAAATCGCTGCCATGGATCAAGGCCGGCTGGCTCGAGAGCCCCTGCACGACGCTGGGCGTCATCGCGAGAATGGCCCTGGAAGTCCTTTTGTTCCGATCGCTGTTCCGCAATACGAAAGCAGAGCTTCGACAGGGCCCGAAACTGATCTTCGGTGAGAGCAAGTTTCTTTGGCTGGGCGCGCTGGCTTTCCACTGGTCTTTTCTCCTCATTTTTCTGAGACACCTGCGGTTTTTCATGGAGCCTGTCCCCGCTTTTGTCGCAGGCATCGAGAGTGTGGATGGTTTCTTCCAGATTGGCGCTCCGGTGCTTTATGCAACGGACCTGATCATTCTGGCCGCGCTGGCCTACCTGGCCCTGAGAAGGCTGCTTGATTCCCAGATCCGATATATCTCTCTGTTTACGGATTACTTTGCCCTCTTCCTGCTCCTCGGGCTTGCCGTATCGGGCGTTTTGATGCGGTACTTCACCAGGGTCAACATCGTGGAAGTCAAAGAGCTGGCCATGGGTCTTGTGACCTTCTCCCCGGTGGTGCCGCCGGGGATGGCACCCCTGTTTTTCATGCACCTGTTCTTTTTATGCGCGCTTATCGCCTATTTCCCGTTCAGCAAGCTGATGCATATGGGCGGTG
The DNA here is from genome assembly GCA_963824985.1 of Terriglobia bacterium. Taxonomy (GTDB): domain Bacteria; phylum Acidobacteriota; class UBA6911; order UBA6911; family UBA6911; genus JAFNAG01. The sequence continues at coordinate 83,677 of CAWGRQ010000007.1, forward strand.
TCTTCCTTAGTCCCACAAGAAATCTGGCCAACAACAACCGGATGAAGAGGCACGTGAATCCCTGGAACGCTCCCGTCGCAGTCCACACATACGGGGAGTGGGAGGATGAGTTCAGGGACAAGCTCATAGCATGCGGGTTACCCCTCGAGAGGCAATAGACGATGGCTGAACAGAATCCGAGCCCCGAGCAACTCATCCAGATAAGTTACACGCCTCCCGGGAAAGACTGGATGGACCCGGCAGTCGAATTTCACAAAGGGGTCTTCTGCTACAGCGCGGCGGCCAAGAATCTGAAGTATGTTGACTTCCCAAACCCGAGGGAATGGCAGCCTTTCGACAAGGATTGGAAACTGCCGCCTGACTGGAAACAGATCATCCTGGACGGAATGAAGGAGAGGCTCGAAAAATACCGCTCCTTCCGCCTGTTCATGGATATCTGTGTGCGGTGCGGCGCCTGCGCCGACAAATGCCATTTTTACATCGGTTCCGGGGACCCCAAGAACATGCCGGTGCTGCGCGCCGAACTCCTCCGTTCCGTTTACCGAAGATACTTCACATCGGCCGGGCGGGTTCTCGGCAAGCTGGCCGGCGCCCGGGATCTCACCGAGGATGTGCTCAAGGAGTGGTTCTACTACTTTTACCAGTGCACGGAGTGCCGGCGCTGCTCGGTGTTCTGTCCTTACGGCATCGACACCGCGGAAGTCACCATGATCGGCCGGGAGCTGTTGAACCTGGTAGGATGCAACATCAACTGGGTTATGGAACCCGTGGCGAATTGTTTTCGCACCGGCAACCACCTCGGCATCCAGCCTCACGGTTTCAAGGACAGCATCGATTTTGCCGTGGATGATCTGGCAGATAACGTCGGTGTTCGCGTGGAAGCGCCCATCAATAAAAAGGGGGCCGAAATCCTCTTCGTCGTTCCTTCCGCCGATTACTTTGCATCGCCGCACTACTACACGTTGCTCGGCTATCTCATGCTTTTCCACGAAATCGGGCTGGACTACACCTTCAGCGCATTTGCTTCCGAGGGCGGGAACTTCGGATTGTTCACATCCCACGAGATGATCAAGCGGCTGAATGCCAAGATCTATGCGGAGGCAAAACGGCTGGGTGTCAAGTGGATCATCGGCGGCGAGTGCGGGCACATGTGGCGCGTGCTGCACCAGTACATGGATACCATGAATGGTCCCGCCGATTTTCTCGCAGAACCCGTGTCTCCGATCACCGGGACGAGATTCGAAAATGCCCGGTCCACGAAGATGGTGCACATCTGCGAGTTCACCGCCGACCTTATCAAGAATGAAAAGTTGAAACTGGATCCAAGCCGGAACGACCACTGGAAGGTGACCTTTCACGATTCCTGCAATCCGGCCCGAGCCATGGGCTTTTTCGAGGAGCCGCGCTACATCCTCAAAAGCGTGTGCAACCGCTTTCTACGAGATGCCCGAAAACACGATCCGGGAGCAGACCTTCTGCTGCGGCAGCGGCGCCGGCCTGGGCACGGACGAGAATTTCGAGATGAGGATGCGGGGCGGATTGCCGCGTGCCAATGCCGTCAAGTACGTCAAGGAGAAATACGGCGTCAATCTCCTGGCCTGTATCTGCGCTATCGACAAAGCCACGCTCCCGACTCTGATGGAATACTGGGTGCCGGGCGTGGAGGTGGGCGGCGTGCACGAACTGGTCGGCAATGCCCTCGTCATGAGAGGCGAGGGCCCGCGGAAGACGGATCTGCGCGGGCGAGCCTCTCGCAGAAAATGGGGGGCAGACAATCCATGCGTGATCGAGGTCTCATTTTCGCCGGACTGCTGGTGTTTCTTGGTGTCGCCACGTTCCCTTTCTCTTAAACCTGCTGGCAGGGAAAGTCTCGAAGCCCCCGCTGCTTCTGCTTGCCTGCCGGGGAAAAACAGTGCGTGGCGCCGGTCGACTACATGAAAAAATCTCACATGCAGCTGCTATTTCAGTGGCGTGACGACCGGGTCAGAAAGAACGTGCGCACCTATGTGTCCCATGACGGCAAATCCTACGCCATCAACTTCACCGGGACGTGCCTGACGCAATGCCACACCAGCAAAGCCGAGTTCTGCGATCGTTGCCACAACTATATGGGAGTCCGGCGCCCAATTGCACGGATTGTCACATCGATCCCAAAACTGATTCTCAGCGGAGGCCGGGAGAATGATCATCAGTCGAAAGAAAATTTCTGCAGGTGACTGGGATGTCGTCCCTGCTGGTCGTCGGCGGGAGCAAAGCTGACGGAGTATTCGCGGGAACGATGCAGAAGGTGTCTCCCGCACCCATGCGAAGGCAGCTCACGGCACGCCGCTGGGCCATGGTGATTGAGTGCCGAAGATGCTCCCGAAGAAGGAAGGCTGCACCAGGTGCATTGAGGCCTGCCACGCGGCTCACAATGTCCCGACGATCCATGACGCGTGCTCACGAGATTAAGTGGATCTGGAAAGATTCATTCGAAACGGCTTCCCCTCGCAGGAAAACGAATATATGGCCTCTGCGGCTGAAGGACAAGCCCGTGCCTGGCGTTCTGCAACCACTGCGACAACCCTCCTTGCGTCCGGGTTTGCCCGACGCAGGCCACCTGGAAACGGGAGGATGGCATCGTCATGATGGATTGGCATCGTTGCATCGGATGCCGGTATTGCATGGCGGCTTGCCCGTATGGTTCGCGCAGCTTTAACTGGGCGGATCCCAGGCCCTATGTCGCAAAACTGAATCCCGATTTTCCCACGCGCACGAAAGGGGTGGTGGAGAAATGCACCTTTTGCGAAGAACGGCTCGGCAAAGGGAAGCTGCCCGCCTGCGTGGAGGTTTGCCCGGCAAAGGCGATGATGTTCGGCGATCTGGAGGATGCCCACTCACAGGTAAGGGAGCTGCTTGCGGCTCGGTACACCATCCTGCGCAAGCCGGAATTGGGCACGAAGCCTGAGATCTACTATCTCGTGTGAGGCATGGCTCATGTTCATGTTTGAAAAAGCGGTCGTCGGAGGGCGCAGGTACTGGACCTGGATCCTGTGCCTGCTGGTGGTGATCGGCCTGGGTTTTCTCGCTTACCTGCGGCAGTTGAGTTACGGCCTGGCCATCACCGGCATGAGTCGCGACGTGACCTGGGGCATCTACATCGCCCAGTTCACTTTCATGGTTGGCGTTGCGGCCTCCGCGGTTATGGTGGTGCTCCCTTATTACCTGCACAACTACAAGGCCTTCGCCAAAGTTACGATCCTGGGCGAGTTTCTTGCGATTTCTGCCGTGACCATGTGCATGTTGTTTATCTTCGTCGATATGGGACAGCCGACGCGCATTTTTAATGTGCTCCTATATCCGACGCCGGGATTCCACGCCCAGCTTC
>CAWGRQ010000008.1:0-92771 GCA_963824985.1 Terriglobia bacterium
TGGTTCCTTGCTGGAATGGACCACGACCGGCCCCCTGGTTTCCTGTCGGAATTGCTCGGCCGCTTTCTCGCCATTCCGCGGTTCGCAGCGAAATGACCAGCTGATCCCCCGCGGGAGTCCAGTTCAGTTCAGTATTGTCGGCCAGTATCTTTCCGGCAGGCAAAGGCAGGGAAATGAATCTTCCGGCTACGCGTTCCCAGATCAACGGCTGATAAAGATCGTCCTTGAGCACCGTAATGGCGAGCCGGGCGGCATCGGGAGACCATTTCATGCTTCGAACCTGGCGTTTCTCGGGAAACAGCTTCAGGATCTTGCCGCTCTGGGTGTCGATGACCAGCACGTCGCCCAGCGACGGCGCGACGTAGGTGGGATCGCCAAACCGCGAGTTATCGATGCCGATCCGATCGCGTTGGGTGGATGCGGTCGCCGCCAGCCACCTGCCGTCCGCGCTCAAGTCGGCGGCGCGCAGGCTCACAACCTCGAGGAGATCCTCCACGGTGAAAAGGTCCGTGGCGGTGGTCCGGGCCTGATGGCCGGCGATCCGCTCGGCGCGGGCGGAAAACGCGAGGAGAATCGTTCCAACCAACATGATATTGCGGAAGCCTGAAACTGGCATAATCCGACTCCTTCGGTGAAGATTTCTGAACGAGAGCAATTGCGACCTTCTGGTCGAACGCCTTTCCAATCAGAAACGACTGCAAATTACGTCCCGCGGCAGCGACGGTGCATTCATGGGCGCCCATCCTAACACAGCCCACTCGCGACGGGAAATCCCGGAATAGCCTCTCATGCGCCTATGGCGCACCCGGTGACGCATGAAAATGTTTTGGCTTTGCGACTTTGCGTCTTGGCGTCCTTGCGTTGATTATTTTAACGCAATGACGCCAAGATGCGAGGGCGCAAAGAGATATTTTCGGAACAGGAATAGGAAGGGTGCGCGCCCGCAATAGCCGCCGTCGTCTCCGAATCTCTGCCCCGGTTTTGTTGACGCCACACCGCGCGGCTGCTAGCATGTGGCATGCTATTGCCAGGCCTGCGATGATTGTCCAGGGCACGGCCGGCGAACCGGATTGCGTCTTGAGAGGAAACCATACCGAAAAAGGAAACGCGCATGATTCCACAAAAAACCGCGTGCCGGCTGTGCATTTACGCCCTTCTGGCGGCCTGGATCATGGTGACCCCGGCGGGCAGGGGAGGTGAAGCGGCAGATCAGAATCCGCCTTCGGCGGCAGCAGCGGTCCGGCCGCCGGAGCTGAAAATCCAGAAGCGGGAGCTGGCAAACGGCCTGCAGATCCTGATGCTCGAGGATCACTCGGCTCCGGTCATCAATCTTCAGTTGTGGTATCACGTCGGCTCCAAGGACGAAAAACCGGGGCGCACCGGTTTCGCGCACATCTTCGAGCATCTGATGTTCAAAGGCTCGGCGCATGTCGGCCCGGACGAGCACTCGCGCATCGTTGAGGCCGCCGGCGGCTTCGACAATGCCTACACGAACGACGACGTCACCGTATACTGGCAGACATTTCCTGCCAATTACCTCGAGCGCATCGTCTGGCTGGAAGCCGATCGCATGGGGAGCCTCAACGTGGATGAGGCCAACTTCAAGTCGGAGCGCGAAGTTGTGAAAGAAGAGCGCCGGGTCGGCATTGAAAACTCCCCTTACGGCCGGGTCACAGAAGACCTGGCGGCCGCGGCCTTCACGGTTCACCCCTACAAGCACACTACGATCGGCAGCATGGAAGACCTCAACAAGGCCACGCTCGAGGACGTGCGCGAATTCCACATCACCTATTACCGGCCCGACAATGCCACCATGGTGATCGCGGGAGATTTCAATCCGGCGCAGGCGGCCGGTTGGGTGGAGAAGTATTTCTCCGGCATCCCCAGACCCGGCACTCCCATCCCGCGCGTCACCGTGCAGGAACCGGCCCAGAAGGCCGAACGCCGCCTGATCAAGTGGTATGGATCGCAGTCACCGCTGTCGGCGATTGTTGCCGGTTACCACATGCCCGCCGAGTTCACCCCCGATTCCTATCCGCTCATTCTTGCCTCCAACATCCTCTCCGGTGGCGAGAGCAGCCGTCTGTTCAGAAAACTGATCTATGAAGACCAGATGGCCGTGCAGACCGCCGGGATGGGCAACTTCACCGAGCAACCCAACCTCTTCTATGCAATTGCGCTCCTCAATCCCGGCCGGAGCATTGCCGCCGGGGAAAAAGCCCTGGAAGCGGTGCTGGATCAGATGAAGACCCAACCGGTCGGCGCGGCGGAGCTGGAAAAGGCCAAAAACCAGCAGATCGCATCCGATATTCTGGGCCGCCGGACCGTGCAGGAAAGGGCCGATGCCATCGGCCGCGCAGCGGTGATCGGCCGGGATCCGAATCTGGCCAATGTTGCCCTGGGGAGCTTTCTGCGCGTCACCGCCGCCGACATTCAGCGCGTGGCGCGCCAGTACTTCGACAAATCCCAGTGCACCCTGTTATGGATCGAGCCGTCCAAGGCGGCCAAATAAGCCCGGGGGAAGCCATCCATGTCCATCAGAGATTCCTTGCCGCGAAACACGATCGGGATTTTGTTGCTGGCCGCCCTCGGAATGGCGGCGTGCTCTACGCCGCAGGCACCCCAGAATGAGCAAGCCACCGGGGGCGCCGCGCAGACTTCGGGCACGGGCATCGTGCCGCCGGGAATACAGCTGGGGGCGCAAATGCCCGCGGCCGCGCCGACCAGGCCTTATGCTTTTCCCAAGGCCGCCACACGAACGCTCCAGAACGGCGTGCAATCTTTCGTCGTTGCCGACAGCGAACAGCCGATGGTAACGGTGCGGCTCGTGCTGACCGGTGCCGGATCCATCAACGATCCTGCCGGCAAACCCGGCGTGGCCAACATGACGGCCGACCTGCTGACCCAGGGCACCGCCTCACGCTCCGCGCAGCAGATCGCCGAAGCCATTGATTTCGTGGGCGGTTCGCTCAGCGCCAGCGCGGACAAGGATGGCGCTTATCTGGCCGTTACCGTGGTGAAAAAAGATTTCGGCCTGGCCATGGACCTTCTCTCCGACATTCTGATCCGCCCCGCCTTCAAAGGCGAGGAGCTGGAGCGCCGGCGCCAGCAGGCGCTGTCCAACCTCGAGGTCCAGTACTCCGATCCGGCTTATGTCGCCGACGTCGTGCTTCAGCGGATCGTCTACGGTCAGCATCCATACGGCCTTCCGGGAAGCGGAACTCCCGACTCGTTGCGGGATATCGGCCGCGATGACCTCGTGCGTTTCTGGGAGGCCCATTTCGAGCCGCAAGGCTCCCTGCTGGCATTTGCCGGCGATATCGCTCCTGACGCGGCTTTTGCGGCCGCGGATAAGTATCTCGGGCCGGCCGCCTGGCCCAGGCGCGAAGCCCGCGCGGCAGCACCCGCACCTCCCCGGCCGCCGAGCGGCCTGCGCATCGTGTGTGTCGACAAGCCCGACGCCAACCAGAGCCAGATCCGCATCGGCCGCCTCGGTATTCCGCGCAACCATCCCGATTACCTGCCGCTTTATGTCGCCAATCGGATCTTCGGCGGCGGCTTCAATTCCCGCCTGTCCACGGAGATCCGCCAGAAAAAAGGGCTGACCTACGGCGCCTATTCCAGCTTCAACAGCTACCTGCAAACCGGCGATTTTTCCGCCTCAACCTTTACCCGCACCGAGACTACCCTGCAAGCGGCGAAGCTGATGGTGGACCTGATCGCCGGAATGTCCACGGGCGCGCTCGGCCCGAGGGAGCTGGATTTTGCCCGCGACTATCTCGCCGGCGTGTTCCCCATCCAGACGGAAACCGGTGAGCAGGTGGCTTCGAGAAGACTGGCCGTGGCACAGTATCATCTCCCCGTGGATTATTACGATACCTACCAGCAGAGGGTTCTCGACGTGAATGCCGCGAAGATCAAGGAAATGGCGGGGCGCTATTTTGACTCGATGAATCTGGACCTGGTCCTGGTCGGAAACGTCCAGGCATTTCGCGATGCCGTCAGGAAGGAATTCCCGAACGCGCGCTATGAGGAAATTCCTTTCGACAAGATCAGCCTGCTGGCGGACAACCTGTTCAGATAGCATCCGAAGTTCCGCGCCCGACGCAGGACGCGTGACCCGACATGGTAGCGGAATTCTTCTATTTTTTCAGGCTCAGATCCAAGGCGCCGTAACTACCATCGTCCAGATACCAGCTGCCCATCAGCCTGGATCCTAGCACAATGTCGCTGATGACGTCCAGCTTCGCTTTCGCCGGGCTGATCTTGTTGCCGAGGGTCAAGACGAACTCAAAGCTGAAGGAATCTTCATCATCTATTCTAAGGTTTTTGATCGCAACTTCCTTGGTCTTGCCCACGGCGATCGTTCCGGCGTAGGAGTTGCCCTCCTTCTTCAGCGAATGAACACGGTCTGCCTTCTCCGGCGCCACCCATCTATTTAACGGCATGCCCTTTTCTTGGCTTCGTATTAGAATTCATAACTACCGGATAGCTGCTGCCGATGTCCGGCTTGCGCGGCAGAGCAGGGCCGGAAACGATCTTTGACCGGATATCTGGCCGCGACCGCGGCACATAAAATAGTCATGTGCCAAACCCGCAGGAAGCGGGAGGCGGGCCGAAGATGATTTTGAGCCACCTAGTCCTCCCGACGCGGTACGGCAGGGCATGGCGCCGAAAGCAGTGAGTGAGGAGAAGATGCAATGAAAACGTGGAAACCGCGTTATTTCTGGTTCAAGGGAATGCTTGTCATAGGTCTTCTCTTGAGCCTTCTTCTTCTGATCCAATCGGCTTACACCTACTATCAGGTCTCGCGACAACTCGTGAGCGACCAGTTAACCAGAGAGTCGGAGAGGCAGGTCCTCGCGGTTGAGCGCGGTCTGCGCCAGTCAGGCGCCAGCGATTCGGAGCAGCAGAAGGCCGTGCTCGAGGACATCATTCTGGACAATCCCAACAAGATCGCGTGGATGCGGATTGTCGACAACACAGGAAAGGTCCTGGTTCAGGCCGGGGAGGCGACCGGCCCACCCTTGCCTATGGGGGACCTGCGCCCCGGCGCCGACGTGAGCGAGCCGACTTCTGAAGTGCGTGACAGCGCACAAGGCAGGGTCATGGTTTCGATCCGGCCGCTGCGCATGGGGCGAGGATTTCCGGGTGGCTTTACCGGGCGCGGGCTGAGCCGCCCGCCCGGGGCGTTTCAGAATCCCGAACGCAGCCGCTCAGGGATTGGTCTTCCTAATGCTCCGCAAACTCCGGAGAGCAGGCGCGGTGGGAGCCCATCCGCCCCCGCGCCGCGGGTGCCGGAGGCCGCAAGGTCCACAGCAGGTTCCGAGCCCTCAATGCAGGCTCCAGAAGGCGGCCGGGCCGCGACCCGCCCGCCAGACCTCCCGCAGGGCCCGAGAAACCTGTTGGAGATCGCCCTGTACCTTGAGAGCGCTTCCGCCGTGTTCAGCCCGTTGAGGCGCAACCTGATCGTCAGCACCCTGGCTGCCCTGGGCCTCGCGGCCGCCATGATCATCATCTGGATCCGTTTTCCGCTGTATGTGCGCGGAAAGCAACTGGAGGAGCAGCTGGAACTGGCGCGCAAAGTTCAAACGGACATGTTGCCCCTGTCCAACCCCTCGCTCGAAGGGCTCGACTTCGCGGCAGCCTGCGTTGCCGCATGGCAGGTCGGTGGAGATTTTTATGATGTGTTCACAACCAACAAGGGACATATTGCGCTTGTGCTCGGTGACGTGGCGGGGAAGGGTCTGCCCGCTGCCTTGCTGATGGGATTGCTCCACGGCGCGCTACGCTCCATGCGCTGGATGGAGACGCCGCTGGACCAGGAAATATCCTGGCGGCAGCTGAACTACCTCCTGAGCACCCGGACCGCTCCCGAGCGCTTTGCCAGCCTGTTCTGGAGCGCCTACGACCGGGAATCACAGATAATCCGGTACGTCAACGCAGGCCACCTGCCGCCGATGTTGCTGCGACGCAACGGCAACGGCGGCTGCAAAATCCATCGGCTCACGGAGGGGGGCCCGATTCTCGGTGTGGTGCCGTCGGCCCATTATAAACAGGGTGAGATTGCCGTTCAGCCCGGCGATCTTCTTGTCCTTTACTCGGACGGCATCGTAGAAGCGGCAAATGCCACCGAAGAGGAGTTCGGCGAGGAGCGCCTGTCCAAAATCATCCAGCAGAATTGCGCCCGCCCCTCCGCGGAAATCCGCGACGAAATCCTGGGGCAGGTCCGGCTTTTCATCAAGAAAGAACAGGCACAGGACGACATGACCCTGGTAGTCGCCCGCCTCAATTGAAGTGGGCGGCCCGGCGGGGCAGGGTGAACATCGCTGATGACAGCCGGGCCAGATCTGGAAAATTTGCCCTTGCTTCGGATTGCCCTCGGAGCCCGAGCAAGCGACGTGCTCGGCATGATCCTGCGGCAGGGAGCGTTGCAGATTGTCCCCGGGCTGTTTCTCGGCCTGGGATTGGCTGCATTGATATCCCAGGGACTTCGGGCCATGCTCTTTGGCGTAACGCCCTGGGACACCTCGGTGTTTTTCGCGATATCCGCTGTGATGCTGGCCTGCGGGCTCGCGGCATCCCTGATCCCCGCCACGCAGGCCACGCATGTGGATCCGGTGAATGCGCTGAGAGTTCAGTAGCGGTTTCGGTGACCGGCTTCGGCGAACTACAACCCAATGGTCCGGTTGGCACAATTCAGTCCGGATGCCCTCCGGCCTTTGATGAGGGCATCGATCCTGCGCAGATCGGGGCGACCGGGGGACCGGCCTCACTCACAACGAAGCGCTCTCATGGGATCCACCCGCGATGCGCGTCGTGCCGGAACCAGACCCGCACCCGCGGCCACGAGCGCCAGGGCGGCTGCCGCGCCGGCAAATACCACCGGGTCCCATCCTTGAATCTGATAGAGAAGGGATTGGGCGTATCGAGCCAGCACGGCCGCCGAAACCAGCCCGATGACGCCGCCCACGAGAGTCATCATGCCCACCTGCCTGAGCACCATGCCGCGCACACGACCCGGGGTGGCGCCGAGCGCCATCCGCAGTCCGATTTCCCGCGTGCGCTGCGCCACCGTGTAGGCAAGTACGCCGTACAGGCCCACCGCGGCCAGGAGGGTGGCCAGGAATGCGAAGGCCGACGACAGCACGGTGATGAAGCGGTCCATAAACACGTTTTCGCGCACCTGCTGGGGCATGGTTCTCAGATCCACGACGGGCAGGTTGGCGTCGTGCGCGGCGATCACCCTCGGCATGGTCGACAGGAACTGCTCTGGATCCAGCGACGTGCGCACGTAGTAGGTGAGGAAACCGAGGCTGCTATCCTGCCGGTACGGGCGGTAAAACAGGGGCGGAACCTCGTCTTTCACTTCGCTGTATTTTGCGTCCTTGACGAGACCGACGATCTCGGTGTCAAGCTGACCGTTGCGAGGGCCGATCCGCTTGCCGACGGCATCGCGCCCCAGATTGAATTTTTTTGCGAAAGCTTCGTTGACGATGGCCACTTTCGGCGCGGCCGCCGTGTCGGCGCGGGTGAATTCCCTGCCGGCGAGCAGCGGAATGCCCAGAGTCTGGAAATAGCCGGGGCCAATCGCGTTATAGCCTGAGTTCATATCGGTGTCGGGCCCGAATTTGTACCCTTCCACCGAAACGTCCTGGCCCCAGTTGTCTCCGGCGAGCAGCGGCACCAGGGCTCCGGAAGCGCCGGTCACCCCCGGAAGCGCGGGCAACTCCTCGTCGAGGAGTTCGAAGAATTGGCGCGACCGTTCGGCGCTGTAGCCGTTCAGGACGGGGGCGACGGAGAAGGTGATTACATTGTCGACCTTCAGGCCCAGGTTGACCCGGCTTATGTTGAGCAGGCTCTTCGTGAACAGCCCCGCCCCGATCAGCAGCGTCATCGACAGAAAGATCTGGACCGTTGCCAGAGCCGTGCGGAAGCGGGCCGCCGAACGGGCCCCGGACGGCTGGCCGGCCTGCCCCTTCAGCACCGTAGTCAGGTCGGAACGGGTGCTGTGGAGCGCCGGAAACAGCCCGAAAAGCAATCCGGTGGCGACCGTGAGCGCAAATGCGAAGAGGATCACTGCCAGGTCGATCCTCATGGGGATGACGGCGGCGGCTTCCGCCGGCAGCATCGATGCGATCAGAGCCAGGGTCCACTGGGCGACGACGAGGCCGGCCAGGCCGCCGGCCAAGGCGAGGATGCCCGCTTCGCTCAGCAGCTGGGCGACCAGGTGCCGGCGGCCCGCCCCGATCGAGAGCCGGATCGCAATTTCGCCGGCGCGCGCGGCCCCCCGGGCCAGAAGCAGGTTGGCGATGTTCGCGCATGCGATCAGCAAAACGAGCCCCGTGACGCAGAGCAGCAGCACCAGCGGTTCCTTGGCCTCGCGGGAGACGGTACTCTGGCCTCGCGGTCCGTCTTCCAGAAGGACCTGTTTGGCTCGAAATTGCGCCATCGTCTGCTCGCTCATCCCCTTCTGAAGAGGGGCTTCCACGTCATTGAGAAGGGCATGATACCGCAGGTTGAGCGCCGCCTGAGCCTGCTGGCGTGAGACCCCCGGTTTCAAACGCGCGAACAGGTAAATCCAATAGGCGCGCCGATTTTCAAAAGTGCCCTTGGCTCCGGGGCTCATAGACTCGCGCAAGGTCACGGGAACAAACACCTGCGGCCGCGCTCCCAGGCTCGTCCCCTCGAAACCGCGCGGAGCGACGCCGACGATCGTGAAAGTCTGCCCATTGATGATCATGGTCTGATTCACGATGTCGGAACGCGATCCGAAACGAGTCTGCCAACAGCCGTGGCTAAGCACGACAATGTGGGATTCGCCGGGCGAAGGATCATCCCCGGGGTCGATGAGGCGGCCCAGCTCCGGCCGCAGGCCGAGCACCGGGAAATAGCTGCCGGAAACCAGCATCCCCTGTCCGTTCAGCGTCTGCCCGCCAAACGAGAGATTCGCCCCGAAGATCCGGTGGGCGGCGATCCCCGTGAACACGGTCTGATCCCGCTCGAGGTCGCGGAACATCGGGTAGCTGAACACCTGTTCGGTCTTGCCCGCCACGTTGGATGACTGCGAACCCGGCTTGGGGCCCGGGGCGGACAGATTGACAAGCCGCACGGGTTCCTGCACCGGAAGCGGGCTCAGCAACAGGTGATGGAACAGCGAGTAAATGGCCGCAGTCGCCCCGATGCCGAACGAGAGCGAAATGATCGCGACCACCGTGACAAAGGGAGTTCTCAGCAAAGCGCGCAGGGTATGCCTTAGGCTGATCATATCGGCTATTACGAAATCGGGGGGGAAGAAGTTTGAAAATAATGCCAGTCATTCGCCAAAATTCCGACCGACCGATTTCATACGGGGTACTTTGCCTGTTCCTGCAGTCAAAGCCGCAAGCATCAGGGGCATGCCCACTGAGCAACGGCCGGGAATTCTTGAGAAACGGATCGAATTCCATTAAGGTCATACACGCCCGATTGCAACCGGGGTCGGATCACCTCGCAATTTTTAAAGGAGAGAACGTTCCATGAAGAAACAGCTGACCGGCTTTGCGGCCGTCGTCTTCCTCGCCGGGGCCTCAATTCTACATCTGCCCACCCGTGCGGTTTCGCAAACCAGACCCGGCTCCGAGTCGCCAGCCACGCAAGCCGACGGCAATCGGGCGCTGGAGCATGTCAGATTCCTGGCCTCCGATGCGTTCAAGGGAAGGCAGTCGGGCACTCCGGAGTATCGCAGGGCGGCAGAATACATGGCCTCCAAATTCAAGGAGCTCGGGCTCCAGCCAGCCGGCGACCATGGAACATGGTTCCAGGAAGTCGCGATCAAGGATTTCAGACAGTATGTTCTCCCGCTCCGTCTGGCCGTCACGGCCCCGAAGATGCGGCAGTACTATGGAGGCTGGGGACGCGACTTCACGCCCTTCAGCGGCACCGGCTCGGGGATAGTCAAGGGTAAGCTCGCCTTTGCCGGCTACGGCGTGGTCTCAGAAAAAGCGGGGTGGAATGACTTCGAGGGGTTGGACGTCAAGGGTCGAATCGTCATGATCCTGCCCGGAGTTCCGCCGGGCGTCGATCCCGAGGAGCGGAAGGGCTGGACACTCGACAAGAAAGTCATGATCGCGGCGGATCGCGGAGCGGTCGGATTGATCCTGATGGATCCGACGCCTCCTGGACAAAGGCTCACCACGCTTCGGCTGACGGCGGCCGAGACCTTCCTGAAAAAGGACGCTTGCCCGCCGCGATTCATCGTCTTTCAGGCCAGCCGCGGATTTTGCGACGATGTCTTCTATCTCTCAGGAAAAAGCTGGAGATATCATGCCAGCCTGATGATGCGCGAGAACAGGCCCGCGCCGCTCGCCATCGAAACCGCGGTCGAAATGGAAGCCCATGTAGTGTCGGACAGCCGGACGGCGCCCAATGTGATCGGCGTGCTGCCCGGGACGGACCCGAAGCTCAAGGATGAATATCTCGTCATGGGCGGCCACCTGGATCATCTGGGCATAGGCATCGACGGATTCATCTATAACGGCGCCGACGACGACGCCTCCTCGGCTGCGACAATCCTGGAAGTGCTTCGCCTCCTCAAAGCCAACCGCTTCCAGCCACACCGCTCCCTGGTGTTTGCCTCCTGGATGGGAGAAGAGATGGGCCTGGTCGGATCAGGCTGGTATGCCGAACACCCGGCCTTTCCGCTCGACAAAACCGCCCTGTACATGAACACCGACATGGTGGGCACAGGCGACACCGATCTCTGGGTCGGCGGGCTGTACGAATTTGCGGAGTTGTGGGACATTTTGCGGCAGGGGCTCGATCCGGTGATCCAGAAGAGACTGAACGCACGCCTGCAATACACCGGATCCGACCACACGTCGTTCAGCCGCAAGGGAGTCCCTTGGATAAGCCTGCGAAGCGGCAATCTGCTGACGGCAGAAATCGACGACGAGCATCCCGAATACCACCAGCCGGGCGACCGGGCCGAATACATCCGGCCGGAGTTACTGGCACAGGCGGCCAATTACCACTATCAGATCGTGACCCATCTGGCCAATACAGACAAAACCCTGCTCGATCCGCTCTACTTCACCCGCTTTATCCATCGCGATGCCACGGTCGTCGACATGCACTGCGACACAATCAGCCGTTACATGGCAGGGGAAGATCTGACCCAAGATCTCCCCACGGGCCACATTGACATACCCAAGCTGAAAAGAGGCTCGGTGGACCTGCAGGTGTTTGCCTCCTACGTAGCCGTGCCGCAGAATGAAACCGAAAAGATCGGCGCCGCCAAGCGGGCCTTCGATCAGATCGACGCCGTTCACCGGTTGATCGCCGCCAATCCCAACGACCTGGCGCTCGTACTCGAACCGCGCCAGGTGGCAGCTCTGAAGACCGAGAACAAGACGGGAATCCTGATCGCGATCGAAGGCGGATATGCGATCCAGAACGACCTTGCGTTGCTAAGATCGTTCTACCGCGCGGGCGTCCGCCTGATGACGCTCACTCATTGGAACCGGACGGATTGGGCCGACGCGTCCGGGGATGCGAAAGCCGAGCTCGGCGGACTCACCGAATTCGGTGAACAGGTCGTCAGGGAAATGAACCGGTTGGGCATGATTATCGATGTCTCGCACGCTCATGACGAGACCTTCTGGGACGTCCTGCGCGTCACCAACCGACCCGTCGTAGCGTCACATTCGTGCGCCCGCGCCCTCTCGGACCACTTCCGCAACCTCTCCGACGATATGTTGAAGGCGCTGGCCAAGAACGGCGGGGTCGTCGGGATTAACTTCTATCCGGCATTCCTGAACGCCAAATTGGACAAGATGCAGACGGATATACAGGACGAGCTCATCAAGAAATACAGCCTCCCCGCCGATTGGGGAAACTGGGACAAGGTCGCCCCTTCGATCCGCGATCAGGCCCTGGCGGAATTCCGGGCCCAGACAGGGGAACTGGAGAAGGTCGCCGGCGTGGTTGACGTGAAAACTCTGGTGGATCATATCGATCATGTCGTCAAAGTGACGGGCAGCGCCGATTCTGTCGGTCTGGGATCCGACTTCGATGGCATCAGCACAACCCCCAAGGGGCTCGAAAACATCGGCAAGATTATCGCCGTCACCGATGAACTCCGGGCGCGCGGGTACAAGGAAGCCGATGTCAGGAAGATCCTGGGCGGAAGTTTTATGAGGGTGTTTAATGCAGTAACCCGACCCGAACCCAGATAGGGCGATGTGCTTTCAAATTGGCTGATCGAATCATCCCTGGAGGCCCACCGGCAAACGTTGATGTGATTACGAATCTGAGAACCGAGGCACTTCGAGCGAAGTTGGCTCGCACGATGGCCTTCGCAGGACAAGCGTGTGTGCGAGCAGCAGGGTTGCGCCTCGCTCTCTTCCCCGGGCGGCAGGTCACCTTGTTAGTCGGTACTTGAAGAGCGCCCAGACGGTCCGCAGGCCGTCCCGCCAGCCGATCTTTTTCCCCTCGTGGTAGGTACGGCCCTGGTAGGAAATGGGAACCTCGGAGATCTGAACCCCCTGTTTCAGGATTTTCGCCGTCAGCTCGGCTTCGATTTCAAAGCCGTCCGATACCAGCGTCAGCCCCTTCAGCAAAGAAGATGGGTAGAGCTTATAGCAGGTCTCCATGTCTGTAAGTCTGGTGCCGAACAGGACATTGGTCAGGCAGGTCAAGGTGAAATTGACGGCTCGATGCCAGGGGGAGGTCACACCTTTTTTCCCGAGAAACCGGGATCCATACACTACGTGAGCGCCCTTTCGGGTAATGGCATCGACGAGCGCCAGGTAGTCCATTGGCAGGTACTCCAGGTCGGCATCCTGAATGATTACCAGATCGCCCGTGGCTTCCACGATTCCCGTACGGATGGCCTTTCCCTTGCCCATATTGTGCTCGTGAAGGATCACACGCAGGCCGGAGTGGTTCGGCTTGTCCTGCGCCAGGATCTGGCGCGTGCCGTCGGTTGATCCGTCGTCGACGATGATGATTTCCTTCTCGATCGGTACCGCCTGGATCTCTTCGAGCACGCGGCGGATCGTCCTGTTTTCGTTGTAAACCGGGACAATAATGGAAAGTTTCATCAGACCGGACATTCAGAGGCGTTGGTTTGAACCATGATACTGGCCATCGGATGCCAGAGAGTATATGACATTTTCCGAGACTTCCAGCGCAATCTGGCCGGTCGTGCCCAGGGCCGTGTTGGAGGGCTTCCGGCTGCCGGCCCCGGGTATCTTCCCGGGACGTTGTCTTTCGCACCAAACCGCTATATATAATACACTCCGATGAGCCAGGCCAGGCGCAGGACAATCCTACCAAGAGGGAACCGCGAGGACAAAGGGGGACGGGTCCGAACCCGCGACACCGGAAACCCGGGACGTCGGTGGGGAATATGGATCCTGCTCGCCGGGTTGCTGGCGGCAACGCTGGCAGCCTATATGCCGGTCTGGCACGGCGGCATGCTCTGGGACGACGAAGCCCACATAACCCGCAGCGAATTGCGCCCGGCAGCGGGTTTGTGGCGTATCTGGACCGAACTGGGCGCGACCCAGCAATATTATCCAATCGTCCATTCCGCCTTCTGGATTCAGTACCGGCTCTGGGGGGAAGACACGCTGGGGTATCATATCGTCAATATCCTCCTGCACGCTCTGGCGGCCTTCCTGGTGGCCCTGATCCTGGGGAGGTTAGAAGTCCCCGGGGCCTGGCTGGCAGCGTTGATCTTTGCCCTGCACCCCGTGCAGGTAGAGTCGGTCGCCTGGATCAGCGAGCTGAAGAACACACTCTCTGGTGTCCTGTACCTGGGCGCCGCGCTGGCCTATCTCCGGTTCGATGAGAACCGGCAAGGCAGACACTATGCGCTGGCGCTTTCTCTTTTCGTTGTTGCCTTGCTTAGCAAGACGGTGACGGCGACGCTGCCGGCGGCACTGCTGGTTGTGTTCTGGTGGCGACGCGGAACCTTGAACCGGCGTCGCGATGTCCTGCCGCTGATCCCGTTTTTTGCCTTGGGCATAGCGGCGGGAATATCCACCGCCTGGGTTGAGCGGAACCTGATCGGCGCCGAAGGCGCAGATTTCCAGTTCACCCTGTTGGAGCGCGGCTTGATAGCCGGCCGGGCAATCTGGTTCTATCTGGGCAAGCTCGTCTGGCCGGCAGATCTGATCTTCATCTATCCGCGGTGGCAAATCAGCCAGGATGCCTGGCGGCAGTACATGTATCCCCTCGGTGCCGTCCTTCTGCTGGCGGTACTCTGGTGGTGGCGCAAGCGTTCACGGGCACCGCTGGCAGCCCTGCTGTTCTTCAGCGGGACCCTGTTCCCAGCTCTGGGATTTTTTAACGTCTACCCCTTCGTCTTTTCGTACGTGGCGGATCATTTCCAATATCTGGCGAGCCTCGGAGTCATCGCTCTGGCCTCTGCCGGGCTGACCATGCTCTCCAGGCGCCTGAAAATCAGAGGGAAGCCGGCGACCGCCGCCACAATTGTGCTGGCGGGCCTGCTGGGTTCCCTGACATGGGCCCAGAGCCGTCAGTACGCCAGCGCGGAGACGCTGTACCGTACCACCATCAGCCGCAACCCCGAATGCTGGATGGCTTACAACAATCTTGGTTACCTGAAGCTGCGCGGATCGTTGGAGGATGCGGCGGCTGCGGTGGCTCCGCTGGAGGACGCGCTTCGGCTGCGACCCCGGTATCCCGGAGCGCACAACAATCTTGGAATGGCACTGCAAAGGCTGGGCCGCTTCCAGGAGGCAGCGGCCCACTACCGGGAGGCGCTGCGGCTCAGACCGGATTTTCCGGAGGCCGCCCATAATTTGGGTGTAGCCCTGGAAACCATGGGGCATTCCGAGCTGGCGTTGCGGCAATATACCGAGGCGCTCAAGACGCACCCCGATTCCCCTGAGCTCCTTGTCAGTCTGGGCCAGATCCTTCAGGGCATGGGGCGCCTGGAAGAAGCCCTGGCTAACATCAGGCAGGCTCTGAAACTGAATCCTGATTACGCGGAAGCCCATAACAGCCTGGGCAATGTCCTGCAGGCGATGAATCGCTCCGAGGATGCGATGCAGGAATACCGGGAGACGCTGCGGCTCAAACCGGAATATGCTGAGGCTCACACCAATCTGGGCATTGCCTTGCAAGAGCAGGGGCGCTTCGAGGAGGCTGCGGCGCAGCATCGTGAGGCATTGCGACTGGCGCCCGATCTTGCCGAAGCCCACCATAACCTCGGGAACGTATTGAAGGCGATGGGCCGCCTGGACAATGCCGTCACGCAATACCGGGAAGCCATCCGGTGCGATGCCGCGTTCGCCGAGGCCTACAACAGCCTGGGCCAGGCTCTGCTCATTCGCGGTCGCATGGAAGAGGCCTTGAGCTGCTTCGGGAAAGCGTTGCAACTCAAGTCTGATTATGCCCAGGCGCATTTCAATCTTGCGAATGGGTTGCAGGCCGCGGGCCGGCTCAAAGATGCGGTGACCCATTACCGGGAGGCATTGAAGAGCCAACCCGGCTCCGCCGAGACGCACAACAACCTGGGCGTGGCCCTGGCGGCCTTGGGTCGTATCGAGGATGCGGCTGCCGAGTTCGGCGAAGCCCTGCGCCTCAAACCCGATTACATTGAAGCCCGGAGCAACCTGGCCCGGGCCGGAAAACGATGACCGGCTGAAATGACCCCAGAGGCCGTCGAGCCTCAGACGGATTTCCTGCGGAAAACCAGAACCGCGCTTTCCAGTTCCGGCGGGATAAGTAGCTGCTCAGACGCGGGTCGAGATTCCACTCGAACTGACCTTGTGCCGCGTGGGCGGGTTTGCCATATTTTGCTATTCTGCCACGATTCACCCTGCCAAGGCCACACGGGGAACAGCAAGCGGTGGGGATCGGGGCCGAACCCGAGGAAGCGGTTGAATCTGAAGGTATCGGTCACACCCGACCCGATTCCGCCCTTGTTCCGTGGTAATCTTGATATGGGTATGCGCGGACTGAGCGCGGGACCGCGGCAAAATTAAAGGAGGACACGATGGCAGCTGTAGCTTCAACCATGCTGGCGCTGGGCACTCCGGCGCCCGACTTTGACCTGCCCAACACCGTTTCGGGGGAGAGGGTCTCACTTTCCACCCGTGCGGGTAAACGCGGGCTGCTGGTGATGTTTGTCTCGCGGCATTGCCCATATGTACAGCACGTAAAAAGCGAACTGGCGGCTGTCGGCAGGGATTATGCAAAAAAGGATGTCGGCATTGTGGCGATCTGCAGCAACGACATTGCAAACTATCCGGATGATGCGCCCGCCAAGCTGAAGGCCATGGCGGTGGAGGCCGGCATCGACTTTCCGATCTGTTACGATGAGACACAGAAGGTGGCGCAGGCTTTTACCGCTGCCTGCACGCCCGACTTTTTCCTCTTTGATGGCGGGCGCAAACTGGTGTATCGAGGTCAACTCGACAACGCCAGGCCGGGGAACAACAATCCGGTTACGGGAAAGGATCTGCGCGGCGCCCTGGATGCCCTGCTGGCGGGGAAACCGGTGAGCCAGGATCAGAAGCCGAGCATGGGATGCAACATTAAATGGAAACCGGGCAACGAACCCCCCTATTTCCGGGCTTCATTTGTCTGATCAAAGAGAAGCCGATAGCCTCAGAATCGATGACCGGCTGCGATTTCACAAATTTTCTCCGCTTTTTGCTTGCCCCCCGATGATTCAGGAACTATCGTCGATCAAAGCAGTCATTCCCAGGGGAGGTTCCGATGAAAAGGCGGCAAGGCATTTGTCTGTGGTTCCTGTTTCTCCTTTCTCTGACATCCGTCTCCACTTCGGTGATGGGGATCGATGTCAGCAACACGCGGCTGCTCAGCCAACCTGCAATCAGCCAGGATCATATCGCGTTCATCTATGCGAACGATCTCTGGGTAGCCGGGCTGGATGGCAAGGACGTCCGGCGCCTCACTTCCGACAAGGGAGTTGAGTCCAATCCGGCGTTGTCGCCCGATGGGAAATTGATCGCTTTCAGCGCCCAGTATGAGGGCAATGTCGACGTGTATGTCGTGCCCGTCTCCGGAGGCCTTCCCAAACGCCTCACCTATCATCCGGGACCGGACCTGGTCCAGTGCTTCACGCCGAACGGCGCCGCCGTGCTCTTCACTTCGCCGCGCGAGGTGTTCACCACGCGCTATACCCAACTGTTTACGGTGCCGGTCAACGGGGATGCCCCGGTGGAAAAGCTGAAAATCCCGAACGCCTCCAAGGCCGGCTACTCTTCCGACGGAACCCGCATCATTTACAATCCCCTGAGCGAGGCCTTCAGCCAGTGGAAAAACTACCGCGGCGGTCGCGTTTCGACGCTGAGCCTGATCCGCCTCAACGACTACGGCGTCGAGAAGATCCCGCAGCCGGCGGAACGCTGCAACGACACCGATCCGATGTCGATTGAAAACACCGTCTACTTCCGGTCGGATCGCAACGGCGAGTTCAACGTCTTTTCCTTTGACCCGCGGTCGAAGGCCGTGCGCCAGGTGACGAACCACACCGATTTCCCTGTGGTTTCGGCCTCGGCGGGCGGCGGCAAGATCATTTACGAGCAGGCCGGGTACCTTCATACCCTGGATCCACGTTCGGCCAAAAGCACTAAAATGACGATCGCGGTCGCGGCCGACCTCGAGGAGACGCGCGCGCGGTACGCAAAGGGCTTCCGCTGGATTCGGAATGCCGGGATTTCTCCGACCGGTGCCCGGGCGGCGCTTGAATTCCGAGGCGAGATCGTTACGGTGCCGGCAGAAAAGGGGGATCCGCGCAACATCAGCCTTACGGCCGGGGCCAACGAACGATCTCCGATCTGGTCTCCCGACAGCGGCCGGATCGCCTATTTTTCGGACCTGACGGGAGAATACCAGCTCTTCGTACAAAACCAGGATGGCAAAGGGGAAATCAGGAAGTACCCGCTGACCGGAACAGGCTTTTATCTTGCGCCCGCCTGGTCTCCCGACAGCCAGAAGATTTCGTATGTAGACAACTCGCAGACGCTTTACTGGATCGATCTGAATACCGGTGCGAGCAAAAAGATCGCCTCGAACCAACTGTTGGGATCTGAGCCGGTGCAGCATTCCTGGTCTCCGGATTCCAAGTGGATTGCCTACACCCGCAACAACCAAGTCTATATCCGGAGTGTTCACGTCTATTCCATTGAGCGGGACCAATCCACCGCCGTCACCGACGGCTTGAGTGATGTGAGCGAACCGATTTTTGACGCCAGCGGGAAGTACCTCTACTTCCTCGGTTCGACGGACGCCGGACCGGTGGCGCAGTGGTTCGACCTGTCGGCCACCGACCTGCGCGAGACTTCGTCGATCTACCTCGCCGTGCTGCGCAAAGACCTCCCGTCGCCGCTGGCCAGGGAAAGCGACGAGGAGAAGGGAATTCAGAAAGAGGAAAAACCGCGCGAGACGCCGCCGGCGGCAGCGCAGCCGTTTTCCATCGACTTCGAGGGCATCCAATACCGGATTCTGGATCTGCCCATCGCGAGTGGCGAATGCGCCAGCCTGCGGGCCGGGGCTGCCGGCCAGATTTTCTATCTCAAGGCTCCCTCCGGAGCTGCTCCCGGCGCCGGCTATGAATTGCACCGGTACGATCTTGGCAAGCGCAAGGATGACACCCTGAGCTCCGGGATCACCGATTACCAGATTTCGGCGGACACCAAGAAAATCCTCCTGCGGCAGCGGGATTCCATGTCGATCGTGGCCGTTCCGGCAGCCGACCGGATCCCACCCGGCCAGGGGAAGCTCAATCTGGATGCGGTTGAAGTGGCCGTCGACCCGCGCACCGAGTGGCAGCAGATCTTCAACGAAGCCTGGCGAATCAACCGCGACTATTTTTATGCCACCAACATGCATGGGGCGGACTGGAACCTGATGAAACAGAAGTACTCCGCTTTCCTGCCCGATCTGGCGGTGCGCGGCGATCTCAACCGCGTGATCCAGTGGATGTGCAGCGAGCTCGGCGTGGGCCACCACCGGGTCGGCGGTGGCGACGCGCTCTATGAGCCGAAGAATGTGCCCGGCGGCCTGCTGGGCGCCGACTATGAGGTCGAGAGCGGGCGGTACCGGTTTAAGAAGGTCTACGGCGGGCTGAACTGGAATCCCGGATTGCGATCGCCGCTCACGGAGCCCGGAGTAAACGTCAGGGAAGGCGAATACCTGATCGCGGTCAATGGAGCGGATCTGAGGCCGCCAACGAGCATTTTCAAACCCTTCGAGAACACCTCGGGAAAGATCGTCGAAATCACTGTCGGCCCCAATCCGGACGGCTCGGGCTCGCGCGTGGTCAAGGTCGTTCCGATTGCCAACGAGTCCGCGCTGCGCAATCGTGATTGGGTGGAGGGGAACGTCAAAAAAGTGGACCAGGCGACCGGAGGACGCGTCGCATACGTCTACGTGCCCAACACCAGCACCCAGGGGTACGTCTATTTCAAACGATACTTCTACCCGCAGTCGGACAAGGATGGGATTATCGTCGATGAGCGCTTTAACGGCGGCGGCCTGGTGGCCGACTATTACATCGATCAGTTGCGCAAGCCGCTGGTCAGCTACTGGAATATGCGCTACGGCGCCGACCTCAAGACCCCGGGAGCGTCGATCCAGGGGCCGAAGGTGATGATCATCGATGAAACGGCGGGTTCCGGCGGCGACATGCTTCCCTGGATGTTCCGCAAGTTCAAGCTGGGTCCGTTGGTCGGCAAACGCACCTGGGGAGGCCTGGTCGGTACGCTCGGATTTCCTGTGCTCATGGACGGCGGATCGGTGACGGCGCCCAATCTCGCCATCTGGGACACGGCGGAGGGGTGGACGGTTGAAAACGCGGGTGTTCCCCCCGACATCGAAGTGGAACAGACGCCGGCCGAAGTCATCGCCGGGCATGACCCGCAGCTGGAAAGGGCCATTCAGGTGGTTCTGGAGGAGCTGAAGAAAAATCCTCCCCAGCAGCCGAAGCGGCCCGCATACCCGGTAAGGGTCAAGAAGTAAAATCGGCGCCGGACCGGCCGGCAGCGAAGGGGCTTTAGCCCGCATTATTCACGAAGCAAGACATCGCAGGACGCGGATGAACACGGATTAGATCCGTGTGCAGGGCTTTTGCGGGGCCCGAAGGGCCCGGCGCAAAAGCCCTGCCCGCGTTCATCCGTGTCCGCCAATCCTCATATTACCCTGTAAGCGAGTCGAGGTGGTGCCAGCGGGAGTAGATCTGAAGGATCTCCTCGGGCAATGCCTCCAGCCGCGCCAGCTTTGCGCGGATGGATTCCGCCGGCTCCCGGTAAAATTCCGGGTCTGAAACCGCGGCGCTCAGTTCGCGCTGCTCCGCCTCGAGTGCCTCGATCCGGGCGGGCAACTGCGCGAGCTCCCGCTCCTCGTTGTAGGACAGCTTCCTGCGCCCCGGCGGGCGCCCGGCCACGGGCCGGGGTTCGGCGCGTTCCCGGTTGACGGCCGGCGCGGGCGCGCGCTGCCGCAGCCAATCCGCGTACCCGCCGACAAATTGCCGGACCCGGGCCTCGCCTTCAAACACGAGCGTGCTGGTTACCACATTGTCGAGGAATGCGCGATCGTGAGTGACGAGCAGCAGGGTCCCCGCGAATTCAACCAGCTGTTCTTCGAGCAGTTCGAGCGTTTCGAGGTCGAGGTCGTTCGTCGGCTCGTCGAGCACCAGGACGTTTGCCGGCCGGGTGAACAGGCGGGCCAGCATCAGGCGGTTGCGCTCGCCGCCGGACAGGGACTTCACGGGCGCACGCGCGCGCTCCGGCGGAAACAGGAAATCGCGGAGGTAACCGTTGACATGGAGGTTCCGGCCGTTGACGGTGACGATCTCGTTCCCTTCGCCGATCGTGTCGAATACGGTCGCCTCCGGATCGAGTTGTTCGCGCTGCTGGTCATAGTAGGCAACCTGGACATTGGCGCCGCGGCGGACGGACCCCCCATCGGGTTCAATCTCACCGAGCAGCAGCCGCAGCAACGTCGTTTTCCCCGAACCGTTCGGGCCGATGAGCCCGATCCGATCGCCGCGCATGATCCGGTCGGAGAAATCGTGGATCACGGCGCGGCCTTCGAAGGATTTGCCGACGTTGCGGGCCTCGAACACCAACCGTCCGGAAGGATCCGAACGTTCCACCTGGATGCGGGCGCTGCCGGTCTGGACGCGGCGAGCGGCCCGCTCCTCACGCATCGCCTGCAGTGCGCGGACTCTCCCTTCGTTGCGCGTGCGGCGGGCCTTGATTCCCTGGCGCACCCAGGCTTCCTCTCCGGCAAGCTTCTTGTCGAACTTTTCCTGCTGCAATGCCTCGTTGGCCAGCCACTCTTCTTTCTTGAGCAGGAACTCCGGAATAGTTGCCGGGCCAGGACGTGAGCTTGCCGCGGTCAAGTTCCACGATCCGGGTGGCGAGGCGCTGGAGAAAGGCGCGGTCGTGGGTCACAAAGACGACGGCGCCCGGGAAATCGGCGATGAACGATTCGAGCCAGGTGATGGCGTCGATGTCGAGATGATTGGTGGGCTCGTCGAGCAGCAGCAGGTCGGGCTCGCCGACCAGTGCCCGGGCGAGCAGGGTGCGCCTTCGCCAACCGCCCGATAGTGTGTCCACGACGGCCTCGGAAGGCAAGCCCAGGCGCGCCAGGACCATTTCGACGCGCTGCTCGAGACGCCAGCCGTCCCGTTCTTCCAGTTCCTGCTGCAGGCGCCCGAGCTTGGCAAGGAGCGTCGTGGAGCCGTGTTCGGCAACTTCGACCGCGGCGTGGTGGTACGACGTAACGAGGTCGCTGAGGTCGCCGAGCCCCTCGGCGACGACGTCGAAAACCGGACGGTCCGCTGCCAGAGGCACATCCTGGACCAGCCGCGAGATGCGAAGCACCGCTTGCCTCCAGATCGACCCCCGGTCTGGCGGGCCTTTGCCGGCGATGATCTGCAGCAGCGTCGATTTACCGGCGCCGTTGCGGCCGATCAGGGAGACGCGTTCGCCGGATTCGATCTGCAGCGACACTTCATCCAGGAGCGGCACGTGGCCGAATGCAAGCGATACACGATCGAGCGTTACCAGCACCATGCCATTAGGCTACCACATATATGCGGAAGTGAGATGCAGGGGCGACCGGCAGGACGCCCGAAGACCCGACTGCATCTATTTTTATCGTTTGAAACCGGGTTCGTCGGCCGGCGGGCGACCTGCCGGTCGCCCCTACGGGATTTTGTGAGGCTTGCCTGAGAGCTGTTCCAGCTGGTTGCCGAATTCTGGGGTCGTCAGGAGGGGCCAAACTTCCCCGTGCGGGCATCCCAGCGGGACCGGATAGCCTTCGTGTTGTACCACTCCTCGATTTTCTGAAGGGGACTCGAGTTGTCGGCCGCGGATTGATCGGCATTGTATCCGAACCGGAGACCGGATTTTTCCTCCAGCATCGCGTTGGCCTGCTGGCGGGCAATGAGTGCGCCGTCCCCCTTCAACACCGAAATCAAGGTGGCAAACCCATGAGTATCCCCCAGGTCGAGTTGGGTTCGGGCAATCGTCAGCTTGAGAAACTCGTCGAAGTCGCGCAAGGCCGCTGCGCGTAACGCGGGGATCGCGCGCGGGTCCTTTTGCCGGTTCAGTGCGGCCACCGCGGACTCGATCACCCGGTCCGAGGTGGATCGGGAGAGGAGCGCATTCAATGCGGGCACGATCCTGGGATCGCGGATGGCTCCGAGGTGTTCCAGGCTGCCGAGTTGCCGGGATTCCTCGCTGCTTTCCAGGTCGTTGAGCAGCAGATTGACCGCGCTGATCCGGTCTGAAGCGGATGCCGCCGGCGCCGATTTTTTGAGGTACATCAGGCCGGTGGCAAACGCCACGCAGAAGAGCGCCATCGCGGCAACCTGGGCCAGGGCCCGCTTTTTTGCCGGGGCATTCAGCAGGTAATAGGCGGTACTGGAAAAAATCAGCAGGAATCCGAGCATGACGACGATGGCCGGGCCGGTCGGATAGTCGGAATAGAACGACCAGGAAATTCCCAGGGTGCTTGCAACGATCGCCACCAGCCAGCCCATCAACAGCCGTCCCCGGATCGTTTCCGACCACATTTGGGCAATCACGGCCGGGACCACCAGGTAGGAGAAGACCAGCAGGACGCCGACAATGGCGACCGACTTGGTGATCACGACGCCGAAAGACATGTAAAAAAGAATGTCCCAGAAGCGCACATTTACGTGCGCCGCGACAGCCTGCGCGGGGCTGATAGAGATGTCCAGAAACTTTCTGCGGAAAATCACGTGGAACAGGCCGATGGCGCCGTACAGCAATGCCATATCGCGTATTTCGGGAAGGGTCACCAGCAGTACGTCCCCCACCAGCATGTGCTTCAGCTCTTCTCCGCCGGTTGCGGATTTTGAAAGGAGGAGGATGGCTGCCGCCGATGCGGCGGCATAGATGATGCCGATGAACGCCTCCTGGGGAACCTTCTCCCTCTTCATGCGGGCCACGGCAAATGCTCCCGCTCCGACGAAGGTGAAGGCCAGCGAAAAGAGAGAGATCCGAAGGGCGTCATTTCCCGGGTCATAGCCGAGCGTGAGGGCGAACGTCGCTCCCAGCGCGGCAATCTGAGCCAGGGCCAGGTCGACAAATATCACCCGGCGCGCGATGACGTGGATTCCCAGATACACATGGTTGATGGACAGAACCAGGCAGGCCAGGAACGGCAGCAGCATCCATTTCATTTCGAGAAGAATCGACACGGCATCTCCGTGGTTAATTCAGGCTATTCGGCCTTGGCGATTGGAGGCTCCTGGCCGGATCGAAGCGCTGCCGCGATCCGGGTGATCAGGTGATCCATCAGATCGAAATAGGTGTGAATGCCGGCCTCGCCTTCCACCTGATTGGGCAGGATGGCGACCACGGCTCCGGTCTGCCGGGAGATATTGACCGGCAGCGCGGCATCGTAAAAGTTATCCACCAGAATGAGCGGAACTTTCATGGTTCTAATGGCTTCGGTCACCTGGCGAACATGCTGCGGGCCCGGCGGAATCCCGGGCCGCTCTTCGATGGTGCCGACCAGCTGCAGGCCGAATACCCGGGCGAAGTAGGCCCAGACCTTGTGGAACTCATAAGCCTTGACACCATTCAAGGCCTGGGCCGCTAGGAGCCAGCCCCCCGCATAGGCGGAGAGCGGCTTGCCTCCGAACTGGTTGGCGGCCAGGAAACTGTGCAACTGCCCGCTCCAGGTCAGCCTCGTCAACTTTTGAATGCCGATGAGTTTCAGCAGTTCCGGACCGAACAGCGCATTGTCGATGCGCCCGAAAAAGTCCTCCTTGCGCGAGTCATAATACCCGGCGCCGGCGGAATCGATGCGCTTGAGGGCTTCGCAAATGTTGGCTGCTTCGACCTTGGCCTGGAGAGGATCGAGCCACACGTGAGGATTTCCCTGGGGGTGGATGTCGCCGAACTCACGCGACAGCACTTGCGGGATCTCGAGGGCAGAGATGCCGTCCCCCGCCACCACGCGGCCGATTGTGCCGCGAAAAATCCTGGAATTGCCCGATCCATTGACGACCTGATCCGCCCACAATTCAAGCGAAAACCCGTTTTCGACCAAGAGGTCGGCCTCACGTGTGTCTCTCATCAAAGTCGGGGTGGGGGTGACGAAATGGGGATCCTGATCCCCCTTGGCCAGGGCGATGACCGTGACTCGGTCGCCTCCCACCTCCTCTGCCAGGGCTTTCAGGGTGGGGAGCGTGCATACCACGCGCACTTTCCGCGCCTGCCGGGCATAGCCGTTCTCGAATGGTTGAAATGCGAGCACTGCCAATGCCGCCGCCGGCAACCACCATCTGGTTTTCATTGCCGCCTCCTTTGCCCTTGCCATACGGCCCGTTCGCCGCGCGACCGGCCCCTTTACCTGTTGACCCAGAAAGGCTCCGCCGGGTGCGAGCCGAACACGAAATTGAGTTCGGCGAATATCGATTTCCGCCCGTCCTCCTGGAGCAGGCTGCTCCATCTTTGTTCGTAGTTCAAGCGAAAGCGCAGGAACTCGCTGAAATAGTAGGAAACGTATGGCGTCACGCTGCGGCGCTTCTGCGCCGGATCCCAGAGGACACTGGTCTGGTCCCAGCGCACGCCGGCATAGAGCCGACGGTTGAACTGCCATTGCCCGAAGGCCGTGAAGCCCGCCGGCCGGCCGTGTCCCGGTTCGGCATCCGGCGGTTGGCCTGCGCCTGCATATGGCCGTCGGGCGAACAGCAGTTCGCCGCTCAGCACCAGCGATTTCCACTCTCCGAGCCGCAGCGGCTTCCAGCGATAGGAGACATCGACTCCATGAAAATCGGTCTCATCCGAACCGTTCCCCGCCGGGTGCATGTAACTGGACCAGCCCGCCTCGAGGCTGTGGGTGTCGCCAAACGAACGGAACCAGCGCAGGTGGCCCAGATAGGACATACGGGCTCCGGCATCCGGAGAAAGAGCCACATCTCCGCCGGCCAGCACCTGCACCGTCGCATCCATGCTGGAATGAGCATCCCATGGCGTTGGAATATAAAAACTGCCCGAGATCCCGCTCTGGATGAATCCTTCCTCTCCCAGAAACTCCTGGATGGGTAAAGGCCGGAAACTCTGCGGCAGATCATGGGTGTGCAGGATGTTGTTGGCCCCGAAGGCCGGGCGGAACCGGCCCACCTTCAGTTGCAGCCCCAAGGGAGGCCGGTCCTGGAAGGGGAGTTTCTTGATCG
This sequence comes from Terriglobia bacterium, assembly GCA_963824985.1. Classification (GTDB taxonomy): domain Bacteria; phylum Acidobacteriota; class UBA6911; order UBA6911; family UBA6911; genus JAFNAG01. The sequence goes on from CAWGRQ010000008.1 coordinate 25,703, forward strand.
TGACATAGGCCTCCTCGATATCGGCCGCATAGCGGCCCGGGCTTTCGGAGCCCAGTGAAGCGATGAACACGCCATCGGCATACGGATCAATGGCGACCCTCATATCGAGCTCGGCTTCGCGCAGGCTCAACTTGTTGTCGATACGGAACCCTTCGCTGTTGTATACCTTCTGGCTGTCACCCCGGCTCAGGAAATTGCCCACGACGGTGATCGCCGGGTTTAAAGCACCTGGGATGGTCTGCACGGCCGCGACCGCAGGCCGCGTAACCGCGGCCGGTTCCGTTTCCGGCAGGGACCGGAGCATTTGCAGCTGCAGGGATTCCACCTGGGATTCCAGAGCCCGGATGCGTTTTTCGTAATCGGCCTTCAAGGCGTCGATCTGGCCTTTGAGCGCCTGCAGTGCCGCCGGATCGACACCCCTTTCGCTCTGGGGACGGTCCTGGGCCAAGGCCAGGGCAGGGTCGTAAGATTGGACCAGCATGGCGAAAGCGAATACCGGGCAGATGCTGATGATGCGACGCATGTCGACTCCCCGCACCCCTGACGGGCGCTTCATATCGGACGATTATACATGCACTCGGAGCCGTGGGCTGAGGCTGGAATCTGTCGCGAAACTCGCTTGGCCGTCTGTGCATGCCCGGGAGGGGCGTCGGAAAACGGCTGCAAACAAAGATCCATCGCCCCCGGGGCTCATTAAATGCAATATCCTATCTGGGGCTTGCGCCCCCGGCTATTATCCCCTGGCCTTTCCTGACTCTCGGACAGGCTCCCAGATCTCATCAGTCTCGCACATGAGCGATCATGCGCTCCAGAGTGGAGGCGACCCGGCAGGTGCAGTCCTGGCATGCGGCGAGGAGCTCATTCGCGCCGGCATACCCCAGGATGCGCGCCGGCCGGTCGAGGTACTCCGGGCGGAGCACGTTTTCCGCCGAAACGGTAAGGCGGTAGGCATCCCGTACGCCACGAAGAAAATCGGAACTGGCGCTCAAGATTTCGAAATCCTCCCGATGCCGCGACTCGATGTTCCGAAGTATATTGACCAGCTTCCGATTGATCGGCTCCCGCAGCCGGTGCTTGGCCTTGTAAATGAGCAGGATCATTTCGATATCGCGCAAGGCGCCGATGCCCTCTTTCACGTCGATGAGGCCGCCGTCCCGGCTCGATTCGCTCAGGTGCCGCGATCGGATCTCTTCGATCATCTGATCAATGTAGGCCGCGCTCCGGTCGAAAATATACGGGCGAATGATGCGATCTTCGAACTCCTTCCCGAACTTGGTGCTGCCGATAACCATGCGCGAGCCGAGAATCTGAGACTTGTCGATGAAAGCGGTTGCGTGGTCGCGCGCGAACAGTTCCTCCAATTCGTCGATCAGCGTCACGTAGTGCCCGAAGTGATCGGTGAAGCGATAGTGCGGCAGGGTGCCGCGCTTCAGGATGTCGGAATTCATCCGGTTGGCGATCCGGTCGCAATAGCTGCGCATCCGCTCGTCGCTGGCATCGAGCAGAATGATCAAATCGTAGTCGTCGTCGTAGGCCTGCTCCCGCGCATGCCCCCCGGACACAAAAAAAGCGAGCAGATCCCGGGTCGCCACCTTGCCCTTGAGCTCTTCGTCGACGCACTGCTTGTTGATTTCGAACAGGGTCCTGAGGAAGGTGTCGGAAAATTCGGTGAACTCGGAGTTGGTCGTGCCGGTCGGCGCCCCGGCCAGGGTCTCCAGTCCCACTCTGAGGTACTCCAGGTCGTAATAGTCGGCCAGGAATTCCTTTTTGTCCTCGCAACCGGCGAGAATATCAACATTTCCCAGCAGCCCGTGAGCGATCTGACGCAACCGCCCCGGATCGTCGAGAAACTGGACGTATTCCGGATGCTTCTGAAGCACCCGGGTGAAATAGCTCTTGAAGTGGCGGCTGTTGCTGTAGTGCAGCTGGCACAGTTTTTTCAGCCCGAGAGTGGCCTCGGATTCCGTCTCCCCGCCCCCGTCGTTGAGCAGGCGTTCAAACCGGATCAGGTTGGCTTCCGTCAACCGCGCGAGGTAGCTGTTTAAAAGCTGCGGGTATTGGTAAAAGAGCTTGGAAAGTTTGGACACGCGGCCTTCGATGTCGCCGGCGATGTCGAGAAACGCCTCGTTCATCTGGTCGAACAGGGCCTGGTATTCGGGGCCCCGCTTGTATTTGACGATGATCATCAGAAGCGACAGCAGGGGATAAATCGCCTGCTGTCCCGTGCTCCCGTACTCGGCGATCAGCTTCCGTCTCGCCTTCCCGCGGAAATGGGCGAAGTCGAGCACGAAGCGGTGCAGCAGTTCACCGTTGTTGGCTTCAAGGGTTTCGAGGACGTCGTCCCAGAACTTGGTGCCCCGGAAGAAGCGGGACACCCGGATAAAATCGGCGGCCAGGTTTTTTTTCTGCCCGGGGACCCGGTGGCTGCGCCGCGCCTGCGCCAGGCCGGAAAATATCGTGATCGACTTGAGGTGTTCGGTGACGGTCTCCAGCAGGATGCCGACGATATCCTTGGCCAGCTGGACCGACTCATGGTAGTGGATCAGCAGGTGGTCCCAGCCGCTGATGGCGCCCACATCCTTGTATCCCATGCACCGGGCGACCCGCTCCATATCGCGGGCTACGAAGGACGCGCCGAGCTGGATCTCGTCCTCCTGGACGACATAGAGCTGGTACAGGTGCCGGAACGTATCGAGGAAGGTCAACGCGCGGTCAAGTTCATCATACAGCCTCTTGGATGCGGGATTTTTCAGGCGCAACCCGTGCAGGATGTCCCAGGGGTTCACCTTGTCGATGCGGAAGATGGTCTTTTCGACATAGATCATGCTCTTGAGCATGCGCAAGCCGTCATCCTTGAGGTGGATGCCGTCGGTCTGCATCGGGCGGATGAGCAGGGACCGCACCTCGCCGAGGATTCCCCTCAGGTACGCCTCGTGATACTTGTTGTCCTGATGCGGTGCATAGTGGTAGCGCCACGTGATTTCGCGCTTGAACTGGTCGAACAGCCCGAGGCTGCCCAGGATCGGCGCGGCTCCGAGCATTTCGGTGATGATGATGAAATCGTGGATCTCCTGGTCCAGCAATTCCCGGTAGTCCGAAATCGAGGCCGAGTAACTCCGGGTCCCGACATGCTCTGACAGGTAGAAATGGAGGCAGCTCGCATGCTTGAGCATTTCAAGGCGCAGCTTGCCGACCGCCTGGTTGAATTCCATGCGCTGTTCGGAGCCATCGTCAATAATGCCGATGTCGATGTCGTCCTGGTCGGAGCGGCTCCCGACCCCGCACATTACGAATTCGGGCCTTTGCTCCGCAGGAATGAAAAGGTCGAGGAGCCGGCGCATATAATTGGCCGTGAGCGCGCGGAAATCGAGGCCCGAGTGAATCATGAAATCCCGGTAGACCTCAGACCGGTCCCGGGCCGTGGTGAGATTCAGCTGCAGGACATCGGTCAGGCGCAGGTTCATGTGAAGGAACTGAAGACCGTAGTAACAGCCGAGAAAGGCGAGCTTTTCCTGCAAGGTGTCGCCGAGGTCGAGGATGACATCCATTTCCTCGGAGAGGTCGCGGGCGGACTTCCACAGGTGGACCTGGTCGATCTGGCCCTTGGCTTCGAGACCTTCGATCAGCCGGTCTTTGTAGGTTTCAATGCTGCGCAGGTATTTGTGATGGTGGTTGCCGAGATGAGAGACGCGATCCTTCAGTCTGAGGAAAGGGTCGGTCATGACGTCAACTCTTCGGTTCAGGGGCCCGTCTGCAGCTGCCGGGCGACTTCAATCCCTGTGCGAAATGCCTTCAGGTTAAGCTCTTCCGTGCCTTTCGGCACTCTGGCGAGCACGGCCGATTCGACGGCGTCGACCGAAACGATTTGCGCCAGATGAGCGATGATTCCCAGCGCCACGATGTTGGCCACCACCACCTTGCCGAGGCGCGTGCGTGCGATGTCGCTGATCGGGACCTGAAAGATCCTGTAATTGCCCTCGGGAACCTTGGTCACGGTCACCGAATCCACCAGCAGGATACCGCTATCCTTCAGGTCCTTGGAGTATTTGTTGCACGACTCCTGAGTCAGGGCCAGAAGCAGGTCAAGCCGGGTGGCCTTGGGATAGTCGATGTCTTCGTCGGAAATGATCACTTCAGAGCGGCTGGCGCCGCCGCGGGCTTCAGGACCGTACGATTGGCTCTGGGTCGCATTCTTGTTGTCGTAGATGGCGGCGGCCTCTGCCAGAATTCGGCCCGCCAGCACCAATCCCTGCCCGCCCTCTCCACTGAGACGAATGTCGTAACGAAAACTCATTGAGCCCTCCTTGCCGGCTTATACTCCTACTTCCACAACGGTTTTTCTCAGGCGCTGCTGCAGCTTGGCGTACTCTGCGGTATATTCCGGCCTGTCGACGTCGACGAACACTCCAGTCACTATTTTCCCTTCGAGTTCTTCCGGCGACATCTTTGCGGCCTTCTCGACCGATATGCTGTTTTCGCCGAGGTCCTGAATCATGTTGGCGCCGTCACCCAACCGGTTGCGCCGCCCGTAGGCCGTGGGGCAGGGGGTCCAGACTTCGACCAGGGAAAAGCCCTGCTTACGGATGGCGCGTTCGATGAGCTTTTCGAGCCGGAGCGCAGAATGGACCGTGCTGCGGGCCACGAAGCTGGCGCCGGCAGCCTGCGCCAGGCCGCTGATGTTGAAAGAAGGTTCCAGGTTGCCGAAGGGCGCCGTGGAAGCGCGCTTGCCGACCGGCGTGGTCGGAGAGGCCTGGCCGCCGGTCATGCCGTAAATCTGGTTGTTAAAGAGGATGACGGTCAGGTTGATGTTGCGCCGGGCCGCGTGGATGTAATGATTGCCACCGATCGCCGTGGCGTCGCCGTCCCCGGTGATGACAATGACGTTCATCTTCGGTTTGGCGAGTTTGACCCCGGTGGCAAATGCGATGGCGCGGCCGTGCGTCGTGTGCAGGGTGTTGAAATCCACATACCCGGGGAGGCGGCTCGAGCAGCCGATGCCGGACACCATGGTAATCTCATCCTTTTGCAGTCCGATGCGGTCAATGGCACGAAGGAGCGATTTCAACACGATGCCATCGCCGCAGCCGGGACACCAAATCAGGGGGAATTTATCAAGCCTGAGGTACTTTGAATAATCGAACATCGGGTACTCCTTTACTTCACCAGAGCGGACTAGGAAGACACTTCCACAATCTTGTCCAGTATTTGCTGGGGACTGATCGGTTCGCCGTCGACGCGGTTGATCCTGACCACCGGTTTCACCCGGTTGCTGGCCCACTCAACCTCATGGGCGATCTGCCCCAGGTTCAGTTCCGGAACAATAATGTGATGCACGCGCTCCGCCATGGCACGGACGTGGGCTTCGGGGAAGGGCCAGATCACCCGGGGGCGGAGCAGGCCCGCCTTGATCCCCATCTTGCGGGCCATCATGACGGCCTGGCGCGCCGAGCGGGCCGTGGAGCCGAACGCGAACAGACCGATTTCGGCATCCTCGAGATAATCCTCACGGACTTCGATAATCTCGTCCAGGTGGTTGTCGATCTTCCGATGCAGGCGCCGGATCAGGCGGTCGATTTCCACCGGATTGTTGGTCGGAAAACCCGTCTGATCATGGGAAAGGCCGGTGACATGATATCGATAGCCTTCGCCAAAACTCACCATCGGAGGGACATCCGATTCCGTGTACTGGTAGGGGAGGAATTTCTCCGGGGGCGCCTGGGGCCGCTGGCGCTGGAAGATTTCGTATTCTCCGGGCTCGGGCAAAACCACCTTTTCGTTGACATGGCCGATGATCTCATCCATGAGCAGGATGACCGGGACGCGGAACTGCTCGGAAAGATTAAAGGCGCGGATCGTGAGTTCAAAGGTCTCACGCACGCTGTTGGGGGTGAGCACGATAATCGGATGGTCGCCGTGAGTTCCCCAGCGGGCCTGCATCACGTCCCCCTGGGCCGGAAGGGTCGGCAGCCCGGTGCTCGGGCCACCGCGCTGGACATTGACGATCACACAGGGAACTTCCGCCATGGCTGCATACCCGATATTTTCCTGCTTCAGGGAAAACCCGGGGCCGCTGGTGGCGGTCATCGACTTGGCGCCGGCCAGGGAAGCGCCGATAATGGCGCCCATGGCGGCGATTTCATCTTCCATCTGAATGAAGCTTCCCCCCTCTTCGGGGAGTCGCTCCGAAAGTATCTCGGCGATCTCAGACGAAGGCGTAATGGGATAGCCGGCAAAAAACTTCAGCCCGGCCGCCAGCGCCCCTTCAGCGCAGGCCTCGTTCCCTGTGATGACCCGGATCCTGTTCGCGGCTTCTCGGCCGGCATCCTGTTTGGTGGCTTGCATCTTTGCTTTTCCTTTCACCCCGGGCGCCAGGACTATTTGGCAACCAGTTCCTCGACTTCATTCACCACGATGGCAAAGTCCGGGCACATGACTTCGCACATGCCGCAGGAGGTGCACTCCGCAAGGAGAACGACCTCAGGATAGACCCCCCGCATCTCGAGGACCTTGTGCTGGCAGGCGTCCACGCATATGGCGCAGCCTTTGCACCATTCCTTCTTTACATCGATTGTGACATTTTTCTTCTTGGCCATGATCACTCTCTCCTCTCAGGCTCGTACCAATTCCGTCATCGCACGCCGGCGTCTGGGAAGGGCACGCCCTGTCAAACGAGGTACTTTACTCGTTTGACCGGTCAACGGCAATTTTTTTCACACGGATTGCACTCTTTTCTCTCCGACTTCAGGCGGCAAGCTATCCCCCCGGACCGTCCGCCGAAAGATAGGCTTCGAGCGCATCCAGCTCGTGACCCATATCTTCGACGTGGTTCCGGAAGAGATGGCACAATGCCAGCCATCCCTGGAGAGTCCCCTGCGGGTCCACGACCGGGAAATAGCAGCGGCCCCGGGCGAACATCAGCTTTAAGGCGTCCCCGGTTTCCGTGTCGGTGCGGATACTTTCGGCGGGCGAAGTCATCACCTCCCCAACCCTGGTCGTATCCGGGCTCAAGCCTTCGCCGATTACGCGCTTGAGCACGTCTTCCTTGGACAGAGTGCCGGCCAGGCGCTCTCCATCCATGACCGCCAGGGCGCAACCCTGATCGCTTCCCATGATCGGAATCGCCTGTCGTATGGTCGCCGTGATGGGGACGACGGGCGGGGGTACCTGTGCTATCTTGATCACCTTCATGGCGCTCCTCCGTTGCAGAACACGCCACCACCGCGGCCGCCGATGAGCGGCAGGCTCAATTCGGCTCCCGCATGTAGTAGGCGCGAATCCAGCTGTCCAGAGTGTTCGACGGGTCCTGAATGACTTCCGGAGTTATCTCAAATCGACTGATCCCCCGCGTTTTGCGGATCAGATTCAGTCCATGTTCAAAATCCTTGAACGTTTCCGCGAATACGTCTTCGATTTTCTGGTCCGAGGCTGCAGCCCGCTCCGCCAGCAACCGGGCTGCTTCCGGCTGCAGGTGGATCTCGATGCCGTTTTGTTCAGACCACCGGGCGGCTACGGTGACCACGGTCCGCTCCAGAGCTTCCACCTGCTCGGTCAGGGAATCCTGGCGCAGCTGGGCCAGCACCTCCAATGGGGCATCGACCAGCCTGCCCGTCACTTCCAACCGCCGTACGACCGAGTGAGGCAAATAATACTTGAATTCACGGAAGGTGCGCTCGCAGACACTTACCAGTCCGCGCGCCCCCGTCAGCTCCGCAGCCGCCTTCTCGGCCAGCCGGTGCAAACCTTCGTCCGTGAAGATCAATTCGATCGCGTAGGACTCAAAAGCCTGAGTGTACTGCCGGACGATCGAACCTTCGGAGTGCTTCAGAATCTGAAACAGATCCTCAACCCCCAACTCGCTGCAGGAGACTACCACCGGGAGGCGTCCCACAAATTCAGATTCGAATCCATACTCGATAAAATCCGTGCTCTTGACCAGAGCCCGCAATTCTTCGTCCGGAAGCGAAGAAGCCGACCGGCCGACAAACCCGATGTTCTGGGCGCCGACCCGTTTGCGGATGATCGGGGTCAAGCCGCTGAAGGCGCCACTTACGATGAACAGGATGTGCCGGGTGTTGATGACCTGGTGGGAGACCTTGCCCTTGGACTGAAACTCCATGGCCGCCTGCAGCTGGGAAGTCAGATCAAAAGGAGTGCGCAGGCTGACCTCGGTTTCTTCCATCAGCTTCAACAGACCGCGCTGAACCCCGCCGCCACTGACATCCCGCCCGAGCAGATTGGCGGGGGACGCGATCTTGTCGATCTCATCCAGATAGACGATACCATATTCTGCCAGCTGTACGTTCCCATCCGCCTTCTGTACGAGTTCCCGTACCAGATCTTCGACATCACCGCCGACATAGCCGGTTTCCGAGAACTTCGTCGCATCGGCCTTCACGAAGGGAACTCCGATCAAATCGGCAATCGTGCGCACCAGGTAGGTTTTGCCGACGCCGGTGGGCCCGAGCATGATGATGTTCTGCTTCGCGTATTCCTTGCAGTGATTTTCGCCGGAACATCGCTTGATGTGGTTGTAGTGATCGCAGATGGCGGTTGCGAGAACCTTTTTGGCGCTGTCCTGCTTGATGACGAAACGATCGAGATAGTTTTTGATGTCGCGCGGCAGATAGTCGAAATGGCAGGTCCAGCGGAGCATCTTTGGTTTCCGTTCCTTCCTCCGCCGTCCTGGCCTGGTCGGGGCGGGGTGTCATGACCCCAAGCTGTACTTTGTCTCCGTATCTTGTGTGAAGAAACTCCTCCATGTCCCGCCGCAGTTCATCGGGATTGGGCCACGCAGGGGCCATGTCGGTAGACAACGGAGAAAACCTCCTTAATTCAAACACTTCCGAAGAGGATCCTTGAGGGTCCTTCGATACACAGTATGAGATGTCATCGTGGAAAAATCAATCATCGCAGGATGAACGGGAAGGCATCCGACTAGCGGCGCGCCCGCCTTCGGGAGATTTTAATATTTTTTACCAGGGGCTTGGCACGACTCGATCTAGTCTTCAACGGACGCGCCGGCGGTTTTTCTTTCGCTGCCCTGGGACGACGTTTTGCAGTTACACGCGGAGCTTGTTTCAAAGGCGGCGAGCCCTTCCGGGCCGGCTTGGCAAGGGGGATGACAACCGCTTTCGGTTCCTGGACTTCCTTTTCAAAACTGTGAAACAGAATCGCACATCGCTGACTCAGCACCGGATCCCCTGAGTAGGCTTGAACCAGTCGGGCAAGATGCGCAATGTGAGCCTTTACCATTACATAGAAGTCTAAAGCGCGATCTGTCCACTCGACTCGCAAACGACGGATCAACGGAGCATACACCCTCAGGATCATTGGCTCTTCAATGTCCAGAGTGCGGGAGAGGCATAATTGCAGCGACCCTTCAATATTATCTCCACCTTCCGGCAGAATCGCCTGGGTCGCCCGGAGGAGTTCATCCTCCTTCTTTTTTAGAGATTGCCAGAATGAAGCGGGTAACTTCTTAAGGCTTTCAGATTGGGCCTGCAGGTCGCTCCCCATTGCCGCCCATGACTCGCTGACCAGATTGTTTCCCTCAAACCGTTGCTGCAGCAGTGCATAAAACCGGGAGGCAGCCATCTGGAGCTTTGAGAGGGGACCGCGCAATTTCAAGGACAGGTTTGTCATGACTCAATGCTAAATGAATACCCAGATGTTCATGCTGCGATAATACAGGACGCAGGCCACCGAGGAACTCCAACTGCAATTGTGAATTTTAGCAACTATTTGAAAAGGAGTAAAGCTCATTCGCTAATCTACGAAAATACTAGTTAGTCTCTGTCGCGAAACGACATTTTACTCTGGTGATACAGCCCCGGCGACGGATTGGAAAATCGACCCGGTCACGAATCCACGGCTCCTTCCAGAAACCGGACCCTGAGGCTCGATGTGTTGAGGCTGACCTTGGAGCCGAGTGGCAGAACCCAGTTGTCCGGACCATGACCTGATGGAAAACCTGCAATTACAGGGACTTCGAGTCGGCATAGCAGGTCTTTGAGCGTCTCTTCCACAGAAACTCCGGATTTCCCTGGGTCACAATCACGAAATGTTCCCAGCAACACTCCGGCAACCCGGTCAAGCTTTTGCGCCAGCATGAGTTGAGTCAGCATGCGGTCGATCCGATAGGGAGCCTCGCCAAGGTCTTCAAGGAATAGGATCTTCCCGTCGGCATGCAGCTCATATGGGGTTCCGAGGCTGGCCGCGATTAGTGAAAGGCAGCCGCCGGTCAATTCCCCTTTTGCCGTTCCCGGGGACCATGCCTGAAGTTGCGGAAACGACAGCGATGGCAGGTATGCGGGATCGGTCCAAAGGGCGAAAAGGTGCCGCTCCTGTTCCGGGGAAATGTTCCCCAAAGCCGGGGATGCGGCCATTGGCCCATGAAACGTGACCCATCCGAAACGCCTGCGGAAGAACATGTGAAGTGTCGTCAGATCGCTGAAGCCCATGAAGACTTTACAATACGACCTCAGACGTCCTTGATCGAGCAGGTGAATGATCCTGGAACACCCGTACCCACCCCGCAGGGCAACCACTCCCATGATTTCTGGATCTTCAAATGCTCGAACGAGTTCCGCCGCACGCTCTTCGTCGCTTCCTGCCAGATAGCCGATGGCCTGGAAGATTCTCTCGTCAAACTCGACCCGGAAACCCATCCGCTCCAACGCCGCCACGCCCTTGCGCAGGTCGAGCGGGTCTTCGATGGGGCCTGCGGGCGCGACGACGGCGATTCTGTCGCCGGGTTTCAGTGCTTTGGGACGAACAATCGGAATATCCATCTGGCTGGAACTATTCTATGATACCGGACGACATTCAATTCCATTATGCCCCCGCCCTGCGGGAGGCTCACGAACTGTTGAGGGTTGCGCATGCTCAACTACATTTGGCTTGGCTTGGTTATTCTTGCCGTTGTCCTCGGGGGAATCAACGGCAAAATCGAAAACGTCACCCGTGCGGCGATCGATTCCGCCGGCAATTCCGTGACGATAGCGATCGGATTGATCGGGGTCATGGCTCTATGGCTCGGCATTATGAAGATCGCGGAAGACTCCGGCTTGATGTCCCTTCTGGCCCGGGCTATCAGCCCGGTAATGCGCCGGATCTTTCCCGAAGTGCCTCCAGACCATCCTGCCATGGGGAGCATGATGATGAACATCGCGGCCAACATGTTAGGGCTCAGCAATGCGGCGACCCCGCTCGGGCTGAAGGCCATGGAAGACCTGGAGAAGCTCAACCGCCGCCCGGGTGTGGCCACTAATTCCATGTGCATGTTTCTGGCGGTGAATACGGCCGGTGTTCAGCTGATTCCCGCGACGATGATCGGCCTGATGGCTTCGGCCGGATCGACGGACCCCACGGCGATCATCGGCACTACCCTTGCCGCCACGGCGATCTCGCTCGTAGCGGGTGTGCTGGCCGCCAAGCTCCTGCAAGGTCTCCGGCTCTTTTCCATTTCCCGAGCCACAGGGGAAGAGGAGGAACTATGATTGCGCGCCTGGTGTCGGCAATTTCCATATGGGCCATCCCCGCATTTCTCGTTCTCATTCCGGTTTATGGCGCCATCCGTCGGGTCAAGGTCTACGAGAGCTTCGTGGAAGGGGCAAAAGAGGGTTTCCATGTGGGCGTGCGCATCATCCCCTATCTGGTCGCCATTCTGGTGGCGGTGGGGATGCTGCGTGCGTCGGGTGCGATCGACCTGCTCGCGCTGGGCCTTGATCCCCTGTTGCGCCGGATCGGCCTTCCCGCTGAAATCCTGCCGCTGGCGATCATGCGGCCTTTGTCCGGGAGCGGTTCGCTGGGAATGGTTACCGAGCTGATCAAGACGCATGGACCGGATTCTCTGATTGCCCGGTTGGCGGCGACGGCCTATGGCAGCACCGAGACGACGTTTTACGTGCTTGCGGTCTATTTTGGTGCCGTCGGCATCAGGAAGGCTCGCCATGCAGTTTTGGTCGGCCTGTTCGCCGATATTGTCAGTCTGGTTGCGGCTGTCTTTGTCTGCAGGCTCGTGTTCTCCTGACCGGGATCCGATTCGTAGCCCGAGTCTAAGTATCCCGATGCTTTTACGTCCAGATCTGTGACGAGGATTTGGGATTTCGAGGCACTAGATAATTCAAGGACGTCCCCGAACCAAAACCGGTATCCGATCAATCCAGACGACGCCCTAATTCCTGAAAGGAAGCAGCGATCATGAATTACCTACGCTCCAATCGCCAGAGTTTCGGCAAGGTCATTCTGGCTGTGCTGTTGATGTTGGCGCTCCAGCATGGAGTGGCCAGCGCCCAGTCTCCCACCCCCGTGATCACCGGCCTGCTTCCCGCTTCCGTGAGAGCCGGGGCGGCGGGATTCACCCTGAATGTTCTGGGGAGCCAGTTCGTGACGGGCGCCGTTGTTCAGTGGAACGGTAGTAGCCGCCTTACCAGCTTTTTCAGTGCGCAGACTCTCGAAGCGACCGTCACGGCAGAGGATGTTCAGACGGCCGGGACGGTCCAGATTACGGTGGTCAATCCTGGAAACGTAGTTTCCAATGCGTTTGCGTTTACGATCACTACCGCCAACGCGGTGCCGGTCCTCACTGCCATCAGCCCCTTGAGCCAGCTGACCGGCGGGCCTGGATTCACCTTGCATGCTTACGGTCAGAACTTCACGACCCAATCCGTGGTGCGCTGGAACGGGGCGAACCGGGCGACCACATTCATCGACAGCGGCACCCTGACGGCGGAGATTCCAGGTACTGATATCGAAGAGCCGGGGACCGCGAGCATAACGGTCATCGACAACGCTCCCGGCGGTGGTGTTTCCGGCGCGATCATCTTCACAATCACCGAGTTTTCCCAGAAATATTTTCCCCAGGTGGCCGTTGACGGTGGCTATACGACGATCTTCACCCTCATTAACACCGGCACGACGAGCGACAGCGGGTTTCTGGTTCTGACCGACCAGTCAGGCAACCCGCTGACGGTGACCTGCACCCGGACCTCGCAGCCTCCGGTGACCGGATCGAACTTCCCGATCGAGGTGCCCGCGGGCGGAATCGACATCCTGACCGTGACCGCGTTGGGGACCGGGACCCCGGTCCCCAAAGTCGGCTGGGCGCGGCTCGATTCGAGCAACGGCCTGCTGACCGGTGTGGCCACCTTCCAGACCAAACAGGGAACCATCCTGACGTCGATTGCCGGCGTGCTTCCGGCGCCGCTGACCGCCGAAGGCACGATTCCTGTCGACAACGACGGCGGCGTCGGACGGCGCACCGGGTTTGCCATCGCCAATCCCGGTGCGAACGCCATCCATTTTCAAATTCGCGTGTTCGACCGCAACGGTGAAATGTCCGGCACCACGATCTCCCTGTCGCTCGGACCCCACCAGCATATGGCTCGTTTCCTGGACGAATTCTCGAACCAGTATGTGACCTTCAACGGGTCCATGATGATTGTCGGCGACGGCATCGGGGATCAGTTCGCCTCGATCGCCTTGCTGATCAATCAGGGGCCGACAGGTCAAGGACTCATGTCGGTGATCCCGGTTATTCCGGGCATCATAATGACGCTCCCATAACCCGCTTCATGCAGGAAGAATGGATCGCGAGCTATGTCAGGACACGGATGAATGCGGATCGACTCCGCGTTCCCCGGTGCCCTGAAAATTGGTTTTCCTGCGCGAATTCCCGAACTGCGCAGTCCGGTTGTTTCTGAGCGCATTCCGGGCTGATTGCTGTATAATGCCCACACAACCGCGCGTTTGGGGAGCTCGATGCGCGTCCGGTTCCGGAATTGGGGGGGCATGCGCATGTCTCCGCCGTTCCCCGCCGGGGGTGGCCGCCCAGACCTGTTTCCGGCGTATCAATCATCGCCGCGTACTGCAGTCCCCAGATCCTGGCGGTCTTGTAGGTCGTTGAGGTTCCAAAGGCATTCTGATTGCCGGCATCCAACGTTGAATCGCAGCAAATGTGGGAGACCACTGGCAGCTCTGCGTTTCTGATGATAGGATGTTGCTCTCCAAAACCGGAACGGATAAGCACAGAGACTTTTTGAGGCGTGGGAGGGGTGACGATAATGCGGATTTTGCCATGCAGGGCGCCGAGACGGATGGGCAGATCCAGGATAGGCCGCACCGCTCTGCTGGTGGCGGCGATTTCCCTTATGTTGAGCATTGCCTGCCCGCTGGTCCTGGCGCAGGGTCCGCCTCTGGACCAGGCGGCAATCGCTCCTCATGAAGGTGGGGAAGCCAGCCTCAAGCTGCCCGATCTGAGCCAGGTCAGTTTCAGCAACATTAATGGCCGAACCCTGCTGAAGGGCGGTCTGTTGATGTGCCTGCTTGGACTGGGTTTCGGACTGGTGATCTTCAGGCACCTTAAAAACCTACCCGTCCATGCCGCCATGCGGGAGATTTCGGAACTGATCTACGAAACCTGTAAAACCTATCTGATTACGCAGGGGAAGTTCATTCTGATTCTGGAAGCGTTCATCGGCATCATCATGGTCCTGTATTTCGGCTTTCTCCAGCACTTCGGGGCGATGAAGGTGGTGATTATCGTCATCTTCAGCCTGATCGGGATCGGAGGGAGTTACGGTGTGGCGTGGTTCGGCATCCGCATCAACACATTCGCCAACTCGCGTACCTCCTTTGCGAGCCTTCAAGGTCAACCCTTCCCCCTGTTTGCGATCCCTCTGAAGGCCGGAATGAGCATCGGGATGCTGCTGATCAGCGTCGAGCTTTTCATGATGCTCTGCATCCTGCTTTTCATCCCCGGTGATTATGCCGGGCCCTGCTTTATCGGTTTTGCCATTGGCGAGTCGCTCGGCGCGGCCGCGCTGCGCATTGCCGGGGGCATTTTTACCAAAATTGCGGATATCGGCTCTGACTTGATGAAGATCGTCTTCAACATCAAGGAAGACGATGCCCGCAATCCGGGCGTGATCGCCGATTGCACCGGCGACAACGCGGGCGACTCAGTCGGTCCGACGGCGGATGGTTTCGAGACCTATGGGGTTACCGGGGTTGCCTTGATTACGTTCATCCTCCTCGCGGTGCCCGAACAGGTAATCCAGGTCAAGCTGCTGGTGTGGATATTTGTCATGCGCATCATGATGATCGTGGCCAGTGGCCTGTCCTACCTCCTGAACCAGGCACTTGCCCGGCGCCGGTACAGCCATGCCGCGACCATGAATTTCGAGGCGCCGTTGACCTCTCTGGTCTGGCTGACTTCCGTGGTTTCGGTGGTGTTGACCTATCTGGTTTCCTTCAACCTGATCGCAGATCTGGGAGATGGCAGTCTCTGGTGGAAGCTATCGACCATCATTTCGTGCGGCACGCTGGCCGGGGCTATCATTCCCGAGCTGGTCAAGGTCTTCACCTCGACGAAATCGGCCCATGTCCGTGAGATTGTGGCCTCGGCCCGCGAGGGAGGGGCATCGCTGTGTGTGCTCTCCGGATTTGTGGCCGGGAACTTCAGCGCCTATTGGCTGGGTCTTGTCATCGTGGCCCTGATGGGCATTGCGGACCTCATCAGCACCCTGGGCCTGAGCTCGCTCATGAGCGCGGCGCCGGTATTCGCATTCGGCCTGGTGGCCTTTGGCTTTCTCGGCATGGGTCCGGTTACCATTGCCGTCGATTCCTATGGTCCGGTTACCGATAACGCCCAGTCGGTTTTCGAGCTTTCCTTGATCGAAACCATCCCCGGAATCCGGGAGCAGCTCAAAAGAGACTACAACTTCGACGTTGACTTCGAATCCGCAAAACGGCTGCTTGAGGAGAATGATGGCGCGGGAAATACCTTCAAGGCTACCGCTAAGCCCGTGCTGATCGGCACCGCAGTCGTGGGCGCCACAACCATGATCTTTTCCACCATTATTCTTCTCACCGACGGTCTCAGCAAAAATCTGGAGAAACTGTCGATGCTGCACCCACCCTTCCTGCTTGGCCTGATCGTCGGCGGAGCGATGATTTACTGGTTTACCGGAGCATCAACCCAGGCCGTTACTACCGG
Source organism: Terriglobia bacterium (assembly GCA_963824985.1). GTDB lineage: Bacteria > Acidobacteriota > UBA6911 > UBA6911 > UBA6911 > JAFNAG01. The sequence continues at coordinate 41,700 of CAWGRQ010000008.1, forward strand.
CGCGTACCGCGCCGTCGAATTCATCAAGGCCAACATTCGGCTGGAGGGGGTCGAAAAGGCTTCTGTGGCCGACAGTAAGAAAGTGGTGGAGATTTGTACCCAGTACGCCCAGCGCGGGATGTTCAACATCTTCCTCACCGTGTTTTTTGCCACGCTGGCCTTCGCTTTCCTGGAGCCTTTTTTCTTCATCGGCTACCTGATCTCGATTGCTCTGTTCGGTCTGTTCCAGGCGATTTTCATGGCCAACGCGGGAGGCGCCTGGGACAACGCGAAGAAGATCGTCGAGGTGAACCTCGGCGAGAAGGGGACGGCGTTGCATGCCGCCACGGTAGTGGGCGATACGGTCGGCGACCCCTTCAAGGACACATCTTCGGTGGCGATGAATCCCGTAATCAAGTTCACAACTCTGTTCGGCCTGCTGGCGGTGGAATTGGCGGTTGACATGATGACCGGTGTCAGTCCGCAGTTCACGCGGCTTCTGGCGGGCTTGTTCCTCGCAATTTCGATGGTGTTTGTATATCGGTCGTTTTACTGCATGCGCATTCGCTCCGGAGCTGCCCGATAGTCGAGCCCTGGCGTCCATGACGAAGGGGTGTGCGGGCGGTTTCCCGGGGGAGGTTCGGCCCGGAAATTCGGGCCTGTGGAGGCGTCTGAAGTCCAAGCTGTCCAGTTAACCCAACCCGTATTGGAGGATCCTGCGATGTTTAAAGAATTCAAGGAATTTGCGATGAAGGGGAATGTTCTCGACATGGCGGTCGGCATCATTATGGGGGTGGCTTTCGGCAAGATCATCACCTCGCTGGTGAATGATGTGATCATGCCCCCCATCGGCAAGCTGCTCGGCAACGTCGATTTTTCGAGTCTGTTCGTCAATCTCGGTGCCGTGGATTACAAAACGATCGCCGAGGCCAAGACGGCGGGCGCCGCCACAATTAATTACGGGATTTTTCTCAATACCATCCTCGATTTTCTCATCGTGGCCTTCGTAATTTTCCTGATGGTCCGCCAGGTCAACAGACTCAAAAAAGCGCCGGAGGCGGCTCCGGCATCTACCAAGGATTGCGGGTTTTGTTTCCAGGCCATCCCGATCAAGGCAACCCGCTGCCCGCACTGCACTTCTGACCTGAAGGCCTGACGCCAATCTACGCCGCCGGCCTGTCCAGGACTGAGCCGGCGGACGGGTTGCGCGAAAATCCGGCCTGATCGGCATAAGCAGTCCGTGAGGTTCGATTCCGGATGAGAAATCCCGGACGGCTGTTCACCAGGCTGTATTTACACACATTTAACTCCGCTTATGATCCGAAACCTGTAACCTTTGAGGCCTGATTACGTATAACCTACGGGGTTGTCCGTTTAGATCGGATCGTTTCCGGTGGTATGGGACCGACGATTTTTATCGGCAAGCGCTTGATACTTTCCGATAGCATTGGCATCCTATTAAGTAGGCAGTTGCCTTTGACGGACTCTGGGGAGCGGGTCAGCCGCGGGCAGGTCATCCGGAAGGGCGCCGGGATACACTGGGTTACGGCGCCGTGAAGGCCAGGAGGAGCAGCGTAGATGACGTCAATGAGCCCGGACAGGATATCGCTTCTGAAAAGGTTGCGTAATTGGGTGTCCGGAGGAGCGCCTCCCCGACCGTCCCTTTTCCACTACGTGAATGACGAGCCGGAGCCCAGCATTCTTCCCGACCTGTGGAACATGCTGCGCCACCCAATCCGTTCTATTCGCGAGGATCGGGAAGCCCCGCGGACTCGCGCATCCCTGTTTCACTACATTGAGCAGCCGGGAGAGTCGGGCGGGCCGCTCGATTGGAAAGATCTCCTCAAGGATCTGTTCACCGGCTATCGTTTTGCCGTTTTCATTCCCTCCCTTTGGTCCGATCAGCGGGAGCTTAATGAAGAGAGAGCCGCGCTACGCACGCGGCGGATGGAGGCGGGGGTGGCCTCCCTGATGATTCACATGATGATCGTCGGGGTCGCCATTTACATGGTGTACAAAGCCGAGGCCGAACCGCCTCCGACGGCGGATCCGGTCGTCTTCATCAGTTCCCCAATGAATCTTCCTTTCGAGGGGGATGGCCGTGAAGGGGGTGGAGGCGGTGGCGGCGGTAAACGGGAGAAGGAACCGCCATCCGGAGGGCGAATGCCGGACACCGCGCGGGTTCAATTCATGCCTCCCGATCCCGGACAGCCGAAACCGCTGGTTCCGACTGAGAATCCTCTGGATATGAAGGCAAGTGTGCAGATGCCGATCGATTTTCCGACCAATTCAGCCCTGCCGATCGGCGATATTACTGCCCCGCCCAGCGACCGCCCATCTTCCGGGCCGGGTTCCGGGGGCGGGATCGGTACCGGCACTGGAACGGGCGCAGGTCCGGGAACCGGACCCGGCGTGGGTCCGGGGAGCGGCGGCGGTTTTGGCGGCGGATCGGGAGGTGGCATCGGCTCCGGTATCGGCCCCTATGTGTCGGGTAACGGGGTGGCTGAGCCCATTGCCATTGAACAGCCCAAGCCTCCTTACACGGAAGACGCCCGGAAGAACCGCACCGAGGGGATCGTTCTGCTTCAGGTGATCATCCGCGCCAACGGTAGAGTGGACGGGTTCAAGGTGATTAAAGGACTGGGTAACGGCCTGGATGAATCTGCGATCAACACCATTGCCACCAAATGGCGGTTCAAGCCGGCCACGTTTCGCGGCGTCCCGGTCGATTTTCAGGCGCAAATAGAAGTTACATTCCGGCTTTACTAAAGAGGCCCCTCGCGGCGCGGCGAAGTCCGTGCCTCTTCGGGGAGACGAACCATATGGCCATGTCGGTTGGGAACAAGGGGTACAACTCGCAGATCAATATCACCCCCTATATTGATATCCTGCTCGTTTTGCTCATTATTTTCATGGTCTCCTCCCCGATGAAAAAGTTCGATCAGGAGGTCAGGGTGCCGAAGCCGGCGCCGGTCCAGCAGAAAGACGTCAAATCGGATTCGGTTATCGTTGAGGTCGATCTCAATCACGATATCCGCATCAATCAGCTGCCCGTAACCCTGGACGATCTGCAGGCGACTCTCTACGCCGTATATAGCGGGCGAGTGGATAAAAACCTGTTCATCCGCGGCGATGCCGGATTGGATTACGGGTATGTCTTCCAGATTCTGGATATCGCCAAACGCTCCGGTGTCGGCGACATCGCGCTGCTGGATAAGCAGGCTGCCAGGAGTGAGCCGGCCAAGGCATCCGTTACCTCCGGTACCAACTGATTTCCACCCGCGAGTCTTTCCCTCCGGGAAATTATCCTCGGCCGCAAAACCTGTGGGTCAACTCCGGCTCCGCTTTTGGTGTGAATTGGGGCAAAAAGCAAAAAACGCCACGGATTTCACGGATTACACAGATTCAAAAAGCTGATTGAGAATATTTTTTGACAAATCTGTGAAATCCGTGAAATCCGTGGCGTTTTTTGCTTTGATCTCCCCAGGAGTGTCTCTCGCTTCTTACAGCCATCGCTCCCGGCAGAGTGGAAATGCTGTAACTCTTAATGTATCATCGCTCCAGTCTTGATTGGGGCACTCATTCGGAGATGGCTCTCATTGAAAACCGGACAGGATTCGTTGACGGATTCCGGAAGGCAATCGGAAGCTGGTCTGGTTTCGATGCAGCCGGCGCACCACCCCCTCGTGCTTTGGCTGATTGCGAACGCGCGTTGGATCTGGCCGGTGGTGGTGATCGTTTTCCTGCTCCTGATCACGAGAACGGATCTGCGGCACATAGAGTCCCGGCGCGTGAGCGAGGCGTTGCGAAGCATCGATCCGCGCAACCTGGCGCTTGCCGCGTTTCTTACCCTGGCCAACCTCGCGGTGATGGGCATCTATGATGTTCTCTGCCTCCGGGACACCCATGTCCGGCCGCGTGAACGCTGGTGGATCGGCACCCTGGCCTTCGCCTGGAGCAATTTCCTGACGCTCGGGCCGCTCGCAGGCCCCGCCATTCGTTTCTGGCTCTACCGCCCGTTCGGAGTCAGCTTCAGTGCGCTGCGGCAGGCGATCATCTCAATTGTCATCGGCTTTGGCGGGGCGCTGCTGATTTGGATCTCCATTGTGACCGTTCCGCTGCCGTATGCCGGCTGGGAGATGTTTGCCGTTCGGGCCGGACTGGTTTCCCTGGCCGCCTGGGGGGCAGGCCTGCTGGCCGGGAAACTGCAGACTTTGAAGTGGTTCCCTGCCTGGGTGCGCGAACTGAGCGTTCGCTGGTCCATTCTCTTCATGCTGGGTGTACTCGACTGGTTGCTCGTCTTCCTCGTCTTTGCCACCACGTTACAGGCTGCCGGCATCCACATGGATATCAACCGCCTCGGGCGTCTCTACTACCTGGGCCAGGGCGTGGGGGTTCTGAGCCTGATTCCGGGCGGATTGGGGAGTGCGGACGCATTCTGGCTCGCCTCGCTTGGTGAATTGGTTGAGAAAACGGCGGCAGGATTGGTAGTGTTCCGGATGATTTACTACGTCATCCCCTGGTCGATTGCGACCCTACTGCTCCTGCGCCGTTCGGTCCATGGGAAAGTCCGCTGGGCCATACCGGCGCGATGGTTTATTGCCCTGATCGTGCTTATCTCTGGCGTGGTGATGCTGGTCAGCGCGGCGACGCCCGCAGTGGCTCAGCGCATGCAGACGCTGGAGCGTTTCATTCCGCTGGCGGTTCTGGAAACTTCCCACGTCGCCAGCGCCGCGTTCGGTCTGTTCCTGTTTGTCGTCGCCAGAGGATTGCTCAAGGGGTACCGCTACGCGCATCGAACCACAATGGCACTGCTGCTTGGCGGCGCCATCGGGAGCCTGCTCAAAGGGCTGGATTATGAAGAAGCCATCATTTTCACTCTTACCGCGGCCCTGCTTTGGACGCAGGCGGGGCTGTTCAAACTGCACAGCCGCAAGGGTGGGACGGCGCTTGCCATACTGGCTCCCATCATCCTGGCGATATTCGTGTATGCCGCAGTCGGGATGGCATCATACCCGGGAAGCCAGTATTCCAACTCCCTGTGGCTGACTTTTGCGCATTCCGCCGAAGCCGCCCGTTTCCTGCGCACTTTTAGCGTTCTGCTGCTCTTCGGGTTGCTGATTGCCGTCTATCTGATCATGCGGATTCCCCATCGTTTTGTGCCGCCGTCGCGCGCCGAAATCGATCGTGCGCTCGCGCTGCACCGGAGACTCGGTAAGGGCACGACCGCCATGATGGCGGCCAATGCGGACAAGTCGATTCTTTTCCTCAGAGACAATGGCTTCTGTCTCTATCGAACCATCGGCAGGTACATGGTCGTGTTCTCGGATCCTACTGTTCCTCCGGCAACGGACAGGAGCTGCCTCAATATTCTGTTGCAGCGGGCGCAGGAGCTGGACCGCAGGCTCATTTTTTACCAGATCTCCGCCCAATGGCTCCCCGTGCTCCACGACTTCGGCTATTCCTTTTTCAAGCTGGGCGAGGAGGCGGTCGTCGACCTGGCTGAATTCAACATTCATGGGAATCACGGCAAGGCCATGCGGAATGTGCTGAATCGATTCCGCCACGACGGTTACACATTCCGTGTTCTGCCCCAGGAGGACGTACCGGCCCAGCTGCCGAGGCTGAAAGAAGTCTCCGATGCCTGGCTGCGCAGCAAAAGAGCACGAGAGAAGCAGTTTTCGATCGGTTCCTTCGACGCCGCCTACCTGGCGATGTTCCCGTGCGCGATCGTCGCCAACCGCGCCGGGGAGACGGTTGCTTTTGCCAACCTGCTGCTTGGCCCCAATCAGGACGAATTCTCCGTCGATCTGATGCGCTATACCCCCGAGTGTCCGAACGGAGTCATGGACATGCTCATCCTTCACCTTTTCGATTGGGGCCGGGAGCTGGGGTACAGGACATTCAACCTTGGTATGGCCCCGCTCTCCACCGTAGGTGTGGTCCGGCAGGCGCATTTCGGTGAACGACTGGCAAACATTCTGTTCCAGCATGGCGAGCACTGGTACAATTTCAAAGGCATCCGACTCTTCAAGGCGAAATATGATCCTCGCTGGGTGCCCCGATATCTTGCGTACCCCGCGTTCTGGATTTGGCCGCAGGCAATTGTCAGTATTGCAGCGCTGATTGCGGGAGGTTGGAGGAACGTCATCTTCCCGGTTGAACTCCAGGAAGGTGACGGAGCAGAGACAGAATGAAACTATCGTTCCGCCTTAACTCTACAGCAGTGGCCATCGCAATTGGCCTGGTCGCCGTCTCCACCGCGGTCCTGAGCTCGTTCAGCTATATCCACTGGGTTGGGAAAGAAAACCAGGTGGATTGGACCATCATCCAGGGAAATACCAAGCTCGTCACTCAGTACGTGGACCAGATCGAACAGAAGATCATCGATAACGATGGACTGCTGTCGGAGATGATCAATGTCGATGATCCGAAGACCTGGCCGGCAGCCGCGGACCTGATCCGGAAGGCCGATTTCAGCGTCGACCAGGTTTTCATTTTCCGCCTGGGCAGCTCCTACCCGGCATTCCCTCCCTACGCCCGCGAGATCAGTGTCGCATGGGCGCTGGTCCGCAGCAGTTACATGGAACTCGACAAGGGCCACCTGGTCCTGAACCAGACCAACCATCTTCACAAAGAACGGGATGACAATTACTTCTTCACTTCCTACGTGCTGAAGGAGGACATTCACGGCGCGAAATATGTGATTTTTTTCCAGATGAACATCGAGAAGATCCTGGCCTTGACGGACCGCTATCTGCGCAAGCTCCAGCCGGACTTTTATGTCAGCATTGTCGATTTTGACAACATCCGCGTCGATCCCAGGTTTCAGCCGATTGCCGGGAACGCCAAATATTTCCTGGAAAAGCGCTTTCCCAGCACGCTCTACAAGTGGTTGGTCCAGGTTGTACCCCGCAACTATTCAGAAATGGAGCGGAACGCAGGGAACCGTCGGCGGGCCAACCTGTTCCTCATCATCCTGAGCATGGCCATGATCTTCTGCAGCCTGGCGATCATCTATGTCGTCGGCAGGAGAGAGAGGCAACTCAGCCAGCTGAAAGAGGATTTCATCAGCAACGTCAGTCATGAACTGAAAACCCCCCTTTCGCTGATCCGGATGTTCAGCGAGATGCTGGTAACCAACCGGGTGCGCAACGACGCCGCCCGGCAGGAATATTATGCTATCATCCACGGTGAGAGCGATCGCATGAGCCGGTTGATCACCAACCTGCTCGACTTCGCACGGCTGGAGCGGGAACCCCACAGCCTGCATCTCTGCAAAACCAACCTCGCCCAGTTGGCGGTGAAGGAGCTCGAGGCGTTCCGGCACCAGATCCAGAAGGACGGATTTGAGCTGATTACGCATCTGGATCCCACCGTCCCGGATACTATGGCCGACCCGAATGCGATCAGCATGGCGCTGTTCAACCTTTTGGACAACTCAGTGAAGTACTCCGTCGATCGCAAGCAGGTGACGGTGAGCGTCAGCCGGACCAATGGGTTTGTCGATCTTGCGGTCCGGGATGAGGGAATAGGAATTCCGGAATCGGAGCGGCATAAGATATTCGATAAGTTTTTCCGGGGCAGCGCGGCGGAGGCGAAGAATATCCGCGGCAACGGCATCGGCCTTGCCATCACAAGGCAGGTAGCGGAAATGCATGGCGGAGAGGTTCGCGTGGAAAGCGAGCCTGGGCGGGGGAGCACATTCACACTGAGGATCCCGATTCGTGATGGGCCCGCAACGGTCGGGATGTGAGGCCTGTTTGGATGGCAGCGTGAAATGGCCCAAGGATAAGGAATTCAATTGGCACTCCGCAAAGGTCCAACAGCACGGCGCGAGGCGACAGGTTCGGAGACTGACGTAAGGGCCTGTCAGGGAATCAGCCCTGAAGGCCGGCACAGGTGGATGGGATGCAGAAGATACTGATCGTGGAAGACGAACCGGATATGGCCCGTGGACTCAAAGATATCCTGGAGTTCGAGGGTTACCGGGTTGTCACCGCTGCCAATGGGAAAGACGGATTGCAGCATGTGGCCCGGGAAGAGCCCGATTGCATCATCCTGGATCTGATGTTGCCCGATGTCAGCGGTTATCAGGTGTGCGAGCAGATCCGGCGGCGGAATGTCAATGCTCCCATCATCATGCTGACCGCCAAGTCCCAGGATTATGACAAAATCCGCGGTCTGAAGGTCGGCGCCGACGATTACCTGACCAAGCCCTTCAGTGTCGGGGAGTTGCTGGCGCGCGTGATGGCTCTGTTGCGGCGGAGTACCCGCTTCCTGCAGAATCCGGAGGTGATCCAGATCGGATCCAGCCGCGTCGATGTCAGCCACTTCACCGTCACGCGCGGCAGCCGCGAGCATTCACTGTCTCATTATGAAGTTGAACTCCTCAAGCTGCTGTTTGTCAATGTCAATCAGCCGGTCACACGGGATGAAATCCTCGACAAGGTCTGGGGGACGGAAAACTATCCTACCAACCGGACCGTGGACAACTTCATCGTGAAACTCAGGAAGAAGATCGAAGAGGATTACCGGAACCCGAAGCACATTCTGACCATATACGGTGTCGGATACAAGCTGAGTCCATGACCATCCTGATTGACATTCTGGGGATGCTCGCCTTCCGGTCGCGCGCCTTGCGCGCCCTGGCAGCGCGTCACGCCCGCGTGCCGGCCCTGATCAGCCTCTCGATCGGGTTTCTGGCTTTCGTCCTGGTGCGCAACTCCCTCTATGTTGCTGTTGAGAGTTCTCCCTACATCCGGGGTCACTCGAGCGCCCTGGAGATGCTGCTAAACCTTCACCTGATTCAGATGCTCCTGTTCCTGGCCCTGGTCTATGTCCCCGCGCTCATCCTGATGAGCAATGCGTTCGCCGGTGACGGTCTGGGATTCTCCCTTTCCCGCGCCGAGTATGTGAGCCATCTATCAGCGCTGCTCCCGCTCTGGGGAGTCCTGTTTCTGATCGGAGCTCCCTTGCTCCCGGCCTTCCTGACCCTGGGTTTCCTCGATATCAGCGTCGGCGAACTCTGGCTTATCCTGTCGATGATTGTTTATACGGTCTGGGCGGTAAAAGAACTGAATCATGTTCCCGCCCTTGTGGCCTTGGGCGTGGTGAGTCTCTCTCTGGTCACGCTCCCCGTGCTCTTCGTGCTGACGAATTTTCTGCTGTCTCTCCCCTTTTTCCTCCTTCTCCCGCTGCTTTACCTTTTTTTCGTGCGCCTCCGCGACCTGGTTGCCGCCCGGGGATCCGAGAGGGACTTCCTGCAGCATCTGAAGGCTCTGACCATCAACCCGCGCGATGCCGATGCCCACTATCAGCTCGGGCTGCTTCATTTCCGGCGTGGGAATTGGGATGCCGCACAGGGCTACTTCGAGCAATCTCTGGCAATTGAGCCGAACGACCCTGATGTCCACTATTTCATGGGACGCGTCTTCGAAGCCAGAAGCGAGTGGTCCCGGGCGGTTGATGAGTACGAATCCGCCTACCGTCTGGATCCGGAGTACGGACAGGGGGATATCTTCCGCGAAGTGGGCAAGGGATATCTGCATACCGGCCGCCCGGACAAGGCGATCGAATTTCTGCAGTTCTTCCTCGAACGCCGCGGCTCCGATCCGGAAGGGCGCTATTGGCTCGCGGTCGCCCTGTCCCGGGTTGGCAGGCCTGACGAAATGCGGGTCCAGTTGGACACGATTCTCGATCAGGCGCGCTCCAATCCCCGTTTTTTTCGTAAAGCCAACAGATCTTGGATTTATCGGGCCCGTACCCTGCTCCGTGGCGGTCAGATCTGACCACAGAAGCTAACACGGGGCATGCTTCCCCCCGCGTGGCCCCGGCGTGATTACAATTGATTACAATCCGGGACATTCTGGTGACAACCCCGCCTGCCGGGATTCCTTATACTGCAGCTTCACATAAGGGAGTTTCATGCAATTCTTCTGGCCATCGGCCTCCGGCTACGAGAAATATATCTATTCCGGTAACGGGAATATATCCTACCTGTACCAGATGGATTCGTTCGATAAGGCGATCGTATTCGCTTATTTTGCCATCCTGGCTATCCTCAGCTTTTACGGTTTCCACCGCTACCTGCTGGTGTGGCTCCATCGCCGGCATCGCCATCAGGCTGCCGTCATCAAGGAGCGTTTCCAGGAGCTGCCCCGGGTTACCGTGCAGCTCCCCTTTTATAACGAAATGTACGTGGTGCAGCGGGTGATCGATGCCGTGTGTGCCTTCGACTATCCGCGTGACCGCTTTGAAGTCCAGTTGCTGGACGATTCGACGGACGAGACACAAAAAATCGCGCGTGATGCCGCCGAGGAATGGCGCAAGCACGGCGTCGACATTCATTACATTCATCGCGACAACCGCTCGGGATTCAAGGCGGGGGCCCTCGAAAACGGCCTCGTTACCGCCAGGGGCGAGTTTGTCGCCATTTTCGACGCCGATTTCGTTCCGGACCCCGATTTTCTGCAGAAAACGATACATTACTTCACTGATCCGAACGTCGGTCTGGTGCAGGGGCGATGGGAGCACATCAATCGCGACTACTCGTTTCTCACCCGCGCTCAGGCAATTCTCCTGGATGGCCACTTTGTGATGGAAAGTGATACCCGTTTCCTGAGCGGGAGGTTCTTCAACTTCAACGGCACCGCGGGAATCCTCCGCCGTCAGGCGATCCGGGATGCCGGGGGGTGGGAACACGACACCTTGACTGAAGATCTTGATTTGAGTTACCGCGCGCAGCTGAAAGGCTGGAAGTTTGTCTTCCTGCCGAATCTTCCGGTGCCCGCGGAACTGCCCGTCGAGATCAATTCCTTCAAAGCGCAGCAGTGCCGATGGGCCAAGGGGGCCATGCAAACCGGGAAGAAAGTGTTGCCCCGCCTGTTGCGCAGCGGATGCAGTCCGGCCGAGAAACTCGAGGCCTGGTACCATTTGACCGCCAACATCTCCTACCCGCTGATGATGATCCTGGCGCTCCTGCTTTTCCCGGTGCTTATTGTCCGTTACAACCAGGGCTGGTTTCAGCTGGTTACGATCGATCTTCCACTGTTCGTGCTGTCGTTTGCCAGCGTCAACACGTTTTATATATCGGCTCAGATGACCTTGCACAAGGATTGGCGCAGAAGAATCCTGTATCTGCCGGGTGTCATGGCGATCGGCATCGGCATGACCATCGCAGTGGCGAAAGCGGTTTTGGAAGGCGCCGTCGGGATCAAGAGCCCGTTTGTGCGCACTCCCAAGTTCTCGGTGCAAGGGGACGGCGGGGAATGGAAGAAGAAAAGATACCGCGGTCGCATGGGCTTGCTGCCATTCATCGAGATCGGCTTCGGTTTCTATTTTACCTGGATGAACTATTACGCCCTCACCATGGGGGTCTACGGCATCATGCCGTTTCTCTTCCTGTTCCAGTTCGGCTACCTGTATACGGGAATCGGTTCGCTCGTACAGGGCCTCAAGAGGATGAACCTGCCGATCCCCCGGCTACCGCTTAAATTGCGGTGGTTTCCCCATAAAGAGGAATTGGATCCCAGGCCTGAATTTTAGGATTTGAAGCTGTTTAGCCCTGTTGTCAGAGACCGCAAAAAACGCCACGGATTTCACGGATTCCACAGATTTAATGAAGGACCTACCAAGAGGCCGTGATTCTTGCACTCCCAGGAGGCAGGCAAAAACCACGACATCATCTGGTGCGCCTCGTTACGCGCATGCCCCATGCATTTGAATTCGTGGAATCCGTGGCTGCTTTTGAAGGGGCTAAGCAATTACTGGGAATTATTTTCCGCAGCCCGACGGGCCAGGGCTGTCTTCAGTGGCTCTCCCACGATCCTGAGATAATCTTCAGGGGTGTCCACATCATCTATGGTGCTCTTATCCCCGGTCTCCACCCAGGCCGTTTGGGCGCGATATCGGGCGATGAGTAGTTTCGGGCTGGTGTCGGCCGGAGTAACGATCAGCTCATCAAGCAGCGTTCGTCCCAGGATTGCCGGGTGTCCCGCCCGGCCGCCGCAGCGCGGCAGAGCCAGCATTGGGGACGATTCCAGGAAGCAGCGGATCAGCTCGTCCGCCACTTCAGCGGGGACCAGCGGCTGATCCACGGGCCAGACCAGGCAGCCCAGGCATCCCGAAGGCATCGTTTGCGCCGCCAGCCGAAGCGACGAAACCTGGCCGCGGCCGGGATCGGGATTAATGATGGTGCGCGCCTCCCACGGCGAAACCAGGGGGAGGATGCGGGCAGAGTCCCTTCCGAGGACGACGCAGGCATCCGGAAGCGCGAGCGTCCTGACCGCGCGCAGAATCCGGGTCAGGAAGGTGTCGGCGCCCAGGGGGAGCAGGGCCTTGGGATATCCCATCCGCGATGAGTCTCCCGCCGCCAGAATCACTGGAACGATATTCGGCATGATCCACTCGCGTCAGGAACGGCTACGGTCAAGACCCGCAGGGCCTGCGGCGCCACCCGCTTTTAAAAATAGGACCCGTCCCGTCAAGCATGTCCCGGCGCCCCGATGGGTCCTGAATTCGGCCGGCTTCTGAATCAGAGGCCAATCACGCAAACGGAAATTCCGCGGGTCCCGTCGGGCCGCCGGAACCCAGCCGGCGCCCCATGTTCATGCGTCAGGGTGAGCGCTCCAAACGCATGGGGGGGCTGCTTCCGGTCACATCCGGCCGAGGAACCGGCCCTGTATGCCCGGTTCCGGCCGGGCCAGGTCAATGAGCCTGCCGTTGAAAATTATCTTTTCCGGCGCGCAATTGCGGATGTCGGCCGGGAGCTCGTTGGAATTGGTCCGCCAGATGACCAGGTCGGCGCGCGAGCCCGAGGTTATGACTCCCCGGCCGGACAAGCGGAAAGCGCGCGCCGCTTCCGACGTCCAACGGGTCAGGATCCGCGCCGGGTCGCCGGACCAGTCGACCGGAATCTGATATTTCATCGCGTCGCTTCGGGGAGTGATGTCCGCGCGAAACCAGGCCGCCACCTGGCGCATGCGCGGAAGCCGGGTTGCACTCTCGGGGGAATCAGGAATCCAGCCCCGCGCGCCCGCCGCCAGCCATGAGGCCAGGCGCAGTTCGGCCTTCTCGTCCTCCCGCGGCGGTTCGCCCGCGACCACAAAACCCCAGTCGGGCCCCTGGGCTCCGGCCCACCGATCCGGCGCCGGTTCCAGACTCTGGATGTCGCTCCAGGAGGCGGTTTCGATGAGTGTGAGAATGCCGCGGCGCAGGTACTCCAGGCCGTTGGCGCCCTGCGAAAACAGCGATCGTTCCGGATCCCACGCGATCAGCCCGGGGGTCAACAGGGTTCCGGTGCAGTCGATGGTGCGATGGGCACTGAATACCCCCAGGTCTCCCAGTTCGGCAATGATGGCATTGCCTCCGGAACCGCCGCGCATATCGGCACGGATGCCGACGTCGCCACGAAACAGGGGAATGCCGGTGCCGGTGAAGATCCATGCGTTGGTCAGCATCAAGTCATAAATGGGATTGCTGCTGTTCAGTTTGAGAGCGTCGAACACCGCCGGATTGGCATTCTTAATGCGGCCGGTCGCCAGTGAATTGAGCGTGGCCAGAATACCGACGAAATTCAATTCAACCGTCAGGTTGGCAGGGGCTCCGGCCGGAATCCCGCCGCTCTCAATCAGGACGATCGGCGTTCCTTTAAGCGTGAGCATGTCTCCAAATGCCCGCGGATTGAACGGGTCGTCATATCGCGAAATGTGCCCGTACACGAAAGGAGACAGGGCCTCGTAGAGAACCGCTGTGATCCGCTTGGCGAGGTCATCCGGGACCTCCGGGGACGGCGATGGAATCACGGCACCCGGCGCGTCCGCGGCCACTGCCAGCAGGGCGATGGTGGCCACCTTCCCCGTGTCGCCCACGGTCGTGAGCCCGTTCTGGTTGTGCAGGTTGAATCCCAGGAAGGGTTCAAACCGGTCCCGTATCGCTTTGAGCAATATCCCCTCAGGGGTCTGCAACACGCGGGCATCACGGTTGATGTCGATCCCCTGGGAATTGCGGCGGTCATCCCGCTCCGCTCCGTCCGGATTCAACATCGGGATGAACAGGAGTTGATACCGGGAGAGGATCTCCGCCACCCACGGCTCATCCCGGTGGCGGGCAAAAAACTGAAACAGGTCGATCAGAGAGCAGGTCGCAGTGGGCTCGTTGCCGTGCATCTGCGACCAGAACAGGATTTTCCTGGTCCCGGCGCCGAGAGTGACCAGATCGATCTCGCGTCCCTCCACCGAGGCCCCTATCTTTTCGACCCGAATGAAGCCCGGATATTCCTGCGCAAACCCCTGCAGGTGCTGCATCAGCTGGGCGTGCTTCAGCGAATAGGGATTCGATGGCGACAGGTGCTCCTTCTGCCAGAGCGCGGCCAGCTGCTGTGTGTCCACGTCAAAAAGATCGCTGGCGCCCGGCGCGGCCCACCCGGCCAGCAACGTCACACTCAGCAAAATGCTCACGATCAGGGATGGTGTTTCCATGTCTCCTCGCCTTCGCAGCCCAAGGCTGCTATGCTATCCAACAGGGTCTCAAGGTGCCTATCATGATATAGGAAACGAAGACCGAATTGCGAATAGTTGGTTGTACGGCAGCGGGAAAATCCCATGCAGGCCGGACCGGGTGAGAATCCCGGCCGGGTTGTCCGGCGGGTTGCAGGATCGGGGATGGGAAGATCGCTTATGCAATTCCTCATGTGTATGGGGCTGGTGCTCTGGGTCCAGGCGCCGCAGGCCGGTGTGTCCGGACAGGCGAAGGTTGACGCGGGATCCCGGATTGAAAAAAGCGCCTACTTCGCCTTTGTCGATCGCGACTATATTTTAACGTTCGAGATCGTGGCTCCCGGTATTCCACTGTTGAATTTTGTCTCCATGACCGATACGGATGCGATCCTTTCCGCCAAGCAGGTGCGTTTGACCCTGGACAATCGAAAGGTCCCGGCCCAGGCATTTCTGATCGATACCGGCAACCCCAAGGAACCGATCGCCGTCCCCTCCCTGACGATGCGTGCCCGGTCCTCCTTCGGGGTGAGGGTCAGGGGCGAGTTCGCCAAGGAATCCGAAGTGCTGGGGGTGACGATCCGGGTGGGGAATGAAGATCTCAAACTCGAGCCTCTGACCAGCCTGGCATTCGAAAACCTTGCGCTCAAGATCAACCGGATCAACCTCGGCTCGCCCGATTTCCGTGACGACTGGCAGGCCTTGAAGCTGGAAGTGTTGGGATCGCGGTCTCCCGCCCCGCGCCGCTGACCCCAGCGCTGTTAATGCAGGCCCGATTCAAAGAACCATGCCACGGATTTCACAGATTTCACTGAGACCAGTCTCTTCGGATCCGCCTTTTCTGGCCAATCTGTGTAACCCGTGCAATCCGGGGCAAGCTTTTTATGCTGACTGTCAGCGTGTCCGCCTTTAGTGAACGGTATTGCCGCCAGACTGCATGAGTCATCGGATTTCACGGCAGGGCGGCGGTTTCCGGTCAATCGGCCACGATGGTCCGATTCCCGCCGAGCGATTTGGCGTTGTACATGGCGCGGTCGGCGCGCTCGAGGAAATATTCCGCTTCCAGAGCGGTGGCGGACGAGGCAATGCCGATGCTGGCCGTGATCTCGCTCTGGAAGTGACGGCTTACCTGTTCCCGGATCCGCTCGGCGATCGCGTGGGCCTTTTCCATCGTTGTCTCCGGCATGATGATGGTGAACTCGTCACCTCCATAACGATAGCAGGTGTCGACATTGGCCCTGACGAGTCCGAGGATCAACCGCCCGGTCTCCTTCAACGCCTGGTCGCCTTTGATGTGTCCATGCGTGTCGTTGAATTCCTTGAAGCCGTCCAGATCAAAAAAGCAGAGCGAGATACTGCGTTGAAATCGCTGGCATCGTTCCATCTCCATGGTCAGGGCGGAAAAAAAACGCCGGCGGTTGTACAGACCGGTCAATTCGTCGGTAATCGACAGTGATTCCAGCCGGCGCTCCAGCATCACATTTTCCGTCACATCCTGGGCCACGCAGAGGAATCCCAGCGTGCGCTTCTCCGGGTCGCACACGCGCTGCAGGGAGACATCGAGGTAGGCAACCGACTCCGCCTCCTGCTGTGCGAGCTTGATGCGTTCCAGGGTCAGGATTTCCTGATTGGTGATGTACGAAGCCAGTTCCCGGCGAAAACGCGGATCGCTGAACAGGGACAGGAGATCCCGGCCGACGATTTGCCTGGGGGACAAATGAAAGATCGATTCCGAACCCACGCTGCAGGTCATCACGTATCCCAGGGTGTCGGTAGATAGCACCGCCAGGGATTTGGACGACTCGAGGATTGCCTGCATGAACTCATTTGATTCCTGCGCATGTTCGAATGCCCGCAGGTTGTCGGAGGCCGAAGCGATGAGGGACGCGATTCCTTCCATGGTGTCGAGATCTTCGCCGGGGAACGCGTCCAGGCGGTCGCTCCTGAGAAAGAGCACCCCGAGCAGCCGTCCGCGCAACCGGATCGGGACCGCCATTTCGGATCCGGGATCGCTGTCGGGCCGGGCGTCGGAATTGTTATTGCACAGGATTGTGTTCTGGCGCGCGCAATCTCCTGCCATCGCCGGCAGTTGCGGCTCCGCGGGCGCGGCGTTTTTGTGTGCGCGCGCCGCCAGTGTCAGTCCCGACCCCGGGTTGACGGTCCAGATCTGCGCTTCGAGGTAATCGAAGCTGATCCGGATCAGTTCTGACGCCGAGTGAAGAAAGTCTCCCAGATCATCGACCATGACCGCCTGCTTGGCGATCTCGCTCACCATGGCGAGCTGGCGGGCGCGGCGGCACTCCAGGTAGTGCATGTCGGAGTTCTCGATGGCCAGCGCCAGGTGGGAGGTAATGTAGGAGAGCAGGCTCATGTGGATCGTGGAGAGCGGCTCCTCGCCGTTCAATGCCAGGACCAGGATCCCCTTGAACTTGCCGCGCAGCATCAGGGGGGAATAGATCAGGGTGCCTGAATTGTTCGGCAGCAGATGGCGCCTTTCGATGGCATCCGCATCGTCGGAGCTTTCGAAGCGGATTACACGCGGCTCGTGATCGACGATGCACCGGCGCAGGCGGGAGTTTTCCAGGACAATGACCTTGGGCCCGGTCAGCGGGGCCTGTCCCCCTTTATCCAGAGCGCAGAGTGTGGCCGTCGAATCACTGGCCCGATGCTGGATCAGGCTGAGACGCGCGAGCGGAAAGTGCTCCTGCAGGGCATTATGGCAGGCTCGGAGAATATCGGCCAGTATCAGGGAACCGTAGATGGATGTGGTCAGGCCTGAGGCTGTGGTGAGCGAGAGCGAAGCCCCCGCGGCCGGCGCCTCCCGCCATTCCTGCGTCCCCGGTTTCATGGACGGATCCCTCCCCCGCGGCGGGCTCGCTGGCAGATCTGCTCATGAGTGCCCTCCATCCGTGTCATGATCGCATGTCCGAAAATAGTCAACGAGCGCCCGTGACCACTCTTCGAGCGCGGCTTCAGCAAACCCACCGGCTTGGGCCAGCTCGGACCTCCCGCCTCCCCTGCCGCCAAGCCTCGCGGTCAGGCTCCGGACGGCGACGCCACAATCCCCCCTCACATCCGCGCTCCGGGCCACCACCAGCTGCGGAGTGCCCAGCGTAGAGAATAGAATGGCGATTGTGCGCGGCGAGGCAGTCAGTTTCTGAGCCAGAATCTTCAAGACTTCGATCTTGCGATCCGTGTAGCGTTGAGAAACCGTTGCCAGCCCACCTGTCTTATCGGCAGAATGGCTCAATTCCTGCGCTTCCTTTTCCAGGAGCACGCCTTCGAGCCGTGCCTTGTCGCGCACGAGGGAGGATCGTTCCGCCAGGTATTTCTGGGTCAGGCCCGGCAGTTCGCATGGATGTGCCGAGTGCATTTTCCCCAGGTCCTTCAGCACGTCATGATCCTGGTGGAATGCCTTCAACGCGCGGCCGCCGCACGCGAATTCAATCCGCGCCCCGCCTTTGTACCGCTCGCTTCCCAGGATGAAGATTATCCCGATTTCTCCACAGCGGCGCACATGCGTCCCTCCGCAGGGGGAGCGATCGAAGTCCTGAATGTCGATGACACGAATCTCCCCCTCGCGCTGCGAGTCCTTGCGCACCCCAAGAGCATTCAGATCCTCCCGCCGGACGTTGAGGATGCTCACGGGACGGTCTTCGAAGACGATGCGGACCGCCAGATCTTCGACCCGGCGAAGTACGTCGGCCTGCGCCTGGGGCAGGTCGAGATCGATTGTCGAGGTCTCCGGCCCGAGATGGAAGGAAAGGGTCGCGGCCCGCGCCACGGTCAGGAATGCCTGGGACAGGATATGCTGTCCAGTGTGCTGCTGCATGTGGTCGAATCTTCGATCCCAATCTATCCGGCCGCCGACCTGCGTGGATTCCGGCATGCGGTCGAGATAGTGAATTACTCGTCCGGAGTCGTCTTCCTCCACCTTGTGCACGCGCGCCTCACCCAGAAACCCGGTATCGCACGGCTGCCCCCCCGAAATGGGATAAAAGGCCGTCTGGTCCAGCACCAGCGCCGGGGAGTCTCCGAGGTGGAGCCGGTCGACGATCGCGGCCGTGAATTCGGTCTGGTAGGAATCTTTGTAGTAGAGTCGTCTGGTCATAATGCCCTCGTCCCCTATTTCAACGATCTTGAGTCCGATCCCGATCCGTAATGCCCAGGCATACGGGACTTCCGTCGGTCCGATCCCTGCTTTTCATGCCCCATTATAGGTCGGCAGCCGCGGCGGCGACAGCAGATGATGCACCCCGCGTGTCTCCAGAGAGTGCAGAACTTGGACAGAACTTGGACACCCATTTTTTGTTGCTTTTTTTCTTGGCACTTTCCATGAGTTCGCCAGTTAGAAATATGAAAAGAGGTGAACCATGGCTCTGCCGCGCAGCAAATACGTCCAGGAGGGACAAGAAGGGGTGTATCACTGCTTCAGCCGGTGCGTCCGCCGGGCATTTCTGTATGGATTCGACCCACTCACAGGCCGGGACTTCTCCCACCGCAAGGCATGGCTGGTCGATAGGTTGCGGTATCTCGCGGCCATCTTCGCCATCGAAGTCTGCGCCTACGCTGTCATGGAGAATCACTATCACACCATTCTGCGCACTCGCCCCGACATCGTCGCCAGTTGGTCGGATCGGGAGGTGGCCACCCGCTGGCTGACACTCTTCCCTCGGCATCGCGGCCTCGAAGGCATCCGCAATGCCGCCAGCCGAGAGAGGAAATCTGCGCCCTGGCGGATTGTCCGGAACGTATCGCACAGCTGCGCCAACGACTGTGCAGCCTGAGCTGGTTCATGGGCCGGCTCAACGAATTCATCGCCCGTGCTGCAAACAAAGAGGATAAGGTCAAGGGCCGGTTCTGGGAATCACGGTTCAAATGCCAGGCGCTGCTCGATGAAGCCGCCATTGCCGCCTGCATGGTATATGTAGATCTGAATCCGATCCGGGCCGGTACTGGCAGCAACTCCGGAGGAAAGCGACTTCACCAGCATCCAGGAACGGATCCGTGCCTGGCAGAAAGAAACGATGACGACAGCCTCTGTTCCCAGGCGAGGCGGCACAAGACATCCAGTCTGGCTCTTTCGGCAGGGACATGCAAATGCCGGAAAATGCCGGCGAAATTTCGAACCCTATTCCCGAACGCATTTCTGCCATGAGCAATTCCCTTGATGACGCAGCCCTTTCCGCCTGCTGGCTATGTCCCATTCAATCAGATTCCGAACGGCGCGGAATCCTGCAGATGACTGCAGCCGAGTATTTCGATCTGGTGGACAAGTCGGGACGCATGACCCGGTCGGACAAACGCGGAGCCATCGATGCCGATCTTGCGCCGATCCTGCTGCGGATCGGCGCCAATCCGGAAGCGTGGCTTGAAACCATCTCCCGCTTCGGATCCAAATTCCGTCTCGCCGCCGGACTGCTTTCCAATCTGCGCAATTTTGCAGATCAGCTCGGCAGGCGGTGGCTCAAAGGCGTTGCGACGGCTCGTGCCGCCTTCGCATCATCACCGCCGCAATTGGCCTGATCCCTTACGCGCCCAACAGCCAATCCTCTGCAGATCTGGTGCTATCTTCTAACCGCATCGACCGCTTCCGGCATCATTTGGTTTTCTCCATGCCGGTGACCGCCCTACTGCCCTGATCCCTGCCGATTTGTTTCACCCAATGGTCACATTCGTTCGCTCAATCCAAAATCGCCGCTCCACCCACAGAGGCTGAGATAAGGAATAAGATTAACAATGGGTGTCTAAGTTTTTTTAAGGAATAGGATGAACAATGGGTGTCCAAGTTTCTGTCCAAGTTTGCTCCAAGTTTCGAATCTCGAATCCCCAATCTCGAATCTCGAATCATCTCCGAATCTTCCAGCTTTCTTGACACCGCTTCCATGCGCTGTCTATACTCCCCCTGATGATTTCATCCAATTTGGTATTTCATGGCACCACGATTCTGCTGGTCAGGCGCGGCGAGGAGACGGCGATGGCCGGCGACGGCCAGGTCACGCTCGGGGATACGATTGTCAAGGCCAGTGCCCGCAAAATCCGGCGCATCCACAATGACAGCATCCTGGTCGGCTTTGCCGGCGCCACGGCCGATTCCTTTGCCTTGTTCTCCAGGCTGGAAGCCAAGCTGGAGCAGTTTCACGGCAACCTGAACCGGGCTGCTGTTGAATTGGCGCAGGAGTGGCGCATGGACCGGGCCTTGCGCCATCTGGAGGCCTACCTCCTGGCCACCGATGGCCGCGCCACGTACCTGCTGTCGGGAACCGGCGATGTCATCGAACCCGACGACGGGACACTGGCGGTTGGTTCCGGAGGGAGCTATGCGCTGGCCGCCGCCCGGGCGCTCTTGCTCCACACCAAACTGTCGGCTCGGGAAATCGCCCTGGCATCGGTCCGCATTGCCAGCGAAATCTGCATTTTTACCAACGGAGACATCATCGTTGAGGTTCTGAAACCGGCAAAAGGCGGCCGACGGAAACGATAGCGTCCTGTCTGTGGCCTTCCAGGCCGGGGATGGACATTGACCGGCGGCGCCTCGACCGCGCCGGTGCGAGAAAGGAATCTGCCGGAAATGCGAAAACGCCCCCCCTCCTCTGCCCGCGGGCTCGATGACATGCCCCCTCGCGAGATTGTTGCCGAGCTCGACCGCTATGTGGTCGGGCAGCTCGAAGCCAAAAAAGCGGTTGCCATTGCCCTGCGCAATCGGGTCCGGCGCCAGAAGCTGGATCCGGAGATGGCCGAGGAGGTTGCCCCGAAGAACATCATCATGATCGGCCCGACTGGGGTCGGCAAAACGGAAATCGCCCGCCGGCTGGCCCGGCTGGCCAATTCTCCCTTTCTCAAGGTGGAGGCCACCAAGTTTACGGAAGTCGGTTATGTCGGGCGCGACGTCGAATCCATGATCCGCGACCTGGTCGAGACCGCCGTGGACATGGTTCGCATGGAGCGGCTGGCGGAAGTCGCGGAGACAGCGGAACGCAACGCCGAAGAGCGGGTGCTAGACCTGCTGCTGGCGGCGCTCGAACCGACCCCCGGGGAACGCAGTTCCGGCGATCCTGGCAAGGACCTTGACCGGGTGGAACGAATACGTGACAAGCTGCGCCGGCGCCTGCATACCGGCGCGCTGGATCGCCGCCTCATCGAAATGGAAGTGCGCGAGCATCCGGTCAGCCCCTTCGCATTCCAGGTTTTTGAAGGGGCGAGCATGGAAGAGATTCAGTTCAATATGAAAGACCTGATCTCGGGCATGATGGAAGGCAAACCCAAAAAACGCCGCATGACGGTCGACGAGGCCCTGGATTACCTCGAGCAGGAGGAGGAGCAGAAGCTGATCGATATGGAACAGGTCGCGCGGACCGCCCTGGATCGCGTCGAGGACAACGGCATTATCTTCCTTGATGAAATCGACAAGATCGCCGGGCGCGAAAGCGGGCATGGTCCGGACGTTAGCCGGGAGGGCGTGCAGAGAGACATCCTGCCGATCATAGAAGGTACCAATGTCAGTACCCGCTATGGCATGGTCCGTACGGATCACATCCTGTTCATAGCCGCCGGCGCATTCCACGTGTCGAAACCTTCCGATCTCATTCCCGAGATCCAGGGACGCTTTCCCATCCGGGTCGAGATGGCGACGCTGACGGAAAAGGACTTCGTGCGCATCCTCAAGGAGCCGCAAAATGCCCTGATCAAGCAATACGTCGCGCTGCTCGGGACCGAGGGAGTGAAACTCCGCTTTTCCGAGGAAGCCATCCGGGAAATCGCGCGCCTGGCATGCATCGTCAATGACAGTTCGGAAAATATCGGCGCTCGGCGCCTGCACACTATCCTGGAAGCGCTCCTGGAAGACATCCTGTTCAAGGGAGGAGAAATGGCCCGCAAGCCGGTGCGTATCGATGCCGACTATGTGCGGCGCAAGCTCAGCCATATCGTCGCCGACAAGGACACCAGCCGGTACATCCTGTGATGCCTGCCTCTTACAACTTTCCCATCCGCCCCCTGCTCTGCCTCGCACTTCTGGGCCTGTGCGCCTGCGCCAAGACCGGGGACCCGGAACCCCCGCAACTGCTGGTGCCGCGCCCCGCGTTGGACCTGAACGCGCGCCAGTACGGCGATGGAGTGATGCTGACCGTATCGCCGCCGACCCTGAACACGAACGGCTCCCTGGTGACGACCATGGGCCGGGTCGAGGTTTTCCGTATCGCCGGCGATATCCGCAAGGATGCCGGTCCGCTCTCCGAAGAGAAATTCCTATCCCAGGCCGAAAAGATCATGACCGTTCCCGCCAGTGAGCTCGCCGGTTACCTGTGGGGAGGCGCCCTGGCGTTTACAGATCACCCCGATCCGGATGTCCGCTTCACTGCCGGATTCCGTTACGCCGTCCGCTTTATCAATCGCAGGAATCAGACCGCCGGATTGAGCAACCAGGCCTTTGTGGCGCCCATTCCCATCCCGGCCGCCCCGGAGGGGTTGTCTTATACTCTGAGCCCCGATCATATCCGGCTGGCCTGGAAAGTCCCCGAAAAGAACGATGACGGGTCGATGCCCGCGCGCATCGCGGGATTCAATGTTTATCGGCTGGAGGATCCCAAGGCCCTCCCGATCAAGTCGCTGAATGAGGAGTTGCTGCTCCAGCCCGAATTTGAGGACCGGGGCTTCCAGTTCGACAAGACCTACTATTACGCCGTTATCACGGTCGGCAGCCGGGAAAATCCTTACGCGGAAAGTTTCCCCTCGGCCCTGCTCCCGGTAACCCCGACCGATACCTTCCCCCCTCCCATGCCCGCGGATCTGACGGCCGTGGCGGAAAACGGCATCGTGACGCTGTTATGGCACCCCTCCGCGGCTGCCGATCTGGCCGGCTATCGGGTCTATCGCAGGATGGAGGGGTCGCCGGAACCGGATGCTGCTGCAGGAGCCGCTGGTGCAGACCTTGAGTTTTCGGGATGACCAGGTCATTCCGGGAAAAATTTACGAATACCAGATCGTTGCCGTGGACACTCATGGGAATGAGAGCCAGGCAGCGGCCAGAACCGTGGAGGTTAAATGAGAATCTGCCGTTTCGACCATGAGGGAAAAACCGGTTTCGGGCGCATCGAAGGCGGCTTCGTCGTTGTGTGCCGCGGTGATCTGACGGGAATCATGGAACCGGTGGAAACCAGGCTCCCGCTCGACAGGGTGCGGCTGCTGGCTCCGCTGATCCCCGGAAAGATCATTGGAATCGGGCGCAACTATGGCGCGCATGCGCGGGAGTTGGGCAATGTTCCTCCGGAAGAAGAGCCCATGATCTTCCTTAAACCCCCGAGTGCCGTAATTTCCCCCGGGGACCCGATTGTCCTTCCTTCCGCGTCCAGGCGTGTGGATCACGAGGCTGAGCTCGGTGTGATCATAGGCAAAGCGGCAAGGAACCTGCGCGCGGATGACGACCCGCTTCAATATGTGCTCGGCTATTCCTGCGTGAACGACGTGACCGCGCGCGACCTGCAGAAAAAGGATGTCCAGTTTACGCGGGGCAAGGGCTTCGACACCTTCTGCCCTTTCGGGCCCTGGATCGAAACCGAACTTGATCCGGGCCGCGTGTTGGTCACCTGCCGTGTCAACGGCGAAGTGCGCCAACAGGCGCCGACGAGCGATATGCTGTTTTCCATATCGACCCTGATCCGCTTTCTTGCCGGCATCATGACGTTGTTCCCGGGCGACCTCATCGCCACCGGCACGCCTGCCGGCGTCGGACCCCTGGCCGCGGGAGATACGGTCGAGGTGGAGGTTGAGGGCATCGGGATTTTGTCCAACCCCGTCCGCGCCGCCGGGGATTAAAACGGAGGTAACTGTTCAGCCCCTTCATAAGCAGCCGCGGATTTCACGAATTCACATGCATAGCGCATGCGCGTATCGAGGCGCACCAGATGATGTCATCGTTTTTGCCTGCATCCTGGAGGCTGCATGAAACACCGCCTTTTGGCAGTGCCTTCATAAAATCTGTGGAATCCCTGAAATTCGTGGCAGCTTTTTGCCGTTAAAGGACATCTCACTGAACACAGGGTTAAACGGATACAATCGGAGATTGCTTCGGAATAGGTCCGATTCGTCGCGACCGTCCGCTGGCGCAAGAGCTGCGGTCTGCAGTGCCGGGTCTGCTATAATGGACATCCTTGGAAGGGAGAACCGCATGAAGTTTTTTATCGATACCGCAAATATCAGCGAAATCCGGGAAGCCGCCGAGTATGGACTCGTCGATGGCGTCACAACCAACCCCTCTCTGGTAGCGAAAGAAAAGCGCGCTTTCAAGGACATCCTGCGCGACATTACCGGGATCGTGAACGGTCCCATCAGCGCGGAGGTGGTGAGCACCGACTGCGACGGCATCCTGCGCGAAGCGCATGACCTGGCCGGGATTCACGAAAACATCGTGGTCAAGGTCCCGATGATCAAAGAGGGGATGAAGGCCCTGAAGCAGTTGAGCGCGGAAGGAATCCGTACCAACGTCACCCTGGTGTTCAGCGCGAACCAGGCTCTGGTTGCGGCGCGGCTTGGAGCCACCTATGTCTCCCCTTTCGTGGGGCGCATGGATGATATCAGTGAAGAAGGCATGGACCTGATATCCGACCTGGTGCAGATTTTCACGAATTACGACTTTGCGACCCAGATTCTGGTGGCCAGTTGCCGGCATCCGCTTCACGTGCGCGACGCCGCGCTCTTGGGGGCGCATGTGGCAACGGTTCCATACAAGGTGCTCATGCAGCTGATGAATCATCCCCTGACGGATATCGGACTCGAACGGTTTCTAAAAGACTGGGAATCGGTCAGGCAATCGGCCCGGACGTAACCTGCATGATCTGTCGATACCGGCCGCCCCGACCCGAGTTCCGGACTGGCGAACAGACCCTATGGATATTTCCCGGAAGCTGAAAGAGCTGGAAACGTTGAATCGCCGCGCTGAAGAGGCCGGCGGACCCGAGCGGCTCAAGCGACAGCATGATGCCGGCAAGCTGACTGCCCATGAACGCGTCCATCTGCTTCTGGACGAAGGCAGCTTCGAAGAGCTCGATCGTTTCGTCGAGCACCGGTGTATCGATTTCGGCATGGCACACCAGAAGATCCCCGGCGACGGGGTCGTCACCGGCTACGGACGCATCGATGGACGGGTGGTTTATGTTTTTGCCCAGGATTTCACCGTCTTCGGGGGCAGCCTGAGCGAGGCTTATGCGGAAAAGATCTGCAAAGTCATGGACATGGCGATGAAGATGGGCGCTCCCCTCATCGGTCTCAACGACTCGGGAGGGGCGCGGATCCAGGAGGGGGTGGTCAGCCTGGCCGGCTATGCCGATATTTTTCTGCGCAATACGATCGCCAGCGGGGTAATTCCTCAGATATCCGCCATCATGGGGCCATGCGCCGGAGGCGCGGTTTATTCGCCGGCCATCACCGATTTCATCCTGATGGTCAAAGACACCAGCTACATGTTCGTTACCGGCCCCGACGTGATCAGGACCGTCACTCACGAAGAAGTAACCATGAATGAGCTGGGTGGCGCTATCACCCACAATGCCACCAGCGGCGTTGCCCATTTCGCGGTCGCCGACGACCGTGAATGCCTGACCACCATCCGGGAACTGCTGACCTTCCTCCCCTCCAACAACATGGAGGACCCGCCCGTCAGACCGACCGACGACCCCTGGGACCGGGAGGATGAGAATCTCAACCTCATGGTTCCCGGCGATCCCAACCAGTCCTACGATATCCGGGACATCATCCGGGCCGTGGTGGATGACAAGTATTTTTTCGAGGTCCACAAGCACTTCGCCAAAAACATCGTGGTCGGTTTCGCGCGCCTGGACGGTCGGCCCGTCGGCCTGGTTGCCAATCAACCCGCCTTCCTGGCCGGCACCCTGGACATTTCCGCCTCGGTGAAAGGAGCGCGCTTTGTCCGTTTCTGCGATGCCTTCAACATCCCCCTGATCACTTTTGAGGATGTGCCGGGATTCCTTCCGGGGACCGCGCAGGAATTCGGCGGCATCATCAAGCATGGGGCCAAGCTTTTATATGCGTTCGCGGAAGCCACCGTGCCAAAAATCACCGTGATCACGCGCAAGGCATATGGCGGCGCCTATTGCGTCATGTCCTCCAAGCACATTCGAACCGATTTGAACTATGCCTATCCGACTGCCGAGATAGCGGTTATGGGGCCGGAAGGGGCGGTCAATATCCTTTATCGGAATGAGCTGAAGGGGACCTCGGATACCGCGGAATTCCGCGCGCGAAAAGTGGAGGAATTTCGCAACAAGTTTGCCTCACCCTATATTGCCGCCGAACGCGGGTACGTTGATGAGATCATCGAACCGCGAGTGACGCGGCGGAAACTGATCGTGGGCTTGCGCATGCTTGAGAACAAAAGGGATACGAATCCCGCGAAGAAGCATGGCAACATCCCCCTGTAAACCCGCGGGCGCGATGCGCTGAGCTATCCGCCCATGCGAGCGGGCGCCGGTGGCGCCCCAGGGAACGGGGTCTGTTGGGACCGCTTGCCGGGCAGGCGGCGACCCGTCGGGCAGCAGGCCGGCACGCAGTGGAGGCGTCATGTTCACCAAGGTCCTCATCGCCAATCGCGGCGAAATCGCAGTCCGCATCATCCGGGCCTGCCGCGATCTGGGAATCTCACCCGTGGCCGTTTACTCGGAGGCGGACCGGGCCTCCCAGCATGTCTGCCTGGCGGATGAGGCCTATCTCCTCGGGGCCGCGCCCTCCGCGGAGAGCTACCTGGCCATCCCCAAAATTCTCGACGTTGCCCGGCGCTGCCGGGCGGACGCCATTCATCCAGGGTACGGTTTCCTGTCGGAAAATCCGCGTTTCGCCACTGCCTGTGCGGACGCCGGCATAACTATGGTCGGCCCGTCGGCGGGATCGATGAGCCTGATGGGGAGCAAGACGGGAGCGCGCACGGTGTTGCTGACATCCGGCGTGCCGATTGTGCCGGGGACCAACCAGGCATTGACCTCCCTCGATGAGGCCGTGGCCGAAGCGAGAAAGATCGGATTCCCGGTCATGCTCAAGGCCGCCGCGGGGGGAGGCGGGAAGGGAATGCGTCTCGTACCGGATGAGGCCCGCCTGCGCTCGGATTTCGAAGCCGCCGGCTCGGAAGCGCAGAACGCCTTCGGTGACCCCTCGCTCTACCTGGAAAAACACATCGTGCGGCCGCGCCACGTCGAAATCCAGGTGCTGGCCGACAAGTTTGGTCACGCCGTGTGGCTGGGGGAACGGGAATGCTCCGTGCAGCGCCGTCACCAGAAGGTGATGGAAGAGTGCCCCAGCCCGGTGCTTGATGAGGACTTGCGCCGGCGGATGGGGGAAGCGGCTTTGCGTGTCATCCGCGCGTCCGGCTATGTGAATGCCGGCACGGTCGAGTTTCTCCTGGACGATCAGAAGCAATTCTACTTTCTGGAAATGAACACCCGGCTCCAGGTGGAGCATCCCGTCACCGAAATGGTGACCGGCTTCGACCTGGTGGAACAGCAACTCCGCATCGCCGCCGGCGAACCGCTCACGATCCGTCAGGAGGACGTAGAGCTGAGAGGCTGGGCGCTGGAATGCCGGATCTACGCCGAGGACCCGGAACACAATTTCTTTCCTTCCCCCGGTGTCATTCGCGAGTTGATCGAGCCGCAGGGACCGGGGGTCCGGGTGGATTCCGGGGTGTACCGCGGATGGGAGGTGCCGATCCATTATGACCCGCTGTTGGCCAAGCTGGTCACCTGGGGCGCGAACCGTAAACAGGCGATCGAACGGATGCGCCGGGCCATCGGGGAATACCGCATTCTCGGCATCCGCAGCAATCTGTCGTTTTTTGCAGCGGTGCTTTCTGATCCGGAGTTTGTCGCGGGACGGCTTTCAACGGATTTCATCGGGGAATTTATGCAGCGCCGGCAGGGGGCCGGCCAAGCCGCGGCATCCACCGATGCCGTGACGGTGGCTGCCGCCATCGCCTATGCGCAGACGTCTGGGAACGGGACGGCGCAATCCGTGCTCAGGCGGGAAAGCGCCTGGAAGATTTCCGGTCGCGCGGGGAATGCCAAACCGCGCCTCGGCTGGCGTTGAGCCGCGGCGAAGTTCAGCGCCGCCCGAATCTGAACCTGAGGGAATCGTGATCCTGGAATTGAAACACGACGATCGGCGGATGATGGTAGACGTGGATGTTTCCGCCGCCACGCCCAAAGTGACCGTGGACGGCAGGGAAGTGGCCTGCGATTGGGTGCGCCTGGACAATGGCCGATACTCCCTGATCCTGGATGGGCGCGTCTACGATTTCCTGATCGAATTCTCCTCCGGCAGCTGTTCGGTGGTTGGCCGGGATGGATCCTACTCCCTCCAGGTCGTCGATTCCCGCCGATTGCTCCACCAGCGGGACATGGAGGAAGGTCGGTCGGGACTGCAGCGGATGACCGCCGATATGCCGGGAAAAGTGGTTCGCATCCTGGTAAGTCCCGGCGACACGGTCGCCTATGACCAGGGCCTCCTGGTGCTGGAGGCGATGAAGATGCAGAATGAGATCCGCTCGCCGAAGGGTGGCGTCGTTCGTGAGATTGGCGTAACCCCCGGCAAGACCGTCGGCACCGGCGAGTTTTTGCTGAGCCTCGAATAGCGCGCTTCATCCCCAAAATCATCCTGAAAGCTTGCCGATGGGACTGCGGGGGGAGGTGCGCCCGTGCTTAAAGGCAAAAATTATTCGGCCTTTGTAAAAGCAGCCGCGGGATTCCACCGATTTCACAGATCTGGATGCATAAGGTAAGCGGATATCAAGTCGCGCCGGATAATGTCGATCTCGCCTGCATCCGGAAGCGCGCAATAAACACTGCATTTGGGTAGTGATTTAAAAGAATCAGTGGAATCCGTGAAATCCGTGGCGTTTTGTGCCGCCTCTGACCATATGCCTGAACAGTCACCAAAAAAAAGGACCAGGCCCACGGAGTGCGGGCCTGGTCCGGCAATACTTATGGAAAGCGGCTTAGAATGAAATCTTGAGCCGGAATTCGATCACTCGAGCATTGTTCGAAGCGCCGGTGGTTGTCCCCCAGCTGGTGGAACGGACGTTGCCGCCGGGCGTATTTCGGAAGATCGGATGGTTAAAAGCATTCAGGAACTGCGCCTGGAAGGTGATCCTCGACCGTTCCGTGACGGCGGTATCCTTCGTGACACTCATGTCACATTCGAAGCCGCCGGGACCGTAGATATAGAACGTCCCCGCCATCGTCCCGGGCGTGGTATTGGCCGTAATGTAGGTTGTGTTGGCGCCGATACCGATCGTCCGGAACCTGGGATCGATCGTCTGAATACGATCGGGGTCGTCTCTGTATACGCCGACGGCATTCTGGAGCTCTTCCCGGGTGACTCCTTTGAGGATCACGCCGCCGTCGCCGATATTGTTGAATGTGAGATAGTTACCCGTTAACCGGGAGGGGGCCCCGGACCGGTAGGTCATGATCGTGCCGACCGACCAGCCGCCGAGAACCTTATTGAGTGGGCCGCCCTGCGCCCACTTCCTGCCCGCTCCGAACGGCAGGTCCACGGTCCCGGCGATGTTGGCGACGTGACGCAGGTCATACGCCGTCGGGCCATAGCTCTCCTCGAGATTGCGCAAGGTATAGGCCGGGTACGCGCCGGTCCAGTCGGTTCCGGGGGTGACCCCCATCGTGTGGGTCCAGGTGTAGTTGACGTCGAACTGGAGGCCGTGCCAGAAGCGCTGGCGCAAATCGACCTGCAGAGAGTGGTAGTTGGACCAGCCTGGGTCAGTCATCACCGTGACCGGGATCCCCGATGCGAAGGGATTCGCCTGGAAGAAATTGATCGGGTAGCCCCCGCCCGCACCGGTGTAACCGGCGTTGGTCGCGCAGGGCGTAAACGAAGCTCCCACCAGACGGCAGAAGTACGGGAGTTGTGTTAGCGACTGGCCCATGGAACCGACCGCCCCGGTGTTGAGTTGAGTTACGAAGGTACCGCGCGTGAAGTCGCTGGCCGTTTGCGAGCCGTCCCTGCTGCCCGTGAAAGCCGCCGTCAGAATCGGCACCGGCACGGTGCCGCCCGCCGGATTGAGGTTGGCGAACGAATTTCCATTGATGGCCAGGTTCTTCTGGGCGTTAGTGAACTCCTGAAGGAACCCGTTCTCGAAAACGTTCACTTCGTTCAGATTGAGAGAGAGCCATTGATGGATGGTGCGGTTTCCGCTGTAGCGGACCTCCAGAGCCCGCGATTCGCCGATCCTACGTTGAATATTAAAGGTCCAGCTCATCGTGTAGGGCTGCGAGAGGTTGTAATCCATCCCGTTTATGCCATTCGTGGTCTGATTGTTGTTGAACGTGAACTTGGACGCGGGAGTGGACTTTTCGTACTGCAGGGGATTGATACTGAACAGCGGATACGGTTGCCCCAGCGATACGCTGCCCGGATCGAAACTGCCGGCTCCGCCGCCGAGCCGGGCCGTGGCTGTGTAGAATTGGTAATAAAACCCGCCATAATTGGTCGCGTTGTTCCAGAAATACTGATACGGCACCGAAAAGTTGCGCAGCGAAAAGCTGGAGCGGATCACGGTGCCTTGATCGCCGAAGATCTTCGCGAGAATCCCTTCCTTCCACTGCGGGGTCCAGGCAATCCCCAGAGACGGCTGCGGCGAAACGTACCAGTTGTTGTAAGGCTGGACTCGTTCCTCGAGCGTCGGATTCATGTTGCCGGTGAGGGTGCCGGGCTTGAAAAGGTTGCCGATGCCGGAAGGACCATAGATGGAAGCCAGGTCGGCGTTGTGATAGGCGCCCTGCTTGTCGTAGCTGGCGGAGGTGAAGTCCCAGCGGAGGCCGGCGTTGACAGTCAGATTCGACCTCAGGCGCCAGCTATCCTGGAAGAACAATCCCCCCGCTTTGGCGACTTCGTTCAGATCGAAGTGACGGAGCCGCTCCTGAACGTAATTCCCGGTTTTGGGATCGTACGGATACATTCCCGTGTAATAGCTGGTGCGCCCGGTCAGCAGGGCATAGAGGCTTCGCGCATTCGCCTGTTGGGTTGTAGACGCTGCGGGCAACGGCTGGTAGCTGCCGGAATTGGTCAAGGCATCGAGAGCGGCATCGCCTGTGACCAGTCCGAGACTGATATCGGTAGGTTCGGGCCGATTCCAATAGCGATCATTCTCCCGATACCACGAGAATCCCATGCTGAGCGTGTGCGCTCCCTTCTGCCAGGTAACCGTATCCGCAATGGTGAAAACGGGATAATAGTTGGAAATCGGATAGCTCCAGGTCATCGGCGAAGTTACCAGAGGCCAAGCCACGGTTTGGGGGGCATTGCGCCAGCCTTCGAACCCCTCACTATCGCCGACGGGATTCCATGACGGGGGGTACAGGTAGCCGAACCGGAATGCGTTGAGCAAGGTATTCGTTGCCGTCCAGTCAATTCCGAGCGAGGAGCTTATGCGGTTCGACTTGGTTCCGCCGGCGCGATCGATGAACTCCTGTCCCGGGAAGTTGGGAGAATTGCCGGTCGGCGATTTCGTCTTGGTCGAGTTTACGGCCAGATTTATGCGCCACATCGAACTCGGGGTGTAATCTACGCGGAAGGTCGGATACCACGAGGTTTGCGGGCTCGGCGAGGTCCAGCTGACAGAACTGATGATCGGATCGGTGGTGGTGTTTATGCTGGTGCCCGCGGACCCGACCGCCTGGTTGATGCCCGCCATCTCGGTGGCGATTACGCTGTTCACGGTGCCCGGCAGCGATGCATTGAAGCTCTTTGCCACATTGAACACATTTACGGTATGGTTCTGCCCGTCCGTGCCTTTATAGGTGAAATTCCCCTGCTGCGCGTCCAAGGTAAGAAAGCTGCTGTTCCTGGTCGAGGAGCCCGGCTGCCGCGCGGTGGAGAGGCTGAAGAAGAAGAAGAGCTTGTTTTTCAAGATCGGGCCGCCGACGCTGCCGCCGAACTCGTTGAGCTTGAACTCGGCCTTTTTGCAATTAGGCCACGGGTTGCACCCGACTCGCGCCCTGTTGTTGGACCAGCTGTTGGCGTTCAGGTTGTCGTTGCGGTGGTCCCAGAACACCTGGCCGTGGAAATCGTTGGTTCCGCGGCGCGTGGTGTAATTGTTCTGCATGACGGCCATGCCGAAGCCCTGGTTCATGTCCATCTGGTCGGTCGACACCGTCATCTCCTCGATGTTTTCCAGCCGCACCTGAACGCTCGGAGCGGAGTTGCCGCCGAACTTCATCCGGCTGGTGCTGCTGATGACGCCGTCCACGTTGTTGCCCTGGGCCATCGTGGGGAGACCATTCCATGTGCCCGTATAACCGGGTACGATGCGCGACAGTTGTCCAATGTCGCGGCCGACGATGGGCAGGCCCTCGATCTGCTTCAAATCGATGGTTGAGCTGATGGCTACCGAGCTCGCCTCCACGACCGGCGCCACGGCCTGCACCGTGACGGTCTCGGTCGGCGAACCGATCTGCAAAGTCGCTATGACGTCGGTGGCCCTGGTTGCCTCAACGGTCACCACGTCAAAGATGGCATTTCGGAATCCCTGGTTGGAGACTGTCAGCCTGTACTTTCCGGGCGGCAGGCTGACAAAAGAGTAGGTGCCGGCACTCTGCGTCGCGGCGGTACGCGTTTCGTTGGTCGCCAGATCGACGAGCTCAAGAGTGGCTCCGGGCACGATGGCCCGTTGCGGATCGAGCACGGTGATATTAATGCGCCCGCGGGTTTCCTGTCCCCATGCGGACGCGGTCATAGCCAACACCACCAGGCAAATCGTGACGCACAACCTGGTCCTTTCGAAAAACCAATGCCGCATAAAGCCTCCTAACAGCCGAAAGTAGTGTGATGGGTAAGGCGGAGTGAAAGCCGGGAACCTAAGAAAAACTCGTACGATGTACCGATAATGACCGGCAGAGCCGACTGCCACGACGCCAGAAGCCGCTGATGCGAGTGCTTGCTCACTAGCATACTCCGCACCGCAGCCTCTGGCGTCGAGCATACGAGCGCTCCAAATGTCTGTCAAGACCTTTCTTAAATTTCTTTATTAAATCTGCAGGCCCTCAGATCGAAGCAAAAATGCCGGTAAGATCGCTGTTCGCGAAGCCGGTGATGCTTCCCCGCCGATGGACCATTTTCCCCTTGTTTCCTTTGCCCCTCGGCACCTAGAATCAGCGGGCGAAACGAGCTGACTTGTGAGGAGCTTTTAGTGAGCGGTATGTCCAACATCACGCGGCGAGGCTGGCTCAGCCTGCTGGCAATCACCTGTGTTGCCACGCTCTCGGGTCGGGCCCTTCCCCCGGCCGCGGTGACATTCACCGACATCGCACCCGCTGCCGGCATCACCTTCGTGCACGACAACGCCTGGACACCCGAGAAGTATCTGATTGAGAGCATGGGCGCCGGCTGTGCGTGGATCGACTACGACCAGGACGGCTTCATGGACCTCTACCTTGTCAACGGCGCGGCCACGAAGATTTACACCCCGAAACAGCCGCTGCGCAGCGCGCTCTATCGCAATAAGGGAGATGGAACCTTCACCGATGTGACGGCATCCGCCGGTGTCGGGGCAGAGGGTTTGTTCGGCATGGGGGTGGCCGTCGGGGACTACGACAACGACGGCTTTCCCGACCTGTTCGTTCTTGGCTATGGCCGCTGCATCCTGTACCGCAACAACGGCAAGGGAGCGTTTACCGACGTCACCGCGACCGCCCGAGTGGAAAACCGGGGCCTCTGGGCCTCGAGCGCGGCCTGGTTCGATTACGACAAAGACGGCTTCCTGGATCTGCTCGTCGCGAACTACGTCGACTGGACGCCGGATCACAACTATTATTGCGGCGACCAGGGCCCCGGCATGCGCAGCTACTGCCACCCGAATGTCTTCCACGGCCAACCGGCAAAGCTGTACCACAACAACGGCGACGGCACCTTCACCGACGCGAGCCAATCCTCGGGCGTGGGTCCCAAGGCGGCGAACGGACTGGGCGTGGTGACGTTCGACTACAACAACGACGGCTGGCAGGACATATTCATCTCGAACGACGCGCAGCCCAACCACCTTTTTCATAACAAGGGCGACGGCACGTTTCGCGAAGTCGGCTACATGGCCGGGGCGGCAGTGGGCGGCGATGGCCAGATGGAAGCAGGCATGGGGGTGGATGCGGCCGACACCACGAATACCGGATGGCTGGACCTGTACATCACCCATCTTGATTTGCAGCTCAACCGCTTCTACCGCAATATGGGCGACGGGAGCTTCACGGATGCGACCTTGTCCTCAAAGATGGGTTATGACACCTATCAGACGAGCGGGTTCGGCACCAATTTCCTTGATTACGACAACGACGGCTTCGTCGATGTGTTTGTCGCAACCGGCAACGTCATGGACAATGTGCAGCTCTACCACCCGAATACGACCTACGCCGAACCCAAGCAGATGTTCCGCAACATAGGGAAAGGCAAATTCGAGAACGTCAGCAACCGGATCGGGTCGGACATGCAGAAGCCGTTCGTCAGCCGGGGGTCTGCAATAGGCGATTTCGACAATGACGGTGACGTGGACATCCTCGTAAACCACTGCGGCCAGAAACCGCAACTGCTGCGCAACGATGGCGGCAACGCAAACCACTGGCTGGAGATTATGCTCATGGGGACGAAATCGAACCGCGACGGCGTGGGCGCGCGTGTGAAAGTGACCGCCGGCGATCTCGTAAAGCACGATCAGAGGAAAGGCGGCATGAGTTATCAGTCGGCCCAGGATCCGCGGCTGCACTTCGGCCTGGGGGAGCACGCGGAGATTGACGCGGTCGAAATCATCTGGCCCGGCGGGACGATCACGAAGCTCGAAAAACTGAAAAGCAACCAGATCATCGCAGTCAAGGAAGGCGTGGGGCTGGTTGATCGACCCTTCCCTCGCGTTCCGGGCAAAGTAAGTACACTTCAGTACCTGGTGCATAGTGTCCCTGCTTCTCTGCTCCTGCGTGGACACTATAAACGCCACGGATTGCTCGAACTTTACTTCTTCTTTTTTGACAGGGTTCGACATGTAGCCGGCCTTGCGGTCGCCCGGCGCATTTCGGATCCTATCTATTTCTTCTTTGTTGAGCTTGTCCAGGCTTGCGAGCATCTCTTCGGCCCGCGCGGTGTCGCCCCGGCGGCGGTAGGCGGCTGCCAGATTGGAATAGACTGCGGAATTTTTCGGATCCAGCTCCCGGGCCACATTCAGTTGCACGATGGCATCGTCCGTGCGGCCCTCCATCAGATACAGCTTCCCGAGAGACATCCGCGCGCTGACATAGGTGGGGCTCACGGCGACGGCCTGCTCCAGAGCGGCGCGGGCCTCGGCGAATTCCTGACTGCGGTTTCGACACCGGAGAGCAGAACCGCCTCGCCATAGAGCGCCAGCAGCATGAAGTGCTGTTTCCCTTTGCCGATGCCCTCGCGGGCTATGCGCACGGCTTCGTCCACGTCGCTCTCGAAGATGCTCTTCTGCGCCGCCGCGATGTAAGCGACATCACTGCCCGGCGCCAGTTCGGTCACCTTCTGGAGTTCCTTCATGGCCTCATCGATAAAGTCCAGTCGCGCCAGCAGAATGCCGTGTTCGAAGACCAGGGACGCGGAACGGGGCAGACTCTTCAACCCGATCTCCGCGACCTTGAGGCCCATGTCGAGGTAGCCGTGGCCCATGCACGACTCGACGATGTAGAGATAGAGCTTCTCGTCCTTCGGCGCCAGGCGCGACGCCCGCTCGAAGGCGGCGAAAGCCTCGTCAGGCTGCCGGTTGCCCAGCAATGACTGGGTCAGACAGGTTTTCGACATTCGCGCTGCTGAGGCCCTTTGACCGCAGCTCGTTGAGCAATGCGATGGCCGGCGGGTATTGTCCTGTGCCGACGTAGCAGAGCGCCAGGTTGAAGCTGAGGGCGTTCGCATCGCGGACCTGTCCTTGTGCGGCGAGGAAGTGCGGAATGGCTTCATTGAACTTTCCACCGCGCGTGAGCGCGATTCCCTTCTGCAGCTCGGCTTCCGCGGCGGAGTCGCCGCCGCTGCCTTGGCCGCGCTGCGCGTATGTCGGCGCCGCCAGGCCGGCCAGGGCGAACCACGCCACGGCCAGGATCAGAGCGAACCGGCCAGGCATGAATCCGGTCGGTATCCGTTGCGCAACCATGTCGTGGCGAAGCCCCGGAGGGGCGATCAGACAATAACCGGGGGCGCAAGCCCCCGGTACGAAATCAGATACGAACGAGCCCCGGCAGGGGCGGGAGGCTTCGCTCCCGATAATTGCTGTCGCCCCCCCAGGGCTCGTCCTTGCGCGTTTGCAGACCCCGGGCTTACGCCCGTGGCTACTGTCTAACCGCCCCTCCGGGGCTTCATCAGGGATTTCGCGACAGAGGCCAGTCATACCCATTTGCCCTCTCCTTCTACGATTGTGATGTAGCGATCAACCGGGGGATTGACGAAGCGCTCGACTTTGTCGCTGGGCGGGGGCCATTTTACCTCGATCCAATCCAGTTTCGTCCGCGGCCCCAGGCCGAGCACGGCGCGCGGGTCATGCGCGGAAAGAAAGCCGCCCCGGCCGGCGAGCCAGGTGTGGCGCTGGAAGTCCCCCGACCGCCAGGTGATCTTCGCCCCGATGGCATCCGGGTTGGCCTTGCGGCCCCTGAGCCGCACGCCGAGCCAGTGGTTCTGCCGGCCCGCGTTGTTCTTCAGCAGAATCGGCGGTCCGTCGTTGGTCGAAATCAGCATATCCACGGAGCCGTCGTTGTCGAAATCGCCGAGCGACATTCCACGCGAGCCGAGGTCTTTGGCGAAGATCGGCCCGCTTTCCGCACTGACGTTTTTCAACTTTCCTCCGACATTGCGGAACAGAAGCATCTGCTGATTATACTTCACATCGGGGATGCGCTGTTGCACGACCGTGTCGACGTGCGCATTGCACAGGATCAGGTCGAGATCGCCGTCGTTATCGTAATCAAAAAGGCGGCTCCCCATGCCGCTCATGAGCATGGTGGCCGCGCCGAGCCCGATAGGAATGGACAGGTCGTCAAAAGCCTCGTTCTTCAGATTCCGATAAAGCGAGTACATCTCGTGGTCAATGGTGGTGGCGAAAAGGTCGATCCACCCGTCCTGGTCGAAGTCGGCCGCATCCACGCACATGGTGGAACGCGCCACACCCATGGAGTTGTAGGCAACACCAGCGAGCGGACCGATATCTTCGAATTTGCCCTTTCGGCTGGCGAACAGGAAGGCGGGGAGTTTGTCGTTGGAGACTAACAGGTCCATCCAGCCGTCGTTGTTGACGTCCGCGGCCACAACCCCCCAGGCCTTCGCCTCCTTGGAGAGGCCCGCTTCGCGGGTGACGTCGGTGAACGTGCCGTCGCCGTTGTTGTGGAAGAGCCGGCACGGCAATCCCGGATAGGCGGTCGGCATGCAGTAGGCGCGCAGGGGCGGTGTGCCGCAATAGACGTTTTTCGCCTTGCTGAATTCCAGGAATTCGCAGACGAACAGGTCGAGGCGGCCGTCGTTGTCGTAGTCGAACCAGACGGCGCTGGTCGTCCAGCCCGGCGCGGCCACGCCCGCTTTCTCCGTCACATCCGTGAATGTGCCGTCCCCGTTGTTGTGATAGAGGACGTTGCGCGGGTACTGGGTAACGTAGATATCCGGAAACCCATCACCGTCGTAATCTCCGACCGCGACGCCCATTCCATACGCCGTACCAAAAGCGCCGGAGCGTTCGGTCACATCCGTAAACGTACCGTCGCGGTTATTGTGATAGAGGGCGTTGCGCAGCGGCTTGGGCGGGTCGAAGAAGTCGCACTTGCCGCTGTTGACCAGGTAAATGTCCATCCAGCCGTCGTTATCGTAGTCGAGAAAAGCACAGCCGGCACCGAGCGATTCGGGCACGTACATTTCGGGTGTGAGTCCCGCGACGTGGACCCAGTGGATTCCACTTGCGGCGGGGGGGATCTCTTCAAAAGCCGGCGGCGTCTGCGCCGGGAATGCATCCCAGATGCCACGCGGCAACAAGGCCGCCAGTCCAGCCTGACCAAGCCGGCCAAGGAACCGGCGGCGCGATCTAGAGTAGGGCCACATTGGAATCGATGCATCCATAATGGAGTTCACCGAGGCACTCGGCCGCCGGCCGGTCGGCGCTCTCCAGCTTTTTCTTAGCCAGGGCTTCCCGTTGAAGCTGTAGCTCACGATCCGCAGCCGCCTTGTTGCCGGTGCGGGAGTAAGCGATGGCAAGCTGATAATGCCCCGCCGGGTCGTCCGGCACGCCCTTGGCGTAGCGCTCCAGCGGCGCGATCGCGTCGGCGTACTTGCCCGAAGCATTGAGCGACAGACCAACCGAGAAGTAAGCCTCCATAAACCCGGCATCCAATTGCGAGGCACGCGTGAACAGCCGGACGGCTTCGTCCCAGCTGCCCGCCCGCCGCGCGATCTCACCCATTACGAACACGGCTGCGGCGCTGTTGGGATTGATCTCGAGCTCCGCCTCCAATTCCTTTTTCGCTTCCGCAACGGCCTCCGCGGTCGATGACGTGTCAAGCAGAATGCTGGCGATGCGGTAGTGGATGCCCGGGACCTTGGGATCCTGTGCCAGGATGTTGCGGTAGGCCGCAATCGCCTCCTTCCACATCTGCTTCGATTCGAACACCTCCGCATTGAGCTTGCCCACCTGCGGAGAGGTGGGAAACCGTTCGGCCAGATCCTTGGCCGTGCGGTC
Source organism: Terriglobia bacterium (assembly GCA_963824985.1). Lineage (GTDB taxonomy): Bacteria > Acidobacteriota > UBA6911 > UBA6911 > UBA6911 > JAFNAG01. The sequence continues at coordinate 80,892 of CAWGRQ010000008.1, forward strand.
GGCGAGCTGTGCGAAGATGCGGGCGGCGGCGTAGAGCACTTCCGGATCTTCAGGGAAATCGCGCCGCAACAGCACGAGCGCGTTCAGGACAGCTGACATGTCGTTGACGCTCATGCCGCAGCGAACGGTGGCAAAGGCGGCGAGGTAGCGAAGCTGCTTGTCCGGCAGGCCTTGCGTGGTGCGCTTGAGAACCGGCAGGGCCTCCGCGCAGCGGCCGCTTTCCGCCAATTTCAAAGCTTTGATGGTCGATTCCGAAGGGTCGGAGGCCTGGGTTTTTTTCGCGGCAACCTGGGCTCCCGCTCTCGTGGGGACTATACCGCAGGCGAACGCGACCGCAATAAGCGCGCGCAGAAATCTCGACATCGCTGGCCCTCGAGCGCCCGAATTCCCGGCGCCATTGTGTATCGAAACAAGAATTTTATCATAAATACACTTCCGGCGCTCCCAGGAATATCCCGCACCAGAATACCATCCACCTGGCTCAAAAAATCAGCGGCGTCACCGTTCCGCAAGACTCTTACACACAACATCTCCGCCTCCAGTATCAATACGACGCGCGGGAAAACTGGACGGAATGCGTCACCTGGCTCCGGATGGAACCGGATCCCGATTTTTGGTAATTGTTTAGCCAAATCAAATGGATGAAGAAGCAAAACGCAAAGACGCAAGGGCGCAAGGGCGCAAAGATCGACACTGAGCAACAGGCGTGGGCGCAGCGCTTCGCGCTGGCGCATCCTTGGGCGAGCCGCGGGAGAAAGCGCGGGTAGCGGCTACTCAGGAGGATTGCGCATTCTCCCGCGGCTCGCCCAAGGATGCGGCCGAAGGCCGCCCATGCCCGCGAACCGAAAGGAATCTCTTTGCGTCCTTGCGTTCTGCTGTTTAGCATCGGCTAAACAGATGCGATTTTCGGCGTTCCCACCTCGAGCGCCGGGAAATCACCTATCACGCGGATTGACGACGCAGGAATCATTGATTTTCTGACACACACCACGGGCTCTCAATCACCCTTTTGTTCCCGGTGGTTATTTCTTACCCGGGGAGGTGCGGCAGCCTCCCGCCGGCAATCGAAGCGATAACTCGACGCATCGCGGCCCGAGACCTGCCGCGTATTCACATCGAGCTGGTACTGCAGGCAGGTCCCTCCCGCGGATAGACCTGGATGATGATTCAGATGGAACCCGCATTCCCCCACGCGCTCAAAAAACTTCGGCGAGGTTCAGGCTCAGGCCGGGGAACAGGCTGGAGGTAAGGGTTTCGGTCTTGGGCACGACCGCCTCGGTGCGATAGCCACCTTCGGTCCATGTCAGCACTTCGACGGTTTTGGCCTCGGGATCGACAATCCAGTACTCGCGGACTCCATGCTTGGCATAGAGTTTGCGCTTGATGCCCAGGTCCCGCTGCCCTGTCGATGGAGATAAAATTTCCACAACCAGATCGGGCGCACCTTGAACGTTTGCCTCTGTCAAAATATTGAGGCGCTCCTTGGACACGAAAAGCAGGTCCGGCTGTACCACGCTGAGCTCGGAAAACACGACATCGCATGGCGCATCATAAATCTCACCCAGGGCATTTTGGCCAATGTACATCCAGAGGGCCATCTCGAGTTGTCTCGAAACACGCTGGTGGTACAGGGTAGGGGACGGGACCAAGTAAAGTTCTCCTTCCACGAGCTCGTAGCGCTTGTCATCGGGCAGCTGCTGGTAGTCGCGGTAGGTGAACTTGATTTCGGCTTGCTTCATAATTGCTATCACCTTAGCACCATCCTCGACTCGATTCAATCCAGGCCACCCGAAACATTCCTGCACACATAATGTTTCGCCTCCCGGTCATTTATTTCATCGAGATCGGCTCCGGCCTCTTTCCGGGCTTTGCGGCCGCCTCCCGCCGGTAGTTGAAGCGATAACTCGTCGCGCCGCGGCCCGAGACCTGCCGTGTATTCACATCGAGCTGGTACTGCAGGTAAGGGCCTTCCTGGGAATAACTTTCCGTACCTTTGTAAGGGTAGCCGCGCATGGCGTGAAAGGGGAGCGGCTCGACGGTGTATCCGTACGCCGCGTAGAAATCCATGTCCTTCGCGAATCCGTCCGCATAAAAGAAGTAGTCGCGGGTCCAGCCTGCCGGCGGGGGCGCAAGCCGCGAGGAATCAAATTCCAGTTGCACCTCGTCGCCGGAACCGAGAATCGCGAAGCGGTCATCCGATGCTGCCAGCAACCCGAGTGCGTTGCCGTAGCGCGTGTAATTCCCGGCGTGCCGCGCGTACGGCCCGGTGCGGCTGACGTCTTCGTACGCGTAACGGATGTCGCTCGGCGGATCGCCGCGCAATTCGCGCGGGTAGCCGCGGAATCCGAGGGCGGCCTCGGCGAGCGGCACCTCGTTGAGCCGGGTGAGGTTGGCTTTGGACGTAGTATCCAGCAGGATCTGGTCCCAGTAGATTTTAAGGTTCGTCATGATCCGCACCCGCCTGGTGCCGGCGGGCAGCCGCCCGGTCAGGTCTGCCACCATGGTGCGCGCCAGGCCGGCGGGGAAGCCCAGGTCGTCCACGACGCGCTTCCAGTGCCCGACGGCGTCCTGCGCCTCGAGATAGGGCGGGATGGCCAGGACACCGGCCTGGTGTGCGGCATAGACCGAGGTGGCGGTGAAGTAGTCGGTCAGACCGCGCATGAGGAGCCGCAGAGGTTGCGCCGGATCCCATGCTCCCAGCTCGAGTTCGACTCCGTGCAGTTCGGCAAAACCCGTGAAGGGGAGCGAACGGAACCCCGTGACGTAGAAGCGGTCGCGTGCGCGCAATTCGCTCCTCAGGTCGCGCCCGCGGTCGTCCCAGGCGCCCAGCGGCAGGCGCGCCCCCCGGCTGGCAATGACCTGGAAGTCGGGGAACGGCGGCGCGCTGGCAAAACGCTCATTGGGATAGACCTCGACATCAGAGGGATGGTCCACGGCAATCAGCCGTACCTGGTCGAGGTAGACGACCTCTTCCATCGGCTCGAGCAGCCGCAGGCTCAGCCGGCCCTGCCGCGCACGGAGCGCGGGTCCCGCTACTTTCACGTATTCGGTCGGGTCGGGAGTGTTGCGCTCGCCCGGGGCCACCCAGTGACCGACGATTCCCGGACCGATCAGATCGGAGATGAATTCGTAGCGGGCGCCGTTCCAGGCGAACAGGATGGGACACGAGCTGCCCCGCCGGTCATTTTCTGCGATCTGGTGCGACCGACCCGCGGCCAGCTGCACTTCATCCTGCAGAACGCCGGTCGGCCAGAGCAGCCGCACAATCTCCGCTTCCTTGACGTCGCCGAGGCCTACCAGAATCTCCGGCGCGTTCTGCCCCAGGTAGCCGGAGGAAGACTGCACTTCAAATTTCTGGTAGAGCGCGCCGGCGAAGACCTCCACTTTGGTACCGACGGCGCTCCTGTTGTCGGCCAGGGCCTTGAGCGAGAGCCTCAGCCAGTGATTCCTGTTCCCGCCGTCGTTGCGCAGCAGCACCGGCGGACCGCCATCCTGCGTAATGAGCAGGTCGGCGTCGCCATCGCCATCGTAATCCGCGGTGATCAGCGAGCCAGGATTGTCGAGGTTCACTTTGTCCAGGCCGGCTTCTCCGGTGAGTTCCCGGAATCCGGCGCTCCCTTCGTTGCGCAGCAGGATGACCCGCGCATTTGGCCCTGCGGACCCGACCGCAGCCAGGTCGAGCCCGACCATCGTTGTCGTAGTCGACCGCCGCCAGGCCCCAGCCGTCGGTCCAATTGAGCTTGGGGAGCGGCACGGCTTCCAGCCGTTTGCCCTCGACGTTCCGCCACAGACTCAATCCCGGAGACCCGGCATGCGTGAAGGCCACGTCCATCCAGCCGTCTTTGTCGAAGTCGAAGACCACGACGCCTCGGGTGGCCGTCAGGGACGCGCCGCTCAACAGCGGGGTAGCCCGGAATCTCCCTTCGCGAGGATTCCGGAACAACGACGGCGGTCCCTGCGCGCGAGTCACGATCAAGTCCACGGCCCGGTCGTTGTCGAAGTCCGTCGCAATGCTCATCCGGGCAGTTTGCGACTTCACCGGGCATCGTGTCCGAGGAAGTGTCGGTGAACGTGCCGTTGCCGTTATTCCTCCACAGCCTCGCGCTCCCGGCAAGCGTGGTGGCCAGCAGGTCTGCGTCGCCGTCGTGATCATAGTCGACAAAGTTCAAAGCAAAGACCGGAGCCGTCATCGCACCGAGTCCGGAGGCATCGGTCACATCGCGGAACGTGCCGTTACCTTCGTTGTGGAACAGCCGGAGGCCCGACTCCAGAGCGATCACGACGTCCGTCCAGCCGTCGTTGTCATAGTCGCCGGCGACACAGCTGACGGCACGGCTCGGGATGGCGAGATTGGCGCCGGCGGTCGCATCCGCGAAGCGGTCTCCCACGTTGTGGTAGAGTACGACTTTGCGGTCGGGGCCTACATTCAGCATCAGAAGGTCGGGTCGTCGATCGTTGTCATAATCGAAAAAGCAGGCTCCCGGGCGGAAAGTTGCCTGCTCCGCTTTTCCGGCAGCACCGAGCAGGCCGGAATCGGCACTTGGCACGGGAACGAATGTAACCGCAATCGGCCTGGACGCGGCGCCGGGAGGAACCCGCACCTGCTCGGCGAGCGAATACTTGCCCTGATCTCCGTACGTGGTTCCGATGGGCGCCCCAAGCTTTTCCTGCGTGAGTTTCTGGAATCGCTCCAGTTGCTTGCGCGCTTCCTCACTGTTCCCCAATCGCTGGTAGGCATTCGCCAGGCCGAATTGCGCCGAGACATGGAACGGATTGATCTCGAGCGCCCGCCGGTAGCTGGCAATGGCAAGATCCAGTTTCCTGGCGCTCTGGTGGAGCGCTCCCAGGAAATAGTGCGTGTCCGCATCGCTGGGATCGAGTTGAACGACCCGGCCGAACGCGGCCAGTCCCTGTTCGGTTTCGTCAAGCTTCCTGCGCAGCAGGCCGAGGTTGAACCAGGCCCGCGGGTTGTTCGGCTGCTGTTTGACGGCTTCTTCGAGCACCTGCCCCGCCACCTCGTCCCGCTGGAGGTCGAGCAGTGCAATGCCTTCGTTCAACCGGGCTGCGAACAGACCGGGGTCGAGGGTGCGGGCCTGCTGGAAATTCTTCAGCGCCGCCTCGCCTCGCCGTTGGTTCATGTACGCCACGCCGAGATTGTTGAGCCGGATGGCTTCTGCGGCTTGTCTCGATCTGTTTGGGGACTCTTCCCTGTGAATGAAGGGCGAGCGCGGCCGCGGCCAGGGCCGCAACAATCATAAGACCGATGAGACGATTGCAGGGGCGACCGGAAGGTCGCCCGGCTGGTCGCCGGAAGACCCATGGCCAACGTAAGAAAGACGGTGGAAGATTAGTTTCCATGATTCGTACTCTCTGTTTCTCAATTGTTCTTGCGTTTGTTTCCCCATCGGCGGGCGACCTGCCGGTCGCCCCTACTTGTTCACGTGTTCCCAGCGGCCGTTCCTGAAGGTCAGAGGACGGGTTCTTGTGGATCTTTCGCGAAGTGAATTGAATTCGGTCTTTCCGGCGATGCCGTCGGAGAACCCGTATTCTTACCTTCAGGAACGGCCGCTGGGAACACGTGAACAAGTAGGGGCAAATCGGCAGGTAGGGAAACAAACGCAAGAACAATTGAGAAACAGAGAGTACGAATCATGGAAACTAATCTTCCACCGTCTTTCTTACGTTGGCCATGGGTCTTCCGGCGACCAGCCGGGCGACCTTCCCGGTCGCCCCTGCAATCGTCTCATCGGTCTTATGATTGTTGCGGCCCTCGCCGCGGCCGCGCTTGCCCTTTTCGCAGAGAAGAAGCGGCCTGACGGATCAGAAAAAGCCGCCGAAGCCATCCGGCTGAACAACCTCGGAGTTGCATACATGAACCAGCGGCGCTCCGAGGCGGCGTTGAAGAACTTTGAACAGGCTTACGCCCTCGATCCGAGCTGCTCGCAGCCCGCCTGAACGAGGGCATTGCCCTGCTCGACCTCCAGCGGCTCGATCCGGCGGGACGCGTGCTCGTTGAGGCGACGAAGCAACAGTCGAACAACCCGCGGCCTGGTTCAACCTTGGCTTGCTGGGCAGGAAACTTGACGAGACCGACCAGGCTCTGGCTGCATTCGGCCGAGTTGCCCAAATCGATCCCAACGATAGCGACACGCACTCTTCCTCGGGAACGCACCAGTGCCAGCGGTATCTTGCCATCAGGTACCGGCGGGCGCTAGAACTCAATCCCTTCCACGTCTCGGCGGAATTCGGCCTCGGCAGGTGCCTATCAGCGCCTGGGTGACAGTGAGGAAGCGCGCAAGCATCTGCACTTCTTCGGAGCACGCGGAAAAACTTGGAGCGCCTATTGGAACCACTTACGGCGATCAGGGCAAGTATTCGCTTGCCGAGGACGCGCGGCTTCTGTCGGCGCCGCGGCCCGCCGATTTCGGTTAAATTCCTGCCGTGTCAAGTGCCAAATCCCGCCTCCTTCTGTCCGCGCCGGAAAACCGGAGCCGGGATCACCTCGTCCGGGGGCCTGCTCTGCTCGATTATGACAACGATGGACGGGCCGACTTGCTGTTGCTGCATGGCGGATCGGACCGCACGAGAGCGCCCTCTATCGCAACGTCGGCGGCCACTTTGCCGATGCGACCGCCGAAGCCGTCTCGCCATCCGGCCGTGCCTTCAGCTGTGTCGCCGGCGGCTCTACGACAACGACGGCCGGACGGATGTGCGTGGTTGCCCCTGGAGTCGGGCCTCCGGCTGTTCCGCAACGAGGGCGACCGCGCGTTCCCCGCGATGTGACCGAGGCCTCCGGGCTCCGCGCGGTGACTTCTACGCCGTTTGCCTTGACCTTCGACTACGACCGTGACCTCAACCTGTATGCCACCGCGTTTGCCGGCGGGCCCAAGCTCTAAAGAAATAACGGCAACGGCACTTTCACCGACACTTCCCCAGTCACGGCGCCCGGTCTCGGACGCCAGATGAGCGTTGCGACGGATTTCGACGACGACCGGGCCGTGGACTTGATCGTGACTCGCGCGCAGGGACCGCCGTCGCTGTTCCGGAATCCTCGCGAAGGGATACCCCGCTGTTTAGCGGCGCGTCCCTGACGGCCCACCCGAGACGACAAAGACGGTTGGATGGACGTGGCATTCACGCATGCCGGGTCTCCGGGATTGAGTCTGTGGCGGAACGTGGAGGGCAAACGGCTGCAAGCCGTGCCGCTCCCCGAGTTCAATTGGACCGGCAGGGGCCTGGCGGCGGTCGACTACGACAACGATGGTCGGGCTGACCTGGCTGCGGTCGGGTCCGCAGGGCCAAATGCGCGCGTCATCCTGCTGCGAGACGAAGGGAGCGCGGATTCCGGGAACTCACCGGAGAAGCCGGCCTGGACAAAGTGAACCTCGACAATCCTGGCGCTCGTCACCGCGGATTACGATGGCGATGGCGACGCCGACCTGCTCATTACGCAGGATGGCGGTGCCGGCGGTGCTGCTGCGCAACGACGGAGGGAACAGGACAAATTCGTGAGGCTCTCGCTCAAGGCCCTGGCCGACAATAAAAGCTCCTTCGGTACCAAAGTGGAGGTTTTCGCCGGCGCGTCTACCAGAAATTTGAAGTGCAGTCTTCCTCCGGCTACCTGGGCAGAACGCGCGGAGATTCTGGTAGGCCTCGGCAATGTCAAGGAAGCGGAGGTTGTGCGGCTGCTTCGCCCACCGGCGTTCTGGGGATTGAAGTGCAGCTGGCCGCGGGTCGGTCGCAACAGATTGGGAGCTCGTGTCCATCCTGTTCGCCTGGAACGGCGCCCGCTACGAGAATTCCATCTCCGATCTGATCGGTCCGGGAATCATGGGGCACTGGGTGGCCCCGGGCGAGCGCAACACTCCCGACCCGACCGAATACGTGAAAGTAGCGGGACCCGCACGCTCCGTGCGCGGCAGGGCCGCTGAGCCTGCCGGTACTCGAGCCGATGGAAGAGGTCAGTGCTCGACCAGGTACGGCTCATTGCCGTGGACCATCTGAGAATGCCCGAGGTCTATCCCAATGAGCCTTTTGCCAGCGCGCCTCCGTTCCCCGACTTCCAGGTCCGTCCCGGGGGCGCGCCTCCGCTGTGGCACCTGGGACGACCGCGGGCGCGACCTGAGGAGCGAATTGCGCACGGCACGCGACCCGATTTCTACGTCACGGGGTTCGTCCGCTCCCCTTCACGGGTTTTGCCGAACTGCATGGAGTCAAATTCGAGCTGGGAGCATGGGATCCGGCGCAACCTCTGCGGCTTCTCATGCGCGGTCTGACCGACTACTTCACCGCTACCTCGGTCTATGCCGCACACCAGGCAGGTGTCCTGGCCATCCCGCCCTATCTTGCTGCGGCTTTCCCGCCGGCCTGGCACGCACCATGGTGGCAGACCTAACCGGGCGGCTGCCCGCCGGCACGAAGCAGTAGGATTGAGCGAACCTTAAAATCTACTGGGACCAGATCCTACTGGATACTACGCCCAAAGCCAACCTCACCCGGCCAACGAGGTGCCGCTCGCCGAGGCCGCCCTCGGATTCGCGGCTACCCGCGCGAATTGCGCGGCGATCCGCCGAGTCAGCCGCACCGGGCCGTACGCGCGGCACGCCAGATACACGCGCTACGGCAACGCACTCGGGTTGCTGGCAGCATCGGATGACCCACTCGCGATTCTCCAGTTTCGGCGACGAGGTGCAACTGGAGTTTGATTCCTCGCGGCTTGCGCCGCAGCTGGACCCGCGACTGCTCTTTTATGCGGACGGATTCGCGAAGGACATGGATTTCTACGCGGCATTTACGGATACACCATCAAGCCGCTCCCCTTTCACGCCATGCGCGGCTACCCTTACAAAGGTACGGAAAGTTATTCCCCCAGAAGCTACCTCCTGCAGTACCAGCTCGATGTGAATACGCGGCAGGTCTCGGGCCGCGGCGCGACGAGTTATCGCTTCAACCAGGCGGAGCGGCCGCAAAGCCCGGAAAGAGGCCGGAGCCGATCTCGATGAAATAAATGACCGGGAGCGGAAGCATTATGTGTGCAGGAATGTTTCGGGTGGCCTTGATTGAATCGAGTCAAGGTGATAGCAATTATGAAGCAAGCCGAAATCAAGTTCACCTACCACAACTACAGCAGCTACCCGATGACAAGCGCTACGAGCTCGTGGAAGGAGAACTTTACTTGGTCCCCTCCCCTACCCTGTACCACCAGCGTGTTTTTTCAAGCAACTCGAGATGGCCCTCTGGACGTACATTGGCCAAAAATGCCCTGGTGAGATTTATGATGCGCCATGCGATGTCGTGTTCCAATCAGCGTGGTACACCGAGTTGCTTCGTCCAAGGAGCGCCTCAATTGTTTGACAGAGGCAAACGTTCAAGGTGCGCCAATCTGGTTGTGAAATTTTAGTCTCCATCGACAGGGCAGCGGGACCTGGGCATCGACGCAAACTCTACTGCCAACATGAATCCGCGGGGGGGGGTTTCTGGATTGTCGATCCCAAGGCCGACATGGACCGAAGGTGGCTATCGCACCGAGGCGGTCGTGCCCAAGAAGACCAAAAGTCCTTACCTCCAGCCTGTTCCCCGGCCTGAGCCTGAACCTCGCCGAAGTTTTTGAGAGCGCGTAGGAGATGCGGGTTCGTCTGAATCATCATCCAGGTCTATCCGCGGGAGGGACCTGCCTGCAGTACCAGCTCGATGTGAATACGCGGCAGGTCTCGGGCCGCGATGCGTCGAGTTATCGCTTCGATTGCCGGCGGGAGGCTCCGCACCTCCGGGTAAGAAATAACCACCGGGAACAAAAGGGTGATTGAGAGCCCGTGGTGTGTGCTCAGAAAATCAATGATTCCTGCGTCGTCAATCCACGTGATAGGTGATTTCCCGGCATCGGAGGTGCAAATACCAGAAAATCGCATCTGTTTAGCCGATGCTAAACAGCAGAACGCAAGGACGCAAAGAGATTCCTTTCGGTTCGCGGCACCGGCAGCCTTCGGCCGCATCCTTGGGCGAGCCGCGGGAGAATGCGCAATCCTCCTGAGTAGCCGCTACCCGCGCTTTCTCCCGCGGCTCAGCCCAAGGATGCGCCAGCGCGAAGCGCGGCTCCGCCCACGCCTGTTGCTCAGTGTGTGCTTTTTACGGTTCCCTTGCGTCTTTGCGTTTTGCTTCTTCATCCATTTGAAACAATTACCAAAAATCGGGATCCGGTTCCATCCGGAGCCAGGTCACGAATTTGCGTAGATTTTTCCGCGCGTCGTATACTGGAGGCGGAGATGTTGTGTGTAAGAGTCTTGCGGAACGGTGACGCCGCTGATTTTTGAGCCAGGTGGATGGTATTCTGGTGCGGGATATTCCTCGGAGCGCCGGAAGTGTATTTATGATAAAATTCTTGTTTTTCGATACACAATGGCGCCGGGAATTCGGGCGGATCGAGGGCCAGCGATGTCGAGATTTCTGCGCGGCCCATTGCGGTCGCCTTCGCCTGCGCTATAGTCCCCACGAGAAAACAGGCTCCGGTTGCCGCCAAAAAAACCCAGGCCTCCGACCCTTCGGAATCGACCATCAAAGCTTTGAAATTGGCGGAAAGCGGCCGCTGCACGGAGACCCACTGCCGGTTCTCAAGCGCACCACGCAAGGCCTGCGGAGCAAGCAGCTTCGCTACCTCGCCGCCTTTGCCACGTTTCGCTGCGGCATGAGCGTCAACGACATGTAGCTGTCCTGAACGCGCTCCGTCCTGTTGCGGCGCGATTTCCTGAAGATCCGGAAGTACTACACCACAGCCGCATCTTCGGCACAGCTCACGACCGCACCATCTGGCCGAACAGTTTCCCCACCTCTCCGCAGGTGGCAAGCTCAATGCGGAGGTCTGCGAATAGAAGCGGAAGGAGGCGATTGCGGCCTACCGCAACATCCTGGCACAGGATCCCAAGGTCCCGGGCATCCACTACCGCATCGGCCAGCATTCTGCTTGACGCGTCATCGAATCGCACGGAGGCTCCGGAAGCGAAAAAGGGATTGGAGGCGGAGACTGGAGAATCAATCCCAACAGCGCCGCAGCATGTTCGTAATGGGTGAGATCACACAGCGGCGCGTGGACGAAGCGGTCCCCGGCTGCTCACGCGTGCCTCGCAATTGGATGCCGGGTTTATGGAGGCTTACTTCTAGGTTGGTCTGTCGCTCAATGCTTCACGGGCAAGTACGCCAACGCGATCGCGCCGCTGGAGCGCTACGCCAGGCACAGCCCGGCGGGGCATTATCAGCTTGCCATCGCTTACTCCCGCACCGGCAACAAGGCGGCTGCGGATCGTGGGCAGCCAACGGGAAGCCCTGGCTAAGAAAAAGCTGGAGAGCGCCGACCCGCCGGCGGCCGAGTGCCTCGGTGAACTCCCATTATGGATGCATCGATTGCAATGTGGCCCTACTCTAGATCGCGCCGCCGGTTCTTCGGCCACGTACGCAGGCTGGACTGGCGGCCTTGTTGCCACGTGGCCGTCTGGGATGCATTCCCCGCGCAGACGCCGCCGGCTTTTGAAAGAGATCCCCCCCGCCGCAAATGGAATCTACTGGGTCCACGTCGCGGGACTTCACACCCGAAATGTCTACATCCGATGCTTGCTCCGACTACGATAACGACCGCTCGATGGACATTTACCTGGTCAACAGCGGCAAGTGCGACTTCTTCGACCCGCCCAAGCCACTGCGCAACACCTCCTATCACAATATGACCCGCGACGGCACGTTTACGGATGCTGACCCAAAACGCTCCGGCACTTTGGGTACAGGCGTTATGGAATGGGCGTCGGGGTCCCGGTGATGGGTTTCCGAGATATCTACGTTACCCAGTACCCGCGCAAAATTGCCTGTATCACAACAACGGGGACGGCACATTCA
>CAWGRQ010000009.1:0-64550 GCA_963824985.1 Terriglobia bacterium
TCGCACTGGTGACTGCGGGTCTTCATCTGCCCGCTCCAGGAGCACCGCAGGTGCGACGGTGCTCGCGCCAGAATGTGAATACATTTTTGCGCGAACCCTGAGCGGGATTATGCCTGCAGGCATCAGCCCGGGGCTGCGACACACACCGGCTGGAGAGACAGTATGATCATAGGATTGACGGGGACCAACGCTTCGGGGAAGACCGAAGTATCCAATTATCTGATCCGCCGCGGATTCGAATATCATTCGCTTTCCGATGAAGTCCGGGAAGAGGCAAAAAAACGAGGCGGGGAGATCGACCGTGACCTGCTGATCGCGACCGGCAATGACCTGCGCAGCCGTCATGGCGCCGGCGTGCTAGCGGAGCGTGTTCTGCTGCGCCTGGGTCAGGATCGGAATCATGTCGTCGACTCCATCCGAAATCCTATGGAGGTGGAGGCATTGAGGCGGCGCAAGGATTTTGTCCTGTTGGCGATTGATGCCAGTCAGGAATTGCGCTTCGAGCGCAGCCACCTTCGTGGCCGCGAAGGGGCCGCCCCGACTCTCGGAGAGTTCGTCAGGGAGGAAAACCGTGAACTGGAGAGCGAGAATCCCGCCAGCCAGCAGCTGTTGGCCACCCGGCGTCTGGCCGATCGCGTAGTCCGGAATGACGGCTCACTGCAGGACCTGCATGATTTCCTGAACGAGCTTTTGCCTGGTCTCATGATCACCTTCGATCGACCGGACTGGGACGAGTATTTCCTGAATATTGCCAGGGTGGTCGCCACGCGCAGCAACTGTATGAAACGGAAGGTGGCGGCGATCATCGTGCGCGATCGACGCGTCATCGCCACGGGGTACAACGGCACTCCCAGAGGGGCTCGGAACTGCAACGAGGGGGGCTGCCCGCGCTGCAACAGCCTGGCGCCCAGCGGAACCTCTCTGGAGGAATGCCTGTGCTGCCATGGGGAGGAAAATGCAATCACGCAGGCGGCATATCACGGCACAAGTTTGAAGGGAGCAACCCTTTACACCACCTTTGCCCCGTGCCTGTTGTGCACCAAGATGATCATCAACAGCGGCATCGTCGAGGTCGTGTTCAACCAGGATTACCCCTTGAATGAACGAGCCATGAATCTCATGCGCGAGTGCAATATCAACTTGCGCCGGCAACGGGTATGAAAAGAGCGCGCATCTGTTTAGCCGATGCTGAACAGCAGAACGCAAAGACGCAAGGACGCAAAGAGATTCCTTTCGGTTCGCGGGCATGGGCGGCCTTCGGCCGCATCCTTGGGCGAGCCGCGGGAGAAAGCGCAATCCTCCTGAGTAGCCGCTCTGCCCGCGCTTTCTCCCGCGGCTCGCCCAAGGATGCGCCAGCGCGAAGCGCTGCGCCCACGCCTGTTGCTCAGTGTCGATCCTTGCGTCCTTGCGTTTTGCTTCTTCATCCATTTGATTTGGCTAAACAATTACATGAGCGTGAGGGAAGTACCCCGGGTGCGGCTGGGATGAGGCGGATGCTGGGGAAGCATCCGCCCCAAACGGCATGGGTCCGGGAGGAGAATTCCGAATCCTGCCCACAACGCTATTCGCTATACTGCAGTGTTTTTTGCTTAAAAGCCTCCAGGGTCAACCGGCCGGCCTTGTAATCTGAGATCCACGATTTCTGCACTGAGATCACTTCCTGATCTGCTCCCCGGCCGCCTTCTTCCCAGTTAAATCGGCCGCTGAGATCGCCGGTCATGATCACCACATTGATGTATTCATTTGCCTTGACGGTGGTCAGGGAATCCCCGTGATTGGCAAGGGCCTCGATGAGGTAGATCTTGATTTGCGCCAGGGCCTCCATGAATTTGGCCCGGTTGGCTTCGTTCTCCTCCCGGACCTTCTTGACCTTCTCCTGCGCCTCGGCAAGTTTTTTGCGCAACTCCTCCTGACTGACCTGAGGAGGAGTGGGCGGGGCCGGGGTGGCGGGGGGTGAGGGCGGCTTCGCTGCCTGAGGAGGCGCCGCGGGCGGGGCGATTCTCCTGGCTTCGGCACCGCGTCGATCCATCTGCTCGGCCAGGACTGCGATTTCCCGGCTTGCGGCCTCCAGCTGCCGGCGGGATTGCTCGCTCGCGAGCTCGAAGTCGGCCGCGGCCCTGACGTAGTTTCCAGATACGAGGCCCGGCAAGCGCAAACTCGAGGAAGAGATGACAAAGACGGCACCCTGCCCATACAGGTAGAAGGCGGACGGGCGCATCATGCTCTGGCCATAGCTGTAAACCAGGCGGCCTTCCGGCCTGGTACTCGCCGCAGCCGGTTTCTGTATTTCCTGAGCCACAAAGCTGAGCGTGGTGGCCAGGATCCCCTTCATGATTTCCAGTTCCTGTTGGGCTTTCCTTGCATCAAAAAGCTCGGTTTTGGCGGCTTGCGACCAGAGCAGCGATCCCAGGCAGAAAAATATGACGAGACTATATCCGTATTTTTTCATTTTTGGTCTCCAGTTTGTCTGACTCTCAGTTCGACGACGTCCAGGAGCGTTTCCAGGATGGTGTCGGTTTGGCGTGATTTTTCTTCAAAATATCCGGCTATGCCGTCGACTCGTGTATTTACGGCTTCGAGAGCTTGTTCATGCTGCAGGGACAGGGAACGATAAAGATCCGAGAGCGATTTCTGCGTCGTTCCCCTGATATCCTCCGCCGTAACTGCCACGCGGTCGTTGAAGCGTGATTCCAGGGCGGTCAGCGCCGCCACCAGTCGGGTCTGCTGCTGTTGAGACAGGTTGGCGCCCGAATTCGCGATTTCCGAACGAACCCTCTGAATCAAGGCGGCGTCGGCCTCGCGTTGTCTATCAGCCGCAGCCTGCAGGATGTCAGCTTTCAGGGCGGCGACATCCAGGGGTGGCTGCCGGGTCCAGCGAGCGAATCCGACGGTCCAGGCGCCCGAGTCGGCATGGACCTGGAATCCGGACAGGGCCAGGATGCCGGTCATCAGGATTAAGAGCGCAATACCTGAGGTTGCCACCTGCCAGCGGGGCAGCAGTTGCCGGAAAAGCTGCCAGGGATTTTCGGCCGGTTCGGGCGGATAGATAAAAAAGTGTCTCGGGACGGCCTCGTCTTCCGCCGTCCTTAGCAGGAGCAGGGTTTCCGCATAGCGCTCATGTTCCATCCGGCAGGCCGGACAGGAGGCCATGTGCCGGCTCAACTTCTGCTGTTCATCTTCGGACAGGTCCCCGACAAAAGATGCCGGAATCCGGTGACTTTGCTCGCTGCATTCTGAGATCATGCCATTATCCTCCAGCTCTCCCGGTCCTGCCCAGCCGGTTTTTCAGCAGGTCCAGGCCGGCGTACAACCTTGACTTGACGGTGCTTAGCGGGACCTGGAGTAGTGCTGCCATCTCCTCGAAGGTCTGATCCTGATAGAACTTCAGTTCGACGACGGCTCTCTGGTCTGCAGGCAGGAATGCCAGAGCCTTCTGCACCCGTTGGCGAGTCTCCGCGCGCAGCAAATCCCCCTCCTGAGTCCCCGCCACCCGCAGTTGCTCCGGGGGCGCCGTTTCCGGCCCTCCATGCTCCAGGGGAATTTGAATTCCGGGCGGGCGTCGCCGGGAGCGCGAAATGCAATGGTTGATCGCGATCCGGAACAACCAGGTTGAGAATTTGCAGTCCCCCCGGAATCTCCGGATGCTCTTGTAGGCGGCCAGGAAAACCTCCTGGGCGGCTTCGGCGGCCTCTTCCCGGTCGCACAGCATCCTTAAAGCAATGTTGAATATCGTTCTTTCCCATTTCAGCACCAGGCGGTTAAAGGCCAGGGTGTCTCCGCGCTGACTGGCCTGGACCCATGAGGTTTCCTGTACCAGGTCGTGAGCATCGGGCATGGTTCCACCCGCGGCCCACACGGAGCTCAGTTGCTGGTGAAACTTTCCCATCTGTTCCTGCGTCTGTCCGCCTTCCATCTACTAGCATTTGACATATGGGGGGGCTAAAAAGTCGAACTAATTTTTGCTTTGATGACCTGATCAAAGGATTTTCTCCTTGCATTGGCGACCGGCGAGAAATTAGCTTTTAGATTTGGAGTTCCTGTGGCCGTTGAAACTGAAGTGAAAATACCGGTTCAAGATTGGGACGTATTCCTCCGGCGGTTGGCTCTGCTTCAGCCGCAAAAGGTGACGGAGCGGCATTTCGAGGACAATTACGTCCTGGATTTTTCGGAGCCTACCCTTCGTTCCCAGGCTTGCCTGTTGCGCGTGCGCAGGACGAATGACAAGGCAACCCTTACTTTTAAGGGCCCCCCGCGCGCGTCGCGGCTCTTCAAGAGCCGCGAGGAATTGGAAACCCGAATCGAAAACGCGGATACCATGCTGGCAATTCTCGAGCGTCTGGGTTTCCGGGTCTGGTTCCGGTACCAGAAATACCGGGAAGAATACGCAATTGCTCCGGAAGGGGAGGGCACGAGTCTTCAGCTGGCCTTGGACTGGACGCCGATCGGTGATTTTATTGAGCTGGAGGGGACGGAGGCGGACATTCTCGCGATCTCGGACCGGCTGGGAATTTCGGAATCACAGTTTCTGCGCGACAGCTATTATTCGCTGTACGCAAGCTATTGCCATCAGCGGGGAGATCTTCCCGGACACATGGTCTTCGAAGCGAAATGAATCCACTTATAAGCACACCCCCGGGTCGATGGGAAAAGCAGGCGCCCAAGATCGTGCTGCTTGCAGGCTTCCTGATCGGGGTCGTCAGTTTTTCCTACTATTTCCTGCACGGGCTTTCAATGGCACATTACGATGCCAAGGCGCACCTGCTCGTGGCTCGTCGCATGGTGGACTCGACGACGCCCGGATACGCGCAGATGGGAGCCCACTGGTTGCCGTTGATCCACCTGCTCTATCTCCCCTTCGTATTAATGGATTCCCAGTATCGATCGGCGTTGATTCCCAGTCTGTTGTCGGTCTGCGCGTTCGCGCTTTCAGGATGGCTCGTATACAGGATCGCCGCGCGCCTCACCGGTTCTGTGGCGGCCGGTTTGTTTGCCGCCTCCGTTCTGCTGGCGAACGCCAACCTGCAGTTCCTGCAGAGTGCGCCGCTGACGGAACCCGTGTATATGGTGCTGTCATTGTTGGCTCTGGATTCCCTGTTGCGCTGGCGCGAAGGCGGCGGCACGTCCATTCCCCGGTTGCCGGCCCTCTGGGCCGCGCTGGGCGCCTTGTGCCGTTATGAGGGCTGGCTGTTCGTGGCCGGCGTCATTGGGCTCCTGGCTTACGATCTCTGGCGGGGGAACCTGCCGCGGAAGGCGGCCATCCGGGCAATGATGGCCTACTGTGGCATCTTTGCGGTTCCCGCGCTGGCCCACTTCGGGTATATCTACCTCCAGCTGGGGGACACCTTCTTCCAGCGGGTGGTTCGGGGCAACCCGGCCCCGTATGAAACCTTCCATCGTCCCCTGGCCTCCGTTCTCTATCACGTCTCGGAATTGGCCCAGGCTGCGGCCGTGATCCCGCTTTTGATCGGCCTCGCGGGAGTCGGTTACGCTTTTTCCCAACGTGAACGATTGCGGGGCTGCCGGTACTATTTTCTCCTGTGGCTGCCGTCGGTGATGAATATTTTGGCTTTGTGGTGGGGGCTGATGTACCGCGTGCGCTATTCGGCCCTGCTGATTCCGGCGATTGCCGTATTCGGCAGCCTTCTCGTTTCCCGGGACCGCCTGGCGCGCCGTGTCATCATTCTCAGCAGCCTGACGGTCTTCCTGCTCCCCTGGATCTCCTGGATTTTTCCGAAGCGGTGGGAATACCACCTCATGTATCCGGGGCCAGGCCTGCTCCTGCTCCCTGCGGCGGCACTGATACTCGTGCTCGCGGGCCTGAGCCGTGAGCGGTTCCGGATGCCGCTGCTGATTCTGGCGGTGCTGAGCATGCAGATACCGGTCCTGGAAGGCGAATCCGGGCCGATGCTGTCGGAAGCCATGGAACATCAGTATATTGAGCCGGAGCGGCAGCAGATATTGAAATACCTGGCCGCCCGGTATGACGGCAGCCGCATCATGATCGATGTCGGGCGTCTGGCGCCTCTGATGTACGATTCCGGCCTGCCTGTCGGGGAGTTTATATGTCATGATGGGGATGTTGTTGAATGGAAGCAAGCCATATCGGCACCCCGCCGCTATGCAGGCTGGCTGTGCGCTGAAAAGGGGGATGAGGTGTGGACGCTGCTTGCGATTGACCCGCATTGGGCAGACGGGTATTCTCTTGCGGTATCAACCGATAATTATGTTTTGTATCATCTCGATTCCGGGGATCGGAGCCCGCAGTCTCCGATCGGACCAGTGAAGTGAAAACCGAAAAATCGGGCGCCAGCGCCCAACAGACATTCGATTTCTCTCCACCCCGGTCGCGACCGTTTCTGGCCAGCCTTCCGGGGAAGATCGATTCCTACGAGGAAGGTGTCGCGCGACTGTTTCAATGGCGCACGGGTCTGGACTATTATGCCACCATCGATCAGGTGGTGGATTTTATCGTCAATACCCGGCGCGCCAGGATTGTCGATCTCCTGAGCGATACGGCGACGCTGGCGCTCCGCCTGGCCGGGCGGAAGGCTTTTGTGGGGAAGATCCACTCTTTCGACAGCAACATTACCCTGCTGGAGCGCGCGCGGCAGAGGGCCCGCCATTTGAACCTGGCCTCCGCCATCGAGTTTCAGCAGTTCGAAGAACCCGGATGGCCCCTTCAGGACGGATTTGCGGAAATCGTGGTGTCGTTCTTCGATTTCCACCGGCAGCAATCGCAACGCTTTTTGCAGGAGGCCTTCCGGATCCTGGCGCGGGAGGGCTACCTCGTGCTCGGGGAGGTGATCGAGCCCGAGACCTTCGGGAATCGGCTGGGGTGGACCTGGAGAAAGCTGCATCTTAAATTCGTGCAACACAACCCCGACGAGGCGCGGGGCGTTTATTATAATAGGGAAGAGATGATCCGGATGATTTTCGACGCCGGTTTCCGGCAGATCGTCATTCAGGGCCTGCGCAGCCCGTCCTCCCCCCATCAGGGGGTGTTCAGCCTGGTGGCGGCCACCAAATAGATGGGGTCCGCGATTTTGTATGTGAAACGGTCAGGAGGGTCCGGCAGGCTTCGCCGCCGCGGAGGCTTCCTCATTACTGGGATACATGTTATGAAAAAAACGAAGTGCATCCTGCTTGCGCTTATCCTGTTTCTCGGCATCCCCGGGTTTGGCAAGACAATTCACATCAAGAAGGTCGGAGAGTATCCGAATTTTCTCGCCCTGAGTCCGGATGGGCAGTATGCCTATGTGACCTCTTACGGAACCGGGGAGCTGATCGAGGTTGATCTGAAGCTGCGGATGGTGAAACGAGCGGTTCCCATTGGCGTCGCCCCTCTTGGGGTCACGATTGCGGATGCCGGCAAAACCGCATACGTCGCCTGCCGGGATTCCGGGACCGTAGCGGTGGTGAACCTGGATACCTTCCGGGTCGAAGCGGACATCAAGGTGGGCGGCTCGCCGAATGCCGTGGCGGTCGACCCGAGGGGATACCGGGTATTTGTCACCAATTTCGGCCGTTCCAAGGAGGGGCAGCTACATATCATTGATACCCGGCAACGAGAGGTGTCTGCCACTATCAGGATGGGAATCTCTCCAATTGGAGTGGCGATTTCGCCGACGACCGAAATGGCTTATGTGGTGAATGGCGGATCCAATGAGGTCTGGGTGGTGGATCCCGGCCGGCAGATCGTCACGAAAAAGATCGCGGTTGGAGATGCTCCCGACGGTATTGCGGCTACTCCCAACGGGGAACGCCTGTTTGTGTCCAATAGCCGTTCCAATGATCTTTCCGTGATCGACGCCAGGCTGGGGACGGTTCTATTGACCATCCCGGTGGGAAAAATGCCGTTTGGGGTGGCGGTCAGTCCGGATGGCAAGAGGGTGTTTGTTGTGAACACCCAATCCCGCAACGTCTCCATTCTGCCTGCCGATTTGAGCTCCCTCCAGGCCGCGACGTTCGGGGTGGAGAAGGGGCCGGTCGGGATTCAGGTGGCCCCCGACAACAAGACCGTGGTCGTGGTCAATGAGCAGAGCCACTCCGTCTCGGTGGCTGAAATTCAATAGCCTCGGATCCTGGTCAGCCCTGCGCCTGAAGCCAGCCGGCAAACGTCTTGATGCCCTCCTCTATGGGCGTCACGGGCTGGTATCCGAGGATGCGCCGGGCGCGGCTGATGTCCGCGAATGTGATTTTCATGTCTCCGGGCTGATCTGGAAGGTATCGGCGGAGAGCTCTTCTGCCCAGAGCTTCCTCCAGCTGCGCGATCAGCTCAAGTAATGTCGTGGTACGCGACTCACCCAGGTTGATAATCTCGAAGCGGGGATTTACGCGCAGGGCGGCAACAATCCCGGATACGATGTCATCAACAAAGGTGTAATCCCTCCGGGACTCTCCCGAACCGAAAACCGGGATTTCCTTGCCTTCCTGAATCAGCCGGGCAAACTTGTGGATTGCCATCTCCGGGCGTTGGCGCGGTCCATACACGGTAAAGAAACGGAGGCAGGTGATGTGCATGGCGTAATTATAGGCATACGTATGGCAGAGCAATTCACCCGCCCGCTTGGTTGCTGCGTAGGGCGAAACCGGGCAGTTCACCGGATCATCCTCGGAAAACGGCACGTGTTCGTTTCCACCATATACGGAGGAGGAGGAACCGAAAACGAAGCTCGAAACCCCGAATTCACGCGCCAGCTCCAGGAGGTTCACGGTTCCAGTGACATTCACGCTGGCGTACAGTTCCGGGTTTTCCAGAGAGGGGCGAACCCCCGCCCAAGCCGCCAGATGAACGACCGCTTCCGGGCCGGTTTCCACAAAGGCATCCCGCAACCGGGGCACGTCCAGAATATCCGTGGCGAAGAGCCGGACGGGGCCGCGCGCCTGCAGATCGCGGACGTTCTGCCGTTTAAGCTCAGGATCGTAAAAAGAGTTGAAGTTGTCTACCAGGGTGACCGCGTTCCCCTCATCCTGAAGCCTGGCTGCCAGATGATAGGCAATGAATCCCGCTCCGCCTGTGATCAACACCTTCATCGAACCCCTCCACGCCGTCGGTGCGGACCAAGATAGCTGAAAACCAGAATGAATGCAAAACTCATCCTCAATTCAAAAAGCGAGGATCGCCAGACATCTCCGGACAAGGATGTGCGCGGATAAACGTGGATCGGCTCCGTGTGCAGGGCTTTTGCGAGTCCGAGAGGAAACCTGATCGGGGGAGCGCGGGCCTGTGATAAAATCGCGCCCCATGGTCAAGGTAGGGCTGACGGGAAACATCGCATCGGGGAAGAGCCACGCCTCCGCTGTTTTTGCGGAACTGGGCGCGCACGTCATTGACGCCGATCGGATCGCCCACGAGTTGTTCGCGCCGGGCACAGCCACCTATGCCAAAGTGGTCAATGCGTTCGGCCCCGGCATTGTGAACCTGGAGGGCGCCATCGATCGGCAGATCCTGGGCGGCATCATCTTTCACAATGCCGACCGGCGGCTGCTGCTCAATGAGCTGGTCCATCCGGACGTGTGCGCCGAAGTTCTGCGCCGCACGTCGGCGCTCGCGAACCGTGGTTTCGATGGGATCCTGATCGTGGATGCGGCCCTGATGGTGGAATCGGGTTTTTACAGGATGCAGGACCGGCTGATCGTCGTGTTTTGCGCTCCGGCGTTGCAGCTGGCACGCGTGATGAGTCGCATGGGGATGAGCGCCGAAGAGGCCCGCGTGCGGATCGCCAGCCAGCTCCCGGTGGCCGAAAAAATCAAACTGGCCGACTATGCCATCGACAGCTCGGGGACTTATGCCAGTACCAGGGAGCAGATCGAGCGCATTCATCGCGATCTCCTGGCCTGGATCCGAACGAGCGGGAATCGGGACTTGCCGGCATCCTGAGGCAGGCTGATCGCCGGGCCACGACATTACCGAATTGCTTTTGCGCACGGATGGGACCGCCATTCATTTCGGGCGCAATGAGCGGTCGGGGGTATTTCTTGACATGCCGCTCGACCTGTGTTACTAAATTCCTCCTTATTATTTGCGGTCATTCGTTTTAGGGTGATGTGAGCCTGCGCATGCGGCGGCAGGCCCGATCCCGGCCTTTTTTTGAACTCGAGGTCGGGAAGCGTCCGACCGGGTTCCCGATTATCACTGTCAGGGATTGATAGAACTCAGAACCTCCAGGGCAAAGTAGGAACTTATGCTTCACTATTTATGGCTTGTTCCAGTTCTACCGTTAGCGGGGAGCGCTCTGATTGGCCTGATGGGGCTGATCAAATTGCGGACCACGGGAGAGAAGCCGGGCAAGAGGATGGTTTCGCTGATAGCGCTGCTATCCGTCGGCCTGGCCTTCCTGGTTTCATTGATCTCCGTCTACCAGCTTTTTGTGATTGAGGGGGAAGAGAGTTACATCACGGACCTGTTTCAATGGCTTGGGGGCGGAATGTTGCCTCTGGCCCAGGGCGGCCTGGCAGCCTTCGAAGTCCCGTGGGGATTCCAGCTGGACCCGCTTTCCGCGGTGATGATCCTGGTCGTGACCGGAGTCGGCTTCCTGATTCACGTTTATTCCACCGGCTATATGTGGGATGACTCCGGTTATTATCGGTTCTTCTCCTACCTGAATCTCTTCATGTTCGCCATGCTGACGCTGGTTCTGGCCAACAATTTCGTCATGATGTTTGTCGGCTGGGAGGGCGTCGGACTCTGTTCCTATCTGTTGATCGGTTTTTATTTCGACAAGAAGAGCGCCGGGGATGCGGGCAAGAAGGCCTTTGTCGTAAACCGGATCGGCGACGCCGGTTTCATCCTCGGCATGATGCTGATCTTTGTGCACTTCGGTTCGTTGCGCTTTGAGGAGGTGTTTGCCAAGCGGCAGCGCTGCCCGTTCAGGAAGGACACGGATTCCTGTTCTGGGCGACAGCTGCCTTTTTGTCGGCGCCACCGGCAAGAGCGCACAGATTCCGCTGTACGTCTGGCTGCCTGATGCCATGGAAGGTCCGACGCCGGTCACCGCCCTGATCCATGCCGCCACGATGGTAACCGCCGGCGTTTACATGGTCGCTCGCTGCAACGCGCTTTTCAGCCGCGCTCCCGAGACCATGGCGATCGTCGCCGTGGTCGGTGCGGTTACGGCGATTTTTGCCGCGACCATCGGAATCGCACAGACCGATATCAAGCGGGTCCTCGCATACTCCACCGTGAGCCAGCTCGGCTATATGTTGGCCGCGCTGGGAGTGGGCGCCTTCGTCGGCGGGATTTTCCACCTGATGACCCACGCCTTTTTCAAGGCTCTGCTGTTTCTGGGTTCCGGCTCCGTGATCATGGCCATGCACCACGAGCAGGACATGAGGAAAATGGGTGGGTTGCGCAAGCATCTCGCCCTGGACCTACCGGACCATGTTCATCGGAACCCTTGCGATCGCCGGGGTCCCGGGACTGGCCGGATTTTTCAGCAAGGACGAGATCCTGTGGCAGGCCTGGAGCAACGGCCATCCCGTTGTGTGGCTCCTGCTTTGGCTTGGCGCCGGAATGACCGCGTTTTATATGTTCCGGCTCATGTTCCTGACGTTTTGGGGCGAGGAGCGCATGGATGAGCACACCAGACATCACATCCATGAGTCGCCGAAGAGCGTGGTTTATCCTCTGGCTGGCGCTGGCGGTCCTGTCCGTGGTCGGCGGCTATGTCGGGCTTCCGGGATGGACCGGGGTGCGAACCAGATTCGATCGCTTTCTGGAACCGGTGCTGAGATTGCCGGAAGCGGCACACGAAGCGGCCGTGCATACGGCCGGCCAGGAACTCTTGTTCACCGGACTCTCGGTCGTGATCTCGCTTTTCGGCATTTTCATGGCCTATCGGTTTTACGTCGTGAATCCGGGAATTCCCGAGCGGATCGCCGGCCGGATCCAGGGGGTGTACCGCTGGTTCACCATAAGTACTACGTCGATGAACTGTACGATGCTTGTTTGTCAATCGCACCAAGGATCTGGGCAACGCCTGTTTCTTTGTCGACTCCAAGTTCGTCGACGGCGCCGTCAACGGCACCGCGGCCACCACGCGGGGAACGGCGACGGTGTCGCGGATCTTCGACAAATACGTCGTGGATGGATTGGTCAATCTGGTGGGATGGATCAACATGGCGCTGAACCGGCCGCCACCGCTTTCAGACGGGAATGGTGCAGCGCTATGTGCTCGGCGCGGTCTTCGGTATCGTGGTTTTCATCGTGATTTACTACAACGGCTGTTGAAGTTCTAGGTCCGGCAGGTTGTCATGCGGCCCTGCAAGCTGAGGAGTGCTGAGCGATGGACTTTTTCATGAACAATATCCTGAACATAGTCTGCTATCTCCCACTGGCGGGGATGATCGTGATCATGTTCATCGGCGGGAGAACGAGAATGCCATCAAGTGGATTGCCAACATCATAGCTCTGCTCGGTTTCCTGGTTTCGATACCGCTCATCACCGCGTTCAATGATCCGCGATACATCGACGGGGCTTCCAGGTTCCGTTTCGTCTATGACCGTCCGTGGATCCCGTTGATCGGCGCGCACTACAAGTTCGGGATCGATGGCATCAGCATGCTGCTCGTGCTGCTGACGACGCTTCTGGGCACCATCGCGATCCTTTCCTCCTGGACGGCGATCAAGGAGCGCGTCAAGGAATACTATGCATTCATGCTGCTGCTTCAGACCGGGATGATCGGCGTCTTTATGTCGCTCGATTTCCTGCTCTTTTATGTGTTCTGGGAAGTCATGCTGGTCCCGATGTATTTCCTGATCGGTGTGTGGGGCGGGCCCCGGAAGCTCTATGCGGCGATCAAGTTTTTCCTGTACACGCTGGCTGGATCGGTGCTCATGCTGGTCGGCATTCTGGCGATCTATTTCTACCAGTTCAACACGACCGGCGTTTACTCCTTCGATATTCTGAATTTTCAGAAACTCGGATTCCCGACGGATCTCCAGTACTGGGTGTTTCTGGCCTTCTTTGTCGGGTTCGCCATCAAGGTGCCGATGTTCCCGTTCCACACCTGGTTGCCTGACGCCCACGTGGAGGCGCCCACGGCCGGATCCGTGATCCTGGCGGGCGTGCTGCTGAAAATGGGGACCTACGGGTTTGTGCGTTTTTCGCTGCCGATGTTTCCCTGGGCCACGATGCACTTTCTGAAGCCGTTGTTGATCCTGTGCCTGATCGGCATCATCTATGGCGCGCTGGTCGCCATGATGCAGAAGGACATGAAATCGCTGGTCGCCTACTCTTCGGTCAGCCATCTCGGCTTCGTCATGCTGGGGGTTTTCGCCGCCACTCCGGTGGCGCTGCAGGGGGGTGTTCTGCAGATGATCAACCACGGCATTTCGACGGGCGCGCTCTTCTTGATCGTCGGGATTATTTATGAGCGTCGCCATACGCGCCTGATCTCCGAATATGGAGGATTGAGTCACATCATGCCGGTGTATGCGACGGTGTTTCTGATCATGACCCTGAGTTCGATCGGCATGCCGGGATTGAACGGATTCATCGGGGAGTTTTTCATCCTGCAAGGGACCTTCGCGGCTCCGGGACTATGGATCTATGCCGCCCTGGCGGTGATCGGCATCGTCCTGGGGGCCGCATACATGCTCTGGCTTTATCAGCGCGTGATGTTCGGCAAGCTGGAGAATCCCCTGAACAAGGCACTGCCCGATCTCAATTTCAGGGAATTTGCGACTTTTATCCCGCTGATCATTCTCGCCTTCTGGATCGGGATTTATCCGAGTTTTTTCACGCGATATCTGGATGAGCCCGTGAATACAATAGTCGCAAGGGTGCGCAGCGACTATTTTGATGCCGGCCGGGCACAAATTCCAGCCGTCCCGACAGTTGCGGGACAGGGTGAGACTGCCAAATAGCTTCTGTCGCGAAACTGGTTCGGCCGACAGGCGCGCCCCGAGGGGCGGAAAGATGATGGTTTCGGGCGCAAGACCAGGTCGGCGCCGGCAGGGTATTTCTTTTGGCTGCCCTTGGATACCCGCCCAATAATAAATAGACATTCATTTTCAGAATGCCCCGAAGCCTTCTGCCTGGATCTGAGGATGCCTCGGTCGATGGAAGGCAGGAATTCTTTGAATCCATGGGATCCCCGGCTTGTGAAATCACTTGTTTTGCCCTCGGGAAAATGAGAGGATTAGAACAATTCTTGTTACCGTTGGGAGTTCTCACCGTTCGAGAACTGTTTCAGCGGCATGCTGTTAGAGTTGTTTGGCCTGCGTCGGGGGTGCCGCGGCAGGTTACTCCTCGTTGCAGAACCAGACTGAACGAATGCAACACGTGTGTGCCCGATATTCCGCACATCACGGAGACCTCGCAGGAGGTAAGGACCCTGCCGTCGAGAGTGCGCAAGTGCTCCGGATTTTCTGGAAACGCCTGATCGTACCACCGGCGGCCCGACCGTACTACCAGGTGGTTAGTAGACGAGGCGAAATCCGGAACTTCCGGTATCGAGTCAGACCGGGAGGTTCCTGTTCAATGTGCCGTTCTTGGGCTTGAGCGTCAGTTTACGATCGGACAATGAACGATATTCAAGTCAGGGATGGTTCGATTGCGGACATGTAAGTCTGCGCAATCCTCAGATCAGCGGAGCGCGAACAGATGCCTGAATGCCAGCACCAATGGAACATGGCCAACGTGCAATTCGGTTTCGTGGTTTTTGAAAAGTGCTTTCAGTGTAACGGCGTAAGGACCTTTTTCACCCGGGAGGGAGTCCCGATCCTCGGCGACGAATACCGTGAAGGGGATCACTTCTGGCACCGGGTTGAGAATGCCCAGACTTTCCGGTTCGATCTGGAGTGTTCTCTGTGCGGCGAGGCGGAGAGATTCGACGACCTCATGGGGCTTTTCTACTGTACCGGCTGTCTGCCGGATTGCCGACTGGAGGTTCTGAGGAGGCGCCTGGAATCGGAACGCGCCCATCTGGTTTTGGCCTGTGGTTTTTTACGCGAAGGCAAGGTGAAGCCCAAGCCGCTGCCGGTGCAGAAGCTGAAAAGGCTCACGTGCTATTTTAATCAGCGGCGTGACCCTTCGAGACCCAGGATTGCCATCCACCCATTCGACTTGGAGGAGGGCTTTGCCCGGTGCCAGGGTGAGTTTCTCCATGATGTGGGGATGCTGTCCCAGCAACCGGTGACCAGTCGGAGTTCCCCATTCTAGGTTTCGTTCTGGCTGACTTCACGTTGCGACCAAGGAGAATTGACATGACGATTCAGGAGCTGATCGACAAGATAGGGCTGAAACCGCTGAACCGATTTGAAAACCGTGCCGTGGCCGGGGTTTACATATCCGATATGGTCAGCGATGTCATGGCCGGGGCCAAGTCCGGAGATCTCTGGCTCACGGTGCAGACGCATAAGAGCATTGTCCCGGCCGCCAATCTGGTGGATGTATCTGCAATTATTATAACCGGCGGCAAGGAAGTGCCCGCAGAAACTGTCGAATTCGCGAGCAAATACGATATCGCCATCCTATCCTGCGGATTGCCCACATTTGGTTTGGTGGGCCAATTATACGAACTGGGAGTTCGGGCCACCTAGTCTCCGGGAGCACGAATGTTTGTGAGTCACTACCTGTTCCGGTACCGGCGGGTTTTTTAAGGAAACAGAGACCTGATCGTGCAGATTAGGACCATCAAGGATGCCCTCGAAGCCTCCATCATCGAGGGGGAAGACAAACTCGACGTCGACGTCGAGCATATCTATGCTTCAGACCTGATGAGTGACGTCCTTGCGTTTGGGAAACCCAATTCCATCCTGTTCACCGGACTGGCCACCCAGCAGGCCGTCATTTCCGCCCACATGGCGGAATTCAAGGGGGTGGTCTTTGTGCGGGGCAAGAAGTCCAAAGATGATTCCCCCAAGTTTGCCCGTGACCACCACCTCGTCCTGCTCTCCACTCGATTCGACATGTACGATGCCTGTGTCCGCATCGACTCCGTTACCCGGCGGGGCATCCGCATCCCTGAGGCCCAGCCGGACGCGCCGGCCACAGCGGAAATGTCCTTGAGCCACGATTTGTTCATCGAAGGGAGCGATTTTGCCAAAGCCGGCATGGCTTCCACGGAAGTGAAATCGATCCTGAAAAAGATCGGGCTGAATCCGAAACTGGTTCGCCGGGTTGCGATTTCCACTTACGAAGGGGAGATGAATGTGGTCATGCATGCCAAGCGGGCAAGAGTCCGGCTCATCGTAACGCCCCGGCTGGTCGAGGTGGCGATCCAGGACGAAGGGAAAGGAATCCCCGATGTTGAGGAGGCCATGCAGGAGGGCTTCACTACGGCGACGGAAGAGATGAGGGCGATGGGATTCGGGTCCGGCATGGGATTGCCGAATATCAAGCGGAATGCAGATGAATTGAATATCAGCAGTGAGGTCGACAAGGGTACTGAGTTGCGAATGAGATTCTTTATCTAAAGATCAGCCATTGGGTTGCTGAAGCGGGAGGCATTGAGATCATGGAGCAATTTTACCATGCTCACAGGATAGACCTCACCAGATGCCGAGGCCACAGGAAATGCATGCGCTGCTGTCCGACGCAGGCGATCAGGATCCGGAATGGAAGTGCAGTGCTGCTGCCGGACCTATGCGTCGATTGCGGTGACTGCATGGCCGCCTGTCCGGAGCAGGCGATTGTCCCTATTGCGGACCCGATCGCTGAGATCTCGGACCGCAAGTACAAGGTGGCGGTCCCGACTTCCGTTCTCTACGCCCAATTCGAACCCAGCATCCATCCGTATATCATCCATCTGGCCTTCAAGGAACTCGGGTTCGACGAAGTGATCGACAACGGCGCTTCCTGTGCCGCCGTCGCGCGTGCCTGCGTCAAATACATGGAAAAAGGGCCGCGTCAGCGCCCCCTGATTGCCACCGACTGTCCGGCCACGGTTAGGTTGATCCAGGTCAAATATCCCGAGCTGGTCGAACTGATCTCTCCTCTGGACGTGCCCAGGGAAGTGACGGCGCGCGAGATTCGCGCCCGTTTGCCGGAAAAGCTCGGACTTCGTCCTCAAGATATCGGCATCATCTACATCTCCCCCTGTCCCGCCAAGATCGTTTCGATCCGCCAGCCCGCGGAAAAGGCGAAATCGTGGTTCGACAGCGCCATCTGTGTAAGAGATGTGTATTCGCTGCTGCTGCCGCACGTCGTTGCCATTCGGGCCAGGTTCGACCTGGCCCAGGTGCCGGCCAGCTTCCGTTTCAGCGTCGGCTGGGGAGTATTGGGCGGACTGACCCGTGCCGTTCAGATGGAGAAGTGGCTGGCCGTATCGGGCCTGGACCACGTCATGAAAATCCTCGATGATATTGAGAATTCCCGCCTGCGAAACGTGGATTTCGTCGAAGCGTTCGCCTGCATGCTGGGTTGCATCGGCGGCCCGTTCAACATCGAAAATCCGTATGTAGCCCGCATGAACAGCATGAAACAGCGCGAGCGCTATGAAAACCGCATCGACCTGAATGATGACGAGATCGCGCGTCGAGTCGAAGAAGGCTACTACTTTCTGGAAAGCCCTGTCCTGCCGCGGCCGACCACATTTTTCGATACCGATCTGGAAACTTCCATCAAGAGGATGAAGGAGATTGAAAGAGTGTACCAGAAGCTGCCGCAGACTGATTGCGGGTGCTGCGGAGCGCCGACGTGCAAGACCTTTGCGGAAGATCTGGCCCGGGGAGAAACCAGTCTTACCGACTGCATGTTTTTTTCCGGACGTGACTATAGCGCCTGAGAGACCGATCCGGGAATCGTGGGCGTTTGAACCGGAGGGTAACCCGTGTGTAGAAACGAATATGTGCGCGTACTGTCATCATTCAAAGGCGATGAAGGAGATCTGATCCCGATCTTGCAGGGAATTCAGCAAAGCATGGGATTTATCTCTGAAGAGGCCATCACACATGTGTCGGACTTCCTGAAGGTCTCCGAGAACCACATCTTCGGCGTGGCCTCGTTCTATTCGCAGTTCCGGTTTACGGCTCCGGGCCGAAATTCGATCAAAGTCTGCCTGGGAACGGCCTGCCACGTTCGTGGCGGGCAGATTCTGTCACAGGAACTGGAGCGGGAACTGGGTATCACCTCCGGCCAGACGACAGAGGATCGGCGATTCGATCTTCAGCGTGTGGCCTGCCTGGGCTGTTGCGCTCTCGCCCCGGTAGTGGCATGTCAATAATGACATTTATAGTCGGATGACCGTGATCCGGCTGAAAAAGACATTGAAGGGTTATGAATAGTCTCAAAACACTAAGAATTGCGGCACAGGAAAAGTGGGATCGGCTCATCCATAACCAGATCCCTGTGATCTACCTCGGCACCGCCTCCTGTGGCAGGGCCGCAGGCGCTCTGGCGGTTCTGGATGCGATCCGCAAGACTGCTCGAGGAGAAGCGGCTGCAGGCCAAAATCGTCGAGGTGGGTTGTATCGGGCCCTGTTATCTGGAGCCGTTGCTGGATATCCAGTTGCCCGGGCATCCCAGAATGAGTCATGCGAATGTGACCCCGGAACGGGCCCGCTATCTGGTTGAAGCCTACATCACTGGGGACAAACCCCCGGTGCGGATGGCCATCGGCCACTACGGCGAAAATGGATCCGAGTTCACCGGGAAGATCCCCAGATTTTTCGACCTGCCGATGCTGAAACCGCAGGTGCGGGTCGTGTCTGCGAAACTGCGGTTTCGTCGATCCCGAAGATATCGACCACTATCTGGCCAACGACGGCTATATCCGGACTGCTGACGGCTCTTGCCAAGGGACCGGAAGGAGTGATTGCCGAGGTCAGGGAGGCCGGGCTGCGCGGGCAGGGGGGGCGCGGGTTTCCCGACCTTCAAGAAGTGGGAGATCTGCCGGAGTGCCCCCGGCATGTCCAAGTATCTGATCTGCAATGCCGACGAAGGCGACCCCGGGGCCTTCATGAACCGATCGCTGATCGAAGGTGATCCGCATGCCGTGCTGGAAGGGATGTTGATCGCCGCCTATGCGATCGGCGCCACCCACGGATACATTTATATCCGGGCGGAATACCCGCTGGCGATCGTGCGGCTGAAGAGGGCGCTGAGCCAGATGCGGGAATATGGCCTGCTGGGCAAGAACATTCAGGGGTCAGGATTCGATTTCGAGGTCACCATCAAGGAAGGGGCGGGAGCATTTGTCTGCGGCGAAGAGACCGCGTTGATCGCCTCCATCGAAGGGAAGCGGGGCATGCCGCGATCCCGGCCGCCGTTCCCGGCCATCGCCGGCCTGCACGGGAAACCCACCATCATCAACAACGTGGAGACGCTGGGCACCTTGCCGAATATTCTCCGCAACGGCGCCGCCTGGTACCGTCAATACGGGACCCAGGGAAACCACGGCACCAAGACCTTCTCGCTGGTCGGCAAGGTCCGCCGCGCCGGACTGATCGAGGTGCCGCTGGGCATGACCCTGCGACAGATCATCTTCGATATCGGCGGGGGCACCGCCAAGAAGTTCAAGGCCGTTCAGACCGGCGGCCCTTCGGGCGGCTGCCTGTCGGAGGAATTTCTCGATACGCACGGTGGACTACGAGTCGTTGGGAGCGGCCGGATCCATCATGGGTTCGGGCGGGCTGATCGTCATGGATGAGGATACCTGCGTCGTGGACCTGGCCCGATATTTCCTCGACTTCACCCAGAAGGAATCGTGCGGCAAGTGTTCTCCCTGCCGAGTCGGCTCCCGGCACCTGGTCGAGATCCTGGAAAAGATCACTCATGGGCAGGGTGAGACGGAAGACCTGGCCAAACTGCAGAATCTCGGGCGAGACCGTCAAGCGGGGCTCTCTCTGCGGCCTGGGCCAGACGGCACCCAATCCGGTGCTGACGACCCTGCGCTATTTCCGGTCTGAATATCTGCTCCATGTGACCGACAAGTACTGCCCCGCCGACGGTGTGCCGGGAACTTGATCGAATACCGGGTCGTCCCGGATAAATGCACCGGTTGCCAGCGTTGCGTCAGCGTCTGTCCGACCGGCGCCATTACCGGGCCCCGCGCGGAATTGCACAACCTGGATGCCTCCAAGTGTATCAAGTGCCGCGCTTGTTATGAGATTTGCCGCTTCGACGCCATCGCCGGCGATGCCATCGTCATCAGGTCCAAACGGAGAGCTTCGGATGAGCAACACGCATAATGTGACCAGTCAATATCGACAACCGGACCGTGACCGTGGAGAGCGGGCCTGACCATTCTCCAGGCAGCGGGGCGCAACGACATTTATATCCCGACGCTCTGTGCCCACAAGGATCTGACCCCGTTCGGGGGCTGCCGCATGTGCATCGTCGAAGTCGACAGAATGCGCGGATTCCCCACGGCCTGCACCACGCCGGTGGAAGACGGAATGGTCATCCAGACTCACACAGCACAGGTACACGCCGTCCGGCTGGAAATTCTCCAGCTTATCCTCAGTGAACACACGTCGAGTTGCCTGATATGCGATGAACGTGAGGAGTGCAGGCTGTACTCGACCACCATCCGGAAGGCCGGGGTGACCACCGGTTGCCGGTTCTGCTCCAATGACAACCGCTGCGAATTGCAGGATGTCGCGACGTACCTCGGGTTACAGGAGATCGGGTACCCTATTTATTATCGCAATCTGCCGGTCGAAACAGACGATCCTTTTTTCGACCGCGATTACAACCTGTGCATTCTGTGCGGCCGGTGCGTGCGCATGTGCCAGGATGTCCGCTCCGCCGACACCCTGGCGTTTACGCAGAGAGGACGCCACACGGTGATCGGTCCGGCGTTCAACCGCAGCCACGTCGATGCCGGCTGCGAATTCTGCGGCGCCTGCGTTTCCGTCTGTCCCACGGGCGCGCTGGCCGAGAAAGCCAACAAATGGGACGGGAAGCCGGATCGCGAAGCCACTACGACCTGTCCGCTGTGCGGGATCGGATGCCAATTGAAGGTGCAGGCGAAAGGAGCCATGCTGCTGGGCAGCCTGCCGGCAGATGATCCGCTGATCAATCACGGGCAACTCTGCGTCAAGGGCAGATTCTGCCTTCCAGAACTGGTGAACGGTTCCCAGCGGATGCTGACACCGTACAGGAACGAGAAAGGCAACCGGGCCCTCCTGCAATGGGAGCAGGCCCTGGACCTTGCCGCGGCACGGCTTTCCGGTTGTGCGCCTGACGACTTCGGCATGCTCATCTCTCCCAACTGCAGCAATGAAGATCTGTATGTGGCGCAGAAGTTCGTGCGCATGGTGATGAAGTCGGACAACGTCGACACTTCCGCGCGGGCCTATTACGGGTCGGCATTCAACGCGTATCTCAAGCTGTTTGCCAGGTCGGTGCCGCTGGCCAGCCTTGAAACCGCTCCGGTGATTGTCGGGTTCGGACTCGATGCGAGGTATGGCCGGTCCGTGGTGGGAGTTGAACTGCGCAAAGCGGCAAAGAGAGGTGCGAAAATAGTCACCATCCACCCCGGCGAGCACAGCCTGCGCCGAATCAGCCCTCAATGGATTCGCCCGTTGCCGGGAACTGAGCTTAAAGTCATGCGCGATCTGGTGCGGATGACGGGTGGCGCGGCTGCGGCACCCGCGGCATCCGGCGCCGATGAGGGGAATCTGAGCGCGCAACTGGCTGAGGTCGCCGATTTGCTACGCGAGGCCAGGACCCCGGTGTTTCTGATCGGGTCGGAATTTCTGCATTCCGACGAAAGTGGCGCGATTCTGGAGGCCATAGATCAGCTTGCCGGCAACACGGGCGCGGGCATCCTGCCTCTGCCGGCACAGAATAACCTGTTGGGTGCGCTTTTGATGGGCGCGGCTCCCGAGGTCCTGCCCGGCGCCCTCTCTGCCGCCGATCCGGCCCGCAGGCGCGAAATCGAGCGTTCCTGGGGCACATCTCTGCCGGAAGCTCAGCCCGGATGGAATTCGCTCGCCATTTCATCAGATAGGAAGCTGAAGGTGCTTTACCTCATCGGCGAGGTGCTCCCGAATTCGGGTGCGGTCGCGGAGTTTACCCTTTTTCAGAATATTTATCCTCCGGACCCTTTCCCCGCGGCCGATTTATGCCTGCCGGCGGCGGCCTTCGGCGAAACGGAGGGGACCTATCTCAATGGGGAGGGGCGGCTGCAAACCGCGGTTCGGCTGGTGGATCCTCCCGGTGTCGCGCTCGCGGACTGGCAGATCCTGTGCCGGGTTGCACAAAAAATGGGCGCCCCGGGTTTCGATTTCGGCAGTGTCGCCGATGTGCGAAACGAAATTGTGGCGCTGATTCCCGAGTTGGAGGACATGACCGCGGTTGCCAGGAAATGCCGGCCGGTGGCGTTTCAGGTCAGCCTGGCTGTGTCTCCGGTTCCTCTGCCGCCCGAACCAGTGCCCGGCGGTACTTTACCTTACCTGCTCCGGACGGGCATTGCCGAACACACATATCGCGGGTTTCCGCTCTCCCTCCTTGTCGACGGGGCCGGCGCGCTGTTCGCCGAGGGCGTAGTGGCAATCAATCCCAAGGACGCCGCGAGGGCGGGCATCGCCAACGGGGAGGTGATCATTCTTGCCTCCGACCATTTCGAACGGGTCTTGCCGGCGAGAGTGCGACCGGAACAACCCGAGGGCCTGCTGCACGCCCTGCTGCGGCACGGCGAACCCGGGACTCCCAACCCACACCCTGTCACGATAAGGAAAAGAGATGTTTAGGGTAATCGAAAGCCAGATGATCGTACCGAATGTTCACCTCCTGACCTTCGAGGCGCCGGCGGTCGCGCGCCAGGTGCAACCCGGCCAGTTTATTATCGTGCGTCCCGATGAAGATGGCGAGAGAATCCCGCTTTCTATTTCAGACTGGGACGCGGACCGGGGAACGGTTACCGTAAGTCTGCTCAATGTCGGAAAGACGACCGGCGCCATTGCCGCCTTGAAGGCCGGCATGGAAATACCGACCCTGGTAGGGCCGTTGGGCAACGCCACCGAAATTGGGGAGCACGGAACCGTAATGTGCATCGGTGGTTGCTATGGAATCGGAAGCATCTACCCGATTGCGAGGAGGCTGAAAGAAAGAGGGAACAAGGTGATCGTGCTTCTTGAAGCCCGGAGTTCCTACCTTTTCTACTGGGGGAGGCGATATGAGGAGCTGGTCGACCGGGTGATCTATATCACGCGCGACGGTACCAAGGGGCTGAAAGGGCATGCGGGACGGCTTCCGGAAATCTTGCAGTCTCTGGACGAACCCGTGCACCGGATCATCATTAACGGATGCACGTTCCTGCTGAAGCGAGGATCGGATGCGAGCCGTTCCCTGGAAATCCCGACGACCGTGAGTCTGAATCCGATCATGATCGACGGTACCGGAATGTGCGGGGTGTGCCGCGTGACCGTCGGGTCAGCCACCAAGTTTGCCTGTGTGCATGGTCCTGATTTCGATGGCCATCAAGTCAATTGGCAAGAACTGCTCCAGCGGCGCAAGGCCTATCTGAAGGAGGAAGTCGTTCCTCTGCGCACCAGCCGCTGTGAAGACCACATGATCAAAGTATAGGGAAACAATATGGAGTCTCCAAAACCGGCCAAAAAGAAACTCGATCTGAACCGCAGGGAAATGCCCAAGC
The DNA here is from genome assembly GCA_963824985.1 of Terriglobia bacterium. Taxonomy (GTDB): domain Bacteria; phylum Acidobacteriota; class UBA6911; order UBA6911; family UBA6911; genus JAFNAG01. The sequence continues at coordinate 23,548 of CAWGRQ010000009.1, forward strand.
AGCCACACGATGTGCGCAACCGGAATTTCGATGAGGTGGCGTTGGGATATTCGGCCGAAACCGCAATCGAAGAAGCGGTACGCTGCCTGCAGTGTCCGAGCGCAAACTGCGTGAAAAGCTGCCCCGTCGAGATTGACATTCCCGCCTTCCTTGAACATGTTGCCCAAGGGAATTTTGCCGACGGGATTCGCGTGCTCAAAGAGAAAAACTGCCTGCCTGCCGTCTGCGGGCGAGTATGCCCGCAGGAGGAGCAGTGCGAGGGGAGTTGCTCGCTGGTAAAGAAGGGGGGGCAAATCGCCATCGGGCGTCTGGAGCGATTCCTTGCCGACTGGGAAGCCAGCCAGCCGGAGATCAAGCTTCCCGAGGTCTCGCCGGCGACGGGCAGAAGAGTCGCCATCGTGGGCGGCGGTCCTGCCGGACTTACGGTTGCCGGCGACCTGATCAAGCTTGGACACCGGGTGACCATTTTCGAGGCGTTGCACAAGATGGGAGGGGTTCTGGTATACGGCATTCCCGAATTCCGCCTCCCAAAGGCAATTGTAAAGAGGGAAGTCGATTATCTGGTTAAGCTGGGGGTGGAGATTGTCACCGACTATGTGGTGGGCAAAACCAGGACCATCGACAGCCTGCTCGAGGAGTATGATGCCGTGTTTGTTGGGTCCGGGGCCGGATTGCCATGGTTTATGGAGATCCCGGGAGAAAACCTGAACGGGGTCTATTCCGCCAACGAATACCTCACCCGCATGAATCTCATGGCCGGATTTCTTTTCCCCAAATACAACACCCCGATCAAGAATCACAAACGCGTGGCCGTCCTTGGGGGAGGGAATGTCGCCATGGACTGCGCGCGCACGGCCCTCAGGCTTGGAGCCGAGACCCGCATCCTATACAGGCGCTCCCGGACCGAACTCCCGGCGCGGCTCGAGGAGGTTGAGAATGCGGAAGAGGAGGGCGTGATCTTCGAGTTTCTTACCCTGCCGACACGCTATATCGGCGATGAAAACGGCTGGGTCACAGCTATCGAGTGCATCAAGATGCGGTTGGGTGAACCGGATGCCTCCGGCAGAAGGAAGCCGATCCCGATCGAAAATTCCGAAACCCTGTATCCCGTGGATGCCGTAGTCTGCGCCATCGGCAACAGCCCCAATCCTCTGATCGCGGCGACAACTCCCGGGCTGGAAGTGGGCAAAAAGGGGAACATCGTCGTGGACGATGCCACGGGAAAGACGTCAAAACCCCGGATCTGGGCCGGCGGGGATGTCGCCACCGGTGCGGCAACCGTTATCCTGGCGATGGGTGCGGGCCGCAAGGCGGCCAGGTCAATCCACGAGTACCTCTGCTCCCTGTAAACCAGAAATATCCGCTCGATTGACCGGAGCAAAGAACTCTCGATACTTTGCCGGAAATCATGTTACAAATGTGCGTGTCATGCTGCTGAAACCACCTCCGGCATGGCTCATCACGGCTGACGGCCGATGATTATATCCTTTAATGTGACTCAAGCGGCCGGCGGCATATTACCCTTCGACTTTATGGGAGGACGCAATGAATCGATCATGTTTCAGGATCCTGGTTGCCGCCCTGTTGCTGGGAGGCCTGTTTGCAGGTTGCAGCTCAAATACCGCGCCGCCGGCCGGCCCGGCTTCGATTGATGCCGCAAAACTGCAGGCGTTCCGGCCGATCCCGGCCGTCATGGCCTCGGACACAAATCCGGTTACTCTGGAAAAAGTCGCCCTGGGCCGAATGCTCTATTATGAAACTCGCCTCTCCAAGAGCCAGCAGATCGCCTGCAATACCTGCCACCTCCTCGACAAGTACGGAGTTGATGGCCAGCCGACCTCCGACGGACACAAAGGACAGGTAGGCAGCCGCAACGCACCCACGGTCTACAATGCCGCCGGGCACATGGCGCAATTCTGGGATGGTCGCGCCCCGGACGTCGAAGCGCAGGCGAAGGGACCGGTCATGAATCCTGTCGAGATGGCCATGGACACCGAAACCGGCGTGCTGGAAGTTTTGGAATCCATGCCGGAGTACGTGGCCGCCTTCAAAGCGGCCTTCCCCGGGGAAAAAGAGCCGGTGACCTTTGACAACATGGCCAAGGCGATCGGCGCTTTTGAACGCAACCTGGTTACCCCGGCCCGCTGGGACAAGTTTCTGAGTGGAGAACAGAGCGCCCTGACGGACGAAGAAAAGGCCGGACTCAACGCCTACCTCGAAACCGGATGTCAGACATGCCATGCCGGGGCCTATGTCGGGGGGAACCTGTATCAAAAGCTGGGGACGATCAAGCCCTGGCCTGACACCACCGACCCCGGCCGGGAAAAGGTGACCAATAGTGCCGGCGATGCCATGGTTTTCAAGGTTCCATCCCTGCGCAACATCGCCCGGACCGGCCCTTATTATCACAACGGCAAGATCGCCTCGCTTGCGGAAGCTGTTTCGAAAATGGCCGAATTTCAGCTGGGGAAGAACCTGAACGATGTCCAGACCAAATCGATCGTTGTCTGGCTTGGTTCCCTCACCGGGGATCTGCCCGCTGAATATATTAAGCCGCCGGTGCTGCCCAAGGGCACAGCCAAGACCCCCAAACCGATTGTCGAAGATTGACAGACTGCCGTCGGATTGAGCGTAGGAGCGATGCCTGCTTCCCGTGGGCGGGGGCGGCGTCCTTTCGCGAAAAATCTATTGCTGCCAAGAGGTCCTTGAGAAATGCGCAAAATCTTCAGACTTGCCGTGCTCGTCCTGGTTCTGGCTTTGATCGTGGCTCAGTTCTTCCCCCCCGAGCGCACGAATCCTCAGGTCAACCCGGGTGCCACCTTCGAGGCAGTCGCCAAGGTGAGCCCCGAGGCTGCCCGCGTTTTCCAGCGCGCCTGCTACGATTGCCACTCGAACACTACCGTCTGGCCCTGGTATGGCCGCGTCGCTCCCGTCTCCTGGTTGCTCGTGGATGACGTCAGGAAAGGGCGCGCCCATGTCAATTTTTCAGAGTGGGCCAATTACGGTCCGGACATGGCATCGGAAAAACTCAAAGATGCCTGCACCGAGGTGAAGGCTGGGGAGATGCCTCTCTGGTTCTATAGGATAGTGCACTCTCAGTCCAGGCTGAGCGAGGAGGACGTCAAGGCCATCTGCGGAGCCGCTGGCCCTACGGCGGGCTCGTACGGCAAGGAGTAGGCGCCGGGGGTCAGCCGGAAGCGGCACGGGTAAACAGGGAATCCGTGACGAATCCGGGAGCGGCTCGCGGTTCCTATCTGATGACGATATTCGTGTATTCCGGCTCGACGTTCTCGAAAAAAAGGCCCTGAAATCGGCCCGGAGCCAATGGTGGGATCTCCGCCTCGAGAACATGTTCCTGGTCCGGCTGGAGCGCGGAAGGGTCGAGATAGCTGCCCAGGAACGTCCGCTTGGTGTTGCCGTAAATATCGTTGTACGCTTTGTGTACCGGCGCCGGACGCCCATCGATGGTTACGGCAGGTATGCAGGAGTCATACGGTACCGCTACCATTCTAATCTGAGAGTCTGGGAATGACAAACGACCATCGTGAGCTGTGGTGGGACTCGCCGACGGTGGAATTGGGAAAGGTGTTTCACCTTGATCTCCCTGACGGCATGAACTTTGTTTATGGAGGGCACCTTCCCGAAATCCAGGTCAGTTATGAATCCTGGGGTGCTCTCAACGCGTCCCGCGATAATGCCATTGTCATTATCCACCCCCTGGCGTTTGATTGTCATGTGACGGGGGATTACCTTGATCAGCCGGTCGGATGGTGGGAGCCCCTGGTCGGTCCTGGGCGAGCCATTGATACGGAAAGAAACTTCGTCATTTGCCCGAATCTGCTGGGAGGTTGTTACGGAACGACCGGGCCCCGGTTTCCGGCAACGGATGGCGAACCCTATCTGGAGCGATTTCCCCTGCTTACCCCGCTGGACATGATGCGCGTACTGCGGCTGTTCTTGCGCCAGCTGGGGATTGAGCGGCTGCGGATGGTGATTGGCGCCAGCATGGGGGGCATGATGGTCTGGGAATGGGCGATAGAGGCGGGTGAAGAAATTGACTTGGCTACGATTGTGGCCGCGCCGCTCCGGACTACGCCTCTGCAGATCGGATGGAACTGGCTCCAGCGTCGCGGGGTTGAACTCGACATTAACGGCAGTGAAGCCAGTTCGGCCTGGGGACAAATGGTGGCCCGGGGGGTCGGCATGCTGAGTTATCGATCTCCGGTCAGTCTCGAGGAGAAATTCGGGCGGGAGTGGTTTAAGCGTCCGGGATCGACCTTGGGCGAACGCGGGATGTTCAACGTCGAGTCGTGGTTGCGCCATCAGGGACGAAAAAGCGTCAAGCGCTTCGATCCCTACACTTACATTCTGTTCACCCGCGCCATGGACCTTTTTGACGTCAGCATGAATCGCGGGAGTATTGTGACGGCTCTGGAGCCTGTGCGCTGCCGGACGCTGATTGTGGGCATCAGTTCGGATCAGCTTTACCCGGCGGCGGACGTTCACCTGGGAGCCGATATCCTCAACCATCTGGGAAAGCCAGTGGAGTTTGCCGAACTCCGCTCTCCGCATGGACACGATGCCTTCCTTCTGGAAATCGATCAGCTCGGGGCGATCCTGAGGGATGCGCATGTTCGCGAGCCCCGCATCGTGCCGACGCCGGCACAGCGGGAGGTGCGTACGATTCGCCTGGGAATTTTGGGCGCGGGGCGGGTCACCGGACTGTTCCTGAATCTCCTGGCTGAACGCCAGTCTCAGCTGATCGAGGACTATAACCTTCGTTTCCAGGTGGCTGCGGTTGCGGACATCGACACGACCCGCGCTCTGGATCCTGCGCTGGGCCCGATCGAACTCGGTTTCGATCCGGAGCAACTGGTGCGTCGTGACGACATTGACGTCGTGGTTGAAGCCACCCGGGGGAGCGACACTCATGGTTTGCTGGAGATCGCCCTGGGCCGGAAGCGTTCGGTGGCGACGACGAATAAGGCTTTAATCAAGCAGCATGGCCCAGCTCTGGAGCAGTTTGCGCTCGCCCACGGAGTGCGCCTTGCCTACCACAATGCGATCGCCGCCGGCTGGCCCCTGATGTACGCCGTGGAGCGGCCGCTGCGCCATCTGAAAATCCAAAGCATCCAGGCGGTGCTTTCTTCGACCTGCAACGTGATCCTGGAGCGGATGGAACAGGGATTTTCGTTCGCCTCGGCTCTTACCCATGCGCGGTCGCTTGAGGTTACCGAGCCCGATCCCGAACTCGATCTGTCGGGGTGGGATACGGCGCAGAAGCTCCTGATCCTTTGCGCCCGGGCTCAGGGTCTGCGCTTCGGAGTTGAGGAGCTCATGGTCCATGGCATCCATGAGCTCAGCCCCATAATTGTCAGGCAGGCCCCATCCCTGGGGCTGCGCATCAAGCTGGTGGGGCTATATGGAGCGAATCCGGACAGACCGATAGCAGGAGTGCTTCCCCTTGCGGTTCCGGCGGACGGACACCTGGGAACCGTGAGGGCTCAGAATAACGTCGTGGTGCTGGCCGGCGACGATACCGGGGAGATGGTTTATCTGGGAATGGGGAGTGGGAGGCTTCCCGTAGCGGCTGCATTGCTTAATGATGTCATCGGCCTTTACCACCCGAGGCATAGCTGGACCGGACGCTTCCCTCGATCCAGTTTTGGACCAAGGGCACCCCGTTTTGCCACTTTCCTGGTTCGTGAAGGAGAGATGACCGTCCTGAGTGATACGGAGCAGCCGGGCAGCATACCCCTGCCTCGAGTCGCTCATCTGGCCCCATCAACCATGATCCGGGCGTATGCGCAAGAGCAGGAATACCTAAAAGAGCGTCTTCGCGATGATGATGAAGGGGGCAGCAATCAGCCCTAACACAAGCAGGATCAACAATAGCACCGGCAATCCCACCAGAATTACCGGCAGCGCCGCGACGCCTACCGCCAGGCACACCAGAAGCAACGGCATGCCGACAACAACTGTGAATACGAGCTTGACCAGGCCGAGCCCGAGTTTCAAGGGTAGCACTACCAGGGCGATCAGGGCTTTGACGGCAAGAAGAGCCAGGCCTGCAGCCAGAAAAAGCACCAGAATTCCCCCTGCTTCGATCATCGCTCCCTCCCTCCATCTAGTTCCTCACATGTTTAATACGCAATTGCAGCGCCCGGGGTTCATCTCCGCGGTGTCTGGAAACGACACTCCCACTCTGCTAGCATTTCTGTAGCCCGGGTGGGGCAATGAAGAGACAGAAACGGCAGGACATGAAGGCATATGCGATTTTGGCGGCAGTCTGCCTGACCATGGCATGGAGGTGCCAGCCGATCTCATCGATCGATCTGTCGGACTCGGGATCGATAAAGGGTGGAGCCATGACAACCAAGGACGGGGAAGATACTCCCGGAAGCAAGGAGCTGAAACAGGCCACTTTCGGCGCCGGTTGCTTTTGGTGCGTCGAGGCGGTTTTTCAGCGCCTGAAGGGAGTCGACAAGGTGGTGTCCGGATATGCCGGGGGGCTTGTGGATCATCCAACCTACGAACAGGTCTGCACCGGCGCGACCGGGCACGCGGAAGTCTGCCAGATCCTCTACGATCCGGCCATGATCTCCTACGATGAGCTGCTCGAAGTTTTTTGGAAGACGCACGATCCGACGACGCTGAATCGCCAGGGGAGCGATGTCGGCACCCAGTACCGTTCCGCTATCTTCTATCACGACGAGGAGCAGAAGAAGCTGGCCGAAAGTTACAGGCGCAAACTCGATGACGAACACATCTGGGATCATCCCATTGTCACGGAGATTGTGCCCTTTCGGAAGTTCTGGCCCGCCGAGGACTATCACCAGAATTATTACAACGCCAACTCCGGCCGGTCCTATTGCCAACTGGTCATCAATCCCAAATTGGCCAAGCTCAAGAAAGTATTTGCAGACAAGCTCAAGCAGTTAAAGTGAGATCGAATAGGAACCGATCACGATACCGACCCCGACCCGAGGGTTGTTTCGGTTAACCCCGCTTTGCGGGGCAAGCCAAAGCCACGCCTTCCAGGCGTGGTCGATTATTCCGGAATTTCGAGAGGGGGTTCCTGTGCGCGAGCCCGCATCCACTGCAGCGCCGCGCGCACGGGCCCGATCCGCACGATGCGGAGCTCGAACGCGCGTTTGCCCGGAATGTCAAGGAGCGAGAAACCCAGAATCACGGTCAGTAAGCCCTGTCCCGGGATTCCAGGTAACGATAAGACCAATCCGGTCAGAACGAGAAGGACTCCCCCGACGTTTTTCAGCGCAAGCAGGAGGATCCGTAAGGCAGGATGCCGGGTTCTCAGCGATGACGAGGGATTCCCATGCCGGGAAAAATAATCGACGGGAAGGCGCCGGACCATCCATGGCACCAGGATCAGGGTGACGATGAACATCACCAGGGAACATCCGGCAATCACCCAACCGACAGTTCCGGAATTACGCAACCATGTCAGCATAATTCAGCTTGTCGCCAAGACACTCTTCCGGGGATCGGGATCAGGCTTGGGCCCCTCTCGCGCACACTTTAGATAGCAAGGGGCAAAGGGATCAAGTGGCAAAAAGGGGAAGCGGGCTCCCAAAAGGTCGGCTTCTCTCTCCCTCTGCGCCTGGTAGGCGCGACGGCAACACCCCTCAGCGGCCCGCGAGGGACAGCCGGAATGCAGCCATCTCCTGGTCGTTGCGAACCAGCAGGATGTCGCCGGCCAGCACCGGGTGGTTCCAGGTCTTCCCCTCGATCGCCGGGAACCGGGCGAGCTCCGTGAATCGATCGGGGGTCGCCCCAACCAGCGCCAGCTCACCCTCTTCCGACAGCACCAGCAGCAAGTCCTGATCGGGCAGCAGGACGAGCTGGCCGTTGCCGTAGCGTCCGCCCTTCCACTTGCGCTGGCCGTCCGTGAGGTCGATGCATGCGAGGATGCTGCCGTCGAAGCCGAAGGCATGGCCATCGTGAACGACGAAGTCGTTGAAGTAGGGCTTCAGCCCGTTCGAGGTCCAGCGCTCTTCGACGTTCCATCCGCCAGGCCCGTGCGCGACCGCGATGCGGCGCGTGCCGATTCCTCCGGCCGCGTCCACGGCGCCGATCAGGAGGTCGCCGTCCGTAGTCTGGGCCGGCTGCACGATGCTGGGCCCCCACGGGTGCTGCCAGAGCAGCGTGCCGTCGGCCGGCGCGACGCTGGTCGCGCCCGCACCGGTCAACATCAAGACCTGGGTGACTCCGCCGATCGTCAATAGTTGCGGTGAGCTGTAGCTCACCCCGCCGGTCGGGCCAAACCAGCGTGGATGGCCGGTGACGATGTCGTAGGCGACCAGCTTGCCGGCATACACGATGACGAGGTCGTCGACCACCAACGGCGAGCTCGCGAAGCCCCACTTCGGAATCTTCGTGCCGGCGTCGGACGCCGCGTTGCGCGACCACACGACGGCGCCGTCACGGGCGTTCGAGCGCGTTCAGGATTCCGGTGGCGCCAAATGTGTATACGCGGCCATTGCTGAGGGTCGGCGTCCCGCGCGGACCCGCACCGCCATTCGATTCCCAGAACCGGGCTGTGTCGCGGTGTGCCCACACCGGCTCGCCGGTGGTTAGTTTGTAGCAGGCGACGATCTCGTCGGGACCGCGCTGCTCTTGGGTGTAGAAGCAGGTCGCCGCGGACCGCGAACGACGACCAACCCGGTCCGATCGGCCGGCGCCATAGCGCGACCGGCGGCGATGCGCTCCAGTCGGTCTTGATCCGCACGCCGGGGATAATGTCGTCACGATGGGGTCCGCGAAAACCGGGCCAGTCGGCTCCCGTCTCCGCTCCTGCGGGAGCCGGCGGGAGCGCCGCCGGCTCGCCCGCTCGGCTGGGGCCACCAGCGGTTTCTGGGGAGTCTTCGCGCACCGGCGAACCGGCGGGAGCGTTGCCGGCTCGTTGCCGGATTGGGCCAGGAGCCGCTCCTCCGGGGTCTTCGTCCACCGCCAATTCAAGTCGCTATTGAAGGTGCCGGTGACGCCACCGGTCCGGACGAGCGTCCACACTCCACACGCGAGCAGGATGGTCACGACCATCGTCGCGCGCCGAGGTCCGTCCGAGAGACGACGGCTGGCCACCGCCCACGCGACGAAGGCGAGGCTCAGGATCGGGGAGCCAAGATGGCCAACAACATCCCCTTGCACCCCGTCGCAATCGACTCGTGGACAATGCGCGATGTCGCGAACAGCGCGACGATCATCAGGACGACGGCGCCCAAGCGCTCGGACCAAGGCGCCCGGCTCAGGAACAACCACCACACGACTATGGCCAACCCGCCGACGAGTCCCCCAAGCACCCCATAGATCGCGGCTTCGGGCACGACGACAGGGACGCCAAACCTAATCAGCCACTGCAGTATCACGATGACCACGCCGGGCCACAGCCGGAGCGGCTTCCTACCTGGAATTGTCATTTTGGTCCCCGGAGTCCTACACAGTACGCCCGGCGGGTGTCGGTTGATCGTGTATGGTCATAGGCCATCATACGAAAGAGAGCGGCGGATTGTTCAGCATAAATCGTTATGCGCACTCCAGGTTCCCCGAAATAGGGAAATAGGGACGCAAACCTATTTCGTGATTCCTCACTCCCGGCTAAAGCACGCGAAGTGCCTCGAAATAGGTTTGCGTACCCATTTTCTCTGTTTCTTGAGCGATCGACGGCTTCAGCTGCCGTTCGACATGTACTTCCGGATCGCAGCCAGCGTCCGTTCGATATCCGCCATCGAGTTGTAGATGTGCGGCGAAATTCGCAGCCCGCCGCGGTCAGGACCGCCGCGGGTCATTCCCGCGATCCGGTCCTTGGTGTATAGCGCCTCACTCAGCCTGCGCACGTCCAGGTTCCCCGGCTGGAAGGACACGACGGCCACTGAGCGTGCGGGATCCGGGTGCGTCCAGATCCTGACGCCGTCGATCTTATTCAGGCCCTGCATGAGTGCCTGCGCCAGTTCACGGGCCCGGGCCTCGATCTGCTTTCTGCCGATCCTGTTCTGGAACTTCAAAGCCTCACCGAACGCAATGATCGCCGGCTCGTCCCGTTGACCGAAGCCTTCGAATGTCTTCGACAGCCCGGTCGCCCCGGTGTAAGCGCTGAAGATCGTTCCCCAGATTTTGGAGTGAGACCGCTTGTTCACATAAAGCACTCCGACCTCCTTAGGCCCGCAGGGCCACTTGTGTGCGCTGGCACTATAAAAATCGGGCTGCATGTCGCTCAAATCTATGTCCATTACGCCGAGCGTCTGCGCGCCATCTACCAGGGTCAGGACGCCCCGTTCGCCGGCCATTCGGCAGAGTTCTTTGACCGGCAGGAGATCGCCGACCGTGCTGGTGAGGTGGGTCAGGGCAAGCACTCTGGTGCCCGGGCTCATCTCACGTTCAAACGCCTTGAGGTAATACTCGTGCCCGGGATGCGGATTCACCTGAGTCACGGTTCTGATCCTGAATCCGAACCGTTTCGATTTCTCCTGCCACGCCTGCAGGTTGCTGGGATGGTTATCAGAGAAGACGATCACCTCATCACCGGCTTTGAGATCTACTCCGTTGGAGACGAGGTTGTTGGCCTCGCTCGTATTGCGGGTGATGATGATTTCCTCCGGAGTCACCCGCATGAATTCGGCAAGCAGCTTCCGCGTCGCCTCCTTTCCCTCGGTCATTTTCGCGCGGTTGTCCATGGATGGGTCCTGATCGATGGCGCGCGTGTTCCGGTACATCGATTCCAGCACCGGCGCCGAGGAAGGGCAGAGGTTCGCTGCGTTCATCACCGATAATCCCGGTGTCAGCAGGAACTGCTGTCGCACCGAGTCCCAAAAGGCGTCATCCGGGGCATCAGGGGACGGAGGCATGGGAGGAAACCTGTGCGGGAACACGGGAGAGGCAAACAACGCGGCGGATCCGCCCAGGGCGGCCATACGGCCGAAGTCCCTGCGGCTGATGCCGGGATTCCTGTTCGGCAGTGCCATAAGAGTGTCTCCTGTAAGGGATGTGAAGGGTCGAGAAGGCAAGCCCATTCTAGTCCCAATTGCGACAAAAACCAGCGTCATCCATTATATTCCCGATCGAGAATCTGCAATCGCGACACTGCCGGCTGCACCTGTCATACCGCAATACCTCTGCCGCCCGCCTCGCCGTCCACCGGAAAAAGCCTTCAATCGGGGAGTGCTTGACGGACGGCATTGCCGGATCTGTGTTAAGATTTGAAGACACCGGAGGGCAGCAGATATCCAAACTGGAGACAAATAATGGAAATCGGCAATTACACTGTTTCGATTCTGGTTTCTTTGGTCATTGGCATCCTCGGCTTCATCGCCGCCTACCAGATTTTTGACTGGCTGACACCTGGAGTCCATTTCGCCGATCAGTTGAAGGCAGACAACCGGTCGGTTGCGATCTTTTTGGCGGGCTTGTTTATCGGACTCGGGCTCCTTCTCGGGAGTGCAATCAAATGAAGAAACTGGCGCTGGCTGTTATTTGTGCATGCCTCTTTGCCGCATTGGGGGCTCACGCGAGGGCATTGCAGTCCGAGACCGCGACCGAGGCAGTTTCGAATTCCTGGCTTAAGCTGAAGGCTACCATTGAGCGCTATATGGGGAAACCCTATGTCTGGGGGGCAACAGGGCTCAAGAGCTTCGACTGTTCGGGATTGGTCTGGCGCGTACTGTGCGATAACGGCATCAATATCAAGCGCACCACGGCAAGGAAGCTGTACATGTGCCTTCCCAAACCCGGAGCCGGCGAGGCCTGGCACGAGGGTAATATCGTTTTTTTCGATGATCTCAGGCATTGCGGAATTGTCGCCGACCGCAGTTCCTTCTATCACGCCCAGACGAGCAAGGGGACTAACCTGTCGCGGCTTACTCCGTTCTGGCGGTCCAAGATCGTCGGCTTCCGCCGCCTGCCACAGCTCGATGCGTTGAGCGGCCTCAGGAGAAGGGATTACAAATCCGAGGAGTAACGGGCGATAGGATTGCGTCCCCTATTTCCCCCGATTTGCAGGGACAGAACGCGTCCCACCCATCAGATCCTCGTAGAGCACCATCTGACCGCTTACATTCAATGCGCGGGGCAAGGATGTCTCCGCGGTGTGCGGCCAGCTCGCCTCGATCATGCCCCCGATTCACACCGGCGGCAGCAAGCTGTGAAATAATAACAGGCGCTCGACACGTGAAATTCATGGCGGGATACTGACAGCCGGGAAAAAAAACGCCCCGGCGTCGCGCAGGCGGGCCGGGGCGTTAGAACCGGAAGAAACAGAACTAAAAAACCAGCTTCAGGGCGAACTGGATGATGCGCCCGGATTCGCCGGTCTGAATCACGGTCTGCGTGCTCGGCGGCGCGACCGCCTGGCAGCAGGACTGGGCGAAGACCGACGAATTGATGCTCGGCGATCCGACCGAAGCATCGCGAGGATTGTCGAAATTGGCATGGTTGAACGCGTTGAACATCTCCATCCGGAAATCGAGGTTGAAGCGCTCAGTGATCTTGAAATTCTTCGTCAATCCCAGATCCAGGTTCCAGTACGCCTGCGCCTCGAATGAATTTCGCGGCAGGCCCGAGGAGCCCGGTTCCGGCACCTTGAACGCATTGGCATTGGCGAAATACACCGGGCCATAGACGCCGGGGATTTCCTGGAGCTGCAACTCGGGTTTCTCTCCGACCAGCGCCGCTCGGGACGTATGGCTGTTGTTCAAGGTGTAATACCCGGTCATGATGCTGAACGGTTCGCCGGACATCCAGGAATAGATGCCGTTGATCGACCAGCCGCCGAGGATGTGGTTGAGCGGGCCCTTGAGATTGGCGCCGAGGAATCTCCCGCTGCCGACGGGCAACTCGTAAACCGCGCTCATGTTGAGAAGATGCCGGCGGTCAAAATCGGATCGGGCGCGATCGAGCCGCCAGTTGCGGACGTCCGTGGTGCCGCGCGCGCCGGTTGTGCTCAAAGCGCCTCCGGAAGTGGCACCCACGGGATCGGACGACTGGTTGTCGATTGACTTCTGGAGCGTGTAGGCCATCCCGAAGAGCACGCCGCGATCAAACCGCTTGCGCACGGTTACCTGCAGGGAGTGGTAATAGGAATCGCCCCCGGCATCCAGATAGGTGATGCGGTTGAACTGCTGGTTCGGCCGCAGATGGAGGTTCAGAGTGTTCTGCTCGATACGCTGGGCAAACTGTCCGACCGAATTGGAGGTCAAGGCCAGATATCCCTTGGTGGTACTGGAATTGATAACCGTGGACACCAGATTGGATGGAATTGCGCCGCTTACAACAATGGGCACAGGGGTTCCGGTCACCCCCACGGGGCATCCGGTCCCGTCAGGCTGGCACCCGGCGGTGAAGTTCCTCTGCATGATCAGGAACGACGGGAGTATCGGATCCATGGTCAACTGATTTATGTCGTAGGTGCGCATCAGATGCGTTCCGCGATGGGCTACATAAGCGCCCTGCACGACGAATCCTGCCGGCAGTTCCCGCTGAATGCTCAGGTTCCACTGGTGGACGGTGGGAAGCCCCATATAGGGATCGAAGGTTGTGAGCGCGGGTGCGGTATCCCAAAGTGAAGCCGGCGGCGTCAGGTAGGAGCTGGGCTTGACGGTCGGTGGATTCAGCTCATTGGGGAATCCCTGGCCGATGCGCAGATCGGGAGCCGCCACGCAATTCGCGGTCGTGGAGCCTCCCACAACGGAAGCGCACCGGGTGGTGAGTCCGGGGACTTTGCCGCTTACCGCGGTGACCATGAAGGAATTAATCGGATCATAGTAGATTCCATATCCCGCACGGATAACGGTACCCTTGGTCGCATTCCAGGCAATCGCCAGCCGGGGCGCAAAAGCCTTGAGGTTGTTGGTTTTGATCCATCGATCGGCATGAACAAAGGATACCGGCCCCTGCGACCCGTCGACCGGCTTGTCGGGAACGTAGACGCGGCCGCCGGCTTCGGTAGGCGCGAGGTTCACTTCCCAGCGAATCCCCATGCTCAGGGTGATGTTGCTTCGGACTTTCCACTCATCCTGGAAGTAGAAATTGAACTGCTTGAGACGGTGGCCTTCCGCCCACATAGTCACCGAATTCCCCACCTTGAAGGGGAGGTAGCTGTCGCTGGTCAGGTTGCCGAGAAAGACCTGCGAAAGCTGCGCCGGCGTGCCGGTGATGTCGTTGATGGCGCCAAGCAGACGCGTATTGTCGGTGCTGGCAATGCCCGCCCGGGTAGTCGAGGCGACGGTAGGCGTGACGAATCCCGGCGGCGTTCGCGTCGATCCGCTGAAGCTCATGCTCGGTGTGACGTTGGTTCCGCCAGGCTGTCCGCGCTGATCGTTATGTTCGTACAGCCGGATGTTGGCCCCCATCTGAAACATGTGCTTCCCTTTGATGATGCTGAAGTTGTCGACGAACTGGGGTGTGGTCACCGCACGGAACGTCCGCGGCGTGTTCAGATAGGGATAGGTAACGTTCGCAAAAGCATAAGGCGCAATATCGGGCCATGCCGGGTTGGCTTCACCCTGCGTGAAAAGAAACACAAACCGACTGAACCCCGCGGTAAACTCATTGACCATCGTCGGTGAAATGACCCGGCGGTAGCTGAGGGACAGCCCCTTAGTGGCCCGGAACACTTCGCCCTCCGGTGGAAATCCCGGGAAGACCATTGGACGGCCGTTGAGCGGATCCCCCTGCAACGTGTTGTAGTCCGCCTGCATCCAGCGGACGAACACATTGTTGTTCTCGTTGAATCGATGATCAACGCGGAACAGGAGGTTCGGTCCCTCGAAACTGGCCGGCGGATTCCACATGTAGGTCGCCGTGTTGAGGCCGTCCCCTGTGGTATATCGGTTCGGGAACCGGATAGGTCTTGAACAGGGCTGAGATCACCGGATCGGCCCCGATCCCTTTTGGATCGTTGGAAAAAATGTTGTAGCTGGCAACGCAGTTAGCCGTGACCGTGCCGCCACAGACCGGGATGCCAGGTTTCAGAGCGCCGGTCGCCGGATCCACCAGCAGCGGAGAGTTCTGCTTAATGGTCTGCCCGCTCAGCACAAACGGGACGTTGGGATCCGCGATCCAGTAACGATACACGCCCGACAGGAGCGACGGCGTATAAAGCGTCGGCACGCCGTAGGTCTGGTCGATCGGCTGCGTCGTTTTGATGCGCTGATTCTGATAGCTGGCGAAAAAGAAAGTCTTGCTTTTGATAATCGGTCCGCCGCCCTCAGCGCCAAACTGATTGAGCTTGATGTCCGGCCGCAGCGCCTTGCAGTTATCCCACTCGGTGGCGAGCTGCTGAGCCGTGCACGTCTGCCCTCGCCCGGCGCCGTCCCCCTTATAGGTTGCCGGAGTCTGCGCATTGGCGAAATACTCATTCGAATTCAACGCCGTGTTCCGGAAAAATTCGAAGATCCTGCCGTGATATTCGTTGGTGCCGGATCGGGTCGCAATCGCGATGTTGGCGCCGCTGTTGCGTCCCTGCTCGGCCGTCGCATTGGAAGTGACGGTGCGGAACTCCTGGACGTTGTCCGGATTCAGGCGATATAGATTGGACATCGGATTGGGGACGCTCGATTCGTTGGCATCAATCCCGTCGATCGTCACATTGAATGCCCGGTCGCGCGACCCATTGATATGGATGCCGGAGCTGGCGGCGCCATAGGAGCGTTGAACCACTCCGGGCTCCAGAACGATCAGCGAAAGCGGATTCCGCCCGTTGAGCGGCAAGGCTTCGATCGCCTTCTGCTCGATCGTGTTGCCGATCATCGCACTGGTCGTTTCCAGTTTTTCATACACGCCCTCTACGTTTACCACCTCGCTCACGCCGCCCACCTGCATGCTTACGTTCACGACAAGGGGGGTATTGACCTCGAGGACATTTCCCTTGTTGTTTGCCGTCTTGAATCCCTGAAGCTCGACTTTGATCGTGTAGATCCCAATCGGCAAGGATGGAAATGAATAGGTCCCGGCCCCGGAGGTGACCTGGGCATAAGTTACGCCGGTTGCCTCATTGATGGCGGTGACCGATGCGCCGGGGACGACAGCGCCGGAAGTGTCTGTAACCGTCCCCGAAACGCGAGACGTGCTTGTCTGTGCTATACCGAGTGCCGCCCCATGCAACAGGAGGACACTCAAGATACATGTCCATCGCACAATCTTTGACATATCGGATGCTCCCAGATTGGAAATCGCCAAGCAAACAGGCGAATGTACCCTACTTGCGGTACCAGGCCTGAAACTCCGCCCCCAAATGGGACGTTTGGATCTTGTGCCAGGGATTGAAGCCTGGCGTGGTTCCGATCTATCTTCGGCTTCCCGTGGTTTGGAGCATCGTCCACAGGCCGAAGATAGCCCCTCGAAGAAATCCACCGCCGGCGCTCGATTTTATACCTTCCGTTCCGCGGGAAGTCGAAATTGTTTGACTTCAATCTCCATCAAGAACAATCCAGAGTCAATGGGAAATTGGTGTGCAAAAGTGCACAGCTTTCGGCGTACTGTGTCGCCGGAGCGGCCGACGGCTTCAAATGCCGTTCGACACGTACTTCCGGATCGCCGCCACCGTCCGTTCGATATCCGCTATGGAATTGTACATGTGCCTTCCCAAACCCGCAGCGGGGGAGGCCTGGAATGAGGGTAATATTGTTTTTTTCGATGACCTCAGGCATTGCGGAATCGTCGCCGACCGCAGTTCTTTCTATCACGCGCAGACGAGCAAGGGAACCAACCTGTCGCGGTTCACTCCGTTCTGGCGGTCCAAGATCGTCGGCTTCCGCCGCCTGCCGCAGATCGATTTGCGTTGAGTGGCCCTGAGATGGCAGATCATATGATCCCTTCGAGGATTTATGGATCTTCGCGGCCTGCCCTCTCCCGGCCCGCGTCGAGATCGGCTGTTATCGCGTGTCCCGGCAGCCATTCTCTTTGCCCGTGCGAGTGCGGTTCGGAGAGATATGCGAGGCCGGACTGCGCGTGAATTCGTGCGTTTATTCAAGTTCTTCGTGGCTGTTTTTGCTTTTTCCCCGGCGGTAAGATTTTGATAACGCCTGCCATCCATCAACCCGATTAGGACCTAATCAGAGGAGACATCGAAACCAATGATCGGCGGATACCTGTACAGCGAACGAGACAACGATTTCGACGCGCGCCTGCGGGGCAAGCTCGACGCCGACCTGGCAGCGCATCCAGGTAGGGGAGCACGGGTTTGTTCTTCTGCACCAACCCCTTCCGATCCGATCAAAAATTGTATTGCGCATCCCCGGATCTGATCGCGATTAAGCGAAGATCTGCTGGTCGCGAAAGCCAACGGCGGCGCTTACCGCACCATGGACCTCACCGCCGACTTTGCACCGGTTTTCAATGCCGGGGCACCCGAGGCCTTCGACTCCATCCAGAGCGACTTCAGAATGGCGGTGGCCTTGATCGAGGCGGGGAACGACACCTGTATCTCGCCTCCAACCGCGCCGGATCCGGCCGGATCTATTACCACAGATTCAAGACCGGCATCGTCTTTTCCTCCGACCTCCGATTTCTCCTGAAGCTCGTCCCCTTCGACGTCAATCGCAAGGCCCTGTACTCCATTCTGAAATACGGATTCGATCCCCGAACCGCTGACGATCGGCAAGCCAGGTCTTCGCGGTGCCTGCTGCCCATTACCTCAAGTACAATATGGCAGACGGCAATGAATCGCTCGAATCCTACTTCAAGTACCGATTTGCCGCGGATCACCAGAACGTGGGAGTTCGACGAGAAAAAAGTCTCTGGGAGCCGTAAAGGAAGTTCTGCGCAACACTGCGAAATTCCTGGGCAGCAACCCGACTGCCATGCTCTTGAGCGGCGGCATCGATTCCAGCCTGTATGGCAGCTATCTCGACCCAGGAAAAAACCGCTCCGCTGCAGGGCTACTATTGCTCCTTTGGCGACGATGATCCCTGAGTATCACTACGCCTGCGCCATCGCCGAGCGGCTGGGCGTGAACCTCCAGGTCGCGACCATGGGAAAAGCCGACGCTCTGCGGGCGCTGGATGACGTCGTCCGGCTCACGGATCACCCGTTCTCGGATTTTTCGAGCCTGCCGATCGTTTTCCTCCTGCAGTACATCCGCGATCATCAGGGTAGCGACTCCCTGATCATCGAGTGCAACGGCGGCGACGACTGCTTCGGCTTCCCCGCTCTGCTGAACGAGACGGAAGTTCAAAACGAAGCACTCGTTCCCCGCGCTTTTCAAAAAGGGCATTGCCGTGGCTCTTGCGAATTCCACGTACTGGAAATGGGAATCGTCGCAGGGCACGCTGGCGAGGGTCGCGGCTCTCGCGGACGTGCATGAGAATTCGTATCTGAACTACTTCCTGGTTCAGGCGCCCGTGAATTATCTGAGCCTGGACCGGCCCGCGGACTGGGACGACTCGCTGCAGGAGATGATCGAACAGACTGCTTCGAGCTGCGGCGAGGATTATGCCGGCCTGAGCTACGAAGCGAAGACGACCATCCGCCAGCTTTTCTATGTGAACAGCCCCCGGTGGGCATCCAAGGCATTATCGGTCGGGGAGAGCCTGGGAAGGCGCGTCGTGTATCCCTACATCTGGCGCGACGTGCTGATCGAGCAGGGAAATCTGCCGTGGATCGCCAAGGTGCATGAAGGCGTTGTGAAATGGCCGCTCAAGCGACTGCTCGAGGAGTTCATGCCGTCCGATTTCATCTATCGGCCGAAGAGCGGCTTCGTGCCGCCGCTCGTCCGCTGGCTGACGGACCCGGAGTTCAACGACAAGGTCCGCGCCATGCCTGCTGAGCCCGAAGGCCCTGATGTGCCGAAATCATTCCTTCGAAGATATTGGAGGAATTGCTCAACGACGCCCGCCAGGGCAAAAGACTGCGATTCCCCATCCTGAACATGCTCTGGGGCGCCATCTTCACCGAATCCTGGATTGAATCTCTGAGAGCCTGAGAAGCCCGGAATCTGATCCGCACCTCTGCCGGAGGTTTGCCAAAAACCTGTATCCTGCAGCATCGTTTTGAATTATGATCGCCTGAAGGTGCCGGGTGACCCGGACGATGACATCATACCCA
The DNA here is from genome assembly GCA_963824985.1 of Terriglobia bacterium. Lineage (GTDB taxonomy): Bacteria > Acidobacteriota > UBA6911 > UBA6911 > UBA6911 > JAFNAG01. The sequence goes on from CAWGRQ010000009.1 coordinate 42,601, forward strand.
CATATCGGATGCTACCGTGGAAACCGCCCGGGAGATGGGATTACCAACCCGGCAGGGTTTTCAACCTTTCTGTCGGACGATGGTCACTCAGGGGATCCACTGGGTCGTCAGGCGCCGTAGCCACGGCGAGAACGGCGGGATGCTCTCCGGCGATGGTTAGAAACTGAAAGAGTACCGCAGGTGCTCTTGCTTGATTGCTGCGATGGAGATCCCCATGATCCCACGGTTCATCGTCACATTGCTCGAGGTCCTCTTGCTACTGGCGACGGGTGGCGACGCGCAATCGCCCCGAAAGCCGCATCTGTCGATGCCTGACTCCTGCCGGCCACTCGAAGGGACCCGGGACGCAAACGGCATCTGGCAGAGGATGCTTTGGAGCGAGGAGGCTCTCTGGGCTCAGGGACTCGCAGCGCGGGCAACGGAGGATTTGCAGAGGTGGCTGGGTGATGGACTGCGGGACGGGGATCTCGGCGCCCAAACATTTGCGGTGCGCGCGCTCGGCCGGCTGGAACGCCCAGAACTCGTCAGTGAACTCGCGCTCATGCTCTCTTCACCTTGGCCGGCAGTCCGTGGCGAGGCGGCCGATGCCATCGGCCAGGCGGTGCAGGGTGCGACGGCCGCTTCGCGGCCGGAGGCGATGCGTCACGCTGCCGGTTTATTGCGGAAGCGCCTCGGAGAGGAAGCCGATGCGACTGTCCGCGGCGTGATCTGCGCGACGCTGGGACGCCTCACCTACCCGGATGCTGCCGAGGCGCAGGCCATTGAAAGACTCCTGGTGGATGCGACCTTCGCGCGCGCGTCGTCCGGCGATGGCGCCCGCGGCGATGCCACGCTCGCCGAGCGGCTGGGCGCGTCCAAGGGTCTGGAATCGCTGCTGCGCCAACATGTGAAGCTCTTCAGACCCGCGGACGGTACCATTGCCAGGTTGTGCGAACTGGCCCTTGCGCAGCCTGACGCTCGCGGGCGAAGAGAGACGGGAAGTGACGGAGATGCCCTCCGCGTGCGTCGCCTCGCCCTTATGGCGCTGGCGCCTCATCAGGCCGCGGACGAGAAGACGCTGGCGGCTGCGCTCCAGGACGAACAGTGGGAGATGCGTCGGGTTGCCGTGCGGATGGCCGGCGCAGGACTCAGGGCCGCAGCCGGGTCTGCGAGCGAGGCGCGTCTGGCTCTCATCCGGCGTGCCCTCCGTGATTCGGACTGGCGCGTCAGGTACGAGGCTGTTTCCGCCTCCGGGCGCAGTCAGGATGCGCCCGAGTGTGCGGCGCTCCTGCGGGCGGCCGGAGACCCGAGCACGCACGTGGCGCTTCTGGCCATCGACCAGCTGCCGCGATGCCAGGCCGCGGCGGCGGAGGCCATTCCCGTCCTCCGCAGACTCGCGCGCACACTGCCGATGCCCGACAAGGCGGCAGGGAAGGCGGCGATTGCCCGGCCCGCATGGCATCGGGCGGCGCACGCACTGGTAACGCTGGCGCGCCTCGCCCCCGATCAGGCTGGCGCGGAACTCGGGCGCTTCCTGACCAGCGACATCTGGCAGGTGCGCATGTATGCCGCCCGGACCGCGGCGGTATTGAAAGCTGCCCAAGTCCTGCGCCAGGCCGCGGACGATCCAGACGACAATGTGCGGAATGCGGCGATCTCCGGGCTGTCGGAAATCGAGCAGCACGGCGCGGACGACGTGTACATCGCTCAACTCGCCAGGAATGACGGCCAGCTGCTGATGACGGCCGCGCGGGCCCTCCGAGGCAGCAGCGACCCCGCCGCCATTTCTGCTTTGCTTGCCGCGCTCACAGCCCAGACGATGCTTGATCGCGACACATCCCGCGATGCACGGCTCGCGCTGCTCGAGCGGATCGGTGAACTCGGTTCGCGTCAATACGCAACCGCCCTGCAGCCGTTCCTGCACGACTTCGATCCGCGGGTTGCCACGTCCGCGGCAACTATCATGACGAAATGGACGGGCGCTGAACCGGCCGCCGCCGGAACCCCGCGGGTGGAAGCGATATTATCGCTCACGCTGGAGGAGGTGCGGCGTCTTGACGGAGCCAGGGCCGTTGTGCGCATGAAAAACGGCGGCACTTTTACGCTTGCTCTGCTCACATGGCAGGCGCCGGTCACTGTCGCCGGTTTTGTGCGCCTGGTGGAGTGTGGTTATTATAACGGCCTGACATTTCACCGGGTCGAACCGAATTTTGTTGTGCAGGGCGGAAGCCCGGGTGCGAACGAATACGCTGGATATGGGAGATTCATGCGCGACGAGGTGGGGCTAGCGTCGAACGCGCGCGGCAGCGTCGGCCTGTCGACGCGCGGCCGGAATACCGGCGATGGCCAGTGGTACGTCAACATGGCGGACAACGCGCGATTGGATCACAGCTACACCGTGTTTGCGATGGTTGTAAACGGCATGGATGTGGTGGACTCGATCCTCGAAGGCGACCAGATCCAGGAGGTCAGGATCGTCGGGGCGCGCAAGAGTACTACTGTGTCATATCAGGTATTCCCAGGACGGTTCAATTTCAGACCAAGTGGCAAATAGCACTGGATATGATCGACAGTGTACGCGCCGATGAGTTGCCGCCTGCGCCTGTGTTGGCGGATGCCGGGTACGGCAATGTCACTGCTTTCCGAGATGCGTTGTCGGAACGTCAGATTCCCTTAAACTGATTATCTCGCTGCGAATTTGAAAAATCTGTGCCTGTTTGGAAGAATTGGCTGCCCTTCTACCTGGTTTTTCCGGGGGGCACCAGCTCAGTACCCCTCTCCGGTTTCCGTTAGGATGCGATATGTAAACTCAGGGGCTTGTGCGACTCTCACGCGGCATTCTACATCCAACGCGGGAGAGCAGTATCAGCGGGCCCTCGAACTGCAGCCCGGCTATGCCGACGCACAATACAACCTCGGGATGATCCTGCTCGCGCTCGGGCGCAGAGGACCGTTTCCGGCTGGCGGTGCAGCTCAAGCCGGACTTTGCGGAAGCCCGCAACAATCTGGGGAACGCTCTTCAGGCTGCGGGCCGGCTTCCCGAGGCGGAAGCGCATCTGCGGGAGGCGCTGCGGCTCAGCCCCGGCATGTCCGATGCCCACCATAACCTCGGAAACGTCCTGCAGAGGATGGGGCGGGGCGGGAAGCGGCGCAGGAATACCGGGAAGCTCTTCGCCTGAAGCCGGATTTTGCCGAGGTCCACAACAGTCTGGGCTTCTCCCTGCTGGGCCAGGGGCGCTTTATGGAAGCCATGAGCTGCTTCCGGGAGGCGACAAGGCTCAAGCCCGACAATGCAGACGCCTGCTTCAACCTCGGCAACGCCCTTCTCGAAATGGGCCGGCCGGGGGAAGCGGTCCCCCAATGCCGCCAGGCTCTGAAATTCAAGCCCGACGATGCCGACATGCACAACAGCTTAGGCGCCGCGCTTGAGGAATTGGGGCGGTTTGCGGACTCGGTTTCCCAGTATCAGGAAGCGCTGCGGTTCAATCCCGCATCCGCGCAGGCTTGGGCTAACATCGACCGGGTCACGGCCCGGAAGAAAAACCGGTATTAAGGGCCTGTCAATGAATAACGTTTGCATTTTGCTGTGGCCCCCAGGCCCGCTGGCAAGGCGCGAGCGACGAGCATACCCGGTGTGGTATGTAAGGAGCGAGCAACGCAGCCAGCGGGCCTGCGGGCCGCAGCCCGTAGGGGCGCGGCGGTGCTCGCGCCAAAGTGTAAACGTTATTTATTGACAGGCCCTAAGGGTTATCAGGGGGTGCCGCCGTCCGCGATTCACCTCAGGCGTCGGGACACAGGCATCAGGCTTCGCGGCTGAGCACGCGGGCCAGGACCGACGCCACCGCTTCCAGGCTGTAAGGTTTGCTGAGTACGGCCTGAAAACCGTGCGCTTCGTGCTCCGACATGACGGGATCGGTCGAATACCCGCTCGAGACGATGGCCCTGGCCCCCGGATCCGTCTCCCGCAGCAATCGGATCGCTTCCTTGCCTCCCATCCCTCCCGGAATGGTCAGGTCCATGAAGGCGGCGGCGAACGGGCGGCCGGCGCTTCTGGCTTCGCGCCAGGCCCGCAAGGCCTCTTTGCCGTCCGGGACCGTCTCGGCCTCGTATCCCAGCCTGGCCAGTATGCGCGTCAGGACTCTGGCGACCGTGACGTCGTCGTCCATGATCAGGAGTCTGGCGCCCGGCGCCGGAGCCGCTACGGCTGGTTCCGCCCGCACTGCCATGGATTTTCCTTCCATTGCCGGAAGATGAATCGTGAAGGTCGTCCCGGAGCCCCGGCCCGAGGTGAGTCCGATATGGCCGCCGTGCTTCACCACGATCGAATGGCAGACCGCCAGACCGAGGCCGCGCCCTTTCCCCTTCGTGCTGAAATAGGGCTCAAAGATTTTGGAGCGCGCCTCCTCGGGTATTCCCAGCCCCTGGTCCGCGACCGCTATGCGCGCATACCTTCCCGGGGCCAGCCGGGAATCTCGTCGGGTCCGAGCTGCGCGAGAGAAACCTGCACCGTGATATTCCCGCCCATCGGCATGGCCTGCACCGAGTTGATGACCAGGTTCTGCAGGACCTGCGATATCTGGTCCTTATCGGCCCGTACGAATATCGGCGCGCCGTCGATGATGCAGCTGCTGCGGACCTGCGCGCCGCGAGCGGCAAAGCCGACCGCGTTCCTCACGATCGGCTCCAATTCCACGATTTCGACGATCGGAGCCCCCCCGGTGGCAAAAGTGAGCAGCTGCCTGGCAAGGCCCCTGGCTGTCTGGCATGCGGCTTCCGCTTCCTGGGCCAGCTCCCGCTTTTCATCGCTCTGCCCGAGATCCGCCTTCAGCAGGGAGAGGTTGCCGATGATGCCGGTAAGGATATTGTTGAAGTCGTGGGCAATGCCTCCCGCCAGGCTTCCGAGCGATTCGAGTTTCTGCAGGTTCGTGATCGCCGCCTGAGTCTTCCTGCGTTCGGTGACGTCGAAGGCATAATGAAGGTAAAGGTCCCCGGTGATCGGCACCCAGTGCGCTTCCCAGATGGTCCCGAGGGCTTCGACCTCCAGGATCTGCGGCTTTCCGGTTGCCCAGGTAACGGGTGCCCGGCAGAAGGAGCATGCAGCGGACAATTTCGGCCAGCTTCCGAAGCAAGTGGCCCCGAGCCGGGCTCCGGCGTCCCTGGCGGCCTTGTTCATGGCGACAATTTCCCTGGTGCCCAGCCGGAGCAGCAGCGCGACGCAGGGGAGGGCATCCATGAAGGTCTGAGCCAGATGGGTCTTTTCCCGGATCTCGTCTTCGGCTTGCCTCCGTTCGGTGATGTCGCGCAGGGTGGCGATAATGCCCTGAATCCTCTTTGCCCGGCCGCCGCAAATACCAGGCTGCCGGGTTCTGACTTATCGGCCGCCTTTTTGAGGTTGTTTCGGCCTTTCTTGAGTGCATCCCCTCCTGATCGAAGGATAAGAGGAATAAGCTGCCTGAATTTTCGGCGGCTCCTCCCGGTGCGACCTCCGCTCACCGTTCCATCAACTTCCGATATTCGATATGTAAACTCAGGGGCTTGTGCGCCTCTCACGCGGCATTCTACATCCAAACCGGATTCACGGATCCGGTTTGTTGACGCGCCTATGCCTTATTGCAGTCGAATTTGATTGCGATATGCACGCCGAATTCAGTTGGCTTTGCCTTTCGGCTTGGTTTTGCGCAGCACTTCGCGCACGACGCGGCGGACCCGTCGATTGATAACCGCGGTAGGCATATTCAGTTGCGCCTTGACCTGCTTGCCGATTTCAGTGTCAGATAAGGGCGCCATTTTCGCTTTTAACCAGGCACGTTCCTGCTGAACCGCGACTTCTATCCGCTCTTTGTCCCCAGGGGACGGATCATATGGGGATATGTCCAGCTCACCGAGAGTGGTTCGCTATTACGGAATCCTGGCTCCGGCGGCCGCCTGGAGGTCGCAGGTGGTTCAGGAATCAGAAGCGCAAGATCTCCCCCTGGCTTCGCACATTCTGCCAGTTCCAGGTCACTCCGGGCGGACTGGTCCTTCAGTGGCAGCGCCTTGCGGCGGTTCTCAAACCTGTGTATGACAGCCTGGCGGAGGCAGCATAGCTCTCCGCCGTCCTGAACATAGATGAGAGCGGCTGGCGGATACTCGGTCGCACGACCTGGCTGTGGTGCTTCACCAGCGCACGGCTGGCCTGTTACGTCCTGACCCCTTCCAGGGCCGGCCCCGTGGCAAAGCAGGTGCTCGGCGATGTATTTCATGGAATCCTGATCACGGATTTCTTCGGCGCCTACGACCGTATTCAGGCGTTTGCCAAGCAGAAGTGCGTCGTGCACCTGCTGCGGGAGATCAAGCAGGTGTCCCTGCGCAACCGCTCTGCAGAATGGCTGCGCTTTGCACGTCGGCTAAAGCGTTTGATCCACGAAGCGCTGAGGCTCGTCATTGAGCGCGAACGCATTGGCGAGGAGGTGTATAGTCGACGGGTCGCCAATCCCCAGACTACATCTCGCCCTAACAAATGATCACCACGACTGGCTCGCAACTCCCACGTCAACTACGTACCCCGCCCCGCATATCTCGGACTCAGCCCAGCCGCCTTTACTTGGGCCGCAATCCACTTATATGTAACTTCCATCCCCGTATGAAGCGGTTGGGAAGGTTTCCACCCAAGTTTCTCCCAGATCAGTTTGTTGTGCGAGTTTCTTCCTCTCACACCCAGAGGTCCCGGGACATTCTTTATCGAAACTTTCTTGCCCGCTATCTTTATTACCATCTCGGCGAGTTGCAAAATGCTCACCATTTCCTCTGACCCAATGTTGACCGGCCCCGTCCAATCGGACCGCATAAGCTTCAGCACTCCATCCAGACACTCACTGATGTAGAGAAATGATCGCGTCTGTCTTCCGTCGCCCCAGATTTCCACCTCACCCCCATCGGTTGCCATTGCCACTTTTCTGCATAATGCGGCCGGCGCCTTTTCTTTACCTCCATCCCAGGTACCCTCGGGCCCAAAAATGTTATGAAAACGGGCTATTCTAACTTGCATACCGTGGTTTCTCAGGAAGGCCATATAGAGTCTCTCGCTGAACAATTTCTCCCAACCGTATTCACTGTCAGGATTTGCAGGATACGCGCTATCCTCTGAGCAGTTTGGATTGTCGGGATCCTGCTGGTTGTAATCAGGATACATGCAGGCCGATGAAGAATAAAATATTCTGTTGGTGTTTCTCTTGTAGCAAGCATCCAGCATATTTAGATTTATCAGAGCTGAATTGTGCATGATATCTGCATCGTTTTCGCCAGTAAAGACATAACCAGCGCCACCCATGTCTGCGGCAAACTGATAAACTTCCTCAAACCTCTGATCGGTAGCTTGGCGACAAACATATGGATCGCGCAGATCCCCGATGAGAAAATCGTCTGCCTCCGTCTCTCGAAATTCTGGATATTTCAAATCAACACCACGAAGCCACAGACCCTGGAGCTTGAGGCGCCTGACCAGATGGCTGCCTATGAATCCACCTGCACCACAGACCAATGCTCTTTTCACGACTCCTCCGCGAACTTATGTGTGAGCAATACTGAAATCGTTGTTATTACATCGAGGCCATTTGAATAGAATGATACCTTTTTAGCAAACATTCCTTCAAATAAGGGTATACGAACCTGGGATTATTGTACAAGCATCTTTTCCACAGTCGCCGCGGCTCTTGAATCAACCTGTGAGCCCATTGCATCCCCATATTCTCTATCCACTGGTGTTCATATGGATGCAACAACAAGCAAAGGCTTTCTGATATGCGTCAGTTTGTGACCAAGCGGTATCTTCCGTTGAGATCGGGCTCAAAACTCAGGTGATTGAGTTTCCCTTCGCTCCAAACGAAGATTCCGTCAGAAGTACCCATGTAGATCGAGTGATTCCACCTGACGATCTGCCTGATGATCGCTGGCACATCGTATTTCGTAACGTTGCCGCTCTTTCGAACTATTCGTGCCAATCCTCCCGGCATAGCCGATCCCTCGGGCCGTCGGGCCAGTCCGACCCAGAGATCGTCATTCTCCACTAGAAGCGCCGTGGCTGACCAATCGGCGATTTCAGCATAGTGTTTGATGCGAAACTGATTTTCTCTTGTATCGAAATATCCTGCGCCACCTATTCCCGAGGTCCCCTCGCCGTCATAGAAGGTGATTCCGAACCAGAGCAGGTCGCCAATCAACTGGAAGGGCCCAATATTCTGATCGTATTGGCCTGGGAATTGATCGCGCTGGGCCGCTATCCAGCCAGATCGATATGTCTGGAATAACTCATTCGATGCTGGGGGGAGGGGGTAAGCGTGACGCTGCGCAGAGGACAGGTCGATAATTCCTGGAGCAATGCCTCCTCGAGCAGAGCCGTTAGTCGAAATATCAGAATTCCAGATCAATAGTTTTCGCGGGGAGTTGCCTCCCCGATCTACTTGAACGAAATTCTGGCGAACCTTATAGACCGGCACCCAAAATCCAATGTCCGGCAATTCGGGAATGGCTCCAGTCGGGGGATTCCATCGGTATTCTGCCGGTTTTGGATTCGCTGCAACATTCCATTGTTCCCCGGAAAGCGAGTACTGATTGCGTTCGTTTGTAAGCATCAGCACATTGCCTTCCACCCTGATCGTATCGATCAACGGCACTGCCTGCCCACCTATGCGGTCGATGATCTGGTAATCGCGGGTCCCACTCGCGGCATTGTGCTTCAGTTTGGTAATAATTGTCGTCGTCTTGTCTCCGCTGCCGATGAAATAGAGCTCGCCTTCGTACTCGATAATCGACGACACCGCCATGCCGTAATAGCTGAACTTTCCAGGGAATTTACGGCGCTCCAAGTCATAGAAATATCGGGTCCGGCCATCGTCCATGCCGTAGTCCCCGCCGCCTTTAGAAATAATTAGGTGCTGTGGTCGCGCTTCGATGATGTGCACTTCGTAATCAAGAAAGCGTTCGCTGGGCAACACGTCGAGGGAAAACACGAGCTTGGGATTGCCAGCGCTCACGATAAAAACACCAAACGCCTCTTGCATGAGAAGCTTTTGGATGTCCCCTGAAGCGCGGCTTCGGCTTATGGTACCTTGGGATGAGGTCGCTCGAATTACGACTGCCGACCAGGACCCATCTATTCTCTTGTTGTCCCTGAATTCAAACTTTTCCAGTTCTGGATTGAAAGCGTGGAAGAACTGTAGGAAGGGGGCTATCTGCGTTTTCGTCAGTGCAGTTGAGGGCTTCGCTTGAGAAAAGATAGGCTCAAAACACACGGCGAAATAGAGAACAACTGCGAGTATCTGTACCGCAGAACGGTAAGCCAAATGCAAGGATGCTCGGCTCATTTGAACAGCTCCCATCCGTCAGAAGGATAAGAGGAATAAGCTGCCTGAATTTTCGGCGGCTCCTCCCGGTGCGACCCCTGCTCACCGTTCCATCAACTTCCGATAAGATTCGATATGTAAACTCAGGGGCTTGTGCGCCTCTCACGCGGCATTCTACATCAAAACCGGATTCCCGGATCCGGTTTTTTGACGCGACTATGCCTCATTGCAGCGAAAAGGACTGGATCAAACCAACCGGAACTACAAAGTCATTCTTGTCGGGGACGCTTACATGGCGCCCAGCGAACTGCTGAGCCCCAACGGGGCGATCGACTATTGGTATCGCAATGACCGTCCGGGAATCGAATGGCTGATCGATATCCGCAAAAGGTTTCGGAAAGTCATCTGGCTCAATCCCGAGCCAAGCACCTGGTGGCCCTCCGTTCCCAGCGCCCGCATGATCCGCAAAATATTCCCCATGTATGAACTGACACTCGAAAGCATGCGCTCCGGCGCCCGCGCGTTGATAAAGCAGTAGGTAGTCGGCAGGGCAGCCGATTGTTTTAACCCTTAAACATGAATCCTGAGGTTGGCTTACGGGGTATCCTTGGTTTGGGATGTTTCACCGCATCGGTCATTCTGATAAGGAATTCCTCCTCGTCCGAGTAAATCGAACGTGGAGCTCTTTTCTGCCTGGTCTGTTTCCCGAACGCTGCCCGAAATGCCGGCATCCCGCACAAGTGACTTCAAAGGGCGACCGGTTGTCAAGTTCACGGGATGCGCGTATCTCGGGAGTTTGCCCAAGAAGTGCGCCCATACCAGCTATATCTGATAAACGATAAGAGAGCGCAAAGCGCTTAGCGCACAGCGCACCGCGCATTACTTGGCAGGTTTCAGCGCATCCAGTTTTCGCTCGATCCGATCAAACCGATCTCGATTTTCCTCAAATTCCCTTAAATGCTCAGCATGCCCCCTCAATATTTGAACCGAATGGTCCCGGATATAGTTGCCCGGCAAACATCGTTCCAGCAGATCTTCAGCAAGATTATATTCTCGCAACGCATCATCTAAATCCACAATTTCCATGCCCAAAGAGACATTTGGAAATGAAACATAACCGTTCCCATCCGCATGAGGATGACCCGGAATGTATCGTATAATCGAAGGTGTCATCTCATCGTTCACAACGGACGCGTTCCCATCTCTATCGATCGAAAATATTTTTCTCCGATAGGGATTAACTTTCCCCTTGGCATCCCGTGTGGTATTGGCATTGAACAAATTCTCCGCGATCACTCCCATCCGCGTCTTCATAAGGCCAAGAAATTTGACAACTGCAGGAATGGTTTCCGGCGTTCCATGCATATATATTCGCAACAATCCGTTCGCATCCGTTTCCAATTTTGTGCCTCGGTCCCGAAGAAACTTCACAAATGCGGTATCCTTGACTTGAAATTCAAGCATTGTGTAATACTCCTTCTCGCATCCATGAACATATTCCTGCCCCTGACACGCCGCGAACAGGAACGGAAGCGCTGCCAGCCAAAGCGATGTTCTCTTCATATTGCCTCCTATTGGTCTTATAAGCATTTCTATCCGGAGGGGCAAGGGGAAAGAAGGAGAGACGGGGGACGACAGCGAGAAACTGGGCGAAAGACACGGGGCAGGCAGCGCATTCCCGGGGCACCAGACCAGGCAAACCGGTTTTTCAGGAGCAGGGAACCCGGTAATGCGTTGCCTGCCCCGTGCGCGGGGGCGCGAGCGTGGCCGCTTATGAACCCTGGGCACACCTCGAGCGGACCGCGCATGGGAAGGCGTTCGGGTCGTCGATGCAAACCTACTGGAGAGTGGGGGGAGGTTGGTGCCTGGTTACACGGTTCCCTATGCCTGCTACGCGGCACCATGCTCGATGCCAGTCGCTTGAAAAAGCCCCCAATCAGCACGTTCAGCTTTGCACGCGCCCTGACGGAATCACGGGCTTTTCTCATGCGCATATTGCGTGGCGCCGCCAACCTTCTCTGGTCTCTCGTCCGGAACCAATTCCTGCGCGCCTGCACGCGACATCCGGTGAGGTCGAAACCGGGCCGGCAATTCACTCGCGACCGGCAGGAATACCGCAGAAAGGGCCGGGGACTGGAGCGTCCGGGAAAGGGAAGAAAGCCGGAATCCAAATCCGAGATTGCCCAACCACCGCAACCGGAACTGCTCAAAGCCGCCAACGGGAGGCTTTTCTTGTTAAGTTAACGGCATTGGGTCCGTCCCGATCCAGCTCCGATCTAACTCCAATCCACTACTTCTTTGCGGCTGCGCCTTCCTCGTCCAGCGTCGCGAGGACGGAGCGCCACATGAACTTCTCGCCCATCCCGCGCACGTAGTAATCCATCCAGGCCATTTCGCTCATGGCCTTCACGAGCTGATTACGCGGATCCGGAATGCCGTGACTCTGGCCGGGATACATAAAAAGCTCCGTCGGTACTCCCAACTTTTGCAGGGCCATATGCAGTTCTACGGACTGCGGGCTCGGCACGCGCGGGTCCCCCTCGACGACGTGGATCAGCGTCGGGGTTTTCGCGGCCTTGATGTATTTCAGCGGTGACTGATTCCAGTAGGCTTCGAAGCCGTCGTAGGGAAGCTGGTTACCCAGATAGAACTGCCGGTTTCGCTGCACATCGCTCTGTGCGTACATCGAGATCCAATTTGAAGTGCCGGCGCCCGTGCTGATCGCTTTGAAGCGATCCGTGTGCGTCAGGATCCAGTTGGACCAGTGGCCGCCCGCGCTCCAGCCGAGAGCCCCCATGCGCGAGCCGTCCGCGATGCCCTGTGCGATCAGGGAATCGACGCCGGACATGATGTCGTCAAAGCCGGGCGGAAAATAGTTCCCGACGATGCCTGTTTTGTGGGCTTCACCATAGTTGGTGGATCCGCGGTAATTCGGGCGCAGCACGACATAACCCGCTCCGGCATAGACCTGCGAGCCGTAGCCGCCGTTGAAGCCGAGCACATCGGCCGAAGCCGGTCCGCCGTGAATCGCGACAATCAACGGGTAGCGCTGGCCGGACTGGTAACCGACCGGCTTGATGAGCACGCCGCCGACCATCCGGCCGTCCTTTGACTTCCAGGTGATCTCTTCCTGTTCTCCAAGCAGGAAGTCGCGCACCTGCGGGTTCGCATCGGTGAGCTGGACCCATGACGACCTGCTCGCAACCCGGTCGATGGCCGGCACCGTAAATAGAGTGGACGGTGTCATCCCGTCCGTATATGTAATGAGGAGGACACCGCTGTTCTCATCGCGACTGACGGAAAGGGATGCCTTCTCGCTGGTGATCTGCCGGACGGCTCCGGTTTGCACGTCGAGTGCCATAAGCTGATTCGTTGCCCGGATTCCCGAGTTGAAGTAGATTGTGCCCGCGTCCCTGGACCAGAAGCCGATCGCCGCGTCCCCGTCGAAACCAGTGCCCAGCTTGCGCCACTGGCCGCCGCGATCGCCGACAGCACGCAGGTAAACCCGATCGTTCTTCATGCTGTACTGCTGAAGGTCGTCGGGAGCCGAGAACGCGACCCATCGTCCGTCCGGCGAGAAACTCACACTGCTTTCCCCGACCTCTGCGTTCGTGGCCAGGCGCTCGAGGCGGCCGGTCGCCACCTCGAGAACTGTACGGGTCGCTGTTGATGTTCTGCTCCGTGATGTTCCGTTTGTATCGGTCGGCGGAGGTCCCGCGAAAACCGACCCACTTGCCGTCCTCCGAAATCGAGAAATCCCCCACCGTGATCGACGCGTCCCGCGTGAGCTGTTTCGTATCCAACGGTTCGAGATCGAGAGCCCAGAGAGAGTTAAGCGGTGTCTCCTGGTTGCGGATATTCACGGTGAATTTCTTTTCGCGCCGCAGCTTATCGTCGGCGTCGGAGCGCTCCGCGCCGGTGAAGTAGATGCGGCGGCTGTCGGGAGCCCAGCTCCAGGCGCCCACGCCCGCAGCCTGTTTGGTGATTTGCTCCGGTGCCGCCGTATCGATCTGGTCGACCGGTATTCGATACAGCTGCTCCTCGCCGGATTTACCGCTGCGGTACACCAGCCACCTGCCGTCACGGCTGAATGCGAAGGTCGAGATCCCTTCCTTCGCGTCGGTGATGCGGCGCGCTTCGCCGCCGTCGGGCCGCATCAGATACAGCTGATTTTGACCTGGCGAGGCCGCAGGCGCTTCGCGATTTGAGGCAAAGATGAAAAAGTCTCCTCCGCCCGACCATCGCGGCGAGGTCTCGTTCTTGTCCTTGGTATACGTCATCTGTCGTGTGGATGAAACACCCTGCCGGAGGGAGACGAGATAGATGTCGGTCTGCGGTTTCGCTTCTTTCCAGTCAGGTGTGGAAATCGTGTAGAGCATCCTGCTGCCATCCGGGCTGGGCGCCGGCGAAGCAACCTGGCGCATCCTCTGCATGTCGAGGAAAGTCATGGGCCGCTTGGCCCCGCCTCCTTGGGGTTGTGCCGCCGAACTCATGGAAACAGACGAGCTGAACACCAGAAACGCTGTAACGGTGCAACAGACGGCATTCGCCGCCCTCGATCGCAAGGTCGACATGGCTCCCTCACAAGGAAAACGTTTTCGTTTGATTCCAATCCCCAGAGCCGGGTGATTTCATAGGATCCATAACAGGCGGGCAATTGACTTGCCATGCCGCCGCGAGAATATCACCGTCTGGTGGGAAATGGCAACGGGGTGAAGGGGTAAATGAGTAAACGGGTAAAAGGGAGAGGATGGGAAGGGAAATGAGCATTATCCCGCATCATTCACGAAAGTCTTTCGCAAACGAGCGAACCGCAATGCGTGGTGCCGGAATTCGCTCACGACAGAAGGTTTTTGGACAAGGAAGAACACGGGCAGGGCTTTGCGCAGCGCCGAGCCCTGCGGGGCCGCAACGGCCCTGCACACGGACCCGATCCGTGTGCATCCGCGCTCATCCGTATCCTGCGATGTCCTGCTTCGTGAATAATGCGTTTTTGTGTCCCCGGATTCTGAGGGTCATTGACCGGGGTGATACTGGCGCTTGTTGTGGCTCTCCACTTGCGGGCGGTAGAAGTACACCTCCCTTAGGTCGCCTGTGCTGTATCTCTTTGCCTGATCATTAAAGTGAGGGGAGGACGGGTTGCCGCTCTCACCGCCGGCGGAGACCGCCCTAGCCCGTAATCGGTCGCCAAACTCGACAACGGCAACAAAGCTGTTGCCGCTTGTGCCATACATCTTTTTGGTCCCCTTATAGGTACGCGCTCCGAAGGATGCCAGAGATCCCCACCGGGAGGATGTGAAGCCGACTGGAATGCTCGGCGCCGCGTCGTCAAACGGCTGGATGATGTCTCCGGTGAGACGCTGGAATCGATTGATGTTCCCCCACGGAGTCTTCCAGTTCCCGAAGTCACTTGCGAGTCTGTCAGCGGCCGCGGACAGCGCCTGAAGCAGTTGATCCGGCGTCGCCTTGGTGGCAATGTACTCGTCGGCGGACATGCCCGCTTTTCGGGACTCGAGCCGTTATCCGGCGGCCCATTTCCTCCCCCCAGAACACGGCAAGGGATGTAGGGATGGACGCCACACGCCCACCGGAGGTCCCATGCTCGCAAAAGTGTGATCGGCTCGGCTACCTTCGCCTTCAGAGGATTGGCGGCAGGCGTTCGGTCCCAGGCCTTGAGCAGGGCGGGGATCGTGATTTCGAATGCCGTCAGGTAGCTGTCGTACGCAGCCGCAACGAGGGAGTCGAGCGTAAAGTCCTTCCTGTTCTGGAGAATCCGGATGGCGTGGATGCCGCGCGCGTTCTCCGCGCCACTCTCCACATAAGCCGGATAGGCAGCTTTCTTCGGGCTGTTCGGGCCGGCCGCCGACCAGGGCGAGTTGTTGGTGTTATAAAGCCAGCCGCTGGCAGGATTCAGCAGGCCGGGAGTCTCGTCGACTGAGAGCAGCCCCTTCCATTCCGTCGCGGGATCACTGCCGTCCACCGGGCGGGTCCAGTCGAACCGCGCATCCCGCTTGGGAATGAAGTTGGCATGGAAATAGGCGATGTTGCCGTCCGCATCAGCGAAGATAGTGTTGTTCGATGAGTTGGTGTGCAGTTCCATCGTCTGGCGGAACGCCTTGTAGTCCTTCGCCTTGGTCCGGGTATAGGACTGGATCAGAGCCTTCAGGGGTTCATTCATCAGACCGACGCTGACCCATTTGCCGTCCGCCTCGCGCACGATAGGCCCGTGATGAGTCCGATATACCGTGAACTCCTTCCGTGACATGCCGCTGCCGGTCTTGAAGGGAACGGTGATTCCGGATGTTTTCACCGGACGCTCTTCGGCGCCGTAGCGATAGTAGAAGTTGCCGTCCTTCTTTACCACCGTTTCCAGGTACTCATCGATATTGTCCACGCCGCTGGAGGTGTGCATCCAGCCGGCGCGTTCATTAAATCCCTGGTAGATGAAGAACTGGCCCCACGTCACGGCTCCATAGGCATTCAGGCCTTCATCGCTGACCATCTGCGCTTCGGCGCGGAAGAAGAAGGATGTGTGTGGGTTGATCAGGAGCAGGGCATGGCGCGCGGCGGTATTTGAGGGCGCGATCGCGATGCCGTTCGATCCCGTCGGTTCCGCGTCACGAGTGCTTTCCGAGGCCGGCGCCCCGGTCTTGGGACCCTTCCCATAAAAGGCCTCGAGCTGACCGAGGTTCACGCTCTCAATGTCGCCGCCGATGCTCCCTTCGCTGAAGGTGAGCGCCATCCAGGGCTCGAATCGTTTGATGACCCTGGGCTGCACCTGCGGATGCTTCTGAAGGTAGTAGTTCAAGCCGTCGGCCCACGCAGTCATCAGAGTTTTCAGCCACTCCGGGCTCTTCTGGTATTGAGCCTTCATTTCGTCCGGATCGATGAATAGCCTCATGCGCAGGTCCCGGTATACCGCGGCTTCGCCCTCGGCCTCCGCAAGACGCCCCATCGAATTCAGGAAGTTCGTCTCCACCCGGTTGAAGTCGTCTTCGGCCTGGGCGTACATCAGGCCGAAGACGGCATCGGCGTCGGTCTTGCCGTAGACGTGCGGAATCCCCCAATCGTCCCGGATGATGGTAACGTTCTGGGCCTGTCGCTCCCAGTCGGCGACCTGCCGGTCCGCGGTTGCCGGAGCCGCACACGAAACGAATGCCGCAGCGAGTATGAAAACCAGCCTCTTCATGAGTCCCCTCCCAATGAGTCCTGAATTCCGATGGATTGCGTCCGAGCTGCCCGACGACCGAGCCGCCGCGTCGGTCGTTTGCGTGGATTATGCCACCAAGATCCCCCGGTTCCACGCACTCGTTGGGCGCGTATCCTCTCTTGTGCCGGCCGCCTGGCCGCACCTAAGCATCGATCGGTGATTGATGTTTTACGCGGCTCCGCGTCCATAGTCAACAGATCGAATTCCGAGGAGGTTGGTATCCGGTCATACTGTCACATATTCCCGCTATTCCCGGGGACTGCGAATGCCGGAGGGCAGGCCCCCAAGTGGCGATCCAGCTCTTCGTAGGCTCGCGCGACCAGGATGTCGAGAAAGCAGGAGCGAAACTGGCACGCGGATTTCGGATCGGCAATTCCCGCCTTGCCTGCGAGGCTTGCCGCCGACCCCCCGATCGAATCCCGGGTCTGCTTCAGGCTGGAAGAACTTGGATAAGAACTTGGAGAACTTGGGGAAGTGGAACTTGGACACCCATTTATTTAACGTTTTTTCTTGGCACTTTTCATGAGTTCGCCAGTTAGAAGTGTGAAAAGAGGTGAACCATGGCACTGCCGCGCAGCAAATACGTCCAGGAAGGACAAGAAGGGGTGTATCACTGTCTTCAGCCGGTGTGTCCGCCGTGCGTTTCTATATGGATTCGACCCGCTCACAGGGCGGGACTTTTCTCACCGCAAGGTGTGGTTAGTCGATAGGTTGCGGCATCTCGCGGCCATCTTTGCTATCGAAGTCTGCGCTTATGCTATCTTGGAGAATCATTATCACACCATTTTGCGCACTCGCCCCGACATCGTCGCCAGTTGGTCGGACCGGGAGGTGGCAACTCGTTGGCTGACACTTTTCCCTCGGCATCGCAACCTGGAAGGCACCCCGATTCCACCTGTTGAGAAAGACATCTGCGCCCTGGTGGATTGTCCGGAACGTATCGCCGAGCTGCGCCGACGGCTTTGCAGCCTGAGCTGGTTCATGGGGCGGCTTAATGAATTCATTGCCGTGCTGCAAACAAAGAGGATGGGGTTAAGGGCCGGTTCTGGAATCACGGTTCAAATGCCAGGCGCTGCTCGATGAAGCGGCCATTGCGGCATGCATGGTGTATGTAGACCTGAATCCGATCCGGGCCGGACGGGCAGGAACTCCGGAGGAAAGCGACTTCACCAGCATCCAGGAACGGATCCGTGCCTGGCAGAAAGAGACGATGACGACAGCCTCGACTCCCAGGGAGGCGGCCCAAGACTTGCAGTCTGGCTCTTTCGGCAGAAACATCGTAATGTCGGAAAATGCCGGCGAGATTTCGAACGCTGTTCCCGAACGCATTTCTGGAATGAGGAATTCCTTTTGATGCTGCAGCCCTTTCCGTCTGCTGGTTATGTCCCATTCAATCAGATTCCGAGTGACGGGGGATCCTGGATGACGGCGGAACATTCGATCCGGTGGACAAGTCGGGACGCATGATACGGTTGGATAAACGGGGAGCCATCGATGCCGATCTTGCGCCGATCCTGCTGCGGATTGGCGCCAATCCGGAAGCACTGCTTGATACCGTCTCCCGCTTCGGATCCAATTTCCATCTCGCCGCCGGGCTGCTTTCCAGTCTTCGTAGGTTGGCGGATCAGCTCGGCAGGCGGTGGTCAAAGGCGTGGCTACGTCTCGTGCCGCCTTCGCATCATCACCGCTGAAATTATCCTGATCCTTTACGCACCCGAACAGCCAATCCTCTGGAGATTTGGTGCTACCTTGACCGCATCGATTGGTTCCGGCATCATTTGGTTTTATCCATGCCGGTGACCGCCCTATTGCCCTGATCCCTGCCGATTTGTTTCACCCGATGGTCACATCCCTTCGCTAAATCCAAAATCTCCATTCCCCGCACGGAGGCTCAGAGATGGATTGGATAAAGATGATGAATGATGCGTATCCAGGCTCGATGAATGATGGGTGTCCTGTTTTGCCCTCTTCGCTGCTGGAACTGGGGGTAGGTCCGCGGCTGGCAAGCAACACTGCCGGCAGTGGCGCCGCCCCTGCACCTCGCACGGTCCAAGGCCCTCTCTGTGGGGCTTTCCAATGCCTACTTCAAATCCTGGGCTTCCGTTATTGGTCGAGGAGGGCTAGCGTAGCTGATCGAACCGCCGTGTACGGACCCGTACGCACGGTGGTGTGGCAGGGGTCGCGGGCGACCGCCGCTCCTATGCCGATCAAAATGCGATATGTAAACTTCGGGGATTTTTGCCCCTCCCAAGCGGCATTGTACATCCGAATTGAGTTCCAGGATCCGGCTTTTGGAGCACCCACGCCTTATTGCAGAGCCCCGATTTTCGCTCTTCGCTTTCGCCGGTGGCCGCCAAGGTGCCTTTTTGGCTCCTGATGGTCGATGAGGCATAAAGCCAGCCGGAACGTTGCTCATCGTTTTCCGCAGGAACGTCCCCGAAAGCCAATCTAATCACCTTATTATTGAAACATTTTCGTTTTACTCGTTCGTACTGTGTGTTGGCAACCTGATCCAGTTTAGTTACAGCTTTTCTTAAGGAGCCTGAATATGGAGAAATTTGTAGGCCTTCCCTGTAGGGGTATAAGCCATAAGTGGTTGATTGTTTTGACGTTATTCACCATTTCGCTAGCATTGACCCGCGCCCCGCAGGGGGAGCTTTTTGCTCAGGCGCAGCAGCAGACGGCTACTCAGCAGCCGGCGACACCGTCGCAGCAGGCGCAGCCGGATATCGCCCTGATTCCGGTGGATCTTGAGAGCCCGATCGAAAAAGCCGAAAGCATGCTCGGCACGACGCTCCGCATTTCCCTAAGGGATCTGACCAAGCTGGCGCTGCAGAGCAACCTTGATATCGCAATTGCGGACACCAACGAGGAGGTCAATCGGCAGAAAGTGATCGCCGCAAGAGCCAGTTACGATCCCACAATGACGTTCAGCTTCGGTTGGGACAGCAGCAAGAGCTTGAATACGCAATTGTTTGATGCCGGGAACTCAAACCATAAAAAGTACCCTTCGGCATTCATGGAGCACCCGTATTACGAAACGGGTTCCGACAGGAGGGCATTTACAATTAAACCTGGGTGGCGGTCGGAATGACTCGAACCAGGGCTCACTGCTTGCGAATCCCACTTATAGTTCAAGTTATTCCCTCAACTTCAGCCAACCCCTGCTGGCGCGATTTCCGTGTTGACAGCACACGGACCAGTATCAAGATTGCCAACCTCGACATGAAGCTAAATGACAGCACGTTCCTCCAGCAGGTGACCGGCATCATTGCCAGGGTCCAGCAGGCTTACTGGGATCTCATCAGCGTGATTCGCAGCTACGACATTTCCCGCAAAAATGTAGAACTGGCCCGGATAACTGTGGCCAACAACCAGAAGAAAGTCGATATCGGCACCGCCGCGCCGATCGATGTCGTCAGCAGCAAGGCGACACAGGCAAGCCGCGAGGTTGATCTGATCAGCGCCGCGGAGAGAATCCTGAGCGCGCAGAACAGCGTTAAGCAATTGATTTCAAGCGATCGCAATGCGGATATTTGGGGTAAAATGATAGTTCCGACGGATACCCCCGACTTCATCGACTTTAAATTCGATCTTAATACCGCGATCGAGACCGCCCTCAAAAACCGGCCGGAGCTTGAATCGTCAGACGTCAGCCTCGCGAAGAGCGATCTCAACTATAAACAGCAGTTGAACCAAAGAAAGTGGGGATTAAACCTCACAGGCAGTATGTCAGGATCCAGCATGGGCACGCCGGAAGGTTCTGCCTATCCCCCAAACTTTGGGGCACCGTGGGCACCTCCTATCTGTACCTTTTCAATACCCAACCGCCCGGCTGGAATGTGTCGCTGAGCCTCGATATCCCGCTGAGTCACAGATCGATCGATACCCAGTCGGCGCAAACGCGGATTTCCAAACAGACGCTCATGATGCAGCGCTCGAAGACCGAGCAGAGCATCATCGTTGAGATCCGCAATGCCGTTCAGGCGCTCAACACGGCGAAGCAGAGATTGCAGACCGCAGCGATATCCCGGCAGCTTGCCGAAGCCCAGCTCGATGCGGAACAAGCCATCTGCAGCCGGCCTGAGTGAGAACTACCTGGTTCTCCAGCGTCAGAGTGAGCTCGCCAGCTCCCAGTTGTCGGAACTGAACGCCAACATCACCTATCGCAAGGCCATCATTACCCTGCAACAGGCCATGTACACGCTGCTTGACGCCAACGACATCAGTTCCGCCAAGGGCAGCAGCGCAAAGGTGCAACCTTTCAAATAGCTTCAAGCATTCGCTGATTTCTCAGGCTCCAGGCCGCCTGGCCACCCGATGATACGGGGCCAGGCGGCCTTTCCACCTTGACGCTCCCCCAACCAATGATAAGCAATTGCTTTTGAGGGGCTGGGTGAATCTGGGGTAAATGGGGAGGGATCGGTATCCCCGGGCCTACTCGGCTGGTGCGGGGCAACCCGCATTCCTACCGCGACCCATTATAAATGGACATGCCGGGCTTGTGCGTAGGATGACCCGATGCCGAGAATCGCAAGAGCTGTAATCCCTGGAATTGCGCATCACGTCACGCAAAGGGGCAACCGGCGGGAGGATATATTTTTGGGGGTCTTCAGCGGAATTTGTGGGTATAACGACCCGGGAAGTAGACAGGCCTGATGGAAATGCCGCATCTGTGGAAATCCGCAAAAAGCGCGGATTCCCACAAGCTGCTTGGAAAAGTCCGGACGAAAAGCGCCCGGACTTTCCCACATTCCCACAGGCCCTGCTAGTTTTCTCCCTTTCCATTCTGAGCCCCGGAAAGTTTCGGCTCTCAAACGGTAGTAAGGTGCTTTCTTCAGTTACTTACGCCGATTTGATGGCCTCCGCCACCCACAGATTCTGCTGAGGAGGCTATTTTTTGAGGAGGCGGATCGGCAGCGCTACCTGCAGCTTCTGCTGGAATATTCCAGCAAGCATGGGCTGCAAAGATGCCGATTGCCTGATGACCAACCACGTTCACCTTGGTGTGCATACCGGAGAGGGCCCGAACGTTCGGATCGATATTCCGGCCATTGGATTTGCGCTATACGCAGCATATCAACCTCGCGCTTGGGCTTACGGGGCGATTTACGGCAAGGGCGTCCGTTTTCATGCGCGCTCGACGATGAGCATCTGATCGCGGCCGTGCGCTATGTGGAACGGAATCCGGTGCGGGCGCGGATGGCGCGCAAGGCGGAACAATATCCGTGGAGTAGCGCGGCGGCACACTTCGGGCGGCGCCCGGATCCGTTGCTAAGCCCGCTCGATGGGTTGGTGCCGGTAAGGACGGAAGACTGGTCGGCATGGCTGGCCGAGAAGGAGGACGAGGAGATGCTGGCGACGATCCGGCTTCACACGCGAACGGGCCGTCCGGCGGGGGACAAGAGATTTGTGTCGCGGCTGGGAAGCCCGACTGGGAC
>CAWGRQ010000010.1:0-6608 GCA_963824985.1 Terriglobia bacterium
CCCGACGGCGTGGGTCAGGTGCTTGTGGTAAAGCGTTGTGCGGTGTCTGGAAGATCTTGAGCCATGGCCGAGGTCCGGGCCGGGGTCAGTGGGTGTTCCTATTGAGTCAGCACGACGTCGCCCAATTGGTCCACGTAAAGGCCCGGGCTGCTGTCGCTCGCCCCGTGAATGACCCGAAACGCGTTCGTCTCCGACGAGTCAATCAGCGCCGCGCGCAACGCCCTCCGCGGGTCCATGCCGAAGTCAGGCGCCGACTCGAAGGTCACCCATTCATTCGTGGCCGGGTGACGGAATTCAATGGCGGCGGCGTGAAGGCAAATGCGATCGAACGCGGTGCCGCCGTACAGGACATCTCCCAGGATCGGAAGGCCTCGATCGGCCGCGTGAACGCGAATTTGATGCGTCCGGCCGGTGACAGGAAACGCATTCAATTGAACGATCGCGGCTGTCTGCGGCACGGCGGCAGATTCCGAACGCGGAATGTTGGGCGCGGCAGGCTGGATGGCGCAGATGGAAAACCGTGTCTCGGCGGGTTCGCCGGCCGCCGTGCTGGCGTAGCGATCGCCGATGCGAGCGATCTTCGAGCGCACGACGAATTCGCGCGACTTGGTGCCGCGGTCTGTCAGGAGAACATACGTCTTGCGAACGCTGCGGCTGGTGAACTGGGCGGTCAACAGCGATTGGCGGCTGGCGATTTCCCAAACACCATGACACCCGAAGTTTCCTTGTCGAGTCGATGAATGATGGCAAGCCGCGCCCAGCGCGCTTCGCGATGACGCAGCCAATCGTAAATCCCTTCGCCGGCATACGGGCCCGCGGCGTGGGTGCTGATTCCCGGCGGCTTGTTGACGACCAGGATGGTGATCGTCTTCGTGCAGGACGCATGGCGTCAATGAAACTGGCGCTGCTGGATGGCCGGCTGCCGGCCCGCGTGCGATTCGCGCCGGGATTCGTCATAGGAATTTCCCACTAGGCCCCGCTCTTCCAGTAAGCACGATCCAGGACCGCGAGCAGGAAGTTCGTGATGGCGGGGGCGGTTATCGCGTCCCGAACGGTCCTTTGCGATTTGTCAGCCCCAGGGCCAGCTACCGCACAGCAATCCCCAGCCATTGGAAATGCATCAGTCGAAAGATAGTGGAGATAAATCGGATTGAATTCTCGGGAATCTCTGAGGTCACCCAGACCGTGCTCAGGTCTGCTACGGTCATGAGCGGAGTGCTGGTATCGCTGCGATACTCTCCTTCCGTCACGGCCAGATCAATCACCTTGCCCGCGAGGGTTGCCCGTACAATCAGCTTCTGGCCCGCTTCGCCAGGCTGCAGGCCCAGGATCTCGAGCCGCCTTCTGCAGTGAGCGAGCGCCGCATTCGCCTGCTCGAGCGCTGCGTGTGCCTGGGCCAGCTCGTTTTCGGCAGCCAACAGATCCTTTCTAGCCACCGCCTTGTGCTCCAACAGATCGCTGATGCGTTCGTAATCGGCCTGCGCCTTGGTCAGGGTCGCGCGCGCCTGGCTCAATACCGCTTCGGCCTGGCGGCATTCTGCGATTGCGCTCTCCGCTTCGGGGCTGTCAATTTCAATGAGCGGCTGCCCGGAAACCACGGCTTCACCAAGGCGCACCAGCACCCGGTCGATGCGGCCGGTCGTGGGGAGCAGTACGCGGCTTACCCGCCCCACGTCGAACACGATCCGTCCGGGCGCGACGATTTCATCCCTGGGCACCGAAGCAATCCGTACCGCTTCCGACCTCACTTGGCGCAGCTGCTCAGAATTTGCGGGAATGGAAATCATGGCGGGCTTTGCAGCCTGCTCCATCCTGCCGGTCTGTCCCGTCCCCCGGGGATTTTGGCTCTGACCCAAAGTTACTGCGGCTGTTACCACGGCCAGGACGAGCCACTGGGATATTACGGCCGCGGACGCTCTTTTCGATCTCGCTGTTGTCATCGCTGCCCACCTTTTCCCGACATTGCATCAATTAGATATAAGCTTCTGCCATACTCGGCACGGGCCATGGTGTAACTTTGCATCGTTTCCATGTAGGCCCGCTCGGCGTCGAGCAACTCGACAAAGCGCGCTTCGCCGCGCTGATATGCGTACTGGGTAATGTCGCGCACCTCGCGGGCCTGGGCCAACATGGTTGCTTCTATGCGGTCGAGCTGTTTACGGGCCGTTTCCTGCTGATCGAGCGCCGCCCGGACTTCCGCAAGAATCGATGCGCGGATCGCGGCCGACTTCAGGGCAGCACGATTCACTTCACCATGCGCCCGAGCTAACTCGCCCTGATTTCGATTGAAGAGGGGGAGTGGCACGCTGACGGCAAATCCCAGGGAATTGCCGGCGCCGTTTACCCCCTGCTGGCGGCGGTACTCGGTCCCGAATCCGACATCGACACGGCCCACAGCGGTTTGCAGGAGCACGTCGGCAGCCGCACGCTCCTCCTCGGCTGTTGCCGCCTTCAGATCGGGACGCAGCGCAAGTGCCGTCCGCTCGACCACGTCGGGCGGTTCCGGACTTGGATCGTGCCTGAATTCTCCGGCAACTTCCAGGTAGGCGCCCGAACCGGTGCGGCCCATGAGAAGATGCAGGCGGTCTTTCGTGCCTCGGAGCGCGAGTTCAGCCTGGTTGAGCGCGTTTTCGAGCTGCAGCGCAGCCAGTTGGGAACGCTTCAACTCCACTTCGGACAAATCGCCTGCGTTGACACGCGCCGTGTTGATTTCAGCAATCCGAGTCATGGAAGCGAGATTTTCTCGCGCGACTCTAAGGTTTTCCTGTGTCACCATCACGTCGATGAAGGCGCTCTGCACCTCGAAGGTCAGCCGGCGGAGGGCATCGAGCAGCTCGAATTCGCTGATCGCGCGTTCCTTTGCTGCCACTGCGATCCGGAAGGTGCGTTTGCCGGCTCGTTCCCAGGTGAAATCGGTGCTGACGGCATACTCGCTCGGGCCGCCTCCATTCAATTCGGAGAAGCGAGTACCGAGTGCATCAAGATGATCCGCCGAAACGCTCAGCGTGGGATTGGGCCGCAAGCCGGCCGTGATCATTTGGGCATCGGCGATCGGAATCCGTGCCCGCTGCGCCAGGAGTTCGAGATTGTGTTCCTGCGCTTCGGCGACGGCGCGCTCGAGGGTGATCTTCTCCGGTGTTTTTTCGCCGGCCGGAGACTGGCCCACGATGTGAAAAAGCATCAACAATGTCATGAAGGTCGTCACTCGCATCACTCCTCTTGTGCCAAGAGAGATCAATATCTGTTCGCGAGAATGCCTGCCCAAGACCCGCATGGGATCAACGAGACAGGCTTTGGCCAGATTATTGAAAAGCGAAGAGAGCTATGCAATCGGAGGGAACGAGCCGCCAGGCGAGACTCTGGGGAAAACTCGTGCTCGGGCACGTTGGATAGTTCAACCATCCCGCTCAAGGCCGGGCGGGGGAGCCCGACTATTAAAACAATCGAGTCGGCAATACTGGAAAGATGAAAGGTGCAGGCAGGGCAGGAAGTAGATCTACCGATCTGCTTTTCGTTATGGAACAGGTCGATACTGACCGAGACGGTCAGAAGCATGAAAAGAAACGTCAGGTGCAGCAGTTTTCTTTTTCCGCTCATGGGATGGCATCGACCGGAGCCGTTAAGCCCAATGTTCACTGGAAACGCGAGGGGCCAAGTTTTGCCTTCGCGGTTCTGCCTGCCTCCATGCCACCTTTTCAATGCGATGGCAATTGGCCAGTGATGCCGAAGCCGGCAGCCCGCCCACGATCCTGACTCCATTCATTATCAACAACTCAGAAGACAATGCAAGCTTCATTAAACGGGGAGTCAAGATTCGTCGGCAACGGCTTTGTCAAGCAAATCCATGCTCTTCTGAACTTCCATAGCATGCTCCATTTGGTCATAGATGCTCCCAATCGGACGCCTGCAGGCATCACGGTTGGGAGTCGGGATATCCCGGGGTCATCCGGGAACTCACACGGACCGCCCGATCGCTTTTATGACCCCGGCAGCATAGGCCGGATCCGCCTTCTCGAAGTGCTTGAGCCGGCGTTCGATGATCTCCACAACCAGCCAGATCAAAGCAAGCATCAGAGAAAGGGATGGTCTGCGCATCGGCACAGACACGCCCGATGCTTGCTTCCAGGTACTTGGTTGAATTGACCCTCAGCATATCTTCAGCCAGATCGAATTCCACCAGGCTAGTTGCAGAGCCATAGAGGATCAGCAAATCGGGCACGAGAATGCCGGTGCCGCAGCCGACGTCGAGGATGCGCCTCACTCCGGCTATATGGGACCGCTCAAAAAATCTGGAGATCCTGCCGGCGGAATTCGGCGTAGCGGGAATGTGGTCCCAATCGGCAGCAAGGCTGTTGAAGTAATGACGTCTAGGATTTGTTATCATCTGGGTGGTTTCCTCTGGCGGAACAGTGGATACCACGGTGCAGGAAGGGGAGTCTAGAAATTGCAATTAGAGCGCAATCGGAGAGAATGGTAGGGGAATTCATCGGGAAGGAGTCGCCGGCTATGTCATCGCTGATTAGGACCGCCATATCGCTTGATCGCGAGCTTTTGGAGGAATTCGACCGGATTATCGAACAAAAAGGTTACGGGAGCCGATCGGAGGCCATTCGTGACCTGGTGCGGGATCTTTCCGTAAAGTCGAAGATCGCCCGGAACAAAGTGATTGTGGCGACGCTTACCCTTGTGTACGACCATCACCAGCATCAACTCTCAGAGCAATTGATTGAGGCTCAGCATCACTACGGGGGAAAGGTGCTGGCAACGACTCATGTGCACCTGGATGCCCGGAACTGCCTGGAGGTAATCATTCTCAAGGGCCGTGGAGCGGAAATACAGCACTTTGCAGACCACCTTTTGAGTCTTCGCGGCGTAAAACACGGCAAGCTGGTGATGACCGAAGCCGGGCGCTCGGGGTGATCCTGAAAGAGCCCTGAACGATGAATTGCTGGCGCAGCATTTGGCGCACACCCGCCTCGGTATACCACCAGCGCACCCGGAGCCGAGAATAGTTCCCCAAGTCTGATAAGGCCACGTAGTCGAATCCGGGAGGAGTTGCGCCTACTTTTGTTGGATCCAGTGTTAGACCGGAAAGAGCCGCCGAGGCTTCCGTGTAGGTCGTCTGGCTATAGGCAGTGATTTTATCCGTAAAAAGGAGATTCAAGGCCGCCCAGGCGGTGTGTTCGAGGTTGTTGTTCTCGTAGATTAGACACGCGTGCTATCATCGAGCTGAAAGCTCCTTGGCATGAATCTGGTGAGATCAAGATGACATTTACATTCCTAAGAGTGCTTTCATTGATTGGATGCCTGGTGATTGCGGTTCCGCCCGTTCAAGGAAGAGATCAAACCATTGATGAGACTGCCCGGCGGATCGAAGGCAAGCTGATGGCTCCCTGCTGTTGGGCTGAGCCTGTTTCGCAGCATCTTTCCCCAGTGGCAGAGGAAATGAGACGGGAGATCCGCAAAATGCTGGGCGCGGGCAGGTCGGAGCAGGAAATTCTCGACACCTATGTGGCCAGATATGGAGTGCGGATCCTGACCAGCCCGCCTGCCCGCGGTTTCAACCTCGTCCTTTACATCCTGCCATGGTTGTTTGGAATTACCGCCATTCTGGGGCTTTCACTGATCATCAGGCGCTGGCTGGGATCGAGGCCGGCTGCGGCAACGTCTCCTCCCGTCAATGCCAGTGATGAAGAGAGGATCGAGCAGGAACTGCGCGATTTGGAGTAGCGGGCAGACCCCCGAAGGGTTTCAGTTTTCCATCAGCCGGCAGGCAATTGTTGCGGATGCTCGCGGCTTATGACATTCAGGTTCGCAAACCGGTGCCTGCGCGCGTTCGGAGGCGGCCGGGTGTTCGTATGGATAGAATTGGCGTGGAAGTCGTCCGACGCTGATTTCAGCCCGGGTTCCACCAGACCGAGGAGGAGAGCATGGGTGAGAGGATACGCATCGGAATCATCATCTGTCACAGGTATCACACATGCGCGGGGGGCAAATGCTTCCGTGCCCTGCGCAATCGCGAGGGAGCATTTGAAGGGTATCGTGATCAGGAGATTGAACTCGTCGGGTATACAACTTGCGCGGGCTGTCCGGGCGGCAACATCGAATATGCGCCCGAAGAAATGCAAAAGAACGGCGCAGAGGTCGTGCACCTGGCTACAGGGCTGGTGGTCGGGTACCCGCCCTGCCCCTACATCAGTTTCTTCAAGGAGTTCATTGAGTCGCGGTACGGATTGAAGACGGTAATCGGCACACACCCGATTCCGGAGAAATACTACCGCATCCATTCCGATCTTGGGACCTGGGCGGATCCTGTATGGAATGAAATCCTGAAGCCAACGCTAACGGACGAGAAAACCCGCCTTGCCTATAATTAGAGCAGGGGTCGATCACCGCCACCTGTTTCATGACCGGGATCAGGGGCGCGGCCAGGCCGACGCCCTCGTGAAAATGCATGGTCTCAAACAGGTCTGCCACGAGCTGATGCAGGCCGGAAGTGTCGAACTCCGTGACCCGATCGCAGGGTGTCTCCAGGCAACGGTCCGGATAGAGAATGACGTCGCGAATCATCAGTGCTGCCTCACGGCGAGTTGACTGTCCACCCGATC
>CAWGRQ010000011.1:0-15886 GCA_963824985.1 Terriglobia bacterium
TTCCGTCGGCGCGGGGATTTCAGACTGGGGGACTTACTATTACAACACCGACATCACTCCTTTTACGATCCAGTATCTCGGCGACGATCCGGTGGACGATCCCGACGTCTATGCCAAAACTTCGCCCATCGCTTACATCAGGAAGGCGCGGACCCCGACCCTGATCCAGCACGGCGAGTTGGACAAGCGCGTGCCGATCGCAAATGCTTATGAACTGCGCCAGGCTCTGGAGGATCGCGGCGTGAAAGTGGAAATGGTGGTTT
This sequence comes from Terriglobia bacterium, assembly GCA_963824985.1. Lineage (GTDB taxonomy): Bacteria > Acidobacteriota > UBA6911 > UBA6911 > UBA6911 > JAFNAG01. The sequence continues at coordinate 264 of CAWGRQ010000011.1, forward strand.
ACAAGGGCTATGGGCACGGCATCACGAAGCCGAAATCAATGCGCGCCGTGATGCAGCACAACCTGGGCTGGTTCAATCACTACATCTTCGGCGATCCGCTTCCGAACTTTGCAGAGCCGGATCTCCCGCAAAAGGAGAACAAGCAGGAGATTTCGTGGCAGGCGCCATAACATCGAAATTTCGTCCGGTTGTCTGTCCGGAGAAAGATCCCCGGCCCGAATCGCCGACTCAATCCGGCCGGACCCCGATCAAATTTTATGGCCGGATTTCGAGGTTATGGCGCCTGTCCCGAAATTAATCATTTTCCGCGCTCGGCGGTGAATGAGCCGCTGTCCGGACCCGCGACCGCAGACCACTTTCCGACGAGTTTGTCGTTCGCGAGGACCATCTCGATCCGATAGGTTCCGCCCAGGTAATCCACTTCGAAAGAGCGCTTGTCGCTTGTGAAGTTCAGCTTTGGGAGTGGACGCGTTTGAATGAAAATTTGAGAGGGGGCGGCGGATTTTCCAAACTGATGCCGCCGAAGCGCATGGTTCCGGCGAGCGTGTCGCCTTCCAGTCTCCCCTCGAAGAGGGCAACGCCACGAGGGCGCATGCCATTCAGGTTCCCCCACGTCATTCCCGTCGCCGTGATTTTAAAATATTCCCAGCGCCGCGCCGGTTCTTCTCCCGTTGGCGTGCGGCGCAGCGTCTCTCCGATGACGCGTCCGTCAACCACTCTGATTCGGAGCGTCGTGCTTGCCGTGCGAGGCTCATCCGGGCCCATCCATATATCGCCGACCCACTCGCCGATATACGGGCGCGCCTCTTCCGGTGTGGGAAATGGCGTGGCCAGCAATCCTTCCACGGTCTCGGTCGGAGGCGGACGACGCTCGACACGGGCAATTCGGGCGAGCAGTGCGGCGTTGTCTGAGGGGGCGCCGTACCCGAATGCAAGCCGGTCGTACGCCTCCCTGGCGGCCGTGCCTCGCCCTTCGGCAAGAAGATCCTCCACAACGTCCTGAAGGATTCTTTTCGGAGGAATCACGCCGGCGCCCAGGGACGCGCTGACCTTCGCGTAATAGGGGAGTATGCTCGTGGTGGGCGCCTCCGGGGCGGCAAACCTCGAGTAATCGCTGAATACCTGACGCAGTCCCAGGTACGCGCCGAGCATATGCATGGTCTCGTGCCCTTCCAACGTGAGTTTTTCCCGGTATAGCTTCCAGGTTGCAGGCGCCGCGGCCACCAGTTTCCGCCACTCTTCCTCCGGCCAGCCGAATTTCGCCTCAAGCGAGGCATATCGTACGGGCTGACCAGGGATTCCCGCTCGCGCGATCAGTTTTTTTGCCAGCCAGTTATCGCTGAGATGGATGGGCGCATCAAGGGAAACTACGGCGCGATATATCGAGCGCGTGGCGGCCGCATAGGTCGCGAGAATGCCGCCGGAAGAAACACCAACGAAGGTGCGCGGCGGAGCCGTGCGGAACTGGCGATCTAAGGCCGGCAGCAGCTCTTTCTCAATGAAATCCAGGAATCGATCGCCGCCTTGATTCAGACTGCTGCCACTGACGGAGAAGCCGGGCGGCGTGAGGTCGTACACTCGCTTCTGGTCCGACGTCAGAGAATCGGATGCCCCAATGTTTTCAATACCGACAATCACCGATTCCGGAATTTGCCCGTTGCGCATGAGTTCGTCGCTCGCCGCCGCCACCGCCGCTATCAGATACTCACCATCGGCGAGCACCATGACCGGAAAACGCCGGCCCGGCGAGCTTCGCGAATAGGAGGCGGGCAGCACGATGAAGATCCGCCGCTTTTCCTGCATGATCGAAGATGTGATCTGGAACGACTGGGCACTGCCGCCCCGGGAGGCGGGGACCGTACGGCCGGCTTCAGCCACCAACGAAGGCGGTTGTTGAGTGTGGGCCGACCGCGTGTTCAAACCTCCAGAGCCCCAGAAAAGCAGCACAACCAAGAGCAGTTTGAAAGATCTCATTCGTAATCTCGTGCCTCTCTCCCGACGCACTTCCGTATGCCAGGTTATGTTCTCCCCTGGTCCGAGCCCGCATCGGGGACAGTATAACCCGGCTCCGAATTCCACGATGCGATTCATGATTATTGTCAAAGCCACCAGGGACTCGGAAGCGGGCGTCATGCCGGAGGAACAGCTCATTGCCGCCATGGCCGAGTATCACGAAAAACTGGCGAATGCCGGCGCGCTGCTCGATGCCTCCGGGCCCCAACCGGGATCCAGGGGTTGGCGCATCAAATATTCGCGGGAGAAGCGCGCCGTGATTGACGGCCCCTTCGCCGAGACCAAGGAGCTCATCGCCGGTTATGCCATCATTGAAAAACTGAAGCAGGCACGCGAACAGCGATACGGCGTTACGGCGTGGATTCCGGCAGGCACCCCTGCCAGCGGGCCACCAGGGCAGCCGCCAGGCAATTGCCGGCGGTATTGACTGCAGTGCGCGGCATGTCCAGCAGCGGATCTATGCCGAGCAGGAGGCCGATCCCGGCGCCTACAACCTGAGGCGGTACTCCGACAGCCGGCAACGCCGCGGCGATTACCACCAGCGATGAGCGCGGCACGCCTCCGATACCCTTACTCGCCACCCAGAGAGTCCCGAACAGCAGCAGCTGATCATTCCACCCGAGCGGCATCTGGTACGCCTGCAGGATGAACAACGATGCCACGCCGATAAAGACGGTGCTGCCCGATGGGTTGAAATTCAGCCCGGTCCCCAGAGTGAAACCGACAACGGAGCGTGGCAGACCCATAGCCTCCATACTCTCCATCGACTTAGGCAAAGCGCCGGAGGCGGAAGCCGTGGCGAACGCCACGGCAAAGGGCTCTTTCACCGCCCGGCAGAGCCGCTTCAGAGGAATCCGGAAGATGACGGCCAGCATCGGATACAGGACGAAGAGCAGCAGAGCCAGCCCCAGGTATACGGCTCCGATCAGGCGGAGAAAGCCGGCGCCAATCCCGATTCCCTGCTGGCTCACCAGAGCGGCCGCCGCCCCGAACACACCCACGGGTGCGGTTGCCATCACCATGTCGGTAAACTTATACATGACTCGAGCCAGAGAGCGGCACAGGTCGAGGACAGGCCGGCCGGCGTCGCCCACAAGGGAGACGGCTACCGCCAGCAGAATCGAAAACACGACGATCTGCAGCACGTCCCCCCTCGCCATGGCGTCGGCGATGCTGCGCGGGAAAAGGCGAATCCAGAATGATTCCGACTGCGGCGCACCAAGATCGATGACGGCGTTCGTGCCCGGGCTGATACTCCCCCCGGGCTGAAGCAGATTCGCGAGTCCGAACGCCAGCGCGAGAGCCGCCGTGGTGATGCCGACAAAGAGGCCGAAGGAGCGAAGCGCCAGGCCCCGCAGCCTGCGCAGGTCGCCCTGTCCGGCAATGCCGGTCACAAGTGTGGAGAATATCAGGGGTGCAATAATGACCAGGACGAGGCGGATGAAAATGGTCGCGAGGATCTGCAGCGATTGCCCCAATGCGGGCCAGCGCCAGCCCACCAGAGCTCCGGCTACCAGTGCGGCCAGGATCTGCGATGTCAGGCTTAGCCGCCACCACTCGGGCTTTCGGAAAATCATGCCTTGGATTCTACAACGCTTTTCGTTCCTTGCCCTGGTGAAAAGGGAACTGTGGCTCTCGGAGGCACGAGCTCTGGGGCCGTCGTGACGGTTCGGAGACTGCCTGCTGAGCCCGTATTTTCTAAATAATTGGGGCTGGTTGGAGGTAAACTCCCACTTGAAACCGATCCCTGGGCTCAGGCCAGGGGACCTGGTGCTGCGGGGGCACTCCACTTTTGCATATCAGCGTATCCCCGGCAAACGTGTAACTACGGCGCATTCAGGAGATCCAGGATGAAACAACTTATCGCGATTGCCTTTTTGCTTTCTGCGGCCGCCGGGGCTGCTTACCGGTCCGACTCCGGGGCTGGGCCCAACCCCAAGATAACCGCATTCGAAGCAATCGATCGCAACGCCGGCGAGATCGCAAAAGTCGCCGATGCCATATACAGCTTTGCGGAACTCGGTATGCAGGAATATCAAACCAGCTCGCTGTGCACGCAGGTACTCAAAGATATGGGCTACACGGTAGAGACCGGCATCTCGGGAATCCCGACGGCCATTCTCGCAAGCTATGGCTCGGGCAAGCCGGTCATCGCCATTCACGTGGAATATGATGCGCTTCCCGCCGGATCCCAGGAAGCGGGCGTGACGCAGAGGCAGGAGGTCGTTAAAGGAGCGCCCGGCCACGCCGAAGGCCACAACACCAATGCCGCCCTCTGGATCGGGACTGCCTTCGCCGTCAAGGAAGCGATCGACAAACACCGGCTTCAGGGGACCATCAAGCTGTTTTCTGCGCCTGGTGAGGAACAGGGAATCAGCCGGCCCTATTTTGTGCGCGACGGCTACTTCAAGGACGTCGACGCAGCATTTCACGCCCATGTGGGCTCGGATCTTTCGACCAGCTACGGGCTCCGTCAATACGCCGTCATGTCGGTCGAGTATGAGTTTTTCGGCAAGACGGCTCATGCCGCCAGCTCCCCCTGGACAGGGGTCAGCGCCGCCGATGCCGTCAAGTTAATGGACCTCGGCTGGGATGCCCTCCGCGAGCACCTCCCTCCGACACAGCGCAGTCACTCGGTCATCGTCAACGGGGGGATACAGCCGAACGTGGTCCCCGACTATGCCAAGATCTGGTTCTATTTCCGGGAATCGACCTACGAAGGGGCCAAAAACTTATATGATCGGGCCGGAAACGTGGCTCAAGGCGCCGCCCTGATGACCGGGACTACCTGGAAGGAATCGATCCTTTCCGCCTGCTGGCCGACACGCGACAACCAGACCATCGCCGAAGTAATCCAGGCCAACATAGACAATGTGGGAATGCCGGTCTGGACCGGGGAGGAACAGGAACTGGCGAAGCGCATTCAGGCGGCAGCCGCTGTGAAGGCGGCCGGGCTGGAAGCCCGCATTGCGCCTCTGCGGCCTGCCGTTCAGAGCGCGTCCTCCAACGACTCGGGGGACATCACCTGGACCGTGCCGCATGGACGGGTCACGTTTCCCGCCAACGTTCCCGGCGTCCCATTCCATCACTGGGCAGCCGGGATTGCGGAAGCGACTTCCATCGCCCATAAAGGTACGATTGCGGGCGCCAAAGTTATGGCCGGGTCGGTCATCGATCTTTTGACCCGGCCCGAAATCCTCGCCGCGGCGAAGGCGTCATTCCAGAAGGAGGTTGAGGGCTCCTCCTACCGCTCACTGCTTCCGCCGGGTCAAAAGCCGCCGGTGGATTTGAACGCGGACGAAATGGCACGGTTCCGCGATCTGATGAAGCCCCACTACCTGAAGGTCCCGATCCGTTTTAAGTAATTTCGGGGACGCGCGCCATAACCTCGAATTTACTGGATACGCAAGCAAAGTCTGGACATCATAATTTCGAGGTTATGGCGCCTGTCTCCGAAACTGATACTCATTCCGCGCGGAGTGCCCTGACCGGATCTATGCGGAGCGCCCGCAATGCGGGTAACAGGCAGGCGAGCGCGGCAACTGCGATCAGGAAGAGGATCGCTCCGATGAAAGAGGCTAAATCGAGCGGCTCCACTTCAAAGAGCAGGTCGCGGACGATCCGGCTGCCAAATGCGGCGGCGCCAATACCTGGCAGCAGCCCCAGGCCCACCAGAAAGAAGCCCCTCTTCATGATCATGCCGATTGTATTTCCGGCCGTAGCCCCAAGGGCCATCCGGATTCCGAATTCGAAGAGACGCCGGCTGACCCAGAAGGCCAGCACCCCGTAGAGCCCGATCCCGGTCAGAAGCAGCGCGATCGCCGAGAACAGGCCCAGTGAAATCGTCACGATCCGGAAACCTGAAATGGAGCGGTCGACAATCTCCGCCATCGCAGCCGGTTCGGCCAGGGGAATGCTCCGATCCAGGCGCTGCAGAGTCTGCCGGATGGAGAGAATGACCCGTAAAGGCTCGCCGGATGTGCGCACGGCCAACCGCATGCGTCCGCCGGAACGTTGCAGGTACGACGTGTACATGGTTCTATATGGGTCGCTGCGCACGCTCGTCATGCGCACATCCTCCACCACCCCGATCACCCGGTGCTCGATCCTTTCCCCCATATCGATCACGATGGTCCTGCCGACCGGGTCAGCCCCGGGAAAGAGATCTTCGGCCATCGAAGCGCTGATGATGACAACCCGCGGGGACTCAGCCGTATCGGTTTCATTTAGATCTCGCCCCATCTTCAGGGGAATCCCCATTGTCTTGAAGTAACCGGAAACCACCACCCGGTCAAAGGCCGATCGGGTATCCTTCGCCGATGTCGGCGCCTGACCTACGGGCCAGGCATAAATATCGTTCCCGGGGTCGCGGATGGGCAGCTGATTGACCAGGCTCGCGGATTCCACAAACGGGAGGGAGCGCACATTTTCCAGAAGCCCGTGAAAGAATGCGCGCCGCTGGGCCGGCTCGGGATAGCTGTTCGCCGGAAGCTGTATCTCAGCGACCAGCAGATGCTCCGGACGGAAGCCGAGATCGGACTGCGTCTGCCGTGCCAGGCTGCGGATCAGCAGTCCCGACCCGACGAGCAGGAAGACCGACATCGCCACCTGGAAAGCCACCATGGCAGCACGCAACCGGGAGCCCCCTTTATCCTCCGTAGTTCTGACACCGGAGCGGAGCTGGATCGACAGGTCGACGGTCGTGCTCCGCAGCGCCGGCAGGACCCCGAAAATCATCCCCGTCGCCAGTGCGACCAGCAGCGTGAACAGGAGCACCCGGGTGTCGAGGGACGGCTCCAGGGTTCCGAACTGTCCGGCGGGGAGAAGGCGCAGAATCAAGCGCATCAGGAACGTGGCAAACAAAGTCCCGACAGATCCTGCGGCCGCGGCCAGGATGAGGCTTTCGACAAGCAGTTGTCTGATAAGCTGTCTTCTTGACGCCCCAATTGCAACCCGGACCGCCATCTCCGGGAGGCGGCTCTGGCCGCGGGCCAGCAACAGGCCGGCGACATTGCTGCACGCGATCAGGAGCACGAGCACGACCGTAGCCATGAGAAGGATCAGGTTGGTGCGCGAGCCTTCCACCATGTAATCACGCAGTCCTGTAAGCAACAGCGACTTGCCTTTGTTGCTGTCGGGATACTGCTCGGCGAGGCCAGCCGAGAGCATGTCCATCTCCTGCTGCGCCTGCGTGATGGTCACGTCCGGCTTCAACTTGCCGGCCACGATCAGGTTGTGCCACCGTCGGGCGTCCGCGCCCGGCCCGTCACGATACGTCAGCGACCAGAGGTCGGTGTCGGCGACAAAGCGGAAACCGGCGGGCATGACTCCGATTATCGTGTACGGAGCCCCGGCGGGCGTAAGCGTCTTCCCGATGACTCCGGGGTCGCCGCCATACCGCCGCTGCCAGTAGCCATAGCTGAGCATGACCACCGGCGGCCCGCCCACGACGGCCTCCTCTTCCCTGAATTGGCGCCCGACAACGGGGGAGACCTGAAGCATGGGGAAGAGATCCCAGCTTACATGCAGCAGGTCCGCCCGCTCCGGTTCCTCGCCTCCCGTCACCGTGAGGCGGAACGGCCTGGACATCATCATGGCCAGGGATTCGAAGGAGCGGCTCTGGGTCCGGTAATCGTACCAGTCGTACCCGGAAACCGGCCCGCTGGGGGTAATCCCGCCGTCGAACGATTTCCTTCCGATCACCAGTCGCTCGGAATCCTTGTAGGGGAGGGGGCGCAGGAGGGCGGTGTCGATAATGCTGAACATCGCCGTATTGGCGCCGATACCCAAAGCAAGAGTAAAAATGGCGATTCCCGTGAAGAGGGGATTCTTGCCCAGCACCCGGATGCTGTAGCGGGTATCCCGAAGGATGTCGCTCCACCCCATATAACTCTCCTCTCGTTCCTGATTCGATCCGTGCGGCATTCGACTTGCGCGGAGATCCCGATCAATGACCTTATGAATGCATGAACGCAGCGCATTCCCTGCTCGACGACTTTCACTCCCTTCTGGATATCTAATACGAATCTTCTGACTATCGGTTCCCGGTCAGGGCGCCTGTCCAGAATGGCAATTGGATAAGAATTTCAATTGGGACCCTGAAAGGGTCCAGCAGCAAAGCCCAGGGCGTGAGCCCTGGGATACCAGCGCGTGCCAGAATCAGCCCTGACAGGGCGGCACTGGTGGTGTCGCCCTTCCAGGGCTCTGTCCCATCTCGTCGCCAGACCCATGCTTACGCCCTGGGCTTTGCGGTTCCGCCCTTTCAAGGCTCAAACAATTGAAATGGCGGCATTACGAAGTGAGTTCAGTCACTCTTAACTAAGCGCCTATCGCGAGTGTCCCCAAGATGTTATCGGCCGGGCGCCGCCGGGGGAGTGATCCGGTAAAGGCGGCCGCGAATGGAGAGGATCAGCTCCTCTCCCGGCTGCTGCACGGCCAGGATCTGATTTTCGGCCGCATTGTTGGCGGCTGCCAGCCTGAAATACTCATCGCTGAACTGAGCGATCGTCTGCGCCTCGGCGTTGAGCTTGTCCGCCGGACGATTCGCCACCGAGCTGTCGATCCATTGCCGGCCCCGTTTAAACAGAGCGCGATTGCCGACGTTCTGGACGCTGGCCAGTCTCTCGACCTGGCCGGCTTCATAGGCGGCCACATTGCTCTGGCCGATCTGCGCCGATCCCCCGAGTCCGGACTGCGCGGGAGCCACCGTCGCCGCATTCAACGCCGCGCGATTCGAAGCGGCCACCTGCCCCCCGGCGCCGGCCACGACGTAGCTGAGATCCCGGGCCGCCTTTTCGCCCTGGCTTCGCAAATCGTCGAAGCTGTCCAGCCGGGTGCGTTCGTCCGCCAGGAAGCTCGTATAGGGCGTAATAATGCCGTATTGCATGCTCAGCCGCACAAGCTCGTCGACTACTTCCGAGGACCGGCCGTTAAGTTGAATCTGGTCCAGCAGGTATCCGATCCGCCGCACCGCCCAGAGCGGCTCGACAAATTGATAGCTGAACTTGTCGGACAATCGCGCCAGATCGGCCGTGTACTGGAAGCTCTCGCTTTTCCCCAGATAGGAGCCGGATACGCGAACCGTGGTGGTGCCCGGGCGGTCGTATCTTCCGACCATGATGATCTGATCCCCTTCGAACAGGTCGGGCAGAGACTGGGGATACGAATAGCTGGTCTTGACGCCGGACAGGGAGATCTGAATGTCCGTCATCACCGGGTTCTGAACCTTGCCGTACAGCGAGGAGATTTTCGCTTCCAGAGGTTCTCTCTCTTTGACATAGCTGCTGACACCGCGATTTTCGCCCACCAGCTTGTCCAGCAGGCGCACGTTGACGTCGTAGCCGATCCCCATGGCGAAGATGCGCACAGTGCCCGGATTGGCGGCGGCCGTATCCTTGAGGATCACCCGTTCGTCCGTCTTACCCACGGTCGGCAGCCCGTCGGTGAGGAAGAGAATGTACTGAGCTCGCTTGTCCGCCCCGGCGGGGCCGGCGACCTTCAGCGCTTCCGCAAGCGCATCATGGATGTTGGTGCCCCCCGTGGCGTTGATGCGGTCGATCATGCCAAGCGCCTTGCCGACGTTCTCCGCGGTGTTCGCGGCGGGCTCGGGGAAAAGCGAATCGACGGTGTCGTTATAGACGATCACGTTAAAGCGGTCGGCCGGATTCAGGTTCCTGAGCACATAGGCGAGGGATGCCTTGGCCTGGGCGATCTTTTCGCCCGCCATGCTGCCGGAGCGATCCAGCGCCAGGATGAGGTTCTTCGGCGCGACGACCTTCTTGCCCGCACTCGGAGTGGGGCTCACCATCAGCAGGAAATAACCATCTTCGCCGTCGCGCGGCCGATAGGAAAGCACGGTGGCTTCAACCGACTCCCTGGACGGTCGGTAGAGCAGGCGAAAGTCGGTTGCCGGAGTTTCCTTCGTCACCCTGTAGAGCGCGACCGCGCGCTCGGGCGCCGGGCGCTCGACCGTCACCTCGTGCGTCGGTGAATAAACGGCCGATATCGGTCCCTTGCCCAGTATGTCCGCCTTGACCTGGACCTCCTCGATCGGCCGGGCCGAAAACTTCTCGGTGTTCAGAGGGTAAAACACCTCGACCAGATCGCCGTCTTTCCTGCAGATGTCGGTGTAATGAACAACCACGCGGACTTCCTTTCCCGGCTGGAGCGGGAAGGCCGAGGTTCGATACATGCCATAGTTGACGTACTCGAGCAACGCCGGATCGCGCTTGAGGCGCACGATCTCTTCATAGGCGCGCCGCGCCTCCTCGGCGCGCAGGATCCGCCCCTTGAACTCTTTGCCGTCCACCAGCAGGGTCAGGCTGTCGATGGCCGCGGTCGGAGGGAGGGGAAAGAGGTACTCGACCTCGATGGTAACGGCGCCGGTGTTGACGAAGGCCTGGTCGATCGAGACGTCCGCCACCTGATCGCGCACCCGGATGTCGACTTTGTGGTACCGGACCGCCCAGTGGCCCCGGATGCGGACATCCGGCCGGATGGGGATGATCAGCCCGTCGGCAACCGCCGTACCGGTGACGCCAACGAGAACCAGCAGCAGGAGGATAAGTCGACGTTTCACGGTGAACCTCCGCGTGGCCTTCGCCACTGAACATTGCACCCTATTTCCCGATGAGCGCCGCGGCGTGCTGCACCAGCCCAATGAATTCCTGGCGGTAGCCGTAGCGGTCAAGTCCTCTTCCTCCGTGGCCCACTGCAGGACGCTATCCATGGTCGCGTTCCCCTTGTGCGGAGAGTCGCGCAGGATCATCCCGAAAGCGGCGACCGCCGCCGCGAACTTGAAATCGGGTGAGGCAGACCCGAACCTCGCGCCTGAATCGCGGACTACGTACTCCAGGAGGCTGCTCTTGTTCCCGTCCGGTTCCTTGTAACGGATCTTCAACGTCAACAGTTCGCCGGATCGCGCCGCCGGGCTGGTGATCACCGGCTGCTGGTACTTGAGCGGATCGACTGCCGGAGTGGGAACCGCGGTCCCGGCGGGAACCAGTTCATAGCACGCGGTTACTGCGTGACCGGCGCCGATATCGCCCGCGTCCTTGGTGTCATCGTTGAAATCCTCTTTCCTGAGCAGCCGATTTTCATATCCGATCAGGCGGTAGGCGCTCACCTGCGCCGGATTGAATTCGACCTGGATCTTGACGTCTTTCGCGATGGTAACCAGCGTGGAGGCGAGCTGTTCGACGAGGACCTTCCGGGCTTCGTTGAGAGTATCGATGTACGCATAATTCCCATCGCCCTTGTCGGCCAGCGTCTCGAGAGTGGAATCCTTGTAGTTCCCCATGCCGAAGCCGAGGGCGCTGAGGTGGATTCCACTCTTGGCTTTCGCTTCGATCAGCCTGGTAAGATCGCCCCGGTTGGTGACGCCGACATTGAAATCACCGTCGGTCGCCAGTATGACCCGGTTGGCGCCCTTCCGGATGAAGCTTGCCTGAGCCGTCCGGTAGGCGAGTTCGATTCCGGATGCGCCGTTGGTGCTCCCTCCGGCATTCAGGCTGTCGATGGCATCCAGGATCTTTCGCTTCTGATCGCCGCCGGTCGAGGGGAGCAGGAGGCCGGATTCGCCCGCATAGACGACGATCGCGATGCTGTCGCTTGGGATCAACTGGTTCACGAGCAGCCGCATCGACTCTTTCACCAGCGGCAGCTTGTTCGGCTGGTCCATGGAGCCGGACACATCGAGCAGGAAAACCAGGTTGGCCGGCGGGCGGTCGCCCCCCAGTTCCCGACCCTTCAATCCGATGCGCAGCAGGAGATGCTCCGGTCTCCACGGCGCTTCCGTGACTTCGAAATGCGCGGCAAACGGCCTTTCGTCCCTCGGCCCCGCGTAGTCGTAATCGAAATAGTTGACCAGCTCCTCGATGCGGACCGCATCCTTGGGCGGCCGCGAACCGGTGTTCAGGAACCGGCGCATATTCGAGTAGGAGGCGGTGTCGACGTCGATCGAGAAAGTCGAGAGCGGATTCTGCAAAACTTCCAGAAACGGATTATCGCCGATGTGGTCGTAGGCCTCGGTGTTGAAACCGGGGCGTTCCAGCTCCTGGGCTTTCAGGTAGGAGAAGGCGAGTGTTGCAGCCTGTTTCGCATCCCGCAGCTGACCGAGGACGCCGCCTCGTGCCTCCCCTTTGCCACCGGGGATGACTCCGCCGAGCACTCCACCGACCACGCCGCCAACCGGCGGCCGAGCGGATTCCATGACGACAATCCTGGCATCGGCGGCAGATTGCGTCGGAGCCTGCTGCGCATTCTGGCTGATTGGGATCTGGTTCGATGCGTTCGAGTTTTGAGCCTGCATGTTGGCGATCTGGTTCGTCTGAAACTGGGGCAGGGCTTGAATGACCCTGGCTTCCGCGGCCGGAGAGGTCGGCTGTACGATGGTTAATTCGGGTTGATTCCGGGCGACTCCCGGCTTGGCAGGCTCGGCGACCGGAGCCTGATTCTTCGCCTCTACCATCTGCCGGCTGCCGGAGAGAGGCGCGGCCGGCGTCTCTGGCCTGGAATCGATCGGAGCGATCTTCCGGGAGACGGCATTCCCGGGTTGATTGGGCGCCACCCTGAACAACCGATTGCCGCCCGCGAACACCAAGAGCAGCAAGGCAGCTGCCGATGCCAGGCCAGCCAGAATCCAGGTATTGCGCGGGGTAAACCATCGTCTGTCCCCCTCGGCGCTTTCTACGATCTGGTTCCGTTCTTCCGCCGAGAGGAGAGCGACGGGTTCCGCCTCGAGACTTTCGGCAAGCATCCGCCCAGCATTTCGAATTTCCTCCACCAGAAGGCGCGCTTCGGAGGATCGGCTCAACGTCTCTTCGATTGCCGTTTTGTCCGGGCCATCTTCCAGCTCACCCAGCACATAGGCAGTCCATTTGGGATCATTGGCGTCGATTTTCATTTCACCCTCCTCATGGTTCCGGCCTGCGGCCGGCCCTGGACTCGCTCGCGTATCGTCTTCAATCCCGTATGGATGAGAAATCCCACGTTTCCGACCGAGAGGCTTGTGACACGGCTGATCTCGCCATAGCTCAGGTCGCACTGGAATTTCAGCCGGAGCACCTCCTGCTGATTCAGAGGCAGCGTGTCCAGAATCAATAGGACCTGTTCCAGTTGTTCTTTCCGCTCCGCCTCTGCGGACTGTTGTGCCCGGTCATCGGCACGCATCTCCAGGCGGGCATTGCTGATGGGAGCCATCCTGCGCTCCTTTCTGCGAACATCCAGCGCGCGGTTGCGGCATACCCTATACAGCCACTGCGCCAGGTAGCCGCGAATGCGGGACGGCTTCTGGGAACAGAGTTTCAGAAAGGTGTCCTGGACGACCTCGCGGGCCCGCTCCCGGTCTCCGGTGAGATGTTGGGCGTATTGCGTGAGGGGCCGTTCATATCGGATCAGAGCTGATTGGGCGAACTCGGCGTCGGGAGTGTCCATGAGCGTATCGTCCGTTGGCATGGTTGCCGGCATTTTCGATTCCGAAATCTCAATGAGTGTCCCGTTCATTGTGGCCTGATTCCTGCCTTTTCACCAGATACAACGTCCCAGGGTGGGATTCTATTAGGGAAAATCGTCTCGGAAAGCAACGACCGCGTCGGAGGAGGAGGGTAAAGGCTAATCAGGATAGTTGATGGCCGTCGATTGTTTCCTCATCGATGCGACAGCCCTTTGCCCTGGACTTCGGTTCCGCCACCATGGGAGGGGACAGTGTAACCAGGTACCACCCTCCCTCAATAGCGGAAACCCAGGAGGTTCCAGTTCCAGAGAAACAGAATGAAGCTGACCGCAGTTATGGTCACCAGTGTGTAATAGATCCGGGTTGCCGGATTCCAGAATCTCCGCCGCCAGGCACGAAGGGTGAAGTATGCCTGCAGAACAGCCAGCATGGCCAGGCCCAACGGGATCCACAGCAGTGCCACCATGGGCGCGGGCACGCCATAGGCCAGCTGCAAACGGTATTGGCTGTTGCCCAGCATCTGATCGAGTCCCGCAACAAACAGGATCACCAGAAATCCCGAGAGCATGGCGCAGATTGCGGGCGCGGCTCCACCGCTTGGCCGCGGCACCTTCCCGCGGCGCAGGCGCCGGTAGAGCTTGGCGATCAGCGCGGCAATCGGCCAAAGGATAAGCGTCGAGGCGAACATTGCGGAAACCGCGAGCATGTATGGCAGCTGCACGGCTACGGTCTCGAACCAGGGCACGCGCTGAAAGGCCGACGGCAGTGCGTTGCCCGGAAGGCTCATATACATCCATGCCACACGGCCTGACTCTTCCGCGAAAGCGAGATAGTCCGTCCCGCCCGAACGGCGGAAGAGGAACGGCTCCACCTCCGTCCAGCGCGTCTCCTGACCGTTCCTGGCCCGCACGGCCAGGTGTCCTTCCGGCGTGGCCTGAACCTTCAGCTGACTATCCAGGATGGCGATCTTCTCGATACTCGTGCGGCTGTAACGCGTGTTCTGGTAGTACCCTTCAATCCGATTCGCGCGCCGCACCCACCCCTCCGATACCGCGTCTTGCGTTGACGCGGCCTGGGGGCCGGCCGGGTACAGATAATCGAGCGCGGCCTGCAACGCGGCATAGTGCGGATAGGTATTCGATTGGTTCGTCGCCAGAAAGATCCCAAACCGCTTGCTCGGCTCCAGAGCGATCAAGGTCGAGGCACCGATGAATCCCCCGGCATGCTCCAGGATCCTGGCGCCGGAATGAAATCTCTCATAGAAACCGAAGCCGAATCCCGGGAGACGAGGATGCTGGCTGAACTGCCGTGAATGCATCGCGGCGATTGATTCTTCGGTGAGGATGCGTCCCGATCCCGCGATCCCGCCCTGAAGGTGGGCCAGCAGGAAACGGCTCATGTCGATCCCGCTGGCCCAGACGGTACCCGCCGGAGGGAGGTTACGATAGCCGGGTGCGGCCGGCTCATACCTGTTGTTCTCGGCGGAGTAAGAATACATCGTCGCCGCCTGAGCCGACAGCGGCGCAGGAGGGGGGGTGTGGGCCGTGCTGTTCCTCATGCCCAGGACGCCCAGGATGTTCCTTTCCAGGTAGTCTGAAAACGACTCTCCTGAAACCAATTCCACCAGATGACCGGCCAGTCCATAGCCGTGGTTTGAGTAACTCAGCGTCCGGCCCGGCGGCATAACCCGCCTGGGCAACCCCCGCCGGAGATACTCACCGAGGAATAAGACATCGCCCGGGTTCCGGGCCACATATCCGATATTTCGATCGTCGAATCCCGCGGTATGGGTCAGCAGCGTTCGCAGCGTCACCGGGTCCGAATAGGAAGCAGGCACATTAAACTCAATCAGGTAGTCATTGACGTCGCGATCCAGGTCCAGCCTGCCTTGCTCCACCTGTTGCATCACAGCGGTCGCTGTAAAACTCTTGGTCACCGAGGCAAGATAAAACATGGTGGTCTCCGGCATCACGGGCATCTTGCGTTCAAGGTCCGCATATCCATACCCCTTGGAGAACACCACGGAACCATCCAGTACGATTATGACGACGCCTCCCGGGAGATCGTGCTTCTTCATCTCTCTGCCAAAGGCCTCATCCACCAGCCGAATGAGCTCCTGAGTGCCGGCATACGAAGGTCCTGCAGCAAGGAGAGCCGA
>CAWGRQ010000012.1:0-74710 GCA_963824985.1 Terriglobia bacterium
GACGCCCGACGCGAAAGGCGCCAGCCTGTTGCAGGACAATCTTCCCCTCCCCGTCGCGACGCCGAACGTCGACGTCGAGTCCTTCAGGGCGGCGCCTGCACCATCGCTCAGTGGCACAGTGGCGAATGTCCCTCGAATTCGGTGCTCGTCAGCATTCCCTTCCCGAAAGTCGGCGAGTTCGTCTACCACTGCCACATCCTCGAACATGAGGATGGAGGCATGATGGCGCGGATCAAGGTGGTGCCGTCGCCGCAATGATACGCGCAAACAAAAACGCGGCTGGCCCTGAAAGCCAGCCGCGTTTTTATTTCTCTTCCGGCGTGTTCCCGCTTACTCGGCCTCGGCGTCAGCGGGCGCCCCGTTCAGCCCCGCCGTTTCCTGCTTCGGCGTGCGCTTGAAGGTCGATTTGCGGCCGCGCAGCGTTTGCAGAATTTTCGCGCCATTGGCGAAAGCGAGATAGATGAAGAGCGGCGGCACGGAGCCCACTGTCCTGGCGTAATCGACAACCGTTCCCCGCTTGAGCGCCAGATAGGGCGCGAGCGTAATGCCCAGCGCCACCAGCAGCGTCATGACGAAAACCAGCTCGATCAGCCCGTAATAGGGTGCAAGCGACCCATGCAGCAGCGCGCCGATCAGAAAGGCGATGAGGCCGATCGCGGCGGCCGGGAAGAAGATCTGATGCGCGATGAGCGAAATCGCCATCACGCGCTTGGCGAGCGGCCAGTCCTGTTCCCAGATCGGCAGAATGGTCTTCTGCGCCACCTGCACGAAGCCATTCGACCAGCGCCGCTGCTGGCGGCGGAAGTCGCGGATGCCGTCCGGCACCTGTCCGGGGATCGGCGGCTCGGAGACGAAGAGTTCGTGCCAGCCCTTGAGTTCGGCGCGCACGGTCAGATCGAGGATCCTCGCAGAGCGAATAATCCGACCAGCCGCCGGCGTCCTTGACGGTCGCGCGACGCCAGACGCCGCCGGTGCCGTTGAACTGGAACAGCCAGCCGGCGAGCGCGCGCGAACGCTGCTCGACCATGTAATGGCCGTCCTGAATGAGCCCCTGCGCGCGCGTGAGCCAGTTGGTCTCGTAATTGAGGAACTCGCAGCGCGACTGCACGAATCCCGCGCGGGATCGGTGAGAAACAGCGGCACGGTGCGCTTCAGCCAGTTCGTCGGCGGACGGAAGTCCGCGTCGAGCATGGCGATGAACGGCTCGCTGGTGAGCGTCAGCCCATGTGCGCAGGCGCCGGCCTTGAAGCCCGAGCGGTCCGTACGCCGCACATGGTCGATGACCGTTCCGTCGGCGCGCAGCTCCTCGGCCACGGCGGCGGCGCGGGGCGTCTGTTGGTGGAGTTGTCGAGAAGCTGGATGCGTAGCCTGTCCTTCGGCCAGTTCAGCTGGGCGACGCAGCGCAGCGACTGCTCGGTGACGAGCGGCTCGTTGAAGACCGGAATTTGCAGCAGCACATGCGGCAGTTCGGCGTCGGGGATCGTCGGGGCCTCGGGATCGCGCGCGCCCCGCAGCCAGTCGTAGAGGAAGCGGCCGATGACGACGAGATAGCCCGTCCCGATTGCCTGACGAGGACGAGGACGCACAGATAGGCGACCGCGTCGACCAGGAACTGGAAATAGTTCGAGCAGCAAAAAGGTTATCCTTCTTCTTGCGCGGGGGGCGCCGGCCGCGCCGCGACGCGCGCGTGGACTTTGTCCTTCGCCCAGACCACACGGTTGGTCATCGAGGCGTTCACCCAGACCGCAAGCATCACAACCTCGCGGACAACGAAAACCGCAGGCGCCGCTAAGGATAACTGCCATCCTTTCGCCATGGAAAGCAATGTCTCCAGCGCGAACCATGACAGAAACGTGGCGGCAAAACCCGCAAAAGCGCTCCAGCCGATCAGCGGCGCGGCCAGCGCGCCGGCGATAACTGCCGGAAAAGCCTGGCAGATCGGCTCCAGCAGGAAGGACAGAAGCTCGTCGTTGCGCCGGATGACGCTCCAGCGCAATTGCCGTTGAAAAACGTCCCCGAATTCCCGCGAACCGAGTTCCTGCCGCACCGGCCGGTGCGAAAAAACCGGTCGTGCCGATTTGCCGCATGGCCTTGGCCAAGGCATTATCCTCGCCCACGGTATGGGAAATGGCGTCGAAGCCGCCGGCGCGGAGGAAATCCGAGCGGCGGAATAGCATGATCTTTCCCACCCCATGCCCCTGCCCCAGGCAGGAGGCCAGAAACAGCATCCGCGCATGCGGTCCGTTGATGATCCACGCCTCGACATGGGCGGCGAAATTGTCGAGCCTCGCGCAATAGGGGATCGCGCAGACGAGGCCGACCTCGTCGGCGAGCTGCCGCATGTGCTCCGACAGCGCGTCGGGCTCCAGAAGGACGTTGGCGTCCTTCATCAGGATCACGTCATGCCTCGCCTGCATGAAAGGCGCAAAGAGATTGTCGACCTTCGGGCTCGCCGCAAAACGCGCCGTCGACAGCAGGACGCGCGATGGGCGCTCCGGATAGCGGGCGAAGATCTCGCGCATCTTCTCGACGGCGGGCGAGTTGCGCTTGACGGCGGAAACCGTCACGTCGACCTCGGATGAGCCTGCGCGAAGGCTGATTTCCGCGTCGCTCGAAACCTCTTCGAAAGGAGCTTCACGGGCAGTACGAGAGAGACAGGCGGTTGTCCGCTGCGTCCTGCGTCGCGCCGCGATCCGGGGCTGGAGAATCGTGCTGGCGACCGACCAGACCAGAAGCGCCATCGCCACGACCGAATAGACCGTGGCAGCCGAGCTGAGGACGAGTTCTACGCTCACGCAACCTCGCGCGCTTCGTTTCCGGCACTTCGACATGGAAGCGCCGCATGACGCCGTCGACGAGGCACACGTAGTCCACCTACACGATTGACGGGACTTATGTGCGCGGCCCCTCGAAGAAGAGCCTGGCTCAGTACCGTGCCGTTGTGGATAACGGCGTCATCACCGTGATTGAAAAAAATCCCGGATTGTAATTGCCCGCCTTAAAAAAAGGGGACATTCCGAATTATTCGCTAATTCCTGGTCCAGAGCCGGGTTGCGCGGAAATTAGGAATGTCCCCTTTTTTGACTTCCTGGTCAGACGCCATCCGGGAAGTATAATGATAATGATGATGCGAGCCAAAGGTGGTGTAGGCCGGTCGGGATGGGCAGCGCTCTCTCTTTTTGTCGTCGGCTGTGTGCAGCCGGCGGATCGCCCATTTCAAGGGGATATCAATTTGCGCGCAGCCGATTCCCGGAGTGCGCAGGTTCAATCAGATTCGGAGCAACAGGCCGATTTGATCCGGAGCATCATTCAGTTTGGCAATCTACCCGATCTGCGCTGGCCGGACTTCGACAAATACCGCAGCCAACTCACGCAATTTTATGAAGCCCGCCAATACGCTCTTGCCTGGGTCAGGGAGGGACGCACGACCCTCCAGGCGCGGGGCGTCATTCAGGCGCTCCAAAATGCCGAATCCAGAGGCCTGAATGCCGAGGACTACGATGGCCCCCGTTGGGAGGATCGGCTGGCCAGGATCGATCAGTCCAATCCTGCGCCCGGAGCGGAGATGCTGGCGCGCTTCGATTCTCGAGGTGACAATTTCGGTGATGCGTTTTGTTTCCGATGTTCACCTCGGCCGGCTCAATCCACGCAGTTTCCATTCCAGCTTCAACCTTGGCCCCGCGAAGTACGATCTCGTGCAATTCCTGCGGCAGCGACTCATGGATGCCGAGGATGTGAATGCCGTTCTCGAAAGTGTCGAACCTCCGTTTCCGGAATACCGGCGCGTGCGGACGACGCTAGCCACGTATCTCCGCCTGGCCCGGGGGGACAGCGGCGAGCAGCTCCCCGTACCCGCAGAGTCCCTGCGGGTCGGCGATACATACCCGGGACTCAGCCGGCTGGGCAACCTGCTCAGGCTTTTCGGCGATCTCCCCGCGGATGCATCCGTGGCTGAAGCAACCGGCATTTACAGTTCGGCCATGGCTGAGGCGGTGAAGAGTTTCCAGGGGCGGCACGGCCTGGATGTGGACGGCCGATTGGGACCTGCTACCCTGGAACAACTCAACACGCCTTTGAGCTGGCGCGTGCAGCAACTCGTGCTGGCTCTGGAACGATGGCGCTGGGTACCCCACGAATTCGACGAGCCGCCGATCATCGTCAACATCCCGGAGTTCCGGCTCCATGCCTGGGACGAGAGGGGGCAGGGCGCACTCTCAATGAAAGTGGTGGTCGGCAAGGCCTATCGCAGCGAAACGCCGGTTTTCGCCAAGGAGATGAAATATGTGATCTTCCGACCCTACTGGAATGTCCCGACCAGCATTCAAATCCGTGAGCTGGTGCCCAAGATCCGGAAAGATCCGGACTACTTGACCAAGCAAGGCTATGAAGTGACGGACGGGCAGGGAGCGGTCGTGAGCGATGGGCCGGTTTCGGTCGAAATGCTTGCCGACCTTCGCCGCAGCCGACTTCTGATCCGGCAGAAGCCAGGATCAAAGAACGCCCTGGGACTCGCGAAATTCATGTTCCCGAACGAGTTTGATGTCTATCTTCACGGCACGCCGGAGACGGAGCTGTTTTCCCGGTCGAGGCGTGACTTCAGCCACGGCTGCATTCGCGTTGAGGACCCCGTGAAGCTGGCGGTGTGGGTTCTTCGGAAGAATCCGGATTGGTCCGAGGCTCGCATACTGGCAGCCATGCACGGTGATCGGACGGTCCAGGTGAACCTTCTGGATCCCAGTCTGGTGCTGATTCTATACACGACGGCAGTGGTCGGGGAAGACGGCAAGGTACAGTTTTTCCGGGATATCTATGGCTACGATGCGGCGATGGCGACGGTTATCGCCGGGGGGTACCCGTACACGGGACGCGAATAGGGAATTTCGCCGCAAATGATGGCGCTACCAGCTGCGCACCCGGCCGATGTCGACGTGAATGAAGTCGGAAGCGGCATAGTAGCCGACGCCCCCCCGATGAAGCTCGAGGGCGGCATCGCGCAGCACTGATGTCTTCACCCCCGGCATGCGGATGTCGATGGCCAAAGCATCCATGTGCAGACTATGTTCCGCGATTCCCGAAGACGATTGCCGCAGCTGCGCATTACTATCCGGACTGCGATAGCCGCAGATGACCTCAAAGACATCATCCGGCCGGCCCACCAGGGCTGCCAGGTCCGCGAGCAGGTCGAAGAGGCGAGGGTCAAAATGAAGAATATCGCCGTTGCGGTGGTCGCGCAGGTGGTAATCGAGCTGGGTGAGCGCGTCATCGATATAGATATCTCCCCGCCGATAGACGATGTCAATCGATTCACCAGTGTGGGTGTGATGCAGCCGCAGTCGATATTCTCTAAGTGGCGCCGAATCGGCCGCCTCGTTCTCCGGCAGGGGAACGGCAAACAATGATGCGGCCAGTACCAGGCATCCTGCGATCATGCATGCCGCTGATGCGGTGACTTTCAATATCTGAGCGCTCCTTCGTTACCAGGGTGATTCCCGAACCCGGTTGTGAAACCCGGGGAAATTGGGCGCGATCATATCGCAGCATGGTAATAAAGGGAAGCGGTATTCGTACGGTCCCGGCGGGACCCGCACATCCGGCGTAACACCATTAAAAACTGTATTTAACGGCGATTTCGATCTCCCGGGCGCGATCGGCACCGAAGATTTTCCCAAAACTCGAGGTTCCCATCGTGACGTTCGGGTTGTCGAAGTTCGTGTGATTGAAGGCGTTGAACAGCTGCACACGCAACTCGAACATATTGCCATCACGACTTACCTGGGTTCGCTTGATGAAGCTGATATCCCACCGGCGCTGGCCGGGACCGGTCAGGATATTCCTGCCGCAATTGCCGAAGCCGTACTCGGGAGGGGTGACAAACGCCCCGGTGTCAAACCATCGATCGATGGTACGCTCGGAGTCCGGCAGCACTCCCGAGGCGATCCGGTCGGGGCGATCACCCCGGACGCCGTCATTGTTGAAATCGCCCGGCATCTTCGGGTTGCCGATATCCCCGCTCTGATAGGATGTGATCCCCGAAATCCGCCAGCCCTCAAACAGGCTCCGGAACCTGCCGGCCCAGGCGGTAGAGATCAGTTGATTGCGGCCGATCGGCAGGTCCAGGATGTAGATCAGGTCGAACTGGTGAACCGGTGAACCGGTCGGCGCCCATTCGGAAGCCAGATTCCTCGGGTTGTTCGGGTCGCTCGACCCGATCGAGCTGAATGAACGATTGAACTCATAACCCGCTTCGAGTGAGAAAGAGTGAGAGAGCTGCTTGGTCAAACTTGCGCTGAAAGTGCTGCTGGCGGCGGAGCCCCCGGAGGTGAGAATGCTGAATCGGCCGTAATTCGGGTTGGGCCTGCGGTCCTGCAGCGAACCTGGACCCGGAGCGGGTACATTGGCGACAATGAAGCGGTCAGAGCCGTTGGTTCGGCTTCCGGAATAAGCGATTTCCAGGTTCCAGCGCGGAATGATTTCGTTCTGCAGTGAAATCTGCCACCGGTGCTCCTGGGCGTTTCTCATGTGGGGCTCGGCCCCTTGGATCCTCAATTCCACCGGGACTGCGGTCTCGAAGGGATTGCTGAGACTGAGTTCAGGCTCGTCTCCCGACGCCTGCGCCCTTTCGGTGTAATAGACGGGATAGCTCCGTCCCAATACCTGGAAGGATTCGTCCATATCACGCGAATCATGATCCAGCTCATAGGAAGCCCTTATCACCAGGCGGTTGTCGCCGCGCGGACTGTACGCCAACCCGATTTCCGGCGCCCAGTCGTTCCGGTCAGGGTACACTGCCCAGCCGCTCTTGAGCCCGGCCAGACCGGCACGTTCCGCCTCCGGGCTTCCCATGCGCACGATTTTGCCATCCAGCGGCGGATCAAAAAGGAGGGGAGCGAACGTGTAAACATTATCATGTGTGGAATGGGCGAAAGGGTTGTAGTCATAGGCCAGGGAGGCCGAGATGCTCAGTTTCGGATTCACCTTCCACTGGTCGGCAATATACGCGCGCATGCTGGTACGGCGCACATCGGCCCGGTCCGAACCAACGCCGCGCTCCGCCAGGTTCGGGATTCCCAGCAGGAAATCGGCAAAGGCGTCCCCCGTGTAATCGCCGTCCAGCGCGAAGCTGCCGCGGCGCAATCCGCCGGTGCGATCGTTGTTGATCTGGCCTTTCTGGATTTCCCCCCCGAATTCAAACTCGTGGTTTTTCCAAACATGGGTGAAGTCAAGTTCCAGGCTATATTCGTTCAGAAAGGATGTGGTCGGCGAATCCCCAGACCCGATGGATGCGTATCCCGCGAGCTCAAAATCCGGATACCCCTCATCGAGATCATCAAGCGTGCTGATTCCGCCAATGCCGAGGGATGCCAGCAGCCCTCGGGCGCCCGCCTGCGGCGCGAGCTCGGTTTGCGCCTCCCGGTCGAAACGGGCTTGCAGGGAAGCCATGAGGTTGGAACTGAAATCGCGCACATAGTCGATCGAAACGCTCTGCTCCCGACCGCGTGAAGTCAGGCCGAAGGCAGGCAGTGGATTGACCTCGAAGCCGTTGTTGTTTCTCAGGCTGTAGTTGGCAAACAGCTTCGAGTCCTCGCCGAGGTTCCAGTCGATTTGCGCGGTAATCGTGTCCTGGTTATTGATCTCGGGCTGGTTGTTCACGAAATTCCGGTCCGGGTCATTCCGGTTGGGGTCCGGCATCGTGGCCAGCATCCTGACCGCGGCCGGGTGGAACATCGATTCGGGTATTTTGTTGTTGAGAAACGGCATTCCGGTCCACGGATTGACCAGCGGAAAGTCGAGGCTGCTGAAATCCCCGGCCTTCATCTCACCGGTGGGGACATGCGAGAGTATCGTGGACCCTTGATTGATGCGCAGCCCGTCGTAGGTGCCGAAAAGCGTGATCTTCGGCGTGACGAAAAACCCCAGACTGCCGCCGAACTGGTTCCTCTTGTACTCGGGGAGCTTTTTACCGACCGGATCGAAGAAGTTGCGCGCATCGAAATTGTCGTTGCGGTGGTATTCGTACACTGATCCGTAAAGTCGGGCCCTTTTCCGGGCGGTGAACGGATTCATGATCACCTGGATCGGCTTGGACCCCTTGTCCTGGAACCCTGCGAGCCGTTTGCTCAGGTCGACTTCGAACCGGTCGATGATCAGGAGTCGCGGGTCCTTTTGGGGGTCGGTGGCCGACTGGGCCTCTCCGGGCTTCTGCCGATCTCCGGCGAAACCCGACTGAGCGTTCTCCTGAAATGCGGGCGCCGGCATTGCAGCCGCAGCCCAGCCGCAGGCAGACGCCAGGAGAACGGATGTGAACATAATAACGCAGCGAACGTTGAATTGAAGAACCACCATCGGATCCCCTGGCACGCTATGGACTAAAAGACAACCCGGCCGTTGACGACCATGTCCTTGACGGAGAATCGCGTCCGCAGGCGAGGGCTGGCCGCCGGTACATCTAGCAGCTCGAAAGTGATGAATTTGCTCGCCGGAGAAACCAGCGGAGTGCCCCCGACCCGGCGGGGAAAGACAAACTTGGCGCCCATCCCCTCATCGCGCGGAGTAAAATAGGTGTGGATTGGTACTTGCGAAAACTCCTCCGTCGACAGAAAAGCCTTGTTTCTCAGGGTCTCCGGAGTCTGCCGCTCAAAAAAGCGGCGCACGTCGCTTTCTTCGTTCGGATCATTGGAGCGGAAACTGACAGCCACCACGATCCACTCGTCGAATTCCGGCAGCAGATCGGTCGCGGCATATTCGTCGAACCTGAGCTTATCAGCCGGCTCCAGCCCGTCATACCCGTATTGAATCTGCTGGATGCGCATGAGCGCTTCCCGGATGGGCCGTGCGGAAAAAAAACGCACATAGAAAGTGTTGAAAATCTCCTTCTCCCCCGACACACCGCTCCCCACCCCGCTGATGACACGGGTGTAGGTCTCCTGCCGCGCCCAGGGGGATGAATTCATGAGCTGAACCGCCTGATCCACCGTCCGCCTGGGTGGTGTTTCCTGGTCTGCGGCGGCCGCGGCCCAGACCGCGATCCACAACAGCCCGATCATGGTTTTTGCTTTCACTACCCGCTCCGATTCTCTTTGAATCATCTGTGCCATCGGCGAAAGCCAGAGCGCCGATCGGCCTTTGCGCAGACGGCATGAGATATTTGCCGCCGTCGCCACAAGCGTAGGGGAGGGCAGATGAGAAAATAATGAGAACGCCGGCGCTGCCAGCGCCGTTGCCATCCGGGATCGCCTGCCGATACCGAGCACAGGGTCCTTGCTATTAAACCACAGAATTCCCGCGATGCGATAAATCAATGCCCGATTTTTTGTCTTCACGGGATGAGCCGCGCCACAGCGCGCTTCCAGGACACGGAAGAACGCGGGCAGGGCTCCTGCGCCGGCCTGATCTGGACTGTGCATGAAAAAACGTCTGCAAGACATTTCAGGACACGGAAGAACACGGATCGGTTCCGTGTTCTTCCGTGTCCGCTGATTTGCGGCCCACTCTTCACGAAAAAGGCTACGCTCCCGGACCCGGCGCGGCCGGCAGGACAAGGCGCACGGTGAAAGTCCCTGCATCGATGTCAATCGAAACCGTGCCGCCGAGCGCGGCAACGGCGCGCTGGACCAGCGACAGTCCCAGACCGCAGTGAGTGCCCGTCGCCGAGCGTGAGGGATCGCCGCGCCAGAACCGGTCAAACACGTGCTGGGCTTCCCGCCCGGCAAGCGGGCAACCGGTGTTGGCGATCGTAATCTCGAGGGTTCCCGCTGCATTCCGACCATGAATGTCGATGCGCCCATCGGTATCGGTATATTCAGCCGCGTTCGCGAGCAGAGCGGCGAGGATCATCTGACAGGTGTTGCGGTCAGCCCGCAAAGCGGAATTCGGGGGCAGTTGAGTCCGGAACCTGATACCGCGCCGGGCTGCCTTGTCGGCGAGGGGGCGCCATGTGGTGTCGATCAGGTCGCCGACTTCGATCGTTTCGGGGTGTAGGGCAGTCTGACCGGATTCGAGCCGCGAAAGGGCAAGCAGCGTCTCTACAATCCTCTGGGTGTGACGGATCACGTCGAGACAGTCAGCGATGGCCTCCCGGTACTCGTCTTCATGGCGCGGCTGCGATAGGGCCACCTCCATGGTGCAGCGCAGTCCGGCAAGTGGAGTGCGGAGTTCATGAGCCGCATCCGAGGCAAACGCCCTTTCGCGAAGAAATGCCTTATCCAGGCGGCACAGCAGATCGTTCAGTTTTCCCACCACCGGGGCCATTTCTGCGGGCATGCGGTCGACCGGGATTCTTGCGGACAGGTCCTCCTGCCGGATTGCGGCGATTCGCCCGGCCAGAGCATCGAGAGGTTTCAGACCACGGCGCACCGCGACCGCACCCAGGAAAAGCGCGAGTATCAAAGTGCCGCAGGCAGCGAGCGCCAGGAGCCATCGGACCAGCCCGATCGTTGCGTCAAGGGTATCCGTTCCACGCGCCACCACGAGCGTCACTCTCTGTGCCGGAGCCGTATCTTCGGTTTCATCATCCGCCTTGGGGGTGAACGCCAGGCCGACCGCGCGCCCCGCGCGGCCGTCGGGCAGCTGCACCATCCGGAAAGATGGGGAATCCGCTTTGTCGGGGAAACGCTGCATATTGGCCGTTTTGAGTGCGGGTGAACCCGCCAGGGGCTCGCCGTTTTCAAGCCACAGCTGGAAATAATCCGGTTCGATGCTGCGATAGAACTCGGGAGCCTCGTGCTCGTCCAGATCAAACCGGATCAGAGCGCCGTACCGCTCCGTGGCGCCGCTGATGGTCCGGGCGGATGCGAGCAGCACCTTGTCGAAACTGTCCATAAGGGATCTTGTGAGCACTCCGTATACCCCGACGGCAAAAACCAGGAGCAGAATCGCCATGCCCCCCGTCATCCAGAAAAGCAGGCGGGCTCGGATTGACAATGTCATTTTGAGGCTCCCAATGAATATCCCCTGCCTCGCAGCGTATGGATCAGGGCCGGGCGGCCCGGGCGCTCGATCTTTCTGCGCAGGTAGCCGACGTACACATCCACGACGTTGGAATCCGCCTCGGAATTGAATTCGTACACGTGCTCCCAGATGTCGGTCCGGCTGACGACTTCCCCCTGGCGCAGAGCCAGATATTCCAGCAGCGCGTATTCGCGCGGCGTCAGATGAATCTCTTCCCGGCCGAGCCAGACCTTTTGCGCGGCGGTTTCAATGCGCAGGTCCGCGACCTGGAGACACGGGTTTTTCACGCTGTATACCCGCCGGGCCAGTGCCCGGACCCGCGCCAGGAGTTCCTCGAGCGCGAAAGGTTTGACCAGGTAGTCGTCCGCTCCCAGATCAAGCCCCTTCACGCGGTCCGACACCGCGTCTCTCGCCGTGAGCACCAGGACCGCCGCGGCGCGCCCCTCGCTGCGCAAGCGGCTGAGGATTGAGAAACCGTCGACGCCCGGCAGCATCAGGTCGAGGACCACGACGTCGTAATCATTGCTGGTGGCATACCACAATCCTTCCTCGCCGTCGCCGGTCTCGTCGACGGCGAAGCCCGCTTCACGGAGCCCTTTGACCACGGCCTTCCGTATCGGAGGGTAATCTTCGACCACCAGCACGCGCATGCCGCCTCCGGACGCCGGTTCGCCTTCCTTCAACCCCATTCTGCACTCAAGCAGACCCGCGCATCCTCAGGGCCTGTCAATAAATAAAGGTTACACTTTGTCGCGAGCACCGTCGCACCTGCGGTGCTCCTGGGGCGGGCAGATGCAAGGCGCCGCGACGCAGGCGATGTGAGGACATCGTCGAGGAGCGGCAACGCCGCAGATGCCCGCCCGCCGCCGCGACCCTTCGGGCTGCGGCCCGCAGGCCCGCCTGCTGCGTTGCTCGCTCCTTATATACCACACCGGGTATGCTCGTCGTTCGCGCCTTGCCGGCCGGCCTGGGGGCCCCGGCAAAGTGCAACCTTTATTTATTGACAGGCCCTTAGCTCGCATTAGTCACGAAGCCGGACATCTCCGGACGCGGATGAACATGGAAGAACACGGATCGGATCCGCATTCATCCATGTCTTGTGGTGTCCGGGGGTCCGCTATTTATGAATGATGCGGCTGGGGCTTGATTTTCTGCGCCTTCGCCAAAACAAAATCCGCGTCCTTGATCAGCCCCACGCCTGGCGCATATACCTTGTCTTCACTGCCGCTTTCGATGGCGCTCGATTCCCGTGTGTGCAGGCAGTTATTATAGACTCCGGCCGGCACCTTCGCCCCGCCGGTCACACTGATGACCTCGGCACGATCCATAGCCACCTTGGGCGCAATCTCCTGAAAATACCGGTCTCCGACAGCCGGTTTGCCGGGCAGCATCAGCCCGAAGCGGGCCCCGTTCACACCGGCGAGCCAGGCTCCTTCGTGACCGCTGATCTTGCCGCCTTTGTACTCGTCTACCTCCTCGCCAAAGTAGTAGAGGTCGTTTGTGACCTTGTCGATGGCAAAATAGTTCCGCGATACCTCCGCGAGCTGGCCGCCTTCGGTTTCCCTCTCCTCCACAACCCGTGTCCTGACGCCGTCAACGACCTTCGTTTCGTCTAGAACCGTGACGATCAGGGTGTCCTTGCCGTTGGCTAACGTGAGGCGATATCCCGGTTCGAGAATGAAAAATGGATTCCGGCCGGTGTCCGACAGGTTGGATCTGTCGACCGGGAACGAATCCCGCCAGGCGGGCCCACCGGCCTTCTGCTTTGCCTGCATTGCCGGGACTTGATCTGAAGTGATGCAGATCGCCGCCAGAAGCATCAACGGGCCGATTCCATGCACTTGAGACATCGGATTTTCCTCCCACAAGAATTTGCCCCAATTTCCTGACCGCCCGCCTGTTTGCAAACATCTGCCATGCTGCACCTTGAAAAATGAGAGGAGCATGAGAACCGGGGATTGAAGATCCGCGCACGAGTGCATGCCCGGGCGGTTACATTCCGGAGGGCGATAGAATTCTCCCCTCCCAGCTCTTTGTGTCCCATACCAACAGGGAGTTGTTCGTGCAGCCGCAAGCGAGCAGGCTTCCATCCGGAGAATAGCTCATGACCATGAAGGTCTCCAGGAAACCGTAAGTGGCGCGAGACCACGTCCCGGAGCGCAGGTCTCCCCGTCCGGAAACCAACACGCCGATCAGTTTCCTCTTTTTGACATCCCATCTCCTCAGGCTTTGAGTCCCTCCGCTGATCAATTCCATTCCGTCCGGAGAAAAGCACAGGCTTCGCACAGGGCCATTGGGATCCCAGAATTTTTTGCTGGTACGACGCCGCGCAACGTCCCAGATGATGATGGCTGAGTCCTCGCCGCAGCTTGCCAATGAGTTTCGGTCGGCGCCGAATGCCACGCCAATTACCCTTTTTGAGTGCCCTTTAAATACCTGGAGTGGAAGTCCCGAACTCAAGTCCCACAGCCTTACGGTTTTGTCATTGCCGCCGCTTGCAAGAACAGAGATATCACGCGAGAAGGCGACGGAGTTGACGGGGCCTGTGTGCCCCGTCAAGACAAACTGCGGTTCGGAATGCCCCTTGCGCCATACGCAGATGCTGCCATCCTCCGCCCCGGCAGCCAACCAGTCGCCGCCGGCCGAAAAGGCCAGGGAGGCAGGCTGTCCGGCAAGGCCTTTCAGCTGATACGAGGTCGCACCGCCCGCCATTTCCGAAACCACCACCGAGGCTCCGTCCCCCGGTTGAGCCGTCGCGCCGGATTCCGAGAGCGCGATCGGGTATGAACGGGCGACAGCCGTTCTCTCGATCTCGTCCCCCTTGACCGGATCCCAGAGTCTGAGGACGCCGTCGTCGCCGGCGCAGGCGAGTGCCCGGCTCCCGGGAAGAAAGGAGAGCGCGAGAATCCGATGTGCCGAAACCATTCTGCCCCGTGGCGGGCCTTCCGGCGCCGGTTGATTCGGGATTCGATCGGGGGGTGCTGAAGCCGTGCCGGCCGAGCCGATCGTGTGGGCGCTCTTGACTGCGCCGGTGCGCAGGTCGTAGAGCGTCAGTACGTTGCCGTTGAAGCTGGCCAGGAGGTCCTGTTTCGGCACCAGCTTCCCGGCAAGGTACGCTCTGTCTGCTTCGATGCGCCGCTCGGGGACGCCACTGTCATCCAGAATGTATATTCTGCCGGTCCCGCTCCCCGATTCGTGCCAAATCGCCGGGGCATTTACAAACGCAGGGTAGTTGCGAAATCCGGTGCTCACCACGACCTTGCCGCTATCCGAAAATGCGAGCCATCCAATGGGGATCGGCAGGTTCTTGATGCTCCGTACGAATTTGCGTTGTACGATGTCATATATTCTGGTGAGGAAATTTCCGGACCATGGGCTGAAATCATAAACCAGGAGGCGCCCATCGCTGGAAAAGGCCAGCGGGCGCGCGGATTCAGGATAACCCTTCTGGATGGTGCGCATCAGCGCTCCCGCAGCAGCATCATAAATTCTGACTTCCCCATGATTAACGCGATCCTTGTCGCTCAGGAGCAGCGAGAACGCCACCACACTGCCCGATGGGGAAAATGTAAAATAAAATCCCTGCAACGCGCGGGATTTGCGTTCCGGCAGAACCGATGTCAGGCGTTCGGCGAAGATGTTCCACAGGAACAGGTCGTCAACGGAGACGGAACGATTTGGCCCGAGAATGCCCGGTTGCCTTGGTCTGTCGGGGTCGGCCCGGCTTGCGACGGCTACCAGTGTCCCGTCGGCGGTGTAGGCCAAATCGTGAACCGCATCGACGCGAGGCTCGGTCAAAATTGTTGAAATGGCGCCGGTTGCCACCTTGATGATGAAAATCTCCACAAACCGGTCCTGCGGCACACCGATAGGCGAAAGGTACCGGCAGTTGCTCCGGGCAACCGCCAAATCTGTCCCCTCATGGGAGAACGCGAGGGCGGTAGCCCCCGGCTGGATCGCCAACGTAGTGGCCTGCCAATTTGCCGTGTCCAACAGGACAATCCGGTCCCCTGACACCAGCGCTCCAAGCCTGCCATCCTGCGAGAAGGCCATACCGGAGAATTGCTGGATTCCAGGAGGCCGCACAGGAGGCTGGAAAGGCATGTCCCTCAAGCGCTGATCTTGTGACGAAGCTCCCAGAGGAGATGTGACGACCAGGAGCATGAGCAGGCATGCCCGCGCTCCAGCAGGAGTCTTGCACTGAAGTCGAGGCGCCGGCCGCGCCAGCCTGTTGACACGATGTGCGATCTGAGCTTCTGCGCGCACGAATAACTCTCTCACTCCGGGTTAATGTGTTCCCGTTGCCGGGTGCAAGCAGGATAACACCGGTTGGAGTGCAGGTCATCCCGAAATAGCCTCGTGCTTCGACCAGACTGCCCGGGGAATATCGAAGCAGTGGCGCCTGAACGTCAGGGCGCAGTATGGCTTGAGGACCA
The DNA here is from genome assembly GCA_963824985.1 of Terriglobia bacterium. GTDB lineage: Bacteria > Acidobacteriota > UBA6911 > UBA6911 > UBA6911 > JAFNAG01. The sequence goes on from CAWGRQ010000012.1 coordinate 15,384, forward strand.
TTTTCCCCTGTTAGGGCCTGTGACGAAATAAGTGGCGCACTTCGCTGCCGGCCCCCAGGCGCGCTGGCAAGGCGTGAGCGACGAGCATACCGGGTAGTATGTGAGGAGCGATCAACGCAGCCAGCGGGCCTGCGGGCCGCAGCCCGAAGGGGCGCGGCGGCGGGCGGGCATCTGCTTCGTTGCCGCTCCTCGACGATGTCCTCACATCGCCTGCGTCGCGGCGCCTTGCATCTGCCCGTCCCAGGAGCACCGCAGGTGCGACGGTGCTCGCGCCGAAGTGTGTCACTTATTTCGTCACAGGCCCTTAGTGCTTGAGTTACCGAAGCGATGGAAGTATGCTGAGGGCACATTCGCTTCTGTTACTGCGATTTGAGTGGCCGTTCAAATGCGGTTGTCTGCTCATGCGAGTATTTTCTTCCTGGTCACGTTGCTGTCGGCTCCTCACTTCATGACATAAGAGGATGAAACTCAATCACGGCCGGGACCGTCACCCACCCCGGCCATGCGAACCAAACCGGTTCATCGACAATATTTGTTATCGGCAATTTCTATCAATCTTGAAATGGAGGGCGCTGGTATGAGAATTACTGCGCGCACGATTCTTGTCTTTGCGCTGGTTCTTGCTTATTCGATGTTGCTTTCGCAGCAGGGACTGGTGAACACCGAATTCACCGCGCTCGTGACGGATCGCAGCCCGCTGGCTTTGAGCGATCGTTTTGGACCCCCTAGCCTCTCACGGCTTACCGACCAGGGTGACATCTATCTGAATGCCGGTAGTACGGCCTTGTTCCGCTGGACGGCGAGTGCCGGCCTTACCCGTCTGCTTCAGGGATCGGACCCTCATCCCGGATTTCCTGGCACCGTATGTGACGTTGTAGGTTCGGGTCTCGTGGCCAACTCCCTGGGTCATACTGCCATGATCAACTATTTCGCCCAAAGGGGGGTGCGCGGGCCGCGCGGCATCTTTGTGTACGATGGCGCCAGGTTCACACCGGTGGCCATGCGTTACAATCCCGCGCCGGACGTACCGAACAAGGTTTTTGACAACTTCTCGCAATTCAGGATCAACAATGCGGACAAGGTGGCATTTGTGGTGGGCTTCGAACCCTATCCGATCGGAGGTGCAGGTCTCTTTGTCGGTTCTCCGGGCGGCATCCCGGCAAAGATAGCGGCCGTCGGAGAGGATGCTCCCTCTGCGGTCGGAGGCACTTACGCGAGCCTGAACCTCATGGGCTTCAACGATGACGGCCAGATAGCATTCGGGGCCGACATCGCCGGCGGCATGACGCCGCGCGCGATCTTCATCACCACCCCGGCCGGCATTGCCAAGGTGGCCGCCACAGGCGATCCGGCGCCAGGGACCGATGCGATCGGCACGCTCAATCTGCCGGGTGGGGGGAACCTCAATTCCAGCGGAGAAATCGCTTTCGTCAGCAACGTGTCCTATTCCGGAAACAATCCCTATCCGTATCCATACCCCTTCAATAGAGGCATTTGGGTTTACTCCGGCGGCGTTCTGAACAAACTCGTTACCAATGCCGATGACATGAACGGTCTGACCGGGCAGTACGGTAATTCGATTACCCTACGGGGATTCGACGCGGACGGGGAGGTTCTGTTCAGCAGTAACCCGGCGGGGACCGACTATCCGCCTACTCCTACCCATGCGCTGTTCCTCAAGATGATAGGTGAAGTTGCCAGCCTGGTCTTCAAGGCCGGGGACCCTGTCCCGACCCGTCAGACCGACCAGTACAACCAGACGCAAAATGCACAGCTGAATGAAAATGGTGATGTCGCGTTTCAGGCTTCCCTCCAGGGTGGCTCCATCCCCTACGGCTGGTTTTTCCTGGGGAGCAGTGCCACGACCCCGATTCCGGTCGCTCTTGAAGGTCAACCTACGCCGGCGGGAGGGACATACGGCATTGCCGGGAAGTTGGGAGCGGGCATGCTGAATGTCGAGGGGAAGATTGCCTTCCTGGCTGACCTCCGGGGCCCCAACGAAACGGCAGTATTTCTCTGGAAACCGCCGGCCCAGGGTCAGGCAGGCGGCGTGCAAACCATCATGACCACTGCCGATTCCATCCCTGCGGGTGCAAATACAATCGTGCGCACGTTCACCCCTGGCGCCGGGGACGGCATGCTGGTTTTTAATGCCAACAAGGCAGGCGGTCGCGCGACGATCTTCGCGCGTTTTCTGACTTCGCCCAAGGAGGAGTTCATCCCGATCGTTACGGCCGGCGATATTGTCCCCGGCGGCAACGGGCGCTTCTGGCTGGCCGGAGGTTCCTCCCTGGTCAATGATAATGAAGAGTATGCCTTCCAGGCCGGCATCGTCGGGCCGGCATATCCCGGATCAGGAATCTACACCTGGAAGCCGGAGTACGGCCTGCGCAAGGTGGTGACAACCGGAGACCTGGCTCCAGGCGTTCAGGAGGGCCAGTTCACGTCCCTTTCCCTCGTGCAAGTGACCCCGAACCGGATCAACGGCCTGGGGCAGGTCGCTTTTTATGGCCAGACGGATGGCATGACCATGCCCGGGTTTTCGGTGCCGAGCGGTATTTTCGTTGGCTCCGCCGGCAAACCCCTTACGGCCATCGCGCGTTCCGGCGATGACTCCCCGCTGGGCGGAGGCGGGTATTTTATCAATTTTTCCTCGACGGTCTCGCTCAACGAAAGCGGTACTGTCGCTTTCCGTGCAATCACCCGGCAATCGCCCAATTTGCAGTACCCTGGGATTTTTGCCGGCAACGGCTCCGCCCCTCCCGCGAAGGTAGCGGCGCAGAATGATCTCATCGACGGTGACTTCGGGCAGGTCAACACTGTGCCAAGCACATTTTTGCTCAATAACGCGGGCCAGGTGGCATATGTCGCCGGCTTGAGGAACGGAACCACGCCGGAGGCGATCTTCCTCCGCAGGCCTGAAGATCCACCGGCTCCGGTTGTGTGGGTCGGCCAGGATGTTCCGGGCCTCGTCGGATGGAGATTCAGCGACTTCCGGGAGGCCGATTTCGATTTGAATCATCGTGGCGATCTTTCTTTCTGGGCCCAGATTACCGATGGAGCAGCCGTCAGTTACGGTCAGTTCCTCCGGTTTGCGAATGGACAGATCAGCCCAAGGCTATTGCGGGGGCAGTCGCTGCCGGGCGGCGGATATGCATCCGACATTGGCATCAACATCAATAACATAGTCAGGGAATGCTCATCGCTCACCGAAAGCGGCGAGCTGCGCAGTATTGCCACATTCGTGACGGGCGCTCAAAGGATGTACTACCAGGCGGCGGTCACGCCGGCGGGTGTTGTGCGCAAGCTGTTGATGAGCGGCGACATGATTCCCGGCATCGGCGGTGGTTACATAGGCCTGATATTCCAGATGGCCACCGTGAACTCACGCGGTGAGTACTTCAACACGGTCATGATCGTGGAGGGCCAGGCGAAGTGGGCCATCGTCTGGAACGGAACCGCAAAGAAAAAATAGGGGATCGCGCTCGGGGACGTCGCCACGTTCGGGCGACGTCCCCGCTTTTTTTCCATTCGGATGCCCCTTCTCGCCGCGCGGCACCCCGCCCCGGAGGGGCGCCGGACAATAGCCGGGGGCGCGAGCCCCCGGATAGGAAATTGCATTAAAGGAGCTCCGGCAGGGGCGAAGGACCTTGCAGGCCAATGGTTTTCTGTCGCCCTTCCGGGGCTCGATGCTCGGTTTCCGGCCGACCCCGGGCTTGCGCCCCGATACCGATACCGACCCTGAAGGTTGTCGCCTTTTCCGCTATTTTCGGAGCAGCTCCTCATGAGCCATGGCGCACCCGGTGACGCATGAAAATCTTTTGGCTTTGCGACTTTGCGTCTTGGCGTCCTTGCGTTGATTTTTTTTAACGCAATGACGCAAGGGCGCGAGGGCGCAAAGAGCTATTTTCGGAGCAGAAAATGGTCAGATGCTTCCTCACGCCGCGCGTCTTCCGGATTTTTTCGTGGGCTCGGCACTCGATTCTGAAAAGGGCACGGTCAGGATTTACCTGAGTGTCTGTGGGGGTACCGCAGAGAGAGCTTCAGAGTTGCCGTACAAAGCAAAACTCGCGATCGCGTGGTCCGAGGTTACCGTGATGTAACCGGAATGGAGCTCCAGATGCTCGAGTTCCGGGATGAACTGCCAGAGGACGCGCGCTGCCGATGCACCCGGCGCCAGGGTGATGGTTCGTTCTCCGAGAACTCCCCCGCTCGAGTCATGAGCCCGCAGGGTCACATGCGCATCCGCGGCATTCGGATTGATAATTGCAATCCCGGTGTAATAGGACGAGTCGGAAACCGCTTGGCAGAATACGACCTCGGTCTGCAGTTCAGAGACCAGTGGCAAGGTCGTGGCCATCCGTTCCTGAAGACGGTCGCCGAAAGAGACACTCCCCGAGAGCCTGACTCCGCTGCTCACGATCGAGAGATATCCCTCCTGAGCCAGGTCCTGCGGCGTAACGAAATAATCCTGGGTATCGATCTGAAGCTTGCCTTCCGCCGGAATCTCCACGTTGTGTGCGGCGCCGAGGGGAAGTCCCGCTCGATCGTGCAATGTGAGGGTAAACATTCCGGCTTCGCGGTCGAGATTGACAATCGATACTGTCGAACGCCAGTCGCCGCCGACCACGTACTGGGGTGAGTAGAGGATCGTCGCGCCCGCTGTGATGTCCTGTCCACCCAAAGCCTTAATGTACCGGTCACGCGATCCCAGCAGGGCACAGCCAACCACTCCCTGGCTCGTACTCACCCGAAGGTAATCCGAACTCTCCGGCTGACAGTCCGGGAAAAGTCCCGCGACGGTCTCAATCAGCGCCCCCCGTCCAGCAAGCTCGCGCACGGCGGCCGGCGCCCGCACCGTCCCGTCCGAGCGCAGAAGTTCGATTCTGAGCGTGGTCGACAGCTCACTCGGGTTAGCGATATGAAGCTCCGTAAATCCGCCCGGCTCGAGGTCGGGAATCGTGAAGACGCTCATCGGGCGCGCGGATACATCGATGCCGTCGAGGAGAGTCACGCTGTCGTTAAAGATCAGAAAAAAGCCGGCCATCCGTCCGGAAGTCCCATCCAGCCGGAACCATCCGGACGGATTCGCCGCTGCGAGTCCCGGACCAAAGACCTCGAAGTCCATTTTGGCCAACTGCGCGCCTGCCCCCAGGATTTCCGGCCAGATCTTCGGATTGGTCACACCCGGACCGGCCATCGGGTCGCCGCTGCCATGAAAGGCGGTCAACGTAAGTGTCGCAGCTTCGCTGTCGAGGTTCACAACCGCCAGGCCGGTAATCGCCCGCTCGGAAGCGTCATAGGAATGCTCGCTGCCCGTCACCAGCGCCGGATATAGAAGCGAGGATCCGGTTCCCGTTTCTGGCCGCAAAAACCAGGGCCGGGCGGTGCTGTCGGTCCTGAAAAAATCGAGCAGCATGCCGGCGACCTTTTCCCGGGCTCCCTGGGGCGCCGGGTGGGTCCCGTCTGCGGGGTTAAAGTCGGCGCAGACATAGGTCAGCCCGTCGCTGCGGGCTTTCAGGCCGTCAGCCCACAAATACGGCCCCCAGGAAAGCCATGGCGAGGTAACCGGACCGCGCACCGGATCGAAATTCAGGTCTGGCGATCCGTTGATCTGATCCTCGATCAGCCACTTGACCGAAAAACCGGACTGATAGGCGTATGGTTCCGGATTGAGCGTGCTCGATGCATAGCCGGCATAGATGCGGCTCGAATAATAGGCGATCCGGATATTGGGGAACCGTCTCTTCAAAATGCGGGCGATCTCTGCAAGCTGCCCCTGGAGCTCCAGCACGTCGGCAGGGAAGGCGGCTTTGGGCTGGGCGTTGGCTTCCTTCACCCAGGCGATCTGCACCTGGGCGGGGGTGACCGAAGCGGCCGAGAGGCGATTGTCCACCGTAGTCCAGAATCTCTGCCCGTCGGGATCGGCCGGATTGGCGATCTTGGCGGCGGTCATGCCCCCCTGGGCCCCATCCACAATCACCAGTTTCTGGTTCTTTCCCGGGCTGGCATCGGCGATGGGTTTGAACGTGGAGAATTCCTGAGTTGTATTCGACATGCCGATGGAGAGGAACACGACCCTGCCCTGGGAATCGGAGGGTGTCCCCGAAGCATTCAGCGGGCGGATTGAACGCGCCGCAGCGAGTCCAGCCGCATCGTGAGCGGGCGGTCGGGTGTTGCTGCCGTGCGGATACAGCCCACCCTGTTTTCCCTGGTACGTGCCGGTTCCAAGATCGATCAACGGGATCAGTCCCACAGATGTCCTGGTACAATCCGAACCCGGAGCTGTCACGGCAAGCAGATTCAGGCTAAAGGTCATGGAGACCTGAAACATGACGCGCCGGCGACCCCAACTCCCGATGATCATACGCTTCTCCTCTGTTCCCGTCCGAAATGGAGGCAATCCATCTCTATCATGACGCCGCGGCCCTGTATACTCATTAAACCTCCTGGGGGCCAGGATGTTGCAAAATCCTTTGGCCGGATAGTCACCCGGGATGGTATAAATCTCCTCCTATGCCTGCCAACATCGAGATCAAAGCCCGTGTCCATGACGTAAACGATTTCCGTGAGCGCGCCGCGTCCTTCAGCGACACTCCGGTGGAAAGGATCCCGCAGGAGGATGTTTTCTTCCACGCCCCTCGGGGTCGATTGAAACTGCGCGTTCTGGCTCCCGACTCGGGCCAACTGGTCTATTACACGCGGCCGGATCGACCGGGTCCCAAGCGATCTGATTACCGGATCTGTGCCACCGGACAACCCAAGGAAATGATCTCCCTGCTCTCGACTGCGCTGGGGGTGAAGGGAATTGTCCGCAAGACCCGCTATCTTTTTTTGGCGGGACAGACTCGCATCCACCTGGATGAAGTGGAAGGTTTGGGCGCATTCATGGAGCTCGAAGTGATGTTGCGTCCCGGGCAGCCGGATGACGAAGGTGTGGCTATTGCAGAGTCGTTAATGCGCCGGCTCGGAATTCGCCCGGATGATCTTATTGAAGGCGCCTATCTCGACCTGATGGCCGGAGAAACCCCGAAACGGCCGCCTCCGGCGGAAACATCGTAGCATGTGGGTGAAAAGGGGACATTCTGCTTTTCCACCTTTTCCTGAGGCCTGATGCTGGCCAAGAGGAAAAGCAGAATGTCCCCTTTTCGCCCCGAGGCGGGCTGGGAACCTGAGGCCCGTGAGGGCCGGCAACTTCAACTTTCGAAATCCTGTGCCGCGCGACCATTCCGCAAGGTCCCCATGGTCTTGAGCTTTCCAGGGTATCCGGATCACCGCCATCCAGTATATTGACTGCAGACCGTAGAACTTTGCTTCTGCTGTGTTAATCTTATCCTGATAGTTGGCGCCTGTGCCGGGCATGGGGCTGGATTGCAGTGTCCGCCGCAGGTCGCTGGTACGGATTCAGGCTGGATTACAGCCTCTGGAAGAGGCTCTACTGGAGGAAATGCCATGAAAAGAGTCGGCTTGTCACTACTGATTGTCACCGCCCTGGTTGTCGCCATCGTTCCCGCAACATCCGTGATGGCTCAGCAAACCCGCGTCAGCCCGCATGAATCGATCTGGACCGTCGTTGAAGGGAACCGGGTCTCGCTCATTTACGGGCGGCCGTATACCAAGGATCCGAAGAGTGGCGAAATGCGGAAAATCTGGGGCGGACTTGTCCCCTACGACAAGGTCTGGCGCCTGGGTGCCGATCTGGCTACGCTGTTCCTTGCCCAGCGCCCCATTGTTATCGGCGGAACTGAACTCCCGGCCGGCGCCTACACCCTGTTCATGCTGCCGGTGGAAAACGGCACTTCAAAGTTGATCATCAACAAACAGGTCGGCCAATGGGGATTGCAGTACGACGAGAAGCAGGACTTTGCCCGTGTCGATCTCACGCGTGAAGCGATTGCGGCTCCGGTTGACCAGTTTACCATGGCGATAGCTGCCAACCCTGCCGGCGGCGGCGTATTGAAACTGATGTGGGAAAAGACGCAGTTTTCGGTGCCCTTCACGGTCGTCCCGGTCAAAAAATAAAGCCGGCCGGCGGCCGGTTCAGATTCGTATTCCGGGCTACAACGCGCAGCGCCCTTTGTGCTTCGATGTGAGATGCCGAGATGAGCGATCCCTACGTCAAAGAACGCGATCGGAGTAGAATCCCTGATCCGTACAAGTGGAATCTCACCGATGTCTTTCCTGACGACCGGTCATGGGCGAAAGCCAAGGCGGAACTGGTCGCCGAATTCGGCGCACTGCCGGCTTTTCGCGGTCAGCTGGCCGGGTCACCCGGCCAGCTGCTGCGCTTCCTGGATCTGATCAGCCGCCTCCAGCAAGACCAAACCAGGCTCTCCTGTTACGCCGGCCTGAAATCCGATCTCGACACGCGGGACGCCACGTACCTGGCGATGGAACAGGAAATGGGTCAGGTCGGCGCCGATTTCGCCGCCCATACTGCATTCCTGGAGCCCGAGATTCTGGCGCTGGGACGCGAAGGGATCGATCGATTCCTGGACCTCGAGCCGGGACTGGAAACCTATCGGCACCTGCTGGATGACACCCTGCGCAAACAGGACCATACCGGAAGTGTGGCGGAAGAGAAGATCCTCGCCGACGCGCGACTGATTGCCGATTCGCCGGGCGCGATCTTTACCGTTTTCGCCAATGCCGATTTTCCCTTTCCCGAAGTTACGCTCCAGGATGGGTCTGTCGCGCGGCTCGACTCCCCGGCCTTCGGCCTGCACCGGCGCTCCCCGGTGCGGGAGGATCGCAAGAGGGTTTTTGACGCATATCTGGGACGCAAGCAGGAGTTCCGGCGTACATTCGGGGCGCAGCTGTATGCCGAGATCCGGAAGAACATGTTCTTCAGCCGGGCCCGGCGATATTCCTCGTGCCTGGAGCGGGCCTTGGATGTCCACCACATTCCGCCGGCAGTGTACGGGAATCTGATCTCCGGTGTACGCTCCCATCTCGGAACTTTCCATCGCTATCTGAAACTCAGAAAAACGCTGCTTGGCCTGGATGAACTTCACTATTACGATCTGTATGCCCCCCTGGTCAAGGATGTCGACCTGGACTACGCCTTCGATGAAGCCTCCGGACACGTTCTCGCCGCCGTGACCCCGCTGGGTCCCGAATATCGTGAAATCGCCGCGCGCGCCTTCTCCGACCGATGGATCGATGTGTATCCCAACAATGGCAAGAGATCCGGCGCCTATTCCAACGGCGCCATCTATGATGTTCATCCCTACATACTGATGAACTACACCGGCAAATATGACGACGTGAGCACTCTCAGTCATGAACTGGGCCACACGATGCACAGTTTTCTTGCCAATCGCGCCCAGCCTTTCCACCTTTCGAGATACTCGATTTTCGTCGCCGAGGTGGCTTCGACCCTGAACGAGGCTCTGCTCCTGGACCATATGCTGCGCGCCGTCCGGACCGCGGAAACACGCCTGTCCCTGCTGGGCAATTATCTCGACGGGGCCCGGGGCACTGTTTTCCGACAGGTGCAGTTTGCGGAATTCGAGCTGCGCATTCACGAGATGGCGGAAAAGGGGGAAGCGCTGACCGGGGATCTGCTCAGCTCGGTGTATGACTCGATCGCCAGGGAATATTATGGGCACGATGCCGGGATATGCATCGTCGATGACCCGATCCGTGCCGAATGGGCTTACATCCCTCATTTTTACTATAACTTCTATGTATATCAGTACGCGACTTCCTTTACGGCCTCTTCCGCGATCGCCGAGCGTGTGGTTGCGGGGGACAAGGAAGCAACCGCCCGGTACCTCGACCTCCTGCGCGCGGGTGGTTCCGACTATCCAATCGATCTGCTGAAGACCGCGGGGATCGACCTGACGACCACCGGTCCGCTCGAGGCGACCATCCGACGCATGAACCGCGTCATGGACGAAGTTGAGGCCCTTGTCGATTCAGAGGTTGGGCGGCCGTCCCCGTGATAAAACGGGGTGGCATAGAGATAGACGAGCGGCTTGGCACCGGAATTGGCCCCATCTTCGAAACGGTCCCTCACGCACCCAGGGGCGCACCCTGGCGACGCATGAAAATCTTTTGGCTTTGCGACTTTGCGTCTTGGCGTCCTTGCGTTGATTTTTTTTAACGCAATGACGCGAGGGCGCGAGGGCGCAAAGAGCTATTTTCGGAGCAGTTATCTCCGCTGCCGCTCAGACCCGGCGAAATCCGGAGATGAGGTGGCCACATCCTGCAATTCCGTTATAAGATAGGCGGGCAGTCCGGTTCATTACAGCCAATCGCCATCCCCGGAGACCGTCATGAAACGATCGATGCTCGCCCTCGCAATTATCTCAGGCGCACTCCTGCTGGCCTCGGTGGCCCAGGGCCCGCCAGCCGCAGCTCAGGCAAACGATCCGGTCGCATCCCTTTTCGCCGACTATTCGTGGCGCAGCATCGGCCCGGCCTCCGCCGGCGGGCGGATCACGGATGTCGAGGCGCTCGATACCGACTTCCGCTTCGCCATCGCCGCGGCCGCTTCGGGCGGAGTATGGAAAACCAACAATGCCGGCACAACCTGGGCACCCATTTTTGATCGATATGGCGCATCGTCGATCGGCGACATTGCGATCTTTCAAAAAAACCCCGAAATCCTCTGGGTCGGAACCGGCGAGCCTAACAACCGCAACAGCGTCGCCTGGGGTGATGGCATTTATAAATCGAGCGATGGTGGCCGGACGTTTCAGAACGTGGGCCTCAAAAACACCTTTCAGATTTCGCGCATCGTGACGCATCCGGGCAATCCCGATATCGTCTTTGTCGCGGCGGTCGGCAACCTCTGGGGCTACACCGGAGATCGCGGTGTATTCAAGACCATTGACGGCGGCGCCACCTGGGAAAAGCTGACCGGTGGGCTGCCAAATGACGGCCGGACCGGCGCTACCGAGCTCCTGATCGATCCCGGTAACCCGGACGTGCTCTATGCGGCCTTTTACCAGCGGTTGCGTACACCGTGGCGCTTCGACAGCGGCGGGCCGAATGGCGGCATTTTCAAGACGACCGACGGCGGCCGCACCTGGCGGAAACTGACCAATGGACTGCCGGCGGGAGCCACCGGGCGTATCGGAATGGATATCTACCGCAGGAATCCGAAAATCGTCGTGGCGATCGTCGAACATGGTTTCCAACCGCAGCGTGGATCCCCGGATTATGCCGACATGACGAAGCTCGGTACCGGGATCTATCGCTCGGAAGATGGCGGCGAGACGTGGCGATTCCTCAATCGGTACAACAACCGCCCCTTCTACTACAGTCAGATCCGCATCAATCCGTCCGACGACCAGCTCGTGTATGTGCTGGCGACCAGTGTTCAGCTTTCCAAGGACGGCGGAAAGACTCTTTCTCCTGCGCCCGCCTCCGTTCGGTCCGAATTACGATCACCATGCCATGTGGATCGACCCGACGGTGAAGGAGCGTTTTTATCTCGGGAGGATAAGGGTCTGATGCTCACGCACGATCAGGGCGCGACGTTCCTCTTTTCGACAACCTGCCGATCGCCCAGTTCTACAAGATCAATGCCGATCTGCGCGACCCGTATGCGATCTACGGGGGCTTGCAGGACAACGGCTCGTGGGCGACAATGAGTTTCACGCGCGATGTGCTCGGTATTCGCAACGACGTTACCTGGAAGATGCACTGGGATGACGGCCAGTACGTCGAAATCGATCCGACGGACTGGAGGACCGTCTATTCGGAAGGGACCCAGGGCTCGTTCCGGGTCATAGATCCGTTGATCCGCACGCCGACACCGCGCGCCGGGCCGCCCCGCGCAATATCGTAAACTTCCAGGAAGCTGACCGGCAAGGACCCGGCCGCGCCGGATGCCGCCCAGGCGATCCGGTATAACTGGACGACACCGTTCATCATTTCGCCGCACGATCCGCAGACGGTCTACTATGGCGCCAACCACTCTGATGAAGACCACGGACAAAGGTGTGACCTGGCAGCTCGTCAGCCCCGACCTGTCGAAAAACGACCCGGCCAAAAACAACCAGGGATCGGGCGGCATCACCCCCGACGACAGTACCGGCGCGGAAGTCTATGCGACAATCTACACGGTCTCCGAGTCGCCGATCACCAAAGGGGTGATCTGGGCCGGAACGGATGACGGCAATGTCTGGGTGACACGCGACGGCGGAGCGAACTGGACGGAAGTCGACGCGGCCATTCCTGATGTGCCGAAGGGATTGTGGGTGAGCCGGGTGGTGGCGTCGGCCGCCAACGCCGAATACGGCGTACGTTTCCTTCGACGGTCACCGCAGCGACAATCGTGCGGCCTGGCTGTTCCGGACGATCGATGGCGGCAAGTCCTGGACAAATCTCTCGGCGGGCCTGGCGCCCGAGCAGCCCGTGTATGTCGATCCAGGAAGATTCCAGGAACACCGACCTGCTGTTCGTGGGGACGGAGTTCGGGCTGCAGGTATCCCTGGATCGCGGGCGGACCTGGCGCGCCCTGATGAACGGACTGCCGACTGTAGCGGTGTACGACATTGTCATTCACCCGCGCGAACGCGACGTAATCATCGGGACTCACGGGCACGGCATCTACATCCTCGACGATATCACCGCGCTCGAGGAATGGCGCCCGCAGATCGCATCCCGGCCTATGCACCTGTTTGCCCAGAGGACGGCAACGCTCTGGGAAGACCGGAGCCGCACCGGGCAGATGGGGGACAACACTTATGCCGGCGATAACCCTCCGTCCGTCCAGCCGGTCAACCCGGCGCAACGCGATCGGGCGCGGCTGGCGAACACCCCCGTCATCACCTTCTACCTCGGCAGCGGCGCCACCGGCATGGCGACGCTCGAAATCACCGGCCCTGAAGGCCAGTCGCGCAAGCTGTCGATCCCGGCCCGGCCGGGCATCATCCGGTACGCCTGGGATGGGCGCTACGACAGCCCCGCGGGTGGAGGAGCCCCCGGGGGGCGCGGCGGACGTGGAGCCGGTGCCGCGGGAGGCGCGGCAGGACGCGCTGGAGGTGGTGGCGGCGGCGGTCAACGAGGAGGAGGCGCAGGCCGGGCGGCCCCGGGAACCTACTCGCTAAAGCTTACTCTTGGTGATCAAACCGTCACCGGAACCCTCGTATTGCGCGCCGATCCCTTATGACCGGCGGCGGTTGCGCGCTCTTTCCTTGCCACCGAAGCCCAGGCAGCGTGCGCGGAAAGAGGGGAAGCTCCAGTCGGGCGCAGTATTTCGGATGATCATCGGAAAGGAGTGAGTCATGACCTGGCACAATGCGATTCTTAAGAGTCTGGAAAGATTTGACGACGAAGCCATCCCCTCGGCGCCTCCTGAACATTTGCCCCTCATTGACGAATTGAGACGGGCGTTTCCGCAGCGTGCGCCCTTTGCGGGGTTTGACGCCCTCTTCATTCAGCATCAACTGGGGGCCTTTGTTCCGCATCTGGAGGCCATGCTGGACGATGGCCTGGATCCGGGACGCTGCTGGTTTGTCGATATCCCCTACTCAACCAACCTGCAGGTGCGCTCCTTCCTGTGGCAAAAGGGCTATCGAGAAGATCAGACTACCAGACTTTTTGGTGACCCGCTGGAGGACTACTCCACCTCTCAGAGCTTGCGCGTTGGCTTTCTGTTGCAGAAGATGGCCAACCGGCCCGACCCGAAGCCGTTGCTGGTCGTGGATGACGGCGCGTATTTCCTCCGTTATCTCACCAGCCTGAAGATGCACCAGCCGGATCTCCTGAAGCAGTTCAATGGCGCGCGGGTTGTCGAGCAAACCACCAGGGGCCATCGCTACATTACCGGGCCGGGAGCGGAAGTCATCAGGCTCTGCAACCTCCATGTCGTCAGCATCGCCCGCTGCCACACCAAGCTCCAGTTCGAAGCGCCTTTCATCGGGGCGGCGGTCTCCAGGGCGCTGCTCCGCGCCGTCGGACGCGATCGGCTGGCCGCGCTGCGGAGGGTTGGTATCATCGGTTACGGCGCCGTCGGCAAGGCGACGGTAGCGGCATTGCTGAAACACGCCGGGCATGCGGCCATTGATGTCGTCGATATCGAGGCGCAGGCCAGGGAGGACGCATCGAAATCCGGGCCCCTGTGCCGGGGAGTGACGGAGTTGCAGGACTCCGGGGAATATGAACTGGTTGCCGGATGTACCGGCTACACGTCGTTCAAACTGGAACAGCGTCGATTGCTTGCCAACGACGCTCTTCTCGCCAGTGGCTCATCGGCCGCCGTCGAGTTCAATCGTACCGGCTTCATCGAGTTGGCCGACCAGTTTCCTGACGATGATATTGAAATCCTGGAACCGGAAAAAGCGATTCAAGAAGGCATTCATGCGACGATCCGGATCCGCCAGGAAGGGAGGAAGGTCTTCTCATTCGTAAACGCAGGCTTCCCCGTGAATTTTGACGGCCGCATTGAGGTCCTGCCGGCCCGCGTCATTCAGGCTACCCATTCCCTGTTGTATCAGGCCGCCTGCCAGGCCGCCACGCAGGCATCGGCGGGGTTGCGCCAGATTGAAGGCAGGACGGATCACTGGATCTACAATCACGCGCTCGAACATCTCTAGCTTCAAAGCTGTTCACTCCTTCATGAATAATTCAGGCCAAGGCTGCCGGGTTGCCGTCCAATTCGTTGCCGGCCCCTTGCCGGTACTCGCCGTGCCCTGAATTCTGTCGCCCGTAACCGTGCCGGTAAAGCTACGGGTGGTTCCAGCGGTCGCGCCGGCTGCAAAAGTGATCCGAGCACCGCTGAGTTTGCCGTTTTTCAAGGGCAGACTTTCGCCGTTGGAGCTCAAGGTGCCTTCGATTTTCTGAAATGACTGACGGAGCGTCAATTCCGTCTTTCCCGAATCGGTTTCCATTGTCCAGGACCCGGCCACTCGGGCCGGGACGATCCAGAAATAGACGGTGCGGCCCCCCAATTCCAAGATCCGATCCGCTTCCCAATCTTCCATGGGGAAGGCATGGGAAAGGACGCGGGTGCCGGGTTTCATGGCGAGAATCTGCGGGCGCAGCTTGAGGTTCAGCTCGGCGCTCAAATACATGGTCAGGACCGTGGCCTGGCGGAAATCGGTCTGAAAAAGATCGCCCCGGCTGAATTGAGCTCGGGCGGACACTCCCTCCTGCTCCGCATTCCTGATGGAGAGATTCACAAGATCCGGGTTGTATTCGATGCCCAGCGCGCGCGCGCGGCGTCTGGCCGCGGCAATCACGATGCGGCCGTCTCCCGAGCCCAGGTCGATGACAAAATCGGCCGGAGTGACCTTGGCCAGGTCGAGCATCGCCTCGGCGAGCAGGGTCGGCGTCGGAACCCAGATAACATCTTTGCCCTCCTGCCCGACGCGCGGCCGGTAAGGCCGGTCCTGCCACGCACGCTCTGCAAAGCCGGCTGTCTGGCAGGACAACAGAGCGGCCCACGCCGCCCAGATGATCAAATTCCTACGGTGCATGAATTTCCGATTCTCCTCCGCCTGCATATCCCGGGCCGCTGTTACTTCCCGGGGTTGTTGCCGTAGAACTTCCAGTCCACCGGCATATCGCGGGTCAGCGACTGCTTCGAGATGGCCAGCCGCAGCAGCGCGATGGGCATGCTCCCCTGCCGCATGATTTCATCGTGGAATTCCTTGTTCCCGATTTGCCGTGAATCGACCAGTTCCCTGCGCAATTCACGAAGCTGGAGGCCGCCGAGCAGGTAAGCCGCCTGGTATAGCGGGCCGTAGCCCCCCTGGAAAGAACGGCGGACCTCCCCAATGGCATTTTCACGTTCAAAACCGACGCGATCCACGAGGAAATCGACGCATTCCTGTGGCGACCATTCGCCCATGTGAAACTTGAGGGAGAAAATGATGCGCGCGCAGCGGTGCATGCGCCAGAACAGGGCGCCGATCTTCTTCTCCGGAGTGTCGTGGAAGCCTAATTCGTACATCATGATTTCCCAGTACAACGGCCATCCTTCGCCGTAAAACGAAGTGCCTCCGAGGCGGGCGCGATAGCCGGAATACCGGGCACTCATGTAACCGACGAAGTTGTGGCCCGGAATCATCTCGTGAAACGCCGTGGCATGGGAAAGCGGAGTGCTGTTGCCGCGCATGCTCTGGAGCCGGGCTTCGTACTCCATGGTATCCGTGGGATACGACACGCTGATTTCCGAGCCGCCGGTGAAGAACGGATTCACCAGCTGTCTTTCCGGCGTCATCATGACCATGTGCAGAGATTCGCTGGCCACCTGGGGGATGGTCAGCAGGTCCCTGGCCCGGAGGTAGTCGATGGCTTCAAACAGGAGGTCGCGGATCACGCCGGGCTGCTGGCCCGGAGGCACATGCATTTCCTTGACCTTTTCCAGCGCCTTCATCCAGTCGCCGCCAAAGCCCATTTGCCGCGCGGCCTTGGCCCGCTCCTGATCGCACCAGACGAACTCCTTCTCCGCAATGGCGATGAGTTCCTCGGGGATGTAAGGGATCAGCTCATCCTGCAGGTCCGCAATCAGGCCGGCGCGGCCCCTGGCCGGCCCGGTAATTCCGCTTGCATCTGCCTTGCGTGGATTCTCTCCTGTTTGGACCGGCTCGTTGGCACGCGCAATCTGCCTCTCGGCCCGGCTGCGGATGAACAGATAGTCAACCTGGGCGTTGCGGCTGAGTTTGTCGAAATCAAGCGTCTTCAGTGCGGCCAACCAGTCCTGATAATACTTCGGGTCTCTCATGTTTCCCGGGCCGCCGGCGCCGCGACCGCCCCGGCCGCCGCCGGTCTGGCCGAGGAAGGCTTGAACCACGGGCGCCATCTCATCCTGCGGCAGCGCGAGCAGTTCCGGAAGGTCGGGCACCTCATTGAGCCTGGGCGCCGGCGCGGCGGCAATCGTCGTCGTCGCTGGTTCCGGCAGGATTGTGGTCTGCGGTTCAGCGGTCGCGACCTTTTCACGGAGAAATACGGCGTACCCCTGCAGCGCCTCGATGACCTGCTTGTAGGGCATCCCCATCCACCAGGTAAAGAGCGGGTCGTAACCGTTGAAGAAAGTAAACCAGGTGGTCACGCTGCCGCGCAGGCTGTCGGTCGCGGTGGCGGCGCGGAGGGCCAGATCCCGGGATATACGCGGGACCTTGGTGGTTGTCCCGGCCCCTCCGATCCCCGCTTCCAGCTGACTCCTGATGCGGCTGACCTGCCGGGTGATTTCGGTGATCACGCCGGCAGCATGTTCCGCATTCACATCCTCGATGCGAATCCTGGCCTCGGACAGTTCGACGATCGGCTGCGCGAAAGGAAGTAGCGGCAGGACCTGGGCTATGGATACGGCATCGGCATCCAGCAGTTTCAGATTGGCCTGAATTGTCGATTTCAGGTTCTCCAGATCGGTCCTGGCATCTGGGAAGAGCCGGCTCGGATCCAATCTGGCCAGGGCAGCCTGCCAGTCCAGGTCATATCGCTTCAGGCGCGCGATGCGGCCGGATGACAGGGACAGTCGCGGCGTGGGGGCACTGCCGGCTCCATCGCCGCGGCCTCCGCCACGACGGCTCCCGCCGTCGTAGTTCCCATCCAGAGTCGTCCGATCGGCGGTGTAGCGCTGAGTAACCAGGCGCATCTCGCTCTGCTTTGGCGCCAGAAGTGGCTTCAAATCGGTTGGAACCGCCGGGAGTTGTGCCACGGACAGATCGCCGAAATCACCGAGCCGGCCGGCTGGCGCGGATTGTGCCACAGCCTGCGCTTGATGCAAGGGGAGGATCCGATCGCTCCCGAAATCCTGCTGGCTCCCCTCCATCCCTTCGGCTGTCATTGCCAGCCCGGCCAGCAGTACCAGCCCCATCCCCCGCCTCAACCGATCCGTAATCATATTCTGATCCTCTCCACCCTCTCGATTGCCGCTCTCATGCGTGCAATCCGATTATGATTTATCGATGGCCGCCGACGAATTCATCGGCAGGACAGGCTACGGCATCTCATCCCCTGGAAGCAACCCTGATTGATGAAATCAGCGATTGAGATAATGCCGGTCCTGCTTTTCCCGGTGTTTCGCCCCGGGCGAGCGCCCGGGGCGAGGATGGGGCAAGAATCGGTGGGCGGCCGATTGTGTCATTTCGGCAAGGAGTCGCGCACGAACTTTGCCAGGTCGGCATGGTATTTCGCTGCCGACGGCAGGTCGATGTAGACCATATGACCCGACTCGTAATAGCCGAGCGCGATGTTGTTTTTCCTGATTTCGTCCGAAACCTTCATGTGCGCGATGGTCCACTCGACGGGAAAGAACGGGCAGGCGAAGTCGTAGTATCCGAACCCCACGAACAGGCGCATGTGCGGATTTTTGGCGAAGGCATTTTCCAGGTTGACCACCGTGTTGTACTCGCCCGACCAGGGCGGGGCGTTCCCCGAGATGTAATAAATCGAGGGATTTTTGTAATTCAGGTCATTCCGGATATAAGCCTCGAAGGCCACCAGGAAGCAGTTCGTGATGTTGGCATTGCTGAAATCGAAGCTGGTGCTGGTCGAACCGGCGTCGATCTGGTAGCCGGCGAATCGTGAGTCCAGGCGCGAGGTCATCAGGTGACGATCGCGCAGCAGTTCGGTGCTGAAGGGACCGAGCGGGATCAGCAGGTCATTGGCGTCGATGAACTCCTTCGAGAGGCCGGTGAACCGGGCCATGCCGGTAAGCACTTTCTCCCGCTGGGCGGGAGTCGCGCGCGCGCCGTCGAAAAGAAATTCAAGGTACTCGCCCGAGGCGAAACGGCGCGCCTGATCCGCGATCTGTTCGACCGTGAGCTTTTGCAGGTCCGGCGGGAGTTTTTTGTGATAATGCGCGGTCATGATCTCGGTCGGCAGCGTGCTGAGCTGCCTCTGGATGCCTGCGCCGGCGTTGCTGTCGATGACCGCCGAAAGCAGCATCACACCGTTGAGGGGAATGGCTCGGTCGGTGAGATATCCGGCCAGGCCGGCGGCGCGAGTGGTGCCGTAACTTTCCCCGCCGACAAAAAGCGGGGAGCTCCAACGGTCATATTCGTTCAGGAAGCAGCGGATGAATTCGCCGAAGGCGGCCAGATCGTTGTCCACGCCGCCGAAGTCGGGGCCGTACCCGGGTTTGTCCGGGCGGCTGAATCCGGTCCCCATGGCGTCGATGAAGACCAGGTCGCCGGTGTCGAGCAGGCAGTTCGGGTTGTCGACGTAGGTGTACGGCGGCGGCGGTGCCAGGCCGTCCGGATTCATCTTCACCACCTTGGGGCCGAAGGCGCCCATGTGCAGCCAGATGGTGGCTGCGCCGGGTCCGCCGTTGAACAGGAACCAGAGCGGCCGTTTGGATTTGTCCGAGACGCCGTCCTTGGCATAGTAGACGTAGAACAGATGCCCTTCACTCACGCCGCTGGTGGCGTTGCGGATAGGAATGAACCCGCAGTTAGCCGTGTATTGGATCGTCTCCTTTTGCAGCGTGATCTGGTGCCTGGTCACGATCGGCTGTTCGGGGTAGACGATTGGCTGCATCTCATCCAGGCTGTAATTGAAGCGGTAAAAGTTGTTGACCGCGCTCCCCTGGCCCCGGCCCTGTGCGAAGGCGATGGCGCCCATGACGGTGATGAGGATGGCGAGGCTGCAGAAGATCGAGTTGATTCGTCCTTTGATTCTCATGGCATGGCTCCTTGGATTGGTGCGCCTATTTGCGTCCCGGGGTTATGGATTCGCTGAGGAACTTTGCCAGGTCGCCGTGCAATTTGGCCAGAGCCCGGTTGTCGATATATGCCATCTGGCCGGCCTCGAAATTGCTGATGCTGATATTGCCGGCCCGGATCTCCGGGGACACGCCCAGATGCGCGACGGTAAACTCTGTCGCGTAGAAGGGAGCATTGAGATCGTAGAAATTGACCCCCACGAACAGGCGCAGGCCGGGATTGCGGACGAATGCCGCGGCCAGGCTGGCGTCGTCGCTCCCGGTCGAGGTGAACGTGCCGATGCCGCCGCCGGAGAGGTAGAAGATTCCGCTGCTGCCGTTGAAGGTAAGCTCGCGCCGAAGGTAGGATTCATAAGCCGTCAGGAAACCGCCGGCAAGAGGACTCAGGGCATAGTCAATTGCAGCCCCGCCGCCCCCCCCTCCCCCGCCGCGCCCGCCGCCGCGCCCGCCGCTTGCGGGCACATGGCCGCTTACTCGCGCATCCGAAAGGGAAATGGCCCGGCGCTGATCGCGCAGCAGTTCGGTGTTGAAGCGCTCCAGCGTGATGCGCAGATCGTTGTTTACGATAAACGCCTTCGAGAGTCCGGTCAGCCGCGACAGGTTGGCCACCACCCGGGTGCGTTCCTCCGCCGTCATGCGGGCGCCCTTGTAAAGCGCCTGCAGGTATTCGCGCGCGGCGAACTGCCGGGCCTGATCGGCGATCTGTCCGGCGCTGAGCGCCTGCAGTTCGGGCGCCAGTTTCTTGTGAAACCAGGCAGCCATGACCAGGTTCGGGAGCAGAGTAATGTACTGCTCGTCGCCGGCGATCGAGTCGCCCGACAGGGTCATGGAAAGAAGCACGACGCCGTGAACCGTGATCTGGCGCTCGAGGAGGTAGTTGGCCAGGCCCGCCGCCCGGGCCGTGCCGAAGTCCTCGCCCGCCAGGAAGAGCGGTGAGTTGCGGCGGTCGTACGTGTTCAGAAAGCCGCGCACGAATTCGCCCAGCGACGCGATATCACCGGCCGTATTCCAGAAATCGGGTCCCCGAGCGGGTTGATCGGGCCGGCTGAATCCTGTGCCCACGGGATTGACGAAGACCAGGTCCGCCTGGCCGAGCAGAGTGTTGGGATTCTCCTCCCATACGTAGGGGGGGAGTCCGGCCGTGCCGTCGGCCGCCCGCTTCATCCGTTTCGGACCGAACCCGCCAAACTCCTGCCAGGCAGCGGATATGCCCGGAGCGCCGCCGAGGAAGAAAAGCACCGGGCGCGCCGGGACATTACTGACCCCCTCCCTGGTGTAGCAGGTGAAAAACAGATGGGCCACAGCCTGTCCCGTGGTCGCACTGCGCAGCGGCAAGTACCCGGCGCGCGCCGTGTAGGGAATGGCTTCCCCGTTGAGGGTGATTTTCTGGTGGGTATCCACAGGCGGCGCATCGGGGATTGCAGCGCCCGACGCGGCCGTTGCATCATAGTTATAGAGGCTGACGGCGCCGGCGCCGCCGGCACCCCGCCCGCCGCCCCGCCCGCTGCCGCCCTGGCTCCAGGCGTTGTACGACAGGCCAATCATGATCATCAGCAGGAATGTTCGGTTATGTACGCATCGCATCGTGACTCGCTCCTGACTCAACCCCGAAAACCAACGGCATTTCGGGTTTGAAGCGGCGCCGATTCATGGCCCCGCGATGAAACCGGTGCCGCCGGATTATAAACGCCATGGCGGCCTTCGCCGCATGAACTGCCCAGCCCTCGACGTCCCGCCGTGGGCCGACATTGGTTAAATGTTGTTTCCGCCGAATATACACCCTTTGTGTCCGGATTTACACTTCACATCATGGTCGATTGCATTTCCGCTGAGGGACCCCGACCACCTTGCCCCCGAGTTTGTCTCCCACCATGTCATACACGATCAGCTTGAGAATCTGATTGGAGACCACGGGCGGAATCAGGGTCGAGGACCGGATTCCCGATGCCGGTCAACGGAACAGCATGGGTGCGAATTCAATGAGGTAATTGCGCCAGTTGATCCAGGTGTGTCCGCCGTGGCTTTCCTTGAAAACCGGATCGAATCCATGTTTTTTGAGCATTTCGACCGCCGTTTTGGTCCTGGCCATCAGGCTGTCGTCGGTGCCCGTGCTGAACCAGATCAGTCTGCCCCCCTTTTTCAGCGCCTGCCGATCAAGCATGGGGTGGTTCGTCTCCCAGTTGTCCGAGCCGCCGGTGCCCAGAAGTCCCGAACTGAAGACCCCGATATATGCGAACTTGTCCAGACGGGAAAAGGCGATATCGAGGCTCTGGCTGCCGCCCATCGAGAGGCCTGCGATGGCGCGATCTGACCGGGCGGTCAGACCGCGATAGTTCTTTTCCACGTACGGCATGATGTCGGTCGTGAAATCGTCGAAAAACTCATCGCGGACCGGCTGGCGAGGAGCTCCGGACGCGGCCTCTCCCGCAGCGGGCGCTGCCCGGGCGCCGAAGGATGTGGCGCTGGTGTGGCCGGCAGGCATTACGACGATCATCGGCCTGGCCTTTCCCGCCGCAATCAGATTGTCCATGATGAATCCCGCGCGGCCAACCGATGTCCAGGCGTCGTCGCTGTCTCCGGCGCCGTGCAGCAGGTAGAACACGGGGTACTTCTCTCGGCCGATCTCGTAACCGGGCGGGGTGTAAATGTGCAGGCGGCGGAATCGGTCGAGTGCCGTCGAGTAATAGGTGATAGTGGCCACCGCCCCGTGGGGCACCTGCCGGGTGTCCATGAAGTCGCTGCCCGGGACGTAGACGAGGCTCCAGGCTGTGGTATTCGATTCGCTGACCGACGGGTTGCGGGGATCCAAGACCGTAACCCCGTCCACCCGAAACGTATACCTGAAGGCTCCCGGCTCCAGCGGCCCGACGATGGTTTCCCAGACACCGATTTCGGACTTCGTGAAGGGGGGCAGGCCGCCGGTGCCGCGCGGAATGTCGCCGGCGTTGAGCATCACGGCCTGCGCCTGCGGTGCCAGGATGCGGAATGCCACCCGGCGGTCGGGCAGGACTTCCGGAGAAACCACCTGGGGCGGCCGCGGCGCCGTCCCGCGCCCAGCCTGCGCGTCCGCTCCTCTGCCGGCCTGTGCTTGCCGCGGAGCGGCCTGCCCGGCGCTCGTCCCGCCCGTCATCGCGATTACGGCGATCATCAGGATCGTCGCCCGTGCTGCCAGCTTGCAGTGAATCATGGGCCTTCCTCCACTTTAAGATGCCGGTTGAAACAGTGACGAAGCCCGGCGATGATCGCAGTACCATCGGTTCGCATCCGCCGATGCTACCCCGGCCCACGGATGCCTGTGCTTGTCGGCCTTCGAAAAACAGCTGCTATAAATCGATTCTCTCAACTTTAAAGAAGACCGGACGGAAGCCATCCGTGCAGCACACCGCGATGGGGCTCCCCTGGCCAATTACCATGGGGATATAGGTCCGGATATCGGCATAGGCCCAGGCACAGAATTTTTCGGGCATCGACCACTGCGAAGTCACGGTAAATACCTGGCCGTCGGTGAAGCGAGTACAAGGGCCCTTGGGACCAGTCTTGAGGGCTTCGACGAATTCCTTTTCGAAGCCTCGTTTGAGCACGGTTATCTTTACTCCATATTTATTTTGTGCCTGATCGCCGGCGTGTGCGCCGCTGTCGGCGCCATCGAGAGTGGACATCGTCATCGCGCAGCCGGGCGCGGCGGCCAGGTTGGTCAAGAATTCACGTCGTTCCATACCCTTTCCTCCATGATCAATCTGTTGTATGAATACCGGTGACGCCTCATGAGTTTACCCGATTTCCCCTGATGCCTGCCGCTATAATGTTTATGGATGGTCAGGCCCCTTCTTTATCGGGGGCTGTGCCGCCCCCGGTGTGGACGGCGGGCGTGGCGCGGTGCCGTTGCCGTATTTTTCAATCCTGCGGGTCTTCATGTTGTAGACATCACCCGCTGAGAGGACGTAGTAGGATTTTTCCCAGGGCTGATACAGCCGTGTGTTGTCGTGGAGGGCTACCTTCCACGGCCCCATCACTTCAAACTTGTCTCCCGTGACTACGATGGCCGTACCCTCGGATAAGCCGATCCCCAGCAGCTCGGGATATTTCTTGATGACCGGAATGAGATCGTCCCACCTCATCCGGGTATTGATGTGCTGATCGATGGCGGATTTGCGCAGGAAGCTGAATCCGGCCTGGTGTTGGGGCTCCTCGGTCATCATGACATTCGGCCCGCTGGTGTCCCCGCGTACCAGGTAGGCTCCCTGAATGGTGGCGCCGGCCGAACTGCCGGCAATCACGCCGCCGCGCTCCAGAACTTTATGAAATTCCTTATAGGTCAGCGTGTTCATGTACGAGTCAACGATGTTCCACTGGCGGCCGCCGTCGAACCAGACCGCGTTGGCCTCGCGTAGGGGTCGCACGAACTCTTCGGTGTCCGCGACTTTCGGATCGTGCGTGTGGAGCATCCTGACATTTGTGAGGCCCCGCTTTTTCCAGGCAGCGGTTACGGTCTCCTCGTTGTAGACCCGGATCTCTCCGTTTGAAGTCTTGTTCCCGCCTGCGGTCGGAACGATGACAAACTTGGCACCGGGTCCTCCGGCCAGCTGGATGAACTTTTCAACGATCCCCGTCCCATTGGTCGAGCCGCCCCCGATGATAATAAGCGTCCCCTTGGGTGGGCCGTATTCCGGCGCCGCCTGGACCGCCTCACTCCCGGCCGGCTGTTGCCCATGGGCCCCGTGGATGAGCGCGAGCAATAATAAGGAAACGGAGAGCAGACCGGCGAAATGCTTTTTCATGATTCCTCCTGACCGACGAGCGTGTGAATTGGGGCATGATGCCAAGTGACCTTATTGTTTCTCGTAGACTACCTTTCCTCCGAGGATCGTCATGACGACCTCCGTTGTGAGGATGTTCGGCGCCGGAACCGTCATGATGTCTTTGGAGAGGATGACGATGTCGGCTAGTTTCCCCGGCGTGAGCGATCCTTTGATGTTTTCTTCGAACACGGAGTAGGCGGCGTCGATGGTAAACATCCGCAGGGCCTCTTCCCGGCTCAGGATCTGCTCCGGGTGCCATCCTCCGTCGGGCCATCCCTGCCGGTCCTGTCTGGTTGCGGCGGCGTAGATCCCCAGCAGGGGTTGCACCGACTCGACCGGGGCATCCGACCCGCCCGGGATTCGAACTCCGGTGTCGAGCAGCGATCGCCAGGCATATGCATACCGGGTGCGCGGCTCCCCGATCCGCTCGGCAATCCAGTGCATGTCGGTCGTGCAGTGAGTCGGTTGCATCGAAGGAATAATGCCGAGGCTCCGGAATCTCGGAAGATCGGCGGCGTCCAAGACCTGGGCGTGTTCGATCCGCAGGCGGGCGTCGGAGCTGCCCGCCTCCCTGAGCGCCCGCTCCATCGCATCCAGGGCCATCCGGTTGGCGCGATCGCCGATGGCATGAACGGCAGTCTGAAACCCGGCTTTCAACCCGCGGAGGGTGGTCTCATAGATTTCCGCTTCCGTGAGGCGAGTAACGCCGCGATTGCCCGGATCGTCGGCATAGGGCTCAAAAAACGCCGCACCCCGGGAGCCGAGCGCTCCGTCGATGCTCATCTTGATTCCGCGGATCGTCAGGCGCTGGTCGTGAAGCCCAATCTGGGGTCCCTGGTTGAGATAGGGATCGAGCGATTCATAGGTGTGTGGAAGCTTCTGTTCGTCGACCGGCCAGCGCAGGAACTCGCAGATTCTCAGGTCGAATTCTCCTGCGGCCATCATCTCTTCGTAGAGCTCGATGTCCGAGCGCGTGCCTCCCGCTTCATGGACCCCGGTCAATCCCGCCGCCAGGCATTCCTGGATCGACAGCCGCACTGCCTGCTTTCTCTGCTCTTTTGTCGGCGCGGGGATGTGCCGGGATACCAGGCGGAACGCGTTATCGACCAGGGTTCCCGAGGGCTCGCCCCGGGCGTTGCGGATGATCTTCCCGCCGTCGGGTTCCGGAGTGTTTTTGCCGACGCGGGCAATCTCGAGTGCCTTACTGTTGACCCAGGCGGCATGACCGTCCACTCTGGCGAGGTAAACCGGGTTGTTCGGAGCCACCCTGTCGAGAATTTCCCTGGTTGGGAAAACCTTGGCCTGCCAGTTGTTCTGGTCCCACCCTCTCCCCTGCACCCACTCGCCGGGTTTGAGCTGAGCCACCTGGGCTGCGACCTTTCGGGCGATCTCTTCCGGGCCCGTGGCGCCGGAGGCATCGATCTGCAGGCGACGGGCTCCGATGCTGGCAAAGTGAGTGTGGGAGTCGATCATTCCGGGCACGACTGTCCGCCCGCCGAGTTCGATGACCCGCTGCGCGGCAGAGAACCTGCGGCGCACGTCCGCGTCGCTTCCCACCGCGACGATGCGCCCGTCCCGCACTGCAATCGCCTGGGCACGCGGCGTCGACGAGTCCACGGTATGGACATTGCCGCCCAGGAGAAGCAGGTCTGCGCTCTCCGGCGGCCCGGAATGGCAGCCGCCCGACGTCATCCCGGCCAGAAGCAATGAGGTTAAGGCAATGATGCGCACCAACGGACTTTTGTGCATGGCGAATCTCCCCAGGTATGTCACGGAAACATCAACCGATCCCGACCTCAGTAACGACGAATTGACTACTTGTTCTGGCAGCAGTTCAGCCGCCCCTGAAACCGCACCCATTCCTGAAGTATGTAATTAAGGATGTTGGCGTCCGCCTGGTCTGCTTCCTCCATTTCGAGGGTTCCCGTCAGCTGCGCCAGTTTCCGAAGCACGCTGTTCTGGCGGATCTGGTTGCTTCCTTCCTCGAAAATTCTGCGGTTCTTCAGATTTGAGGTTTCCGCCTTATATGGGCCGTGCCATCGGGATTTGTCCTGCTCCATCCCGGTAATGAGCAGAGGCGCCGTGGCCGTCATCAGGTTGCCGGCCGGCAGGCCGAGAATCGCCTCGATGGTGCGCACGGCGCCGGCGGTGGTCAGAAACCGTGAATCGACGTTGGGTCGTTCCGTGTTTCCACCGTTGTATTTGGAAATGAACAGGGCGATGCTGCGGTGCGAATCGACGTGGTCGCAGCCCGCCTGCGCGTCATCTTCCAGGACGATGATTGCCGTGTTCCCCCAGTAATATTCGTCATTGGAAATCGCTTCCACCAGCATGCCAAGCGCCAGGTCATTATCGGCCACGCTGGCATCCGGCGTCGGTCCTCCCGGGCGGACTCCCCGGGTATGGTCATTCCCCAACCGCACGATGCTCAAGTGGGGGAATGTGTCCTCGCCCGTCTTCTGCCGCAGCCTGGCGATCCTGTCAAAGTCCCGTTTCCAGATCTCGAACCGCAGCACGTCCGGGAACAGCTGCTCAAAATCGGGGAACAGGGGCTGGTATGCCCCCTTAAATGCAAGCTTCGTTGCGACCGTGCCGCCGGTCACTTTCCCTGCTTCATCAACAAGCGCATATATGGGAACGGGCCAGGGAAACGGGCTGGTATCCCCGATCATCGGACTTGCCATATAGGATGGGATTCGTCCCCCCTTTTTCAAGCTCTGCAGCGGCTTCCCGGGATTGGAGCAGTACTCGCCATACATCATGATTTTCTTGCCGGCCGCGAGCGCGCTGTCCCAGATGTATCCTCCCTCCGGGGTGTCCACATCGGACTGGTTGTATTCAACCGGCGCGATATCGTTGTTTCTTCCTTCGGAATCATACGTGAAGTTGCTGGTCGAGTAGTTGATTTGCCACTGCTGCTCGTTCCAACCCGTGTTGATCCCGGTGGTGGTCCAGGTATGGCCGTTGAAGCTGACCTCGGCGCTGTCGTAGAAGTTGTCGTAGATCCCGAACTCCCTCGCCAGCCTGTGATGATTCGGCGTAAACTCCTCTCCAAAATAGAGGCATGTTTCATCCCCGCGCCCGACCTTGAGATCGCCAAATAACTGGTCATAGGTCCGGTTTTCCTTGATGACGTAAATGACGTGCTGGAAAGGATTGAAATCGAGCGATCGTTTTGCGGCATTCAGGGAATCGCTGTCGAGCTGAGCGTTCCGCTTCACGGCGGATGTGTATGCACCGAGATTGGCCATCGCCGTCTCGAGTGCTATTTCGTGCAGCGAGCCTTTCAACAACGTGGGCCCATACGGGCCGGGCTGAGCTCCCGGCGGGAAAGGGAGATTGGGTTTGTTCGTCCCCGTCCCCTTTGCCTTGCCGCTGGTCAGGTAAATGGTCTTGCCGTCGGCACTCACTTCCGTGGTATGCGGATACCAGAGGGTGGGCAGGTAGCCTCTGATCTCGTGCCGGAGACTGTTGCCGTCATCCGCGCTCACCTGTACGACCGCCACGGCGTTGAGCGTGCCCAGGGTGACGAGCAGGATTTTGCCGTCCGGAGTGAACGTCAGGTGATTCGGCCCGGCTCCGAGTATTTTCATTTGCTGCATCTCGGGCAACCGGACATCAAAGTTCGCGATGATCCGGCGATAGTTTGGAGACGCCGGATTGTTGTCGATCACGGACACCAGATCGCTGTTTTCGACCGCAACATACACCGCGTTTCCGGACGGGCTTGCCACCAGACATCCGGGATGACTGCTGGGAGCTGAGGCGAATTCCTGCTGCCGACCGACCTGAATCAATGCGGCTTTCCCTGTGGTCAGGTCCACGGCCGCAACCGCGGAACCATTGTGCAGGCTGACGTACAGGGTGAGCCCCCGGGGGCAGAGGGCCGTGGCAAAAGGATATTCCGCGGGAATGGCCGGATGCGAGGGATTCAGATGCAGGTCGAAAACGCGTTTGAGAGCGCGGGTTTTCGTGCTGAGCTCCACCGCAACGTCGCTCAGCGTCAGGGCGGCGTATATCAGGTCCTCGCCCGGGTTCTGCGGATCCGGCATCACGGAAATGCCGGAAGGGGTGGGCGCCGGATTATTCAATTTGATGCCCTTGGGAAATGGGATCATGGAGGGAGTAATCGGGATCGCGCCGTCCGGCGCGAGTCCCCGGTCGCTCACTCTGTAAACCCGGATTCCATTCTGGGTGCGATCTCCCAGTTTAGGGTCTT
Organism: Terriglobia bacterium; assembly: GCA_963824985.1. Lineage (GTDB taxonomy): Bacteria > Acidobacteriota > UBA6911 > UBA6911 > UBA6911 > JAFNAG01. The sequence goes on from CAWGRQ010000012.1 coordinate 44,029, forward strand.
TTTTGGTCGAGGCGATCGACACATAAAGCCGGGAACCGCTGGAACTGAATGCGATCCCATAATAGGTTGTCGATATGTTGGCCGGTCCATCGAAATTCAATCCCGTCCCGGGTTCCTGAGTGTCCGAAAGTTGTCCATTCGCGCGATCGAAGATTGCGATCGACTTGCGGAAACCTGACGAGGGGTGGCCAAATCCGTTATTTAAAAATGCCACATAGCGCCCGTTCGGGCTCACAGCAGAGTTGATCGGGAAGGCATTGAGGTCCGCAAGGAACTTACCGGCAGGCGGCTCATACAGGATCTTGCCGGAGGGGAGGAGAACCGGTTGCCAGGACCCGCTCTGGGAAATCAAAGACGAATCCAATACGGAACCGAGACACAGCAGCATAAGCGTAATCAGTTTTTTCATGGTCCCACCATAATAATGTCAATGCAGTAGGCAGGCACCGGATCGTGTTCTCCGGACGGTCCATCGAAATTCAATCCCGTCCCGGTTCCTGAGTGTCCGAAGTTGTCCATTCGCGCGATCGAAGATTGCAATCGACTTGCGGAAACCTGACGAGGGGTGGCCAAATCCGTTATTTAAAAATGCCACATAGCGCCCGTTCGGGCTCACAGCAGAGTTGATCGGGAAGGCATTGAGGTCCGCAAGGAACTTACCGGCAGGCGGCTCATACAGGATCTTGCCGGAGGGGAGGAGAACCGGTTGCCAGGACCCGCTCTGGGAAATCAAAGACGAATCCAATACGGAACCGAGACACAGCAGTATAAGCGTAATCAGTTTTTTCATGGTCCCACCATAATAATGTCAATGCAGTAGGCAGGCACCGGATCGTGTTCTCCGGACGGTCTGGCACACTGCCGATTCTATGCCAAATCAGCTCCAGCCGAAAGATGCGTTCTCTTGTGGGGGTTTTTTTTTGGGTCGGACCACCTCAAATTCCAATAAATGGATTCCAAATCGTTGCGGCGGATGATAAAAAGCATAATCTGACGTGGTTGCAGTCCAGCCTGATCTTCAAGCGAATAGTAGAATTCCGGGCATTAACCGTCTTGGCCCTTTGGAGGATAGAGATGATTGTTCCGACCCGCCGGGTATGCGTCATCGTTGCCGTGATCTCCCTGTTGGTACTGGCGGCAGCGCCTGCGCGCGCGCAAGCCGTGAAGAGCGAGCACGAGCAGAGCAACTTCGAGCAATACACCAATTATGAAAGCATGATGAAATACCTGGAGAAGATCCGTGCCACATCCCATGAGATGGTGCTGGGCGTCTATGGGCAATCGCTTCAGGGACGGGATATGGCCTACGCGGTTTTCAGCAATCCTCCGGTCTCGCAGCCCTGGGAGGCGGCAACTTCCGGGAAGCCGATCGTGGTCCTGGCGGCCAACGTCCACGGCGGGGAGCGAACCCTGCGCGAATCCCTGCTGATCATGGCCCGCGAGGCCGCCACACAGGGGACCGCCCTGCACGGCATGCTGGACAAGATCGTGCTCGTGATTGTCCCCTCCATCAATCCCGACGGGTTTGAAGCGCTGCCTCGCCCCACGCGCGGCAATGCGCTTAATATCGACATGAACCGGGATTACATCAAGCTCGAACAGCCGGAACTTGCCGCTTACGTGAAGAATGTCCTTCACACCTGGCATCCCCACGTCGTGGTTGACGGGCATAACGGGTGCGCCTTTCCATACAACGTCTGCTATCAGGGCCCCAGCATGGCGTCAAGTGATCCGCGCCTGACGGAAGTCTGCGACCAGGAAATATTCCCGCTGATCAATAAGCGCATGGCAGCTTCCAGCTACCGCTCCTGGTATTACTCGGGCGGGGACGAGAAAGTCTGGCGCACCGGCGGCTTCGACGCGCGCATCGGCAGGAATTACAGCGGCCTGATCAACAGCATCGGGATTCTCTTTGAATCACCCGGCGGGCAGCCGGGGGAAATGGCCACCAGGAGTGGAATTGTCGCCTACCAGTCGGTGGTGGAATTCGTAGCCGCCAATCCGGCCAGGGTCCGCGATCTCGTGACCCAGGCAAGGTTAGAGACCATCACGGCGGGGAAAAACGCTCAAGGCGAAGTGGTGGTCCAGATGAAATACGATCCGGAAGACTACAAGGTCTCGTATCTGATCGGCGGGGGAACCGGCCGCGGCTGGGACCGCCCCATTGTTGAGGTCAAAGACGCACAGATCCTGAAAAAGCCGGTGCCGACCAAGACCCAGCCGCGCCCATATGCCTATCTGCTCGAGGCGCGATCCGTGGCAGCCGTGGAGATGCTCCGAAGGCACGACCTCTTCATCGAGGTCCTGACTGAAGACACGGAGATGGAGGTCAGTTATTACCGAATCGACCGCGAGGTCAATTACGCGCACGAATACGACCATCCGGCGTCGGCCAGCGTGAAGGTGGTCGACTCAGCCTCCAAAAAGGTGACCTTTCCGAAGGGCACCTACGTGATTCAGACCGGCCAGCCTTTGGGTCGCGTCGTGACCCACATGCTGGAGCCGGAGACGAACGACAACGTGGTCAAGTGGAACACCATGGATTTCATGCTGCCGGTCAGCGCCACGCGGCGGCAGGCTCAGGCCACGGACGAGGAGGAGAGAAGGCCGCAGGCCAATCCGCAACAGCAGGCGAGAAGGGAACCCCTCGAGTTCCCCATTTACAAGCTGATGAAGCCGCAGGCGCTGCCCACGCGTGTGCTCCGCTGACGAGCTGGCCCGGATTTCTCGCAGCCTTCTCCTGCGGCGGCGGATCTGGGTATGTTTACTGCGGTGCGCGAGGGTCCTTGTACGAATAACCTATACCTGGCGAGATAAGTACGTGACGAAGATCTGGACACGGATCAACACAGATCATGCAATCCGGGCATCAATGACACCGGCCGGATCCGAATCGGACCGGCCCCCTCGTGGCTGATCTTCCTGGGCCACGCAAAGGACAGCCTTTGGAGCATCGATTTATTCCGATGTGAGTCGGCGACGACACGGACGCATTGGGTGTTGGTCGTCATGGACCAATTCACCCGCAGAATCATTGGATTTGGCATTCACGCCGGAACCGTCGATGGTGTGGCGTTGTGCCGAATGTTCCGTCAGGCGATTGGGAAGCAGTTCGTTCATAAATACCTCAGTTCGGATCACGATCCACTGTTCCAGTTCCACCAGTGGCAGGCCAATCTCCGGGTGCTCGAAGTGGAAGAAATCAAAACGGTGCCTTACGCGCCCCTGTCGCATCCTTTCGTGGAACGACTGATTGGAACCATTCGGCGCGAATGCTTGGACCGCACCTTGTTCTGTACGACGGCAGACTTGGAGTCGAAGTTGCTTGATTTCAAAAATTACTATAATGGCCATCGAGCGCACGCAGGCCTTGAGGGTCGCACGCCGGAACTAGGCGTTGGCGGGGTTCGATCGCCGGTGAGTTTCCGTTCTTATGGATGGCAGAAGCATTGTCGAGGGTTATATCAGACACCCATCGCGGCATGACTCCGCGGCACGGACTTTGGAACTTGACAGCGCGTTAACAATGACAAGATTGATAAGCGGAATCCCCATCGTTCGCGGATGCCCCCCCGTATTGATTCACCGAGCTTTCGTGTGGTTCTGAGACTTCAATCCATCGCAGTATTTCAGAATTATGGCGCCCCAAACCTGGGCCCTGGGATGTAGAAAATGCTGCAGTATGAGAATTCGCCAGGGACAGGCTCAATCGAGCCTGCGGCTGGTCTACCGGAGTCCCTTGACACATGTTGTCAGATATGACAACATGGTCCATCCTTGTCGCGAGGATTGGCGAACTGGCGAAACTAACGGGGGATCTGGATGACACGAGCAAGGCGGCCCGTCTCCTGGATAAGAGCGGCGCTCAAGGAATTCGAAACGTTCCCGGAGAGAGCCAAATCCGTTTGTCTTACAGCCCTGACGATTGCCGCCGAGGGAGGAAAGGCCGACATCGCGAAGCCCATTGCGCGGGCTGGGATCGGGTGTGTTCGAGATTGCGCTGCCATTCAAGGGCGACGCATTCCGTGTTGTTTACGCAGTGCAGCTCGGCGAGGAGATCTGGGTAGTGCATGCATTCCAGAAGAAATCGACGCTGGGTATCAAAACGCCTGGGCGCGACATCGACCTCATTAAGGACCGTTTGAAGCGACTGAAGGAGGTGCTGCCATGAAAGACCCACTGGAGGTGGTGCGAGGCAGCGGCAACGTATTCCGCGATCTCGGGCATGAAAACGCTGACGCTGAACAGTTCAAGGCCATCCTTGCCGCCGAAATAATCAAGTCGCTCGATCGGGAGCGACTGACCGTACGAGCCGCACATAACCGAACCGGCATCGCAGCGGCCGACTTCTCGCGCATCCGCAATGCAGACCTCGCCCGATTCACCGTGGATCGGCTCATGTCGATCCTCAACCGCCTGGGATCCCACATCGAAGTGAAGGTCAGGGTGCGCCGCATGGAAGCCGTCGGCCGGAGAGTGCCGGCATAAAGAAAACTGTGCGATGGCGCCCGCCTACAGCATTAAAAATCCGCCCGGTCCGCCCTTATTGAAGTCGCACGCAGAACGGTTCATGCGATCAGTCATGGAAGAGTGCCTGGATCGAATGACCTTCTTCGGGGAGAAGGCGGTCCAGACCGCGCTGGTGGATTTTCTGGGCCATTATCAGTCAGAACGCAATCACCAGGGCTTTGGCAACGGGTTGATCGAGCCGGCCCCTGAGGTCGGACGCAGCACGGGCGAAATCGTTCGCCGCGATCGGCTGGGAGGCATGTTGACGTACTTTTATCGCAAGCCAGCCTGACCCGCTCCGGTTTGCGAGGCATAGCCCCAAACTGTGCGATCGTGTGATGTCTTTCTGATGTCTTTCTGCGTGACCATTTCCCGCCCTCCGTGGATCGCAAAAGCGAGGGCAACGACCAGTTCCCTTACCAGCATAGCCCTCCCCCCTTCAAATCGGCCCACGTTTCATCGTACCACGGCCTCCAACGGCCCATAAGCGGCCCACTTGCACCTCGCCCGAGCTTTTTTCCCCTCACGGGATTCCATCATCCCTTACATCATAAGGGTTCCTGAAGTTGATTCGAGACTCGTGTTTGAGAAATGATGGTCAGTGCGTATCCCGCGGCGATTGCAGCATGCGCAAATAGAGACTTGTGGACTGCAACCCGATTCTCCTTGCCAGAAATCACCCTAAGCACCTGAACAATGCAAAATGGCAGCCCTGGTACAAATCGGCCCACGGGTTTGGGCCGCGAAACTACAGTCTGCCGGCGGCCATCCTTCTCGACTTGGAGAACATCGACCCCATTAGCCAGCTCACTGGTTACGAAGCCGTCGTCCAGAACCTGCGGCTGCTCAAGCGGCCCGGGATCAACGTCTGGTCCATGCAGGACAAGAAGTGGAGCGAGGCTGCCGGTCGCCTTGAATTGATGGAGTTCTGGAGGGGATTAAGTGCAGTGTTCCTCGCCTTCGAGCAGAACCGGGTCCCACCAGCCGTTGGCATCGATGAGACAGGGCGATACATTATTCTGCGGTAAGGTTAGCCGTCGCCCTTCGCGTGGGACACCCCGGGCAACAGCCTTGCGCGGGACGGATAATATCGAGGCGAAGACATAAGAAGCGATGGCCGGCTGATTTTCTCGCTCAACTTCCGCCCCTGCCTGTTATCTAGGAGCCTGTCCGAGAATTAGGAGGGGTCGCGCGCATGGGGCTTGCGCGGCGAGCGCAAGGCGCGAGGAGGAGGCGATGTCGGTGCACATCGTTGACGACGAGCAACGCAGCGATCGCCGCGCAACCCCCATGCGCCCTTCGGGTTCCGGCGGCGCAGGGGCATCTGCGGCGTTGGCGCTCCTCGCCGATGTACAGCGACATCGCCTGCGTCGCGCCGCCTGGCAGCTGCCCCTGCGGCGCTCAGAACGCGGCCCCTCCTAATTCTCGGACAGGCTCCTAGGGCGTGGAGACCTCGCCTGCAGGAGTTTATGAACCCCGCAACCCGCGCGCTACAGCATAAGTGTAATCAGTTTTTTCATGGTCCCACCATAATAATGTCAGTGCAGGAGGCAGGCGCCGGATCATGTTCCCCGGACGGTGAGGCATTGCCGAGTTTATGACAAATTGCCTCCGGCGGAAAGTTGCGTTTGCATGATTCTGCCCAAGGGTCCCCGGAACAAGAGCAAATGGCGGTCTTCGGGTCGGGCTTTGGTGGCGGGGCACGCTGAGTATTTTATCAATAAAGAAATCTTTCCTGGATCCACAAACGGGGGGGCTAAAGATGAGCCGCAACCCTTTGGCAGGGCCCAGACTGGGCCCAATCTCAAGATTGTCAGGGATTTAACCTGGTCCAACCAAAACCAGACCCACAACAAAGCGGAGTCATGCCCTGAACTTATACGCCATGACAGACCAACGCCCGTCCCCGGCCTATCCTCGCGAGGTGAAAAACTTCACCGAGGTCAGGCCCCGGGTTTCCTGCAGGATTCCCCGGGAGCGAAACGGTGATCGGGGTTGCCGCTTGACAGAGCCCGTGTCCGGGACCACACTATGAGTAGACCCTCCCCCGGTGGGGAGGGGTATGGAGCCGGGCGTCGCCCGGCCGCTCCAATGGGACGGGAGGCAAGCCATGCACCATTCGAGTCACAGCAGCCGCAGGACCCTGGACCTCCTCAAGACGGCGCGCGGCCAGGTGGAAGCGATCATCCGCATGGTCGAGGACGACCGGTACTGCATAGACGTGTCGAAGCAGGTTCACGCGGCCATCGCGCTCCTGAAAAAGGCGAACCTGGTCATCCTCAAGCAGCACATGAACACCTGCGTGAAGGACGCGATCCTCACCGACAAAGGGAGCGAAAAGATCGACGAGATCGCCCTGATCCTGGAAAAATACGTAGGCTGATATGTCGTCTGCGACGGCGAATGATGGTGAGGGGATCCAATTGACGAACCAGGGCACAACACACTCGAATCCGGACCCGGCTTCGCTCCCGGCGGATCTGCCGGTGAACGGAGCCAAACCGCATGATGAAGGCTTGGGCAAGGAAGTGACGATCCCGATCGGAGGCATGACCTGCGCTGCCTGCGCGAACGCCATCGAGCGCGTGGTCGGCAAGACCGCGGGCGTTACTTCCGTGAGCGTCAATTTCGCGACCGAGAAGGCATTCGTGCGCTACGACCCGGCCGAGACGAGGCTATCCGCGATCAAGCAGGCGATCACGAAAGCCGGCTACGTTCCGCTCCCGATCGATGCCGGGGCCAGGGTGGATGAGCACAAGCAGGCGAAGGAGCGCGACATACGCGTCCTGTGGACCAAATTCTCGATTGCGGCCGCCTTTGCGCTGCCGCTTCTCTACGTGGCGATGGGGGCCATGCTCGGGTTGCCGCTCCCCGCTCCTCTGGCGCCGGCAGATTTCCCGCTTCGCTACGCGCTGCTCCAATGCGCACTCGTGATTCCCGTGATCGCCGCGGGCTACCGCTTCTATGTCGTCGGATTCAAGGCTATCGCGCGGCTGGCGCCCAACATGGATTCCCTTATCGCGATGGGCACGACGGCGGCGATCGCATATAGCGCCGGCTCGGTCTTCTCGATCGCAAACGGTGAGGTCGGTCTCGTCCACAATCTCTATTTCGAAACCGCAGCCGTCATCATCACCCTCATTCTCCTCGGCAAGTCACTCGAGGCCGTCACCAAAGGGAGGACGTCGGAAGCGCTCAAGAAGCTCATGGGGCTGCAGCCCAAGACGGCGACCGTGCTTTACGACGGCAAGGGGATTGAGATCCCGATCGACGAAGTCGAGGCCGGCGACATCGTCATGGTCCGTCCCGGCGAGCAGATACCCGTCGATGGCAAGGTCGTGAACGGTCGCACCGCGGTCGACCAATCATTGCTTACGGGCGAGAGCCTGCCCGTCGAGAAGGAACCCGGATCGACGGTAATCGGGGGAAGCTTCAACATGAACGGCTCGATCACCTTCCAGGCGACGGAGGTGGGCGCCGACACGGTTCTCTCGCGGATCATCAGGCTCGTCGAGGATGCCCAAGGTTCGAAGGCCCCGATCGCCCGGATGGCTGACATCGTCTCGGGCATCTTCGTCCCGATCGTGTTCGGAATCGCCGTGCTGTCCGCGGTCACCTGGCTCCTGCTCGGGCACACGCCGTCCTTTGCCCTGACAGTCTTCGTTGCGGTTCTCACCATCGCCTGTCCCTGCGCGCTCGGTCTGGCGACGCCGACCGCGATCATGGTCGGCACGGGCAAGGGCGCCGAGTACGGCGTCCTCATCAAGTCCGGCGTCGCCCTCGAGATGGCGCACAAGATCGATATCATGGTTTTCGACAAGACCGGCACCCTGACGAAGGGCCAACCCGAGGTCACCCACATCGTCCCCGCCGCGGGCTTCAGCGAGCTCGAACTCCTGTCGCTCGCCGCCTCCGCGGAGCAGGGCTCGGAGCATCCGCTTGGCGACGCCATTGTGAGAACTGCAGAAGCGCGCGGGGCCGCCCTTCTGGCAGCGAACGATTTCGGCGCCGTGCCGGGCTTCGGCATCGAGGCGACCGTCCAGGGCCGCCGCATACTTCTCGGCAATGCCCGCCACCTGGCCGCGAACGGCGTCGATGCGGTGTCGGGAGAGGCGCAGGCAGACCGGCTTGCGGGCGAAGGCAGGACCCCGATGTACGTCGCGGTCGACGGTCGCTATGCCGGGCTCCTCGCCGTGGCCGACGTGGTGAAGGAATCGAGCGCGGGCGCCATCGCCGCATTGCGCCGCCTGGGCGTCGACGTTGTCATGATCACCGGTGATTCCAGGAAGACCGCAGCGGCCATCGCGCGCCAGGTCGGCATCGACCGTGTCCTCGCCGAAGTCCTGCCGCAGGACAAGGCTGCCGCGGTAAAACAACTCCAGGCGGAGGGTCGGAGGGTCGCCATGGTCGGCGATGGCATCAACGACGCGCCCGCTCTTGCCCAGGCGGACATCGGCATCGCGATCGGCTCGGGCACGGATGTGGCCATGGAGAGCGCCGACATCGTCCTCATGCGCAGCGACCTCATGGATGTGCCGAACGCGATCAAGCTTTCGAAGAACGTCATGCGGAACATCAAGCAGAACCTGTTCTGGGCCTTCGGCTACAACATCCTCGGAATTCCGGTGGCCGCCGGGCTGCTATACGCCTTCGGCGGGCCCCTCCTCAACCCTATCTTCGCCGCCGCGGCGATGTCGATGAGCTCGGTATCGGTTCTGACCAACGCCCTGCGCTTGAAGAGGTTCAAACCCGTGAAATAGTCTTGACGGAGGTAAAGTAATGGAAAAGCGGCTTTCGATCGAAGGGATGAGTTGCTCGCACTGCGTCGGGCGAGTGAGGTCTGCGCTCTCCGGAATCCAGGGGGTGACATCGGTCCAGGTGGATCTCACCGGCAAAAGCGCGATCGTCCAGGGCGCCGCCCTGAACGACGAACAACTCAAGGCGGCAGTCGGGGATGCCGGCTATGAGGTCGTCGCCATTTCCCAGGGAAACGGATAAGCTGCCTGCATGCGGACCCGGCAAATTGGAAAACCGTTGACCGGGCGCGATTTTGCCGTCACGAATCACGCGAAAAGGAGGGGGCCCGCTTACCCCGGCTGGATTGTGAACCGCTTTTTGCCATGAATGCGATAGGTCTGAAAACCGCGGGCATCCAGCGTGAATATTTCATGGATACCCGTTTCCTCGGCGAGAACCACGAGAGAGGCGTCGGCGAAATCCATGGGCGTGTCATGGTATTTCGTCATGAGGGCTGCGGCCCGTGCAAGACTTGCCGGGGTTTGCGGCACCAGTATGGCCCCCCCTTCAAGAATAAAATTGATGCATGCGTGTTGGTCCCTGGCGGACGGTCCGAGGAGATAGAGGGCTTCAGTAAGCACCGGCTCCGTAGTGTATACGGCGCCCATGTAGGAGCGAAAAAATTCAACGCAGCGCGCATGGTTTTTCTCGCTCCGATCCAGGAGGGCGACCAATGCACCGGTATCGAGCAGGATGCTAACCACGGCGTTTTATCCTGGCCAGGATGTGTTCGCGATGGGAGGTTCCCAGGTCGGACACGCCGCTCTTAATCGAGCCCAGGAGATGTTTCACCCTGCCGTAGGGAGATTCATCTTCCCGGGTGTGCGGCTCCCGCAAATACTGAACGAGTGCCAGCCGGACGATGTCGGAGCGTTTGAGCTGCAGCCGTCTGGCGGCATCGGCGACTTCCCGGTCGAGGTCTTCGGGGAGCCTGACGGTCAACTGTGATTGCATGGCGTTCTCCGGGATGAGTACTTTCAATCCCATTGTAATGCAATGCATTGCAGTTGGTCAAGCGCGCAGCGGCCTCCCGGGCGGCATCTGTTTAGCCGATGCTGAACAGCAGAACGCAAAGACGCAAGGACGCAAAGAGATTCCTTTCGGCTCGCCCAAGGATGCGCCAGCGCGAAGCGCTGCGCCCACGCCTGTTGCTCAGTGTCGATCTTTGCGCCCCTGCGCCTTTGCGTCTTTGCGTTTTGCTTCTTCATCCATTTGATTTGGCTAAACCATTACCCCGGGAGTGCGGATTGAAGGCGATCATCGTATTGATCGACGGGCCGGCGGAAAAGACCCGGTCTCGGGCCCCAGGAATGTAATTTTCGGAGCAGGTCTTGACAGGCTGGAAGCCCTATCGCCTACTTGACGATCATTCCATTCGCATCGGTCTTAACGGTCAGATACCGGCCCAGAAATTTTGAGGGATCGACCTTCGCCAACCGTGCGCTCTTCCTCCCCTTCAGTGTCAGGCGGTGACCTCCACATCCACCGGGCTTCCCTGAGCGAGCCCGAAGTGCACCGGCATGGAATTCTGGGAATCGTACCCGGAACCGGTGTCCATGATGCCGGTGCCGAGGAGATTTGCCGGTTCCGCTGTCGTAGATGCGGATCTCCGCGCCGGCCCTGGTGTAGTGTCCGCCGGCATCGACCACGGCCACCTGGAGGGAGCGTCTGGCACGGTCTCCGGGCAGGTCGTTCCGAAGGAGGTAGTGCATCCCGCCCGCGGCGGCATTGGTGAGCGCCAGATCGAGATCGCCGTCTCCGTCGAAATCGAACCACTGGACTCCGTGATCGGCGTCGTATTTTCTGAAGAGGTCCGTAGTCACGTCCGAGAAGCGCGCCGGGTCGTTGTGGAAGAGGTAATCTTCGAAACTCCGGCCCCTCGTGACGGTGCCGTTGACATATAAATCGATCCGGCCGTCGTTGTCCCAATCCCCCCAGGCGCCGGTGTCGTAGCAGTTGTCGATCGCCAGCCCGAGTTCGGGCGCCACGTCGACGAATTGCTTGCCGTCGACATTCCGGTAGAGCGCCGTTCGGTCCGTAGTTGGCGCAGAAGATATCGATGTTGCCGTCGTTGTCATAGTCGGCGAGGGATGGGCGGACGCTCCCGAACGACGTCGAGCCCAGGGGACGCCCTCCGGTCTCGACCCCGAGTTCCCTGGCGACATCCACGAACCGCCGGCCGTCATTGCGGAAGAGGCCGTTGGCGTCGCCGTCCATGTTGGTCACATACAGGTCCAGATCGCCGTCCTTGTCGTAGTCGAACCACACGGCCCCCACGGACCGGCGCGGGTCGCCCACTCCCAATTCCCCGGCGACGTCCGTGAATTTTCCCTTGTCGTTCCGGAACAGGACGTTTGGCTTGTCCCGCAGCGCCACGAAGAGGTCCAGATCGCCGTCGTTGTCGAAGTCGATCCACGATGCCTGGCGGAAGCTGCCGCTGATCATGACGCCGGCGGATGCGGTCGCATCCGTGAAGTGCGCGCCGTTGCCGTCGTTGCGGTAGAGCCGGCACCAGGTGCTGGTCGCCGGACACCGAGGCGATGAAAAGGTCCAGGTTGCCGTCGCCGTCGTAGTCGCCCCAGGCGCTGGTCCGGATGGCGCCGACATCGGCGAGCCCCACCTCTGCGGCCACGTCCTTGAAAGTCCCGTGGTCGTTCCGGTACATCCGGCTCGGTTTGTTGTTGAAGCCCACGAAAATGTCCAGGTCGCCGTCATTGTCGAAATCGGCGATGGCGTTGGTCAGGGCGCTCCCTTCCTTGAACAGGTCGGGCTGATGGAGGGTGAATTGAGGGTTCCAGTCGGAGAACGGTTTGCGGGGGAACTTCTCGTCCCGCATCGCAGCCTGATAGGCGAAACCTGCCATCACGACCGCGTTGATCTTCAGGTCCTCAATCGCCAGATGATCGTACAGGTCCATGTTGTAGTGCCAGGTCCGGCTGCGATAATCGAGCCGGTCCTGGATAAACTGAAAGCCGGGCAATCCGGCCTGATCGAAGGAATAGTGGTCGGTGCCCTTGTTGCTGTATTGCGAGAGCGTTCTCACTTTCAGATCGTAAAAAGGTCTCATCCATTCGGAAAAAACCGGCGCTGCCTGCCTGATTCCCCTGCAGATGCACGCCCCGGAACTGGCCGGTGCCGTTGTCCATGTTGAAGTAGACGGAGAGCTTGTCGTAGTCGGGTTTTTTGCCGTCGCGGGGATTGCCGAAGTGATTCCTGACGTACCCTCCGGAGCCCTTCAGCCCCCCCTCCTCGCTGCTCCACAAGGCCATCCGGATGGTCCGTCGCGGCTTCGCGCCGATGGCCTTCAGGATGCGCATGGCCTCCAGCACCACGGCACAGCCGGATGCGTTATCCGTCGCCCCGGTGCCCGCCGTAAACGAATCCAGATGCGCGCCTATCATCACGATCTCATCCGCCCAGATCCGTTCCGGGAATCTCGCCCACCACATTGCGGCCTTCCACGTCTCCGCCGAGATTGATCCGGACGTCGACCTCCATTTTGACGGGGGCGCCGTGTTCCAGGAGGCGATAGATCCGGTTGTAATGCTCGGGAGCCATGGACAGCATGGGAAGGGATTTCTTCACGCCTTCCGTGGAGCGGTCGTTCCGACGGTAAGGCCGCGCCGTCACCACCACCGTACCGTCTCCTCCCTGACCCGCCTGCAGGATTACCGCAACGCCTTCGGACTTGAAAAACTCCTCCAATTCGTCGGCAGTAATGTCTTTGGGGACCGGAGGATTTTTCATCCAGGCCTCCTCCTGCAGATCGCGAGAAGTTGATGTCGACTCCTTCGGTCTCGTAGGCGGCCAGCGCCTTATCGTCGTAGCGCACCGCATCCGGAGCAAAGCGGGGCGCGAACTCGCGTTTGGGAGTCGAGAGGATGAACCTGTCTTTCAGTTTGCCTCTGTACTTCTCCAGGTCGCCCTTTTTCTGGATGTCCACCAGGACGGCTTCCCGCACCAGGTTGCCGCCGGTTCCGGCGGTAAGGGCCAGGGGGTAGCCGATGACCATCTGGTAATTGGGCTCGACCATGTGGATGGAGGCATGTTCGACCTCCCAGGCGGCAAACGTTTCCCCCCAGGGTTCGAGTGCGGTATTGACCAGCCCGAGTTCGTCCATTCTGGCCTTGCCCCATTCCTGCGCCTTCCTCATCGCCGGAGAAGCCGTCAGCCTGGGGCCCGTGAAATCGCTGAGGTACCAGGCGTATTCAGCCACCTTCGACCGGCGCAACCCTTCGTCGCGGATCCGTGCCATCATTTTCCAATCAACCTTCTCCTGCGGAAGCGGGAAGATAAGGGCAGGAACAGCGGCAATAAGACACAGAAAAACCATGCGGCGCAGCTTCATATCGGCCTCCGGGTCACAGACCTTGTCGGACCAGATCACAACAGCACGCGGGCGTCTGGGGAATGCAGGGGCATGATACGCGTTTGCCCCAAATCATATCCATAACAATTCACCTCCATGATTCAGGAAAAGACCCGGATCGGCGACGCCGGGTTCGGAGGGCCTTAGCCCGCCTTATTCACGAAGCAAGACATCACAGGACGCCGATGAACGCAGATTGGATCCGTGTGCCGAGCTTTTGCGGGCTCGAAGAGCCCGGCGCTCCGCGCCCGGCCATCATTTTCCGGCGCCGTATGCTTTTCTTCACTCATGGGCAAGAGACAGGCATGAATATTAGGGGTCAGAAACGGATGTCAGGCCCAAGGATTGATTCCACGCACCATTTCCCCGGTGGTGGAATCATCCACGTACGGCCGCATCAATCTGTTATCGTCGCCAGTCCCCGTGTCTCCAGTCCCCGTATCTCGAATTGCAAACGTTCCGCTCACATCCGGCTCCGGCCCTCGATTTCTTCTTGACAGTCGGCTGTCTGCAGGCCTAATATTAGATAGTTGGCTAAATATCTAAGCGAGGAGTTATGCCGAACGGCGATGTTTTCAAGGCTCTTGCCGATCCCACGCGCCGCCGGATCCTTCAGATGCTGAACCGGCAGCCGGAGATGAGTGCGGGAGATATCGCGGCCGCGTTCAACATAACGGCGCCTTCCATGTCGCACCATTTCAATGTGCTCAAGGATGCCGACCTGATTTCGGCGCGCCGGGACGGGCAGCAGATCCTGTATTCGCTTAACACGACGGTTGTTCAGGATCTGATGACGATGCTGTTTGCCATGTTTGCGAAGGATGAAAAGCCTGCAAGGAGGAAGTCATGACCACCAGAACAGCTGCCATTGTCGTTCTCGTGCTGTTTGGTCTCGCGCTGGGCGCCTCCCTGGTTCTATACCCGGCACTCCCGGAGCGCATGCCCACCCACTGGAACATGCGCGGCGAAGTCAACGGTTGGGCAGGGAAGACATTCGGCTGCCTCGGGCTGCCTGCAGGCGCGTTGATTTTTCTCTTGTTTATCCTGGCTGGAGAGTGGCTGTCCCCGACGCACTTCAAGGTGAGCGCCTTCCGATCGGCGTTCAACTATCTGATGGTCATCTGTGCCGCTCTGATGGTTTACATTCATGCGCTGGTATTGGCTGCGGCTCTGCATCCCGAGCACTTTTATGGGCGCTGGATGATAGGGGGCCTGTTCCTCTTTTTCGCCTGGCTCGGCAACATGCTGGGCAAAACGCGACGCAATTTCTGGATCGGCATTCGTACGCCATGGACATTGGCCAGCGATGCCGTCTGGATTGCCACACACCGCGTCGGGGCACGGATCTTCGCGGCGGTGGGAATCATCGGCGCGCTGGGAGCAGTGATCGGTTTCTCGCCGATGGTGGATCTCGGGTTGTTGCTGGTTGCCGTTCTGATTCCCGTGATCTATTCACTGTGGCTGAGCAAAAAGTTTGAGAAAAGCCCCACAGGGACGGAATGACGGCGGCATTGTAAGGGCATCGAATCTTGAGGAGTCAATCATGCGCATTGCCATGCTCACCATCCTGGTGGTGCTGTTTGTTGCTGGGGGATTTGCCCAGCAAACAGCTGTTGAAAAGGCACGAATTGCCGTCGACCTGCTGCTTCAGGAAAAATATGCGGACGTAGTGGCGATGTTCGGCGCTCAAATGAAGGCGAGTTTGACCGCGGAAAAGCTCTCCTCCGGACTTCATCCGGCCCTGCAGCAGATCGGTGCAGTGACGAGGAAGTTGGACCCTCAGGTGCAGGTGGCCGGCGACAACCAGGTGATCACACTGCCGGTCGAATTTGAGCGCGCCACCATGAATCTCGTGGTTTCCTTCAATCCGGCGGGCGAGATCAACGGTCTGTGGATGCGCCCCGCCGCTGTGCCTCCAGCTCCGACGGCGCCTCAGGCTGCTCCCTCTGATGCAGCGGCAGCGAAAGCTACACAGGCGGTTGATCTGATCCTGCAGCAGAAGTATGCGGACGTCATCGCCATGCTGGCGCCGCAAATCAGGACGGCATTATCGGAGGATAAGCTCCGTTCCGGCCTGCAGCCCATTTTGCAGGCCGCGGGCGGCGTGCGGAAGCGTCTCGAACCCAGAACGCAGACGTCGGGCGACCAGCAGGTTGTCATTCTTCCGATACAATTCGAGCGCGCCACATGGGAGTTCGTCATCACGGTAAACAAGACCGGAGAGCTCGGCGGGTTGTTGGCCCGCCCCGGCAACGATACATCCGTGCTCTGGGTCCCGCCTGCCTACAGCAAACCGGATTCCTTCCGGACTGAAGAAGTGATGATCGGCAAAGCCGAGTGGCGGTTGCCGGGGACGCTGGCCTTGCCGGCGGCTAAGGGGCCGGTCGCCGGCCTGGTCCTGGTTCACGGCTCGGGTCCGAATGATCGCGATGAGAGCATCGGCCCGCAGAAGCCGTTTCGCGATCTGGCCGAAGGTCTCGCCTCGCGCGGCGCTGCCGTGCTGCGTTACGAAAAGCGGACACGCTATGCGGCCGCGAAGCTGGCCACGATCAAGAATTTTACGGTCCAGGATGAAACGGGCGACGATGCTCTGGCGGCAGCGGAATTTCTCCGCAGCCGTCCTGAAATCGACCCGAATCGCGTGTTTGTGCTTGGCCACAGCCTGGGCGGCTATCTGATCACAAGAATCGGGCGGCAGGACCCGAAGCTCGCGGGCCTCATCTCGCTGGCCGGCGCTGCCCGCCCCTTGGAAGACCTGATGGTGGAGCAGAACCAGTATCTGGCAACGCTTCAGGGGAACCCGCCTGGAGCGCAGGAACACATCGACAAACTCAAAGCAGAGGCCCAGCGCGCCAAAACTCTGAAGGCCGATACCCTAAATGCCCCCGGCGAGGTGCTCCTCGGGGCTCCGCCTTCCTACTGGATCGACCTGCAGGGGTACGACCCCGCGATGGAAGCGCGCGAACTGAAGCAACCGATGCTGTTCCTTCAGGCCGAGCGCGACTATCAGGTGACCATGACCGATTTCGCCCGTTGGCAGGACGGCTTAAGCGAGAGGAAGAACGTGAAGTTCCGCTCGTTCCCGACTCTCAATCACCTCTTTCAGGCCGGGGAAGGGAAAAGCATGCCCAACGAGTACATGGCCAAGCCTGACCATGTGGTACCCGAGGTTATTGAAGAAATCGCAACCTGGCTTGGCAAGATTGGCGGGTAAAGGACACGGTGCCTGGTTATTCTGTCCCTTTAAGTTGTGACCTTGGCGTCGGGTGGAAGCGCCATGAGCGGTCTCCTTCCGATGGTGCGTAGGCATTCTGATCCAAGAGCCCACCCTATTTCCACCTTTTCCTGGTGTGAGTAGAAATGTGCCGCCGGCCGAGAGGGCCGCCCTTCCTCCGCGAGTACGTGCGCGTCGCGACCAGCGGCCGCCACCACTTTCCGGTGGCTATCAGGGCATCGCTGTCCGAATTCCAGGAGATCGCCAGGGCTGTTACCCGGTATACCGGATCGATCCTTTGTAACCTGAAAAGGTGCGCTGCAACGGTCGATTCTCCGGCGACCCGGGAGACCGCAATACCGTAACGGAATCCGGCTGCCCAGGGATTTTTCCCGGCCGCGCACGCCACGCTTTCGCTTTTCCCGTCTGCCTTCATCACTCTTGGCGGGTGAAGGAGCCCTCGCGCGCGGATCTCCCGTCTGGATTTATCAATCGGGCCGCGATCCGACATTGCCGAAATATTTCCGAAGCTTTCTTAAGTTTGTTGTTCTTGCTTGCGGTGGCACATGTACTTGCGCGAAAATAGAGAGGTGATGTCCACGTTCTGATAGCGGGCCGGGGCGTTTTCCGCCGATCTTTCGGCGGGGCGTTCTGGCCCCCGCAGGACACCGAACCTTTTTTGTGGGAGGGCGCGACCTTGAGCAACGGAAACATCAAGAACAACATGAGCCGGCGCGAAATGTTGGGGACAGTCGGCAAGGCGGCGGCGGCATCCGTCGTGCTGCCTCCCGTGATCCGGGACCTGATCGTTTCGGGCGTGATCGCAGCGGATAATGCGGCGCTGAGATCGATCGCGGGCGTCGATCGGGTCACCGTGCTGCCGGGAAAGACCTACCTGATGGGCTGGGCAGGTTTCGGCGGCGAGCCGGAAAGGCCGGCGATGGGGGCAGAGGAGGCTTACCCGCGGGACCGACTCCCGCAAGCATCGATTTCCAGATGATCCAGGGTGCCAATCCGCGCGGCCAGACGGTCCCTCTGGCCGTAGAGGGGGCCACGGATTGGACCGCCACGGCGACGCCCAATCCAACCTGGTTGTCGTTCCCTGCGCGGGGCGCCAGGGGAGGACGGGGACGGGGCGGGACCACACAGGTGAACAGGTTTTTCACCGCAACGGTCAATGCCGGATCTCTTTCTCCCGGCGACTACCAGACGTTGACCGCCAATGCCGAGACGCTTTCTCCCGGCACCTACCAGACGACCATTACGATCGACGCCCCCGGGGCAGCCAATCCGAAACAGACGATCGCCGTGAATCTCCGCGTTCTTCCCGCGACCTTCAGTTGGACCAAAGAGTCCGGTCCCGGAACCGTCACATTTGCGGATCCCAAGGCGCTGGCCACAACCGCGACGTTTTCCGCTCCGGGCTCCTATGTCCTGAAACTTACGGTCAAGACGGGTGAGACAACCGCTTCGTCGACATTCAATGTTGCGGCGGAAACGCCACCGCCCGAGAAGCAGCTGGACGCGGTCTACACGAAGAATTTCAAAATCGACAGCCCGCTCTGGAACGCCCGGGCGAAGGCCCTGATCGTGAGCTGGATTCCCCACTGCATTGACCAGATCAACCGGACCGATCTGACCCAGGGTCCGGGCGGCATCGACAATTTCATCGAAGCCGCCAAGGCGTTGCGCGGCGAGCCGCACGGCGCGCACAAGGGCTATGTCTTCTCCAACGCCTGGGTCCACCAGACGGTCGAGTCGATGTGCATCGCCCTGATGGTCGATCCGCAGGGCGATCCGGAGATCATCAAGGCGCACGCAAAGATGCGGGCGACGCTCGACGACTGGATCCCGAAGATCCTGGCCGCGCAGGAACCCGACGGCTATCTGCAGACGGCCTTCACGCTGCGCGATCCGCAGCGCTGGCCCGACCGCTGGACGCCGCAGGGCAGGGGCAATCATGAAGGCTACACGGCCGGCTACTTCATCGAGTCCGCCATCAATCACTACCTGATGACCGGCAAGAAGGACGCCCGCCTGTACAACGCGGCCAAGAAGCTGGCCGACTGCTGGTGCGACAACATCGGGCCGCCCCCGAAGAAGGAATGGTTCGACGGCCACCAGGAGATGGAGCAGGCGCTGGTGCGCTTCGGCCGCTTCGTCAACGACATGGAAGGCGGCGGCAAGGGCGACCGGTACATTCAGCTGGCCAAGTTCCTGCTCGACAGCCGCAAGGACGGCACTGAATACGACCAGAGCCATCTGCCGGTCATCCAGCAGTACGAAGCCGTCGGGCCACGCCGTGCGCGCCGTGTACACCTACTCGGGCATGGCCGATGTCGCGGTCGAAACGCACGACCCCGATTACCAGAGCGCCGTCATGTCGCTCTGGGACAACATCGTCAACAAGAAGTACTACGTCACCGGCGGCGTCGGCAGCGGCGAGACGTCGGAAGGCTTCGGCCCGAACTATTCGCTGCGCAACAACGCCTACTGCGAGTCGTGCTCGAGCTGCGGCGAGATCTTCTTCCAGTGGAAGATGAACCTGATGTATCACGACGCCCGGTACGCCGACCTGTACGAGCAGACCATGTACAACGCTCTGCTGGGCGGCACGGATCTGGATGGGAAGAATTTCTACTACACCAATCCGCTGGCCTCGAACGCCCCGCGCACGCCGTGGCACAACTGCCCGTGCTGCGTCGGCAACATCCCGCGGACGCTGCTGATGATGCCCACCTGGATCTACGCCAAGAGCCCGGACGGCATCTACGTCAACCTCTTCGTCGGCAGCACCATCACCGTCGAAGACGTCGCCGGCACCGACGTCGAGATGGTCCAGGCGACCAATTATCCCTGGGACGGCAAGGTTTCGATCACGGTGAATCCCGCGACCCAGAAAAATTTCAGCATCAGGGTCCGGGTGCCGAACCGCGATGTCAGCGTGCTTTACAAGAGCACGCCGGAGGCCAACGGCATTACTCGCTCTGGCCGTCAACGGCAGTGCGGTCAAGCCGGTGATCGACAAGGGCTATGCGGTCATCACCCGGACCTGGAAGAAAGGGGACAAAATCGACCTCGTTCTGCCGATGAAGGTGCAGCGCGTCAAGGCAAGCGAGAAGATCGAGGCGGACCGGGGAAAAGTGGCCCTGCGCTACGGTCCGCTCGTCTACAACATCGAAAAGGTCGATCAGGACATCACCAAGGCGCTCGCTCCCTCCGCGCCGCTCACTACGGAGTGGAAGGGGGACCTGCTGGGCGGCGTGCTGGTGATCAAGGGGCAGTTCGCGGACGGCTCGCCCATGACTGCGATCCCGAATTACGCGCGCACCAACCGCGATCCCGCGCCGCCCCCGCCTCCTCCTCCCCAGCCTCCACCGGCCGGCGCGGCACCGGGACAGCAACCGCGGCCGGCGCCGCCTCCTCCGACGTCCATCGTCTGGATTCCCGAGGCGTGATGTAGGGGAGCCGCGGGGCTGCAGGCTCTCAGTCTGCCCGGATCCTTACGGCACGCAAAATGTGCCGTAAGGATCCGGGCTCCGCGCGCGCGTGCAGCCCGGCATCCGGCGGCCTCCGCGAGCCGGATGCGAGCGAAGAATATCGAAATATAAAAAACCTTCACAATTACGGACAGGTCCGGGCACTTGCGCAATCAAGCCCCGGAATCTTATGGTCCGTGGAATGAACCTTTGCTTGCTTCAGGGCATCCAATTGAGAGAGCATTTTACACCTTCAAGTTCATTGGAGCCCTTATGAAAACCACAAGTTGCGTCCCTTTGCTGCGTTTATCGACTCTCACAATTGCTCTATTGATGGCCGCACTCGTGTTCGCAAGAGGCGCGAAGATGAAGCCGGAGGAGCTGGTGACCAAGCATCTGGCCTCTATTGGTACGGCCGAAGCTCGAGCAGCAGCCAGAAATCGCACGGCCCTGGGTAATGCAGACGTTGTCTTTCTGATGGGTGGTGCGGGCCAGCTGAGCGGGAGTTTGAATTTTCTCACCGCGGGACGGATGATCCGCATGGAAACGATCTTCGACAACATGAAATATCCCGGCGATACATTCACTTTCGACGGTAAGAAGGTAAATATCGCAAGTGTACCGCCGAACGGAGTTCGCTGGCCGCTCGCCGATTTCGTATACGCATTCGATAAACTTCTCAAAGAAGGGTTGCTTGGAGGAACTCTCTCGACCGCATGGCCCTTGCTTGACTTGGCGCACAGGCAGCCCGGGCTGGAATATACGGGGCTTAAAGATGTCGAAGGGAAGAAACTTCACGAACTCACGTACGGAATCAACAAGGGAAACGGAGGTCTGCTTATTTCGCTGTATTTCGATCCTGAGACCTTTCGCCTCGTCCGTTCGCAATACAAAGTGGGTACGCCCTCCGGATATTTGGGGGGGGGCAGCCCGGATATGAGGTCGCTTGTTGAGACGTTCGACAACTTTATGGAAGTGGACGGGCTGACTTTGCCCCATGAGTATGAAATCACTTGCCAACAGATGGGATTTCTGGGCAAATGGAACTTTGCAATCACACAAGTAATGCACAATCTGCCACTCGATCCCAAGGTGTTCGTGGTTCAGTAAGGGCACCCAGTCTGGGCGGTGTGTGCAGCCAGGGAGAAGTTGCTGCTCCCTGCGCTCGAGACTTGTTCGTTGTGCTCCGTTACGGGCCATGCCGGGGACTTGTCCGGTAACGCCACTTTACGGGCAGTATCCCAGGGATTGCCCGTAAGTATTTCCTTATGCCTGTGTTCGTTACATGCGATTCATGCAAGGCGAAAAGCATCTGCTGTATTTCACTCCCGATGGACTTTTTTTGCCCCGGCTAGAGTACGAGAATGGGCTTGCGGCCTATGCAAATGACGCGCGGGTGGCCATTGATACGTTTAAAACAGGGGGAACCCCGTACGCACCTAATGCCAGCCGAGTTTTTGCCGTTTCGAGTCTGAGGAGCATCTCTGAATTAACCGGAGGTCGTGCTTCCATTCGCGAAGATATCGGCAAAGCTCTGGCTCGTGTCAACGAAGGCACACGGATGGTCTATCTCCTCGGCTACTATCCCAAGGATGAGAATTGGAACGGGAAATATCGGCGCATCGACGTGAAGCTCGGCCGGCCGGGAGTTAATGTCGCATTTCGACACGGGTATTTTGCAAGCGAAAGAGTGCGGTCGTACAATCGGGAAGAGGTCATCGCCCTGAGTCGAATATCTGCGGCGCTGCGTTATCCTTCGGATCTCGGCGATATTCCTTTCCTGCTGAGTGCAAATTTGGAGCCGCTTGGGCAGGCTCAGATCAGAGTTGACATCCAAGTTGATGCCGGCAAGCTCGGACTAAAGAACATCGACGGCCACTACATCGGCAAACTGTATGCCGCTGTATTCGCTGCGGACCAAAAAGGAAATGCTGTTGGCGACAATTGGGGCACCGTAGACATCGATTTTGCGGTCGAAAAGCACTCGGAAATGATGAAATCAGGGATTCGATTTTCTGTGACCGTCCCTTACAAAGTCGTGAGACAGACATTGAAAATCATCATTTACGATACAGATTCTGATCGGCTTGGAAGCAAGCGCCACGCATTTCGTAATTAAACTAGTTACGACGCGAAGTCGAGAAGAGGTCAAGCGGGTCGATCTGCAATTTTGGATGGCCTCAAGTTTGGTCTTTCTGTTTTGGTTGGAAATTCTTTAGAGTTAGAATGTAGAAATTGAATGTTCCGCGGTCCGCCAGCCTATTCAGAAAAGGAGGAGACATGCGCTCCACCGAAAAAATGGCGGCTATCTTGATCGCAATATTGGCTGGCCTTCCGTGTGGATTCACTTCTGCTTCATCACGAACCTGCGCTTGTGATCAGGATCAGGCCAACTCCCGTCAATTCACGGTGCGCGTCCCGGTCCGGCTTGTTGCTGTGGATGCGATTGTGACAGGACCGCACAATGAGCCCATGGTTGATTTGAGAAAGAAAGATTTTCAAATCTTCGATAATGGCCGGCGCCAGGAGATTCGGCACTTCAAGATCAATAGGATCAACGTCCCCGTTTCACAGTCTTCGCCCCTGCCTCCACCTCCGAGGATGCCGACATTCGCTGGCCAGGGTGGAATGCCGGAAATTGTCCGCCCGATGGGTGCGATAGATGCATCAGTCACGGGCCTATGTTCTCCGGAGGCAGCGGCCGCACTGAAAGCAACGTTGCTGGCTGCGCTTGAGGAGAAGATGGCAAAGGCCAGCGACATGTATGCGCGCGCGAGCCTCACTGCGAAAACCCGCTACCAATTGGGTTACTACCCCGAGGGCGAGTTTTTGGAGGGGCAATACCGTCATATCGAAGTAAAGGTAAACAGGCCAGGCATGAAGGTGGTTTCCCGCGAGGGATATTTTTCTGGTGACACTCTGCCCGCTCCAGAAATTGAGGAACCCATCGTTCGTGAGCGCATTGCAGCTGCCGTTACCCAAGAAACGGATTTGGATGAACTTCCATTTAAGATCACTGCTGGAAAGGCGACAAGCGAGACCGGACAAGCGCAGATTAAGATCGACCTGCAGATCGATACTGCAAGAGTGGGATTCAAAACCGTCGAAAACAGGCATTTGGGCAGGCTTCGCATCGCAATCTTTTATGCGGACGACAAAGGAACTTATCTTGGAGAAGACTGGCAGACGATGAATTTGCAGCTGGAAGAGGAAGTCTATCGGCGTATGCTGCGGTCAAGAATCCCCTTTTCCGCTCTTATCCCTGCAAAAAACCCTAAACAGATTCTTAGAGTAGTCATCTACGACGTCGGTAGTGACCGACTTGGTAGCAAACTTCTGGTGACGAAGTAGTTTCTACAAAACATTGTTCCCCAGGAGCGGCACGTAATCGGAAAAAAAAAGGCCGGTCGTGCATTTTAAACGGCATTCCGCTCCGCTAATACACCTATTCGCTGCGCAGCATGATGGCCGGGTCGACGCGCATCGCCTTCCTCGCCGGGGCGTAGCATGCGAGCATGGTCACGGCTCCTAGCAGCAGCGCAATGCTCAGATAAGTGGCCGGGTCGGAAGCAGTGGTGTTGAAAAGCAGGCTTTGCAGAAAGCGGGTCAAACCGATCGCTCCCGCCAGCCCGGCGGCCACTCCGATGACGGTGATTCCCAGGCCCTGCCGCAGGATCATCAGGATGATGGCTTGCTTTCCGGCGCCCAGGGCCATGCGGAGGCCGATCTCTCTCCTCCTCTGGTTGACGGAGAAGGCGGTGACCCCATAAATACCTATGGCCGCCAGCACCAGCGCCACCAGGGCAAAAGCGCCCACCAGGCTCATCGCAAAACTCCGGCGTGCCATGGATCTTGACACCACCTCCTCCATGGGCCGGACCCCAAACACCGGCAGATCCGGATCGACGGCCTCGATTTCGCGCCGCAGCAGATCGCCGGAAACCTTCACGCCGGGAATCGTGCGGAGGAAAACCGACATGGCATTGCCCGAGCCCTGATAAATGGAGACATAGATGTGCGGCGCATCCGGCGATTCGAATGCGTCCGTTTTCATGGTGCCGACCACCCCCACGATCGGCAGCCACACCGGCTGGCCGGCCTGGCCGAAGGCGATCCGCTTTCCCAGCGGGCTCTCTCCCTTCCAATATCGTTGGGCGGTCGCATTATCGATCACAAGCACGCGATTCTGGCTGTCGTCACTTTCCAGAAACGTGCGTCCGGCAATGAGGCGAATGCCCAGGACGCGGAAAAAATCGGGGCTGACGCCGGTCACCTGCGCGGTCGGCGTCTCGTTTGCCTGTAAATCGGCCCCCTCAATTCTGAAGGTCGCGGTGTTGAATCTGGTTAATGGGATGCTCTGGCCGCCGCCGAATGCGGCCGCCTCGACGCCTGGAATCCGGCGCACCCGATTCAGCACCTTGCGCATGAAGGCGGTCCGCGATGGCTGATCGGGATAGGGAGAAGTGCGGGGATCGTTGGGGGCCGGCAACCAGATGCTGGCGACCGTCATGCCGTCAGGATTGAATCCGGGATCCACCTGTATCAGATTCCAGAAGCTCTTGAGCAGCAGGCCGGCCCCGACCAGCAGCGTGAACGACACCGCGATTTCACTGGCGACCAGCACACTGCGGGCCCGGCTCCTCCCCCCGCCTACTCCGATCCCCTTGCTGCCTTCCTTCAAATTCGGCAACAAATCGGTGCGCGCGACCTTGATCGCGGGAACGATGCCCACCAGGAGTCCCGTGACGATCGAAATGACGGCGGTGTATGCAAACACCGTCAGATTGAATCCGACCTCGTTCAGGCGAGGGAGATTCACGGGCGCGAGTCGCAGCAGCAAAGGCTGCAGCCAGACGGCCACCAGCAGGCCGGCGGCGCCTCCCGCGGCAGCCAGCATCATGTTTTCCACCAGCAGCTGCCGGATCACGATCCAGCTCGAAGCGCCGATGGCTCTCCGGATCGCAAATTCCCGGTGCCGGATCGTCGCTCTCGCCAATACCAGATTCACGATGCTGACCGAGCAAATCAGCAGCACACAACCGACCGAACCCAGGACCACCAGGAGCATGGTGCGGAGGTTCCCTGTCAGATCCTCTATCAGCGGGGTAATCTGAGGCGACCATCCCACCCGCTGCGGGTAGAACGTCGGGTATTGACGCCGCAGGCCATCGGCAAAGGCGTCCAATTTCGCCTGCGCCTGTGCAAGGTTGAGTTCCGGCTTGAGGCGCGCTATGGCGCGGGGCAGCTGCCGGGCCGCGCGCACGGGCGGATCGGGGAATGGCGCCGCATGAAATCCTGCCGTAACCCAGATTTCGATGTCGCCGAGGATGTTGGGCCCCGGGTGGCGAAACCCGGGCGGCAATACCCCCACGACGGTATACAGGTCATTGTCGAAGCGCGTAATCGAGGCGTTGGTGAGCATGTCGGAAAAGCCAATGATGGCGTTGAGCGGCGTGCGCAGTTCATGGCTCATGGTGGCGAGGAAACGACTTTTGGCGGCGTTGGCGCGCTGCAATTCCGCGCGCGCAATCTCGAGCGCGCGTTCCTGCGTCTTGCGCTCGCTGATGTCGCGCAGCACCGCGACCACTTCGCATTCACCGGCCGGCGTGCTCGACTGGTCGAGCGGGCGGCAGCGCATCTCGACCCGGAACGAAGATGCCCGCCAAGTTGAGCACCTTCGCCCCGTGCTCGAGTTCGCCGCCGCGGCGGATACGGAGTTCGACGCGCGGTCCTCGTCGCGCGCCGCTGCATCTGCGAGCGCAGTGGGATCCACAGGCCGGGCGATCCGCCACGTGCACCCGTTCGAACATGCCATGGCCGGCGAGCGCGGAGGACGCGACGCCGAACAGCGGCTCGGCCGCCGGCGAGACGAACAGTACCGCGCCGTTGCGCCCGTGACGGGTGATGACGTCGGTCATGTTGCGCGCCAGCAGGCGGTAGCGGTCCTCCTCGACATAGAGCAGCCAATGGCTGGGGTGCGCGCGAGCTGCTCGGCGCCGCAGCGCGAGGCCGATGGCGTAGAGCGCCGCCGAGTTGATGCCGAGCGCGGCCAGCGCGCCGTGCTGCGGTAGCGGCCGTCGGCGGCGGCGGCGCCGAGCCGATGGCACTCACCGCCAGCAGCAGGCCGGCGGCGGCAAGCGCGATGGTGGAGGCCAGCGCCACCACCCGGCGCGAGGCCGAAAGCGCGGCTTCGAGCGGCACTACCACCAGCCAGATGGCCGCGAAGGAAGCGATGCCGCCGGTGCGCCAGGCCACGACCGTCACCAGCCCGGTGAGCGCAAGCGAGGACAGCACGTGCGCGCTCTGATAACGGCCGGTGCGCGACAGGAAATAGGCGATCAGGATCGGCGCCACCAGCCAGGCAAACACACCGGCTTCGGCGCACTCGGCACGCCGCGGAAGGCGAGATAGACCGGGAAGCTGGCGAGCACGGCAAGGCTGCCGAGCGGGACGCGGCGCAATGAAAGCGCGATGGCGCGCCGCCGTCAGCGCGTCGTGCCGCGCCATCGGATTCGCCGACGCATCGACGTCGTTCGCCACACTGGTGTGAGGAAACGCACTGTCCCCTGTCCCACGTCTTGCCGAAGCAGACGCTCCTTTTGGTGCGAAAATTTTTAGTCAGCGCGGCTTAAGCGAACGCTAAGGCGGGCGGCCCGCGGGCCTAAAGGCGTACTTGCGTGCAGCGAACCGCGCTCTTTGGGCCGGCCAGTGGTGAAATTTGTCTTGCCGAATGGGCTGGCTGGGCCACTCCGGCTTTATCGTTACCGCATCGGTAACCATGTCACGCGGGGCGAAAACGCGACCGGAAAGCGCGCGAGCGTTAGCATCAAAAGTTTAGGCAAATTGATCCAGTCTGAATTTTACGAAAAATCGCGTCGAGCATCGCGTCGACTTTGCCCAAAACCCTCGCTTCATCGCCAACGACAGCTTCAACGCTGTCTGCTAGATTTCATTCAAAGGCGGCGATAAGTCCGCCGGGGGAGTTGGGGTGGGTGTCATGCTTTCTTGCTGCGAATGGCATTCTGGCTTGGCGTCGTTTTCGTGCTGCTTCCGGGCGGCACCAAATCGTCGTCGCCCGATGCGCAGATCGACGCGACGCAGGCCATGACGCTTCCGGCGCCGCGGTCTCCGATGCGCGCGGCTTCTGCGAACGCCAGCCCGACGCCTGCAAGGTCGGCGGCAAGGTCGCGGTCGCGCTTGGCCACAAGGCCGAAGCCGGCGCGCGCACGCTGTACGATTCGTCAGCACCAAGATCAGCGAAAAATCCGCGCCCGAGCAGAAGACGGCGGGCAAGACTGGAATCAAGACTGGACCATCGGCCGCCAAGGTCGTGCCGGTGTCCAATGTCGACCACGGCACGCTGACGCCGTCCGATCTCAGCCCGGTGGCACGGCCGCGTTCCGCTGCCGCCGGTCACCGCGACGTCCGCGCCAGCCTGTAAAACGCCTGTCCTGCCGGTCTTTTAGCGCGGGGTTTGCCGCCTCGCATTGGCCATTAAACCTTTGGCCGCCTATATAGAGGCCGCAAGGACCGGCCAAGGATGGGCCGAGTACGGGCCATGAGCGCGATCGACGAGATCGTCGAGAATTTCGAACTGCTCGATCAGTGGGACGACCGCTATCGCTACGTCATCGAACTCGGCCGCACCTTGCCGCCGCTCGCACCCGGCCGCCCATCGCGAGGCCAACAAAGTGCGCGGCTGCGCGGCCAAGTTCGCTGGTCACGCATGTGAAGCCGGACGGCGCCGCAGGTCCCTCGCTCAGCTTCGAAGGCGACAGCGACGCGCATATCGTGCGCGGGCTGGTGGCCATTCTGTTTGCGCTCTTTCCGGCAAGCACGCCAAAGAGATCCTCGCGGTCGATCCGGAAGCGCTGTTTGACAAGCTCGGCCTGCGCGAGAATTTGACGCCGCAACGCTCCAACGGCCTGCGCGCCATGGTCGATCGCATTCGCGCCGAGGCCCAAGCCGCGCTCGCGCCGGCGTAAGCAGCGATTCAATTTTCAAACAGCATTTAGCCAACGCTCCGCCGCCCGTATTGTTTGTGAAGGCCCCGGGTAGGCCCGTCGTCTTTTCCTCCCCCCTCAAAACGAGGGGGACGGCGCGCCGATCGGCGCAACCTTCGTTAGTGCACGCACCATCTCTGGTGCGTGGTGCCCCGGCGCCGCCCGGGTGGGGAGGAGCGTCCGTCTCCCCTGCGCGGGCGCCACACCCTCGCTCCATCATTTAGACGCCTCTAGATGACGCCCTCACATGAGCAGGATCTCTGTTTCGGAGAGATCAAGCGTCCATCGCTCACTCCACTCCGAATGCAACGTCGTCGGCGAGCCAAGTGCGCACCTCGGCGCGCGCGCGGCCCCTCGCCTCGCCGGCATAACCGTAATGCCGCGCCAGCCGCTCGCCCGAGCTGCAGCACGATCTTGGCGGTGCGCTGCGGCCAGGCGCGGTCGCGCTCGATGTCGACAAGACCTTTGAGAAAGCAGCAGACATCCACCAGCAGGCCGGAAAATTCCGGGCCGGCCGCGTCGAGCGCACGATGCACGCGCTGGCGCGCCGCGATCATGACGTCGGTCGTGTTGGCCGCGCGCTCGCCACCGCCGCGGCGGTCGGCGGCGATCGGGCTTGCCCAGTTGGAGGTCGTGCGCGGCATCAGATTGGCGCAGGTGAAATCGGCGCGCAGGCGCTCGCCGGCCTGTAGCTGATGCGCTTCGATGAGCGCGCGGCCATCGCGCCCACGCCGGCGCGCGAGCCAGGCGAGCGGGCTCTCGGCTTCGTCGACGACCACGGCCGCGCGACCGAATTCGGTGACGATCTGGCGCCGCGCCAAGGCGAGATGCTGGGCGCGAAAGCGGTCGATCTCGGGCACCGGCCGCTCGGACAGACGCGCATTCTTGCGGGCGCGCGCGCTCATTGCGCGGCCTGCGGGGCGAACAGGCCGGTGAAGATTTCGACGCAGAGGCCTTCCAGCATGTCGAGGCGGATATCGATCGCGGGGTCGTCGCGGCGGTCTTGGAGAGGACCGGCAGGCGTGCGCCGTGGTGGTGCGATGGCGGCGGAACAGCAGACCCACTTCGTCGTAGGTCAAGCCGAGCACGACGTGCGCGAGATACATCGCGCTCTGCCGTGCCAAGGCGGCCTGCGCGCCGCGGCGAGAGCGTCTGCGCAATTCCTTCGCCGGCACGCCGAAGGCGGCGGCAGTTGCCTCCTCCAACAGCCAGCACAGATCGGCGGAATGCGGCGCCGGTGGCGGCCGGCGCCAGTGATTGTCGTGGGGCTCGAGGAGGGTCGTGTGGCGATCATATTCCCAATTACGTAGTTGACACCACAAGCCCCATGCTGTAGTGTTTTGGCCATTGGAGATCGCCGATGGCCAAGAACCAGTTTACACAGAAGCACTTTCACGATGAGGACGCCGCCCGGGCTTGGTTTGAAGCCGCCCGCTGGCCGACGGCCCGGTATGCCCGCATTGCGGCTCTTTGAAGCACTACGCGACCAAGAAGGCCGGTCGGTATCGCTGCGGCGAGAAGGAGTGCCGCAAGGATTTCACCGTCATGACCAAGAGCGTCATGGAGCGCAGCCACGCCAAGCTGACGCAGTGGGCCATGGCCTTCCACCTGTACGCTGCATCCAAGAAGGGCTTCACCGCGACGCAGCTCCAGCGCCACCTTGGCTGCGAATACAACACCGCTTGGTTCCTGCACCATCGCGTCATGGAAGCCATGCGCCGTGGCGGCCTCGATCTGCCCGCCGATGGGCGGCCCCGGCAAGGTTGTCGAGGTCGATGAGACGTATTACGGCAAGTCCGAGAAGCCGCGCGCCATCGCGAAGACGACCAGCGGCCGCCCTTACACCAAGGGTGGCAGACGGCCGTCGAGCAAGCGCGCCATCATTTCGCTTGTCGAGCGCGGCGGTAACGTTCGCTCATTCCATGTCCCGACCGCCGATGCGCGAAACGGTCGCCAAGATCGTCCGCGAGAACGTGCATCGCGAAAGCCGCCTGCATACCGATGAAAGCAGTCTCTATACGCACGTCGGCCAGGAGTTTGCCGCGCACGAAACCGTCAATCACGCGCGCCAGCGAATATGCTCGTGGCGACGTGACCACCAATACGGTCGAAGGCTATTTCTGCATCTTCAAGCGCGGGATGCGCGGCAACTATCAGCATTGCGCCGAGAAGAACCTGCATCGCTATCTGGCGGAATTTGATTTCCGCTACAACACTCGCAAGATCACCGATGGGGAACGTGCGGTGCTTGCCGTACAGGGTGGCGAAGGCAAGCGCCTCACGTATCGTCAACCTCACTAAGCCCAGATTT
>CAWGRQ010000013.1:0-85916 GCA_963824985.1 Terriglobia bacterium
TTGTTCATTCCAGTATGCTGAGAGTTGTCGAAAAACTCAGGGACTGGAGGAAAACAACGCCATGCAGGAATTTATACGCCAACATTCAGATTCTGTCATTGGAGTAATCAACGGTTTTGATCGCCTGCGTTTCCGGGGAACCCTCCGGCTCCTGGCTAACGTGGCGGGAGCTGAGTAGTTTCCTGAACTATGCGGGCGTGCTGCTCAAGGATGCGGGAACGTGGATGCTGGAACAAACCGAGCGAGTTAAGAAGGCATCATTGAAAATGGCAGATGACGCCGGTCGGCCTGTGCAATATGTCAATGACCCCTCGGCTCGCAAGGAGGAGATTGGCCGTAAGATTGGACAGAAGGATGGGATCCGACAGGGATTGGTTTGTGTTCTGACGGCGGTGGAGCCTTGCTGCAGCTTTGATGTTCAAAGGAACCGAGAGAAAAAGAAGCTCGAACTGGTAAGCCGTAGCGCAAATGCCTGCACTTGTACCATTATTTTCTACATCCGCAGTGGGGACTGATGCATATGCGTTTGCAGACCTGGTTCCCATTCAACCTGTGGTGTTGTATGAATGGGCGAGAATGGCTTGCCAGGCAATTAGATCAGCACGACATTGGATATCAGAAACGAGAAAACTGTCTTGTCGCCGTGGAGGACGTAGAGCGGGTCCAGGCACTGGCCGATGCCCAACTGCAGACAGACTGGACGAAGATGCTCAATGCCGTTTCCCTTCAGGTGCATCCGATCCAACCGACGATGTTTGCCGATTACCCGATGAAGTATTACTGGTCCTGCCAAGACAGCGAATGGGCCAGCGACATCCTGTTCCGAAGCCCACAAGCGCTCGCGCGACTTTATCCGCACTTGATTCGGCATGGAATGCAGAACCTAAGTTGTGAGCAGGTCATGCGTTTCTTAGGTCGAAAAGCGCCGACCGTCGGCGGGCGCTACGGGACCTTTGCCGGAGAAGTGGTCAGCGATTTGAAAGAGCGGCCGGAGGGGATCCGATTGAAGCATTGCGTCAACGGCAACTCGGTCAAAATATACGACAAGCAGGGGAGTGTCCTGCGCATCGAGACCACAATCATCCAGCCGCGGGACTTCAAAGTATATCGTGGGACCGAGACGCAGCCGGAAGTCAACAAGTGGCAGAGGATGCGCAAGGGCGTGGCGGATCTCCCTCGGCGTGCGGCGGTGTCGCAGGCCAGCAATGAAAGGTACGCCGCAGCTTGGCCTCTGCGTATTGCAGCAAACCCCTGAAAGATTTAACCAAGGGCGTGTGTCGACGAAAGCAGGAGGCCAACCGATCCGTCAGGGCGTTAAATCCGCTCGGAGCCGAAGACGCCGCTTTGCTCGAGACGGTGAATCGTGGCGAATTCGCAATAAACGGATTTCGTAACCGCGACCTGCGCAAACATCTGTACCCCAAAACCACTACCGACAAGAAAGAGCAACGAAAGAGGAGCGCCGCTGTAACCCGCAAACTGCGTATGTTACGCGCGCACGGGCTGATCAAAAAAGTCCCGAAAACACATCGCTATGTGTTGACAGTACAGGGCTTCGAGATCATTACGACGCTAATGGCGGCTCGTTCCGCAGATGTACGAAAATTGCTGAGCGCCGCCTGAAATCTTCTCACGCTGAGAAGAAATGAGCAGATTGTGGCACGGATGGCACGGATTCATATGCATGGAGCCTGCGCGTAAGGAGGCGCACCAAATGATGGCGTCGTTTTTGCCCGTACTCCTGGAGGCTGGCAAAAAAGGCCGCCTTTTGGCAGCGCCTGCTAAAAATCCGTGAAATCCGTGGCTTGATTTTTTGAATCGCGCCCAAGCGAATAGCATTGGCGGCTCTCGCGCCTCGAACCCTGAGCGCGGCCCGTCATCGGGACGAAGCGGACGGGGATGGTGGATCGGCGGCTGATCCCCTGCTCATTTTTTTCGACCAGGATGAGGTCCTGCTCCACACTGCCGACCGGAATAATCATGAAGCCGCCGGGTTTGAGTTGATCGATAAGTGGCGGCGGGATGTGATCGGGTGCGGCGGTTACTATGATGCGGTCAAAAGGCGCCGCGTCCGGCCATCCCAGGTACCCGTCTCGGATTCGGATCATGATCCGGTATCCGAGAGAATGCAACGTCGAACGGGCCAAGGCTTCGAGTTCAGGCAGGATTTCGATCGTGTAAACCTCAGGGACAAGTTCGGCCAGGACGGCCGCCTGGTACCCGGAACCGGTTCCGATCTCCAGCACACGCTCGCCACCCCGCAATCGGAGCGCCTGCGTCATGTAGGCCACGATATACGGTTGGGAAATCGTCTGCCCGAGCATGAGGGGAAGGGGATTGTCATCATAGGCCGAATCGGCCAGGCTGGAGGGGACGAATCGGTGGCGCGGCACTTTGCGCATTGGACAAGGACTCGCGGGTCCTTGATATCCCGGTTCTCCAGCTGTTCGCTGAACCATCCGTTCGCGCTCCGCTGGAATCGGATTGCTCCTGTCGGGAGTCGAGGCTCGCTGGGTCTTGCGCCGCGACTGAGCTGCATGGGGGACACGCATCCGTGCAGGCTTGAATGCCAGGAGCACTCCGAGGAACGGAAGGTCAGGCCTGTGCATGGGCTCTCTCCGATCAGGGGCCGGCCGGCAGCCCCTCGCCGTCCGATGCACATTGCAGGGCCCCCGACCGGATGTCCCATTGTGATCGCAGGTCTTCCTAGAAGACCGGATCGGCCAGCTTGGCCAGGATGGCGGCGGAGGCCTTTTCGACATCGGCGTGCAGGGAGTTGCCGTGCGAATCCATCGTGACGACGGCAGGGAAGTCTTCAACATCCATATGCCACATCGCTTCGGGAATCCCGAATTCCAGGAAGTGCACATTTTTCACGCTCTTGATGCAGCGGCCATAGTACTGGGCGGCGCCACCGATGGCATTGAGATAGACTGCGCCGAATTCCTTGAGTGCCGCCAGTGTTTTGGCGCCCATGCCGCCCTTGCCGATCACGGCGCGGATTCCGAAACGCTTGATGACCTCCGCCTCGTACGGTTCCTCGCGGATCGAGGTGGTGGGGCCGGCGGCCGTCATTTTCCATCCGCCGTTCTGCTTCAGCACCACGGGGCCGCAGTGATACAGAAGCCCGCCCGGAAAGGTCGACGGGCGCTGGATTCTTCATCAGGTGGGCGTGAACCGCGTCCCGGCCGGTATACATGTCGCCGTTGCAGGAGCACGATGTCGCCGACCTTCAGGCTGCGCGCCGTCCTGCTTCGGAAACCGGGGACTGCAGGACGATCTCCTTGCCGGTCCGGCGGAAACCCTGGCCTTGGACCATCGGCTTTACCGGAGTGCCCGCATCGCGGTACAGCCAGCGCTTGATGGCGCCGGTCTGGGCGTCGAGAATCACTCCGAGGCGCCGGAACGCCCAGCAGTCATAAGCG
Organism: Terriglobia bacterium; assembly: GCA_963824985.1. Taxonomy (GTDB): domain Bacteria; phylum Acidobacteriota; class UBA6911; order UBA6911; family UBA6911; genus JAFNAG01. The sequence continues at coordinate 3,426 of CAWGRQ010000013.1, forward strand.
ACAGAGACGAAGAATGCAAGCCGGCAGGCGGTTCAGCGCGCCGATCTTGCAGCCGATCAGGGTCGAGCTCGCCGCCGAATCCCATCGCGCCGATTCCAAGGGTGTTGGCGACGTGACATGATGTAGTCTTCCATCGCGGCCAGCTTGGGTTCCGGATTCGTATCATCCGGAGAGACGAAACAGCTGTTCCTTGGCGTGCTGGTATCCTGAGGTGTGCGATCGCCGCCGATGCACACGCCGATGGCCCCCGGAGCGCAGCCGTGACCCTGAGCCTGCCAGACCGCGTGCAGGATGCATTTGCGCACCCCATCCAGGGTTCGGTCGGCCCTCCCGAGATGGGGCAGGTCGCAGGGGACGGAATACTGGATGTTCTTGTTTTCGCATCCGCCGCCTTTCAAGCAGCAGCTTGACTTCGATCTCCGCCGGCGTTCTCCCACTGCTCCCAATGCAGACTGGGGATCCCGGTCCCAGATTGTTGCCGCTGTTCTTGCCGGTTATGGAGTCGACCGAATTCGGCCGCAGTTTGCCCCGGCGGGTTGCCTCGGCAAGCGCCGCCAAAATCTTTTCCTTCATCACCAGCTGATTTGTCCCCATCGGGGTGCGAATCTCCAACGTCGGCAGCCCCGTATCCTGGCAGATCGGCCCGCCATCGGCCAGCGCCATGTCGACATTGACCGCCATGACCTCCAGCGCAGATGCGGCCTGGCTCCCCGCTACCTCGGCGGCCAGGGCATCTCCCATCCGGCGGCGGACATCGGGGGGCAGGTTGGTTGAAGTCTGGGTGATCAACTCCAGCATGCTTTGCTCAAGCTGTTCCATAAAATTTAAACCTCGTGTAGAAGATCTGCGGCCATGATTGCTCGAAAATTTGCAATCCCCTTCAGGAAGTGCATTATATCACCGGATTTGGCGTCGGAAGCGGATCTGTTCGGGTGGACGTCAGAGTTTGCGGCATGTGCAAGTCATGTTATTCTTGTATCAAGGTAGGTGAAGGGGGGCTCAGGCCAGGAAGTTCGGGGGAGGGTCGGGACATGTTTTTTTCGCTGGACACATGGCTGATGCCGGCGATCGCTGCTGCGTCTTCGTCTTATCTGGTTTCACTCGGCTGGGAGCGGTTCCGTACCTCCACGGCGCCGAGCCGCCTGATGTCCGCGTTTCTTGCCGCGCTCAGTTTCGTTATGGGCGCCGTGTCCGCTTATTATCGCTTCGTGTGGATGGCGGCCGGGGCGGAAAACAACGTCATTGTGATGTTTGTCGTCGGCGCCTCCACCACCTATTTCTGGCTGCGCCTGCGCAAATATTTTTTCGCGACCGCATTTGATCCCGGGGGCAGATCCCGGGCGCCTGAATCGCGCCAAGTGAGAGAACGTTCGTTGTGTGCGCGTGAGTGAAAAAAGGTGGTGTGCGGGATGCTGGGAGGCATGCGGTCCCCTCACCCGTGTTTTTCAAGAAACCGAGCGCTTCTCCGCCTGAGACTCAGCGTCCCGCACATAAGCAGGTAGAAGGGAGTAGTACCTCCCATTCTATGCGGCTAATTTCTCCTGATACATTCCTGCATATCGGTTTCATGAAAAAAAACCTTAGCTTCTTTTGAAACTGTTCAGCCCTGTCGTCAGAGACCGAAAAAAAACGCCACGGATTTCACGGATTCCACAGATTTTATGAAGGACCCACCAAAAGGCCATGTTTCTTGCACTCCCAGGAGGCAGGCAAAGACCACGACATCATCTTGGGCGCCTCGTTACGCGCATGCCCCATGCATTTGAATTCGTGGAATCCGTGGCTGCTTTTGAAGGGGCTAAACAATTGCATCTGTTTAGCCGATGCTGAACGGCAGAACGCGAAGCGCTGCGCCCACGGCTGTTGCTCAGTGTCGATCTTTGCGCCTTTGCGCCCTTGGGTCTTTGCGTTTTGCTTCTTCATCCATTTGATTTTAGCTTCTTTTATATGTTTTCCTTCCAATCCCCGTGATTTATACGTGTTTAGTCTGCCTTATTCATAAATATGGTATCGCAATACATCCGTGACACGGAAGAACCCGGAAGAGCAGAGACTGGTCCGGTGTGCAGTGCTTTTGCCGAACTCTGGAAGATATATACTGGTATAGTGCACACTTTCTGACGTACACTTGCAATGATCGGGGAATGTAGGGATGAAACAAGGGGAAGGCGCGCCTGTACCCGGGGGATTTGCCCGCGCTCTGGCGATGGCGGCTCCGTCAGGCGGACTATGTGATGTGTCGCCTTGAAATCCGATCACCAATAATGGAAATTGACGAATATATAGAAAGGATATAACTCATGCCCGGTGAACGACAAAGGATATTGGAACTGGCCCTGGAATCCCTGGAACGCCAGAAGCAGCAGCTCGATGAAGAGATTGCCACCCTGACCCGCGAATTGCGGAGAGGCGCCGGAGCCAGGAGACCGCCGGCAGCCGAGGCGCGCATCGGCGCAAAAACGGCTGCCCGGAAGAAGGGCCCACGTTTTACCCCGGAGGAGAGAGCGCGCCGCGCCGCACGGATGAAAGCCTATTGGGCGAAATGGAGAAAGGATAAGGCGCGCTCGAAATAGGATATCTCATCTGCGCGATTGTGCAGGCGCAGTATCCCCACACCCGGTTATTCATGTGGCGAGGTGTTCCTATGCGCGCGCGCACTTGGATCGGTATGGTCGTTGTGCCGGCCTTGCTGGTGGTTTCGGCAGGTATCTGGCTGCACACCCACACGACCCGGTACGACGACATCATCAGTGAGACATCGGCGCGGTACCGGATCGACTTTGATCTGGCGAAGGCGCTCATTTATGAAGAGAGCTGGTTCCGCGCCGGCAGCCGTGGAACCGCGGGTGAGCTCGGCCTCATGCAGGTGACCATGGGGGCGGCCACCGATTATTCCTCCCGGAGCGGCTTTCCCCCCTTAACGGAGGCCCGGCTGCTCGAACCAGAACTCAATGTTGAAGTCGGCTGTTGGTACCTGCGCAAGTCGCTGGATCGATATCGGGACTCGCCCGCCCCAATCATGTTTGCCCTGCTGCGTTACAATGCCGGAGAAATTCATGCGGATCGATGGCTGCGCGCCGTGACGGCGCAGCCGGACCCGTCGGGGATGTCAGGTGAGGAATACTTTCTTTCGTTTGTGGATTTTCCGGCGACCCGTGATTATGTGCGCCGCATCCTGCAGCGCTCCAGGCGCCGGAGTTACTGGATTTGAACCGGCAGCAGCGGTTGACGCCTGGCGTCAACCGCCGCTGCCGCATCCATGTTCGTGGTTCCGCCGACTGCCATCCGGCTGCCGGCTGTCGATTTACTTCTTGTCGTAAACCTGTTTCCGGACTGTCTCGGTGCCATCCTGGCCAACCCGGGCAGTGGCAACGGTCAGAGTCTTGCCGTCCTCAGACAGGGTGTACGATACCTTTAAAGGTGTTTCACCGCCCCGACCGGGCTGGGTTCCCGTAATAGACACGGCACTGCCGCTGAGAACCGCCTTGTACTTGGTATCGCCCATCTGGTTGGTGATGGTGTGGTCGGCACCGTCCATGATGTACTTGGTTTCCATGGCATTCCCGCCCATGGTCCGGGTGATGACCATTTCATTGCCAGTCTGCTTGATCGTCATATCCGAGGCACCACCGCCACCGCGAGCGCCACCACCGCCGCCACCCCGGGCTGCGTCGCTCTTTTCTGCATTCAGTGCCCACGTGCCGCTAAAGTCGACGCCTGCCATGACGATGGCAGACAGACCGAGCACGATTACTAACATCAAAATCGCTTTCTTCATAGTTTCTCCTTTTGTGAAGTTTAGGGGACCGAAAGGTCTGAACAAGCAAATCTCTTTTGTAATCTAATAGTTATGTTCCAACACACCTGTGCCGGACCGCTCGTAGGTGGACCATCATCCCGACCGCCAGACAAGTGACGCACAGAGTAATACGCCGGCCGGGTGGCAATATTTCACGGTTTCTCAATCGCCCCCAGAGCCGAAACGATATCAGCCACGATTTTATCTGCCGCCAGAGCCGGATCCGGCGCCTGCAAGATCGGTCTGCCGACCACGAGATACCCGGCGCCCGCGCGTATGGCATCACGTGGAGTTGCCGTGCGTGCCTGGTCCTGGGAGGCTGCGCTGCCGGGTCGGATTCCGGGAATAACGAATTCCATGGAATTTCCGAATCTCGCATGCAGGTGGGGGAGTTCGTGCGCCGATGCCACCAGACCGTGGATGCCGGCCTGGCCCGCACCCTCCGCCAAACGCATGACCCAGCTTGTGATCGGGTCCCGAATGCCGATACTGAGGGCGTCTTCCTGCGTCAGGCTGGTAAGCGCGGTTACAGCGAGGAGCAGGGGGGGCGACGATGCCGACTGGGACGCCTCCAGAGCCGCTTCGAGCATCTTCCGGCCGCCGGCAGCATGTAAGGTGAGCATGCTGACCCCCAGCCGGCAGGCCGAGCGCACCGCGCCGGCCACCGTGTTGGGGATGTCATGGAGCTTCAGGTCGAGGAATATTTTCACTCCGCGCGTGCCGATCTCCCGCACCAGGTCTGGACCCTCCCGCACGAAAATCTCGAGTCCCAGTTTGAAACAGCCGACGTGTCCGGCCAGCCGGTCTACGGCCGCCAGAGCCGCGGCACGGTCCGGCACATCGACCGCGACAATCAGTCGTTCGCGTGGCTCCTTCATACTTGCAGGCTCCCGATGATCTTGTTGATGTCATTGATCTTGTGAGACCGGCAAAACTGTTCGAGATCGCCGGCGATCTGTTGCGAGACGGCCGGGTGGTAAAAATTCGCCGTTCCGACCTGGACGGCCCGTGCCCCGGCGATGAGGAATTCGAGCGCATCGGTAGCGTTCGCGATACCCCCGATTCCGATCACGGGTATCTTAACCGTCCGGACGGCTTCCCAGACCATGCGCAGGGCGACGGGCTTGATCGCGGGTCCGGAGAGCCCGCCAGTGACAAACCGCAGCCTGGGCCGCCGGCTGTCGACGCTTACCGCCATCCCCACGAGCGTGTTGATTGCCGATATCGCATCCGCTCCCGCGTCTTCGCAGGCCCGGGCAAAAACTTTGATGTCGGTGACATTCGGGGAAAGTTTGACCCAGAGCGGAATCCGGGGGGAGGCCTTGCGAGCCCTGGCGGTGATCTTGAAGGTGTCGCGCGGGTCCTTGTTGAAGTGGAACCCCCCATGCTTCACGTTCGGGCAGGAGATGTTGAGTTCGAGAGCTGCGATTCCCTCATAATCATTGAGGAATCGGATCACTTCGAGGTATTCATCGAGGCTGAAACCCACCACGTTGACCACGACACGGGTGTCCAGCTTCCGCAGCTCCGGAAGCTTGCGGGTGACAAATTCCTCGGCGCCGATATTCTGCCAGCCGATCGCATTCAACATGCCGGATGCGGTCTCGTAAATGCGCGGCGGCGGATTCCCTTCGATCGGCTTCATGGAGATTCCTTTAACGACCACTCCGCCGATCGAGTTCAGATCCATCAGGTGCGCGAATTCAACGCCATAGGCGAAGGTGCCGCTGGCGGTGAGGACGGGATTCTTAAAGCGCACCCCGCCGATGGTCACCCCCATGTTGGGTGGCTTGCCCGGCTTCGGCCGGACCGGTGATCCGGTTGTCTTTCGCATATTTTCTCCTCAGAGCGGCGGTGTGTCCCAATCGATCAAGCGACTGCTGAGGACCGGCCCTTCCATGCACACCCGAAGGAATTGGGGCGCGCCGCGATCGGCGGGCGCGCGCACGACGCAACCCATGCAGGCCCCCAACGAGCACCCCATGCGTGCTTCCAGGCTTACTTCGCACGGCACCTGATAGCGCACCGCGAGCTTGTGTGCCGCGCGCATCATGGCCCAGGGACCGCAGGCATACAGGTGTACCCCCTCCCTGGAATGGGCTTTCAGGAACCGGGTGAGCGGGGCGGTGACCAGACCGCGTTCCCCGATCGATCCATCCTCAGTGCTGTAGTGAGTCTCCATGCCCATCCGTTCAAAGTAATCGCGCAGCACCAGTTCGGGGGTGTTGCGGGCGCCATAAAAAAGAACCGGCGTCACCCGTCGGGAGATCAGCTCGCACGCCAGCAGGTACATGGCTGCGATGCCCACGCCGCCGGCCACCAGACAGGCGAATCGAGTGGGTTCTCCCGGGCCTTCGGGGAGCGGGAAGGGCCGGCCCTGTGGTCCCAGGACCCAGAGTTCCTGGCCCGGCCTGACCGTTACCAGTTTGTGCGTGCCGTATCCGACATCTTTGACGAGAATTTCCAGGCCCAGCGGTTTCCCCGTGCGCGCATGACGCCGGATCGCGAAGATACTGAAAGGGCGGCGGAGCAGCGGGCTTTCATCCAGATCCTCGCAGCATTTCACCATGAGGAACTGCCCGGGCCGCACGATGCGCGCCTGCTCGGGAGCCTTGAGGGACAGCAGGTAGTCGGCGCCGCCCAGATTGCGTATTTTCTCTAATTTTACCTTTCTATCCAACATCGGACATGCCCTTCCCGTGCAGCCGCCCAGGATTCGACGGGTCCTTCCCGGAGGCCGCCAGTCTCGTGATGCCACCGGCTGGGGCCGCGCCGAAATCTTTTCCCATTCCCGTCGGGGTGTCAACTGGTTTGCTGCCCGGAAGTGTCCCCGCACTTCCTCTTTTTTATACGAGGTGTAATAATGTGTCCGCTTGCGCGTCTGGGTGAATGAGGCAACCGGATATGGGAACAGGCATCCAGGCAGTCAACGCGCAACTCATGATTATGACTTCGCCGACGGGATTTGCAGAACTCTACGAACGTCATTACGCCGTGGTCTACCGGGCCGCGCTCCGCGTCACCGGAAACCCGGCGGATGCCGAGGATGTGCTGCAGACGGTGTTTTTACGTGTGCTCAGCCAGGGCGAACGCCTGAATCCCACTCAGTTACCGGCAGCCTACTTCCGGCGCGCGGCGGCCAATGTGGCCGTCGACCTGTTGCGCCGCAGGATTTCACATCGTGAAACCGCGTTGGAGGTCGCCACCGTTCCTGCCGCAGTCGGGAGTGAAGCACTGCTGAAGGAGCGGTTGCGACGAGCCATCGCAGCGCTGGAAGATGAGGACGCGGAAATGTTTTTGCTGCGCTATGTCGAGGGGCTGACGAACGGAGAGCTGGCCGGGATGTACGGTGAGGAGAAAAACAATATCGCCGTGCGGCTGTTTCGGATCCGGCAGACCCTGCAAGCTGAGATGAACCGTTAGACAGGAGGTCGGCGATGTCCGAAGATCGTTTGGAAAAGGCCGTGGAAGCGATGAAGAGCGAGAATGCCAGTCCCGAGCAGCTGGCCGGGGCGCGGGCGAGGGTCTGGGCGAACCTGGGAAATGCCGGCGCAGCGGCTTGCGCCGAGTTCCGGACCGGATTCCCGGAATATCTGGATGGGCGGCTGGCGGGGAACCGGCGGCTGCTGATGGAAGACCACCTCAGCCGTTGCGTTCCCTGCCGCACTCAGCTTGCCGCCCTGAAGGGCGGCGCCACCGTTGTCGCCATGCCGGACCGCCGGGTATCCTCCTGGCCGCAGTGGCGGACTTGGGCGATAGCCGCGGCATTGCTGGTCGCTGCCCTTTACCTCGGGCGCGACCGCCTCGACACGCTGATGGCGCCGCAAGGCCCGCGCGCTACGGTCGCTTCTGTCGAGGGTGGGTTTTACGGAGTCGTCGAAGGGGTCATTCAAAACGGCGCGACCATCAGGGAGGGGCAGGTAGTGCGTACCGGCCCCGGCGCACGTGCCGTATTGCGCCTTGCCGATGGGTCGGTGATCGATGTCAATGAACGTTCCGAACTTTTTGTGAGGGCCGCCTGGAGCGGTCAGACGGTTTACCTGCAGCGCGGCGACATCATCGTTCGGGCAGCTAAGCAGCGCCGCGGCCACCTGCGCGTCGAGACGCGCGATTCGGTCGCATCGGTTCGGGGGACCGTGTTTGCGGTTTCGTCCGGGATGGGCGGAACCCTGGTCTCCGTCGTGGAGGGTTCCGTGGCCGTCAGTCAGCCGGGGGGGGATGTCGTATTAAGCCCCGGCGAACAGGCCGCCTCAAATCCGGCGCTGACAAATTCCGTGCAGGATGCTGTGTCGTGGAGTCCGGACGCCGAATCCTACACCGCACTCCTGGGGTCGCTGGCCAAGATTGACAAGCAGATGGCCGCCTTGCCGATTCCGGCCCTGCGCACCCAAAGTCGCCTGCTCTCCATGCTTCCCGTGAATGCCCTGGTGTACGGCGCGGTTCCCAACCTCGACGGGATCATCGGCGAGACCGTGGGGCTGGTGGAACAGCAGTCGGCTGAAAATCCCGTCTTCCGCTCCTGGTGGAGTTCCAGTGCCGGACAGGAGCTGAGGCTGGTGCTCGACCGGATCCAGACGGTGACCCCGCTGCTGGGTGACGAGATCATCTTTACGATCTCGGCGGGTGCTCCGGGAACGAGTGAGGAGTTCCCCATGGTGCTCGCGGAAATACAGCCGGGCAAGAGCGCCGAGCTGGCAAAGGCTCTGGACGCGTTGGCCGCACAAACGGGGAACGCCTCTCTCCCCTATTCACTCACCGATACCCTGATGGTCATCTCCAACTCATCGGCGAACCTGCGGCGGGCCATCGGGTACATGGGCCAGGGAGCCGCAAGCCCATTTGCCGCGGCCATCGCCTCCCGCTACCAGCGGGGGGTCGGCTGGCTGCTCGGCATGGACCTGGAACAGCGGTTTGCCCAGGCTAGCGGCGCCGCCGGGTTCCAGTTGACGGGTGCGCAGCAGATGAAGCATCTCTTTCTCGAGCAGCGCACGCTCCAGGGCATCGAGCAGAATGAGGTCACGCTCACCTTTCAGGGGCCGCGCACGGGTATAGCCTCGTGGCTCGCGAACTCCGGTTCAGGCGGCGCCGCCGAGTACATTTCCAGCGACGCCGTGATCGCGGGTTATGTGGCTACGCGCGAGCCGCGTCAGTTGTTCGAGGAACTCGCGGCGCAGCTGGCGAAAGTGGCGCCCTCCGCTACCGGAGAACTCGGCGCGGCGGAGACCAGGCTTGGGACCGGATTTATTCAAAACCTGGTCGCCTCGTTCGGCACCGAGTCGGCATTTGCGCTGGAAGGCATCTCGGTGACCGGCCCGGTCTGGGTGCTGACCTGCCTCGTGAACGACGCTCCAACTCTCGAAGGCTCGATCCGCAAGCTGGTGGACCTGGGCAATGCTGAATTGGCCAAGGTAGATCCCTCCCGACAGATTACGCTCACGCAGGAGACGGTCGACGGGCGCACCTGGACCACAATGAAATCGGGGACGTTTCCGCTTTCGGTTACCTGGACGTTCGACCGTGGCTACCTGGTGGCTGCGTCCGACCGGGGTACGGCTGCGCGCGCCATCGCCACGCGTAACGGCGGTTCCCCACTCGTCTGGTCCTCAGCTTTTCAGCAGCAGCTGCCGGCTGCCGCCGGGCTGCATCCCGCGGCGTTCGTCTGGCTGAACACCAAGGGGGCTTTCGAAGGATTGGCGGCGTTGCTGCCGAACCCCGCTCTAAAGCAACTGATCGGGGAGCGCGACCCGGTTCTGGTGGCTTTGGATGGAACTGTTGAACAAATTCATGCCGCCAGTCGTATTCGATTATCGGGATTGCTTGTGGACGTGATGTTGCTGGAAAGCCTGAGCCGGGTGCGCTCAGGCCCTATAAACCCACTCTTCTCTCAGGGAAGCGTGCAGCCTGGAATACGCTGAATGCCATCGCCGGTTGTTGAACTGGAAAACCTGAAGGTCAACCTGGGACGGCGGGAAATCCTTCGCGGGATTTCCTGCCGTCTCGGCGTTTCGGGGGTTGGGAGGGCCGTCGGGCTCCTGGGCCCCAATGGCGCCGGCAAGTCGACGCTGATTCTGACTCTGCTTGGTTTTCACCGGCAAGCCGGTGGCCATGCACGGGTTTTGGGTTTCGACTGCCACCGCCAGACGCGCGACGTGCGGTCCCATGTCGGATTTATGCCCGAGACGGACTCTTTTATCGCCAACATGTCGGCGGTCACCATGTTGCGCCTGATGGCGGAACTTTCGGGGCTTCCGGGCAAGGCGGCGCTGGAAAAGGCCCACGAGGTCCTGTTTCATGTCGGCCTCGGGGAAGCGCGGTATCGGGAGCTGAGAACTTATTCCCTGGGAATGAAGCAGATGGCGAAGCTTGCGCAGGCTATCGTCCACGGCCCTGAGCTGGTGATTCTCGACGAGCCCACCAACGGGCTTGATCCGGCCGCCAGGAGGCGGATGTTGAAGCTGGTTCAGGAAATGAAAGAGGAGCAGGGAATGAACGTGCTCCTGTGCTCACACCTGCTGCGCGATGTCGAACAGGTGTGCGATGAAGTGGTCATCATGAAGGACGGCATGATCGTTCACGAATGCAACCTGGAGGAGGAGCGGCGTTCGAACAAAAGTTTCGTCGAGCTGGAGGTTTCCGGGAATGATGGAAATCTGCGCGAGGCCTTGCCACACATCGGCGCGGAAGGGATAAGCGAAGGGAGCGGACGCTGGCGCATCGTGCTCCCCCCGGGTGTGGATGTCCAGGCGATCTGGGTTCTGATGGCGCAACAGGATCTGCGGGTGCGGAAACTCACCCACCGGCGCGACACGCTCGAAGAGATTTTTTTAAAGGCCATGGGCCACATTGCTCATACACCTGGAGAAGGGGCGGGGGCTGGAGTCGGGGGATAGGTGATCGGGGGCATGTCGGGTCAGGGGAGGTGTGCAGGCGCCCTGCCCGGTCGGCGGTTCGTAACCCGCCGCTCAACACCCAAACAACCCCGGGATTGAGCCTCCGGCTCGGTCCACATCGGGAGAAAACATGGCGGTTTACAGGCGCGGATATCACCGGTATCAGGGGCCGATCACGGGACCTGGAACGAGGTTCATGGTGTTGCCCCGCTTTGCCTGGCGCCGGCTGTTCCAGCAGCGCCTGGTCACCTCGCTCATGGTGGTTTCCATCGCCTGGCCCCTGCTGTGCGCGATCTTCATTTACCTCAGCAACCATGCTGAGCTGCTAATGGGGCTGAGTCGCGAGTTCCGGAGTTTTCTCGAGGTGAACGGCAGGTTCTTCCTGGTTTTCATGAATGTTCAGGCGGTGTTCGCAGTTTTTCTTGCCGCGCTCATCGGCCCCGGACTGATTGCTCCCGACCTGTCCAACAACGCCCTGCCGCTTTATTTCAGCCGTCCGCTTACCCGGACCGGTTACGCGGTGGCGCGCCTGATAGTCCTGTTCGGGATGATCTCCTTGATTACCTGGGTTCCGGGATTGATCCTTTTCGGCATGCAGGTCGGCATGGCGGGTGGCGGGTGGTTTTGGGCGAACTGGACGATCAGCCTGGGCATCTTCCTCGGTTTTACCATTTGGGCGCTGCTGGTTAGCATGGTGGCGCTGGCGAGCTCCGCGTACGTCAAGTGGAGGATCGTGGCCGGCGGACTGGTGCTGGCTTTCTTTTTCATCCTGAGCGGCGTGTCGGTGATGATCAACGGGGTCTTCCGCGTGACCTGGGGGCATGCGTTGAACCCGGGATGGGCTGCGTATCGGGTATGGTGCGCGTTGCTCGGCATTGATCCGCCCGCGGGTCCCGGGGTGATGGCATGCGCTCTGGTGCTGGCGGCACTCCTGCTGCTGCTGGCGCTGGTGCTGGAGCGAAAATTGCGCCCGGTGGAGGTGGTTTCATGAATGCGCCGGCGGTGATCTTCAGCGAGGTGTCGAAGTTTTACGGTGAAGTGCTCGGCGTGAACCGGGTCACTCTGCACATCCCTCCGGGAATCACCAGCCTGGTCGGGCCGAACGGTTCCGGCAAGACCACGCTCATGAACTTGATGACCGGGCTCATTCACCCCGATCACGGATCGATTCTCATGCGTGGGCTTTCCCCTCGGGATCCGGCCAATCTGATGCGGATTACGGGCTACGCGACGCAGTATGACGCCGCGCCGCGCTGGGCGACCGGCTTCAGCTTCATTACCACGGGGCTGCTGCTGTTCGGATACAGTCGGGCTCAGGCGGAAGAGAAAGCCTGGAAGGCGCTCGAGCGCCTGAGCCTCACCGAGGCGGCCCATCGCAAAGTGGCGGCCTACTCGAAGGGAATGCGCCAGCGCGTCCGCCTGGCGCAGGCGATTGCCCACGAGCCCGATCTGCTGGTGCTGGACGAACCGCTCAATGGGCTGGATCCCCTGGTCCGCGCCGAGACGATCGCATTGTTCCGCTCCTGGGCGGCCCAGGGCCGGCACGTGATCCTGTCCAGCCACGTGCTTCAGGAAGTGGATGTTATCAGCGATCAGGTCATTCTCATTGCCAACGGCATGATTGTGGCGGAAGGTGAAATCCGCAACGTGCGCGAAGAGATCCACGACCACCCCAGTCAGTTCATCATCCGCTGCGGGGATGCTTCGCGCCTGGCGGCCGAGCTGTTTCAGGAGGACCACATCACCGAAGTCAAGTTGAATGACGATCGCCTGGGATTGCTCGTGATGACTCGGGACCGCGAGCGGTTTTCGCGCATGCTCGGCCGCATCGCACTTGATGGCCACCGCATTGACGGCGTCATCCCGGCCGATGAAAACGTGGATGCCCTGTACGAATATCTGATCGGCGGCAGATGATCGCGGTCGAGGGGGAACAGTGATGATCTGGGGCAAAAAGAGAAGACAGGTGAATGATCCGGTATCCGGCCCGCCGCCTCAGTCTCCCGGCCTTATGGTCCCATCTCCCGCGACCCAGGCATGGACGATCGCAAAGATCGAACTGCGGCGCGCCTTCTTTTCCAAACGCGCCTTCTGGGTTTATGGGCTGGCCCTGTTTCCGGCGGTGATCTTCTTCGGGCACGGCATCGAGATCAAAATCCGGCGCGATCGCCTGGCGGCAGGAGGCATTACCCCGGCGGCTCTGATCGACAGTGCCCGGGAGGGGGAATCGATCGATGAGGTGCTGAAGCGCCTCGGCCGACCCTCTCGCGACAACCGGTGGGAAACGCGCAGGCGGATCCGTGCCCAGGGGGAAGTGACCGGCGTAACCAATAATGTCATCGACCCTCCGGCCGAGGCCAGGTTTGTCCGGCTGAACATCACCCGCCCGAGCTATAGCGGCGAGCCGACCGCAAGGATATACGAGTTTGAAATTTACGGTCCCGGCCATCCCGGCAACCTGGCCCTGCGCCGTCCGGCAACCGGCAGCGTCCCCTGCTCGGACGCCCAGGGACCCGAAAAAGCGTTCAACGGCAGTGTCGCCGGGGGTACGGACGACTGCTGGTGCACGCACGAATGGGACCGATTCCTTCAGGTGGACCTCGGATCCGTGATGAAGGTGCAGCGCTTCATCGTCAAGCATGCCAGCGCCGGCGGCGAGAGCAGTGAATCCGACACGCGCGAGTTTAACATTCAGGTCAGCCCCGATGGCAGGCAATTCTCGACGGTCGCGAACGTAACCGGCGCCCGGTTCGTGGACGAACGTGTGGCCTGGCGCGAGCTGGTTTATTTCGACGGGCGCGCTGAGAAGCGGCTCCAGTTTTCGGATGGTAAACTCAAATCCAAGCAGGTGCGTGAGTTGTTGAATTTCGAAGAGGACCGCCAGATCTTTGCCGGAGTTTTTCAGTATTTCTATCTGCGCCTTGCGATTTTCTTCGGCTGCCTCGGCATTTTCATGAACCTGTTCCGCGGTGAGATGCTGGATAAGACGCTGCATTTCTGGTTTTTGGCCCCCTCGCGGCGCGAGGTGCTTTTGGCCGGCAAATATGGCGCCGGCCTGATCTCGTCCACCATCATCTTCGCCGGCGGGGCGCTCCTCTGCTTTGCCATGATGCTGTGGCCGCACGACCCGGTCCAGGTGCAGGCTTATTGGCAGAGTTCGGGCATGGGGCACGCCTTCTGGTACACGGTGGCAGCCGTGCTGGGCTGCGTCGGCTATGGGAGCGTCTTCCTGGCTGCCGGTCTTTTGCTGCGCAATCCGATCATCCCGGCGGCGGTCCTGCTTGGATGGGAAAGCATCAACGGATTTCTGCCGGAGATTCTGCAGAAACTGAGTGTGCTCTACTACCTCCAATCGCTGTGCCCGGTTCCGGCCCCCACCGACAAAGGCGCCCCGGCTCTGATTCAATTGCTGCTGTCCCCTGCCGCCCCGGCCTCGCGCCTCGGCGCCATCGTGGGCCTGCTGGTGGTGACCGCGCTGGTGCTCTGGGTGGCATGTCTTGCCATCCGCCGCATGCAGATCTCATACGGCACCGAAGCCTGACTTTCTCCCAAGAAAATTCCGGAAAATTCGGTAGATAATGCAGAAGGCGTTTGATGCTGCTCTGCAGATTGCGGTACGGTTCGAGGTCGATCTCCACATGGTCAGCGTTGAGGAATACCTGCCGCGGTTTGCCCAGACCGTCGAAGAGGTCAGGGGAGAAAAGGAAATAGCGGACGACTACTTCGAGCCCCTCGCCGAACAGTGCCGGCGTCGCGCTGCCCTCAAGGGCAAGACGCTCCATACCGACATCATCGTCGGCCACGGGGTGAAAGCCATCGTCGAATTCGTCCGTCAAGGCGGTTACAACCTTCTCGTGGTCGGCTTCACGGGACACTCAAGGATCTATGACCACATCTGGGGAGGGACTTCCCAAAACATCACCCGTTTCGCACCCTGCGCCGTGCTGGTCGTCAAATAGAATCCTCGGCCGGACGTACAGGGGAGAGGAGAAGTGGCGGCAGCGTCAAACGTCAGCCGGCGTAATTGTTTAGCCAAATCAAATGGATGAAGAAGCAAAACGCAAAGACGCAAAGACGCAAGGGCGCAAAGATCGACTGAGCAACGGGCGTGGGCGCAGCGCTTCGCGCTGGCGCATCCTTGGGCGAGCCGCGGGAGAAAGCGCGGGCAGCGGCTACTCAGGAGGATTGCGCTTTCTCCCGCGGCTCGCCCAAGGATGCGGCCGAAGGCCGCCCATGCCCGCGAACCGAAAGGAATCTCTTTGCGTCCTTGCGTCTTAGCGTTCTGCTGTTCAGCATCGGCTAAACAGATGTCAGCCGGCGCGTCCCGCATTCCTCAGCACCGACGCCATCTTGTCAGCGATTTCTTTCGGCAGGCCGCTTGCATGCAGGCGCGCGACGGCACTCTCGACATCGTACCGAGTGCGTTTCAATGTGACCTCGCCGTTCTGCCAGATCGCCAGGCAGGCGCGCGGATCGCCATCCACCGGCATACCCAGGCTGCCGGGATTTACCACCATGAGCCGGCCGACTCGCCGGACGAACGGCTTGTGCCTGTGACCCAGGAAAAGCCACTCCTCTTTTTCGGCTAACGCACCTACTGCTTCAAGCTATTCCGACTCCGGGGCGTCGCCGCACAGGTACTCATAGGTTGGATCGCGCGGCGTCGCATGCACGAGATGGAATCGCGTTCCCGATTCTTCAATTGTGAGCGCGCTAGGCAGTGATCCGAGGTAGGTCATGGCTTCGGCGCTCAATCGCGGCCGGAAATGCTCTCGGGTGGCAACAGAAAGCGCGTAGGAAATCGGTGAGCTGCGGCAATTCGCCCCCGTTGCCATAGCCAGATCATGATTGCCGCTGACGGCAATTGCACCCAGTCCTTGCACCTGACGGACAACCTCTTCAGGCGCCGCGCCGTAATCGACCAGGTCCCCCAGGACGAGCAACCCGTCATAGGGCTCATCGATTGATTCAAAGGCGTCGGTATTGGCGTGAATATCGGTGAGGATCAAGTAACGCATGCACTCCTCCTGCGGTTCCGCTCCACCAGTGGCCGGAGGATGCGCATGGGAATGACAAACCAGAGCAAATCCGTGTTGAACATGAAGAGGGTTCCGGTCGCAACATGCGGAATGCGTACCTTGCCGACCTCGATGTCGAATGGCTCAACCGAAAAGTGAACCGCCAGCGCCCGCTCGATATTCCCGGCCAGGCGATCCCGAAAGCCTTGAACGGCGCGCGTCAGCGTGGCCCGGGCCTTCTCCAGAGGGACGCAGAATAATTCGCCCTCTCTGAAGGAGATACCGGTCATTTCGCGGCGCATCGATTCTTCGAGCCACTGCTCGTAGGCGCGGCTGAGCTTCCAGAGATTCGCTTTCAGCCCGGACAGCTTCGCCTGAATCTCACGTGTAACGCGCCCCTCAACTTCCGGGAAGATCTCTCCCATGCGCTTCATGACCCAGGGACGGGTCTGGCCGGCGCTCTCGCGCGTCAACGCCTGCAACTCCATTCGGATTGATTCAAAGCTCGTTTTCTCATTGAGAACCTGGCTCTTGAGATCCGAGCGGTTCGCGTCGGCACGATCTGCGGCTGCCAGCGCCAGCGAGAGGTAGTCGCTCGTGCGCTCCATCAGCGTCTTGAACTTCTTCTGAATGGCCTGAAGACGGCCGACAACAGCGGAGAGCGGAGGATTGGATTCAACTGTGATCTGGGCTTCGGCCATGATCGAGAACCCATGGTTTCGACTTCGATCGGTTATCCGACAGGGGCCATGCAAAAAACCCCGCCCGGGAATCCCCTGGGCGGGGTTCTTATGGATCCATGCTTTAACTCCTACCCAGGCCTTTTCTCGAGGTAGGAGTTATCAGGCCAGATACGGCCGGTTATGGCGAACTCCATCGCCAGCACAATCCTACCAATGCTTGAATTCGGAAACAAGCCACTTCCGCCCGCAAGATCCGGTGAACGATGGCGTTCTCCGCGATGATCTGTGGCAGACTCTTTCGGCCGAGCTGTAACCGGCGCGGGACTTCCAAAAAAAACGCCACGGATCACAGATTGCACAGATTCAAAAAGCCTGGCAGTTTCTTGAAGATCTGTATCCGAGACAAATGCGCGGGTATGGAGAGATGGATCCGGCGGCGGGAGGGGATCTTACCTGGGTGCTTCAGGAGGTCCGGAGGCTAGCGGAGCCCGGGAGAAACGCCTCTCCCGGATCCAGGCCGAACCTGCACTCGCTCGCCAGCTCGAGCGATTGTCTCAGATCATTGCGCGTCACGGACTGGTCGAGTACCTTCCCGCCTTGGATTCGATAATTCGAAAGCTCGAATCTCATCGTTTCGAGATAGCGGTCTTCGGTCGGCTCGCGGACGGGTGGGGAGGCGGGGCGGAGCTGAGTTCACCATCGATCGGGTCCATGGCCCATGCTCTACGGCAGAGAGAGGGATATCCGGAATCTGGTAGCAAACTTGCGGCACGGAGTGCACACCCTCGTCTTCGGCGCACCAGGCTCCGGTAAGAGCGCCCTGCTCCAGGAATCTGCCCGTCTTCTCTCCTCGAATCAAGCATCAGAACGGCTCGTCGCTTACGTGGGGGACTGCGGCTCCCGCAAGGTCTTACTCAGAATCTTCTTAATCAGAAATAGCGCGGATTGGTTCGCGCCCCATTCTCATTTCTTCACTGCGAAGGAAAAGTGCTGCTGTGCCATGACCCATCGGCCGCCCCGTTTCTCGAGAACGCCCGACCAGCGGGTGTCTTCCCAGTTCGCCGGCTGGCCCTTCCATTCATTGATGTCGTCCAGGAGGCAGAAGAACCAGGCTACGTCCCCGGATCTGGAGATCTTGATTTTGAGGTCCCGTAGTTCGTACCGGACGGCCTTGAAATCAGGGCTGCTCCAGATAGTCTCCGCCTTTTTGAATTCCTCGAAACCCCTGACGACCGCGCCGTCAGGGTGCACCTCGAGAAAGTCCGGATCGTTGGCGATCACGCCGTACAGGAGCCGGAAGTCCTTGGTTTTGGCCCAGCCGATGCAATCCCGGATCGACTGTTCAATCTGCTTCAGTTCGTCGCCGCCGGACCTGTATGAGTTGCCGGCCGGGCCCCATGCGGCGAAGAAAAGGAGCGTCATGGCTATACCGAGACAGATAACTATGATGGAAATAGGCCTTTTCATGCTGCCCCCATTTCGCGAACTTCAAGATCGGGAAACTGCCGGTTTGAGAATCTCATCTGTGTGAGAACTTCAGGTCCGGATGATTGCCGGCTGCAGCGAGCCACTGAATTTCGACTGCCGGTATCCAGCAAGTCAGGAATTCCTGAAGCATCTTCCTGGTTTCCATCAACGAAGACGATAATGGGAGGATTGGAGTTCCATCGAATCGCACGACGCATTTCCGGGAAGGTGGTCGTTTTCAGTATCACACCGGGTACCTCGACGGGATGCCATGTCCTGAAGCTGAGCATCGTCGATGCCATGCTGCTCCGGCCGCTGCCATTCCCGGACCCGGATCGAGAGGTGTATGTGAGCGGGGTGAATGCCAAGCGGGCGGCAGCGTCTTCATCCTGGGGTCGAAGCGATCGGCAGGCACCGCCGAATTCGTGGCGCCTCGAACGCTGTACCCCCAGTGATTTGAAAACGGGACCCGTGAGCAACGCTGGCAAAAGAAAATTTTCCAGCTCTGACCCCACACTCAGGCCACCCGAACCCAGGAAATCTCGGGCTGAGTTCGTCAGAGCGATTCCGGCCGCAACGATCTCGTGTCTTAGGAAACCTTTATCGCGAGCGATTGCGGGTCGCGATCGGAACTACTTTCGGGCGCGGACCAGCTCGGCTTCGGCGGCGATGAAGCCGAAGGCGGGCCAGTAGCTTCTCGAGACAATCTTGCGGAAGATCTCCATCGCGCGCTCGCTGCGCCCGTTGTACAGATGCCAGTTGGCCACGCCGTAACCCAGCGTGGCGATCTGAAGCGGGGTGGCACTCTGCATGTTGAGCAGATCCTCTTCGTTCCTCGATCCCTGATACATCATCAGGCGGCTGTAATAGTCGCTGTTTTCTTTGACCTTCAAGTTCGGCTTGATGCGGGCAAGCAGGCTCGCTGCCTTCTCCGCCTGCCCGGCACGGCGATAGGCCATATACAGCCAGTCCGCAGTGGATACCAGCGAGTCGTCGGTCTTGGCGGGATCGCTTTTCGTCTGGTCATCGGCGACGGCCAGGCAGCTCTCATACCCCGTCACCGCGCGGGCGAAATCGCCGCGCAGATAGTAGGACAAACCCAGGTGGTACCAGATGTCGAAGTCCTTGGGATTGAGCTTTGCCGCTTTTTCGAGATCCGCGGTCGCTTTCTGGAACTGCCGTGTGGATATATATCGGTGCCCGCGGTGGCGATAAAGCATGGCATTGTTCGGCGCCAGTTTGATGCCGCGGCTGAAGGTGGCGATGGCGTCATGATAGCGCCAGATGCCGGCCTGCGCCAGGCCAAGGGAAATGATGTTGTCAATGTTCTTCGGATCCGCCTGGAGCTTGGCTTCCGCCGCGGCAACTGCGCCATTCTCATCCTTCTGCGCGAAGCATTTCATGCCCAGGGGCGAGATTAGTTCGGGCTTGTCTCCCGCAGACTGTTGTCCGCCGCTCAGGGTCGTTGCGGTAAGAGCAGTAACGATCAAAAACAGGGAAGCACCTCGAATCGGCAATTGGACGGCCATATAAGTCCTCCTTGCCCGTTAACTATATACCTTAATAGGTCGACTCTGACGCTCCGATATCACCGGATCTCCTTTCCGGGGGTGTCCCGGCCTCCCTGGTGCACGATTAGGCCGGTCACTTGCCTGCACGCATCCTTCACGAATGTCACCTGTGCATCGACGGCCTTGTAAAAGAAGCCGGTTTCCGACTCCGGATATACCGCGATGACCGTATCCTTCATTTGCAGAGGATCGAGAATCCTCCTGGTGACCAGGGTCTCATAACTCATCCCCGCCTTGAGATGACGTCGGACCGGCTTCTGTGGTAAAATCGCGCCCGCACCTGCAGCCACGATCGGATCGGGAAGGGCCATGAGCGACCAAATCCGGAAAACAGGAAAAATCATATTGGATGGCGCCGGGATCGACCTGGCGATAACGCGGATGGCGGCAGAGATCGGGGAGACGTTGGTGCCGCTGGGCGTATTCGCCATCATCGGGATCCGACGACGCGGAGTGCCCCTGGCCATCCGGCTCTGCCGGAAGCTTGAGGCCAATCTCAAGAGATCGATTCCAAACGGCATCCTGGATATTACGCTCTACCGTGATGATCTCACCACGGTTGCCGACCGTCCCGTACTGCGGGGCACCGCCATCGACTTCGATGTTAACCAGGTGAACCTCGTCCTCGTGGATGATGTCCTGTACACGGGGCGCACCGTGCGCGCCGCGCTTGACGGGTTGGTGGACCTTGGCCGCCCGAGACGGGTCCAGCTCGCGGTGCTCATCGATCGCGGGCACAGGGAGTTGCCGATCCAGGCTGACTACGTCGGAAGATACGTCGAGACTGCCGAGGATGAGATTGTCGAGGTTCGCCTGATGGAAACGGATGGTGAGGAACAGGTAGTTCTGGTAAAGAAATAGCCTATGGACCTCATTCTTCGTCAAGGCAGGATCGTCGACCCCGCACAAAACCTCGACCAGGTCGGGGATCTCGGGATCCTCAAGGGCCGCATCGCCGCAATCTCTGGAAATATCTCTCCGAAGGGAAAAAGGGAAATCGATTGTACGGGTCTGGTGGTGGCGCCGGGCTTTCTCGACATGCACGTCCACCTGCGCGAGCCCGGCCGCGAAGACGCCGAAACGATTGAGACCGGAACGAAGGCCGCCGCCCGCGGCGGTTTCACCGCTGTGGCCTGCATGCCGAACACCCGGCCGGTCAACGACTCGGACGAAGTTACTGCCTTTATCCTCAAGCGTGCGCGGGAAGTTTCGCCGATCCCGGTTTATCCCATCGGGGCGATCACCTTGGGGAGCCGTGGGGAGACCCTTGCCGATATCGAGCGTATGGTGCATGCGGGCATTGTCGCCATCAGCGATGACGGCCAGCCGGTCCAGAACAGCCAGGTCATGCGGCGAGCCATGGAAGACGCGCGCTCCCTGGATATCCCGGTTATTGACCACTGTGAAGACAAGGACCTGGCCGCCGGCGGCTGCATGAATGAAGGCCTTCAGGCCGCGTTGCTCGGAGTGAACGGCATCAATCCCGCGGCCGAGGAAGTCCAGGTAGAGAGGGACGCAATTCTGGCCCGCCGCACCGGCGCGCGAGTGCACATCGCCCACATTTCCTCGCGGCACTCCCTGGAGACGGTGCGTCGCGCGCGGGCCGAAGGGATTGCGATCAGTTGCGAGGTCACGCCTCATCATCTGCTGCTGACGGAAGAGAGCGTCAGCGCCTGCGGCGCCAACGCCAAAATGAACCCGCCCCTGCGCACCCGTCAGGATGCGGAAGCCCTGGCCGCCGGCCTGGCGGCCGGCATCATTGATGTGATCGCTACCGACCATGCGCCGCATACCGGGCCCGACAAGCAACGCGGAATCGACAAGGCGCCTTTCGGAATCGTCGGTCTGGAAACCGCCGTGGGCCTGATCATGGACCGTCTGGTCCGCCCCGGCATCCTCAGCCTGACGGGCATGGTGGCGGTTTTTTCGCTTAACCCGGCGCGGATCCTGAAGCTGGAACGCGGCACCCTGGCCTTGGGAAGACCTGCCGACATCACCATCCTGGATCCCGACCTGCGATGGGAGGTGCGCGCCGAGTCATTCCTTTCAAAAGGCCGCAACACTCCGTTCGAAGGCTGGAAGCTGCGCGGCGGCCCCGCCATTACCATCGTTCAGGGAAACGTGATTTGGAGCCGATAGCCTGGGAGCCTGCTCATCCGCGCCCAGCCCCTGCATTACTCATGAACGGTATCCGTTCAGCCCTCCGGTCTGAGACAGCAAAAACCTGCCACGGATTTTACGGATTCCACGGATTTTGTGAAGGCACTACCAAAAGATGATGTCTCCTGCAGCTTCCAGGATGCCGGCAAAGACGAAGACATCATTTGGAGTGCCTCGATACGCGCATATCCTGTGCATATGAATCCATGGAATCCGTGGCTGCTTGTGAAGGAGCTGCACAATTGCCATGAAAGTCTTCCGCAAACCTGCGGATGCGGATCGTACGGACGGTTTTCTATTTTTGTTTGTTATGTTTGGGAAGGGATTTCGTACCGGAGGGGGGCGCCTGATCGGATTGAGCCTCGGGGACTTCCAGTACGATCTCCCCTTTGCGTCCATACCCCTTCTCGCGCGCGATGCGCTCGATGGTCAGGGCGTCGTTGCGCAACGACTCGACCGAGCGCCGGAGCGTCTGGATGGATTCTTCATGGGCTTTGTTGATTTTTTGCTGGCTTTCCAGTTCGGCCTGTTTTTTTTTCATGTCCATGTATCCACCCGGACCGAAGATGCTGAACAGGCCGATCAGCAGGGCGATCAGAATGGATACGATGAAAAACGCCTCTTTGGCGTGGGATACCCGGCTTCGGCGGTGAGCCATGCGCTTTTCCGATCAACGTGCTGATTGACTTCGACCTTACGCTGGCATGATACTGAGGTGTCTGATATCAATCAACGGATTTGTGACCCGAAACCTCCCTCCATGAAGGCGATTCTCGTTCTCACCACCGCCGATACACCAGAGCTGGCTCAAACCATCGCTGCAGCCCTTGTCGAAGCCGGCGAAGCCGCCTGTGTCAGCATCATTCCCGGAGTGCGCTCGATCTATCGGTGGAAAGGCGAGGTTTGTGACGAAGCGGAATTGCTGTTGTTGATCAAGACGGCAGAAGAGAAGTACGAATCGGTGCGTTCCCGGATCCGGCAACTCCATTCCTATGAGATTCCGGAGGTGATTGCGCTGCCGATTGAGGCCGGGGATCCTGATTACCTGGGCTGGTTGTGCGCCCAGGTGCATGCGAGCTCCGGGGAGAACCCGCAGCATTCTTGATCGTCTCTCGTGAATGCGGGTTAACGGCAGGCCGGAACCAGGTTGCCTTGCGCCCGGCGTCCCCGGCGCCCTATCGGTGTTTCCACCGCGGGGCGCGCTTTTCCATGAAGGCCCGGATCCCTTCGATCGGGTCCTCCAGGTCCATCAGATCGTTCAGGTACAGCGACTGAGCCTCCCGCAGATTGTTATCCAGCTCACGCAGGCGGCCGCCGCGGGCTGACCGCAGCGCCAATTCCATGACGGCGGACGAGGATCCCCGAAAGCCCGCCAACAACTCATCGAGGGCGGCGTCAAGAGCGTCTTCCGGCAAGGCACGGTGAATCAGTCCAATCCTCTCTGCTTCCAGAGCGTCGACCGGTTTGCCGGTCAGGATCATCTGCAGCGTCCGCTGGGCCCCGATGCGTTGGGGCAGGAGCAAGGCAGCAAGCGAGGGGATGGTCCCCACCTTGATTTCGGGCTGTCCGAAGGTCGCCTGGAGCGAGGCCAGCACGAAATCGCAACATGCGGCCAGCTCGTTGCCGGCCCCCAGGGCGACGCCGCCGACCAGCGCCACCGTCGGCCGGGGAAAGGAACTGATCGTGAGCGCTGCCGTGTGGAACTGATCAAGGAGGAGGAAGGCCGCCCCCCGGGTCTGCTGCATCATGTCCAGACCGGCGCTGAAAGCGGCGCAGTCTGAATCGATAACCAGCATCCGTCCCGGGGGCGAATCGCCGAGCGATTCCAAAAGCTCCTGAATCTGCTTCAGCATTTCAATATTCAGGTAGTTCAGTGGCGGACGCCGCAGGGTAAGGCGAATCAGGTCTCCGGCGGTGGTCAGGGATATGAGTTCGGATCCGTTCATGAGTCCAGTACTCTAACACATTTTTGGAAATATCGGGGCGTCAGCAAAAACTACTCCGGTGAAATGGCTGCGGATTAATGTCCGGAGGGGTGATGTCTGGGTCAGCGGCATATCTGCGCCGGAGTCTGGCGACCCTCGAGTGGATTGATTCGACGTGGCCCGAGGCGATCATCATTGTCGACGGCCATCAGGCGGGGGTGTGGAAAGACCTTCATTTACGCTGGAGGGTTGACGGGGACCGGATTCGCCTGCAGTTGCATCTGGCGGGCGGTGGCCTGGCGTTATGGATATCTTCCGTTCAGCCGGATACTTTGGGGGTGAGGATGCTGATCCACGGCCGTCAGCCGGCGCGGGAAATCCGGGTGACCTGGGCAGGGACAGTCAAGTCCGGGGAGGCAGGACGGCACGAACTGCTCGAATCTGCAGGCGCCTGGGTCCGGCAACGATTCCCGGGGGGCCTCATAGTCTCGCCGGGTCAGGTTCCGGACCGGTCTCACTCCCTTTCGGGCAGCTATCTGCGGTTGCGAGTAAAGTGGAGGGCCGCCGATCACCTGGTTCTGGCATGCGCCCCCGGGGAGGCGGAGGGCCAGGTCGCAGGAATCCTCACTCAGGCGCTGCTGTGGCTGTCCTGCCTGGTTACGGGAGGGGGGCTCAACGGGGTCCCAACGGTCCACCTGCTGATCCCAAGGGGAGACTCTTCCGTCCTAGTGCATCGGTCGAACCTGGTGAACCCGGCTCTGGTGCGGATCGAGATCCTCGAGTACACCGAAGGCGCCGCGCGGCAGTGGGAAACGCGAACTCCCGACCCGCCGGCCCAACCATGCGAAAATCGGGACTTTCGCTGGCCGGTGCTGGGGCCTTTTCGCTGGAGTCCGCTGATGGCGCGGGTTCTGGCATTGGCTCCGGAACACATTCAGCGCTATCCGAGGTTCGATGGCCACGATTCCTTACGGCTGTATGGGCTTGAGTTCGCCCGGGTCCTGGGCGTCGAGCGCGACCGGATCTGTTTCGGTACCGGTTCCCACCAAATGGAATTGACGGAGGATACCTTCGAAGACCTGCGTGCCCTGGTCGACGAGATCATTTACTACCGCCGGCCCGACAGCCCGGCTTCGGAGCACCCTTACTACCGGAGGCAGTCGGAGCGGTGGCTCGAATGCCTTCTGCTGAGTGATGTGGCCCGTTTATTTCCCGAACTGGTTCCGGGCGCCGTCTATCCGCAAATCCCGGTCTATCTGGGGAAAGTCCCGGGCCGAGTCGACATCATCGGTGTCGATCGCGAGAGCAACCTCGTGGTAATGGAACTCAAGGCCGGCGAAGATATTGAAATGCCGATGCAATCCCTCGACTACTGGGGGAGGGTGATCGGACACAATCTCAGCGGGGATTTTGAAAGGCGTGGATACTTTGCCGGCCTGCGTCTGAGCCGGGCGGCCCCCAAGATCTACCTGGTGTCGCCCATATTTTCATTCCATGATTCAACCGAGAGGGTGCTCCGCTGGTTGGATCCGAAGCTCGAGGTTTCAAAAATCGGCATTAATGAAGACTGGCGTTGCGGGGTGAAAATCCTACGGCGCATCCGCGGCAGGTGCGGAAAACTCAAGTAGGAGTCAGGTCTGCTTTTTATCGCTCTTGTCGGGCTCTTCCTCGCCGCCCTTGATGGCGGATTTAAAATTCTTGATCCCTTCGCCCAGGCCCTTTCCCAACTGAGGTATTTTGTTTACCCCGAAGATAAGGACCACGATGACCAGCACTACCAGCAATTCGCCCATTCCCAGGTTCGGCATATAGCCCTCCAACGACTTACATCAGTCAAAGAGTACTTGAGGGGGATGAGTAAGTCAATCAGAGCAGAATTCGCTCACTCCCCTGCCGGCGCGTGAAACGCTCCCGATCCAGGTATTCGAGGAGGGGAATGGCGTGTTTTCTGGTCAGGCCGAAGAGTTCCTTGAACTCCGCGACGCCAAACCGCGCGCCGGCTGGATAGCGTCCGCGGATCTTCTCCTTCATCTCCTGGATGGTCGTCCGGTGATACGCCAGGTCTTCAGCGACGCGGATCAGGATCCTTTCTTTGAGCATCCAGGAACAAATCCGGCGCACTTCCACCGGATCAGAGGCCAGGAGCGACGCAATTTCTGACAGGGCGGGGGGCTGCCAGCCAGCCTGAAGCAGCAGCTCTTCTATGCTTTCCTTGCTCTTGAGCCCCGCTGGCGACAACTGGACTTCCCGGCCATGCAAGGAGATCACGTCTTCGTTGAGCGAGATCCGGCGTTCTTCCGAGAGGCGATCGAGGCAAAAGCGAAAGATTTCCTGGGGAACGCGGTCGTAGGTTCGGGTGCGCAACTCTTCCCGTGAAATGCCCCGGAGCAGGGGATTCTCCTGATGGAAACGGGCCACCAGGGAGACGGTTTCTTCTTTCAGGGCCGTGATTACGGCGGGCATCACTACGATGGGGATCGGTCCCGGCACAATGACCATCTCCCCGGCGGCAGCGGCAGCGGCACATTCAAGTTCCAATGCCGCCTGGGGTATCCCCGTGGCCGCCACCAACTGGCGCAGCCCCATCATCTGTTCGGGGTGCATCTCCACCAGGCCCAGCAGCCTTTGTTTGCGATCGCCCGCTTCGATGCCCCGCAGGAGCTCCGGCGCCCGCCGGTCGGTGACCTTGTGCTTGACCGGCATCGGGTTGAGGATCCGGCCGCCGCCGATCGTCATGGTCGGAGAGAACTGGCGGATGATAAACGCGTCCCCCTGGAGACAGAACGTCGGCAGGTCGAGCCTGAGCTGCGCTACGGCAGACTTGCCCGGCTCCAGCAGGGTCGGGCCCAGCAGCGCCACGCGGGCGAGCACCTCGGTCGTGTCGTGATGGAAACGGACCTTGGCGAAATTCCGCAGGGGACGCGCGGTGGGGAGCAGATCGAGCCGGACGTCGAGGATCCGGGTGGCCCCAAACAGGTGCGGCACGGTCAGGCACATGCCTCGACGGACCTGGGACAGGTCGACGCCCTGGAGATTGACGGCAGTTCTCTGTCCGGCTCCCGCGATCGCGGTAGCCTCTCCATGGACCTGCAGGCCGCGCACCTTGGCTACCAGTCCGCCGGGGATCAGCTCGACCTCTTCATCCTTGCGCAGACCCCCGGATATCATGGTTCCCGTAACCACCGTGCCGAACCCGCGGATGCTGAAAGCGCGATCAATGGGCAATCGCAGTAACCGGCCGGCCGGACGTTCCGGAACCGAGAGGGCGAGCTCTTTGAGCGCCTGCTTCAGCTGCTCGATGCCGGCGCAGGTCTTCGAACTGACGGGGATGACCCGGGAGCGCTCCAGGAAAGAGCCTCTGACCAGATCTCCGATTTCCTCCTGAACCAGTTCGACGAGCTCGGGATCGACGAGGTCGATCTTGGTAATTACGACGATTCCTGAAGTGACTCCCAGAAGGCGGCAGATATCGAAGTGCTCCCGGGTCTGCGGCATGACTGACTCGTCCGCGGCCACGATCAGGAGCACGCAGTCGATTCCGCCCACCCCGGCCAGCATGTTTTTGACGAATTTCTCGTGGCCGGGGACATCGACCAGCCCGATGTGCACCCCGTCGAGTTCCAGATGGGCGAATCCCAGGTCGATGGTAATCCCGCGGAGCTGCTCCTCCTTCAAGCGGTCAGGATCCACTCCGGTAAGCGCCTTGACCAGCGCGCTCTTGCCGTGATCGATATGTCCCGCCGTGCCCACGATCAGGTGGCGAAGGTGCATGGTCAGAACCCCTTGTCTGCAGGATGAGGGATTGAATGGATCGGGGGAAAAGCCGGTTTCTCATGCCAAGGGTTCATCCGGGACTGCCGGATCTTTCTCACCCCGGATGCCCGGATGCTGCTCCCGCCGGTTCGGCCAGCCTCCCCACGGCACGCTGTCCGTGCGGGAATTGCGGATTGGATTCGAAATCGCTTGACTGAAAATCGAGCCATAAGTACGCTTATTGATTTGCCAAGCAAACGGCGGACGCGAGCCGGCGGGCTCGCGGGAAAAGCCAATATTAGTGCACGGAGCCTCGCTTAACCAGTCAAAACCCGACCCGGACCCCAGGTTGCGCCATGTTAGAGAATCTGTCCAATAAGCTGCAAAAAATCCTCAAGGATCTCCGCGGGCAGGGGCGTGTCTCCGAACGGCACATTGATGCCACCACGCGGGAAATCAGGAACGCGCTGCTGGATGCGGATGTCCACTTCAAACTGGCCAAAGACTTCGTTCAGAAGGTGAAAGAGCGGGCCCTGGGCCAGGAGGTCATGCAATCGCTGACCCCCGGGCAGCAGGTGGTCAAGGTGGTTCGGGACGAACTGATCGAGCTTCTCGGCGGGGTTCAAGCCGAGCTTCAGTTTTCCAAGCAGCCGCCCACGGTTTTCCTTCTCGTCGGATTGCAGGGGTCGGGAAAAACCACAACGGCGGCGAAGCTGGGATTGTGGTTGTCGCAGAACAACCACACCCCGCTGTTGTTTTCCGTTGATGTGTACCGGCCTGCCGCCGTGGAACAGCTGCGGGTTCTTTGCGACGATAACCGCTTGGGTTATTTTGATTTGCCTGGAAACGATGACCCTCTTGCAAGAACCGATCATGGGTTACGGCATGCCCGGAACGCGGGATATGACGCAGTGCTGATTGATACTGCCGGCCGGCTCCACATCGACGATGAAATGATGGTCGAACTGGACAGGATCAAGGAGATGGCGCGGCCGACCGAAATCCTGCTGGTAGCGGATGCCATGACAGGGCAGGACGCCGTTCGCAGTGCCCGGGATTTTCACGCGCGCCTTGGGCTGACGGGAGTCCTATTGACCAAGATGGACGGCGATGCACGCGGCGGTGCAGCCCTGTCCATCAAGAGCGTGACCGGCCAGCCGATCAAATTCGTAGGCACCGGCGAGAAGGTGGACGCTCTTGAGCCATTCCACCCGGATCGGCTGGCCGGCCGGATTTTGGGGATGGGGGACGTGCTTTCGCTCATCGAAAAGGCAGAAAAGGTGGTGGATGAGCAGGAAGCCGTCGAGATGGCCGAGAAGTTGCGCAAAGATGAGTTTACCCTCGATGACTTTCGCGATCAACTGCGGCAGATCCGCAAGCTGGGCTCCATGGAACAGATTTTGGGGATGCTCCCGAACATCGGCCCGATGCGCGGGCTCAATCAGCTGAAGGTTGATGAGAAGGAATTGATTCACATCGAGGCCATCATCAACTCTATGACTCCCAAGGAGCGCCAATATCACCATATCCTGAACGGCAACCGCAAGAAACGGATCGCGCGTGGCAGCGGCCGACCGGTTCAGGAAATCAATCAGTTGCTGAAGCAATATCTTGAGGCCCGCAAAATGATGAAAAGCCTCAACCGGGGAATCTTGCCCCGCATGATGAAGGGGATGCGGTTTCCCGGGTAGGACGCAGGCTGTCTGCCCGGGCGGTGCGCCGGCAATACCAATTGCATCCACACGGTTTATGTGACAATATTACGATTGGTTAACGCTATTCAATTTGGGAGGAGTTTTGTTAAGGATACGATTGACTCGGATGGGTGCCAAGAAAAAGCCGTTTTATCGTGTTGTGGTTACGGAGCAACGGCAGGCTCGCGATGGAAGCTTTGTGGAAATTGTCGGACGTTACAATCCGGTCACAAACCCTCCAGCTATTGAGCTGAATATGGAGCGGGTTCAGCACTGGATCGCCTGTGGCGCTCAGCCCTCAGAGACTGTGCGCTCTCTGATCCGCAAGGTGCCGGCACAGGCTCCACCAAGCTGAAAAGGGCTGACTCGATGCCAGAACTCCGGAGGGCTCACGATCCTAAATGATGTGGAAGGTTGGATTTTCCCGTGGAGGCGGCTATGAAGGATCTGGTTGAAATGATTGCGAAAGCGCTCGTTGATAATCCTGAACAGGTGGTTGTGACGGAGATAGAAGGGGAGCAGACTACGGTGCTGGAGCTCCGCGTCGCCCCATCGGATCTCGGCAAGGTGATCGGGAAACAGGGCCGCACGGCACGATGTATCCGGACTCTTCTGGGCGCGGCGGGCATGAAGCTCCGTAAGCGGTTTGTCTTGGAAATATTGGAGTAGTGGATCCTTCCGTCGGACCTTCTCATATTGCAATTGCCCGAATCGTCAGGACTCGCGGGATTCGCGGTGAAGTCCTGGCTGAACTGCATACGGACTTTCCTGAACGTTTCAGCCTCCTGAATCGAATCTGGGTGGAATTCCCGGATGGCAGCAAGGAATGTCTTACGCTTGAGAGCTGGTGGCTGCACCAGGGCCGGCCGGTATTGAAATTCGGCGGAATTGACACGATCACCGAGGCGGAACGCCTGATCGGCGCCTGGGTCGAGGTCGAAGCCGGCCAGACGATCCCGCTCCCTGAGGGTACCTATTGGGATCGGGATCTGGTGGGTTGTACGCTGCGCAACCTCGAGGGTGAATCGCTTGGTGTTGTGAAGGAGATCCTGCGCATCGAGGCCAACAGCCAGTTGGTGGTGCAGGGGGAGAAGGGCGAGTTTCTGGTTCCCCTGGTGTCCGCGATCTGCAGGGAAATCTCGATCGAACGCAGGGAGATCCTGGTGGAGCTCCCCGAAGGGTTGATGGACCTGAACAAATGAGATTTGATATCATTACAATTTTTCCGGAGCTGTTCCATGGCGTTCTGGAATGCGGGATGATCCGGCGCGCTCGCCAGTCCGGATTGCTGGACGTACGGATCGTAAACCTCCGCGATTTTACCTCCGACAGGCATAGGAGTGTGGATGACCGTCCTTATGGGGGTGGGGAGGGGATGGTTCTGATGCCGGAACCACTGTTTCATGCGGTCGAGGACTGTCGGGCTGAGGCTGGAGTCGCGGGAGCGCAGGTGGTGCTCCTGTCGCCCCAAGGCAAGGCTTGGTCTCAGGCGGCAGCGCTGGACTTCGCGACAATTCCGCATGCAATCCTGATCTGCGGTCGATATGAAGGCGTAGACCAGAGGGTTGTGGACAGCCTCGTGGACAGGGAAATCTCGATTGGAGATTATATCCTGACGGGCGGAGAGATTCCCGCAATAGTAGTGCTTGATTCGGTGGTGAGGCTCCTGCCCGGGGCGTTGGGAAACAAGGAATCGGCATTAAACGAGAGTTTTTGCACAGGTCTCCTTGATTGCCCGCAATACACGCGCCCTGCCGAATTCCGCGGCTTGTCCGTGCCCGAGGTCCTTCTCTCTGGCGATCATGCCAGAATCGACCGATGGCGCAAGGAACGGGCATTGGAAAAAACTCGGGAGTGCCGACCGGAGATGGTCAAGAAATAATTCCCAAGGAGTGTGTTATGAACTTGCTGCAAGCGGTCGATAATTCACAGATGCGGACGGATATTCCCCGGCTTCGATCCGGCGACACGGTGCGCGTTCACGTAAAGATCAAGGAAGGCGACAAATACCGCATCCAGATCTTTGAAGGCGTGGTGTTAAGCGTCAAACGCCATGGAATATCGTCCACGTTTACGGTCCGGAAGGTCTACTTCCGGGTATGGAGTTGAGCGTATTTTCCCGCTTCACTCTCCGATCCTGGAGAAGGTTGAAGTCGTAAAACAGGGGAAGGTGCGCCGCGCCCGTCTGTATTATCTCCGCGGGCGCCGGGGTAAGGCGGCCCGGTTGAAGGAAATCGGAAGGACTGAACGCCCGACGCCAGGGGTTCCGGTCCAGGAGTAAAACTCAGCCTCCATGTGGAGCCACGACTACTTCGAGAAGACTCTGCGACAAAACGGTTTCCGCATGATCGCGGGGGTCGATGAAGTGGGCCGCGGGGCGCTTGCCGGCCCGGTGGTTGCGGCGGCGGTTGTTCTTGACGGCACCGGAGATTACAGCCCGATCCGGGATTCCAAGGTAGTGGGTGCGCGCCTTCGCCGGAAGTTGGCGGAACGGATCCAGAACGAGGCCTTGGGTGTCGGTGTCGGATGGGTTTCTGAATCCGAAATCGATCGCATCAATATTCTCCGCGCCACCCACCGGGCGATGCACCAGGCCATCGCCAGTTTATCCGTCCCGCCTGACATGGTTCTGGTGGACGGTTTTTTCCTTCCGGGGCTGGAAATGCCGTGCATCGGCATCATTGGCGGTGATTCCCGCTCCTATTCCGTTGCTGCGGCATCGATTGTGGCCAAAGTGCAACGGGATGGTTTCATGGCCTCGCTGGCGCCGGACTATCCGCAGTACGGCTTCGACCGCAACATGGGTTATGGTACCGCGTTCCACCGGCAGGCACTTACCAGCCACGGACCTTCCCCCTACCATCGACGAACTTTTCAAGGAGTCTTAGCCACGGGAGGAACCGATGGCCACTGACAGCAAAGCCCGAATCCTGCGCGAAGGGGAACGGTACGTCCAACAGGGCAAAATCAACCAGGCGATCAGTGAGTATCTGAAGATCGTCAAGATCGACCCGGAAGACGTTTTGACCCTTAACACCATCGGGGATCTGTACCTGCGCCAGGGCCGGGTGAGCGAGGCAAACCGGCTTTTTCTCCAGGTTGCGGAGAGCTATGTCCGCAATAATTTCCTGCTGAAAGGGATCGCGGTTTACAAGAAGATCCTGAATACCGACCCGCATAACCTGCAGGTCAACCTGCAGGTCGCTTCACTCTACGCGCGTCAGGGGATGAATGTCGACGCGCGCAGCCAGTATTTATATGTCGCTGACCTGTATGCCCGCGAGGGGAGGACCAGCGAATCGCTCGATGCCTATGAAAAGGTCGTGGAAATCGACCCGATGAATGCCCCGATACTCCTGAAACTGGCGGAAACCTATCTGACACAGGGTTTGCAGGACAAAGCTCACATCTGTTTCTCCGGCGCTGCCCGGGCTCAGATGAAGGCCGGAGATATCGGCGCTTCGATGTCGGCTTTCCGGAATGCCCTGGCTATTGATTTGGGCAGTTCCGATGCGTTGAAAGGGTTCCTGGAAACCGCTCTGCAGACGGACGACCTCCGAGGCGCTTTGAACCTGGTCAAGGAATCGATCACAAAGGCTCAGGACGATCCCGAACTGCACGAGCTTCTGGGCCGTTCCTATCTGGCTGCCAACGATGCAGAACGCGCCGAACAGTATTTCCTGGCGGCTCTGCGTGAAGATGACTCCCGCTACGGATGTTTCCTGCAGTTGAGCAAGTCACTCCTTCAGGCCGACAACCCGGACCGGGCTCTGGCGTGTCTGCAGCCCATCCTCTCCACTCTGATCTGCAGGCGGGAGACTGAAAGGCTTGTCGATGCCTATCATCTGATTCTGGCGAAATACCCGTCGCACATCGCCACCCTGACCAAGCTATCCGAAATCCTGTCCGCGACGAACGATGAGCAGCGCAACCTGGAGGTGCTTGAGAGAATCGTAGATCATCATCTGAGTGAGGGGAATCCCAGCGAGGCTCTGGAGGCGATGGAAAGCATTCTGGCGATTGCTCCCGAGTCCGAGCCGCATCTGAACCGGCACCGCGAGGTATTCGAACTGGCCTTTCCCGGGAGAGCGTACCGGGTACCCCGGGCGGTGGCGGAAGCAGCCGAACGCAATGCTCAGCGGAACATGCAGGGAAGCGATTCCTCGGCGGGCCTTCCCGCCTCCGAAGATGACGGCTCAAGTTCCACTATCGTCGAGATCGACCTGCTCCTCAACTATGGAATGAAGGAAAAGGCTCTGCAGCTGCTGCGCACGCTGGAGGCTGCGACGCCGCTGGATAAGGAGGTGCGGCGCCGGTTGATTACAATGTACCGCGAAAGCGGCGAACATCGTCTGGCAGCCGAACAGCACCTGTTGTTGTCGGCGATTTACCGCAAGGCCGGGGACCTGGAAACAGCGGAAAAATCCTGGGCTGAAGCTCGAAAACTGGCTCCAGATTGGGTAAGTGGTGACCTGGATGTAGCCGCCTTCGCCCAGAAATGCGGGATTTTCATGGAGCCCGCTAAAGCGGACGCTCCCTTCAAGGAGCCCGCGGGGAGCCAGGAAGTTGACCTGTCTGGCGATCTGTCCGAGATCTTTTTTAAGGACACCCAGGAAGAAGCCGACGTTGCGCCGGGCATGTCCGGGATCCCGGAGGAGGCGACCGAATTTCCTCAGGACCTGCCGCGCCCGCCGGCTCCCGAATCGATCGCGGAGCAGCTTCAGGAGGTCGACTTCTATATTCGCCTCGGATTCCATGATGAGGCGCGAGCCAAGCTCGAAGAGATCGCCATTACCAACCCTGACCATGCGGAGCTGGCCTCACGTTTCGAACAGCTTGGCTTGCAGCCTTCCTCGGATGAGGATGCCGTGGTTATTGCGCTCCCGGAAGGGGGAGGGCAGATACCTGATCTTCCGGATGCAGCAGCGCATTCCGTGACCGGGGGGGCACCGGTACCGGCGGCTTTCGAGGATATTAAATCTTCGGTGACTGAGGACGACCGGATTGCAAATGACCTGGAAATGGCGGCCAGCCACTTTGGCGCCAACAACTGGTTTGAGATGACCGAAGAGCCGGACCAATCCCCTGCGGGGAGTAAAATGGACCTGTCAAGGCCCCCGAAGGCGGATTCGGCCAGGATCGAAGAGGCGCCGACCAACGCCATGTTTGCCGATCTCATGAATGAAGTGAATGCGCTGACGGACCAGGGGATCACACGCGAGGATTTCGAAACTCATTTCAGTCTCGGCATTGCCTTCCGCGAAATGGGTCTGACGGAGGATGCCATCAAGGAATTCCAGCAGGCCTTGAAGGCCCTGGATCCGGATAAGTTTCCCCGGGAGGTCATTCAGAGTTGCGGGATGCTGAGCACCTGTTTCCTGGAGAAGGGCATGCCTCGATCCGCCATCCGCTGGTGCCAGACCGGGCTGGGGGTAAGGGAAATTTCCCCACACGAAGCGATCGCTCTCCGGTATGATATGGCCGAGGCGCACTCCTCGGCCGGCGATTTCCGTCGGGCGCTGGAGTGCTTTTCGGAGATATTTGGTATCGATCCCAGTTATCGTGACGTGGCACAGCGGATCGATAACCTCAAGAGCGATCAACAAAGGCATGCTCCATAAGCTTCCTCTCGAGCTTCCGGATTCCGGCATGGAAACCCGGGACAAGCCACGTTCAAGTTCCAAGCTGGCTTGGATGCTGAGCATCGTTTACATCCTCTATTCCCTGGAAGTCGGAGTTTTCCTGATTTCTCTCCCCTGGCTCGACATTTGGGAAAATAACTACCTCACGTTTCGTCTCCCCCTTCTGCGCATGGTGATGATCAACCCATTCCTGAAGGGTGCAGTTCTGGGGCTCGGCATAGTCAATCTGTTTATAGGATTCAAGGAAATTGCGAACCTGCGCAATGGACCGACCAACTACTTTTCCCGGTAGACGCCCAATCTTCTATTACATCACCGATCGCCATCAGCTGCCGGATCCGTCACCAACCGCTCTGCTGCTGCAAATCCGGCGGGCGATTTCATGGGGCGTGGACTTCATTCAGCTGCGTGAGAAGGACCTGCCCGACCGCTCCCTTTTTGACCTTGCGACACGGGCTGTTCGGCTGGCCCGTGGCACTTCGTGCCGCATTATCGTCAACGGCCGTGCCGACATTGCGTTCGCCTCCGGCGCCCACGGGGTTCATCTTCCAAGCAGGGGATTGCAGGCTGCCGACTTTGTCCCACACCTTCCGAAACGATTTCTGCTTGGAGTCTCCACCCACTCCCTCCCCGAGGCCCGGCGGGCGGCCGCGTCCGGAGCCGACTATCTGCTGCTCGGACCGGTTTTTCCCACGGCATCCAAAATCGGCCTGGGAACGCCCCTCGGGCTTCGGCGTCTGCGTCAGATCTGTTCAGCTCTCCCGGTTCCCATTCTGGGTCTGGGAGGCATCCGCCCGTCCGGCATCGCCGGCATTCTCGACGCGGGAGCGGCTGGGGTGGCCGGAATTCGCCTCTTCCAGCGGGAACTTGATGGTTTTGTCCGAGCAGACTACCGGATCCCGGCCGGCACTGGCGGAAAACCGGCACAAACAGCCTCAGCCCGCTTCCGGAGCGCCCCCCTTCGTCGCCGGATGTAATCAGCTCTTTTGTAATTGTTTAGCTCCGCATTCGCGCTATACTCGATCGAAATGCCGGGCGCCTGGAGAATGGCGCCCGAAATCTAATATTGGCGCTCGTGAACGACCTTATATTGAGCGCTTTCTGAATGTTCCAGCAGGCCGGGGAATGGATCCGATTTCTGAGCTCGTGCGCCGATGCATTCATGGTGATTCTGGCGCCTTTGAACGCCTGGTACGGGATCATATGAACAGCGTTCTGGGGTTGGCCTACAACTACGTCGGCGATTTCGGCATCGCGGAGGATATTGCCCAGGAGACCTTCGTACAGGCTTTTCAATCGCTTGATACGCTGAGAGATCGCGCCCGATTCAAGGTGTGGCTGTTGAAGATCGCCAGAAACAAGTGCATCGATGCCATTCGGCGCAGCCCCCGTTGGGTCTCATTGGATCAGAGCCGGGAATTGCAGCGGCAGATTTCCCTGCATCCGGCCCCGGTTTCGGAAGAAGAACCGATCGTGTTCACCGAGGAGGATCTGCTCAATGCGCTCAAGTCGCTCCGCGAGGATTATCGCGAGATCTTCGTCATGAAGCACATCGACAATCTCTCCTACAGGGAGATTTCTCAGGTTCTGGGTATGACCGTTTCGGCCGTGGGCGAAAAACTCTATCGGGTTCGCTCGATGATCCGGAACCACCTCGAGAATCGGAAATCCGGGAGCCACACATCATGACCTGCACAAACATTCCTCCCCTGCTTTCCCTGTTTCTTGACGGGGAACTTCCCCGCGAAGGCGCCCTGGACGTTAAAGCCCATCTTGCGCAGTGCGCGGAATGCCGCACGCTGTTTGAACACTGGAAGCAGCAGGGAGCTTCTTTGCGCGGCTACCTGGGTCGTCATGCGCCAGGCGAGGATTTTGTCCGCAGGGTACTCGACAAACAGCCCACGCTGCAGCCAAGAGCTGAGCCGCTCGGGCAGCGCAGGGCAGGCCGCGGCGCCCTGGTGCGCTGGCTGCCGGCTGCCGCCGCGATTCTGCTCGCATCGGTCATTCTCAACTACCTCTTTCCGAATCGGGAATCCATAGGGTACGCCCGGGTTATCGACCCCGGGGATCTCGAAGTGCTGCAATCCAGCGCCTGGGTGCCGACGGCGGCGGGCGAGATTCTGCGTCCGGGGGACTGGCTGCGCAACCCGGTGCCGGGAACAGCCGAGCTTCTCTGGCGCAATGCCACACGCCTGATGGTAGAGGCGGGGACACTGGCACACATTCCCGATCGTCTGCAGCAACCGGGGGAGCAGGTCATCCTCCTGGGCGGGGAACTGCGGTCGGAAATCCAGGCAGGCGGCGGCGAGTTCCAGGTGCGCACGCCCGCGGGTTCGGTGACCGGCACGGCCGGAGGCTTCTCGATCCGCGCCGGATTCGCTCTTCTGCCCAGGATGGCATCCGCCGATCCCAACACCGTTCTGACCGGCAGCGTCGTTCCGTTCAGTGAGATCGAGATCAGTGCCGGGAGAGTAAAGCTCCTGACAGCCGGCGGAGCCCGCGAATTGGAGAAGGGGGCGCGGGTTTCATTTTGCGAGACAACGATCGTTGCTGCCAAGGCCGAATCCGCCCCCATCCAAGCCTCTCTGCGGCTGGTCCCCGATGCCGCCACGCCCGAGGAACTCTCCTCGTTCCTGGCCTCTACCCCGGAAGGCCTTCGCCTGCGGCTTGCCGCCAGCAATGTCAGCCTGTCAAAGCTGCTTGAATGGGCGACCGGAGCCGAGGTAAGTGCTCAGGGCGCCATCCTGGTCTCGGGCGTCCTCGATTTTCCCATCAATGCGAGCCCGGAAGCCCTTGCGCGGGCGGTTGGGAAGGCACTGGACCTTACGATTTCCTGCCGGCAGGAAGTGGTTCGCCGGTCCGTGGCGGACTTCAGACCGAATCAAACGCCGGTTTTGGACTGGAGTCAGGGGAAGTTCGCCATCCGGAATTCGGCCGCCGGCCTGATGACCTTCGAACTGCGCAACGTTCCCGCCGGGCAGGCCTTCAGGATTTTGCGCCCCGTCATAAAGGACCTGCCGGAAATTTCCGCTTCAGCCGAGTGGGTTCCGATCACCCTTCAGGCATCGGACCTCAGCCCTGCAGATGCGGCGGCACACATCGCCTCGGCGCTTGATCTGCAAATCGAAACGGCAGATTGCCGGGTGGTGGTCATTACCATCGCAAGTTCCGGACTGATGTCTCCAGGTGATGGACGTGCAGGTCAGGATCCCGCCTCTCCCGCGCAACCGGGCGCACGGCCGGGCAGCGGATACCCGGTCATCCCTCGCGATGGGGAGCCCGCCTCATCTACTGCTGCCCCGGCGCCCCTCAGGGTTGCTGCCGACGGAGTGACACTCACCCCCGCTTCGACCATCAGCCCATCGATGATATGGCCCGTCTGGCAGGTCCTGCGCGGCGGTAACGGCGTCGACGGATATCCGAATCCGACCGTGTCCGGGAGGAGCAAGGTCGACGGCAAGGTTACACGGAAGGAAAGGGAATATCTCGGGCTCGGAGATCTGATGCCCCTCCCGTCGCCTTCCACGCATATGATCTGGCCCGCACTTGGCCCCGATGATCATCTGGGCGGCAAGGCGTACTGGGTGCGCAATTTCGTGGGATTGCCGGCCCGCACAATCTGGGATGGATATGATCGGGACGGCCGGCTCCTGGCGCAAGTCGCCGTTTACGTGGAGGCGTCTTCGGATGGCACCCTGCTCCCGGCAAGTGATCTGCCCGGCTACCTCGGTGAAGGAGGACATTGGGAGACCTTGAGCGACGTTCCCCTGGTCGGATCGCGGGTTGACAAATCGGGTCTGGAAATGGCGCTGGGGTCGCCCATTGCGTCCGAACGCCTGCCGCGTCAGTATTCGGTTCCCGGATTGTGGCTGGCTCGATTGGGTGGACAGGTGTGGCTGGTCAACCCTGGTGAAGACGAGGCGACGGTTGTCGTTGCCCTGATGAGAAACGGAAGCGCTATCTATACCACGCGCCTTACGCTTGCGCCTCATGGCGGAACCGTCTGGCCCGATTGGTCCTCGGGGATGGGATCCGAGTTTGCGGGCTCCGACTCACTCACTACGCTGGTCATCCGCGCGATTCGCGGAACGGTCGCCGCCGGTCCCGCAAAATAGCATCCTGGAAACAGGGAGAATCGGTGGCTACGGGCATCCTGGCCACGGCGGCCATCGCGATATTTCTGCGCCGGAAATAGAAAATCCGGCGACCGCGGCCCTGTATGTGGCGGCTCCCCATCTCATGGTCGAAAAACATTTCGGGATGAATCTCACCCCCCACTGATGATATTGTTCCGTCCTCGGGATCTGCAGTTTTTGTCAGGCGGGCGCCGCAGGGGCAAGCATACTTCGGATAAACTCTTCGCATCGCCGCTGGGAAATGGCGAATCCCGATAGACAAAGGAGAACGACATTGACCGACACGAAAATCACTCTGCCCGAATCCGACATTCCGACCCACTTTTACAACCTCGTCGCAGATCTGCCCGTGCCACTCAAACCGCCTCTGCATCCGGGTACCAAAGAACCGATCGGTCCGGAAGCGCTCGCCCCGATTTTCCCGATGGGCCTGATCCAGCAGGAGGTTTCACAGGCCCGGGAGATCGCCATTCCCGCCGAAGTGCGTGACATATACCGCCTCTATCGGCCCAGCCCGCTATTCCGGGCGCGCGCCCTGGAAGAACTGCTCGACACGCCGGCGCATATCTATTACAAATCAGAGCATGTAAGCCCGGTAGGCAGCCATAAGCTGAACACGGCGGTTATGCAGGCGTATATGAACAAGAAGGAGGGGGTGAAGCGGCTGGCAACGGAGACCGGCGCCGGCCAGTGGGGAAGCGCGCTGGCCTGTGCCTGCAAGCTGATGGGCCTGGAATGCATGGTGTACATGGTGCGGGTCAGCTATGACATGAAGCCGTATCGTCGCATCATGATGAAAACTTACGGCGCCGAGGTTGTGGCCAGCCCATCCAGTCTTACGGCGGCAGGCCGTGCCGTTCTCGCCGAGCATCCGGATACCCCCGGCAGCCTGGGGATTGCGATTTCGGAAGCGGTGGAAGATGCGGCCGGACGCGAGGATACAAAGTATTCCCTGGGCAGCGTCCTGAATCACGTCCTGCTCCATCAGACGATCATCGGGCAGGAGGCCAGGAAGCAGATGGAAATTGCGGGTGAATACCCGGACATCATCATTGGATGCCATGGGGGCGGCAGCAACTTCGGCGGCATTGCCTTCCCGTTCCTGGCCGACAAGATTCGCGGGGATAGGAAGAATCTGCGAGCCATCGCCGTCGAGCCGGCCGCATGTCCCTCGTTGACGGCGGGCCGGCGCGAATATGACTTTGGGGACGTGGCCGGGAGCACGCCGCTGCTGATGATGCACACCCTCGGACACAAGTTCGTCCCGCCCCCGGTGCATGCGGGCGGCCTGCGGTATCACGGCTCGGCGCCGCTTGTGAGCCATGTGCTCGCGCTCGGATTGATCGAGGCGGAGGCTTACCATCAGGGCGAAGTTTTCGAGAGCGCGGTCAGGTTCGCGCAATGCGAAGGCACCATCCCCGCGCCGGAATCCGCGCACGCGGTCCACAGCGCAATGGTGCATGCGCTCCGGGCCCGGGAGTCGGGGGAACGCAAGGTCATCCTGTTCAACCTCTCCGGGCACGGCTATTTCGATATGGCTTCCTATGAGACCTTTTTGAACGGAACCATGGACAGAATGGCGTAGGCAGTTTCGGGGACGGGCTCCATAACCTCGAAATACCGAGACGCTGCCCTGTACGGCCGATGATAATTTCGAGCTTTTCGCGCCTGTCCCCGAAATTGGGTCACTTTTTCAGGGCGGCGACGGCGCCCTCGTGGGCAGCTTCGGTGACGTCGATGGATTTGTTGACCAGGTTCCACACCTCTTCACGCAGCTTCCCTTCAGCCAGCTTCTTCAGGCCGGCCAGCGGCCTGGCCGCGGCTTCCGTGGCCGACTTCAGACTTTTCAGGGCCTCCTGAAATTTTTCCGGATCGGTTTTCGGGTGCTGCGAGGCGTCGTCGAGATTCATCATGACGGCGCGCAGAATCCGGAAGTATCCATCCATCATGTCCTCGACGCTGAAAAATTCCAGCGGGTCTCCCGGCGCCGATTCCTTGCCCGAGAGACGCTCGGCGGCCGTTTTCAGGCGCAAGGCGGCAAACTCAAGATAGAGTTTGACGCGCATGCTGATTTCCTGCGCATCCTGAATCTTTTCGATTTCGAGAGGGGTGAGGAATTCCTTGGCCGGCGCCGGGGGGCCGGCTTCGGCATACATGGCGCCGAGCAGAATGAAACCGGCCGCACACATCCATCGTCTCATGGGCGCTTCCTCCGACTGTGCTTATTGTACCGTGGAACCGGCCAGAGTGCGAGTCTCCTGCAATTCCGGCCGGCTCGGTCTTCGAAAAGCGCGGTGCCAAGGATGGCAGCCGTCACATCATCGGCGGGACTTCGCAGCCGAGAAGATCGAGCGCCTTGGTGAGCTGGCTGCGCACCAGATCAACAATCAGGAGCAGATGCGCTCTTCTGATTGGATCGGGTTCCGACAGGATGTGATGCTTGTGATAGAAGAGATTGAACTTCTGGGCCAGGTGGAACGCGTATTTATCCAATTGAGCCAGTTCCAGAGAATTCGTCACCTGGCGCACGACCTCCGGCAAACGGGCCGCCTGGTAACAGATTTCCCAGAGTTCGTCATTTTCCGACAGAAAGATTCCAAGTCCTTCAGGGTCCATCGGCGCAGGGATTTCCTCCAGCCCCGCCCCGGCGAGCTTCCGAAAGATGTTGTTGGCGCGGACCACGGCGTATTGCACATAAGGTCCGGTTTCCCCGTCGAAGCTGAGGGCTTCTTTGAAGTCAAAAGCGATGACCGTATTGCGTGCGAAGCGCAACAGGAAATAGCGCAGTGCTCCCACGCTGATGATGCGTGCTATGTCGGCCGCCTCCTCTTCGGAAAGCGCGTGCCGGGCCTTGACCTCCTGAAGGGCCTTGGCCTGGAGCGTATCCAGCAGGTCATCCGCCTTGACCCCGAGGCCCTTGCGCCCCGAAACTTCGACATAGGGGCGTTTTCTGTCATCTTCGGAAAGCTCATATCCCAGCTCTTCACAGCAGGCCGGGCTCAGCGCCACCATCTCGTATGAAAAGTGGGTTGAGTTTTCCGCCTGCTCCCTGAACCCGAGTGACTGGAGTCCCTGGAGCACGATGTTCTGCAGATAGGATTGACGCGCGTCGATCACGTTGTACACGCGACGGCCGCCTCCGAAAGCGGGGGGATGCACGCCCGGCTGGGCCTCGGCGCTCGTGATCCACAGGGCCCGTCCACCGCCGGCCTCGAACGGGCGATAGTGGAAATCGAGCCCCAGCAGGCCGAATTTCCAGAGTTGATAGGCAATATCCTTGCCCACGTACGTGACCGTGCCGTCGGACCGGACGATGATCTTTTCCTCGTCTTCCAGGTCTTCTCGCGACGTGGAGGCGGAGACTTCGCCTGCGGTTCTCATCACCCAGCAGCCCTGGTTTTTCCCATGCTCGACGAAGTACACGGCCCGCCGCTCGCGCAGGAGCTGGAACGCCCGTTCCCAGAAGTGAAGGTGCAGAATTTCACTTTCCCTCGGCAGCAGGTCGTAGTCGACATTAATGCGCGCCATCGTGGCCAGATGGGCGCGCACCACCCTCATGGCCACATGCTCGGCCAGCTCGGCAGTCGGGTTGCCGCCGGCCTCAATCGCCTGCAGGGTGAGGCTGCGAAATTGTTGATGGTCCGGCGATTCCGCGTAGAAATGAGCGACGCCCGCATAGACGTCCCAGCAGTAGTAGTCGAACTTGCCTTCGAGAGCGGCCACCTCCGCGAGCGTCTTGCCGAGCATGCGCTCGAGCCCCACGACCACATCCGCCACCTGGACGCCGGTGTTGTCGAGGTAGTTCTGGACTTCGACGGAATGGCCGAGAAACCGCAGGCAGCGCACGAAAGTATCCCCCAGGGCTGCGTTGCGCAGATGGCCGATGTGTGCCGCCTTGTTCGGGTTGATGTTGGTGTGTTCGACAATCGTCTTTCCGGCGCTGTCCGGCGAAGGGGACAATCCATATTGCTTTTCCGCGATGCTCCGTGCCAGACGGTTCGCCAGACTCCCGCGGTCAAGATAAAAGTTCAGGTAGCCGCCTCCGGCCACGTCCACCTTCCAGATGCCGGGGATCGACTGAGCCTCCTGGGCAAGTTCCCGGGCGATATCCTTCGGGGCGCGCCGGACCTTGCGGGCCAGGTCAAACGCGATCGGCAGGGCCAGTTCGCCGAGTTCGATGCGGGGAGGGGTGGTAAAGGGGAGCGAATCATAAGCAACCTGGTATTTCTCCAGGATGATGCGTTGCAGCATGTCTTCGATGTTTTTCGCGAGCGCAGATAACATGGGCGGTATCGCTCCTCAAGTGATTGGGCCGACAAAAGATACTCCAGTTGCGGACCCAAATCAATCGGCAGGGATTGCCGCCTCTTGACTTCCACCGGAGCGACCCATAGACTCAACTGGCTTTGCGGTGCCGCGGGATTTGGCGCGGCAACCGTGGGGCGGAACAGGAATCGGCATGAAGGCAGAACCTCCAATCGTAAGCAATGATCGCGACATCGATCGGCCCGGAGGCCGTCCGCCCGGGAAAATTCTCTATCTCGAGCCCTTTTCGGGAATCAGCGGCGACATGTTTCTGGCCGCCCTGCTGGATCTTGGTGCCGATTACGCCAACCTCGAGAAAAAACTGAGTATCTTGCCGCTGGCCGGCTACCGTCTCTCCTGGGCGCGATGCCAGCGTGCCGGCATTCAGGCGGTGAAATTCGACGTCGAATGTGGCGAGCACGATCACCATCCGCATGCGCACCCGCACGGGTCGGCGATTCATGAGCACGGGCATGAGGGGCACGGACACGCCCAGCGCAGCTTTCACGATATCCGCCAGCTGATCGAGACCAGCGGACTCTCGGACTGGGTTCGATGGAAATCCGTGGAGACATTTCGCAGGCTGGCGGAAGCCGAGGGCAAGATCCACAATCAGGCCCCGAATGATGTTCACTTCCATGAGGTCGGGGCCATCGATTCCATCATCGATATCGTCGGCGCCATGATTGCCATCGAGGAGTTGCAGCCGCTTTACCTGATGTCAGCGCCGGTCAACGTGGGCCAGGGAGAGCTCGAGTGCAGG
This sequence comes from Terriglobia bacterium, assembly GCA_963824985.1. Classification (GTDB taxonomy): domain Bacteria; phylum Acidobacteriota; class UBA6911; order UBA6911; family UBA6911; genus JAFNAG01. Next base: position 47,232 of record CAWGRQ010000013.1, read on the forward strand.
CACGGCCGCTATCCGGCCCCCGGCCCCGCCGCCCTGGAACTGCTCAAAAGGGTGCCCGTATACGCCAATGCGGTTGCCGGGGAACTGACCACGCCGACCGGGGCGGCTCTGCTCGCCTCGCTCTGCGAGCGCTTCGGGCCTCGGCCAATGATGAACGTGGAGCGGATCGGTTATGGCGCGGGCGCCCGGGAGATCCCCGGCGCCGCAAATGTATTGCGGGTTACCCTGGGCGAAGAGGTGATGTGCGCTCCGGCCTCCCTCTCCGCCGGGCAAGTCGCGGTGATCGAGGCGACCGTGGACGATATGAGCCCGCAGCTGTTCGGCCACTTCCAGGAAAAGGCGCTTGCCGAGGGGGCACTCGATGTCTATGCCATCCCCGCTCAAATGAAAAAGAACCGGCCGGGTATGAAGATAACGGTGATCTGCGGTCCGGAACCTTCTCGGATCGAAGCCATGACCCGCCTGATGTTCGCGGAGACGACGACCATCGGCGCGCGCTACTATTTTGCGCAGCGCAAAACCCTCGCGCGCGAGTTTCAGAAGGTCGTGACCGAGTATGGCGAGGTGACGGTCAAGGTTTCTTCCCTGGCGGGGACGCGTATGAATTTTGCGCCGGAATATGACTGCTGCCGTCGTCTGGCTCAGGAGAAAGGCGCGGCTTTGAAGGATGTGATGGCGGCGGCCGTGCGTGCCTTCCTCGAGCTCGGCCCGAATTTCTGAGCGTTTCATTTTGCGGAATCGCCGGGCATGTCCCGTTTTAGAAAACGATTCCAAGGCTGTCCCCATGGAGATGTATACCAATGTCTGAAGAGAATCCGGAACAACCGGTTGCGGCCCCGATGGAACCGAAGGCTCAGGCCGAAACCAGGATTGGTATCGAGGAATTCACCCGGGTCGATATGCGGGTGGGACAGGTCCTGGAAGCCGAACGGGTGGAAGGATCGCGAAAGCTCATCAGGATGCGCGTCGACCTTGGCTCGGAGGTGCGGCAGGTGGTGGCCGGCATTGCCGGTGCGTATGAGCCTGCCGACCTGTTGAATCGGAAAATAATCGTGGTTGCAAACCTGAAGCCCGCCAAACTCATGGGCATCGTATCGGACGGGATGGTCCTTGCGGCCACCGCGGGGGAACGGCCGGTTTTGGCCACCTTCGCCGAGGATGTCCCTAACGGCGCCCGGCTCAAGTAGGGAAGCCGGCACATGATCGTTGACTCGCATACCCATCTCGACATGTCCCAGTTCGATGGGGATCGGGTCGATGTGATCGGGCGCGCGCTCGATGCCGGCGTCGACCTCATCATTGCGGTGGGAACCGGGACGCCCCAGGGCGCATCCATCGAGAAGACACTGGATCTGGCCGAGCGTTTCGACTTCATTTATGCCGGCATCGGAGTTCATCCCCATGATGCACGCCATGCCGACGAGCCGTATTGGGAGAAGATCGAGACCCTGGCGGAGCATCCCAAAGTCGTTCTTTGGGGGGAAATCGGTCTGGACTACTATTACGATCTCTCGCCACGGGAGGTGCAGCGGGAAGCCTTCCGCCGGCAATTGAGGATCGCCCGGCGCCGCAATCTTCCGGTGTCGATCCACTGCCGCGATGCCTGGGCGGATCTGATGGCCATCGTTCGGCAGGAGTACGCGGGAGCCGTTCCGAGAGGGGTATTGCACAGTTTTACGGGTACGCGGGACCAGGCGCTCGAAGGAGCCGGGCTGGGCTTTTTGATTTCCTTTTCCGGAATCGTGACGTTCAAGAACGCGGGGCCGGTGCGGGAAGCGGCCCGAGCGGTCGAGCCTGGCCGTCTGTTGGTGGAAACCGACTGCCCCTACCTGGCTCCGGTGCCCCATCGGGGCAAACGGTGTGAGCCTGCGTTCGTGCTCGACACGGCCCGCGCCCTGGCGCAGCTTCGCGGCATGGATTTTTCAGATCTGGCCCGGGAATCCTCGGCGAATATGCGCAGCCTGCTGGGGATGACCTAATGACGCTGCGGCATGGGCATTGACCTCCGGCCGGAAACCGCGGCCCGAAATTGCGGCGCCGCCGAGTTTGTGATTTGCTCGGGCAGGATTCTTCGGCCCGGGTTTTAATATCCGCATGGGAAATGGGCCTCAGACGGGTTTGGAAAGAAGTAACGTTCCGGTTCCGGATCGTCCGGATTGCGGGGCGGTTGGCGTTCGTCCTGTTTCACAATCTGACCCGACCGGTGACCGGTGAGGCTTTCCCACCGCGGCCCGCCGACCTGTGATAAGATCTGGATGGCGCCGTGAGCCGGAGGTCAAACCATCAGCAATGAAGAGTGCACATTGAATCAACGAGATTTCTACAAGCTGGTTGAAGAGGGCCTCGCGCAAGTCGAACTGGAGCTGCATCGCCATTCCAGTTCCAATGTTCAGCTGATCGACCGGATCGGTCGCTACATCCAGGACAGTGGCGGCAAACGCATCCGCCCCGCCATGCTTCTACTGAGCGCCCGGATGGGCGGGTTCGAGGGGCCTGCCTGTTATCGGCTGGGAGCGGTGGTGGAGATGGTCCACTCGGCGACATTGGTTCACGACGACATCATCGATGACGCCAAGGTGCGCCGCGGCCATGAGTCCGTCAACGCGCACTGGGGAAACGAAATTACCGTTCTTATGGGCGACTGGCTTTACATGACCTCTTTCCAGCTGGCTCTCGGTGAACGGCATTTCAAGATCCTCGACATTCTCGCCGACGTCACCAGGAAAATGGTGGAAGGGGAATTGATCCAGCTGAGCATGAACCGGAACCCCGACGTAACCGAGGAGCAGCACCTGGATATCTCCATGCGTAAGACCGCCTATCTCTTCGCGGCCTGCACGCAAATGGGGGGCATTCTTGGGTCGGCGAATCAGGAACAGGAGGAGGCGCTTTGGTCATACGGCCTCCATGTGGGCATGGCGTTTCAGATGGTTGACGATGTCCTGGACTTCACCTCCACCGAAAGCACCCTGGGAAAGCCGGTGTGCAGCGATTTGAAGGAGGGGAAACTCACCCTCCCCCTGATTTACCTGATGCGCGATGGACTTCCTGAGCACCGGGAGCTGATCAGGACCATCATTCGCGAGGATGGCTTTGGCGGCGCCTGGGGGGCACGGGTCCTGGATCTTGTTCGTGAGTACGGAACCGCGGAAAAGGTGCTCGATAAGGCTTCCGAATATGCCCGCCGCGCACGAAGCTGTCTGGACGGGTTCGCCCCGTGCGAGGCGCGGGATGCCCTGCTGGCGATTCCGGATTACATCGTCCAACGAGACCGTTGACGGGGCAGCGGGTCGTCATGCATCTGCCGGCAATCCCGGCCCGCCGGCCGCTCCGCAAATGACCTTTTTGGATAACACTGCCGAAGTCTCCTTGGAGATTTCCGGTCCCTTTCCAGACCCCAGCTCCGAAGGCGCTCGCCCCCTTCGGTGATTGTCTGGCCCCTTGATTCTGTGGTCACCGGTCGGGAATGTGGTCAGAGGCAGCAAAATCGGCCACGGATTTCACGGACTTCTTAAAAGCACTACTATTGACGCGCCTCGATATGCGCCTGCCTTGTGCATCTAAATCCGTAGCAGCCTGTTGTCGTCACTGACCCCGGGGCTGAAATGTCGCCCGCTTCCGGCTATTTCTTACCCCGAGCGGATCCCGGAAGGTCTTCAACGAACAGTTTCTTAGGGATAATCGGGATGGCTTCCAGCTGATCGCCGGGTTGTGCCCCGGCGAGAATCTCGATGGTGGGGAATGCTTCCACGGGCTTGTCCTTGAGGATCTCCTGCATGTATTGCATCCAGATGGGCAGGGCGACGACCGCGCCGGCTTCCTTGTCTCCCAAGGTCTTTTTCGAATCGAAGCCGACCCAGACTGCGGTCGTGATTGACGGGCTGAAGCCGACGAACCATGCGTCGGCGAAATCGTTGGTCGTGCCTGTCTTGCCTCCCAGCGGCCGGTTCATGGATGCGGCGGCTTTGGCCGTTCCCTCCTTGACGACTTCCTGAAGCAGCCCGAGCATTTTCTCGGCGATTTCTGGGGAAAGCACGCGGCGCGTCTGCGGCTCCGCCTGTTCCTTCAGGGCGTGGTCGTAATCCTCAATCTTGCGGATAAAATATGGCCTTGGCTGAATCCCGAGGTTGGGGAAGGTGGTGAAGGCGGTGGCCATCTCGAGAGGAGTGGCCTCGCAGGCGCCAATGGCAAGGGGCAGATAGGGTTCCATCGGGCCGCTGAGGCCGAATCTCCTGGCCATGACGAGCACGTTCTTGATCCCGATCAGCGAGGCGAGCTTGATGGTCGGCACATTCCGCGATTCGATCAGCGCCTGGCGCAGAGTGATCTCGCCTTTGAACTTGCCATCGTAATTGGAAGGCTGCCATACCCTGCCAAGAGTGTCGGTAAAACTGATCCGGGCGTCGATGATTGTGTCCGTCGGCTCCATCCCCTGTTCGATGGCCGTCGAATAGACGAACGGCTTGAAAGTCGAACCGACCTGGCGCATGGCCTGCGTAGTGCGGTTGAATTCACTCTCCTCGAAGTTGTACCCGCCGACCATGGCCTTGATTTCACCGGTGGCATTATCCAGCGTGATCAGCGCTCCCTGTACCGTGGGAACCTGGTCCAGCATCGCGGTTGCGGTTTTATTGGCTTCGTCGAGCGAATTGATCCTGAACATCGCGAGATCGCCAGCCCTGAGAATCTGGGATGGCAGTTTGGCCCGGGTCCAGGCAATCTCCTTGGGGCCGAGGATCGCGCGATATCTTCCGACGCGCACGGTCATTTCAGGATCATCGATGCTCTCGACGAGCCCGGGAATCGTGTCCCCCGGCTGCAGCGATGAGCGCCAATCCGGATGGGAGTATGTCTCCAGCCTGACTGCCGGGTCTTTGAGCACATTTTCGACTGGGCCGTGCCAACCCTGCTTTTTATCCAGGTCGCTCAGGCCGTCGTGCAGTGCGCGGGTGGCGGCGGTCTGCATTTCGATGTTCAGCGTCGTGTAGACGCGCAACCCCCGGCGCCAGATGACGTCGGTCGTGTACCGGTCCGTCAGCGACTGGCGCACCCATTCCACGAAATAGGGGGCGAGGCCGGTGTTCCGTGTGCGGGGCTTCAGCTGGATCGGTCTGGCCTTGGCCTCCGCCGCCGCTGCCGCCGAGATCATCTGCTCGGCCACCATGCGGTCGAGAATGTAATTGCGCCGGTTGCGGGCCGCCTCGGGATGAAGGATGGGAGAGTACCCGGATGGGTTCCTGGGCAGCCCGGCGATCATGGCGCACTCATCCAGCGTGAGCTCCTTGAGCTGCTTGCCGAAGTAGGTATCGGCCGCGGCCGCGACCCCGTAAGCGCCGTGTCCGAAAATGTGCTGATTGCAGTACAGGGTGAGGATCTGGCGCTTGGAATATCTCTTTTCGATCTTCCAGGCGATGAGCAGTTCCTTGACCTTCCGGTCGAGGGTCTTCTCCATGTTGCCCATGAGCAGACGGGCAAGCTGCTGGGTGATGGTGCTCGCCCCTTCGGCGCTCCTCATGGAAACGATGTCTCTGTAGGCGGCACGCAGGACCGACAGGTAGTTGATCCCGGAATGACTGTAAAACTGATCGTCCTCGGCTGCGAGAATGGCCAGCTGCAAATGGACGGGGATATCTTCATAGGGGACGACGATCCGTCGCTCGATGGCGAACTCCCCGATGACCTTGTTGTCGTCGGAGTAGAGGTCGGTGATGACGTCGGGACGAAAATCTTCGAGGCTCTGGATTTTGGGGAGATTGTACTCATATCCGGCGAGCACGCCGAACACCACGCCGGCCATGGCGAAGCAGGCGATCAGGACCCCGTACAGGATAATCAGCCATTTCGGAAGTCCGTGCTTCTTCTGCGATCGTAAATTCACCCTTGCCATAACGCAGCCAAGTATAACACCCGGCGGCAGCGGGAGGTAGACGGTTGACCGCGATTCAGGCGTTCCCGGCCCGCGCTCTTCCGCGTCCTGAGATGTCCGGTGACCCTCTCATGAATAGTGCCGGCTCATGGTTTCAGGCCTCGGGCACGGCCTCTTCATGAGGCCCGCCCCGGTCCTTCGAGTCCAGAAACGTGACCCGCGCGGCGATCACCTCCGTGGCGTAATGCTTCTCTCCGGGGGGCTTTTCCCAGGAGCGGGTTTGCAGGGATCCTTCCACGCAGACCAGCTTGCCTTTGTGCAGGTGCTGGAGGCACAGCTCCGCCGCCTTACCGTACGCGACGATGCGATGCCACTCCGTAATTTCCTGCGGCGTGCCGTTTCCCGGGCGGAATTGATGAGTGGCCAGCGTGAAACTGGAAACCCGCGTGCCGCCGCCGGTGACGCGATCTTCCGGATCCTTCCCTAAACGTCCGATTAAAATAACCTTGTTCATGCTTCCCATGGGCATTCATCCTTGTTTGAGCAGGTTCGATATGGACCGGCGCGGACCGTCCGCACCTCAATTCCACATGTTCATATCTACCTAACCGGCGATCCCGCCGATTGAGCCAAAAAATCTTGCCGCGGCATGGGCTCGTCATCCCGGATTCCGCCGCAAGCCGCTCCGCGAACACGGCTGCGAATTTGATCGGCCGCATGGTACGCTCTAATCTGGCGTGCATGGTACGCTCTAATCTGGCGTGTTTGATGTGCCCGGGGGACGGGGAAAAGGTCCTTCCCCCAAATTCGTTTCAGGCTATTTGCTTGACAGGTAAGGCCCTCTTTGTTACATTTGAGCGGTTTTTCCCTATGGCTCAGCTGCTGTGTCCGCAGTCGGACAGTTTTAGCGGGGGGTCATTAGCGAATGGTAAAGGAGAAAAGGGTTTGCCGACCTTCAATCAGCTGGTTCGATCTGGCCGAAAGAAGATTCGTTATAAGACGAAGAGTCCTGCTTTACAGGGGAGTCCGCAGCGGCGAGGAGTCTGCACTCGGGTGTACACGTCTACGCCCAAGAAACCGAACTCAGCGCTTCGCAAAGTAGCTCGTGTTCGTCTAACCAACGGGATTGAGGTAACCACCTACATCCCGGGGATCGGACACAACCTGCAGGAACACTCCATCGTGCTGATCCGCGGTGGACGTGTCAAGGACCTCCCCGGGGTTCGCTACCATGTGGTGCGGGGAACCCTGGATTCCGTAGGAGTCCAGGAACGAAAGCGTTCCCGGTCCAAGTATGGTGCCAAGCGGCCCAAAAGCTAGCCACTCCTTCAATTAGCCGTCTTAGGGTGACGAGTTTACGCCCTGCGAGAATCTTCGGAAAGGCATTTGCCAGTGCCGACGGGTTTCGCTCTCCGGGGGAGCATTTCTCATTGCGGAGAGAAGAGGAATATTAAAAAAGAGGTAGCAGGAGATCTTCAGGTATGCCGAGGCGTAGAGAGGTACCAAAGCGGGAAACTCTGCCGGATCCCATATACAGCAGCACGCTCATAACCAAATTCATCAGTTGCATGATGGTGGCGGGCAAAAAGAGCGTGGCGGAAAGCAACTTTTACGGCGCCCTGGATTCGATCCGGGACCGTACGAAGGAAGATCCGGTCAAGGTGTTCAAGAAGGCTATGGATGCCGTAAAGCCTGTGCTTGAGGTGAAATCGCGGCGTGTCGGTGGTGCCACCTATCAGGTTCCCATTGAGGTTGCCCAGGACCGGCGCACCTCCCTGGCGATCCGCTGGCTCATCTCCAACGCCCGGGGCCGAAGCGAAAAAACCATGAGAGACAAGCTGGCCGCGGAGATTCTGGATGCCTCCAACAATCGCGGCGGCGCAATCAAGAAGAAGGAAGATACCCATCGCATGGCGGAGGCGAACAAGGCGTTCGCCCACTATCGTTGGTAATGAGGTAGGATCCCGTGGCACGTTTGGTACCCCTGGAACGGACTCGCAATATCGGAATTATGGCGCACATCGATGCGGGTAAGACCACTGCGACCGAACGCATCCTCTACTACACCGGTATCACCCACAAGCTGGGGGAGGTGCATGAGGGGACTGCCACCATGGACTGGATGGAGCAGGAGCAGGAGCGCGGCATCACCATCACTTCGGCGGCAACCACCTGCTTCTGGGGCGACTACCGCATCAACATCATCGATACTCCCGGACATGTCGATTTTACGGCCGAGGTGGAGCGGAGCCTGAGGGTGCTGGATGGCGCCGTGGCCCTGTTCGGAGCGGTGGAGGGGGTCGAACCCCAATCGGAGACGGTATGGCGCCAGGCGGACAAGTATCGTGTGCCGCGCATCGGGTTCGTGAACAAGATGGACCGGCCCGGCGCCGATTTTCCGCGCGTGTTGCAGATGATTCGGAGTCGTCTCCAGGCTGTTCCCGTGGCGGTGCAGATCCCTTTCGGCGCCGAAGATCAGTTTCGAGGCGTGATCGACCTGATCCGGCAAAAGGCGATCCTGTTTCGCGATGAGACGCTGGGGGCGGATTTCGTCGAAGAGGAAATCCCCGAGGCGTATCGCGCAGAAGTCGCTTCCTACCGGGAACAGATCATGGAGGCGATCGCTGATGTGGACGATCGCCTCATGGAGAAATACATCGCCGGTGCCGAGGTGTCGGAGCAGGAACTCACCGCGGCCCTGCGCAAAGGAACCATCGCCCTGAAATTCGTGCCCATTCTGTGTGGCGCCGCATTCAAGAACAAAGGAGTTCAGCAGTTGCTCGATGCCATCGTCGAGTTTCTTCCCTCGCCACTCGACGTCCTCCCGGTCCACGGTGTCGTCCGGGAGGGGACGGAACCCCCGGTCCGCACTGCCTCAGATGAGGAATCTTTTTCGGCGCTGGTGTTCAAGATCATGACCGATCCGTTTGTCGGCCAGCTGGCGTTTTTCCGGGTTTACTCCGGGAAACTGCAGACGGGAATGACGATTTTCAACTCGACTAAAGACTATTCCGAGCGTGTCGGGCGGCTGCTGAAAATGCACGCCAACAAGCGGGAGGAGATCAAGGAGGTCTACTGCGGGGATATCGCCGCCGCCGTCGGCCTGAAAAACGTCAGTACCGGCGACACCATCTGCGATAAAAAATCGCCGATCGTTCTTGAAGCGATCGAGTTCCCGGAGCCCGTGATCGCCGTGGCAATCGAGCCCAAAACCAAAGCCGATCAGGAAAAACTGGGGATCGCCCTGGGCAAGCTGATCCGCGAGGATCCGACCTTCAAGGTGCATACGGATCCCGACACCGGGCAGACGATCATCGCGGGGATGGGAGAGCTGCACATTGAGATTCTCGTCGATCGCATGGTGCGCGAATTCGGCGTGGCCGCCAATGTCGGCAAGCCCCAGGTTGCGTACCGGGAAACGATCCGGCAGCGCTCGGAGGCTGAAGGGAAATTCATCCGCCAGACTGGCGGCCGCGGCCAGTACGGACACGTCAAGCTGGCCATCGAGCCGATTGCGCCGGGATCGGGAATCGAGTTTGAAAATGAGATCGTAGGCGGTGCCATCCCGCGCGAGTATGTGTCGCCGGTGGAGCAGGGGGTGCGCGAAGCGCTCGAGACCGGCGTGCTGGCCGGGTTTGAAATGGTGGATGTGAAGGTCACGCTCCTTGACGGCAGCTTTCACGAAGTGGATTCATCGGAAATGGCATTCAAGATCGCCGGTTCCATAGGCGTGAAAGAAGCGGCGCGGCGCGCCAAACCGATTCTTCTGGAACCGATGATGGATGTGGAAGTGGTTGTTCCTGAAGAGTATATGGGTGCGGTCACCGGGGACCTGCATGCGCGCCGAGGGCGTGTCGAGTCCACCGAAGCGCGGCTGAGTTCCACGATTATCCAATGCCGGGTACCGCTTTCGGAAATGTTCGGCTACTCGACTGATCTGAGATCCATGACCCAGGGGAGGGCGACCTATTCCATGCACTTCTCGCACTACGAAGAGGCGCCTAAGTCTGTAAGCGAAGAGATCATGACACGGGTCCGCGGGAAAGTTGTCACCAAATAGGCAGGAGTCTGGAGGGTTCCATGGCGAAGGAGAAATTCGATCGAAGCAAGCCGCACGTAAACATCGGGACGATCGGGCACATTGATCATGGGAAGACGACGTTGACGTCGGCGATCACGCAGGTGCTGCACAAGCTGGATCCGAAGGTCACGGTGCGGTCGTTTGACTCGATTGACAACGCGCCGGAAGAGAAGGAGCGTGGGATCACGATTGCGACGGCGCACGTGGAATATTCGACGAAGAACCGGCATTACGCGCATGTGGACTGTCCGGGGCACGCGGACTACATCAAGAACATGATCACGGGTGCGGCGCAGATGGACGGGGCGATTCTGGTGGTATCGGCGGCGGACGGGCCGATGCCGCAGACGCGGGAGCACATTTTGCTGGCGCGGCAGGTTGGGGTTCCGTGCGTGGTCGTGTTCATGAACAAGATCGACATGGTGGACGACCCGGAGTTGCTGGATCTGGTGGAGCTGGAGGTACGGGAGCTTTTGACGTTCTACGAATTTCCCGGGGACGATATACCGGTGGTGCGCGGGAGCGCATTGAAGGCGCTGGAAGGGGATGCGGAAGGGGAGAAGCAGATTCTGGCGTTGATGGACGCGGTGGACGCGTACGTACCGATGCCGAAGCGGGAAGTGGAGTTGCCGTTTCTGATGCCGGTGGAGGATATATTCACGATCTCGGGGCGCGGGACGGTGGCAACGGGAAGGATCGAGCGGGGTAAGGTCAAGGTTGGGGAAGAGATCGAGATCGTAGGGATACGGGACACGCTGAAGCGGGTGGTGACGGGCGTGGAGATGTTCAAGAAGCTGCTGGACGAAGGGATGGCGGGAGACAACGTAGGGCTGCTGCTGCGGGGGACGGAGCGGCAGGAAGTGGAACGGGGGCAGGTGATAGCGGCGCCGGGGAGCATCACGCCGCACACGCACTTCAAGTCGCAGGTGTACATATTGTCGAAGGAAGAGGGTGGGCGGCACACGCCGTTTTTCAACGGGTACCGGCCGCAGTTTTACTTCCGGACGACGGACGTGACGGGGGTGGCGGAGTTGCCGGAGGGGACGGAGATGGTGATGCCGGGCGACAACGTGATGCTGACGATCAAGCTGATCACGCCGATTGCGATGGAGAAGGGGTTGCGGTTCGCGATCCGCGAAGGGGGCAGGACCGTGGGCGCCGGAGCCATTTCGGAAATATTGGAATAACACTGGGAACCTATGCTTAACGAAAAGATCAGAATACGGCTGAAAGCCTACGATTACAGAGTGTTGGACCAGTCGACATCGGAGATCGTGGATATTGCCAAGCGTACCGGCTCCCGCGTTTCGGGTCCGATCCCGCTGCCGACCGTGAAAAACAAGTTCTGCGTGCTTCGTTCGCCGCACGTGGACAAGAAATCGCGGGAGCAGTTCGAGATCCGCACCCATAAGCGGCTGGTTGATATTCTCGAGCCGACGCCCCAGACAGTCGATGCGTTGATGAAACTCGACCTGCCGGCGGCGATCGACGTGGAAATCAAGGCCTTTGGAACGGAACATAAGTAAAGAAAGGGAGGGGCCAGGTATGTGATGGATTGCGGGATGACGAACCGCATTTTCTTCGTCATTCGGCAATCGTCATCCGGCCGGCCCGGTGACGCACATGGTCGATGGACTTATCGGAGTCAAGGTGGGGATGACTCAGATCTTCGAAGAGGATGGCAGGGTTGTTCCTGCTACAGTGATCAAGACCGGTCCCTGCATCGTGGTCCAGAAGAAAGTCAAAGAGACCGATGGATACGATGCCGTGCAGCTGGGCCTGGTGGAGTTCATTCGTCCCTCGCGGGTGAAAAAGCCCCGCGCCGGCCACTTCAAGAAAGCCGAAGTGCCTCCGGTTCGAATTCTGAGAGAGTTCGGATTTGATGACGGCGAGGAGCCGGTCAAGGTGGGCGACCAGATCCTGGTTAACCAGGTATTCCGGGCGGCAGACGAGGTTGCGGTAACCGGCACGAGCAAGGGGCGCGGCTTTGCCGGTCTGATCAAGCGGCACCACTTCGCCGGCGGCGCCGCGAGTCATGGTTCCATGTTTCATCGGGCGCCTGGATCCATCGGCGCTTCCGCATTCCCGAGCCGGGTGCTGCCCGGGATGCGTGCCGCGGGACACATGGGGAATGAGCGGGTGACCGTGAGGAACCTGCGCGTGGTGCGGGTTCAGGACCAGGACAACCTGCTGGTGGTCAGGGGCGCGGTTCCCGGACGAAATGGCGGATACGTAATCGTCACAAAGGCATAGATGCAAGATTCCCCGGCTGCACGGGGCGGGAAATCGAGGTTCAGGAATGGCTGAGATTGAAGTAAAAAACCTCGCGAATGAGGTGATCGGCAAGCTGGAGCTTTCCGACGAAGTGTTCAAGGCCCCGGTGAATGAGCCGCTGATCTGGGAGGCGGTGAAGCATTACCAGGATTCGCTGCGCGCGGGGACCGCGGCGACCAAGACCCGAGGCATGGTGCGCGGCAGCGGCAAGAAGCTCTGGCGCCAGAAGGGGACGGGCCGCGCCCGCATCGGCAGCGTCCGCAGCCCGCTATGGAGGCACGGGGGCACCGTCCATGGGCCACAGCCGCGAAGCTATGTGTACGCCTTTCCGCGCAAGAAGATCCGCGGTGCCCTCCGTTCCGCCCTGTCGGCGCGGTTCGGGGAAAACTGCCTGACGGTCGTCGATGCCTTTCAGCTGGAAGGGCCCAAGACCAAAGACCTGCAGAAGATCCTGCGGGGTTTCGGTGCGGGGCGCAAGATCCTGCTGATCGGACTCGAGTGCGGATCGCAACCTGGAACTATCGTCCCGAAACCTCCCCCGGGTGAAGGTCGTGCCGGGCCAGGGGGTGAATATCAATGATATCGTCAACCACGAGCTGCTGATTTTTTCCAAAGATGCGATTCTGCAGGTGCAGGAGGTATTGAGCCGATGAAGGAAGCATACAGCATCCTGAAATTGCCGGTAATCACCGAGAAGAGCACCTTCCAGAAAGAGAAGCACCAGACTCTGACCTTCGAGGTCGCGCGCGATGCCAACAAGATCGACATCAAGAGCGCGGTGGAGAAGGTGTTTAAGGTGAAGGTCGCAAGCGTGCGCACTGCCAACTTTCACGGCAAGATGCGGCGCCAGGGGCGTTTCGCAGGCCGCAAGCCGGACTGGAAGAAGGCCTACGTGACGTTGAAGAAGGGCGAAAAGATGTTTGAATTTTCCGAGATGGTTTGATCTCGGCGGGAGTTGCGGTAACCATGGCAATCAAGACATACAGGCCCACTTCGCCAGCGATTCGATTCCGGACCACTCTTGTTAATAAGGATCTGGCTACGAGCCGGCCCCTCAAGCGGCTGACGGAATCGAAACGGAGAATCTCCGGGCGGAACAACAAGGGGCATCTCACTATCCGGCATCGGGGTGGGGCTCACAAGCGGCTGTACCGGGTCATGGACTTCCTCAGGGAAAAGAGGGACATCCCCGCGCGGGTCGCATCGATCGAGTACGATCCGAACCGTTCGGCGCGGATCGCCCTGCTGACTTACGCGGACGGCGAGAAGCGGTACATTCTGGCCCCGCACGGATTGAAACCGGGCGCGACGGTGGTCGCGGGGGAGGGGGCGGACATCCTGGTGGGCAACGCCCTGCCGCTTAAGAACATCCCCCTGGGGACAATGATTCACAATATCGAGCTCAAGCAGGGGAAAGGCGGCCAGATGGCCCGATCCGCCGGAGTTGCCGCCCAGCTGCTCGCCAAGGAAGCCGGCTATGCGCAAATCAAGATGCCGTCGGGCGAAACCCGCATGGTGCATCTCGACTGCTACGCCACCATCGGCCAGGTCGGCAATCTTGATCATGAGAACGTTTCGATCGGCAAAGCCGGACGATCGCGCTGGATGGGCTGGCGGCCGACGGTCCGGGGCGTGGCGATGAATCCCATCGACCACCCGCACGGCGGCGGTGAAGGCAAAACCTCGGGCGGGCGTCACCCGGTCAGTCCCTGGGGATTGCCGACCAAGGGCTACAAAACGCGCAACAATAAGCGAACCCAGCGTTTTATCATCAAGCGCCGGGGCAAGAGATAGGCGGAGCGTGGTATGGCAAGATCGGTGAAAAAGGGCCCGTTTGTGGATGATCACCTAATCAAAAAGGTGCGGGCGTTCAGTTCGGCGACCAGCCGCACGGTCATCAAGACATGGTCGCGGCGCTCGACGATCACGCCGGAGATGGTGGGCTCCACCATCGCCGTACACAACGGGAAAAAGTTCATCCCGATTTACATTTCGGAAAACATGGTGAGCCACAAGCTGGGCGAGTTCGCGCCCACACGCATATTTAAGGGGCACACCACCAAGGTCGCAGAGAAAGCGACCGCCGTCAAGACGTAGGGAATGTTGGGCGGCGCCCGGCATGCCCGGCGACGGGGGCGAGCGCGGTCCGCGGAATCGACAGCAGGAAAGGGAAAGTGCACGGCAGGCTTTCAGCGACGGCGGCCCCTCGGGATCGTCGCGCCACCCGGCCCGCCGGTCACGGCCAACTGGATTCGATATGGAAGCAAAGGCGAGAGGAAAATATCTTAAAGGGTCGCCGCAGAAGGCTCGCTTGGTGATCGATCTCATTCGCGGCAGGAATGTCCAGGAGGCGCTGGCGATCCTGAAGTTCACGAAGAAGCGCGCCACGCGACCCATTGAGAAAGTTCTGCTCTCCGCGGTGGCGAATGCCAAGGAGAAGAACGCGACAGCGGATGTCGACACATTCATCGTGCATCGTGCCGTGGTGGACTCGGGTCCGACCAAGTGGCGCCGCCGGGTTCGCCCTGCCCCCATGGGGCGGGCCTACCGTCAGCAGCGCCGCTACAAGCACATCTCGATCACGATCAAAGGCAAAGACATAGAGGAGTAAGGAGGTACCCCCTTGGGTCAGAAAGTTCATCCTTACGGTTTTCGGCTCGGCATCAACCGGACATGGCGCTCGCGCTGGTTTGCGCGCAAGGACTATGGAGCCCTGCTGCACGAGGACCTAAACTTGAAGGTCATGCTCAAAAAGAAGTTCGCGCATGCAGGTGTGTCGCGGGTCGAAGTCGAACGGGCGGCCAATAAGCTCACGATCATCATTTTCACCTCCCGCCCCGGCATTATCGTCGGGAAGAAGGGGACCGAGATCGAGAAGCTGAAAAAGGATCTGCAGGTTCTTACCGGCCGTGACATCAACCTCAAGATCCAGGAGGTGAATAAGCCGGAGCTCGACGCGCAGCTGGTGTCTGAGGGGATCGCGCAGCAGTTGGAAAAGCGCATCGCCTTCCGGCGCGCCATGCGCCGGGCCGTCGATTCCACCCTGCGCTTCGGCGCCAAAGGGATCAAGGTGCGGACCGCGGGCCGGCTAAACGGCGCGGAGATCGCACGCACGGAATGGTACCTGCATGGGCAGCTCCCCTTGCATACGATTCGTGCCGACATCGACTATGGTTTCGCCGAGGCAAACACCACGTACGGCGTGATCGGCGTCAAGGTCTGGATCTATAAGGGCGAGGTTTTCGAAATGCAGAAGCCCGAGCTCGGGCGGTGATGTGTTTAGCGGGAGCAGAAGTACATGTTGATGCCGAAGAAGGTAAAATTTCGTAAGCAGCAGAAAGGCAAGCGGCGCGGCAAGGCGTGGCGGGGCTCGGAGGTCACCTTCGGAGACTACGGCCTGAAGGCGCTGGAGTCGGGGTGGGTGACCGACCGCCAGATCGAGGCGGGGCGCGTGGCCATCACCCGCTTCATCAAGCGCGGCGGCAAGATCTGGATTCGGGTGTTTCCCGACAAGCCGATCACCAAGAAGCCCGCGGAAACCCGTATGGGGAAGGGCAAAGGCGCCCCGGAAGGCTGGGTTGCCGTGGTTCGCCCCGGCAAGATCATCTACGAAATGGAAGGGGTGGATGAGAGCGTCGCCCGGGAGGCCTTGCGGCTGGCGGCGCACAAAATGGCTGTCAAGGCTAAGTTCGTGAAACGTTTCGGCATGGAGGAGGCATGAAAGCTTCCCAGATGAGAGAAATGTCCAGGGAGGACCTGGTGCTGGAAGAAGCCGAGCTGCGCGAGCAGCTGTTCAAACTCCGCTTCCAGGCGGCGACCGGGCAGCTCGAGAGCGCGTCCCGCGTCAACAGCGTGCGCAAGGATATCGCACGCGTCCAGACTGTCCTTCGAGAAATGGAGCTGGCGGAAGTGGCCAAGAAACAAGGGGCAGGAAAATGACGAACGCGAACGAGAACAAGCGGGGCATTCGTAAGGCGCAGGTGGGAGTCGTCATAAGCGCCGCAATGCAGAAGACGGTAACCGTCGCGGTTGACAGGCTCGTCCGGCACCCGCTTTACAAGAAGACGTTGCGGAAAACATCAACATTCCTGGCCCATGATGAGAACAGCTCCTGTGGGGTCGGGGATCGGGTACGCATCGTGGAAACCCGCCCGCTGAGTGCACGAAAACGCTGGCGGGTCACGGAAATCCTGTCCAAAGCTACCTAAACCGGCGGAAACCGGATCGCGGACAACGCCGTCCGGATGCGGAATGCGGGGCCAGAACAGGTGAGGTAATGCAGCCATGATACAGATGCGAACAATCTTGGAGGTGGCGGACAATTCGGGAGCCCGAAGGATCTCCTGCATTCTGCCGCTGGGAAACCAGGTGGGGCACGTTGCCAGCCTGGGAGACATCATTACCGCGAACGTGAAGGAGGCATCTCCCGACGGCAGCGTGAAGAAGGGCGATGTGGTCAAAGCCGTGGTCGTGCGCACGCGCAAGGAGTACCGGCGCAAGGACGGCACCTATATCCGCTTTGACGACAATGCCGCGGTGCTCATCAACGATCAGAAAGAACCGATCGGAACGCGCGTTTTCGGTCCGGTAAGCCGCGAACTCAGAGAACGGGACTTTTTGAAGATTGTGTCGCTGGCTCCGGAAGTCATCTAGTGGCGGTCGAGCGAGGATCCGAAGCAATGAACAAGGTGCATATCAAGAAGAACGATCAGGTTTATGTCCTGCTGGGTAAGGACCGGGGCAAGACCGGCAAAGTCCTCAGGGTCTTTCCGGACAAGAACCGGGCCATCGTGGAAGGGCTGAACTTCATTCAGAAGCACACCCGGCCGAATCCGCAGAAGAATGTCAAGGGCGGCATCCTGCCCAAGGAATCTGCGATCCACCTGTCGAATCTGATGGTGGTGTGTAAGCGCTGCAACAAGCGCTCGCGGATTGGATTCAGCGAGCTGCAGGATGGGCGTAAGGCCAGGGTTTGCAAAAAATGCAACGAGTTATTGGATGAGTAAAGGCGTATTCAGCCATGAGTAGATTGCGCGATTTCTACAAGAATGAAGCGGTGCCCGCCCTGACACGGCAGTTTAAGTACACCAACGTGATGGCGGTGCCCCGGATGATCAAGATCAACGTCAACATGGGGCTCGGCGAGGCCATCGCCAATGCCAAGATACTCGACACCGCCGCCGAAGAGCTGGCGTCGATCACCGGGCAGCGGTCCGTGGTCACCAAGGCCAAGAAGTCGATTGCGGCCTTCAAACTGCGCCAGGGGATGCCGATCGGAGTCACCGTCACATTGCGCGGCGACCGCATGTACGAGTTCTTCGACCGGCTGGTTAATGCCGCCCTGCCGCGCGTGCGCGATTTCCGCGGGGTGCCGTCGCGCTCCTTCGACGGGCGCGGGAACTACACGCTCGGACTGCGCGATCAGCTGATCTTCCCCGAGATCGATTACGGAAAGGTCGACAAGGCGCGCGGCATGAACATTACGATCGTTACCACCGCGAAGAGCGACGATGAGGCCTTCGCGCTGCTGACCCTGATGGGAATGCCCTTTGCAAAAAGGGAACAACAGTCTTAAGAATGCTGGCGGGACGCCGCCTGATGAGGAGTGATCGTGGCAAAAACGTGTTTACGGGCCAAGGCCAAGCGCGAACCCAAGTTCAAAGTGCGGGGCTATACCCGCTGCCTGCGCTGCGGCCGGCCTCGGGGAGTGTACAGGAAATTCCAGCTCTGTCGCATCTGCTTCCGGAACCTGGCGCTGTCAGGGGAAATTCCGGGCGTTACGAAGTCGAGCTGGTAGAGAGCGGGCAGACTGCCGAATCCGGTGCTTTTGTTCCGGACACGGTGGAACCGGCCCCGGCTGGAGAGTTGAACCTATGACTATGACCGATCCGATCGCCGATCTGCTGACCCGGATTCGCAACGCCATCGCATCGAAGCACGAGGCGGTCGATATTCCGTTATCGAAGATGAAACTGGAAATCGTCCGGATTCTGAAGGAAGAAGGATATGTCTCCAATTATGCGGTTACTCCCGACGATAAGCAGGGCGTGATCCGCATCCACCTGCGCTATGCGGCGGGCAAGGTGCCCGTGATCAGTTCCCTGACCCGGGTCAGCCGCCCGGGGTGCCGGGTTTACGCCGGCAAATCCCGCATCCCGACCGTCCTGGGCGGCATGGGGGTCTGCGTGGTGTCGACCTCACAGGGGCTGCTGACCGGGAAGCAGGCACAGGAAAAGGGGCTCGGCGGAGAAGTGCTCTGCACGATCAGCTGAGGACCAGGATTGGATTGCAACGGTAAAGGTGTGCTATGTCTCGAGTTGGTAAAAAACCGATAAAGATACCCAGCGGCGTCAAGGTTGCGATCAAGGACGGCGTGGTGGAAGTCCAGAATAAGACGCTCAAGCTCTCCAGTCCGATTCCGCCCGGCATCCACTTCAAGCTGGAAGGCGATGAACTGTTGGCCCTGCGCGATTCAGATGAGAAGCCGCTGCCGGCTTATCATGGCTTGGCCCGGGCCCTGGCTGCCAATAACGTGATTGGTGTCACCCAAGGCTTCACCCGCACGCTCGATATTGTCGGTATCGGGTTCAAGGCCGATGCCAAGGCAAAGGCCGTCACGTTCAGCTTGGGATATTCGCATCCGATCGAATTCCCGATCCCGGAAGGCATCACGATCAAGGTCGAGCGCCAGCCGCGGTCGATCCAGAATTATGTCGCCACGGTTACCATTTCCGGAGCGGATCGCCAGTTGGTCGGGCAGGTGGCTGCGGACATTCGCGCTCTGCGCCGGCCGGACGCTTATAAGGGCAAGGGTATCCGCTACACCAATGAGACGATTCGGCTCAAGGTAGGAAAGAAGGGTGCATAATGATTACTCCTATTGATCGCGTCCAGGAGCGCTCCAGGATTCATCAGAGAATTCGCCGAAAGCTGAGCGGCACCGGAAACCGGCCGCGATTGTGCGTGTTTCGCAGCCTGGCTCATATTTACGCACAGGTGGTCGACGATCTGACGGGCAAGACTCTGGTTTCGGCCTCGACGCTCGAGACCGAAGTGGGCGGCGACAAAAAGCGGGCGGGCAACATCGGGGCGGCAAAACTGGTCGGAAAAACCGTGGCGGAGCGAGCAAAGGCCAAAGGGATCGAAGCGGTGGTTTTTGATCGCGGGGGATACCTGTACCACGGCCGGGTAAAGGCGTTGGCGGAAGCGGCCCGCGAAAGCGGATTGAAGTTTTAGGAGGATCGCTTGGAAAAGATCGATGTAGGCGGCCAGGAGTTGAAGGACCAGGTGGTGTCCATCAACCGCGTTACCAAGGTGGTAAAAGGGGGCAAAAACCTGAGTTTCAGCGCCCTCGTGGTGGTTGGCGACCAGAACGGCCTGGTCGGGTACGGCATGGGCAAGGCCAAGGAGGTTCCCCAGGCCATCAAGAAGGGAGTGGAACAGGCGCGCAAAAACCTGATCCGGGTCCCCCTGAAAGGCCGCACGATCCCCCACGCCATCGTCGGGCGCTTTGGCGCCGGGAGGGTGATGCTCAAGCCGGCGTCGGAAGGGACCGGCGTCATTGCCGGAGGGGCGGTGCGGGCCGTGGTTCAATCGGCCGGGATTTCCAACATCCTGACCAAGTCGCTGGGCAGCACCAACCCGCACAATGTGGTCAAAGCAACCTTCGAAGGCCTGAAAAACCTCAAGGAGGCCGCCGCGGTCGCAAAGCTGCGCGGCAAGCAGGTCGAGGAAATATAAATTATGGATGGCAAGAAGCATAACGAACCCGCCGAGGGAGCGACCCTGCGCATCAAGTACTACCGAAGTGCGATCGGGACGCCCGGCAAACACAAGCTGATCATTAAGAGCCTCGGTTTTAAGCGCCTCAATCAGGTGGTGACCCGTGTGGACACGCCCGCCGTTCGTGGGATGGTGGCGCAGGTGCCCCACCTGGTCACGATTGTGGTTTCGGAACAGGGTGAATGACGATGGCACTGACATTGAACACTTTATCTCCGGTCCGGGGAGCGAATCGCAAGCCGAAGCGCGTCGGGCGCGGTATCGGCAGCGGTCACCCAAAAACCGCCACGAGGGGCCACAAGGGGCAGAAGTCGCGCTCCGGGTCCTCCATTCGCCCCGGTTTCGAAGGCGGCCAGATGCCCTTGCATCGGCGTTTGCCCAAGCGCGGCTTTCACAACATCTTCCGCAAGGAATTTGCCATTGTGAACCTGGAAAGCCTCGCCGAATTCCCGGCCGGTGCAGCTGTCGACCCGGCGATCCTGGTTGAGAAAGGAATCGTCCGCAAGGCGAAGGACGGCATCAAAATATTGGGTTCAGGGGAACTGGCGCACGCGCTGCATGTGCGCACGCACCGGATCAGCAAAAGCGCGATGGAGAAGATTCAAAAGGCAGGTGGCACGGTGGAGATGATCGCCGGCTAGTTCGTTTTTCCGGCACAGACCGAACGGTTGAAAAACAATGCCAGATGACAAAAGTCCGATTCTAAGTTCGATACTCAACATCGCCAGCATTCCGGACCTGCGCAGGCGGGTCTTGTTCATGCTCGGGCTGCTTGCCGTCTATCGCCTCGGTGCGTTCATTCCCACGCCGGGCATCAACCACGAGGCCCTGGAGACCCTGTTTGCCTCGCAATCGGGAACCATCTTCGGTTTCCTGGACATCTTCTCGGGGGGCAACCTGAGGCGCTTCAGCATCTTCGCCCTCGGCATCATGCCCTATATCACGGCATCGATCATTCTGCAGCTGGCGACCGTCGTCGTCCCTTACCTGGAGAAGCTCTCCAAGGAAGGCGAACTCGGGCGGAAAAAGATCACCCAGTACACGCGCTATCTGACCGTGGTGCTGACGCTGTTCCAGGGATTCATGACCGCCGTTGCGCTCGAAAAATCGGGAGGGGGCGGCGCCGGATCCATCGTGCTGAATCCCGGCTGGGGTTTCCGGTTCATGGTCATGATCACGCTGACGACCGGAACCGCATTCATCATGTGGGTGGGCGAGCAGATCACCGAGCGGGGGATCGGCAACGGGATAAGCCTGATCATTTTTGCCGGCATCGTCGTGGGCCTGCCCCACGCGATCCTGACGATGATCCAAAACGTACAGCAGCGGACCTGGTCGCTCTTTACGGTGATCATCCTGCTCATCGTGATGATCGTCACCGTGGCGGCGGTCGTGTTCGTGGAACGGGGGCAGCGGAAGATTCCGGTTCAGTATGCCAAGCGCGTCGTGGGGCGCCGGGTCTACGGCGGCCAGGCGACGCACCTGCCGTTGCGCGTCAACTCGGGAGGCGTAATCCCGGTCATCTTCGCCGCATCCATCGTTTCCATCCCTTCGACGCTCGGCGTCGTGTTCCCGCAGACGTTCCTGCGCACATTGTCGCAGCAGCTTGCACAGGGGATGCCGCTCTATAACCTGCTGTATGTTGCCGGGATCATCTTTTTCGCCTTCTTCTATGTCAGCATCATTTTCAATCCGATGGAAGTGGCCGACAACATCCGGAAATATGGCGGGTACATTCCCGGCATCAGGCCCGGCAAAAGGACCGCGGAGCACATTGACCGGATCCTGAGCCGGCTCACGGCCGCCGGGGCCATATATCTGGTGCTGGTCTGCCTCCTGCCGGAATTTCTGATCACCGGATTCAAGGTCCAGCCGCTCCCCTGGATTGGCCCCTCGCTGGACAACTGGCTGACGGCCGGCGGACTGAGCTGGATCACCACCGGGCTGGGGGTGACCTTCTATTTCGGCGGCACGTCGCTGTTGATCGTGGTCGGCGTAGCCATGGACACGGTGCAGCAGATTGAGTCCCAGTTGATCATGCGTCACTACGACGGATTTTTGCGGAAGGGTCGCATTCGCGGCCGGAGAGGATAAACGCTTTCTGATACCGTTCGGCAGCACCTATGGCGAGAAAAGCCCTGATACTGCTTGGACCACCGGGAGCCGGCAAGGGGACGCAAGCGCGTATGCTGGCGGACCGCGCGGGCTACCCGGGCATTTCCACGGGGGACGTGCTGCGGGCGGCGGTAGAGAAGCATTCGGAATTGGGGGAACAGGCTCGGAAACTGATGGAGACCGGCGAACTGGTTCCCGATGACCTCGTCAATGCGATCATCCGGGGGCGGATTCTCGAGGATAGAGCCCGGCCGGTGTTGATCCTGGACGGGTACCCGAGAACGCTGGGCCAGGCGGAATTTCTGGAGTCGCTGGCTGCCCGGGAAGGGATCGATACCCTCGCCATCGGTATCATGGTCGAGGATGAGGCCCTGGTGGCAAGGCTGTCGAAACGATGGAACTGCCCGCGGTGTGGCAGGATCCACAACAACGGGCCGGATGCCGACGGGGATCGCGGTCGTTGCGAGGAATGCGGAGCGACCCTGGTCCAACGAAAGGACGACCGACCGGATGTCGTCCGTGAGCGCCTGCAGATTTACCATCGCACGACGCAGCCGCTGATCGACTTTTACCGGCAGCGCGAACGCTATATTGAGGTGAACGGAGAAGGATCGGCAGACCGGATTTTCGGCCTGATCGTCGCAATCGTCAACGGAGAACAACAGGATCGCACCGCATCGCAGTAGTCGGCGGCGCGGGGTCAATTATGCCCAAAGAGGATGCAATCGAGGTTGTCGGGACCGTGCTCGAAACGCTCCCGAACGCCATGTTCCGGGTGGAGCTCGAGAACAAACACATGGTATTGGCTCATGTGTCCGGGAAGATGCGCAAGAATTTCATTCGCATTCTGCCCGGCGACAAGATTCTGGTCGAGCTTTCCCCGTATGATCTGACCCGGGGACGGATTGTCTACCGGTACAAATAGGCATGGAGCCGGTTCCTGAGCGGGCCGGATCCGCAGCGCGCCGGGAGGCGCCGGACCTCATTGAGCCGTCGCATCGCCGTGGAGTGATTTTTATGAAAGTGCGTTCATCGGTTAAAAAAATCTGTGTCAAGTGCAAGGTCGTACGCCGCAGGGGAGTGGTGTACATCCAGTGTCCCAACCCCAAGCACAAGCAGCGACAGGGTTGAGGCCGGACTCCTCACTCAGATTCAGGGAGGTTGACTGTGGCTAGAATTGCGGGAGTGGATCTGCCGATCAACAAGCGGGTGCAGATCGGGCTCACATATATCTTCGGCATCGGACGGAGCCGGGCGACGAAAGTCTGCCAGGAAGCCGCCGTCGATGTCGCCATCAAGGTGAAAGATCTCACCGAAGATCAGATCGTGCGCATCCGGAACATTATCCAGAGAGACGGGATGGTCGAGGGGGATTTGCGCAAGGCCGTGTCCATGGACATCAAGCGACTCATGGAGATTGGCTGCTATCGCGGCTTGCGGCACCGCCGCGGATTGCCGGTGCACGGGCAGCGGACCCACACCAACGCCCGGACCCGCAAGGGACCGCGGCGGATCGTCGGCAAGAAGTAGCCGCACGGGGGGCCGCGCGGCCCAGTCGGCTGCGTCCAGGCAACGGACCGGATCAGGAGCGAATCAATGGCGGATAAGGCAAAGAAGACCGGAAAGAAGAAGACGGGGAAAAAGCGGGAGAAACTCATCATCCCGAACGGCATCGCCCACATCCTGGCGACGTTCAACAATACGATCATCAGCATTACCGACCTCGAAGGGAACCTGCTGACCGCCTCCAGTGCGGGTGCTGCCGGTTTCAAGGGGTCGCGCAAAGGCACTCCGTTCGCCGCGCAGCAGGCGGCGACCACGGCGGCGGCCGGCGTCAAGGAATATGGGCTGCGCTCCTTGCAGGTATTTCTCAAAGGTCCCGGGGCCGGGCGCGAGTCTGCGGTCCGGGCGCTGCAGGCCGCGGGCATCGAAGTGAAATCCATCCGCGATATCACTCCGATCCCCCACAACGGCTGCCGGCCGTCCAAGCGTCGCAGGGTTTAAGCGTGGGCGCCGTTCCCGCTCCCGGGAAGGAGATCGGGCGGCACCGCGAAGTTCGTAAGAGGAGAATCAATTTGGCTAGATATCGCGAAGCAAAATGTCGGCTCTGCCGCCGGGAAGGGATGAAGCTCTTTCTCAAGGGAGACCGGTGCTTCAAGGACACCTGCGCCATCGAAAAGCGCAATTTCCCTCCGGGCCAGCACGGCCATGACCGGCGTCAGAAGACGGTCGGATACGGGTTGCAGTTGCGGGAGAAGCAGAAGGTGCGCCGCATTTACGGCGTGCTCGAGCGCCAGTTCGCCAATTACTTCAGCAAAGCCGATAAGAAAAAGGGGATCACCGGGGAAACCCTCCTGCTCTCCCTGGAATGCCGGCTCGACAGCGTGGTCTGCCGCCTCGGTTTTGCGGCCTCACGGGATCAGGCGCGCCAGATTGTTGCTCACGGGAATGTCCGTATCAACGGCAAAAAGGCGGATATCCCGTCGCTCGCGGTTAAAGTAGGCGACGTCATCACCCTGAGGGACAGAACCAAAAAAGTACAGCAGATCCAGGATTCGATCGCCTCGATCGGCGGCCGCGGCGGCGTGCCGGCCTGGCTGGAGCTCGACGCTGCCAACCTCAAGGGGACCGTCATCGCTCTGCCGAAGCGCGAAGACATACAGATGCCGATCGACGAGCAGTTGATCGTTGAACTCTATTCGAAGTAGCGGGCACGGCTCCAGGGCAGGGGCATGGACATTCGGTGGTGACCGCCGGAAGGGCGCTGCGGCGGCTGCGTATTGACAGCCGAAACCGGAACGCCTGGCCGCGGGACCGAGCTAATGGAGACGGATATGACCAAGGGTTTTCAAAAACCGAAACGACTGATTTGCGACCACGAGACGTTGAGCCCGACCTACGGGCAGTTTTATGCCCAGCCATTTGAACGCGGATTCGGCACGACGATCGGAAATGCGATGCGCCGGGTCCTCCTGTCGTCGATCGAAGGGGCGGCCATCACCGCGGTCAAAATCGAAGGGGTCTTGCACGAGTTCACTCCGATTCCCAATGTAACCGAGGACGCGACCAACATCATCATGAATCTGAAGCAGATCCCGATCCTCCTGCATGGGGATCAGGCGCGGACCATCTATCTCGAGGTGGATCAGGCCGGGGAGGTTACGTCGAGCCGCATTTCCGCCGACCCGGAGGTGGAGATCCTCGACCCGAACGTCCACATCGCAACCATCGGCGATGGCGGGACTCTGAAGATCGAGATGCGCATCAAGAACGGCCGCGGCTATGTTCCCGCGGACGAAAATTTCGAGGAAGACCTGCCGATCGGCTACATCCCGCTGGACAGCGTGCACTCCCCGATCAAGAGGGTCAATTACAGCGTCGAGGCCGCCCGCCTTGGCCAGACGACCGACTACGACAAGCTCATCCTCGACGTGTGGACCAACGGCTGCATCAAGCCGCAGGATGCCATTGGACAGGCCGCAAAGATCATGAAGGACCACATGCAGATCTTCATCAATTTTGAGGAAGGTCCCGACGTGGTGGAGGAAGTGCCCAATCCGGCGGATGCCCGGATCGAGGAAAATCTCAAGCGGTCCGTCGAGGAACTTGAATTGTCGGTCCGCTCCTACAATTGCCTCAAGAACGCCGACATCAAGACCATCGGGGAACTGGTTCAGAAAACCGAAGGGGAAATGCTCAAAACCAAGAATTTCGGCCGCAAGTCCTTGAACGAAATCAAGGAAATCCTGTCGGAAATGGGTTTGTCGTTCGGCATGAAGCTTGGTGATGACGGCAGGCCGCTGCCTGCACCCAAGCCGGAATAACCGGGGAGAACCTGAAGGACATCGGAGATTTCATTCATGAGACATCGAAACGCCGGCAGAAAGCTGGGACGTAAAACTCCCCACCGCATCAGCATGTTCCGCAACCTGGTGACTTCGCTCCTGGACAAGGAGCGGGTCCGCACCACACTGCCCCGGGCCAAGGAAGTGCGCCCGATCGCAGAACGGATGATCACTCTCGGCAAGCGGGAATCGCTGCATGCCCGGCGACAGGCCCTGGCTTTCGTCAAGGATCCCGAGGTGGTGGCCAAGCTGTTCAAGACGCTGGCGCCGCGCTTCGCCAGCCGCAACGGCGGATACACGCGCATCGTTCGCCTGGGTTTCCGCCAGGGCGATGGCGCCCAGATGGCTATTCTCGAACTGATCGGCAGCGGATACAAGGCATCCAAGGCCGAAGAGAAGAAAGGCGCCAAGAAGGCGAAAAAGGCGGAGAAAGCGGAGCCTGCGGCTGAAGGCAAGAAATAGGCCGCCGGCGTCGCCACTTTCGGAGACCGGGATGGAAGCAGGTTCCGGTCCTGAGCCTTGGTTTTACCCTAATATGACTTTCGATAAGGTTCCTCAGGCAAAGTTACCCACCCGCTTCGGGGAATTCACGATCTATGGTTTTCGCGATTCGGTGACGGGAGAGGAAGCCGTCGCCCTGGTCGTCGGCGATCTCCACCTCGAGGACCCCGTCCTGGTTCGTGTCCACTCCCAATGCCTGACCGGGGACGTTCTGGCTTCGGAGCGCTGCGATTGTGGGGATCAGCTGCACGAAGCCATGCGCCTCATTTCCCTTAGCGGGCGCGGAGTGCTGGTCTACCAACAGCAGGAAGGGCGCGGCATCGGCCTGATCAACAAGATCCACGCCTATGAATTGCAGGATCAGGGGTTGGATACGGTTGCCGCCAACCTGGAACTGGGTTTCCAGGCCGACCAGCGTGAATATCGCCTTCCGGCAGAGGTCCTGAAATACCTTGGGGCGGTACGGATACGCCTGCTGTCGAACAACCCCGACAAGGTGCTTGGCCTGGAAAGGGAGGGAATCAGGATCGATGAGCGAGTGCCCCTGGAAATCTCCCCGAACTCCTCAACCCATGAATACCTCAAAATCAAAAAAGAAAAACTCGGCCACATTCTCTCCAAAGTGTGAGCCCCGGACTCCCTTTCAGGCCCGCCCCAGCCCGGCACCCGGATCCAATCCGAATGCATCCGCGTTCTTCCGTATCCTTCTCCGAAAATAGCTCTTTGCGCCCTCGCGTCATTGCGTTAAAACAGATCAACGCAAGGACGCCAAGACGCAAAGTCGCAAAGCCAAAAGATTTTCAGGCGTCACTGGGTGCGCCACGGCGCATGAGGAGCTGCGATGTCCGGCTTCGTGAATAACGGGCTAAACAGTCAGTGTCGGGTGCCTGTCTTTCCACTCGGTCGCCTGTTCGAATGCCAGGGCGATGCGGCAGATTGCCGCCTCCTCATAAAGCCGTCCCGTCAGCATGATCGGTCGCGGCAGCCCGCCGATGAAACCGCACTTCAGCGCGATCGCCGGATGCCCGGTGAGATTCGTCGCGCCGAGCGTTCCGCCCGTGCCGGGTTCGAGGAACGCGTCGTACTTTGAAATGAAGTCATCGAACTGCCGCATGAGCAGCGCGCGCGCACGCATGGCCTGGATATATTCGACCGCGGGCACAAGCCTCGCCTGCCGGAATGTATTCGGCCAGGAACTGCGGGACGTAGCGGGCGCCATGAGCTTGTTGATGTCCCCTGATCGTGTGGCGGCGTCGAATGAGGCGCCGGACTCGGTCTCGAGGATGAAGCCGATGGCGCTGGAAATCTGGTTGATTTCGGGCGGCGCGTCGATCGGAACGAGCTTCGCGCCGAGCTTCCGGTAAACCTCGAGGACGTCTCCGTACATCTTCTTGATCTCTGCGGTCTGGGCCGCCTGCTCTTCCGGGGTCAGTGCGCCGCGTCCTCCTCGACCCGCCGTCGCGCCACGCGCTCCCGCGACTCCCGCAGGCGGTGCGGCCGCCGCTCCGCGACCGCCGCCGCGTTGGCCGGCATTCTCGAACGCGGTATTCGCGTACGCAATCGTATAGCCCGAAAGGGGGGCGAGCGGATCCCAACGGAACGCAGCGTCGGCGACGCTGCCGTCACGCTTATCCGGCCCGTAGATGGCGTTCATCACCAGGACGCAGTCCTCGACATACCGGCAGAGGGGGCCGACCTTGTCCATGGTCGTCGAAAGCGCCATCGCGCCGTAGCGGCTGATGCGCCCGTACGTCGGGCGCAGCCCGACGACGCCGTTCACAGATGTGGGTGACATGATGGAGCCACGCGTCTCGGTGCCGATACCGAAGCCGACGCAGCCGGCCGCAGTCGCGGAACCAGGCCCGGCCGACGATCCGCTCGATCCTGACGGAGCGTTCCTGGGATCGGGCTGCCATGGATTGTTCGTTCTGCCGCCGAACCACTGGTCGCCCTGTGCCAGCGCGCCGAGCGTCAGCTTTGCAACCAGCACGGCGCCCGCATCCCGCAGCCGTTCGACAATGGTAGCGTCGTAATCGATGATCTGATCGACATAGGGTTCGCCACCCCAGGTGGTCTTGATGCCCCTGGTGGCGAACAGGTCCTTGGCGCCCCAGGGAATGCCGTGGAGCGGGCCCTTGTATTTGCCGGCGGCGATGGCGCGATCGGCCTCGGCAGCCTGTTTGAGCGCGAGCTCTTCCGTGAGCGTCACATAGAAATTGAGAACGGGCTGAAATTTCTTCAGGCGCGATAAATACATGTTTGTGAGCTCGGTCGACGTTACGAGCTTGCGTTCAATGAGTGCGGCCAGCCGCGTAACCGGCCAGAAGGCCACGTCCTCCAGGTTGGCCGGACGTTTCAGCGTGAGCGGCGGTTTGGTGTATTTGATCGCGGCGCCGGGCGTTGCCGGGCCCTTCGGCTCCTTGCCTGGGAGTGAGGGCTTGAACACGTAGGCCGGCTCGGTGTCCTGCGAAATATTGAGCTGGCGAAGGCGGTTGTAATTGCTGAGGTTGGCATTCGCGCCGCGAACCGCCGCGGCTTCTTCCTCGGCCGTGAACTGGATGCCATCGAGGACCTCCGCCGCCTTGATCGTTTCGGCGGTCACCGGCCCGGCGTTTTGCGCGCCCTGTCCCTGCGCCCACGCTTTCGAGGTCACCGCGCCCGCCACTGCTACCGGTACGGCCGTGAGAAACTTGCGACGTGAATTGCGAATGTTTTCTATGCTCATGGGTCTCTCCGTAAGAAATTCCTGGCGTAATCAACAGACCATCGCGTAGGAGCTGCCGACGTCAGAATAGCATGAGTCGGAAGGGAGGCGATGCGGAAATCCGAATGGGGACCTGCTGCGCTTTTCTTGATCGGGTAGGCAATCCGCGGATCTCATGCTATAAATAACCGTAATTGTTTGGCCTTTAAAAGCAGCCACGGATTACACGGATACCACGGATTCATATCCATAGGGTATGCGCGTATCGAGGTGCACCAAACGATGTCGTCGTCTTTGCCTGTATCCTGGAGGCTGCAAGAAACACCGCCTTTTGGTAGTGCTTTCGTAAGATCTGTGGAATCCTTGGAATCCGTGGCAGCTTTTTGCTGTCTCTGACCACAGGGCTAAACAGATACAAATGGCTTGCCCGGCGGCTGTGACAGCGCCATGGATCTGCTATGGAACCTGCAGCCCATCCCATTCCCTCCGATCCTCCCCGGCTCTCAGTGGTGATAGCCACGGTCGATCCCTGGCCCGCCGCAAAAGCCTGCCTGGAGTCGCTCGTGCACCAGGCTCCGGAAGAAGCGATCGAAATCATTGTCGCGGATGGCAACGGGAATGGGTTGCCTGCCGATGGCATTCCACCCCGGGTGCGGTGGTATCAGGAACCCGGCCGGTCGGTGTTTCAGTTGCGCGCTTTGGGCCTGGCTGTCGCGCGCGGAAACATCGTCGCCTCCACGGAAGATCACTGCCGGGTCGCCCCGGACTGGTGTCGCAGGCTGCTGGAACTCCACGATCTCTATCCGGATGCCGGAGGGATCGGGGGCGCCGTGGAAAACGGCGCCGATCGTTCCACTCTCGACTGGATTCACTTTTTGATCGCGAACGGGCCGTATATGCGTCCGAACCGGCAGTCCGCAACCGGCGCCATTACCGGACAGGCGAATGTCTCGTTCAAGCGCAAATTCCTGCCGCATGACGCCCCGGAAGACGGCGTGCTGCAGATGGAGATGAACCGACGGCTGAGGGATAGCGGCATAGATCTGCGCATGGATGATCGCCTGGTCGTATGGCACATCCAGTCGCTCGGTCTTCTCGGGACCTGCCGCATGCACTTCCACACCGGGCGGTGTATCGCCGGGTTTCGGCTGCCGCAACTTTCGGCAACCGGTCGACTCCTGCGGATAGCCGGGTGTGCGATCCTCCCGGCGTACCTGGCCGGCAGAACTGCCGTGACCGTGTTCAAAAAGAGGCGCTGCCGCATGCGGTTGGTACGGGGCCTGCCCTTCCTTGCTCTGCTCGTGTCATGCCACGCACTCGGCGAGCTTATCGGATACTGGTTCGGGGCGGGCGCCAGTCCGTGGAAGACCCGTTGAATCCGGATCCGTGCGCATGTCAAATGGTACATCTGCTTTGAAGTGACCTAGGCCAGTTCGCGGTAGCAATCGAGGGTTTTTTGAGCGGTAATTTCCCAGGAAAACTGGCGCGAGCGTGCTATCCCCCGCTCGGCAAGGTCGGCGCCTAGCTTCGGCTGTTTCAGCACGGCCGCGATGGCATCTGCCAGGGCGGTGGTGCTGTCGGGCGGGACGAGAAGGGCGGCCCCGCTGAGATTCTCCTTCAATGAAGAGTTTTCCGTGGCGATGGTCGGGATGCCGCAAGCCATCGCTTCCAGCGGTGGGAGTCCGAAACCTTCCTCCAGCGAGGGGTAAACGAACAGGCTTGCATTTTGGTAGAGACGGATCAGATCCTCCCTCCCCACATAGCCGAGCAGATGCACCCGGTGGCGCAATTCCTGCGACTGGATCTGCCGATCGACCGGCTCGTAATTCCAGCCTCTGCGGCCGGCAAGCAGGAGATTCTCCCGCAGGCCATGTTTGGCAAGAGCCTCCCGAAAGGCTTCCAGGAGCATGGGCAGGTTCTTCCTGGGTTCGATTGTGCCGACGAATAGAATATAAGGGGAGCGTGCCGGAAGGAGGCCGGGCGGCGGCGCGGAACGGCCATCGCCGGGCTGAAACTCGAGGTCGATGCCCAGCGGAACGACTCTGATCTTTCCCGGATCGACCTCGGGCAACAGGCGTACGATCTCCTGACGCACGAACGCGGAAGGCACGATCACCTGATGGGCGAGCCGGATGCTGTCCGCTACTCCGCGCAGAAATGGGCGGCTGCGCCGCAAGCGGGTGTGACATTCTCCCCGCGTGAACATGGTCATGTCAAAAACCGTAAGCAGATGGCGGCTCCGACCCCGATGGAATGGAATGAAGAATGAGGGGGAATGAAGCACGTCGAGCCGTTGAGATCGGGCCAGCGCCGGAACGATCAGCTGCTGGGCAATCAGCCGTCCCGCGCGACCGCGCACCGCGACAGGCCGGAGCGTGAAATTGGGACCCAGGCGCGCATACCGTGGGGCATCCTTCGTGTTGATGAAAACGGTGTATTGCGTTTCACCGTCAATGCGGGCAAGGGAATGCACAAGTTGAACGAGGTATCGATCGACCCCGGTTTCAACGGGCATCAGCGGTGTGACATCAATTCCAACCCGCATATTCACCTCTGCCGATCCGCAACCTGCTCATATGCGCGACACGTCGCCAGTGCGGTCGCTTTCCAGCTGAAATTGGCGGCGCGAGCCAGGCCCCGTGCGGACAACGTCTTTCTGAGTTCCTCGTCACCCAAAGTAGTGTCGAGGGCATTCACCAGCGGATCCAGTGCATTCGCGGGAATCAGGAAGGCGGCATCTCCCAGATCCGCCGCCGCCGCGACACGATCGGTGGTGACCACCGGGGCGCCGCAAGCCATCGCCTCGACGACGGGCAGTCCGAAGCCTTCCGTCGCCGCCGGAAACACGAAAAGATCCGCGCCGGCATACAAAGCTGCAAGCGTTCGGTCGTCCGTGTCGCCGAGAAAATGGATCGTATTCCTCGCCTCGAGCCGGCGGGCGAAAGCGACGATCTCCGCCTGTCGCCGGCCATAGTTGCCGGCCAGCACCAGACGGCGTTCGCCCCGGGGATGGCTCTGGATGTGGCGGTTCCAGGCCGCCAGCAGCAGATGTATGTTTTTATGCGGCAGGCCGCTGCTGAGGTGAAGCACGTAGCGGCCCCCTTCCAGTCCGGCTCGACCGACTCCCTCCCGGGCCTGCTCCGCCGGCATCGGACGGAATATCGGATCGGGGGCCAGCGGAGTGACATGGATGCGTCCGGCGACCTGAGGATGCCTCCGACAGAGCGCCTTTGCCGACACTTCTGAGATTGTGATCACCGCCGCGGCCGTCCGGCACGCCATGTGAACTCCTGCCCGGAATACGATGCGATCGATTCTGCTGAGTTCTCCCGGCGCCTCCAGGGGAATCAGATCATGAATCGTCTGGACGCAGGGGACTCGCAGGGGGTAAGGCCGGAGGTAGAAGGGGGAATGGAAGATATCCGGATTCAGGCGATGAACCGCCGGGGCCAGACTCAGCAGTTCAGACGGCAGGAAACGGGCCACCCGGCAGTCCTCAACCTGACATTCCGGCAAGGCAGCGAGACGGTTCAGGTCGTAGCGCCGGTTGCGCAGCCGGGAATTTGCCAATACGATCAACCGGTGGCCTGTCCCAAGTTCCGCCAGTGCGACAATCAGGTTGTAGGTGTAGCGTCCGATTCCCGGGAATGAGTCGTTGATATATCGGCCATCGATTACGATTCGCAAGTGGGTCCGCCTGGTCCGATAGCGGAAGCTATCCGGGGAATTGCCCTGCCCGCCCAAGTACACGATCCCATAAACCCGCTGACGTATTATTATGGAACGCGGAGAAACGCCGCCTTCGGACGCCGATGGGATCTGCGGGCTGCAGAAGCCGGCAAGCCCCGGGCGCGCTTGCCAGCGTTCTTCCGCGTCCTGAAAAATACGTTAACATATTAGTATCTGTTTAGCCGATGCTTAACAGCAGAACGCAAAGACGCAGGGCCGCAAGGACGCAAAGGGAGCCCTTGCGGTTCGTGGGCGTGGGCGGCCTTCGGCCGCATGCTTGGACGAGCCGCGCGAGAAAGCGCAACCCTCCTGAGTAGCCGCTGCCCGCGCTTTCTCGCGCGGCTCGTCCAAGCATGCGTCAGCGCGAAGCGCTGCGCCTACGCCTGTTGGTCAGCGGCTCCCTTTGCGTCCTTGCACCTTTGCGTCTTTGCGTTTTATTTCTTCTTCCATTATATTTGGCTAAACAATTAACCATATTATTGAATCCCACTACTAAGGCTCGTCGTATTTCGTCGACTTGAGATGCAGCAGGTCATACAGGTTACGGTTGAACTTGCTCATGCTGCAAGTGTTGCATGGGCAGCCGGTGACCTCCCGGCGTCGTGAGGGCAGAAATCGCCCCTCGGTGCGAAATCGCCGGTACGGCTGCGATCGCCACATTTCTCCGATCTTGGCGCTGCCGGCTTTGCCGAGCACGATGCGTGAGTTTTCACAGGGACGCATGGTGCCGTCGAGGTCGAACTCCGTGTAGATCCACCCGACGTAGCAGGGAATCCTGCGATACAGTTCCGCCGTATCGGGAACTCCATTTCGCATATGCCGGTGCGTGTCGAGATACTCGGCGAGGTTGGTCTGGATTCCGAGGTTGCGCGCGATCTGGAGGGCGTTTGCCAGTTCTCCCTCCAGTTGCCTCTCTTCATCCGGGGTCAGCAGCAAATGCTCCGCGAGGCTTCCCTCGGTTCGAACGGGAAGAAAAAGCGCCTGCCGGACACCGCACCGGTGCGCATGCTCGACCATCGCGGGGATGTGCCTGAAGTTTGCTTTTTGGATGGCGTGCATCACGGACACGGTAGCCCATTCCGCCCCGGCAAGACAACGGATGACCTTCTCCAGCCGCTCGAACTGTTCGCGCGAGCAGTGCGGGTGGATTTTCAACCACGTCTCGGGATCTCCGGCATGGAGACTGAATCGGAAGTGCACCGGCAGCCCGGCCCAGCGGAGCGCGCTCTCTTCATCGATCGCCAGCCCGTTGGTGATGACATAAGGAGCGATCTTCAGCTTCACGAGTAATTCGAGAATCCGGTCGAACTGCGGATGAAGTGAGGGCTCACCCCAACCCGCGAGAATGGCTCTTGCCGCACCCAGTTCGTGCATCTCCCGAATGATGGTCGTGCACAGCTCATAGCTCATGAAGGCCGGTTTCGAGTTGCCGGATTGACGGTGGAGCAGGTCCGCCGTTGCCGATTCGCCCAGGAGGGGAGAATGGAACCAGCACATGATGCAGCGGCTGTTGCACTCTGAAGACAGGATCAGGGAAAAGGACCGGGGGCCGCCGAATACCCATCGACGCGAGAAGAGGCCGGCGAGGCAGCGGATCCCGTTGTTCAGGTTTCGGGTTCGGAAATTCATTTTTCCCGGCATAATTGAGGCGCCTGATACCGATCGAAATTGGTGAAATCCCAGCCTGTCAACGATTGCCCATGCCGGCTCCGGGCTTTTGCTGGCTGGAGAGATAACTCTGGATTTGAAGCAGCGAAGCGCGGGCGGCCGCAGCCTGGAGATTGTCAGGCCAGCGGTTCAGGAATTCCCGCAGCGCGTTGGCCGCGGCAGCCGCGGCTTCCATTCTCACCTGCTCTTTGGCATCCGATCGCATGATGTCCATGCAGATGATGGCAAGATCTATCTGTGCCGCTTCGACCAGAATTTCCGGTTTGTATTTGCTGAATCGAGCCAGAAAGTCGCCAAACCTGCCGGCGGACAGGGCGATATTGTCGGCGCCTCCCTCCAGGTAGTAGGAGTGCGCCAGGGCCCATTGAGCCGGCGCCTTAAGCGCGCTGTCGGCGTGTTCGTCCAGGATGGCTCGAAACAGGCGGCGGGCCTCCTCGTATTTTCCGTTTTTCAGAAGATCCATGCCCTGTTCCAGCAGCCAGGCCTCCTCGGGATCTGCTCCCTCCAGGATCTGGTCCAGAAAGGAAGGGACCTTCAGAGTGGTTTCAATGGGAAAAACACGTTTGCCCGCTGCCTTCGCGTTTGTGCTCTTGCCCCGTGGTCCTCCCGAAACGTCGCTTGAGTTTCCCCGCGCGGCTGCATTGGAAGCACCGACGGCTGCTGACCCGCCCTCAGGCGGACCCTCGCGGCCCAATGCCTCCGCCCGCTCGGGCTGAACCGGTTTCGAAGGCCTGCCGACGAACCACAGCACCGCCAGAAGAGTCACCAGCATGGTGATGATCTCGATTGCGGTCAGCGGCTTGCGCATATAACCGATCTTATCAAAAAGTACGATCGCAAGAACAGCAAAACCGATGCTTCAGACGAGCCGATCGAGCGGTTCGAGAAAGGGGGAAGCGGTGGAAAATGGCGGGCTGACCTCTATGGGCGGCCGTCTTGGGGCCGCCCATAGAGATCTAACTGCCATGCCGGGAAAATGAGCCAATCTTTATCCCTCAAATCGTCAGCTCAAATTTGAAGCAGGTGGCTCGAGCTCTACGCTAAGGGATATCATGGCTTTGATTGTACGCCACGCCTGGGACGGCGCGCCACACTCATCTCAGTTTGATGCGATCGCCATCCACCTAATCAAATCCTCCGAGCAGGCAAAAAGCGGCGTCTAACGGCCGGCATCAGCCGCGGCGCGCTTTTTACGCCGACGGCTGCATGCTGTTGTTAGAGAGCGCTATTTCTCTTTCCCGATTTCCGGGACAGATAAGTTCCGACAGATTTTGCGCGCAAGCACGTTTGAAATCTCCGAGTGGCGCGGCACTGCCTCAATGGCACCTGTCTCCTGGTTGCACCACAGCGAGTGACCTCCACCTTCTCGCTTGAGGTGACAGCCGTGCTTTCTCAGGTGCTGGAGCAAAGCGCTTCGCTTCACTTGACTTTCACGATCTCGAGTTCAGCTTCTGGTGGAATTCCTCTGAGGGCGTCCTGCCGCCTGTCTTCCAGAATGAGAGCGATTGCGTCCGCCAAACTAGTGCGAGCTTCTTCTTTGGTTTTCCCCTGCCCGTTTGCTCCAGGGATCTCGGGACAATAGGCTATATACCATTGGCCGTCGCGCTCGAAGATGGCGGTAAATTCGTTTGTCATCGATCCTCCAGGCGGAATTCAATCTTGTCGGCATTATACCGCAATCCGAGGGACGGGAAGTTGTTTTTGCTCTCTAACGTCGCGCGTCAGGCGCGGCTTTTTCGCGTCCGCTGGAATTGCCTATCTCCGGCGGCTCCCATCGGCCGCATTTCCCTGTTGCGGAAAACAGTCGCGCTTGTCTACGCTTCTTCCTTGAGGTTTCAGATCAGTCTTCTTCGTCTTGAGTTTTGCCATTGCAAAGACAAGGTCATCGTGGATGGTGGTGCGCAAGGAACTCGGGTGTCACAGGAGTAAGCTAGGATCAAGAGATCTGGCGGCTATTCCTTCCATTCAAAACTAGAAGTCAGATCACCGAGCCCCAGATTGGAGCGGAACTCTTGAATTGCCGCAGGTTGAGATCTCGACTATGGAATCTTCGGGTACCTTATGACTTGAATTTTGTTTTTCAGATCTTCGATTTCTTGATCTGAAATTTCATGGTCGAGCTTTCCCGACCGCTTCCATTCCTTGTGTAAATACCTGAAGCGATCCGATATTTCCGGCATTCGAGTCAGAGCCAGATTTCGATCAAAGATATATGTTATGCTGCATCCAGGATCGTATTCATTTTCGAGCACATCGACTCGTATTTTGTCTCCGTGTACTGCCAGCAAGCTGACAAGGTTTCTTGGCGGGTCGGATAGTCGACCGATGCAGCTTGGCGGAAAGAAAACGACTGCCTTTTCATTCCTGAGCTCGTATCCCAGGATCTGGTATTTTCTATCGTTATCCTGCGTCGACGCTCCGGATACCTTTCTTGGATCTAGGACAACTAGTGTCGCGCATTCGCGGCCGTTATTGACCTGTCCAGGAGGATTTTGTACGTTTCGATCCATCCCGATCAAGATCCATAGTGTTTATCAAGGACAAAAAGCCAGAATGCCAGTATTCGCCTTTATTGATGCCCGTTTTCCCGTCCAGAAGAACAAACTGGTTGGGGAATTCTGCTAGGTGATGGCTGGTCACGAGGACTTCCTTAGTGCCATCCTGTCTAAGTCAGCAACGAGGAAATTGGCAATTATGAAAGGACCCTCTATGGTGCCGCCTGGAGTTTTCACAGTTCTGCCTGGAGTAAAGTTGCACAGCACCTCACGCCGTGTCGGAGAGACAGTATAGTCTGCAACCGACTTCGTTCCGATTTACTGGATCGTATGCGAAAATCGTTTCGTTGTTTTTGAGTCGCGCTCGAGGTCTTCAAACTGAACAAACGACCGATCCAGAGCGTTTGAGTTTTGATAGCTCGACCGCAAAAATGGTACCGGAGCGGACCATCTCCATAACTCTTGCCCCAATTTATCTTTGGCGATAAAAATGCTGCCGTCGATAGCAAAGGAATCGGCATTTCCGGGTTTTTTTTCGGAAGGCCGATTCCTTTCCGAGGAATCCATACAATCCCAACAATTACCGCCAATGCAACAAGGGCAGAGAGCGAGCTTATAGTCTTAAATCGCGAAGACCACCCCGAGTGCTTCGTGGCTTGTTTTGAGGCAAGCGCCTTTCTTCCCCAATCCGCCAATTCACTGATGTTTTCCGGTACCCGATTGCCTGGCCTTGAGACAAGCGCCTTTGTTTTCCATTGCTCTAGTTCAGCCGTGATTCCCAGTACCCGCCCCCTTGCTCCTGGCAAACGCTTGACGGGAAGTCCGTGCTTGGTTTGCCCAATTCTGCGCGGTTCTTTCGGAGACCCCTAGAAAAGCAGCAATTTCCTTCCATGAAGTGAGATCCCTTGGGCTTACTTGATCAGAATCCATGGCAGACCTCATATTACGTTGATATTATTATACTTGCCTCCACATCAGCAGATGGCCAGGTCTTATTCGGATGGTGATCTGCGTGATCGAAAAAGTCCGAATTCGCATCTTTTCGCTTGCCCGCTCTCATAAAAGCTCGCCTATTCTAGCATGCCAGCTAAAGATGCCGAGTTCAAAAAGCCAGAAAAAGCACGGTCTTCGTGCTCGCAGAAGCGATCACCAGTAGGCTGGCATTAGTCAGTACTTGAGCGCGGAGTTGCTCCTCGTTCCGTGTAATGTTCAATCAGTGAACATTCAAGGCGTGAATGGTTTTGCACAATTAAGAAAGGAGTTTCCCAAAAATGAAACATCGATACAGTCTCGTGTGTGCAGCAATCCTGCTGTTCTCCGCTCCTGGATTTGCACAGACCTTCTACCAGAATTTTGAAGGAAAGACAGTTGCCGAGATCTATTGGCCAGCGGCTGGGTTGACATTTCTACCTCGCCGCGACACATATTGGCAGTAAACAACATCGATGGACGCGATGTTCTTCTTTTGCAGGCATGGGGTGGCAATGTTATAGACATGGATGCGGGAATCGAGTATCGAGGTCTAAATGCTGGCCTTTCAACAGTTTGGTCCGTGGAATATAACACGCGCGATCTTACGCCGATTACCGCGATAGGTGGACATTGGGCCGTTGGTGTTGGCGAGC
>CAWGRQ010000014.1:0-30937 GCA_963824985.1 Terriglobia bacterium
CTCAGCGATGACTTTCGGGGCTAACCCCGGGCTGCGTTTCGCTTACCCGGGGCTACTCTCTTGGCGCCCCTCCGGGGCCTGGAGCGATTGTTTCGCGACAGAAACTAGCTAAACCTGGCGCAATTGGCCCGTCTGCGCCTTGCGCGATTGCAGCTGCTGCAGCATATCTCGGGTCATGGACTCGAGGTCCCACTCCGGCTTCCATCCCCATTCGTCGCGGGCCGAGGTATCGTCGATGGAGCGCGGCCAGGAATCGGCAATTGCCTGATGATAGTCGGGTTGATAATCGACCTCGAAATCGGGAAGCTGCTTCCGGATGCAGCGGGTGAGCGCCCCGGCGCTGAAACTCATGGCGGCCAGATTGAAATCCGTATGGTGGTGCAGCCGCGCGAAATCGGCTTCCGCCAGCTCGAGGGTTCCGCGAATCGCATCGGGCATGTACATCATGGGCAGGACGGTATCCTCGCGGACGAAGCACGTGAATCGTCCCTTCTCGATCGCATCATAGAAGATCGCCACGGCATAATCGGTCGTGCCGCCCCCGGGAGGCGTTTCATGAGATATGATGCCCGGGTAGCGGAGGCCGCGCACATCGAGCCCAAAGCGCCGGACATAGTAATCTCCCAGGAGTTCTCCGCACACCTTGGTGACGCCGTACATCGTGGCCGGCTTCAACACGGTCTCCTGCGGAGTGTTTTCCAGGGGTACGCCTGCGCCCCAGACCGCGATCGAGCTCGGAATGATTACGCGCGCCATTTCGTGACGCAGGCCAAGCTCCAGGATGTTGAAGGTCCCCTCCATGTTGACCTTCCAACACAACTGGGGCTTCTGTTCTCCGGTCGCGGAGAGGAGCGCGGCCAGGTGAAACACGGCGTCGATATCGTACTGGCGGATCACCCGGTCGAGGGCCTCGAGGTCCAGGACGTCGACGCTGTGAAAGGGCCCGGAATCGCGGAGCTTGCCCGAAGGCTGGGGCCGGCAGTCGGTCGCGACGACATTTGTCGAACCATAACGGTGACGCAGGGCCATCGTGAGCTCGGTTCCGATCTGGCCCAGGGCGCCGGTAACCATGATTCTGCTGATTTGTTTTTTCACCGATGAGGCTCCTTCCCGACCTCCGGAGACCACCGGCATTCAGGGTCGAGGGCTGGCTGGATATAATAAATACGTATCGATAAGGTCAGGGTCATGTGCCCTGCATGCGATTGACGGCCTGAGTTCCCGATGCAAATGAGAGCCGCTGCCAGGCCCAAGGAATCGAAGGCGGCCAGAGAGTAGTATATGGGCGCTGCGTTTGCTGTCAAGCCAAAGGGGAGGCTGTCGCCGGGACTGTCCTTTGCGCGGTACCCCGGGGATTTTCATGCCTCGGCATCAATCCCTTTTCTCAAACCGGCGGCGCTGCCGTTTCGATGGAAACAGACTTTAAAACGTGACGGGGTCATGCTAGGCTATTGCTCGTCGCATTTGGCCGCGAACTCACGGAGGGTCACCCGGCTGGATGCGATCAGGAAACTATCGCAAAGCGTGGGCCGTTAGCTCAACTGGCAGAGCAACTGACTCTTAATCAGTAGGTTGTAGGTTCGATTCCTACACGGCTCACCAAAAAATCCAATGAAATAAAATCTCCGGACACCCATGATTCATCCCCGAGCTGGGGAAGCTGGAAACTCACAGCATGATTCGCCGCCGGGGCGGGGGAATATGGGTGTCCACGTCTTCGACCGCGACTGCCATGGGCACGCTGAAATGTGAATAACCCGTCTTCCGGATTTCAGCTGAGGGGACGGGGTCAGGTCTGGAATATCGGGTTTGCGGAATGGACGTAAATCTCCAATCCGCAGGAGCGTGAATATTCCAGACCCGACCCCACTCACGCGCGACATCATTCCGGTGTAAGATCCTGTAGGAATTGATGCCTGAGGCTCCGGTAGCCGGGCGAAGCAGACATAACTTCCCCCACGCAGAAACAGGATCGGAGGAACCATGGTTAAAGACCTGCGGCATGCGGTGCGCATGCTGTTGCACGACAAAGGCTGGACGCTTGTGGTCATTTTGTCGCTGGCGCTGGGCATCGGCGCCAACACGGCGCTTTTCAGCACAATCAACGGTCTGTTACTCACAGTGCTGCCCGTCAAAGAACCCGGCTCGATGGTGCGATTCAGGTGGACGGGCCGCAATGACATGGCAACCAGTTTGAACGAGTACGGCTTCGTGAGCAAAAGCGCTGACGATGAGAACGCACGTGCCACGTTCTCGTACCCCATGTTTCGGCAGTTCGTTACCGACAACCGTACGATGGCGGACCTGTTCGCTTGTGCGCCTTTCGGCCGGGTGAACGTGGTTGTGGACGGACAAGCGGAGATTGCGAACGCCTTCATCTCCTCAGGCAACTACTATCAGCTGCTCGGCGTGACAGCGCGCGCGGGCCGCACGCTCACGCCTGAGGACGATCAGCCGGCCGCTCCCCCGGTCGCCGTGATCAGCTCCAGGTACTGGCACTCGCGCTTCGCGGGCGATCCGGCCGTCGTCGGGAAAACTATCAGGATCAACAACGTCCTGGTCACGGTCGTCGGTGTCATCTCACCGGGGTTTACGGGTGTGCAACAGCCTGAAGGCGAGCCTCCCGATGTTTCGGTGCCTCTGGCGCTCGATACTCAGCTCAACACGGGCACGGGACCTCCTCGATCGACACAACCCACCTATTGGTGGCTGCAGATCATGGGCAGGCTGAAGCCGGGCACGACTCCCGCGCAGGTGCAGGACAACCTGGAGCCTGTGTTTCAGCACACGGCACGCGCCGGGCTCGATTCTTATCTGCAATCGTTGCCGGAGCAGGACCGCGCCACGGCGGTCAACCGGACCCGAACGGAGGTACCGCGCCTGCGCGTGCAACCGGGCGGCCGCGGCGTGTACGACGTCAACACCAACGAACTGGCCGCGGTTGCCATTCTGAGTGTCGTGGTCGTCCTGGTGCTGCTGATTGTCTGCGCGAATGTGGCGAATCTGCTGCTTTCGCGCGCGACGACCCGGCAGAAGGAGCTCTCGGTGCGGCTCGCACTCGGGGCCACCCGGCCGAGGCTGATCCGGCAGCTCCTGACCGAAAGCCTTCTGCTCGCATCGATGGGCGGCATGCTGGGCATCCTCGTCGGTTACTGGGGACGCCAGCTGCTGCCCGGCGCATCAGGCGCCATGGCGGCTATCGACTGGCACGTTCTGACCTTCGCGCTGGTCATCACAGGATTGACCGGGATTATCTTCGGCTTCGCCCCGGCTCTGCGTGGGACCGGCATGAATGTGAGTTCTGCATTGAAGGAGACCAGCCGGGGCGTGATCGGCTCCCGCAGCGTGCTGGGCAAATCGCTGCTTATCTTCCAGGTGGCGATTTCGCTGGTGCTGCTTGTCGGCGCGGGCCTGTTTCTGAGGACACTGCACAACCTGCGGCGCGTCGACGTCGGATTCAATCCGCAGAAGCTTCTGCTGTTCCGGATAACCCCTCAACTGAACCGCTACGACGAAAAGCGTATGGCCTCGCTGTATCGCGAGCTGCTCGAGCGCCTGGGGACAATACCGGGCATTCAGGCAGCCGCGCTGTCGCAACCTGCGCTGCTGTCGGGCAGTACGAGTTCAACCAGCATTTTTGTCCAGGGACGCGCGTACCCCACGGCAGGCCGGCAGAGTGACAGCATTCATCGCCTGGTCGTCTCGCCGAATTTCTTCGACGTGATGGGAATCCCGGTCCTCCTCGGGCATGGTTTCACGGACCGTGACAACGAGAGTGCTCCGAAGGTCGTGGTCATCAACGAAGCGGCGGCGCGCAAGTATTTCCCGAACAAAATTCCGATCGGGCAACGGTTCGGCTCCAGCCTCGAGACCACCGGCCAGTACGAGATTGTGGGCATCCTGCGCGACGCGAAGTACAACAGTGTCCGTGATGCCGCACCGCCGACGATGTACGTGCCGCACCTGCAGACCCGGCTTGGAAACGCTGTGTTCGTAGTGCGTACGGCCGGCACGCCTTCGGGTTCTATCGGCGCGATCCGCGAAGCGGTCAGGCAAATCGATCCGAATCTGCCGCTCATGGATGTATCCACGCAGGTCGAGCAGGTCGAGCGGCGCTTTCTCCAGGAGAAAGTCTTCGCCCAGGCGTACACATTGTTCGGCGGGCTTGCGTTGCTGCTGGCGTCCGTCGGACTGTTCGGCTTGATGTCCTACAATGTCGCTCGCCGAACAAATGAGATCGGCATCCGCATGGCGCTCGGCGCCCAAAGGCAGGACGT
Source organism: Terriglobia bacterium (assembly GCA_963824985.1). GTDB lineage: Bacteria > Acidobacteriota > UBA6911 > UBA6911 > UBA6911 > JAFNAG01. The sequence continues at coordinate 4,278 of CAWGRQ010000014.1, forward strand.
TGTGCGCCTGGTGATGCGCGAATCGTTGGTTCTTGTGGGGATCGGTGTCGCGGTGGGCCTGGGAATCGCATTTGCGGCAAGCCGGTTCGTCGCCGCTCTATTGTTCGGCCTTTCTCCGACTGATGTCATGACGATTTTGCCGGCCATAGGCGTCATGGTGCTGGTTTCTGCAATCGCCGGATACATCCCGGCCCGCCGGGCTTCGAGGGTCGACCCAATGATTGCGCTCCATTACGAGTAGTTGCGAATCGTGAGTTGCCGTACATGTGAGGTCAGATCTGAGGATCGGTGCGAGGATCGGTGCCGGGCCTGATTAAGCAATTGAACCTGCAGGAACTGAACTCAATACTGCGCGTGAAAATGGGGTTGCATTGAATTTTGGCGCCCGTTTTCCCAGTTTAAGGATCCCTGGTTTCGTCGTACTTGCACTTTTGGTCTGGAAATCTGGCGCAGGCGAGAAACCAAGGCAGTTACATCGCCGAGCAGTGATTTCGGATCGGCAGCTGAAACCACGGTAGGATGAAAAATCAGGGCGCAAAAATCGGGCGCAAGCCCAATCTATCTGCACCTTATTGAAGTCTGTTTTAATGTATTCAAAGACTTATCCAGGCCCGGCACCAAACTCCTTACCTCTCACTTCTTCGGGGGTAGGGAAGTGGCACCGATCAGGGATTGATGCGCGGCGTAGATTGCATCGGTCGTTTCGCCATAAATCACGAAATAGGAGAGAGCGTCGCCGGCCTCGGCGTCCCACGTGGTCAGACCATCCTTTCCGGGGACAACGGTAGTCCTGGAGGAATTATCCAGCAGGAAGCCGTAATTGCGATTGGTGACCAGGAAGGGGAGGGCGCCCTCCTTCCGGTTTCCAATCATGCTGTCGTGCCAGAGGCGGACGGTCTGGCCGCGCTGATCCAGATCCGATCCCGGTTGCGGGCCGAGGTCGGAATAGGATTCTTCTTCGGGGGCGACAAATTCGGCGTGAATACTGAAGGCTGTTTCGCCCACGGCGCTCGCCGCCTTCAGGTAGTATCGGCGTGTAGTCAGCAGAACATTCTGTTTGGCGTCCAGGAAGGTTAACTGTGCCGTCTTCCGGTCGACACTAACCAGCATCTGACTGGTTACCAGCCGGATGGCCGGCAGAGTCGATTCGACGCGGTATTTGGGCGCGGCCGGAATAGATCTGTCTCCGGGGCCGGGTGATGCTCCCCGGGCCGGACCGGGCAGGTAACGAACCTGGACGACATTGTCCGCATAGGCCCTGATCATCAGCATCCCGGTATCGCATTTGATCGTCAGCTGCTGATTGGCATGTTCAAAACTGGTCACACGGCTTGGCTGTCGAATGGCTTCCGAAATTGCCGGGTCCTGCGCCACGGCCCGGGGAATCCCCGGGGACAGGGCCGAAACGAACATCCCGACGGTGACCGCAAATCCGGATTGAATGGCGCGGACGGACATGATTCCTTCCCTTTTGACTGTCCGGCTATTGTACCAGTACGCCGGGGGCCGAGCGAAACCATGATTTTCGATGGGCCGCAAATCAGCCGGCGCTTCATGAATCCGCATTATTCTGGAACCAAGACATCTCCGGACACGGATACCATCCGTGTCCATCAGCGGCCCGAATTGTCCCGCGATCCTTTCTCCCTGAATGATGCAGGCTAATCCTTACTTTCTGAGCGAAATCAGCGGCCAGGGGAGGCGTGAGGCGCGGATGCGATCGCTGGCGAAGCGCTCCTCAACCCGCGCTCGGGCTCGCTCTTCGAAGCCTGGCGCGTCGCCCTGACCATCTCATAAACAGCCTGAACGATCATCTCGGTCGACATGCGATCGGTGTTGAACGCCGCGTCATAGAAACGCAGGTCGTCCACGTTTTGACGGAAATGGTGCTGGACGAAGTCGCGCCGCTCGGCATCGACTTTTTCGATGAGGCGCCTGGCCTCCTCCGTGGAGAGGCGCCGCTGCTGCATGATTCTCCGGATGCGGACCTCCGGGGAAGCCACGAAGCGCAGATGCAGGCCGGGATCCCCATGCAGGGCGCAGGCGCTTCCCCTGCCCACAATGATCGCCCCCCCTCTTGAGGCGAGAAATGCCAGCGTCTTCAAGAGGCCCTCGCGATACTCTGCGTTCCCGAACGAAACTCCCTCCGCCATGGAAAGCAGGCGTGAAACCGTATCATGAATCAGGCTTTGCGAATGTTCATCCAGATTGCGTACCAGATCCCTCCGCACATGGCTGTTATTGGCGATGGCGTCCACGATTTCCCGATCAAACACCTGCCACTGGAGCCGGGCGGCGAGTTCGGCCGCCACTTCGTCCCCCAGGGATCCCATGGTGCGGGCGATTGTAATGAAACGGCAGGAGTCGCCGACCGCCTCGGAAGGCACGAGACTTGCCTGGTCGCGCACCCGCGACAACAGCATCTGGCGTTCAATCAGGTGAGGTGCGTCGTGAGACTCATTTAATGGCTTCATATCGGCCTCCGCGCACTATGTCTACTGACTACATTATACCACGGACCCGATAACCGGTTTTGATCGGGATGGAATCGCAGCCGGCGCGACCGGCTTCTCCAGGGGGACGCCCGCAATCGGGAGCGATAATTCCGGGTGATTTCCAACCCGCGTGCTGCTATTCTGCGCCCGCCTGGAGAGGGTAGGATCATCATTCGGTCGAAGTGGATGCAGAACGGTTAGCGAGAAAGGGTGAGACCATCATATGAAACTGTACAATCTTTGCGGCGCGGCCGTGCTTGCGGGTGTGGCGGTGTTGGCGGCGGTATTTTCCGTGCAGGCGGTGTCTCAACAGCCGGCTCGCCCGGTGTTCGTGGACGGCCAGGCCCAGATCGTGCCGGCATTTCAGGATGCCACGCAGTGGATCAAGCAGACACTCTGGGTTGAGACCGAATTCGACTCGGACGGCGACGGGAAAAAGGATCGCGTGTTTGTGGATGTCACGCGCCCACAGCAGACCGAGACCGAGGGATTGAAGGTCCCGGTCATTTACGAGTCCTCGCCGTACTTCGCCGGGACGTCGGGACCGAGGGAATTCCTCTGGGATGTCAAACAGGAGGTGGGCGCCACGCCGCCACCCCGCACATCTCAGCCCGCGATCGAGTTTAAACCCACGAGGCCCATGGTCTCGAACTCGCAGGTGAGTACCTGGGTTCCGCGCGGCTTTGCCGTTGTCCACTCCGAGGCGCCGGGCACGGGTCTCTCCCAGGGATGCGTGACGGTGGGCGGCGCGCCCGAGGAACTGGCACCCAAGGCGGTGATTGACTGGCTGAACGGTCGCGCGAAGGGCTTCAAGACGATCGACGGCACGGAAGAGGTCGTGGCGACCGGCTGGTCCACCGGCAAAGTCGGAATGACGGGGACTTCCTACAACGGCACGCTTCCGGTGGCGGCGGCGACGACCGGGGTGGACGGGCTGGAGGCGATTATCCCCATTGCTCCCAATACGTCTTACTACCACTACTATCGCAGCAACGGCCTGGTCCGGCACCCGGGCGGCTGGCTCGGTGAAGACATCGACTTTCTCTATGACTTTGTCAACAGCGGCAATCCGGCGCGGCGGGACTACTGCAATCAGACATACCGCGATGGTGCGTTCGCGAAAGGACGCGACCGCACAAGCGGCGACTACAACGCGTTCTGGGCGGAGCGCGATCTCTTGAAAAAGGTCGGAAAGATCAAGGCTGCCGTGCTTATGGCGCACGCCTTCAACGACTGGAACGTGGTGCCGGAGCACAGTGTTCGGATCGTCGCCGCACTGAAAGGAAAGGTGCCGCTGCAGGTGTACTATCACCAGGGGGGCCACGGCGGTGCGCCACCCCTGGAAATGATGAACAAATGGTTCACGCGCTACCTGTACGGCGTGCAGAACGGCGTCGAGAAGGACCCGAAGGCGTGGATCGTACGCGAAACGGCCCCCGCTCCCGCCGCGAAGGCCGCCGAACCCGGTGCACCGCCGTCAGGCTCGGCCCAGGGGCGCGGCCGGGCGCCGACGCCGCCTCCGACTCCGTATGCGGATTACCCGAATCCCGATGCTGCCCCGGTGACTTTACACCTGCGTTCCGGCGGAAGTGCGCGCGGCGGACTGGGTCTCGACGCGGCGGGAAAGCAGGGGATGGAAACACTGGTCGACGACGTGGAGTTCGGCGGCGCGGCACTCGCCAAGGCCGAGCAGTCCGCGAACCGGTTGCTCTATGCCACACCGGAGTTGAACGCGCCGGTGCACATCTCCGGCACGGCCAGAATTACCTTGCGGCTCGCATCCAGCAAGCCGGCCGCGAATCTCTCGGTGTGGCTCGTGGTCCTGCCCTGGACCGACGGCCCGATCAGCCCGGCAAACCTGATCACGCGCGGATGGGCGGATCCTCAGAATCACGCGGCGCTGACGAACGGCGGAGATTATCACTCTCTGGCGCGTGGCACGCCGCTCACACCCGGCCGCTTTTACCCGATGACATTCGATCTTGAGCCCGACGATCAGATCGTTCCGGCCGGCAAGCGCATCGGCCTGATTATCTTTTCGAGCGACCGGGATTTCACGCTCTGGCCGCAGCCGGGGACGGAGCTGACGATCGACCTCGACGCCGCCAGGCTGCAGTTGCCGGTGGTGGGCGGCGCGGCCCACTTCAAGGCAGCGACCAATAGTCGGTGACCGGCTGGGACGGCGCTAAGCGGCCTTTTATTCTTCAAGAAAGTCCGCAAGACCTCGCAGGGCGAGGAAGGGCGCGGATGAATGCGGAGCCGATCCGCGTTCATCCGCGTTTTTCCATGTTCCGGAAGCCCTCCATGTTGGCCGGGTCTGAAATGTAGTCGCGGAAGCGTTCCGCCATGAGCAGCGATTGTGAAAAGAAACTCGCGTCCACTTCACGCTCACGGCGCCAGTTGACGATTTGACTGACTTTTAGGTCTGCGATCGCACCGAGCTCATTCTGCGCGGATTGAAGGATGTCCTGTCGTTCCCTCAGATAATAGGCCCGGGCAAAAACCACGATCGCCAGAATCAGCGACACCAGGATGCAGGCCAGGATTCCCCGGTATCTTCGTGTATGACGCGGTTGCGAATTAAGATTTTCCGGCCGCCCGACCGTTTTCCTGTGCGGTCTCAGCTCCACTGTAAAACCTCATGTCGACCGGCGGAGAATGCAGGATTCTTCCGGTTCCCACTGTTTCGTCCCCTTTCAACTTCCCGAAGGCATAACGGATTTCCTGTCCGCAATCCGGCGTGCGGTCCCGTTCGCGACCGGGGGCTTTCATTGAAGCGGGAGAACCGGATCCGTTTCACTGTATCACTGCCGATCCCACGAGGGTGATAGGGTAAACTCCGAGCTGCATGTAGGACGCGTCTTACAGGAAATTCGGGCTTGCGCTCCCGGAAAAAGGGATGAAAAATGCTGACCGCAGGGTTATGAATGATGATGGGCTGCGGGCTCCCGTCCGGCCGCCGGATAGGAAGCGCACATTTCAGGAGGAGCCATCCATGAGTCTCCACGTTCGAACGATTGTCTTCCTGGCTGCCGCGGCCTCCGCCGTCTGCGCATGGACTCCGGGATGGTCGCAGCCGCCCGGCGTCGCTTCCAGGGACGTGCGCCAAAGTTCGGCTCGTCTCCAGGGCGCCGCGCCCCGGGAGCAGGACGAAAGGGGTGCGGCCGCCGCCCTGACCAAGCTGGGTGTGCCCCTGGAATATGATCCGTCGGGGCGCGTTCGCTGGATCGCGGCGGCCACGGGGGAGATGAGCGATGAAGCGATGGCGTCCCTGCCCGAACTGCCGCTCCTGGAATGGCTGGAGATCGGCGGTGGGAGGGTAACGGCGGCCGGTCTGTCCCACATCAAGAAATGCACTGCGCTCCGGCGTCTGTATATCCACGATATCGACCTCAGCCAGGATGCCTTGACCTGGCTCGCGGGACTCCGGCTTGAGGCGCTCTCGCTGCAACGCACCAGAGTGGCCTGCATGAACCTCAAACAACTCAAAGCAACCGGCTCTCTGATCGTGCTGAACCTCAGCGAGAATGAGATTGCCGATGAGGATCTGAGCGTCGTGGCGCAATTCAGGAACCTGGAAGTACTGGCCCTTCAAGACACCAGGATCACGGGAGCCGGTCTGGCCAGGCTGAAGGACATGTTGAGGCTCAATGTGTTGAACCTGGTACGTTGCCGGATTGTGGATGACGATCTGAAACATATGCATTCCATGTCGAATCTTCGCATCGTGCAGGCCGCGGGCTGCAACCTCAGCGACCAGGCGGTCAAGGAACTGACGGCCAAGCTGACCATGCTCGCGGTATTCCGCTGAATGGAATTCCGCACCGCGCTTCTGCGGCGCCCACGGCGCCCGCGCGGCGACGGGTCATTACGACCGGGAAGAGAAGGTATCCGGATGAAACGAACCCTGAAGGCAATGACGGTCGTGATCGTTCTTCTGTTGGGCTCCGGCCTGTGGGCCGGAGTGCGCGATCATCGGATGCAGGGATTTCACGCACCGGATGTCGTCTACGTCGGCACCCCCTATGACGTGGTCGCCGCGATGCTCAAAATGGCGGGGGTCAAGAAGAGCGATCTGGTCTACGACCTCGGTTGCGGCGACGGGAGGATGGTGGTCCTGGCCGCGAAAAAATATGGCTGCCGGGGCATGGGTTTTGATATCGACCCGGAGCGGATCAGCGCCTCCATGGCGAATGTCAAGAGGAACGGGGTCGAATCCCTGGTAAACATAGTCCGGGCCGATCTATTTGCTCTCGATTTTTCCCGGGCCGATGTGCTTTCCCTGTATCTCCTGCCGGAGATCAACGAAAAGCTGGTGCCGCAGTTCGAGAAGCTGAAGCCCGGCTCGCGGCTCGTTTTCCACAACTACGGCCTGGAAGGATTCAAGCCTGACAAAACACTTTATGTACTCTCCAATGAAGATAACATGAGCCACACGCTGTATCTCTTTACGACACCCCTGATCCGCTTGGGGACGGACCAAAATGACCTGCTTCATTCACTGAACAGTTCCTTACGCGCACCGGGGCGCGCCCGGTGAGGCATGAAGATGTGCCCTCTTGCACGTGGACTTGGACGTGGACCACGACCTGGAGCTTAATATCTTTGGTCCAGGACCAGGACCAGGACTAGGCGTGGGCAACGCGATCTGTTGGAGGATATTGACCTTCTGAAACCTCACAGCCGCTCCCAGACATTCCTCAAGATCAGAGCGATCGAGACGCAAACTACCAGCACCAGGGCCACGTCGGTCATCCAGCCATTGGTGAGTGTGCCCATCCGTTTGCGGTTTCTGGTCAGCGGCAGCAGCAGCGCCGCGGTTACCGGCATCAGCACCAGTTCCAGGGACGCGGCAAACAGCACGAGCCATACCGGACTCCAATCCGTCCACAACGCATACAACGGCGAGAGGATGAAGAACAGCAGCACCCAGCGGTAGGCCGGCCGCTCACTCATCGGAGTGGTTTCATTGCGGCCTGACAGAAGCGCGATGATGTCGGCGGCGATCATGGCGTAGCCGGTGTTGGCAGCCAGATACGTGGTGAAAACCGCGGCCCACAATCCAAGCGCTATGACCATCAATCCCAATGGCCCGAGTGCCGCGCCGAACGCGGAGACGAGTTCGATCGGATTGGTCACCGGGTCCCCACTCGCCGGCAGCGCGGCGGCGGCGGCACTCTGCACCAGGGCACACATGATGAGCAGCCCAATGGCGGTTGTGGCAAGGTCGGTCCGCTGTATCTTGAGCCGGCTCGCGTCCCGCCAGCCCTTCTCGTGGAGAAAGGCCGGGTACTTCAGGTTGCTCAGCGCGCCGGCAGCGGAGCCGATCAAGGCCATCAGAACAAACGCGGCACTGAGGGCGCCGCCCTCGCTGCCCAGCGATGGATGCAGGAAGCCCCGGACGATGGCGCCCGGATCCGGCCGTGCCAGAACCGCGGCCAAGGCCAGCGTAGCCCCCATGACCACCACCAGCGGCCGGCACCAGCGTTCCACGGCCCTATATCGCCCGCGATACATCGGTACGAAACCGGCCACCCAGAAAAACAGCGACCAGACCGCCGTTCCATGCGCCAAAGGAAGCGGCAGGATCCAGCTCATCGTCAGGCCTAGCAAAAGCAATTGAGCGAGGTTTGATGTATGCCGTTTGATCAGCACCGCGGCCAGGATCATCCACAGGGTCCAGCGACCATACCGGCTGTAGCCTGCGATCAGAGTCTCACCCGTAGCCAGCACGTATCGCGCGCTGGCTTCGAGGAAGACATAGCGCGCCCCTACTCCCAGTGCGAGCGCCCACAGAAACGTGTAACCGTAGGTGGCGCCGGCCGCCGCATTGGAAACCACATCCTGGGGCCCAAGCGCGCCGGCCAGGAAAACCAGTCCCGGGCCGACGGCGGCGAGACGCTGCCAGAACGATGCCGTTGCGGATAAAGCCGGCGTGTCAGTATCAGTGACCAGATTGTCCTCCCATCGGTCCGGATCCGGACGCGACTACCCATATGGGCGGCGTCTTCGCGGCTGCCGTTACAAAAGGCTCGCGACGAGCGACCCTCAATACCGCGCCCTGTTCCCAGTGGCCCGCCATCATGCTGTCTCCCCGCGAACTTTGGCCCAGCGCCGCCAGGACGGTCGCCACGATGCGCCCTTCGTCGAGGGTTCCCAGGCGCGGGCTCACCACGATGGTCACCTGGGTGGCGGCCGCGTCCTGCTCCTCGACGAACTGATAATCGGTTGGCGCGCCGCCGAAAGCGCGGGGCAGATCGCCCTCGATGATTGCCGCCAGCTGCGCGCCGACGAAATGCATGCCGCCGGCCGTGAGCTTTTCATAGTTGCGGATCGTGTGCAGATGAAGCGGCAGGCCCGCTTCCTCCAACGGGCATCCGCATCGCCTGCGCGAGAGCACACCATAGTCTCCCGAGTCGACGTTGAGCATGATTTTCGGTGTCGCCGGCAGCAGCGTGGTCAGGTGCAGCGCGCGTATGGTTTCCGCTCCGCCGCGAAAGGCGACGGGACGCTCGAGGAATGCCGTCTTTCCCGTGAAGAGGTGGATCTCGTCGATCGTCTCTCGGTTTGGGCAACCTCCCCCAAGCAACCCCGCCTCCGACATCGACCAACCGGAGAAGGTGTCGGCGCCAGCTCTGCGAATCACCGCGTACTTGGCCGCCGTCAGAGGCTCGCCGCCGACACGAAACAGCGTGCCGGAAATGTCGAGCCCTTGCTCGAGGGCCGCCTGGGCTATACGCACGGCATTGCCCGCGGCCAAACAGACGCCGGGCGGCCGGCCGGCACGCACCCAGTCTGCTGCCCAGCGCGCCACCTTCGCCCCCTGGTCAAGCGGCGTGAATTCCGGCTGCGGGATCAACCCGCCCATGAGCTGCCCGCAAGCGACCGCATACGCGGTGAACAGCGCCGAGGGGAGCAGCTGGGGCGCAAGCGAGAACGGCTGCGGCGAGAACCAGCGCTCGAGCGGCCGGCCGGCTTTGGCGGCCCGGAGGGCGTTCTTCAATCCCGCCGATCCCGGCGGGATTGCCCGCCAGACTGCACGGGGCCGCCCCTCAAATCCATTTACCTTGTAGTACCAGGACTGCAGCGCCGTTTCTTCCACCAATAAATCGAAATCAATCGCCAGCCGGCGTCGCGCACCGGTCGAACCGCCGGTCAAGAGTTCGAACTCTCTCGCCAGCAAAGGATTGTCGAAGTCCTCGGCACGGACGTCGATCGACAGCCCGTTGCGCTCGATCGGATGCCTGCCTTTGAATTCATCCAGGCCGATGCGGACGCCCGAAGCAAATAGCTGCTCGAGCGCCGCTTCAATGCCTTCCTTTGATACCAACGCCTCGAGATCACCGTATGCGACCCCCGCCCAACGCAATAGCGCCAGGTAGGGACTTAGAGGCTGCTCGTAGACAGCCCGCTTCATCAACAGCAGAAAATTCCTTTCGCGTTCCTGCCCCTCGCGGGCAATGATGCGCCGCGCTTCATCGAGCAGGATCGGCCGGCGCAAGAAACGCGGCAAACCGGAGGCGAAGCGGACAAACATGCGGGCCTGAGCCAAAGCGGCCATGCATTCCCTCCTTTGGAATATCTTCGGGTCTCGCCCGACGAAGATCATCGCCGCCGCGTGCGCTCTTCACAACTGCGGGATCGGATTTATTGCGGCGGCGCGCAATCCTGGCGCCTCGGAAAGGTCCCCCGAGCCTGATGACCAGGGCGCCAGATTTCCGCCTTGCCGCATGATTCTATACGATCCGCACGCGGCCGGAGACGAAAACATGCATCTGAGTCTGGAGAATTTCCATTTGCCCGTCGAGCTCGTCGAGCAGGCCGGGCAACCGTCACAACATGAAATCCTCCGGCCTGCCTGTGGCGGCTCTAGGTCATGGGCAGGCGGCGCACTCCCGGTATCAGGTCGAAACCGGCATCGAACGTGGCGATGTCTTGGACATCGTTGTTCAACATGACGGCCGCGTGGACCGCGTCACGAACCCCGATGCCGCCCCCGCCGCAGACCATCTGTTTCGCACGATCCGTGTCGGCCAGGGTAACCGGATAAACCACAGGGCACAGCAATACGAAGAGATCGTAAACCTGGCGCGCAAGGTCAAGCCGCTTCAGCGTGGTGTACCGATAAAGAATCTCCTGGAGGATTTCGGTGCTTGTGCAGGCTTCGACCTCAACTGTGCTTGAGTCAGTCTCTGCCGGACGTCCCTACGGCGTGCCGTCCGATTTTCCTCAGCTTGTCAGGCCTTGAGGAAAGGGAATACTATGAGCGGGATTCACTTCCCGGTGCGAGGGGCAAAAGGTCTCATTCTGTTTTTGCCGCTGCAGGCACGGGGGATACATGGAGGAGCTTATGATTAAGAGGATGAGTGTTTTGCCGTTTCTTCTGATGGTGGTGATCCTGGCCGCGGGGGCCGCAATCGCGCGCGAGCCGCAGGCGGCCGGAAGTGCGGCAAAGCCGCCTACGACCCGGGAAATGAACCTGCTCTGCTGGCAGGAGTTCAGCGAACTCGTGCCGCGGATCAGGACGGTCCTGCTGCCGACGGGATCGCTTGAACCGCACGGCGTCATTCCCAACGGAACCGACAATATCGCCCCTGAAGCCATGGCCCGGAATATTGCCGGGCGGGTGGATGCTTTGATTGCCCCGACTCTGAACTACGGCATGACCGAATCGATGAAGGCCTTCCCCGGGGCGGTCTCGATATCCGCAGAAGCGTACGGCGCGTTCGTTGAGGACATTCTCCGCAATCTCGCCGAGCGGGGTTTCCAGAACATCATTATCCTCAATGGGCATGGCGGCAACTCGGCGGTTTTGAACGCCGTGGCCACCAAGGTCGCGACCAGGGAGAGGGTCCGGGTTCTGGTGATCAACTGGTGGACTCTGGCCGACGACATTACGAAATCGGTGTTCAAGCAGAATGGCGGGCATGCGGGCAACAACGAAACCGCTTACGTCCAGGCTGTGGTCCCCGGCCAGATCCATCCCGAGCGCTACACTCCGGAGATGGCGTCGCCCAATGCGCCCGCGGGCGCATATTTTGCCGTTCCGGTGACGTCTTCCATCGGGCTTTATGAAAAGGGGCAGGGCTATCCGACGTTCGATCTGGCGCAGGCTCAGGAATATTTCCGGAAGGTCAACGACCGGGTCGCCGAACTGATCCTCGATACCATCACAAAATGGGATCGGGCCGGCGTTTATAAACGATAGATCCCGGCGGAGCCAGAGAGGGGACTTTCCGAATTTCCACCTGAGCCCAGTCATGGGCCTGGACAAAACGGAAATTCGGAGTATCCCCTTTTTGTGGATAAGTTATGCCTATGTAAAATATTGCAAACAGGCGTGATACACGCTTGCGGTTGGCGACCTGGCGATAATAGGCACACCCTTGCACAGCTTTTCCACAACCTTTCCGCACTCCATCCACAGCCCGGTCGAACGGGTAATATATCTCCGGCCCCCTCGTGCCGCGAGAGTGCCACATCTCCCTGGGAGTGAACCCTCGGGAGGAGGAATGCGTAAACACAGATGCTGGCGAAGAAGTTCCTGATTCCCAGGTTCGAGAGGGTGGAGGAAGCGGTGAACCTATCGGAGGTCCTCAACGAGCAGCTTCAAAGCCGGATCCGGCAGGAATGGCACTGTGGCTACTGAGATCTTTTCCCGAGTGAAGGAACCTGCCGTTCGGGCTTCACAATTGAAATCCATTGGCTGCTCGGGGGGTCCCCCTGACTCCGATCCCGGGTCGACCGAATTGATGATGCGCCGCGTACAGCGGGGAGACATGGAAGCGTTTGAGGAGATCATCCGGCGCTACCGGCGGAAGGTATATCGGGTGATCCGCAGCCATACGCGCGACTCGGAAGATGCCATGGAAGTGCTGCAGGTCACGTTTCTGATACGACGTTTCATTCGAGGTTGCCCGCGCGCGGCGACTTCTGAAGCAGAAGCGCTTCCTGGACACCGAGCTGCGGGTTCCTGAAATCGAGCGGGCCAAAGGCCTGTGCGACGACCTGGAACGTTTCCTGCTCAATGTGTCCACGTCGCCGGAATGCGAATCCCGGGATGCGATCGATAGCATGGGGCGCTTCATTGAAAAGGAACGGCTCCTGCTGCGCATCAACCTGCTGCAGTCGGGGATTTCATAGGAGGTTGCCATGAGACGTTCGGGATGGAAGGCTCTGATACTGCTGGCGGCGCTCGTGCTGGAACCCGTCGCCGCACTCGCCGCCGACTGGGCGACGGACCAGGAGATCTTCAGTCAGGGCAAGATCCTGATGTTCGATCTCAAATGGGAGGAGGCGCGCGGCACGTTCCAGCGCCTGATTCGCGAATATCCCCGGAGCGGACTCCTTCCCCAGGCCTATTTCCACACCGCCTATTGCCTGCGGATGCAGAAGAAGCCGGAAGAGGCCCTTCGCGCCTACGCTCAGTTCCTGCAGAAATATCCGAACGAGCCTTTCTTCGCCGGCGAGGCCAGGCAGGCGGTGGTCGAGATTGCCGCGACGCTGTTCGAGCAGGGGCAGGACGGTTATCGCAGCCAGCTGATCTCGGCCCTGCGCGATCCCAACAAGGAAGTGCGCTACTTTGCCGCGATTCGCTGCAGCTCGCTGAAGGATAGGGAACTCAGCGCCGTCAGCACCCCCATATTAAAGGAGATCCTGGCTAAGGAAAAACAGCAGGAACTCGTCAACTATGCGTCCCTGGCGCTGTTGAGGATCAATCCTGACGCGCTCGCCCGGCCGGAATCCAAAAAGGCTGAAAGGGAGTCCCAGAGGGGCAGGGCACAGGACAAGATGTTCCACCTCCGGATCTACGAGGGGGAGGAAAACACGGCGCCCAAAGTCGAACTGGACTTTCCCGTGAGCTGGGCCCAGCTTGCGGTCATGGCGCTCGACGAGCCTACCAAGGCCGAGATTCGCAAGAAGGGCGTCGACGTCGACAATATTTGGGAGAGCCTGAATCGCCGGGGGGCCGCCAACATCCTGACCATCCGCAGCGGCAACAGCATCCTCAAACTCTGGATCCAGTAGGTCCGCCTAATCGCCTTCAGGCTCTGAATAGTATGTATCCATGCATTTGGGGCAAATGCCATGGCTGAATTGGGCGCTGGAGTTGGCTTCGATATATTCTTCCAGGCGCCGCCAGGACTCCCGATCATCCCGGATCATGTGGCAGTGGGCGCAGATGGGGAGAATCCCATGCAACATCCTGACGTGCGCGAGCGCCGCCTCCAACTCGGCGACCTGGATCGCGAGGCGGTCTCTCAACTCGACCACGCGCTGCCCCACCTGGATGCGCGCGCGCAATTCGTCCGTATCGAACGGCTTGGTGACGTAATCATCCGCGCCGCTGCGCAGCCCGGCAACCACATCCTCCTTGCGGCCCAAGGCCGTCAGGAGAATGATGTAGACGGGGTTCCCGACCTCGGCAGCGCGCAACTCCCGGCAGATATCAACCCCACTCAATTCGGGCATCATCCAATCCAGGATTGCAAGTCCGGGGCGATCCTCCGCTCGCAGTACGCGTAATGACTCATCTCCGGCGCTTGTGGAGATCACCTCATAACCCCATTTCCGGAGCGCGCTCTCGAGCACCTTGCGCGATGTCAGATCATCTTCAGCGATCAATATCCTCATTCCGATTTCTCCCCCCCGTTTTCCAGCGTCGTGATGAACACATCCGTCAGTTCCGGATCGAACGACAGGCTCTTTTCATCTCTCAGGTATTCAATGACCTTCGCATGGGTCAGGCATTTCCGATAAGGGCGATCCGACGTCAGGGCATCATAGACATCCGCCAGGGCCACAATCCGGGCTGCTCTGGGGATTTGCAGCCCGGCAAGGCCCGAGGGATATCCCTTGCCGTCGAATCGTTCGTGATGATGCAGCGCGATATTGACCACCATGGCGGGCAAACCGGCGGTCCTGGCCACTTCTCCGCTCCAGAGCGCATGCTGCTGGACTATCTCGCGCTGTTGCGCGTCTAAAAGGGACGGCTGATTCAAGATTGCCTCGGGAATGCCGATTTTGCCGCAGTCGTGAAGCAGGCTTCCGGACTTGATGTTTTGTTTCTCGCTTTCAGTCAGGCGCAGGGCATCGGCAATCTGGAGGGCGTAGCGGGCGACCCTCTCGGAATGTCCTTTAATGTATGGGTCCTTCAACTCTATGGCGCGCACCAGCGAAAGGAGCTTAGTTTCGTCACCGGTCTTCAGGCAGGCGATCACCCTGTGCCGGTCCAGCGCCGAGAACACAATGGTCCGGAATTCGTTCCGGTCCCAGGGCTTGGTAATGAACCGAAAAACCTCCCCCCGGTTGATCGAGTTGATGGCGACCCGAAGATCGGCGCTGCCGGTCAGAAGGATGCGCATGCTGTCCGGAGATGCGGTCTTCGCCCATTCGAGGAATTCGACCCCCGACTTTCCCGGCATCAGATTGTCCGAGATGATCACGGCAATGGCATTCGTTTTCACGATCTCCATGCCTTCGACGGCACTCGAAGCCCTGAATACCGCCAGACCCGGATCGCGACGGAAGAGCCGTTCCACCGCTTCGAGAATATTCCGGTCGTCATCCACGATCAGAATGCCGTCGGTCATCGCGACCATCCTCCCCGGCTATTCACCCGGCTCCAGGTGGGCGCAGATCTCACGCATCAGCTCCTCCGGATCGCCGTTCCACTCCCGAAGTTGGATGGCGCCGTCATCATCACGTTCGACGCGGGTGATATTGGGGTGTTCCTTTTCGAGCCGCTCGATAAGCGCGGACTGCCTTTTGGTTTTTTCAAGCAACCTGCGTGCCGCAAGCATCAACTGTCGTTGCTGCAATCCCTGCCGGATGGAAACGCCCAGATCCGCGCAATCGCAGGGTTTGAGAAAAAAACGGGTGATGCCGCCGTTGTTGATGGCTTCGATCGCAACGTCCATCGTCGACTTTCCGGTCATGATAAATCGTATGGTATCCGGGTATCGGTCGCGCACGTGGCGCAGCAGGACGGTGCCCGACATGCCGGGCATCTCTTCATCGGTCACGATCACATCCACGGGATGCCTGCCCAGCAGCTCGAGGGCCTCTTCGGCCGATGCGGCCATACGAATTTCAAATGGCTCTTTGCGCAATGCGCGGCAGATGCCTTCAAGCAGATGCCTGTCGTCATCCACCAGGAGGACGGTACCTTTCATAGCTTCACCTCACGGGGCGTCGGCGTGGCACCATGGGCTCCCGATTCGTGGATCACCTCGACCCGGATCGGTTCCCGGATGCCATGGAGTTTCGCGAAATTTTTGATTCGTTCGAGAAGGGTTTCCGAGATCCAGTTCCCGGCCTTGATGAGCAGGGCTCCATTCCCCATCAGCACATCGGACAGCAGGATTTGCCCCACTTGCAGATCCCTGGCCGCGATGGAGCAGACAGTGCGTTGGACGCTCTTTGCCTGCGTGGCGGAAGGGGCGAAGCACAGGAAAGCGGCATCGAGGACCGCCGGATCGTACCATCCTTCCCGTCTCCTGAGCCCTTCGAGGGCTCTGGCTTTGGAAATGCCGCCGACCTCAGCCAGAACCAGGTCCATGAGGACCTTCAGCAATCTTGCCCCCATGGGAATATTTGTCCCCGCGACGGCATCCATTGGAAATCCCTGGCCATTGAAGCATTTGTTCTGATAGAGCACGATTCTGGCGACCGATTTCAGGCGCGGGATGTGGACGAGCAGATTGTGCCCGACCTGAGGCACGCGCGTGATCATTTCCTGCTCGATGTCCGACAGCGATTGGCCGGTTTTCATCTTGATGAGGATTGCAGGAGGTATCGTCACATGTCCGATCTGCGCCAGCATAGCTGCCAGCTCGAGTTCCCATGAATCGGAGATCCCGACCGCCCCGGCCAGCACTCGGATCGCATCGCGCAGGTGATGGCCGCGGCCGAACGATTCCGGATCTACGATCGACAGAATTTCGGTGAGGGTCCGGATGCTTCCGTTCAGGGTCTTCTGGAGCAGCTCGCGCTCTCCTGAGATCAGTCTGTACTGGTCAATGCCGGCCTGCAAGGCATGGGCAAAATCCTGAGGCAGGCAGGGTTTGGTCAGAAAGCGGAAAATCCATCCCTGGTTCACGGCATCGATCGCGGCCCGGATATCCACATTTCCGGTGAGCATCATGCGCACGGAATCGGGGGACTGTTCCTTGGTTTTCGTCAGGAACTCGATGCCGTCCATCTCGGGCATGCGCAGATCCGAGACAATAACCGCATAGGGTCCCTGGCTGTCCACGGTTTTCAGGCCCGCGGGGCCGCCGAGGGCCGTGTCGATCCGAAACTGCTTGCGGAAATGGCGCTGATACGCGGCGAGGATATTCGGGTCGTCATCCACCAGGAGAATCTTGTCGGTCATGCGACTGCGCCTCTCAATGTCGGGTCGGCACTCCAGGCGCGCCAGTCGTCAAGACGAACGGCCTTGCCGACGGCATCCAGATATGTGAGATCCAGCCGGCTGGGCTGGCCCCAGCAGGCCCGGCCGGAACCATGCTCTCTTTCCAGTACATTCGCGGCATGGACTGCACTCAAGGGGCTGAATGTCGTGTGCGCGCATTCGTTCGGGTGGTGGTGCAGCGCAACTGCCTCAATGATGGGATCCGGCAGTCCCCATAAACCGAGCAGGTAGGCGCCAATCTCCGCATGGGTTGCGCCTAGCACTTCGCGTTCAGCATCCTGTAGCACCAGGCCTCCATGAGCTGCCCGGGTATGCACGAGTTCGTATTCCTGCGGCAGGTTGGCGGTCAGGACCAACTTACCCAGGTCATGCAGCAATCCGGCGGAGAAGGCTTCGGTGGCCTGGGCTCTTCCGGCAGCCTCCCCTTCCATGATCCGTTTTGCCAGCAGGCCTGCTGCCATACTGTGACTCCAGATCTGGTCGATGGAGCCGCCGGGGAAACGGCAGGCTTCGAATCTGGAGAAGGCATGCAGCGAAAGCACCAGGGATTGAATGGTCTCCAGCCCCAGATAGGCCGCAGCATCCATGGGATTGGATACCACGCGGCGAATTCCGAAGAAGGCCGAGTTCACCAGCTGAAGAATTTTGGCCGTCATCCCCGGATCCTTGGCGATGATCTCTCCGACACGGCGAATCGAGGCGTCGGGAGACTTGAGCTCGGCTACGATCTCCGCATAAAGGGAGGGAAGGCTGGGCAACACGCTCAGACGGCTGATCAGGCGCTTGATCGGGGCGTTCCCCAGCAATGCGCGCAATCCGAGCGCGCGCGCGACCGTCGATTGGAGCGCCTCCGCGTCGCACGGTTTCGACAGGTATTGATGGGTGACCCCAACGGCACGCATGATCAACTGCTGATCGGCATGACCCGACAGCACGATCCGGATGACATTCGGATACCTGGCCTTGACTTCGGTGAGGAATTCGAGGCCGTTCATCGCCGGCATGCGCATGTCGGACACGACGAGATCGACGGGCTGCTGCGCCATGAGTTCCAAGGCTTCGGGGCCACTGGCGGCAAAGTGCATATCCCATTCGTGACGCATGACACGCAGCATCCTACCCAATCCCTCCAGGATTTTTGGTTCATCATCCACAAACAGGATGGCTTTTCTCATGCGGCTTCGCTCTCCTGGCCGGGGCCGGACAAGGGCAGGCGAATAATAAATGTCGTCCCTTTGCCGATCTGCGTGTCAAAGGTGATCGTGCCGCCGTGCTTGTTGACGATGACCGCATGGCAGATCGCCAGCCCCTGCCCGGTTCCTTTTCCCACTTCTTTGGTCGTAAAGAAGGGATCATAAATCTTCGAGCGGATGTTCTCCGGAATGCCCGCGCCGGTATCGGAAATTCGAATCTCCGCCCAGTCGCCGTCGCGGCGTGTCGTCACCGAAATCTTTCCCCTTGCGTTCTCCTGGGTCTCAAGGGTCCCGGCGATGGCGTGCGCGGCATTGACGATCAGATTCATGATGACCTGGTTGAAATCGCCCGGAAAACAGGGGACCGGAGGCATCGCCGGGTCAAAGTCGGTCGTCACCTCGGCAACATATTTGTACTCGTGGCGGCAAACGATCAGGGTGCTCTCGATCGCCTTATGAATATTGGTGGGTGTCTTTTCCTTCGTCCCCGGGTGGGAGAAGTCCTTCATGGCGCGCACGATGGTTGCGACCCGATCGACGCCCTCCAGGGTCTGGGCGATGGCCTTGGGAATTTCCGTCCCGAGATAGTCCAGATCGGCCGCCTGAACCTCGGAAGCCACACTTTCGATCAGCTCGGCGGACACGCTCCTTTGTCCGCAGGCATCGAACAGCTGGCCGTAAACGCGCAGCACCTTCTGGACATCCGCGAAGGCATCCTTGAAAAAGCGGGTATTGTCCCCGACATATTGGGTCGGCGTGTTGATCTCGTGGGCGATTCCGGCGGCCAGCTGGCCAATCGACTCGAGTTTCTGGGACTGGCGAAGCATCACCTCCATTCGGTCTCGTTCCAGCTGCCCTCTCTTCCGCTCCGTAAGGTCGCGAATAATGCCGACCGCGGTCCAGCGGCCGTTCATCTGCACTGAAGAGAGCGAGAGTTCGACCGGGATTTCGGTCAGGTCTTTCCGGAGGCACGTCACCTCCACGGTTTTGCCGATGGCGTTGCCAAGCCCGGTTTGATGCCATGCCTGAAATGCCGCCTGCTGATCCGGGTACAGACGGGATGGCGCCAGCAGTTGGTGAAGGTCCCTGCCGATGGTTTCGCGGCCTGAGTATCCTGTGATCCGCTCCGCGGCCGGACTCCACAAAGTGACCCGCCCATCGTCGTCCATCATGATGATGCCGTCCTGAGCGGCATTGACGACGCAGGTCAGCCGTGACTCGCTTTCGCGCAGCGCCGCCTCGGCAAGTTTGCGCTCCGTGATGTCCTGCAGGACGACCTCGTAATATCTCGCTCGTCCCATCAGGCCCCCGATTGACCGCGCGTTGATGCTGACCCATATCAGGCTGCCGTCGCGCCGGCGCAAACGAGATTCATAATTGTGAGTAAATCCCTGCTCCGCGAGTTGCCTGATGAGCCTTTGCCTATGCCCGGGATCTTCGTAAACTTCTTCCTCTGCATTACGCACCGTGGCTAGCAATTCTGCGGAAGTCGCATAACCCAGGATGCTGGCCAGCGCCGGATTTGCATCCAACAGCCGGCCCGACGGGTCCGTCCGGTACATTCCCATCGTCGAGTTCTCGAACATCTCGCGAAATTGTTGCTCCACATGCTGCAGCATTCGTTGCGCACGTTGGAACGACGCGCGATAGTGGTGGAGGGAACTGTCGATCGTCGTCTGCAGGGTCTGGGGATCAAACGGTTTGGTCAGATATCCGATCGGTTCGGTTTCCTTCGCCCGTTCCAGGGTGACTTCATCGGTGGAACTGGTCAGAAAAATCACGGGGATGCCCTGATCCGACCGGATCCTGGCCGCGGCCTGCACGCCATCCATGTCCCCCGGGAGTCCAATGTCCATCAGCACCAGATCGGGCGGCGTTTCCCTGGCTGATGCCAAGGCTTCCAATGCGGTTGGGACCAGGCCGGTCACGTCAAAGCCGGCGCGGGTGAGGCATTTCCGGATGTAGGCACCCACGTCCAGCTCATCCTCGACGATAAGAATTCTCGCTTTTGGCATTAGTATTCGTACCTCTTGGAATCGTCGGATCCGCCTTCGGCAGCGGCCGCGCTATTGCCAGTCAGCGCAGATCCGGCAACTTCACTTTCCGGTGGCTGGCTACCGGATATCAACCGCAACGATCGCAACGTTTCAACCAGGGCCTGCCGACCAATCGGTTTCAGGAGATAGCCCTGGCAATTGCCTCGAATCGCCTTCTTCACATTGGCGACGTCGGAAAGCGCTGTGGTCATGATCACTCGCGCACGATCAGATTCCTTGATTTCAAAATCTCTCTCAAGCGCGCGCATGCTCATCAGCGCTGCCAGTCCGTCCAACTCCGGCATCAAAACATCAAGACAGATCAGGTCGTAAGGACGATCCAATTCCAGGGCAGTGCGAAACAGGGATACGGCCTCAATTCCATTGACCACCACGGTGCAGTCAGCATATGGAGCGAGTATCCGGGTTATCAGCACGCGGCTGGTGCGGTCATCTTCGGCAATCAGCGCTCTCATGGCGCGCTCCCCCCTGTTTCCTGCCGTGTCCCGGTGTCAAGAAATCTGGCAAACCTCTCGTACTCCTTCCGGACTGCGGGAATCAGAACGGCTGCCCGACCCAACTCCCTTTGTTCTCCGGCGGTTTCGATCTGCTGCGCGATCTGCTGCATCACGCAGGCGCCGATGCTCCCCGAGGCGCTCTTCAGAGAATGAGCCTGGCCCCTGATCGCGGCGCAGTCCCCGTTTTGGGAAGCCTGCGCCAGCAGCTCGATCTGGCGCCCGGCGTCCGATAAAAAAAGCCCGAGGATTTCATTAAGGACGTCTTCATCGCCGCCGACCCGTTCGAGCGCGGACTCCCGGTCGAAAACGAGGACTTCTTCGCCTGCGGAATCTTCCACTGCCGCCGGCCCGGCCACGCGTATCCGTTTAAGCTGGCGCCGGATGGCATCGGCGAGTTGGACCGGGTTCACCGGCTTGGAAACATAGTCATCCATGCCGGCCTGCAGGCAGGCTTCCCGATCCCCCTTCATGGCATGCGCGGTCATCGCGATGATGGGCACCCGATGGTCCAGAACCGCGATCTCGGAATCGCGGATCTGCCGCGTTGCCTGAAAACCGTCCATTTCGGGCATCTGCACATCCATGAGGACCAAGTCATACGGGATCATTCCCAGTGCTTTCAGCGCTTCCGCGCCGTTCGACACCGCATCGGCCCGATATCCCAGTTTTTCCAGAATGCGCATTGCCACTTTCTGGTTGGTGGGATTATCTTCAGCCAGGAGGATTCGGATGGGACGCCGGCGTTGTCCGCCGGGGCTCGGTTGAGGCACAAGGGGTGCTGGAGAGCCCTTGTCTTCCGTCGACCCCGCGCCGGGATTGGCCACGGTGATCAGGGTGTCGAACAGTCGTGACTGCCGAATCGGTTTTGGCAGGCAGGCGGCAAAACCGTTCTGCCGGGCGCGATCCGCATCCCCCCGCATTCCCATGGAGGTCATCAGGATGAGTCTGGTGTCCTGGAAGGCGGTCTCGCTCCTGATCCGTCGCCCCAAGGTTTCGCCATCCATGTCCGGCATCCGCATATCAAGAAGGGCAATCTGGAATGGATCCCCCTCAAGCACGGCTTCGTGGAGTTTTGCCAGCGCCTCCTCTCCCCCGGCAGCCTCTTCATAACGGCAGCGCCAGGAGCCGAACTGCTGCCGGAGCACCAGTCGATTGGTGGCGTTATCGTCCACCCCCAGGATGCGAAGACCCGCGATATCCACCGCGGTTTCGATAGGTGACGCCTCGACGTTGATCGGCTGCCCGAAGAGCGCGGTGAACCAGAATGCGGACCCAGCTCCCGGAGTGCTTTCGACGCCAATCTCTCCCCCCATCATAGCCACCAACTGGCGGGAAATGGCAAGCCCAAGACCGGTCCCGCCATAACGTCGTGAGGTGGACACATCGGCCTGTGTGAATGGCACGAAGAGGCTGTTCCGAGTCTCCAAAGGGATGCCGGTTCCGGTATCCATGACCGAAAACCTGATCTTCGCCTTGGCCTCGATCTCACCGTCCAGACCTGCATGAACCGCTACTTCCCCCGCGGAGGTGAACTTGACGGCGTTGCCGATCAGGTTGGTCAGCACCTGCCGCAATCGTCCCGGATCACCCGTAAGCCGTCGCGGCACGGCGGGATCGATGCTGCAGACATACTCCAGCCCTTTTTCCTGGGCCTTGATCGCCAGGATGTCATTCATGTCATCCAGGGTGGATTGCAGGTCGAAATCGAGGATCTCGAGTTCGAGTTTGCCGGCCTCGATTTTGGAAAAGTCGAGGATATCGTTGATCACGGAGAGGAGGGCATTGGCGCTGTTTTGGATCGTTTCCGCATACATGCGTTGTTCGGACGTCAGATTGGTATCCAGCAGCAGGCCGGTCATCCCGATGATCCCATTCATGGGGGTGCGGATTTCATGGCTCATGTTGGCCAGAAACGCGGCCTTTGCCTTGACTGCGGCCTCGGCCTGGTCTTTGGCGCGGCGCAGATCTTCTTCCATCCTCTTGCGATCGCTGATATCGACGATAACACCCACCAGGCCCCCGAGGCTCCCGTCCGATTTGCAGAAGGTGGCTTTGGTCACAATCGACTCGTGCATTCGGCCGTTCACATCAGGGACGACATCCTCACAGGTATGGAACCCCCGGTTTCTGCACAGCTCCATATCCACCGCATGGTATCGGTCGGCCAGTTCCCGCGGGGCCAGATCGTAGACGGTCTTGCCGATGACCGATTCTGAAGACCGACCCATGAAGGACTCGAAGGCCCGGTTGCAGCCGAGGTACTTTCCATCGGTGTCCTTGTAATAGAGGGGATTCGGAATGCTGTTAATCAAAATCTGAAGGAACTGCGAGTGGTCCTGCACCCTATGCTCCAGTTCCTTGCGCGGGGTGATGTCCCGGAGGATTCCGACCGCGTGCCATTGGCCATGCAGCTTCATGCTGTTCAGGGACAACTCTACGGGAAACTCGGTGCCATCCTTCCGGCATGCGGACAATTCCAGCGTCTTTCCAATTGCAGCGCCCTCGCCGGTCTGCTGGAACTTCGGATAGGCCTGCTTGTGCGCCTGGCGATAGTTTGCGGGAACCAGCAGTTTGTGCAGGTAGGCGCCTATGGCCTCATCCCGCGTCCAGCCGAAGATTCTCTCGGCAGCCTGATTCCAGAAAGAGATCTTCCCGTTAGAATCCATCATGAGAATGGCGTCCTGGGCGGCGCTGCTGAGGGACCGCAACAGGTCCTCCCTCGACTCCCGGCTGTTTTTTTCCAGGGCCTGCTCCGCGGCCAGGCGTATGGTTGCTTCTTCAGCCTTCACTTTCTGGTTTTGGTTCCACAAAACCAGGATCGATGCGGCACTCATGGCGACAAACACGACTGCCAGGAGCAGAAACGATCCCTTCAGACTTCTATCGGAAAAGGCTGTGACGCTGTCGTAGGGCGAACCCATTACCAGAATCCAGGTGAGGTCGCCAAAGCGGACCGGGGCGAATGCCGCCATTTTCTTGGGAAAGCCCGGGAGCCGGTAATCCACCGTACCCTGCCCGCCCGCGAGCGTATTGCCGATCAGATCAAACGACTCGTGGCAGGTCCGGCAGGTTTCATCTCTCCGGCCAACATCTCGAAAGACCATTTCCGGATGCTCGGAGTGAAAGAGAAGCTTCCCTTCCGTGTCAATGATCCAGGCCAGGGAAGGGGCGCCGGCCTCGGTCGGAACCAGGTTTTGCTCCATGATATGGTCAAGACCCGCGACGATCGAGACAAAGCCCGCGGTATCGGGTTTCCCTCCATCGGTCCCGCCGGTCATGCCCGAGAGGGGCGCGGACACGACGAGCAGGAATCGCGTCGATCCCGGCGCGGCAAGGTCCGGTTCGATCTCCAGATTGACGGACACCGCCTCCATGCCTTGCGTGTGGGCCGCGCGCGCGGACAGGCTTGCGGCGATGCGATTCAGGTCGCGCGGGGTGCGTCCGGATGCGTATGCCGTTGCGCCTTTGCCATCCGTCACGGTAATGCCCTCAATGAATTTGGGCGCCAGATTGGCGAGCAGCGGCGGGATTTCGAGTGGCATGCGTCCCCGGTCCAGTTGCCGGATTGACGGGGATATCGAGAACAGGAGCGCGTCCCGCGCGAGCAGCTGCATTTCCAGCTCGAGCTCGGTTGCCGATTGCAGCACCTCCTGGAGTTGATGTTCCTGAAACAAGGCCAGCGTCTGCGACCTGTTCGTCCAGTGGAGGGTCATGGTCAGATAGACGGCCGCGCCCAGCACGAGAACCAACGAAACGAGTATGTGCACGTTGGCATTGGCGCCGATTCGACCCTCGGTCTTCATGGTATCTCTGAACACGGTCGTCCTCCATGGACTCGGCCCGTACGGCCTTCCTCATCTCGCGGAAAGGCTTTTTCCCAGGGTCATCTGCAGCACCTGTTTCAGCTGACGCTCGTCAGCCGGTTTGGAGATAATCATCAGGGGCCCATACGTCAAGGCCTCGGATATCAGGTCGCTGTCCGGGTAGCCCGTGATGATGGCGACCGGCATCTCCGGATGCGGTGCGCGCAGTTCCTTCAGGAAATCCACACCGCTCATGCCCGGCATCATGAGATCGAGAAGGATCAGGCCGGGAACGTCCCGAGCTATCGTCGCCAGGGCGCCCGCTCCATCCGTGGCCCGCGACGCCTGATAACCGAGCCTTTCGACCGCCCGGCCGATGGTCCGGCCGACCTCCACATCATCGTCCACGATCAGGACGTAAGCGGGTCTGAATCCGGAATGCCGGCCCTCCGACCATCTCTCGATCGCTTCGCGGCGGAAACGCCAGTCCTTTCCCACCTTGAACGACGGAATCTCGCCGCGTCGGGCCAGCCTTCGTATGGTTTCAACATGCGCGCCAAGAAACGCCGCCGCCGCGGACGCGTCCATCACCTGGGTGTCTTCGGACATCATCAAGCGCCTCATTTCTTATGCCGCCTCAAGGCTCGTGCTCCTGCTCCATGGAGGAGCTTATCGACCGTGCGGGTGTTGAGTTTAGTTGCGTTTAGTTTGCTTCAGTGGAGGAGCGAAATGCGAAGGAGGGGGAAAAGGGGGACATTTTTTTGCCTATAGGATCTGTTTAGCCCGGCCGATAGTTGAATTGCGTGCCATGGATGTGGTCAGAATCGCGCGCCTGCGGCACAGGGAGGTGTCGCCCCGATGGACAAAATCCTGCTGGTTGAGGACGACCCGGAGATTGCTGAAATCACCACACGAGCGCTCTGCGGCCTGGGCTATGATTGTGCCGGTACGGCATGGTCGGCGGCGGAGGCCATGCGCGCCGTCCAGGATCACCGGCCGTCCCTGGTATTGATGGACATAGGGTTGCAGGGCCCCATGGATGGGATCGAAGCCGCCCGCAGGCTTTATGATGACCATGATATTCCGGTAGTATTCCTGACCGCTGCCGACGACGAGCAGACTCTGGCGCATGCCAAGACCGCCCATCCGCTGGGCTATATTGTGAAGCCCTTCGAGCCCAGAAACCTGCGCATGGCGATCGAGATCGCGCTCACGCAGCACCGGACCCGTCAGGCCCTGGCGGCAGAAGCGTTGGTGCAGGCGGAAAAGAAATTCCGCACGAAATTCGAGCATGCCGTGTCCGGGATGTTCCAGGCCGGGAACGACGGCGAATTCCTCCAGGCGAACCGGTCTCTGGCGCGGCTGCTCGGCTATGAATCTCCCGAGGAACTCGCGGTCGCCGTCAAGAACGTGAGCCAGGTGCTGGATGTCGATCAGACCCTCATGCAGGCGCTTGCGGAATCGTGCCGGCATCCGGGCGCCACGAGGAAGTTCGAGCTTCAGGCCTATCGCAAGGACGGAAGCACGATCTGGGTGTCCGGAAACGCCCGCGCCGTGCGCAATTCCAGCGGCGAAGTCCTCTGCTATGAAGGAAGCCTGATCGGAGCCTTGAACAGAAAGAGTGCCCCGGCTCCGGTCGGGTAATTGTTTAGCCAAATCAAATGGATGAAGAAGCAAAACGCAAAGACGCAAAGGCGCAGGGGCGCAAAGATCGACACTGAGCAACAGGCGTGGGCGCCGCGCTTCGCCCAAGGATGCGGCCGAAGGCCGCCCATGCCCGGGAACCGAAAGGAATCTCTTTGCGTCCTTGCGTCTTTGCGTTCTGCTGTTCAGCATCGGCTAAACAGATGCCCGGTCGGCTAATCCCATGGCCGGAGAGCGGAACGGATTGCGCCGGAATTGCTCCCAATCAGGTCAGACCTTTTTCTGAAGGAGTTGCCCGACCTTGCGCGCCAGGTCTTCTCCGGAATAGGGTTTCGGAAGCAAGGAGAGGTTTGGATCCACGAAGTCGGTTTTTCCGAATATGCTGGCATAGCCGGAGATGAAGAGCACTCTGATTCCCGGCCGCATGGATTCCATCTTCCCGGCCAGATCGCGGCCGTTGATGCCCCCGGGCATGATCAGGTCGGTTGCCATCAAGTCAATTGTGCCGGCATACTCGGAGGCCACCTTCAGAGCTTCAGGACCATCTTCCGCCTC
>CAWGRQ010000015.1:0-84512 GCA_963824985.1 Terriglobia bacterium
TATGCACGACCTGCCGGGCCTGCCGGCGCCGGATCCGAATCGGCGAGCCGATCAAAGCGGAGGCCTGGGGGCGGACTGTTCATGCCGGCTGCGCAGCTCCCCCCGCGGCCGGGCCCGGGCCGGATCCCCGATGACAGGATCTGCGCGCCAAGATCGAGGCGGCAGAGCGCGCCGCATCCCGATAACCGACCTGGCGGCGATCGCCAGGATAGCCCTTCCCGCGCGTGTCCCTGGAGACGCGCGGCGTCGATTCGGGGGTACATGGATGCAGGCCCCCAGCACGCCCGCCATGGGGCAGCACAGAGAGATTTCATCGAGGACCGATGAAGCAGAATCACGGAACCGCCGTTTCGAGCGCAGAGAGCCGGCGCCGCGGCGGTGCTGCCTGTGCGGATCCCGGCAGGGGCCGTACATCGTGAACAGCGGCCGACCGGGTGCAATGGCGTCATGCAGGCCTGGCCGTACTGCCGGGACTGCTGAGGGGACCTGAGCCGGGATGACGGTGGGGACCCGGCAGGCTGCCCTCTCACTCGCGCGCGCGGAGCGCCGGGTTTCACCAACGGGCGGTCGCCCGCCCGTTGCCGGCTCCCTCTTCACTCGCGCGCTCGGAGCGGCCCCTGGATATCTGTGGGCCGTCCCCACAGTTAAGGAATGGGTCAGGAAAAGAGGCTTGACACTTCCATACGTATGAGGCTACCATGAGTCATGAGAAAAAAATTCACCCTATCGATCGATGCGGAACTGATCGAGCGAATCAAAGTTCAAGCGGTCCTGGAGAAGCGCGACGTTTCCACCATCACGGAGGAGCTTTCCGCGGATACCTCGATCGCCTGGAACGCACTCAGAAGTTTGCGGCATCGCACAAAAAGAAAAAATAACCCGCAGAGAGCGGGCCCGGAAGCTGTTGAAGCAGCAACCCAGCCCTGACCCTGCATTGCCAAGGGGGAAGCATGGCTAAGTCTATTCTATCCAAAGAAACACCCGCAGTTGAAGCACCAAAACCGCCAGAGTCCGCGATTCCGACATGAGTGGCCGATGCCTGGGCGGAATCCGCCGACAATTTCGGCGGGCTTGTCAACCTGTATTACCTCATGGCCGGCGAGAAGGCGGATTGCGGCGAAATCGGCCACCTGCTAGTCACTGTAGGCGAGGCTCTTCGGCCGAAGATCGAAATGGTGGACCGCTATTTCCGGAAAGGCGGCGCCGAATGAACCTGGTAGAGCTTCCACCCAAGGAGCCAAACGAGCCGAAGCGGCCGCCTTTAATCAATCCCCACCTGGCCGAAGATCTGGAGGAAATTGCCACACATATTAAAGACCTCGGGACGCTTCTTTACGAGATTCAAGGCCGCGGCTTGGATTCCACATGGCACAACGCTATTAACGGGGCCACTTTTTCTCTAGTCATTACGCGGATGAACTCCTGAAAATCGCTCACATCGACAAACCAGATGAAGAGTGAGCGACATTCCGGGCCCTGGGGCAACCTGGGGCCCATGGAGGGTGACATCGGTAGCGTACCCGACCGAAGTACACCGACCGCCACGGGCAGGAGCGCGAAAGCGCGGTATGGTGGATTCAGTACTACTCGCACGGGCGGCAAGGTGCGCGAGAGCACCGAGACCGCCGACTCGGAGATGCCAAGGAGTTTCTGAAAAAGAAAGAAGGGAGACGCCCAAAGGGCCGGATCGGGCACGGAGCGCAAGGTTCTCTTTTCCGAGCTGGCCGAGCTGGTGGAGACCGACTACGAAATAAACGGCTACCATTCCGCCGGTGATATTGAACTGCGCCACCGGCTGCACATCCTGCCGTTTTTCGGCAAGCTGAAGGCCACACGGATCGGCGAGGCCGACATCGACCGCTACATCCTCACGCGCAGGGCGAAGGCGCCAGCAACGCGACCATCAACCGGGAACTGGCGACGATCAAGCGCGCCTTCAACCTCGGGATCCAAAAGCGGCTCGTATCCGACCGGCCGCACATTACGATGCTCGCGGAGGACAACGTGCGGCAGGGGTTCTTTGAGCCGGCGCAATTTCGGGCCGTCCTGAAGCACCTACCGGAACGGCTGCAGCCCGTCGCGCGGTTCGCCTATGTCACCGGCTGGCGAAAGAGTGAAATCCTCAGCCTGCAATGGCGCCAGGTGGATTTCACGGCCGGCAACGTGCGCCTGGAGCCTGGCACGACGAAGAACCGGGAGGCGCGGCAGTTCCCCTTCACCGACGAGCTGCGGGCGGTCCTGAAGGCCAGAGGGCAAGGGCGGATGCCTGAAAGAAGGCATCATTACGCCTTGGGTGTTTTTCTACCTCAGGGGAAGCGCGAGGGGCGGCCGTTCGGGGATTCAAGCACGCATGGGCGACCGCGTGCAAGGCGGCGGGGATCCCGGGCCGGCTCGTGCACGACTTCCGGCGCACGGCCGTCCGCAACCTCGTCCGGGCCGGCATCCCGGAGCGGGTCGCGATGACGATGACGGGACACAAGACACGATCGGTTTTTGATCGGTACAACATCGTGAGCGAAGGCGACCTGCACGACGCGGCCCGGCGCTTGGATGACTTTGCGACCAGAACACGGGCAAAGACACGGACAAAGTCAGCCGAATAGGCCGAACCAGGAGGCTGTAAGTTATTGAAAAGGTTGGTGGTACGCCCAGCAGGACTCGAACCTGCGACCCTCTGCTTAGAAGGCAGATGCTCTATCCACCTGAGCTATGGGCGCACATGAGGTGCAAGCACTGTCCCGGCCGCGCGTGGCCGGTTGCTTCTTGCCCGCGATCCGCAGTATAACAAATCGGAAAAGGATTTTACCAGCAGCGATGGTGGCACGGCTTCGGGCATCGGAAACGCAATTCCGGCGGCACAAGCACGCCATGGGTTGAGTATGAGCGGTTTTGCGAACATCCATCCGGTATCGTCTCTTGACCGGAGCGATCTGGCTCCCTACAGGACGCTGAAGCGCCCCGTGGCCCATTGGGAGCTTGGGATCTTTGTCGCCGAAGGGGAGAAAGTCGTGCGCCGGCTTCTCGAATCCCCCCTGGAGGTGCTTTCGCTGCTTGTTTCCCCGGATTGGCTCTCGAAACTCGAAGGTTCCGGGCACGCCCAGGGGAGGGAGGGCGTCCCCGTATTTCTCGCCGAAAAAGACCTTTTGCGGGAGATCGTCGGATTCAACATCCACCAGGGTATTATGGCCGTTGCCAAAGTGCCGTCCGAGCTTTTACTTGCCGATCTCCCCCCAGAACATCTCCTTTTGGCGCTTGACGGGATCAGAATCGCCGAAAATGCGGGGGTGATCGTGCGCAACTGCGCGGCTCTGGGTGCGCATGCCATCCTGGTCGGGGAAACGTCCTGCAGCCCCTATCTGAGACGGGCGGTGCGCAGCTCGATGGGTGCCATCTTCAGGATGCCGGTCCTGCATGTCGCCTGCCTGGCCGAGGCTCTGGGGCAGCTCCGCCAGACTTACGGGACCCGAATATTCGCCGCCGATCCGCATGCGGCGGCGACGATTTACGATCTGGACCTGAATGGAAATGTCTGCCTGGTGCTCGGGAATGAAGATTACGGAGTTTCCCCGGCAACGGTTGCCGTGGCCTCAGCGCACGCCGCAATCCCCATGCTCAACCGGACGGACTCCCTGAATGTGTCCTCCGCCAGCGCGGTTTTCCTCTATGAAGCCGCCCGGCAGCGGATCCTCGGGAGGCGCGACCCTTGATGTCCTGGAATGGCAGGCTGGTGGACACCCACGCGCATCTGTGCGATCCGGTCTTCGATCCGGATCGGTACGAAGTTCTGGAGCGCGCCCGCCGGGCAGGCGTTGTGGCTGTTATTGCCGTCAGCGAGACGCTCGCCGACGCGCAGCGGAACCTGGACCTGGCGGCGATCCATCCCATGATATGTCCTGCGGCCGGCCTCTACCCGACGCAGCTCAGCCTCGCGCAGGCGGAGGAAATGCATCAGTTCATCCGCAGGCACCGAGAGCGCCTGGTTGCGATCGGCGAGGTCGGGCTGGACCATTGGGCGGTACAGGAGGAACCCGCACGGGAGCTGCAGGCCGAGATTTTCTGCGGCTTCGTTGCCCTGGCACAGGAATTGGACCTGCCGCTCAATGTGCATTCCCGTTCCGCCGGGAGGCATACGGTGTCCCTGCTTCTCGCACATGGCGCCTCCCGGGTGCAACTGCACGCATTCGACGGCCGCAGCGCCAGCGCCTTGCCGGCGGCGGAAGCCGGGTTTTTCTTTTCCGTCCCCCCCTCGATCGCCAGGTCGGAACAAAAACGGAAGCTGGTGCGGCGGCTGCCGCTTTCTTGCCTGCTTGTCGAGACGGATAGCCCGGTTTTGGGTCCGGCACCCCGGGAAAGGAACGAACCGGCCAATGCGGTCATTGCCCTTCAGGCCATCGCGGAGATCAAGGGGATCAGGGAAGAGCAGGTCGCCGAGGCGGTTCTGGAAAACACTCTTCGCCTTTACGGCAACCGTGTTGTGTTGCCTCCGATCGCCGACTGACGCCGGCGCGCCGCCTTTCGCGAATCACCTCTTAACCCTCATTATTCATGAATGTCCTTCGCAGGCGAGTGAATAAAAGCAACCCGCGCCGGGATTCGCTCATGACAGAGAGTTTTGAGAACACGGAGGAACACGGACAGGGCTTTTGCATCGACATTTTCAGATGCGGATTGTCGAATGCTCACGCAGGTCACGAGCCTCCATCATAGCTATGTTGGAGCGCTCGGCAATCCGCAATTGAAAATGTCTGCCAGCGCGAAGCGCTGGTCCCTTCGGGCCTGCAAAAGCCCTGCACACGGACTTGATCCGTGTGCATCCGTGTCCTTAAATGCCTTGCGATCCTCTCTTCATGAATAATGCGGATTAAGGCAATTTCTTGACCTTCGGCAATTCGATCTTGTTTTGCGTTTCCACCGTGAAAACCTGATATTCCGAGTAACTGTGGCGGTTGCGGAATCTCTGGCCGCTCCACAAAAGGGTAACCACAACCTCCCGTGGCAGCCAGAAGGTTCGTGCGTCTCCAAATGTCACTTCACTGAACCAGATCTCTGAAGTCTGGCGGTCCAGCAGAATATCGGATCGAGGAGTCAGCAGATCCGTGCGCATGCGCACGATCTGAAAGGTCTGTGGATCCACCCATGCCAGACCCTGATACAGAAGTCCTGTCGGCGCGGCCATGCCGGCCGACTGAAAGGTTCCGACGAAATTTGCCCTGCCCGGGACCTGGGCGAAGGCGATGACATGCGCATGCGGCTCGGCGGCCTGTCTCCCCAGATAACGGTAGCGGCATCCTGCTTTATGGGAAGGGTGAAAGAAAACCTGGTTTCCGGCGAAGCCGGAAGTGAGAAAGGCGATGCCCTTCATTCTGTCGGGTTCAACATCCCGCCCCTTGCTGTCGGTCCTTCCTTCCTGCCAACCGCCGGTTTTGTCGGGATAGAGCGCATAATTATATGTCTGGGTGACCGAATCCTCGACCCGGCCGTAAACCGAGAGCCTTTCCCTCCTGACCCGTTCCCGCGACGCCGTATTCGGAAAATCGCGGAAGAAGGATGCGACTCTTTCCCCTACCTGAGTCAGAAGCATGTCCAGATCAATGCCAGCCTCGTCGAAGTTTAGATCGCCCAGCACCGCGGCGTAGGTCTGGCGCAGTTCCTCGACCGGCAAATCGACGATCGATCTGACCGGCATTGAACCTGCAATTGCTGGCGGGACCGTGATTTGGGAAGGCGGCGGCCCCGCCTGGAAGCCGAAACCGGGGGCTCCGTCGGCGAACAGGATGAAACTCAGGGCCAGAGCCGAAATTCCCGGACAAGTCTTCATGGAATAGTCTCCGTATGCCTCATAATCATATGCTTTGAGCGGACCTCCGCGATACCACTTTTTCCCCTCGGGAATCGATCTTGCTGGGGTTTTCAGGTTGCCTGGATAATAATAGGCCGGCCAACGGAGCCGGCAAGAGCGGCGGGCCTGCCCCGGGGACGGATACCGGGCACAATCGGGTGCACTTTCCATGAAGATCGCATTTATCGGCACACACGGGGTAGGGAAGACAACCCTCGCCTACGAACTCTGTAATGAGCTCAAAAAGCAGCACCTGGATGTGGGATTTATAGACGAGATCGCCCGCCGGTGCCCGTTCCCCATCAATGAGGAGACGAGCCTCGAGGCCCAGACCTGGATCCTCACCACCACCATCTGCCGCGAGCTGGAGCTCAACAAGATCTACCCCAACATCATCTGCGATCGTTCGGTGCTCGACAACTATGTTTACCTGTTCAACAAATTCGGCCATGTAGCGGAGCTGCATGGCCTGGTCCGGTACTGGGTGCGGACTTATGATCTGCTGTTCCGCGTGCCAATCACGCGCGAATATCTGCGGCCGGACGGAGTGCGTTCGGTGGCCTTCGAGTTCCAGAAGATGATCGACGAAAAGCTCATCCAGCTGCTTAAGCAGGACGAGGTGCCCTACCAGGACCACCGGGTCATGAGTGACACGGTGCAGACGATTCTGGACTATCACCAGGCTTTCGTTGGACCGCTGCAGCGCCGCATTCCCGGGATGTGACCGGTTTTGGTTCCGAAAATGGAGGCAGAAAGCCCAAGAGGTCGGTATCGCTATCGCAGTCCCGATCGACCTTCCCGTTCCGAAAAAGCCGAAGATGTCCGGCCCTTGTAAAAGCAGCCACGGATTTTACGGATTCCACCGATTTGAATGCATCAGGCAAGCGGATATCGCGGCGCGCCCTATGATGTCGTCAAATTTGCCTGCATCCCGGAGCGTGAAAGAAATACCCCCCTTTGGTAGGGATTAAGAAAATCAGTGCAATCCGTGAAATCCGTGGCGTTTTTTTTGCTGCCCCTGACCCTATGCCTGACCGGTTACTAACAGCCGATAGCGATAGCGGAATTCCGGAATGCCCGCCTTCGGTCGTCTGGGCTATGGCGTGCGCGTTTGGGACGGCTCCGTCCCACAAACGGTCATAAAAAGAGCGCCAATTAATGGATGGCCGGCTTAAAGTGGTTTGAACGTAATACATTCCCGTGCAGTGATATCCTGGCACGGCACTTGCTCTGAATGGCTGACGGACAGGCCTCCGGAACGGCATGCAGTTTTGCTGTGGCTGGCCGTACCAGGGCAGGGGGGAGCAATCTGGAATGAAGCCGCTCGGCATCACAATTACAGAGCCGCACATTGATATTAAGATGCCGTCGCCGGCAATTTGGGGAGGGTCGGGGAGTGCGATGGGGATGAAGACTTCAACTTTTAATGTGCCGCGCGCGCTGGTCGCCGATGACCAGCCCGAGGTCATTGAGGCGCTGCGGCTGTTGCTCAAGGGTGAGGGGATCCAGCCCTATGCCGTTTCTTCTCCGGCCGCGGTGCTGGAGGCGCTGAAAAGTCATCATTTTGATATCGTGCTCATGGATCTCAACTATGCCCGCGACACAACTTCCGGCCGGGAGGGGCTTGACCTTTTGACCCAGATACGTGAAATGGACGGCACGATTCCCGTGGTGGTGATGACCGGTTGGGGGAGTGTCGATCTGGCCGTGGAAGCCATGCGCCGCGGGGTGCAGGATTTCGTGCAAAAGCCCTGGGACAACGAACGCCTGGTGAATACACTGCGCACCCACATCGCCCAGGGGTTGCTGGTGCGGAAAGGAGAGCGGCTGGATGCCGAGATGAAGATGATGGACGGGCAGATTTCCGCCGCCGGGGATCTTCACGTGTTGTTGAAGCAGACCGCAGATCATCTGCTGCGGGCGCTTCGTGTCACCTCCGTCACCATCTTTTCGAAATCTCCACTGGATCATGCCTATTGGGCGACCGCCCAGGCCGGCGGTACCGACGAGATTCTGGGGAAAATGAAGTTCGAGGCCGACACTTGTCTGCTGCAACACCTGGATACGATTTTCGATCCCTGGCGCAAGGACATCCCGGCGTGCGAGCGGGACCGGCTCCGCCAGATCGGCTGCGGTCTGGTCGCTCCCCTGAGGTTGAAAGGTGACCTGATGGGCTTCATCGGCCTGGGGGAAAAGGATTCCGGGGATTCCTTCGACGCCGAAGAGATCAAGTTTCTCCACCTGGTGATGGACCGTATCGGGTTCGGCATTGAAAGCCTCCGGCTGCGCGGCCAGGAGCGGGAATACGAGGAGGCGCGGGAAATCCAGCAGGGCCTGCTTCCCAAAGAAATCCCGCAGATCGCGGGGTACGAGATATTCGGCGGCTGGCGGCCTGCAAGTGCGGTCGGCGGGGATTATTACGATGTGCTCCGGTTTTCGGAGTCGCGGATTGCCCTGTGCATCGCGGATGTGTCCGGCAAGGGCATGCCGGCGGCACTCCTCATGTCCAATCTGCAGGCGGCCGTGAAGGCGTTCGCCTCCGAATCCATCCAGCCCCGGGACATGTGCTCGAAGGTCAACCGGGTCATCTGCAGCAACATCGCCGCCAATCGATTCATCACGTTTTTCTACTGCCTGCACGACGCGGCGGGGAAGCGGCTGATTTACGCCAACGCCGGCCATGATGCCCCGATTCTGGTCAGACCGGACGGGTCCTGGATCCGCCTGCGCGAGGGAGGGGCCGTGCTGGGCGTGTTTCGCGACTGGAATTATGATCAGCATGAGGTGGAGTTTCTGCCCGGCGACCGGTTGCTCCTGTTCACGGATGGAGTGACCGAGGTCAGAAATTCGGAAGGGGAAGAATTCGGGGAACAGCGGCTCCTCGAACTCCTTGCACAAAACCGGGACCTGGGCGCCCGCAGGCTCCACGATCGGGTCATGCTCACGGTGGCGGAGTTCAGCGGCGGGGAATTTCACGATGATGCCACGTTGATCGCCATGTCTGCCGAATAGGGAGTCGGCCGACCCGCTTGGTTCATGAAGAAAGGGTCGCAAGACAACTCAGGACGCGGAAGCATACGGTTCAGGTTCAGCTGATGCTTAACAGCAGAACGCAAAGACGCAAGGCCGCAAGGACGCAAAGGGAACCCTTTCGGTTCGTGGGCAGCCTTCGTCCAAGGATGTGCCAGCGCGAAGCGCTGCGCCCACGCCTGCTGGTCAGCGGCGATCTTTGCACCCTTGCGCCTTTGCGTCTTTGCGTTTTGCTTCTTCATCCATTTGATTTGGCTAAACAATTACCGCCGGGCAACGGCTGCGGCGGGCGCCAGTGCGGCGGCCGACAAAAATTTCTGCATCGATGGCAAAGAAATCACTCAGCCTTCCCCGCGATTCTCAGCTCTGATTTCATAATGCTGCGATCGTCCGTCAAAACGGGAGAGCAGGGCTCTCGCCTTCTCCGGGACCACGGCTACTTCGTAATCTTCCCCTGCAAACTC
This sequence comes from Terriglobia bacterium, assembly GCA_963824985.1. GTDB lineage: Bacteria > Acidobacteriota > UBA6911 > UBA6911 > UBA6911 > JAFNAG01. The sequence continues at coordinate 9,334 of CAWGRQ010000015.1, forward strand.
GCGGATTGAATCCAGCGCATCAAACAACATGATCGTGACGAATTCAACTTCCTGGCCGACATCGCGGCGAAGCAATTGAATACTCTTGAAGCCACGAATGCGCCGATTCCGAATGCCGATGAAGATTTCCTCTTTAAGCAGAGCCTCATATTTATCCGCGTTGCCGGAGACGGCCCATCCGTGCCAGATTCGGGAAATCATGTTTCGCTCCTCCTTCTTTTAAAGGCTCGTAGTCGAGCATCCAGCGGCGGGAAGCCACCGCCGGGTGCGGCCAGCGAAGCGTTCAGCCGGATGCCGCCGGAGGACCGGCTTATGCCTATCGTTGGCGCTCCAGCCGGATTTCAAAGAGTTTCGGCCAGAGCTTGCCCGTGACGAACAATCGATCTCCTGCGGCATCATAGGCAATACCATTGAGCACCGCTTCGGGATCGGGGCGCTCACTGCTCGATAAAAGACCGCTTAGATTGATCCATCCGATCACCCGGCCGGATTGAGGCTCGATTCTGGCGATTCGATCCGTGTGCCACACATTGGCGAAGACCTCATCGCGAACAAACTCGAGCTCATTCAGATTCGAGACCGGCTCGCCTCTGTCCTTTACCGGAAGGCGCCCGATTTCCTTGAAGGTGGCCGGATCAAGAAGGCGCAGGATCGAGCTGCCATCGCTCATGATCAATCGTTCCCGATCGTGAGTCAGGCCCCAGCCTTCACCCGAGAAGGTGAACGTGCTTCGCATAATGAATGTGCTGAGATCGTAGACAAATCCGGTGTTTGACAGCCAGGTGAGCTGAATCAGCTGAGTGCCCCAATCGGTCAAACCCTCCGCAAAGTATTTGGCGTCAACGGCGAAACGCTGGATCACCTCTCCTGATTCCAATCGTACTTTTCGCAGCGTTGATCGTCCGTTCAGACCCGTGCTTTCGAATAGAAACCCGTCGCGATAGAGCAATCCCTGGGTATAGGCTCCGGGATCATGCGGATAAACATTTACCACCGAATAACCCCACATGGGCGTGCTTGCCGTCTGTGCCGCGGGCTCGGATTGGTTGCGGCTATGAATAAGAAAAGGAACGGCGACTGCCAGCATGGCCGAAGCGTATCTTGCTCGGTGCGGCCGGGCCTCGCCTTTCCCGCATTTCCCAATCAACGATTGCAAAACCATTGGATGTGCCTCACGCCCGGTGTTCAGCGGCTCGAAGGTTTATGTTTGCCGGTACGGCGGGTCAGCGGCGCTGAAACACGTCATTGCCCAACTTTCACCTCGACGCCAATTATGACATCGTCGTCATTGATTTCATAAATGATCCGTCAGTCCTGATTCGCGATTAGCCCATTCACTGGGATCCCCATGCCTGACGAGCCTAGCCTTGCCCGGCTTGTAGGGGTTCTGCTAAGCTCATTGAAGAATTGCCCAGTCACCCGCCTCAAATCAAACGCCAAGGGAGGCTCAATCATGATGACAAAAACTAGCGAAATTGCCGAGGGGATCTTTCGCTTCTCTACTTGTGTCCCCGACATAACCCCTGACGGGTTCACATTCAACCAGTTCTTGATCAAGGCTGAGGAGCCGCTGCTTTTCCATACCGGCCCTCGGGCCATGTTCCCCCTGATCTCGGGTGCGGTTTCGAAAGTTGTTCCCGTCGAAAGGCTCCGTTGGATCACTTTCGGCCACGTGGAGGCCGACGAGTGCGGCTCGATGAACCAGTGGCTCGCGGCCGCTCCGAACTCCCAGGTTGCGCACGGCGCGGTCGGCGTGATGGTATCGCTGAACGACCTGGCCGACCGTCCCCCACGGATGCTGGAGGACTCGGAAATCATCGACCTGGGCGGGAAGAGAGTCCGTCACATCGATACGCCGCATGTGCCGCACGGGTGGGAGGCGCGGCTCTTGTTTGAGGAGACCACCCGCACCCTGTTCTGCGGCGATCTGTTCACTCACACCGGTGATGGGCCGGCGCTCACGGCTGGGGATATTGTCGGTCCGGCGGAAAAGGCCGAGGAGCTTTTTCACGCGAGCTGCCTCGCGCCAAACTCCGGATCAACGATTCGGAAGCTCGCCGCGCTCTCCCCCAAGACACTGGCGCTCATGCACGGCTCATCGTTTAACGGCGATGCCGATCGGGCGCTCCGGGATCTCGCCGATCTTTACGACCGATGGCTGCGGGAAGCATAATGGAGGTCCATCCCGGCGAACGGCAGTTTCCCACCATGCCGGTTGACGGCGGCCCCAGGACGATGAATACAGGCGGATCCTCAGGCTCTTGGAAGAGAACCTGCGGCGCTAGCCATAAAATCGGTGACAGACAGCAGCCTGGCACCGAACTCCGAGCCGGAAAAAGACCATGACGCCGGCGTATTGCAGCCACTGGGGCAGCGGCCACAGAGCGGGGAGCCGGCCCGAGCGCAGAATGGCAAGGATGGCGGGCAACAGGAGAAAAAGACCAGCCGCGACATAAGCCCGCCGCATCTCCCCGTTTTCATCCTCTTCCAGCCGGGCGAAGGCGACCCCAAGAACGATTGCGCACAGGAACGGGAGCGCAAAGCCGATCAGCATCGGCGCCGCGGAGGGAGGGCTGGCGGGCCGGACGCCGTAAAGCAGCGACGGCAGTCGGATCATCATCAGACACAGGAACGCCCCCAGAATCCCGAGGGAGTGAGGCCCGCGGGAACCTTGCATCCGCGCATGCCAGGCCGTCAGGCGCACGGCGATCTGGCGCGCGGTCAGGATTCCCAGATTCCGAAACAGCTGACCCCAATACCAGCGACGCGCCGGTCCGGTGCCGTTTTCGCGGCACCGCTGATGAAACTCCTCCTCCATATCGCCGGCGATGTGCGCCAGAGCCGGGTCACTGGAATAGAGATCGAGGATCTGCACCGCTTTTGCGGGAGGGCGCAGCCGTTCACGCATATTCCCCGCCTTTTTCGAGATCAATTCCGGCCGAAAATGCGGACAGAGTGCGCTGGGTTTGCCGCAGGACATCGCGGCCCGCCCGCGTGATCCGGTAATACCGCTTTGCCCGCCCGCCGCGCTCGGCGGTAGGCTCGCCCAGCCGGGATTCGAGATAGCCTTTTCGGGCCAGGCGCTCAAGCCCGGTATATATGGCCCCTATTGCCACATCTTTGCGCGCCTTTTCCCGCAGTTCTCTGCGAATGGAAACCCCGTAAGCCTCTTCCCCAAGTCGCAGGATTGCGAGCAGCAGCAGAGTCTCGAATCCTCCCAGAAGCCGGTCGCTCTTCATTTGTACTGCATTGTAGTATTAAAACCGGATGCCGGCAAGCGTTTTTTTAACGCGTTGCCCGGCCCGGGACGGAGAGTTTCCTTGGGATGTGGTGGATCGAGAGGATGAGGACCCGGGGATTCAGAATCGGAGATTAACAGGCGCAGCCTGGATCTTTTAAATACTCGCCCCTCCGGCAAATCCGGCGAAAGGGCGCAGTGCCGTCCCGAAAGGAAGGGTCCTTGCATTTTTTAAAATCCCGGTCGGCGCTTGGGCGAATGGTTTTCCGAGGGAATCCATGCTAGCGGAGCTTTCAAGGCGGGCAGGAATGGCCGCAAGCGCTTGAATTTATTGGTCGGGGCATCCAGATTTGAACTGGAGACCTCCTGCGCCCAAGGCAGGCGCGCTACCAGGCTGCGCTATGCCCCGACCGGGATGAGAGGTTTATTCTAGCTCAGTTCACGGCCGGGCGCCACCCGGACTTCCGCATCGAGGGCTCGCGAAAAAATGGGTCTTCGGCAGAATTTGTTGGTCGTTTTGGGGGAAAAGCGGGCGGCTAAAGAAGAAATGGCCGCTCCAGGTTTGGTCGCCGCAGGATTACATGAGCTTGCGGACCGGCCGTGAATCTCGGCACCGGATTCCAATGCCCTAATGAGGGCTGCAATCTCCTGTATTTCCAAGGTGATACCTCAGGTTCTCGCCGAAAATCACCCACAAATTCTGCTGAGGAGGCGAAAAAACAACTCGGCATTTTGTTGCGGCTATGGTCGTGACTGTAACATTTTGTTTTACGCATGTCATTGGCTGCGATATATCGCCAGCGCCGAAGCGCCGCAACCCTTCGGGGCGCGGCGGCGGGCAGACATCTGCCGCATTGCCGCTCCTTGACGATGTCACCATATCGCCTGCGTCGCGGCGCCTTGCATCTGCCCACCCCAGGAGCACCGCAGGTGCGACGGTGCTCGCGCCAAAATGCCGACCTATTTTTTCGCGAACCCTAAGTGCGGGCGATTTTGGCCAGAAGGGAGGCGACGGCGCGAGCCCGGTGGCTGATGCGGTTTTTCTCTTCCTCGGGCAACTCGGCCATGGAACAGCCGAACTCCGGAAGAAAGAAGATCGGATCATACCCGAAACCGCCCGTTCCCTTCGGTTCAAGGGCGATTTCCCCCCTACATTCACCCTCGGCCTCCTGGAGCACTGTTCCCCACTGAGCCAGGGCCAACGAGCACACAAAGCGGGCGGTCCGGTCCGCGCGGTCCGGCTGGAGCTCGGCCAGAAGCTTTCGAATGCGGTCCGCATCCGAAGCTTCCATTCCGGCATAACGCGCGGAATGGATGCCGGGCCGGCCTCCGAGAGAGAATACTTCGAGTCCCGAATCGTCCCCCAGAACCGGCAGGTCCGACATACGCGAATAGTGGAGCGCCTTCAGGCGCGCGTTCTCGCCGAATGAATCGCCGGTCTCTTCGAAATGATCGGGAGATTGGGAGATTCGAGATTCGAGATTGGGTTCATCCGCATGCTGCGATAGGTCGAGAGCCTGGAGATCGATGACCTCCCAGCCGGCGGGGGCCAGCAGAGCCTGAAACTCGCGCAGTTTCCCCCGATTGCGGGTGGCCAGCAGCATCGTCGGGATCAAAAGGCTCATTTCCCCCCCGGATTGCAAAGGCGGCCCACGTTGATGCCCCGGGCTTCCAGGGACGACTTCTGCTTCCGGATGAGGGTTTCGATGCCGCTGGAGCCGAGAGCCAGCATGGCCTGCAACTGCTCCGTCGAAAACGGCTGCCGTTCCGCGGTTCCCTGGATCTCCACGAAGCGCCCCTTCCCGGTCACGACCAGGTTCATATCCACGGAGGCTCGGGAATCTTCCACATAATCGAGATCCAGGCAGGGGGCTTCATCGACAATCCCGACGCTGGTGGCGGCGACAAAATCGTTCAAAGGGGAAAATTCCAGCAATCTCCGTTCCAGAAGCCGGTTGACCGCCAGCGCCAGGGCGAGGAATCCCCCGGTGATGGATGCGGTGCGTGTGCCCCCGTCGGCCTGCAGGACATCGCAATCAACCAGCAGGCTGCGCGTACCGAGCAGGGGCAGGTTCATGACGCTGCGCAGCGAACGACCGATCAGCCGCTGGATCTCCACGGTGCGGCCCGACTGTTTCCCGCGCGCCGCCTCCCGCGGGGAGCGGGTGTTGGTTGACCGGGGAACCATGCCGTATTCCGCGGTCACCCAACCCTGATTCGCCTTCAATAAAAATGGGGGTACTTTGTCCTCGATGCTGCAGGTGCACAGGACCCGGGTGTCTCCAATGCTGATCAGCACGGAGCCTTCCGCATGTTTGGTGAAATCCAGATCGATCCGCACCTCGCGCAGTGAATCGGCACTTCGCTGGTTAGCTCTCATCAATCGTCCGCCATCATAGAGTTTGCCTGAAAAGCAACATTCTACCACGCCCTGGAAGCTGTGCCCGCGCCTCCGAAATTCAATGCGGGCTTTCAGCTTGAATTAAGCCAAAAAACGCCACGGATTGCACAGATTTGCTGAAAACTTCACAACCATGTGCTGGGGCCGCCGGTTAGATACGATGATGGCTTAATTGCTCCATCAGGCTTTTTGAATCTGTGGAATCCGTGCAATCCGTGGCGTTTTTGTTTCGCCGGGAGTGACTCTCATTTCCCGATACACCCACGGCGGCGGCGCGGATTGCATTCCCCCATGGTTTCCCATAGTATTGAAAGATGGCCTATTATTCCAACACTCCTTCAGTGTCATTTGGCGGTCCGGTAACCCGAACCGTCAAGGCGCTGATCCTGGTCAACGTCTCGGTATTCGCCTTGCAGCTGCTGGGCAGGGCCGCGGGAGTTGACCTGATCGAACTCTACTTCGGTTTGAGACCCTGGAGCATCACTCACGAGTTTATGCTCTGGCAATTCGTCAGTTACATGTTTCTTCACGACAGCCACCAGTTCTTCCACATCTTCATCAACATGTTTACCTTATACATGTTCGGGAACGATCTGGAGCGTGTCTGGGGGGCCAAGCGATTCCTCAGGTATTATTTTGTCACCGGGATCGGCGCCGGTCTCTGCTCTTACCTGACCGGGGTGAACAGTTATACGGTCACCATCGGGGCCTCGGGGGCAATTTACGGCCTGCTCCTGGCTTACGGGTTGATGTATCCGAACCGCCTCGTTTATCTCTACCTGCTCTTTCCGGTCAAAGTCAAATACCTGGTGCTCATCATGGGCGCGCTTGCCTTCGTCTCGTCCATTACCGGCGGCGAACCCGGGGTGGCGAACATTGCCCACCTGGGAGGGCTCGCGGTCGGGTTTGTCTACCTCAGGGGGGGCGGCTGGATAGAGCGCCTGCGGATGAACGAGGCGCACCGCAAACGGGAGGAGCTTAAAAAACAGTTTGAAGTGTATTACGGCGAACTGCGGAACAAGATCGAAGACGAGAAGAAAAAGCCCACCATTCACTGAGGCTGGATAGCGGGTTCCGGGAATTCCGGGACCCCTGCTCCTATCCTGTTTGTGCGCTCCAACACAGAAAAATTTCCCGGTTCAGGGCATAATTCCCGAGTGCGCTTTTATACCCAACTACGCTGCAGGAGGATTCCCATGTCTCGTTGGTATCGTGTCATGGTTGTGACTGCCCTGGTGGGCGGGCTGGCATCGATCGCTTCCGGACCCGTCGGGTTTGCGGCCGAGTCGACCGGTTACTTTCCGCAGGTGGTCGACGGCAGGGCAACGCCGACCACGTATTACACTACCGAGTTCGTCTTCAACAATGCTCAGGCAATGGCAACGGTCGTCACGCTCAGGTTCTTCTCCGACCGCGGATTGCCCTGGGTTGTCGACTTGCGCAGTTATGAAAGGGGCGATGCGGCGGGGAACCGGAGTTCCACCACGTTCACTCTTCAGCCGTATGAGACCGCCAATTTTTACACCGGTTACTCAGGGGACCTGGCGACCGGATGGGCCAAAGTGGAGTCCTCGCGGTCCGTGCTGGCCTCTTCCTCTTTCACTCTGTTCCGTGCGGGTTCACCGCCGCTACTGCTGTGGCGGGCAGCCGTGCTTCCCGCGCCGGCGGCTACCCAGGTTGCCATCGAAGCCAATGTCAGCCCCTTCCGTGACGTATTCGACGGGATCAGCACCGATACCGGATTTGCCATCGCCAACCCGAGCGGCGCGGATGCCACGATCACGGTGACCCTGCTGGCGCGGTGGGGCAATCCGCCCGCGGCGGTGAGGTATCTGTCCGTCCCGCAGGGGGGGCACACGGCGGTGTTTCTGTCGCAGGTATTTGACGACCTGTATTGGGGGAACACATTTCACGGCACGGTGCGCTTTTCCAGCAACGTGGCCATATCCATGGTTGCCTTGAAGCGGGCTTACGGAGCGGGTAACGATATCTATTCGTCGGTGCCGGTGCAGCCGGAGGCGGATCTCAAACGCAACATTGTCTGGGACACGGAGAATAACAACACGATCGCGCTCGCGCAGCCGATTGTCCCGCCTGCGGAGATCATCGGCACCTCCAATTTTTCGGACGACGCAACCGACAGCGATTTCTTCGCCATCAATCTGCTGGCCGGCCAGACGCTCTACGCCTTCGTTCTCGCAGAGACGATCGGGTCGCCGTTTGACGGCTCGCTGGAGCTGCTGGATGTGAATTATAACCAGGTAGCCGGCACCGACAATACTCCTCCCGTCCTGAATGATCCCCTGCTCAACCACACGATCGTGGTGACCGGCACTTACTACCTCAGGTGCCGGAGCACTACCTGGTCGGCGGCGCGCGGGGCGTTTTATCGGCTGTTTGTGAAGGTCAAATAGCCGGAGTGGATTGATGCAGGTTGGCGTCTTCGCGTCCCGGCGGCGGCCGGGGTGAAGCCGTTGGTCCGCAAGGACGCGAAGACACCTGGACGCGGGGCATCCGTGGTTATCTGCCCGGCGTCAAACGCAACCGGCCGCGGGTTTCCGGGCCGGGCTCATTTCTCGGCTCGCCGGCGCAGGAAGGCCGGCTCATCCAGGTCGTTCTTGATCGACGCGAGGCGGAAATCGATCGATCGCTCCGAGGCTGCATGATGATCGAGCCCGGGGCCTCGGTTTCCAGCCTCCGCGGGTGCGGCCAATGGAACGACGTTGGACCCGCGCTGCGCCTCCGCGGCGTTCTTGAGATTGAATCCGGTCGCGATCACCGTGATCTTGATCCGGTCTCCCATCGTATCATCGTAGACGGCGCCGAAGATGGTATCTTCGGCATTGGCGGCTTCTTCGATGATCTTGGCGGCGGCGTCGACTTCCTGAAGACGGAGGCTGCCGCGCGAGGCCGTGATGTTGATCAGGACGCCTTTGGCGCCGCGAATTGAAGTTTCCTCCAGAAGCGGGCTGGCGATGGCGCGCTGGGCCGCCTCTACGGCGCGGTTCTCCCCTTCCGCCATTCCGGTGCCCATCAGCGCCATGCCCTTGCCGGACATGATCGTGCGCACATCGGCGAAGTCGACATTGACCACGCCGGGGAGCGTGATGATGTCGGAGATCCCCTGAACCGCCTGGCAGAGAACGTCGTCGGCATAGCGGAAGGAATCTTCCAGCAAGGCTTCGGCGCCCATCGCGTACAGCAGGCGCTCATTCGGAATCGTGATCAGGGTGTCGACCACCTCTTTGAGCTCGCTGATGCCCAGTTCGGCGTGAGCCGCACGCTTCCGGCCCTCGAACAGGAACGGCTTGGTGACGACGCCGACGGTGAGCGCGCTCAACTCGGTGGCCAGGCTGGCGACCACCGGAGCCGCGCCGGTTCCGGTGCCGCCCCCCATGCCGCAGGTAATGAACACCATGTCGGCGCCGTCGAGCAGTTCGATGATCCGCTCGGTATCTTCAAGCGCCGCCTGGCGTCCGCGTTCCGGAATCGCTCCGCAACCGAGCCCGTTGGTGAGCTTGGCTCCGATCTGGAGCTTAATCGGGGCCAGGGAATTGCGCAGTGCCTGAAGATCGGTATTCGCGGCAATAAAGTCCACCCCTTCGATCTTGGACTGGATCATGCGGTTTACGGCGTTGCCGCCGGCCCCTCCGATCCCTACTACTTTGATGCGGGCCGGGGGTTGTCTGTCCTCTTCGAAACTGAACTTGGGTATCTTCTCTTCAAACCGCAGCTTCTCCACGTTGTCTCTCCTTTACGAAAATGCTAACTGCCGACCCAGGACAACAGCCTGTGCACAAACCACGGAGTTGTGCCGGCTTTGCCTGGTTGTGTGCCGCGCTCGGCGCGGTCTTGAACTGCAAACTTGGTCAGCCCGACGGCTGTGGCGTACACCGGATGAATCAATTCTCCGGTCAGGCCCGGAAGGCTATGGGGCACTCCCAGGCGGCACGGCAATTCCAGGATCTGCTCCGCCAGCGGCAGAATTCCGTCCAGCATGCAGCCGCCGCCGGTCAGGACCGCCCCGGAAACGATCTGATGCTGGAAGCCGGAATGTTGGATCTCGTCTTTGATGAGTTCGAGCACCTCGATGGCTCGGGCGCGCAGAACCTCGCCGATGATCCGGCGCGGGATATCGCGCGGTCCGCGGCCGGCGATGCCGGCGATCTCCACAACTTGGTCTTCTGCGATCCCCTCCACCAGGACGCTGCCGTGATCCTTCTTGACCCGCTCGGACTCTTCGATCGTGATCCGGAGCGCCATTGCCAGATCCCGCGTGAAGTTGCCCCCTCCGACCGGCAGCACCGAGGAGAAGCGCATCGCGTCGCGAACCACCAGGGCTATATCCGACGTGCCGCCGCCGATATCGATCATTGCCGTCCCCAGGTCCTTTTCATCAGGGGTGAGTACGGCCTCGGCGCTTGCGAGCTGCGGCAGGACGACTTTGCGCACCCGCATCTGGGCTTTGTTTACCGCATTGATGAGATTCTGGGCTGCGGAACTGCTGCAGGTGACCTGATGGACATCCACGTCCAGGCGCTTTCCGGTGAGGCCCGCGGGATTGAGAATGCCGCCGCGTCCGTCCAGGTAAAACTCCTGCGGCAGGACATGGATGACCTCACGATCCTCAGGGACGGCCGCGGTTTGTGCGGCGCGGATGACTTGGGCGACATGATCGCCGGTGACTTCCTGGTGCTTGCCGCCGATGCCGATGGCGCCATGGCAATTCAGGCTTTGAACGTGATCTCCGGAAATCCCGACCGTGACCCAGTCGATGGAGAAGGCGGACTTCAGCTCCGCTTCCTGAGCCGCTTTGCGGATGGCGGCCGCGGCTTCGTTGAGCTCCTTCACCTGTCCCTTTTTCATGCCCGCGGACTGCGCATATCCGCTGCCGACCAGTTCCAGCCGGCGGTCCGGATGGACCCGTGCGACCAGGCAGCAGATTTTTTCCGTGCCCACGTCCAGTCCGCAAACGATCCGTTCCTTCTTACTCACAGTGTCATCCGCTCCATTTACTCGGGCCGGTGGCCGAAGCCCGGCCCCTTTTCACCCGGCTGATCCGCCAATTGCCGAGGCCGGTACACGATTTGGGGATAAAAGCGCAGGTCAACCGAGATGATTTCACCAAATTGCGCCTTCATCCCATCATACTCTGCCATGAATGCCTGGAACCGCTTGAGGAAATCACGGTTGCCGAGGAAGATTTCGGCGGTATCGTCGATCAGCAGGGTCCGGACATTCTCCGGGTCGGTCAGGTCGATTTCCGAGATGGCGCGTGCCAGTTCGGGCGAACCGGACTCGAGTTCGGTCAGGATTGCAACTCCCAGGCGAACCCGCGCGGTGTTCTCCTTCTGCATCTCCACATAGCCGGCGACATCGTTCCCGCACAGGCCACGGAAAACCGGAACGTCGAATTTGCCATAGCTGCTCTGGTACTGATCGAGGAGCACTCCATCCCGGTCAAGGAGCTCCAGCTCACCGCCGACCTCCGCAATCACCGAGGGAACCCGCTCTTCGATGTACACCCGCAGGCTTCCGGGCAGGATGCGCCGCAGTTCGGCGCGCCGTACCCAGGGCTCCTGCTCGAGTCGAACGCGAAGCTGTTCCAGATCGATCTCCAACAGGTTCGAAGGCTGGGCCTGACGGACAATGGCCTCCAGGTCCTGCGGGTTCAGGTGCCGGCATCCCTGAAAGACAATGTTGCGCAGAGAGAACAAATCGGACAGGAACGCATATCGATAGACGGATATGCCCCCGACGATCACCAGGGCGACGATGCCCAGCATGGCCAGCCCTTTCAGTGCGGCCAGCAAACGAATGGCCATACGCCGGCTCCGCTGGAATTTCTGGACCGTCTTCTTATGCGCCGTGGACCGGTCGGGTGGAACCGGGACCGCAGGGCTGTCCGCGCCACTCTTGTTCTTTCCGGTTTTGATCTCCATACCTTCTATCTCCATCCTCCAGCTAGGCGGTGCGGTTGCCGAGCCACTCGTCCCCAATCTTCCACACGTCGCCGGCGCCGAAGGTGAGGAGCAGGTCCCCGTCCCGCAGCGTCTCGCGCAGCACCCGGAGAGCCTCCGGAAAATCGGTCGCATAGGCAACGTCGCGATGACCGAATTTCTTGATCAACACCGCCAGGCCGGCAGCGGAGACATTTTCGATCGGCTCTTCGCCGGCCGCGTAAATCGGCACCACAATCACGACATCCGCGTGGTAAAAAGCGCGCGCGAACTCATCCTGGAGCGCCTGGGTGCGCGAATATCGATGCGGCTGGAACACGACGACGATGCGCCGGTCGCACGACTGGCGCGCGGCACTGAGCGTCGCGATGATCTCCGTCGGGTGATGGCCGTAGTCATCCACAACCAGGACTCCCTGTTTCTCACCTTTGATGTGAAAACGGCGATCTGCGTTCTGAAATGCGCCTAGGGCCGCCACGATCTTGTCCATGGGGATATCCAGTTCCAGACCGATGGCCACGGCGGCGAGCGAATTCAATACGCTGTGCTGGCCGGGAACCTGGAGCGTGACTGCGCCGAGCGGGTTCCCCTGATATCGGATTTGAAAGGAACTGCCAAAGTCATGGAACTCGATGCGTGAAGCCACCAGGTCGGCCTGGCTGCTGGTGCCGTAAGTGATGATGCGGCGCTCGATGCGCGGCAGGATCGCCTGCACATTCGCATCGTCGAGACACAGGACCGCGGCGCCGTAAAACGGGACCTTGTTGACGAACGCGGCAAACGCGGCCTGGATTTCAGACAGGCCCGGATAGTGGTCGAGGTGCTCCCGGTCGATGTTCGTGACCACCGCCAGGGTCGGGCTGAGCTTCAGGAAAGAGCCATCGCTCTCGTCGGCTTCCGCGACCAGAAATTCGCCCTTCCCCAGCTTGGCGTTGCTGCCGAAGGCGTTCAACCGGCCGCCGATGACGGCCGTGGGATCATATCCTCCGTGCACGAGCACGGTTGCCACCATGGATGTGGTTGTCGTTTTTCCGTGCGATCCGGCGATGGCGACGCTGTATTTCAGGCGCATGAGTTCGGCGAGCATCTCCGCTCGCGGAATTACGGGGATCTGGAGCTTCTTGGCTTCCAGAACCTCGACATTGTCGGGGCGCACCGCCGAAGAAACGACCACGACATTGGCGTCGTGCACGTTTTCCGCGGCGTGGCGCGCGAAAATCCTGCCTCCCAGGGTGGTCAGCCGCTCGGTGATGGGACCGGGTTTGAGATCCGATCCAGAGACCCGATAGCCGAGATTGAGCAGAAGCTCTGCGATTCCGCTCATGCCGATGCCGCCGATTCCCACGAAGTGGATGTGTTGGATTTTCTTAAACATCCTGCTCCTTGTCTCCGCGTTCTGCCCGCTGCCTTCCGCTTACTGCCGCGCGCCGGCCGCCAACTCTTCGACCAGGTCCGCAATCCGGCTCGTTGCCCCCGGCCGGGCCAGCCGGCGGGCGGCTTCGGCCATGCCCTCCATTTCCTCGGGGTGTTCCAGGAAGTGCCGCAATTCTCCTGCCAGCCGGCCCGGTGGCCAGGCAGATTCCGGAATCATCCGGGCGGCTCCATGCCGTTCGAGGGCGAGAGCATTCCGGGTCTGGTGGTCATCAGCTGCGCCGGGGAAGGGGACCAGAATGGCCGCCTTGCCGGCCGCGGTCAATTCCGCCACGGTGCTGGCTCCCGCGCGGGCCAGAATCAGGTCGGCATTGGCGAACTGTTCATATATGCGCGGGAAAAACGCCTGCACCTCCCCGGCTATGCCGCTCTCCTGATAGGCCCGGCGCACCGCTTCAAGCTCTTTCTCGCCCGTCTGGTGCGTGATGCGCACCCGGGGTCCAAACTCCTTCAGGTCGCGCAGGGCGGCACAGACGATGGCGTTCAAGGGGCGGCTCCCCTGGCTGCCCCCGTAGACCAGCAGGCTGAGTTCTCCCGGATATCGCACCCGGCGGGGGAGGCGAAGGAACTCCTCGCGCACCGGAATCCCGGTGACTTCGGATTTCTTGCCGAAAAACCGTCCTGCGTCAGGCAGCGCCAGTGCGGCCCGATCGACGACCGGAGCCAGCCATCGGTTGGCGAGTCCCGGGTATGCGTTCGGCTCCATGATCAGGGTGGGCCGGCCCAGCCACCAGGCCGCCAGAACCACCGGTCCTGACGAATAGCCGCCTACCCCCATCACCAGGTCGGGCCGGTAGCCGCGGATCAGCCTCCGCGCCTGCAGCAGGCTGCGGGGAACCATGCACAGATTGCGTACGGTCTCTACCATTCCCATCCTGTTCAGTCCGGCCGAGACGATGAACTCGACCCGATACCCTTCCTGCGGCACGATCCGCGCTTCCAGCCCGCGCCTCGTGCCGACAAACAGAACCTCACACTCCTGGTGTCGCCGCCTCAGTTCATTGGCCACGGCGATGCCGGGATACAGGTGGCCGCCCGTTCCGCCCCCGGCAATCATTACCTTCGCGGGCTGCCGTTTCATTGACGAAGCCGCCGTCTTCACGCAGGTCCGATTTCTCCCAAACCAAGTGGGCCGGGCCCCGGCCCGCCCGTACCCATGTACGACTCATTGCTTACCCGGGTGTTTGATCCCGGCCCGTAACGTCTCCGTGCCGGCTTTTCCTCTTCCGCCTCATGCTTTTTCCGCGTAGTTGGAAATGTTCAACAACACCCCGGTCGCCATCAGGTTCATCAGCAGCGATGATCCTCCCTGGCTGATGAAGGGGAGGGCGATTCCCTTGGTGGGCAAGAGTGCCATAACCATGGAAATGTTGATGAACGCCTGCATCGCCACCATGAGTGTGATTCCGAGAGCCAGGTAATAACCGAATGTATCCGGGGCCTTGAAGGCGATCTTGGCCCCACGGTAGAAATAAATCACGAATGCCAGGCAGAGCAGACTGGTGCCGATCAGGCCCAGCTCCTCGCCGATAATGGCAAAAATGAAGTCACTGTGAGCCTCGGGGAGAAAAAGGTGCTTCTGCTTGCTCGCCCCGAGCCCCAGGCCTGCAATGCCGCCACTTCCCAAAGCGGTCAGCGATTGCGTGATTTGATACGTCGTTTTGAGCGGATCGAAGGAACGATCCAGAAACGCCACCCATCGCTGGATGTTGTAATCGAACAGCAGCACGACCATGCAGAGGGCGGGCAGGCCGGTGGCGACGGCCAGGCCGATGTATTTCCAGCTCAAGCCGGCGGCGAACAGCAGGACGGCCGCGATCATGAGAATGCATATCGCCTGTCCCAGATCGGGTTCGAATGCGATCAGGACCGCGAATCCGACTATGACCGCCAGGCAGGGGAGCAGCCGGTCCCGGAAACGATTGATTTCGGCCTCGTACTTATGGAGATATGCAGCCATGAAAATCAGCAGCACCAGCTTTGTCATTTCCGAAGGCTGAAACGAAATCGATCCGTAGCGCAGCCAGCGGTGCGCTCGGTTCACCGTGGGATGGGCGAACACCAGAAGCAGAAGCACACCGTTTGCCAGCAGCAGAATCAGGATCAGCTTCTTATTCTTCCAGAGGTGGTAATCGATGTTCATCAGGCCGATCATGGCCGCATATCCGACCGCGGCATAGATCAGCTGGCGCAGGAAAAAATACGAGGAATTGCCGTCGTGCCGGTCCGACGCCACTACCGAGGAGGCGCTGTAAACCATCACCAGCCCAAATACCATGAGCAGGCTGGCGGTCAGGAACAGGGTTCGGTCACTCGTGGGCTTATAGGCCATGGTCTATCCGTTCATCTCCGATCCAGCGCGCGGACGGCTTCCTTGAAGACGCGGCCGCGGTGTTCATAATTCTGAAACATATCAAAACTGGCGCAGGCCGGCGCCAGCAATACGACGTCCCCCGGCGATGCCCGCCGGCTGGCGAGTATCACCGCTTCCTGGAGGCTGGGGGCGCTCACCGTCGGCACCACGTCGGCAAGCGCGTCGTGGATCTTCCCGGCCGCCTCACCGATCACGATCAGCTGTTTGACGCGCTGTGCGGCCGGCAAGCGCAGGGGCATGAAGTCTCCGCCCTTATCCCGGCCGCCGGCGATCATCAGGATATTGCCGGGGAAGGCCTCCAGGGACTTGATTGCCGCATCGACATTGGTGGCCTTGGAGTCGTTGAAGTACACCACACCTCCCACTTCGGCGACCCATTCCAGTCGGTGTTCCACCCCGGAAAACGTTCGAATCACCGCGGGCAGACTCTCGGGTTGAGCCCCGGCCAGCAAGGCGGCTTCGGAGGCGGCTAAAACGTTCTCCAGGTTATGACTCCCCTTGAGCCGGATATCCTCGACGGCAAACAGCTCCGTGTCCCCATGTTCGTCCCGATGAACCAAACGGCCCGACCTGACAAAGGCCCCCCGGCTTACATCCTGCCGGCGGCTGAACCACACGGGTATGGAGGCGACCCCTCCCACCAGCGCGGCCGTAGGTGGATCATCCCGATTGAGCAATGCGAAATCAGAGCCGGTCTGATTCATGAAAATACGACGTTTGGCCTCGACATAGCCGGCCAGATCGGCGTAGCGATCCATGTGGTCAGGGGTCAGATTCAGGACTGCCCCCACATGGGGTCGAAGGCTGTGGATGGCCTCGAGCTGAAAGCTGGAGAGCTCCACGGCGTACCAGTCGGCCGGAGTCGATCCCGCAACCAGGCTGATGAGAGGCAGGCCAATGTTACCGGCGGCAAAGGCCCGGAATCCGGCGCCGCGCAGCAACTCGGCAACCAGGGTCGTGGTCGTGGTCTTGCCGTTAGAGCCCGTGATTCCCAGGATGGATCCCTTCAGGTGGCGAAAGGCCAGCTCCACCTCGGCCAGGATCGGGATACCGGCGCGGCGGCTGACCGCGAACAATGGAAGCGCCAGCGGCACTCCCGGACTGACCACCACCAGGTTGCAGTCCCGGAAGCTCTCTTCGCGGTGCCCGCCAAGCTCAAGGATCAGATCTCCGGAGCGCTTGGCAACGCGGCGCAGGGGCTCGATCGAGACCGGCAGCCCGGCTTCGCTCTGGATGTCGGTGAGTACCACTCGAGCGCCGCGTTCGAGCAGGAATGCAGCCGCGGCGATGCCGCTGCGCGCGGCGCCGACAACCAGCGCGGTCTGCCCCCTGTAGGTGGTCTCGATCCCCCCGCACATGCCGGGGCCTCCTCAGCGCAATTTCAGCGTCGAAAGGCTGAACAGCGCAAAAACAATGGCGACGATCCAGAACCGGATCACAACCTGGGTTTCATTCCAGCCAGTCAGCTCAAAATGATGGTGAATCGGCGCCATGCGGAAGATGCGCTTTCCGGTCATTTTGAACGAAGCCACCTGCAAAATCACCGACAGGGCCTCGAATACGAAGACCCCGCCGATCAGGGGGAGCAGAAGTTCCTGTTTGATGAGCACGGCCACCGTGCCGATCGCTCCGCCCAAAGATAAGGATCCGACGTCTCCCATGAAGATCTGGGCAGGGTGGGCGTTGTACCAGAGGAAGCCCAGGGTAGCGCCGACCATGGCCCCGCAAAAAATCGTAAGCTCGGCCGCGTAAGGATTCTTGATCAGATCAAGATATTCGGAAAAGCGCGCATGCCCGCTGACGTAGCACAGCACGGTCAGCGCCGTGGCAGCGACGATCACGCAGCCAGCGGCCAGCCCGTCGAGACCGTCGGTCAGGTTTACGGCATTCGAAGATCCGACGATGATCAGGATCACGAAGATGGCCAGCGGGAAGGTGATGGGAAGCCAGGGCACCTGCCACAGGCTCATTTCCGGGGTGAAATTCTTCAAGAAGGGGACGCTCAGTTTTGAGGAGTACAAACCCCATCCGGCCAGGTAGTGCAGCGCAATACAGACACCGAGTCCGATCAACGATTGATACATGATCTTCTTGCGGCCGGTAAGTCCGAGGGACCGCCTGCGTGCGATTTTGCTGTAGTCGTCGGCAAATCCGACCAGCCCGAACAGCAGTGTGGCGACAGTGGCGATCCAGATGTACAGGTTGGTCAGGTTCGCCCACAGGAGAGTCGGCAGCAGGGTCCCGACCAGAATCAGGATTCCTCCCATGGTCGGGGTGCCCGCCTTGGCCTGGTGCGAGGATGGGCCATCGGCGCGGATCTGCTGGCCGACCTGGAATTTCGTCAGGCGCCGGATCAGCCACGGTCCGAGCAGCAGGCAGATCAGCAGCGCTGTCAGGCTGGCGGCGGCCGTCCGGAACGTGACGTACTGAAACACGCGGAAGGGGGGAATATATTGATGGATGGAGTAGAGAAGATGAAAGAGCATTATCCCGCCATTTCCGAATATCCGGAGCGCAAAGCCTGGACCATTTTTTCCAGATGGACGCCCCGCGAACCCTTGATGAGCACGAGGTCTCCCGGCTGCACCTTTCGGTACAGGTAGTCGATGGCCGGGTCGATTTCGGTGAAAAAGAGCACCTGGTTGTTGGACATCCCGGCCGCCACGGCGCCGCGGGAGATGTCGCTGGCCGCTCCCTGCACACCCACGACGATATCGATGCCGCTCGCGGCGGCTCGCATGCCGCACTCATGGTGCAGCGCCGCCGCATCTTTGCCCAGTTCCAGCATTTCTCCCGCCACCAGGATGCGCCGGGAATAGCGGGGGATGGCGGCCAGGGTATCGATCATCTGCATCAGAGCTCGCGGATTCGAGTTGTACGAATCGTCGATGACGCTGAATCCCTCGCGGAAGTGCAGAACCTGACCCCGCATGTGGGCCTGACGCAGATGGCGGAGGCTTTCGACGATCTGTTCTATCTCGATGGTGAAACGGCAGGCGAGCGCGACCGCCGGGAGGGCATTCATGACGTAATGGGCGCCGCAGAGCGGGAGCAGGGCACGTCGGGATACTCCTTCGCAGACCAGGCGGAAGCGGGTTTCCATCAACCCGGTGATCTCAATCTCCTCGGCTCGGATGTCCGCCGGCGCATTGATGCCGAACGAGAGTTTGTCCCCGGAGAAGCGGTCGGCAATGCCGCACACGAGCGGATCGCTGGCGTTGTAAATCAGCGTGCCGCCTGCAGCCAGCCCTTCGGCCAGCTCCCCCTTGGCGCGGGCGATGGCCTGCATGGAATCGAAAAAGGCGAGGTGGACCGGGGCCACATTCGTGATCACGCCGACATCGGGCGCAGCGATCCGGCACATCTCGGCGATCTCGCCGGCGGCGCTCATTCCCATTTCGAAAATCCCGATGTGGTCCTCGGGGCTGAGGCCGAAGATCGCGAGCGGCAGTCCAAATAGATTGTTGTAGTTTCCGGGCGAGCGGTACACGCTGAATTCGGTCTGCAGCACCTGGGCCATGAACTCCCTGGTGGTGGTCTTTCCCATGCTGCCGGTGATTCCGACCAGGCTGCCGCGCCACTGGCGGCGCACCTCGGCGGCCAGGTCCTTCAGCGCTTCATGGGTATTATCCACCTGCACCAGGATCTTGCCTGGGGGAAAGTCGGCGGGGAGCGGGAAGTGCCGGTCGACGACGGCGCCGGCAGCTCCTTTTCGGATGGCCGCGTCGATGTGATCGTGACCGTCATGGTGCGGGCCGCGAATGGCAAAGAAGAGGTCGGAAGGGCGCAGGCTGCGGGTGTCGATGGAAACACCCCCCAACGGAGTATGTCGCGCTCCCGACACCAGGACCCCCCCGGTGGCGGATTCCACTTGAGCCGCAGTCATGTGAGCCATGATCACATCCATAAGCATGGAAGTTGAAGGTCGGATGCCGCCGTATTTCAAATCATACATGGTCGGGTTATTGATGTAGCTCGCCACGGGTTCTGTCTCCTTGACCCTGCCTCAGTTGGTGGATGAGCTCTTGAACAACCGCACGATCTTCAAATGGGAGTACCTGGGTGCCGATGATCTGATAGTTCTCGTGCCCCTTCCCGGCCACCAGGACCACGTCGCCCGGGCGCGCCATCTCCAGCGCGCAGTGGAGCGCTGCGCGGCGGTCCGGCTGAAGCCGGTAGGAGGCGGAGCCCCGCTTCAGGCCGGGCTCGATCTCGCGCAGGATGGCCCCAGGGTCTTCGGTGCGCGGATTGTCCGAGGTGGCGATGACGAAATCGCTCAATCGGGCCGCGATCTCCCCCATTGCGGGTCTCTTGGTCCGGTCCCGGTCGCCGCCACACCCGAAAACGGTAATCCTGCGGCCCGGGCTAAGGGCTCTGACCGTTTCCAGGAGTTTTTCCAATGCGTCCGGCGTGTGGGCGAAGTCGACGATGACGGTGAAGTCCTGACCCGCGTCAACGAATTCCAGGCGGCCGGGCACTCCCGTCAGCGATTCGATCCCGGAGCGGATGTGTTCGGGATCGATGCCGAGTTCGAGGGCGGCGCCGGCGGCGGCCATGATGTTGTAAATGTTCGGTTGCCCGGCGAGTCGCGTCCGGATGGACAGCTCTCCGGCCGGGGTTGCCAGGCCGAGGTCTGTCCCGGTAATCCGCGTGCTGCTGCGCAGGACACGGATTTCGGCAGCCGTATCCCACCCATAGCGCCAGACTTGGCCGCCGGTCTCGGCCGCCAGCCGGCGCCCGCTGGCATCATCGATATTGATCACGGAAGCCCGGATCCCATTGCCGCCGGCGGGGGAGAACAGGAGGCGCTTGGCCTGGTAGTACGATTCCATGTCGGCATGAAAGTCGAGATGTTCCGGCGTCAGGTTCGTGAAGACGCCGATCGCGAAACGCATGCCGTAAACACGCTTGAGAGCCAATGCATGGGAGGAGACCTCCAGAATCCCGTGGGTACATCGGGCCCGGAGGGCCTGCCGCAGAAACGAGGCCAGTTCGACCGCCTCCGGTGTCGTATACGCGCTGGGGAATGGCTGGTCGCCGATCCGCATCCCCAGGGTCCCGACCAGGCATGCGCGCAATCCCGCCTGGCGGAAGATGGCATCCATGAGGAATGCGGTCGTCGTCTTGCCGTTGGTCCCGGTCACCGCCACCAGCTGCAGGTGCGCGGCCGGGTCGTCGAACAACAGCCGGGCTGCCTCGGAAAGGAACTGTCGGGCATCGGCGACCTGCAGGGTCGGGATTCCGGTTCCGGCCGCACCCTCCCGTTCGCCGGCAATCGCGACGGCGCCACGATCGATGGCCTCCCGGATGAACCTGGCGCCATCTGTGTGCTGGCCCCGGAGCGCGACAAACAGATCTCCCGCCTGCACGCTGCGCGAGTCACAGGACAGGCCCGAAATCCGGACCTTCGGATTGCCGGAAATGTGGATGCCGCCATGGGCATCGAGCAATTCCTGGAGCAGCATGGTTTCCGGCACCTTATCGCCTCCGGACTGCGGCCTGTTGATTCGCCCGGGCCGCGGGGACCTTGGCCACAGCCTGCGGCCTGCCGACATCGAATGTAATAGCGCAGGATTCGCCGATTGAAATCGGTGTGCCGGCGGGAGGCAGCTGAGACACCGCGGCTCCTGTGCCGAAAGCCTGAATCCTGATTCCCAGTTCCTGGGCCCGCTCGATCACCCTGCGTTTCGACATGCCGGCAAAGTCCGGCACGATCACGGTCTCCGCGGCGGCCCGCATGATGATCACGCCATCCTCGCCCGCCCCCGCGTTCGCTTCGTCGGGAATGGCCGCCGGAATCACGGGGGTCGCATTGGGAAGGAAGTCGACCGCATCGGCGACGATGGTTGGATCGACCTTCCGCAACTGCATCGGCAGGGTCTGGTCCGGGGGGACATGAAGCAGCTGCAGCGTCTGTTGGGCGATTCTGCGGAAGACCGGCGCCGACACTTCGCCGCCATAAATGGATGATTTCGGCTCGTCGATCTGGACCAGCACGGTGATGCGGGGCTGGGGCAGTGGCGCGAAGCCGATAAAGGAAGCAAGATACTTGCTGTCCGAATACCTTCCGGCGACGATTTTCTGGGCGGTGCCGGTCTTGCCTGCCGCCCGATACCCCTCGAGCGCCGCTTTCTTGCCGGTGCCGCGGAGCACGACTCCTTCGAAGGCTTCGCGGACGACTGCCGCAGTCTCCGGGCGCATGATTCTCGTGTTGGCAGGTGTGGTGAGCCTGACCAGTTCACCGTTCTCATCGATGACGCAGTCGACCACGGAGGGGCGTACGCGATATCCTCCATTGGCGATGGCGTTGATGGCATTCAGAATCTGCATGGAGGTGACCCCAATCTCCTGACCAAAGGAAATAGCCGGAACCGAAAGGCCAGACCACTTCGACAAGTCACTGATGAGGCCCACGGCCTCACCCGGCAGGTCCAGCCCGGTCTTGGAGCCGAAGCCGAAGGTGTGCAGGGCGTCGTAAAGCCGCCGCTCGCCCAGGCGCATCCCAAGCTTCGCCGCACCGATGTTGGACGACTGTTCGAGAATTTCGCGAAAGGTCAACAGGCCGTAGGGCTTGTGATCATGAAAGGTATGGCCGGCGATGGTCATGGTTCCCATCTGGCAGTCGATGGCTTCCTCGGGCCTGGTCAGCCCGGACTCCAGCGCGGCCGCGGCCACCACTACCTTGAAGGTGGATCCGGGCTCGAAGGCACTCGAAACCGCGCGGTTGCGGTAGAACTCGGGCACATATTGGTTGAAGAGATTGCAATTGAAGCCCGGGTAGTTTGCCAATGCGAGAATGCGGCCGGTTTCAGATTCCATCACGATGGCGATCCCGGAGGTGGCGCGGGCGCTTTCAACACCGGCCGCGAGTTCGCGCTCGGCGATGTTTTGAATCCACCGGTTGATGCTGAGAACCAGGGAGTGCCCCTGGACGGGCGGTTTTTCCACACGGCCGCGGAACGGTCGCCGGTGCGCGTCGACCTCGAAGGAAATCAGCCCCTCGGTCCCTTTGAGCTCCCGATCGTACTGCAGCTCGATTCCGGCGCCGCCGTTCCCTTCATTATTCACGAAGCCGAGCGTCTGGCACGCGAGGTCCCGGTTGGGATAGACCCGCATGCTCTCTTCCTCCAGCGAGATGCCGTCGATGTCCAGTTCCTCGATCCGCGCCTCGTCGTCCGGATTGATCCGATGCTTCACCACCATCCAGGTCCTGCGAGCCGGATCATTCATTCTGGCCAGCAGCTGGTCGCTGTCCAGATTCAGGATTTCGGCCAGGCTCCGCGCGGCGGCGGCCCGATTCACGATCCGGCGCGGCTCGGCGATTACCATGTTCACGGTGACGCTGGTGGCCAGCTCGTCCATACTGGAGTCGTAAATCATGCCGCGGGGGGCGCCGATGGAACTGTGCATCAGCTGTCGATCCAGCGCCTGTTGAAGGTAATAGTCGTGGTGAAAAATCTGGATCTGAGCCAGGCGGGTCAGAAGCAGCCCGCCCCAAAGGAAGAATCCGGCGATGAGCAGGGCTACCCGAACTGAATTCGAATTCTTCCCACGGTCAGTCATCATCAGTCGTATGCTGAGGATCTCCTCAGCGGAGCGCTTGCCTTCCCATCATTCGCCATGGCCAGGATGTCACGATAATCCGGATTGATGCTCCGGAATCCCGAGACCCGCTGGTTCGGCTGCAGCAATTCCATCGCCAGGCTGGTGCGGGCAATCAGGTCGATCCACTGAGGCTGCTTAAGCGTTTCTTCATCTAGAATCAGGCTGTTGCGGGTCCGCAACAGCGATTTTTCGGTTTCCTTGAGTCTTTCCACTTCATAGCCCATGCGATCAATCCTGCTGTTGATCCAGAGATAGCCGACCAAAGCTCCGGCAATCATCAGGATGCACATGATGTTCGCCAGCAGGTCCATCAGGCTGTGCCGGTCGGATCTGCGGAGAATCCGGTAATTCCGTGTTTCAACTCCAGTGGCCCAATCGTTCATCATGATTTCTGCCTTCTCCGGATGTGAGGCGTAGCGGCACAACCGTCAAATTCAAATGCGTTCCAGCACCCGCAGCTTGGCGCTCCGCGCCCTCGGGTTGGTTGCCAGTTCCGCGTCGCCCGGGGTCAGAGGCCGTGCCGTAATGACGCGAACCAGCGCCTGTCGCGGGCAGAGGCACAGTTCGGGAGGCCGTTCGCAGACGCACAGGCCCGACAGCAGGCGGAAAGCCCTCTTGACGATGCGGTCTTCCAGCGAGTGGAAGGACAGCACTACCAGCCGGCCTCCGGGACGCAGAAAGGAAACGGCATTATTAAAAAACTCTTCCAACCCCTCAAGCTCCTGATTGACGGCGATGCGCAGCGCTTGAAATGTGCGCGTTGCCGGATGGATCGAGCGCGCCGTCCGGCTTCCGGCGGCACGGCTTACGATGGCGGCCAACTGAGCGCAGCGCGTGATCCGTGCTTCCTGGCGCGCTGCCACGATCGCAGCGGCGATCCGGCGCGATGTGCGCTCTTCCCCGAAGCGATAAATCAGATCCGCCAGCTGCTCTTCAGGAAGCTCATTGACCAGACTGGCGGCGGTCAGCGTCTGGGTGCGGTCCATGCGCATGTCCAGCATGGCATCGCTCTGAAAGCTGAATCCGCGCTCCGCCTGCAAGAGTTGGTACGAAGAAACCCCCAGATCGACCAGGATGCCGTCGATCGGCTTGATGCCCAGATGATTGAGAACCAGGGGGAGGTTCTTGAAATTCTCGTGCAACAGGCGTGTCGAGTCCGCAAACGGTTGCAGGTGGAGTCTGGCCGTTTCCAACGATTCCCGGTCACGGTCCAGGCCGATCAACAGTCCACCGGGCACGATCCGCTCCAGAATTCCCCAGGCATGACCTCCCAGCCCCAGAGTGGCATCGACAAAAACGCCTCCGGTGTGGCATTGGAGGTGGTCGAGAACCTCCTCCTGCATTACCGGCACATGTTGGGGAGTGACGCCTTCAAAAGAATTGTGGGTCATAGCCGCCTGCCAGATCGCTCTCACCATTCCCTCCAACTGTCTGAATCAAATCCCCTGTCCCGCCAGCCTCTCGCGGTCCAGATCGGTGAGAGGCTCGTCCTTCATGCTTTTCCGAATGATCTCGTTGTTCCAGACCTCCAGATGATCGTTCTTTGCCATCACGATGACATCGCCGGAAATCTTGGCGTCCTCCCTCAGCGTTTGCGGAATCAGAATGCGCCCCTGAGGGTCCATCTGCGCAAGCATCCCGTAATAGCTCGTGAACTTCAGCAGTTTCTGTTTTGCCGGGTCCATGCGGGGCGGAGACTGCAGCTTCTGTGCCATCTGTTCCCAAACCGGGATCGGATAGATCTGGGCGCATTGCCCGTCCAGACTGGTCACGAAATAGGTGTTCTCTTCCGTCTCAGGCAGGTCGCGACGGAACTTGGCCGGGATCTTCAGGCGGAACTTCTCATCGATTTTTGCCGGACAGCTTCCCCAGAGCATGGGCCCTCAACCACTTCGATTCAGAACTTCGGGAAAGAACAATTTTTTCGGGGAAAACGGCCGCAAGTGACCTCTAAATACCACTTTGGACCACTTTGGACCACGCGAAGAGAATAGATCCTGAAATTCGGGCTGTCAAGTATTACTTTGAATTATTTGTGTCTCGGGGTAATTCCAATATGATGAACCGCTTTCCGTGATCGTGAGATCCGGAAATCCGCATCAAATTCGGGTGGTCGGGTAGCTCAATCAGACATCGCAATCAGCGAGGGAAAATCGGAACTGGGAGAAAAAGCAAAAACGCCACGGATTGCACGGATTTCACAGATTTAAAAAGCCCGGAGGATTACACGTTTGGACTGGAACGACCTGGCGCCGGAAGAGTGAATTGGGCCAAAAAAGCAAAAACGCCACGGATTGCACGGATTTCACAGATTTGGAATTTAATGGATTACACGTTTGAGGTGGAGTGACCTGGGCCGAGGTTTTGAATTGGGCTGAAAAGCAAAAACGCCACGGATTGCACGGATTTCACAGATTCAAAAAGCCCGGAGGATTACACGTTTGGACTGGAACGACCTGGCGCCGGAAGAGTGAATTGGGCCAAAAAAGCAAAAACGCTATGGATTTCACGGATTCAAAAAACTGGCCGAGAATATTTTTTGACAAATCTGTGGAATCCGTGAAATCCGTGGCGTTTTTGTTTTGATTTTCCCAGGATCATCTCTCACTTACAATTTCACCGGTAGGGAAAATCGATGCCTGCCCGGGATTTTCTTTCGTGCTAACATATTACGCCCGTGTTTATTAGGAGGAAATCGCGTGAAGGTTGGCATTGTGGGATTACCGCTGGTGGGGAAAAGCACCATTTTTAACCTGTTGACCCATGGTCAGGTGAATACATCTTCGTGGGGTGGGGGCAAAGGGGAGGCTCATATTGGCATCGCCCAGGTGCCCGACCCCAGACTGACCCGCCTGGCGGAGATTGTTCATCCCCAAAAGATAACCTATGCCACTGTGGAATATGTTGATCTCCCCGGGTGGGCGCGCGGGGATGGTCAGGGTGGAGACGCGCGTGAGATGAGCACCTATCTGAACAATCTCAAGAATGTCGATGCCCTGATGCAGGTCGTGCGCGCCTTTGAAGACGCGAATATCCCTCACTCGGAAGGAAGCATCGACCCGTTGCGTGACATTGGGCTTTTCGATCTCGAGATGATTTTTTCCGATCTGGCAATCGTGGAAAGGAGGCTCGACCGGCTTTCCAAGGATTTGAAAAAAGCACGGACTCCCGAACTCGAAATGGAGAATGCGGTGCTGGAGCGCTTCAAGGCCGCCCTGGAGCGCGAGCAACCCCTGCGCGATCTCGAGTTGACGGAGGAGGAACACCGGCGGATCAAGGGATTCACCTTCCTCTCGGCCAAACCGCTGCACCTCGTCCTGAATCTGGGTGATGGTGATATTGCCAAAATCGCCCGCGTGGTTCAGGAATTCGGGCTCGAGCGGAAGGTGGGGCAGAAGAGGATCGCAATCACCGCCGTGTGCGGGAAAATCGAAGCGGAAATAGCTTCGCTGCCGGAGGATGATGCCCGCATGTTCATGGAGGACCTCGGATTGGTTGCGAGTGGGCTGGACCGGATCATCCGCGAGTCATATTCTCTGCTCGGCCTGGTTTCGTTTTACACGGCCGGCGATCCTGAAGTCCGCGCCTGGACGATTCCGAGGGACACGACAGCGATGCAGGCCGCCGGGGTCATCCACACGGACTTCGCCCGCGGCTTTATCAAAGCTGAGGTGATCGCGTATGATGACATGATCGATCTCGGGTCCTTCCAGGCCGCGCGGAGCCGGGGGCTCTCCGGCTGGAGGGGAAAGACTACGAGGTGCGGGAAGGGGATGTAATTCTCTTTCGCTTTAACGTGTAGGGGCTGATCGAGACATGGAGCGAGATTTCCGATCGGTGATCGGCGCCGTGATTTGTTTGGTTGTCCTTCTGACGCTCCCCGCCGGGGCCTGGTCGGGACAATCATCCGATGCGGAATATTTCGGCCGGACGATCCGGAGCATCCAGTTTCAAGTTGAGGCCGGTCAGCCCCTCAACCAGGAACGTTTTGCCGCCTGTATCCCCAGCAAAGCGGGAGCGCCGCTGACGCGGACCGGCCTGAAGGCTTCGATCCAGGCATTATACGAAACCGGCAGCTTCTCGGAAATCGTGGTTTTTGCTGCCCCTGCCGGGGATGGCGTGGAACTGCAGTTCCAGCTTCGCCGGAGCTCCTACTTCAATCGGTTTGTCATCTCGGGAGGAGTGAATCTGCACGGTCAATTGCCGTCGGAGGTGATCGCGCTCCCGGTGGGCGCCCGCTTCACTGTGGAAGTGTTGGAAGGGGCGAAGCGGGCGGTTGTGGCCTACCTGCAGGAACGAGGGTACTACCAGGCCCGGGTGCAGGCGAACACAGTGCCGGTCGGCGACGGTACTCTGATCGACACGACCTTCGATGTCCAGCTCGGCCCGCAGGCTACGATTCGTTCGCTGACGATCGACGGAGTGCCGGAGAATGAACGCCTGGTGATGCGCGAGCGGCTGGGCCTGCGCCCAAGTGACCAGTTTGATGGCGACCGGGTAACCAGGAAGCTCGCCGGCCTGAAGAAGTATTTGCTGGATCGCGGCTTCCTCGAGGCGAATCCCCAGATCATTCCGACATATGAGCCGGCCGACAACTCGGTGGCTCTTCAGCTGAGCCTGGGCAGCTTCGGACAGGTGCGCGTCGCGGTCGACGGATTCTCGATTCCGAAGGAACGGCTGAGCCGCCTGCTTCCGGTCCTGTCGGGAGAAGGCCAGTTCCCGGTCATGCTCGAAGAAGGCAAGGCCAATCTCAAGGAGTACCTGGAGGAGAACGGCTACCCGGAAGCTTCGATCACGCTGCTCGAAAGCCGTGAGCCCTCTGGTTTGCGCCTTCTTCGATACCAGGTCGAACGCGGGCGCCGGGTGACGGTGAAGGAGATCCAATTTCGGGGAAACCGCGCCTTTACGAGCGCGGAACTGCTCAAGTCCATTCAGATCCAGCCGGCGCGTTTCCTCCAGAAATCGGTCTACAGCATCTCGAAACTCGATGCGGATGTTGAAGCCCTGCAAAGCTCCTATCGGGCGGCGGGCTATCTGGATGCGACGGTCGTGCCGCTGGTGGAGACGGCAAACAAGGACGAAAAGCTCCGGATCACGTTTGAGTGTTCGGAGGGTGGGCTGGCGAAGACCCGGTCCGTTACCATACCCGCCGGTCTCAGCCTGCCGGCCGCGGTCGTGGAGAGCAGGATGCGGTTGAAGGCCGGATCCCCTTATTCGCCGAGCCTGGCGGAACGCGATCGCCAGGGCATCCTGGCGATCTATTACGATCGAGGTTTCCTGCAACCTGTCGTGACCTACAGCGCCGAAGGCCCCGACGCGAACCTGACCTTTGCGGTCAAGTTCGAGATCGTCGAGGGGACCCAGTCACGGATCGACAGGATCGTGGTGCTTGGGAAGGATGCAACCCGCGACTCCGTCATTCAAAAGCGTATCAAAATGAAGCCCGACGACCCGCTGAGCCTGGGCCGCATGCTTGAGACCCAGCAGGCGCTGTACGGCACCGGCGTTTTTGACCTGGTGCGGGTGGCCCCGCAGAATCCCGAAAGCGGCGCCGCGCTGCAAAATGTAATCGTACGTTTGCGGGAAGCGAGGCCCCTGATCCTGCGCTATGGCATCGGGTATCAGGAAAGGGAAAAGGTCCGCGGGATTCTGGAATTGACCCACCTCAACATTTTCGGGCTGGGTCGGCGTGTGGACCTTCGATTGCGCGGCAGCGCGATTGAGCAGGCCGGATCTCTGAGCTTCCAGCAGCCGCAGATTCGTTTTCTCCCGGTGGACTCCTATTTCATCCTGTCCGGTGGGAAGAAACAGGAGGTCAGCTTCGACGTTCGCCGTTGGGATCTGTCATACCAGTACAGCCACCCGTTTAACACGCACACCTGGGGACTGCTGCGGTACAATTTTACCAATGTCAGGGTTTCGAATGTTCCGCCGGATCTCGCCCGCGAAGAGACTCCGCGCAACCTTTCAACGGTCTCGGCCTTTTACGTGAATGATACCCGCGACGACTATCTGGACCCTCAGAGGGGATTTATGACCTCGACGGATCTGAGCCTGACCACCAAACTCCCGGCACCCCTGCTGCCCAGCGGCCTCTATGCCTCGATATTCAGCCAGAGCTCATATTACCGGAGGCTCGCCGGACCTTTCCTGATGGTCGCCGCGTTCCGTTTCGGGTTCAAGCTTCCGTTAGCCGGCGACAGGAGCATACCGCTCAGTGAGAGGTTTTTCGCCGGTGGCAGCTCCAGCCTGCGCGGATTTGAAACCGATCGGGCAGGCCCTCTGGATGCCAATAATCAGCCGATCGGCGGGAACGCCCTGCTGATCGGGAACTTCGAAGTGCGGCTGCCGCTGATCAGCCGGCTGGCGCTGGCGGGTTTCTATGATTCGGGCAATGTTTTTACCCGGGCCGCCGACATAAGAATTCCCGACTTCAGCCACACGCTGGGAATCGGACTGAGATTGAAGACGCCGCTGGGGCCCATCCGCATCGATTACGGCTTCAACATGAATCTATCGGAGCATCTCAAGTCGATCGGGTATAAAACGGGCCATTTCTTTCTAACCATCGGGCCGCTTTTCTGAGGAAGGCTATGAAAAAGGCCGGCATTTTCGCCATCTGGGTACTGGGATTGATGAGCTTCCGCCCGGCTGCGGCGGAGGAGATCGATCGCCTTCTGGCGGCCGTGAATGGCAAGGTGATCACGGAAGGGGACCTCAAGCTGTCGCGTGCTCTCAACGCCTTGATTCTGCTGGGCCGATCGGATCCCGACACTTCCCGGCCGCAGGCGCTGAGCCGCCGTATCGATCTCGAACTGATCCAGCAGGAAATGGAGAGCTTTCTGGGCCAGGGGGGGCCAGACAGCATTCAGGCGGAGGTCCAGGCCAAACTGGACGGCCTCCGAAGCGCCTATGCGGAGATCGGCGGCCTTCCCGAGCTTCTCAGACGGCTTGGCCTGCAGGAAAAGGAGCTGGAAGCCTACGTCCGCCTGATACTGCTCTCGAACCGGTTCAGCAACCTGCGCTTCGGTCCGTTCGTGACCGTTTCCACGGAGGAAGTGGAAGCCTATTATCGTGAGAAACTGCTGCCGATCCTGAAAAAGTCAGGGGCCTCCATCCCGCCGCTGCAGGAACTCACACCCCGGATCACGGATACTCTGAAACAGGAAAAGATCACGATCGCGATGGACCAGTGGATTCAGAATATCCGGGAACACTCCCGGATCGAGTTTTTTCCCGGGTCGGGTCAGGCTTCCGGGGAGGAGCGGCGATGAGTGCCAAGGTTCGCGTTCTCATGCTCAGTGCCGCCGCCCTGGTTTTCCTGTTTCTTGCCGGCGCGGTCATAGTCTATCTGCGCTCGGAGCGCTTCCAGGAGCAGATGCGGACGTTGATTGTTACCCGCATCGAGCAGGCGACCGGCCTGCGCGTCGGCCTGGAACGTCTGTCGCTGGATGCAATCCGCGGTACATTTGTCGTGAGCCGGCTTTCGCTCCGGACCCGCCGTGAGACCGGCAACCGCATCGAGTTCAGCGTCGACGAAGTGACGGGAGTATTCCGGCTGACCACTCTGTGGCGTCCCCGGGTCGAACTTGCGGAGTTGACCATCATCCGCCCCCGGTTTGCCATCCGGCAGGAACCCGGAGGCGGAACCTGGAGCCTGGCGCCCATCATGAAACGCTCCATCGATGTGGCCGCCCGCAAGGCGGCGATCCGGGATGGCTGGGTGGAGTTGAACAATCGGCGCATTCCGCTGAATCTGACCGTGGACGCCTTAAACTGCAGCATCCGGTACCGGCCGAGCCCGCAGAGTTACAACCTCCAGGTGGAGTATAAAAACAGCCCTCTGCAGTGGGCCGGTCGCAGTTTGTCTATGATCTGAATGCCGATCTCAACCTGCTGCAGTCGGGCCTGGAGATTAATTCATTGATTTGCTGGAGCACAAGAGCCGCTTTCAGGGGAGCGGAAGGCTGAGCAACTGGGGCGCTCCTCGGCTGGAAATCTCGACCGCCGGGACTTTCAACGGCGAGGACCTTACCTTGATTACCCCCGATCTTAAATACGCCCGGGGCGACGTCCGGGTGATCGGGAATCTGCGCTGGGATGCCCGGGAATTTCACATGCAGGGGCGGTTTCAGGGAGACTGTTCACTATCGCCAGTCGGTCGCCCGGGCGCTGCGTGGAACTTACGAGATCAAGGACGGCGTGCTTCTGCTCGGCGAGACCAATGGCAGAATGGGCGACGGCACCTTCCGTGTGGACGGCGCCATTCAGTTGAAAGGAGCGAAAGCGCCGCCCCACCATATCAGGATTTCCGCTCAGAACGTCGCCCTCCGGGACGCTTCCGGCCTGATGGAGCTGCGGGCCATGGCGCTGGAAAACACGGTTGATGCCGAAGCCACGCTTGACTGGCGCCAGGGTCTGGGTGACCTCGAAGCCGAGGGGACAGTCGAGGTGCATGGGCTGCCGGCGAGCGGCTCGGCAACGGAAATGAGAACGCCGCTGGATGGGACCGCCACCTTTTCCTTTCGCAATCGAGCCTGGTATGTAAGGAAGGCCAGCCTGGCCTCCCCCGCATCCCGGATTGAAGTGGCCGGACTGGATCCCGACCGATCGCGCATCCAGATTCAATTGGAAACCAGCCGGCCCGCCGAAGTGCTCGGCCTCGCCCGCGGATTCTCTTCTACTCTGGAGAGTCAGATCGCCGCGGTGCCGGATCTCATGCTGATCTCGGGCCGGTATCAGCTCAACGGCGACCTGCTGATGGGCCTGCCGGATGCCATTGCCTATGAGGGTCGGATCACGATCGCCGGCGGACGGTGGCGCGCCTACAGCATTGAAAGCCTGAGCGCGAACGCGATCTGGAATGGTTCCCGGCTGGCCCTGCGCACGCTCAAGCTGCGCCAGGGGGCGCAGGCGGCCGATGGCGATCTCCTCGTGCGACTTCCCAGCGGGGAGGCTCCTCCGGACGTCCGCTTCCAGGGCACGCTGCATCAGATCTCCCTGGGGACGCTGCGCGATTTCGGGTTTGATACCAAGGTGGCGGTGACCGGGCAGCTGAGCGGCCAGGGCACGATTGCCTATGAGCAGGGCCGGCTCCGGGGCGAGGGTACCTTCCAGGTGGAGAAGGCAAGTTACAATGGCCAGACGGTCGACATCCTGAGCGCGGCCGTGCAGATCCGGGACCAGGTCCTGCACATCGCGCAGGGACGTATCCAGCGCGGGCCCGCGTCGGTCAGCCTGGATGGACAGATCCATCTGGAGACGGGGCAAATGAATCTCAAAACCCGCCTGCAGCAGTTGCCGTTGACCGACATTCCCGAGGTCAAATCCAGTGGCATCGCCATTAACGGGCGCATTTCCGCCGCCGGCGACATCGGCGGAACAGCGGAGCAACCGGAATTTTCGGGGACGATCAGAGTGGAAGATCTGAACTTTTCGGGATGGGATCTCGGCGTCGGCCAGGCAACCGTGAATCTGCGCGAAGGCGTCCTGTCGGCCAATCCCATCGATGTGCAATCAGCTCTCGGCGGATTCCGGGGCGAGGCGCGGATTTCGACCGGCCCGGGGTACCCGGGCCGGATCACGTTGGCATTTCGGGACTGGAACGTGCAAAAGATCGTGGCCGATAACGTGCCGGAGCTGTTTAATGACTTCAGCACGGCGCTCCACGGCAACCTTGTAATTGAAGGGCAATTCGCCGATTTTGCCGGGCTCACCTACAATGGCGAAATGGATGGCGCCCGCTTCAGCATCAACGGCTACGAGCTGCGCAACGATGGCATGATCCGGTTTACTGCAACTACGGCTGGCATAGTTGTGGCGGAAGCCCGCCTGGTCGGGGAAGGGAGCAACCTGGCCATTGAAAAAGGGGGCATGATCCCGCTCGGGTCCGATCCGGTTTTGAATCTGCACCTGACCGGCGTCCTGAATCTCGGATTCCTGGATCATATGAACCCTCAGGTGGGAGTCACGGGTTCCGCGTCCCTCAATGTCAGCATTACCGGTTCCAGGCAGACGCCACAGCTGATCGGCCAAGCCGTCCTCCAGGATGTCCGCCTTGCTTATGACGATATGCCATTCCCGTTCTCCGGCCTGCGCGGCAACATCGTCTTTTCGCGCAATTCGGTCAGACTTGAAAAGGTTTCCGGATCGATCGCTTCCGGCTCAATCCAGGTATCCGGCAATCTGGAGCATCAAGGGGGGGAATTGCAGGGTATCAACCTGGAAGCCACCATCCAGAATGCGCGACTCCGTTATCCCAGGGACTTCATCTCCTCGGTGAATGCGCAACTTTCACTGAAAGGCGGCTCCGATGCGCGGGTGCTCTCCGGCGACGTAACCGTCCTGCGTGCGGAATACCTGCGGGACTTCAGTGTGCTCGAGCAGTTTATCGGCCGGCCGACCGGCGGAGGAGGGCCCCAGATCACGAATCCTCTGTTGGCCGGCACGCGCCTGAACGTGTCCGTCCGATCGCAGGACGGTCTGTACATCGACAACGAACTCGCGCGGTTACGGGGAAAACTGGATCTGGAACTGCGCGGCTCCCTGGCCTATCCCTCCGTGACAGGTCGCGCCGAGACCATCGAGGGATCCATCTTTTGGCGCGGAAACCGGTTTGATGTCATTCGCGCATCGGCCGACTTCGTCGATCAGAATCGCATCAACCCGATATTTGATGTGAGAGCCGAGGCGGACGTCCGCAGCTACCGCCTGCGGCTGGATCTGGTTGGGGATCTGGAACATCTGACTTTGAACATCGGTTCCGACCCGCCTCTGTCCACAGTCGAGATCGTGTCGCTTTTGGCCACCGGCAAGTCGGAGCAGTCGGGTGTCGCTGACCAGCGCCGGCTGGCGGAAAATACCGGGGTCAGTGCCGCCAGCATCCTCTCGGAGGAGTTGACCGGGGTTATCGGGAAGCGGGTGGAGCGAATCTTCGGCCTGAAGAGCTTCAGGGTCGACCCCTTCCTTGCGGGAGCGGAGAACGATCCTACCGCGCGCGTCACCATCAGCGAGCGCCTCTCCAAAGATATCACCGTGACCTTTTCACGCAACCTGACTACCAGCCAGGAGCAGATTATCGTGCTCGAATATGACGTTAACCGGAACCTTACCATCGTCGCGACTCGGGATGAGAACGGCAAGTATGGCGTGGATTTCCGGTTTCGCTCGCGGTTCCGATGAAATAAGTCTCCATTTTTGGTGGGCCTGGACGTACAATACAAATTCTGCAGTCTCGCTTTCGCCATCAACAGGGCAGGATCGTCTATGAAGATTCTTGTAATCGAAGATGAAGGCAAGGTCGCCAGTTTCATCAAGAAGGGGCTGGAGCAGTCTGGATACGAAGTCGATCTGGCCGCGGATGGGGAAGAAGGTTTCGACAAATTCCGCGCCACGGACTTCGATCTGGTTCTGCTCGATCTGATGTTGCCCAAGATCACCGGGTGGGAGCTGATTCCGCTGTTGCGGAAACGCAAGCCGACCCTCCCCATCATTGCCGTCACGGCCAAGACGGCGGTTGAAGATCGCGTCCAGGGTCTGAACCTGGGCTGTGACGACTACCTGGTCAAGCCGTTTTCCTTCGCCGAACTGCTGGCCCGCGTCCAAGTGCAACTCCGCCGCGGCATCACCATGGGCACCGCCGAGCTGCGCGCTGCCGACCTGGTGCTGGATCCTCTCAAGCGCAAGGTGAGCAGGGGCGGCAAACAGATCGAGCTCTCCAACAAGGAATTCTCCCTGCTCGAATACCTCTTGCGCAACAAGGATGAAATCGTGACCCGGAACATGATCGTCGAAAATGTCTGGGATTCGAGCTTTGACAATTTCACCAATGTGGTGGATGTCTATATCAACTATCTGCGCAACAAGGTGGACCGCGGCTTCGCGCTTCAGCTCATTCACACGGTTCGCGGTGTCGGGTACACCCTCCGGAGTACTGCGGCGTGAATGTTCGAAGCCTCCGCTTCAAGCTTGCCGTGACCAACGGCCTGTTTTTTTCGGTCTATTTCCTGCTCTTCGGATACGGGCGCTACCAGACGTTTTCCTACCGTGTAAACCGGGCCTTTACGCAGAGCCTGGAGCGCGAGGCGCAATTTTTTATCGATCGCGTCCGCCCGACCGAGGATGGATTCGAGTGGATCCAGCCCTATGTGCCGCCTGCCGACGCCATGGCGCTCGACAGTATTCGCCCTTTCTTTGTTTTGACCGATCTTGAGGGGAATGTCCTGCGCAAGGAGTTTTACGGCTACTACATCCGCGCAATGCTGCTGCAGCGGGACCTGGACAACGTCCTGCACCATCAGGCGGGCGTCAGCGACGCTACCGCATCCAACGGCCGGCAGTTCCGTTTCATCAACAAGATCATGTCCTCCGAGAGCGGAAGGCAGGTCGTGCTCCACCTCGGGCGATCCCTGGATCAGCTCAATGCGGTGAAGCAGGAATACATGCTGATCTACCTATATTCGGTCCCTCTGGTTCTGGGGATCGCCGCGGTGGTCGGCTGGTTCTTCGCGGCGTATGCCTTGAAACCTTTCGAAGAGGTCGCAAAAACTGCGGAACTGATTACTTCCGAAAAACTGGATACCAAGATTGTGAACGTCCGCAAGGAGCAGGAAGTTCAGCGCCTGGTGGAATCATTCAACGCCATGGTGGCGCGCCTCCGCCAGTCGTTCGCTCAAATGCGCCGGTTCAACGCCAACGTGGCGCATGAACTGCGCACGCCGCTGGCGATTCTCCAGGGCGAAAACGAGATCGCCTTGAGATCCGAATCGCTGCCGGATGAGATTCGCGCCCTCCTGATCAGCAATCTCGAGGAACTGGAACGCCTGAACCGCATCGTGAATGATATCCTGACGCTGGCGGAGGCCGAGGCCGGAACCCAGCTTCTGCACAAGCAACCGACCAGATTCAACGATCTGATTTCGGACCTGGCCGACCAGATGGATGTCCTTGCCGCGGAACGTGACATCAAAATCGAGGTTCAGGAATTGCCCGATTCGGTGATTGATGCGGATCCGTTATGGCTGCGCCGCGCCGTGCTCAATCTGCTGGATAACGCCATCAAATACTCGCGGGATGGGGGCACGATCCGGATTGTGATGACCCACGAACGGGACATGGTGCGCCTGATCATTCATGATGACGGCATCGGCATCGCAGCCAAGGACCTGCCGTTTATATTCGACTGGCTGTTCCGCGCCGATCCAGCCCGGAGCCGCAACACCGGCGGGACGGGTTTGGGGCTGTCGCTGGTCAAATGGGTGATTGAGGCGCACGACGGTTCGATCCACGTATTCAGCGCTCCCGACCAGGGGGCCGATTTCCAGGTTGAGCTGCCCCTCATGCCTCGGGAATCCCAGAGCGCCCTCCGGGATTCGGCGGACGGGAAGGTCAAGGCTAAGTCGTTCATCCAGAGGCAGACGCTCTAGCCCGCCAAGCGTATTAGCGCCCAGTCAGTTCCAATTCGTGTGCGCGTTCGCATACGGATTCCAGGAGCCCGGATCCAAGCAGTTTATGGACCTCCAGCGCAATGCCGATGACCCGTTCCTGAGAGTTCTTCATCCGGCATTTCAGCCCCATCGGACCTGACCCGCGGTCCCATTCCATGATCGACAATATTCTGCATCTGTTTAGCCGATGCTGAACAGCAGAACGCGAAGCGCTGCGCCCACGCCTGTTGCTCAGTGTCGATCTTTGCGCCTTTGCGTTTTGCTTCTTCATCCATTTGATTTGGCTAAACAATTACAATATTCTTTGACAATCCGTGAAATCCGTGGCGTTTTTGCTTTTGATTGCCCGGGGATACGATACCCCCACCGGATTGCCTTGCCTTTTAGCCCTTCTGCAAAGTATAATGCGTGTTTTGTCACTGGAGGTCGCGACTGTGTATGCCGTCATAAGAAGTGGTGGGAAGCAGTATCGGGTTGTCGAGGGCGAGGCTGTCTGCGTGGAAAAGCTGGATCTCGAATCGGGGTCCACAGTAGAGTTCACTGACGTGCTGCTTGTCCAGGCCGGCGAGCAGACCCATATCGGCCGTCCCGTGGTAGCCGGCGCCAGCGTCAGCGGTACCGTGGAAGCTCAGGCTCGGGGCGAAAAAGTCCTGGTTTTCAAATACAAGGCCAAGAAACAGTACCGCCGCACCCGCGGGCACCGGCAGGCGTTTTCCAAGGTGCACATCGACAAGATCAGCGTGGCGGCAGGGAAGGCATAGCTGCAGAGGGTATCATGGCACATAAAAAAGGCGTCGGCAGTTCCAGAAACGGGCGTGATTCCCAAGCACAGCGGCTGGGAGTGAAGCGTTTCGCGGGCCAGTTGGTCAGCGGAGGATCCATCATCGTCCGGCAGCGGGGAAGCAAGCTGAAACCGGGACGAAACGTCGGGATCGGCAGCGATGACACGCTGTACGCAAAGGTGTCGGGCGTGGTCAGGTTCCAGGATCGCGGCCGGCTGGGGCGTTTCGTTCACATCGAGGCGCAATCATAACCACCGGAACCGCTCACAAGCAAGCTGCTGCAGACAGGACCCCGTACGGGGTCCTTTGCTTTTTGCCCCGCATGGTTTATGAATATTCCGGGTTGCGATTCCGGATCGGCGGTCGCGCCGCCCATCGAGACGACTGATGTTCATCGATCGTGCCAGGATCACCGTGCAGGCCGGTAACGGCGGCAACGGCTGCCTTGCCTTCCGCAGGGAGAAATTCGTGCCGCGCGGCGGTCCAAGCGGAGGCGATGGCGGCAAGGGGGGCGACGTTTACCTGGACTGTTCCGATCGGATCAATACGCTGCTCCATTTCCAGTATAAGCGGCTCTTCAAGGCCGGGAGGGGACGACACGGAGAGGGATCAACGCGTCACGGCAGGGATGGGGAGGATGTTACGATTCTGGTCCCGCCGGGAACGCAGGTTTACCAGGAGCCCGAACATGTAATGCTCAAGGATTTTTCGCAGCCGGGGGAGCGGTTGCTGGTCGCCGTGGGGGGCAAAGGAGGGAAGGGGAACGCGCGGTTTGCCACCGCCACGAATCAGGCGCCCCGCCGGGTGGAACCCGGGCGCCCGGGGGAACTGCTGGAATTGTCGTTGAATCTGAAACTGATCGCGG
Source organism: Terriglobia bacterium (assembly GCA_963824985.1). GTDB lineage: Bacteria > Acidobacteriota > UBA6911 > UBA6911 > UBA6911 > JAFNAG01. The sequence continues at coordinate 47,435 of CAWGRQ010000015.1, forward strand.
ACGTCGGCTTGATCGGGTTCCCCAACGCGGGCAAATCGACGCTGATTTCACGCATCAGCGCCGCCCGGCCGAAAATCGCGGATTATCCGTTCACGACGCTGGCGCCTCATCTCGGGGTGGTGGCCGTGGACGATTTCCGCACCTTCGTGGTTGCCGACATCCCCGGGCTGATCGAAGGGGCGCACGAGGGTCATGGACTCGGCGATCAGTTTTTAAAGCATGTCGAACGGACCAAAGTTTTCGTTCACCTTGTGGATGTAAGCCAGCCGGAGCGCGATCCGATTGCCGATTACAAAACGATCATGCGCGAGCTGACCCTGTTCAATCCGGAGATGGCATTACGACGCCAGGTAGTGACGGCATCGAAGATTGATGCGCTCGCCGACCGCCGCATGCTCACGCGGTTGCGTATGATGTGCCGGCGGCGAGGCATCGTGTTTCATCCGATTTCTGCCGTCACCGGGGAAGGGATACCGGAACTGATCCGGCTGCTGGACCAGATTCTAAGCGGCGCAGCCGAACCCGGAGGAGCGCGCTCGTAGCGGCCTGGCTGCTCGAATTCCGATATCCTTCAGGGTGCTGTGAGCCCGCGCGCGGCATCCCGGAAAGTACTGCGGGCTCCGGGGCGCTCCCGCGCCGATGCAAAGGACGATCATTCCGGGGACGGCGTCTGTCGCCTCTGTGGGAGAGGCGGAGGAGACTCAGCGTGGCTAATAGAATGGGGGTTCTGGGCGGGAGCTTCAACCCGGTGCACAACGGGCACCTCCATCTGGCGTCCTGCAGCCGCAATATCCTCGGGCTGTCCGGGATTCATTTCGTGGTCGCCGGCATCCCTCCCCACAAGCCGCCGGAGAACCTGATCCCATTCCATCACCGCTATGCCATGGTGAGCCTGGCCACGGCCGGTTGCCCCCATCTGTTCCCGTCCCAGGTGGAACTTGAGCCGCCGGTCAGCCCGTTTACTTTCGAAACGCTGGCCAAGCTGGCTCGACGGTTTGACATGACCGGCAAGGAGCTGTACTTTATCGCCGGCGGGGATTCACTGCTGGAAGTGGCCGGATGGCATCAAAGCGAATTGTTGCTCCAGTCCTATAACTTTGTTTTCATCATGCGCCCCGGGGTAAATCTGCCGGACATCAGGTCGGTTCTGCCTGATTCAGCTGCGGCACGCGTGGTTGACTGCCGGAATCTGGTCCGGGAGCAGGCGCGCACCGCGGCCGACGCCGGGATGGTGGACGCCGGGTGCCGTATCTTCCTGTTGGATGCAGGCGCGCCGGACATTGCCGCTTCCCAGGTGCGCACGCTGGCCGCTGCCGGGAAACCGATAGGGCATCTGGTGCCGGCGACGGTGAGTGAATATATTCTGAAACTCCATCTCTACGGTGAATGATGAATCGAGCGTTGCAGATTGCCATTAAAGCTGTCGACGATAAAAAGGGCATCGACATGGTCGCCATGGATATCTCCGGGGTCGCCAGCTTCGCCGATTATTTCCTGATTTGTTCCGGCGATTCGACGCGCCAGATTCAGGCGATCGCCGACGAGCTTCAGGAGCAGCTGGCCGCCGACGGGCATCGCCCCTCGCATGTCGAGGGGTACAACAACGCGGAGTGGATCCTGCTGGATTATGCCGATCTGGTGATCCACGTCTTCTCCCGACGGGCTCGGGAGTATTACGATCTCGAACGCCTGTGGCGGGATGCCAAACTGCTCGACGTCGGCATTGTGCTGGCGCAAGCGGAAGCGAAAACCGCGCCCGTGAAGCGCGGTCGAAAGCGCAATTCCTGAGCTGGCACCATGCGCATCAAGATCTGCTGGGTGGGAAAAACACAAAATGCGCCGATAAGATCTCTGCTGGCGGATTACCTGGAAAGGTTGCGGCACCTGACGCCGGTGGCAACGGTGGAGGTCGCCGACCTCTCCAAGCGGAGGGGGCTTCGTGGCGCCGCGCTGATGGCCGCGGAGGCTGTCACATTGGCCCGGGCGTTCACGCCCGAGTGCCGCAAGGTGGTACTCGATGAACGGGGGCGGCAGTTCACTTCCCGTGAATTTGCCCGCTGGATGGAATCGGAGCAGGTCCACGGCACCAGGGAGATCACCTTCGTGATCGGGGGGCAGGAGGGCATTGACGGGAAGCTCGCGGAACAAGCGCACCTCAGGCTTTCTCTGGGACCCATGACCTGGACCCACGAGATGGCTCGCGTGCTCCTGGTGGAACAGCTCTATCGCGCTCTTTGCATCGTACGCAACATTCCGTATCATAAATAGGCAATCGGGGAAACTGCACGGATGGACGAAAAAAAGCTGGCTCATTTCAAGGAAAAGCTGACGCAGAAGAAACTTTCGCTGGCGGAGATGGTGGTTCGGACTGAGAGTTATGGCCGCGAAAAGGAGCCGGCAATCCAGGATGTGGCCGACATGGCCGTGGAGTCCTACACCAGGGAGTTCATGTTCGGCAAGAGTTCCGGCGATCGTGCCGTCCTGCTGATGATCAATGAAGCCCTGGAACGCATCAAGGACCAGTCATTCGGGATGTGTGTGCATTGCGAGGAGCCGATTCAGCCGAAACGGTTGGAGGCTGTCCCCTGGGCCCAGTACTGCCTCCGTTGCCAGGGCCTGCAGGAAAAGGGTTTGCTGAAAGAATGACCCTGGATGGCTTCGCCGCGGGGGACATTCCGCCTTTCCAGCCGTCGCTTTCAGCACCACCCGGGAGTTCATCCCCGAGCGGAACGTCCCCCTTCTCAAGGTGAATCCAGAACCTTTTCTCCTGATGCGTCGAGATCCTCCCCCCTCCCCGCTGCGCCGGCTCGCCGATGGGGTCCTCAACCTCCTGTACCCGGAATCGTGCCTGGTGTGTGCCGATGCCGTCGCGCGCTCCCAGAACTGCGGCGTTTGCCGGCGATGCCGGGAAAAGATCCTGCAACTCCGCATTACCGGATCGGTTTGCCCGGCTTGCGGCTTACCCTATCGGGGTTTCGACGGCGGAGGGGAGGCCCATTTGTGCGGCCGGTGCACTCTGTCTCTGCCTCCCTATTCCGGCGCCCGGGCCTATGGCTGGTACGGCTCCGAACTGAGCCGCATCATACAGGCGCTTAAGTTTGAGGGGCGCCAGAACCTGGCGCGGTTGCTCACACCGCTGATGGCGGAGACATTGCTGGAGGCCTGGGACCTTCGGGAAATCGACCTGGTCGTACCGGTCCCGCTGCACCCGAAGCGCCAGCGGGAACGCGGTTATAATCAGGCCGCGCTCCTGGCACGCGGCCTGGCACAACAGGTGGGACTCCCCTTCCGGCCTGCGGCGCTTGCCCGCATGCGCTGCACCCTCCCCCAAGTCGGACTGAGCGACCCGGAACGCGCTCGCAACCTGCGCCATGCCTTTTGGTCCCCGCCATCCTCAAAAATCATGGACTTGCGGATTCTCCTGATCGACGATGTTATGACCACCGGGGCTACGGTCGCCAGCGCCACGGAGGCATTGCTGGCTGCAGGCGCGCTTCGGGTGACCGTCCTCACGGCCGCCCGGGCCGTCGCCGGGCCCGAATAACCACACCGGATGCGAACGCGCCGTCGGTCGGCGGCTCAGGATCGTAGAGGTTACTTGGCTGGATTTGGGGGCGGCGGTTCGTGGGTATGGGTGCGGTGCCGGTTGTCCAGATTCTCCAGGGTGTCATCAAAGCGAAGCAGCTGCTCGGGGCGCAGAAGGGCGCGAATCGCTTCGTTGGTTTCCGCCCGGAGCTTTTCATACTGAGGACGAAATTGCCGGGAAAGAGTGCGATAACGATCCGAGCTTTGCCGGATAATGCTCTCGAGCTGCTGTTTCTGACCGGCGTCCAGGTTCAGACTCTGCGCCATCTCTTCGGTGATATCGTGCGAGTTTGGCACCCGGGACCTGAGGGGCGGGCCGGCCACGATGTGGTCGCGGTAAATATTTTGAGCCACGCCACCCGCAATCCCCCCCAGCACAAATATCGCGACCAGTAGAAGAGCCGCGCTCGTCTTTGATTTCATCCTGTCTTTCCTCAGCGAGCCTGCTTTACGGGGGTGATGAGGCCTGGGTTGGCTGGTTTTTCCGCGAGCGCATGAATCACGCTCTCCTCCGTAATCTCTTCCGCGATCACCATTCGGGTCGGTCGGTCCCCGGAAAGGAAAATGCTGTCATAGGCCTGGTAAAAATCCATTCTGGGACCGCGAAATTCGAAGTAGGCAAACAAGGAGATTATTACCAGAGTAACGGTTGCCAGGGCCGGCACGATGGGCCGCGAAAGCCCCAGAATGATCTGCCAGATTGTGATGCTCTGGGATTCCCTCTCGATGCGTGCCCGCAATCGTGAATAGAAGAAGGGCGGCGGCTCCAGCGCGGGAATGGATTGGCCGATACGGCGCGGGATCATCAGAATCTTCCATTCCCGTGCACAGGATGGACAATCCCCTAGATGGAGGTCCAACCGCTCCTGTTCCCCTGGAGACAATTCATCATCCATCAGCCGGAAAAGCCAGCCGCGCACCAGCCCGCATTCCATGTGGTCGTCCTCAATCCGCCTCATCAATTTCTACTACGCCATATCGGGCAATATATTTCATTTCTTAACATATGCGGTGGTACGAGTTACCCATTCGGTTTTTCGATGGAACCCGCGGGTTTCGCGACCAAAACCAGGCACAGGGGCGCATCCTCCCCCAGAGCCCGGTGCTGCTCAGAGGATGAGCATGCAGTCGCCGTAGCTGAAAAACCTGTAGCCGCAGGCAATTGCTTCCCGGTAGCATTCGAGCATGAAATCCCGGCCGGCAAAAGCGCATACCAGCATGAATAGGGTGGACTTAGGCAGGTGGAAATTCGTCAGCAGGCCGTCCAGCATGCGAAACTCGAACCCGGGGTAAATGAACAGGTCACAAAACCCCCTGGTTTCCCCTCCAAATGCGCACCCCTGGTGAGCGAGGTGCTCCAGCACCCGGGTCGTGGTAGTGCCGACGGCAATCAGATGACGCCCTTCCGACCGATATCCACGGATGGCGGTTGCCGCCTGCGCTGACACCTCAAAATATTCCGGCACCATCCGGTGGCTTTCAATCTGTTGACACCTCACGGGTTGGAAGGTTCCATACCCCACATGCAGCAAAATCTCACAGATGGAAACTCCTTTTGCAGCAAGCACTTGTAGGACTTCCGGAGTAAAATGCAGGCCTGCGGTCGGTGCCGCGACCGACCCGGACTCCCGGGCGAATACCGTTTGATAGCGCACCCGATCCGATCCGAGATCTTCACCCGGCTGTCGGCGGATGTAGGGGGGCAGCGGGGGTTCCCCCAGTACTTCCAGCCGCACTCGCACATCGCGGTCCGATTCGAAGGCCAGGATTCGCGTTCCGTCGGGCTTGATTTCCACGACCGTGGCGCACAGATCACCGATTTCAAGGATCTCACCCTGTTTGGCCTTCCTCCCGGGCCGGACCAGCGCGTTCCAATGGCAAGGATCCTCTTCCCGCAGCAGGAGAACTTCAATGCTCTCGGCACGGCCGCGCCGGCGGGCGCGCAGACGGGCCGGGAAGACCCGTGTCGTGTTGATCACCAGAAAGTGTTCCGGGCCGAGGATGGCGGGCAGATCGCAGAACTTATGGTGGGCAATCGTTTGATTCTGGCGCCGGATCAGCATGAGCCGCGACCGGTCGCGCTCAGGAAGGGGATGCTGGGCAATGAGGTGCTCAGGTAGCGGAAAATCGAATGAGCTGAGATCCACGGGTCTGTCAGCGCCCCGCTCGGGGAAAAATCCGCACCTTGCTGTTCCAGGCGTTGCTATCCTCGGGAATGGCAGCGGGGGTGGCCGGGGGCTCAGCCTCGACCCGATGCAGCCTGGCGGAGAAATTCGCTCCGTACAGCGTTATCAGGCTGGAAGTGTACACCCAGGCGAGAAGAGCCATAATGGCGCCCATGGTGCCATACACCCGCTGCGAGTCCAGGACGGGAACAAACTTCCCGAAGATATAACTGCCGGCTTCCCAGAGTATGGTGGCGACGACGGCCCCTGAAAGCGCCTCATGCCAGTGAACCTTCCGGTCCGGCATTAACTTGTAGATAAAGAAAAAAACGGTAATGGCAATCAGGAATCCTGTGCCCAGGATAATTGAATACCACATGGCGTTGATGATCGGGTCTTTGGCGAAGGCGGGCACGCGTCGTGCCGCTTGAGATTGCAGGGCCCCAACCCCGGCGGCAATTCCCGCCACGGTCAAAAGCAATGTCCCCCCCAGAAACAGCAGCGCGATGCTTCGGATCCGGCTTTCCCAGAACGTCCGTTGCTTGGGAACCTCCCAGGCCCGATTCAGCGCGTTTTCCATGAAGGTGAAGATCCATGTGGAACCCCAAATCACAACCACGCAACAGGACAGGAGCACGGCCGGCGGAGGGTCCGTGAGATTGGCGAGATTCTTCTGGAGGAACTGTGAAGAACCAGGGAATAGCACCACTATGCGCTGAACCACCGTGACGTGCAGTTGTGCCGCGCCCAATGCCGCGTCCAGAATGGCGAACAGGACCAGGACTGCAGGGATCAGGATGAACAGGCTGAAGTAGGATATGGCCCCAGCATCCCGAGGGACCTCCGAACTCCACATGGCGCGAGCCGCAGCAACAAACGCAGCCAACACCCTTCGCAATCCGGATTTTGCCTTGAACATTTGAAGTCAGTCTAATGATTTTGGTGGGGACTGTAAATACCCAATCGTTTGATCCGCCCATACATAATCATATAATATTGAAATCAATAGGTTTAATGCAGTTATATCCGGGACCGGTTCCGATCTGAGGCAGCCGGTTTGACTTTGACAATTCCGGGCGCGGCGGCCTAACATGAGGTTTGCCAAGCCCGGGCCGGGTTAATCATCGAGCCCTGCTCGATTAGCCTGGAGCTGTGATTTCGGACTCCGATCGGAGTCAAGCGAGAGGTTCATGAACCAGCTAATTCGAGATTTTCTACTTGAAATCGGGGAGGACCCGGATCGGGATGGACTGAAGGGAACCCCCGAACGGGTCAGCCAGACGATCCGTTTTTTGACCGGCGGCTACCGGCAGGATGTAGATGCTCTCCTGAACAATGCCCTATTTGATGTCAAATACGATGAAATGGTGATCGTCTCCAACATCGACTTCTTCAGCTTATGCGAACATCACCTGCTCCCGTTTTTCGGCAAGGCGCATGTTGCCTATCTTCCGGATAAGAAGGTTGTCGGCATCAGCAAGATCGCGCGGTTGGTGGAGATGTTCAGCCGCCGGCTGCAGGTTCAAGAGCGGCTGACAACCCAGATCGCCGAGACGATCAACGAAAAGATTGCCCCGCTTGGTGTCGGCGTAGTAATTGAGGCTCAGCACATGTGCATGCAGATGCGGGGCGTCGAAAAGCAGAACAGCCGGGCGGTTACGAGTTCCATGCTTGGGACATTCCGATCCCGTCACGAAACCCGGACGGAGTTCCTCAACCTGATTCGCCGCGGCGAGTCGCGGTAGCCGGCGCCATCGCCCCCCTGCTATTCTGGGTTCAGCGCCTGGCCGGCTTGATGTTACGCCCGTGGTAGATGTCGGCCGGAATATGATGGCCGTTATAAACCTTCTCCAGCAGAGAGTACAAGGTCGGGTCATACGCCTTGAGATCATCGGGTGACTGAACCCGTGTCTCGCCGTCGAAAAACTCGAAGTTGGACCAGAACCACCATTGTGTCCCCTCCGCCCAATACTCCGCGACCGTGTTGATGGCGTACTGCCCCTTAAAGCGCCCCTGAGCCTTGGCCTCCTCGTAGGCGGCTTGAAGGTCCTTGAGCAGTTGCGGATCGGCCGCGCGGAAGGTGCTCATGATGTTGTGACTGAATTCGTGAACCAGGATATGCTCACCGTAGTAGCGGGTGTTTGGATAGCCGAGGAGGTTCTCCTCGGCGCACGAGGTGATGTTGCCACCCATGCCCCTCGCCCTGCGGTTCCAGTATTCCCGGTCGGTCATGCCGCCGATCCCGCCCGGATTGTCATAATTTTCACGCTCCCGGGGGGTCAAACGCGGATCTTCCTTGGCCGGCTTTTTCATGTTCCGATACTCGGGCAGGTCCGTCTGCATCTCCGTCTGCGCCATGATACAGATGCGGGCCTTCTTGCCGACCATGACCGCGCGGATGTCCGGTCGCTTAGCGAGCATGCAGTTCACGATATCGCGCGCCATCAGAACCGCCGCGGGCGGCACCTTTTCCGAGGCCACAATCGGTATGCCGATGGCGTCGGCATACCTGCTGTAAAACGGATCGATCCCAAGTTCAGCGGGGGGCGCCGTGACCATGGTCTGTTCGTAGCTCTCGACAATCGGCCTGGCAGTTTCCGCCGGAGCTGCCGATTGGGTTCCGGAGCCCACGGGCAACTGGAATGCGCTGAGTTGTAAGGCTGTTGCCAGGAACGCCGCGACCCAAGAGATTCGTTTCATTGATACCCCTTTCCTGCCACACGAAGTGACAGCCTAGCTCGACAACGGTTCCCGTGTCAACGCAGGTCAGCAGCCGGGCGCCACCCGGACCTTTGGGAACAGCCCCGCGCGCGACGCTGTCCGAGCGCCGGGAAAGCATGATAAACTCGTGTCTGCCAATATGCGAAGGGAGGGTAACCATGCGCAGGTTGCTCCTGGTGTTGAGTATTGCTTTTTCTCTCATTGCCGCCGGCCGGGCTCAGAATCCACCTGGAAGGGGAGCGTCACCCGCTTCTGAGGATCTCGATGTCAGGGTTCGCCGTTTCCTCGAGCGCCAGCGCGGCGCCTGGCACGATCTGAATGTCCCGGATGCCGATGGGCAAGAACTTCACAACATCATCATCAGGAACAAATACCGGAAGGCTCTCGAAATCGGCACCTCCACCGGCCATTCCGGCATATGGATCGCATGGGCCCTGGCGAAAACCGGCGGCAGGCTGGTAACCATTGAAATCGACCGGAGCCGACATGAGCAGGCACTGGCCAACTTCCGAGCCTCGGGACTGGACGGCTTCATCGATGCGCGGCTTGGCGATGCTCACCGCCTGGTTCCGGAGCTGAAGGAGGCGATTGATTTCGTTTTCTGTGACGCGGACAAGGACTGGTACCGTCAGTATCTTGCTGCAGTTCTCCCGAATCTGGTCGTGGGCGGTTGCTTCGCGGCTCACAATGTGTCCGAGCGTGGATACAGGGCTCAGGGGGGCGATTACCTCCAATATGCCCGCGGTATTGCCAGCCTGGAAACGACTCTATTCGGGGGTGGCGGGGGCATGTCGGTAAGCTATAAAAGGGCGGAGAAATAACGACTGGCGGCGGCCGCGCAGGATTTGAGGTTCACCGGGTGGCGACACCTCGGACGCTGGCTGCTTGACCGTGCATCCCAGACGGACAAAGTCATCGGTATTGACCGATCCTCGCGCTTTGCCCGGATCACCGCGCCGGGCTTTCCACCGGATCGGGCGATCGCGGCGGTTTCGCCTTCCCCATCTGCAGCACCGGCCCACCACGGTAGATTTCCCAAGCCATCAAAATATACATCGGCACGTACTCTACCAACAGTACCCAGGTCGGCTCAAACACCGGATGGTGGGCATACGCAAGATAGGACAGGAAACAGGCGCCGGTCCAGTAGACCATAAATGCATAGGGGAAAAAAGGGAGCGCCAGCGCGGCCCAGGATATGTACCAGGGGTGCACGGTAGTGGCCAGACACAGATCTGCGGTCATGATCCAGAATCCGGCATGAAGGATGTCCCGGGCGCTGCGCATGGGAAACCGCCAGGCAATCAGGCAGGCGATCAAAACCAGAACAACCGCGAGGTAGGGCCCGGTAAGCTTGTCCCATGCTTCTCCCCAGCCGACTCTACCGATAAAGCGAAGCAGGTAGTGGATTCCGGCATTGAACTCAAAGAGGCGGAAATAGAGCCCAAGCGATCGCAGGTAGGAAAGCCAGGTTCCGGGGGACAGGTATGCCATGACGCCGGCGGCAAAAACGGCGAGCCCTGCTCCACTGGCTTTCCATCCCGTGCGTCGCAGCAGCAGGGGCGCCCACAAGGCAGGATGCAGCTTGGCCAGTACAGCCCCGGCGAAACTGGTCATGGCTGCCAGACCGCGCGATTTTTGGATGAAGTAAATGGCCAACAGCATCAGGAACATGCTGCCGCTGTCGGAATGTCCTGAGTGGGAAAACTCAAAGATAAAAAAAGGATTCCACGCCATCAGCAGCAGCGGCTGCAACCCCATGCCAAACATCAGAAGCAGTCTCCAGGCGAGGATCAACGAAGCGAACTCCAGAAGGCTGAAGATGGCCTTCATCGGCACGACCTCGGGGCCGAACATCGTGTAGGATGCCTGGAACAGCGCCTGAGCCAGCGGCGGGTAGGCCGTGACATAGGGCTTGGAGTTCAACATCGGATAGATCCGCGTGTCGCGGTACTTTTCCAGTTCGGGGGCATCCGGAGGATACCGGTAGGGATCGACTCCCAGCGCCGCGAGCTTGCCATCCCACATATATCGATAGACGTCCTCGCTCTGGTCCGGCGGCGCGGGGAGCACCGTGCCGCGATACATCAAGGCGAAAACCATTATGCAGATGGCGCCGCTCTTTCCTTTGACGGGACACCAGAAATAGCTTCCGAGACATACCAGAAAGATACCGAGCATGAGCGCCACGAACGCTGAGCTGTGCTCGCGCAGAGGGCTTAGGCGGTAACTCAGGAGCCAGAGCGATTCCAGCAGGCTGCCGGCCAGAATGAGAGGAGCTAAGTGCTTGAGCATCCTGAGAATATATCACCGGTGATGCTCAAGTGAAACTCCTTGACGAGCGTGGGCCCCTATGATATTTTCCACGCTTTCCATAAGCCGTTCACAATATCGGAACGCGATGGAACTAATTCCGGCAAACTGCTGCTTCGATCGCGTGCGCCTATGATCAGCCTAGATTGGTCCATTGTACCGGCGATCCTGATCTTCATTCTGACAGTCGTGGCCCTCAACTATCTGCTGATTCTCCCGATATGCCGAATTCAGGAGGAAAGGGAGAAGAGAACGACTGGACTCATGACCCGGTCACGACAGGATCTCGATCACCAGATGCAGTTGTTTGACCAGTACCAGGCGACCATCAAGAACGCCCGGATGGGAGGGTATCGTCTGGTGGAAAAGGCCCGTTCCGAAGCCCTGTCGACCCGTAGTGCCGCTTTGACCGGGGCGCGCACGAGCGCAGAACAATTGATCCGTGATGGCCGGGAATCTCTTCAGCATCAGGTGGCTGCTGCGAAGGTGAGCCTTGACCGCGAAGCCCGCGAGACAGCCGGTCGCATCGCCGCGGCCATTTTGCATTGATCTCCCCGAGGTGCGGCCTCAAGTTTAGGCCGTTCCGGGTGTATGAGGATTCCGGGAATGATACCGGCGGGAAAAACAATGACTCATTGGAAGGGGAACAGGTTCTGGACCTGGGTTTGCGGTCTGATCGTGTTTTTCGCGCTTCCGGGGGCTTTGCAAGCTGCGGAAGGAACCGAGGGCGGGTGGGGCGTGCTGCTTGGGATCGGTCGCTTCACCAATCTGATCATCGTCTTTTCGGTCCTGGTCTGGGTGGGCCGTAAACCGCTGGCCAATTTCTTCGTCGGCCGGTCGCAGTCGATCAAAGCTCAATTGGCGGAGGCCCAGAAAGCCCGGTTGGATGCCGAAACACGACTGGCGGAAATCACGGCCCGGATGGCCTCCCTGGATGACGAATTGAAGGAAATCAGGGCCGTGGCCGAACGGGAAGCCCAGGCGGAGCATCAGCGCCTGATCGCGGAGGCGGAGAGGGATGCGCAGAAGGTCATCGATCAGGCCAAGCGGGAGATTGAGGGGATGATCCGCGCGGCACAGCTTGAGCTCAGGGCCCATGCGGCCGATCTCTCCGTGGCTCTGGCGCAGCAGAAAATCGAAGGGGAGATCACGGACACGGATCGCAACCGCCTGTTCACGCGTTTCGTCACGAGTTTCGGAGGCAAGCCGTGATCACATCCTCTCTCTTTCACCGATATGCGCGCGCCCTGGCGGATGTGACGATGACGAAGGGGGAAGAGGTCCCTGTCCGGCGTGATCTCGACACCTATCGGGAGATATTCCGCCGGGTTCCGGCCCTCCTGCAGGCTCTGGACAGCCCGGCGATTCAACGCGAGGCCAAGGACAGGGTGCTGGCCGAGGTTGTGGCGCGCTATCCGGTGTCGGCAACAATGCGCAATTTTTTGGGCACTCTGCAGGACCATCATCGGATCCGCTATTTTGCCGAAATCTGTGATGCGTACATGACTACGATCGATGAGCGGAAAGGGATCATCGCCGCCCGGGTTACGGCCGCGGCGCCGCTCGGTGATTCAGAGATGTTCGCCCTGCGCGAGAGCCTGTCCCGGGCTACCGGTAAACAGGTGACGCTGTCGGTGGCAAGCGATCCGAACCTGCTGGCCGGGGTCGTCGTTCAGATCGGCAGCACCGTGTACGATGGCTCGATCCGCACGCAGCTCCGGGAAATGCGGCGGAGGCTGGCACAGTCGTAAGAGATGAAAACTGCGGTCCGGATGCCATCCGAACCGCGCTGAGGGGAAAAGGACATGCAGATCAATGCCGACGAGATCAGCAAGATCCTGCGCGAACAGATCAAAGACTACCAGTCCGGCGTGGTCGTCAGCGAAGTCGGAACCGTCATATCGGTCGGAGATGGCATCGCCCGCATTCACGGCCTGGAAAAGGTCATGGCCGGCGAACTGCTCGATTTTCCTCACGGTGTGAAGGGGATCGCTCTCAACCTCGAGGAAGACAATGTCGGCGCCGTGCTGTTCGGCGAATACACGCTGATCGGCGAAGGCGATACCGTCCAGCGCACCAAACGCATCATGAGCGTTCCCGTGGGGACGGCCCTCGTCGGCAGGGTCGTGAACGCCCTGGGCGAGCCGCTCGACGACCGGGGCCCGATCTAACCGCCGAGTTTTCGCCAGATCGAACGCCTGGCTCCCGGGCGTCGTCGACCGGCAGCCGGTGAAGGAACCGCTGCAGACCGGACTCAAGGCCATCGACGCGATGATTCCGATCGGCCGCGGGCAGCGCGAGCTGATCATCGGCGACCGCCAGACCGGCAAGACGGCAATCGCGATCGATACGATCATCAATCAGAAAAAGACCGACGTTATCTCGATTTACGTGGCCATCGGGCCAGAAGCGCTCCACGGTGGCGCAGGTGGTCAAGACGCTGACCGATTATGAGGTGATGGACAAGACCATCGTGGTGTCGGCTTCCGCCTCCGATCCCGCGACCATGCAGTACATCGCGCCCTACTGCGGCTGCGCCATGGGCGAGTATTTCCGTGATCGCGGCCAGCACGCGCTGGTGATTTACGACGACCTGTCCAAGCATGCCGCCGCCTATCGCGAAATCTCGCTGCTGCTGCGCCGCCCGCCGGGACGCGAAGCCTACCCGGGCGACGTGTTTTATCTCCATTCCCGCCTGCTCGAACGGGCCGCAAAACTGAATGACGCAAGAACGGCGGCGGCTCGCTCACCGCGCTGCCCATCATCGAAACCCAGGCGGGAGATATTTCCGCCTATATCCCGACGAATGTTATTTCCATCACCGACGGTCAGATCTTCCTCGAATCCGACCTGTTCCACGCCGGCATCCGGCCGGCGATTCACGTGGGGAATTCCGTGAGCCGCGTCGGCGGCAACGCGCAGATCAAGGCGATGAGACAGGTTGCCGGCACCCTGCGCCTGGAATTGGCGCAGTATCGGGAACTGGCCGCCTTTGCCCAGTTTGGATCCGACCTGGACAAGGCCACCCAGGCTCAGCTGGCGCGCGGCGAACGGCTGACGGAAATCCTGAAGCAGGACCAGTACCAGCCGCTCGAGGTAATCGCAGCAGGTGATTTTCATCTTTGCCGGCACCCAGGGGTTTCATCGACGATCTCGAGGTTGAGCGAGATCCGCGCCTTCGAAGAGCAGCTGTATCAGTTCATGGAGACGTGCAAGAGCCCGGCTTGTGCAGAAGATCGCCTACGGAAAAGGCTGCTCGAAGCGACGATCTGCGCGCCGCAGCTCGTGGCCGCCTGAAGGAATTCAAGGAGAAGTATCTGGCGGAAAGGGCGGCAGCAGCGGAAAGGGGAGCGGCCGCGTTACGTGCTGCCCAGGTTGGGATATGGCGAACGTTCGCGACATCCGGCGGCGCATTCGGAGCGCCAAAAATATCCAGCAGATCACCCGCGCGATGAAGTTCGTTTCGGCGGCCCGGCTGCGCAAGGCCCAGGAGCGGGTGATTGCCGCGCGGCCCTACGCGCAGCAGATGCTGGCGGTGCTCAACAGCCTCGCCATGCGCGTCCCCGAGCAGAGCCACCCGCTGCTCGCCCAGCCGGGGTGGACAAGAACATCGAACTGGTGGTGATCACGGCGGACAAGGGGCTGTGCGGCGCCTACAACACGAACATCCTGCAGGCAGGCGTCTTGAGTTCCTCGTCGCCCGCAAAGACGCGGCGTGAACTGAACATTCTCGGAAAGCGCGGCCGGGACTTCTTCCGGCGCCGCACGTGGCCGTGCGCCACGAGGCCATTCAGCGTGCTGCAAAAGCCGAGCTTCGCCGACGCGGCCAGCCATCGCCAAGGACATCATCGAGGAATTCGTGCAGGAGAGGAAAGACCAGGTCTGGCTGGTCTACAACGAGTTCAAGTCGGTCGTGCAGCAGACGGGTGATCGTCGAGCCGCTGCTCCCATCCGCGCTCGATGATCTGCCGGAAGACGCGGCACCGTCGAATACCTCTATGACGAGCCGTCCGAGACAAGATATTTAACAACCTGCTCCCACGACATGTCGAGGCGCAGGTCTTCCGGGCTCTTCTGGAAGCGGCCGCCTCGGAGCAGGGCGCGCGCATGACCGCGATGGATGCGGCCACAAACAACGCCTCGGAGATGATCGACAGCCTGACTTTGTACGCCAACAAGGTTCGCCAGGCGGGCATTACCAAGGAACTGATCGAAGTGGTCAGCGGCGCGGCTTCCGCCGGATCCTGAGCCGGACCGGCCAGTTCGATTGCGGCGCCGAGCGATGCGCCTCCCGGTTGCCGGGACACGCGTGACCCGATCGAGAGGAGAGTGAATGGAAACAAAGGCAAGGTAGTGCAGATCATCGGACCGGTCGTGGACTGCGAGTTCGAAGAGAAGCACCTCCCGCCGATTTACAACTGCGTGATTATCGAAGGGAATACGCCGGACGGGCACATGCGCGTCAGTACCGAGGTGCAGCAGCATCTCGGCGAAAGCCGGGTCCGGTGCGTGAGCATGCAGCCCACGGACGGTATGGTGCGCGGCATGGATGCGATCGATATCGGGGTTGCCGATCACTGTCCCCGTCGGGCGCGGCACGCTCGGCCGCGTCATGAACGTGATCGGCGAACCGGTCGACCAATTGGGAGAAATTAAGGCTGCAGGCGCTATCCCATCCACCGGCCCGCCCCAAGCTTCGAAGAACAGAGCACCGAGACCAGCATGCTCGAGACCGGAATCAAGGTCATCGATCTTCTCGAACCCTATGTGCGCGGCGGCAAGATCGGCCTGTTCGGCGGCGCCGGCGTCGGCAAGACCGTCATCATCATGGAATTGATCAACCGCATCGCGACCCATCACGGCGGCTTTTCCGTGTTTGCCGGCGTCGGCGAGCGGACGCGCGAAGGGAACGACCTCTGGCTGGAGATGAAGGAATCCGGCGTCATCGACAAGGCCGCGCTTATCTACGGCCAGATGACCGAACCTCCGGGAGCCCGGCTGCGCGTAGGCCTCACCGGACTGACCGTGGCGGAATATTTCCGGGACGACGAGCACCAGGATGTGCTCCTGTTCATCGACAACATCTTCCGTTTTACCCAGGCCGGATCCGAGGTCTCGGCGCTCCTCGGGCGCATGCCTTCGGCGGTCGGGTATCAGCCCAACCTGGCCACCGAAATGGGGGAATTGCAGGAACGGATTACCTCGACCAGGAACGGATCGATCACGTCGATCCAGGCCATCTATGTCCCCGCTGATGACTATACCGATCCGGCGCCGGCGACCACGTTCTCCCATCTCGATGCCACCACCAACCTGGAACGGAAGATTGCCGAACTCGGAATCTATCCGGCGGTCGACCCGCTGGCGTCGACATCGCGCATCCTCGACCCGCGGATCATCGGGGAAGAGCACTACGCCGTGGCGCGTGAAGTCAAACGGATTCTGCAGCGCTACAAAGACCTGCAGGATATCATCGCCATTCTGGGGATCGACGAGCTGAGCGAGGATGACAAACAGACCGTCAACCGGGCCCGGAAGATTCAGAAGTTCCTGTCCCAGCCTTTCTTCGTCGCCGAGCAGTTTACCGGAATCAAGGGGAAGTATCTGTCGATCAAGGAGAGCATCGAGAGCTTCCGGGGCATCTGCAAGGGGAACTACGATCATATTCCCGAACAGGCGTTCTAGATGGTCGGGGGCATCGAAGAGGTCCTGGAAAAAGCAAAACAGCTCTCGGCCGCCTAGCATTTTCTGCCGGATTTCGTGGCGCGCGGTGCAGACGGGAGATGAACCTGAAGCCGCAGGACCCGGGAGTTTCCCGGGTCAGCAGCCGGGAGCGGGATCATAACCGCGACCACATGAGTGCACGCTGCCGACTGCAACTGCCAGATGCCTGCTGAGACTATTTATGGCACTACCGGAAAATATTCAACTCGTCATCGTCACGCCGGAACGCCAGCTGTTCAGCGGTCCGGTGGATCAGGTTACGGTCCCTTCCAGCCAGGGATACCTGGGCATTCTCCCCGGGCATGCACCGCTTCTGGCGGAACTCGGCATCGGCAACATCAGCTATCAGATCGGCAACCGGGTCGAGTATGTTTTCTGCTCCTGGGGATTCGCCGAAGTGTTGCCGGATCGAGTTGTCCTGCTGGCTCAATCGGCGGAATCCGCCTCGGAAATCGATCTGAACCGCGCGGAACAGGCAAAATCCAGGGCCGAGAAGCGCCTGGCTTCCAAGGATCCCAACCTCGATTTTGCCCGGGCCGAACTGGCGCTGCTGCGGGCCCTGTCCCGCCTGGACGTCGCCAGACACTATCGGCCTCAAATGGGCTCGGGACACTAGCCCGCTATCTGTTCAGCCCTGTGGTCAGAGGCAGCTAAAAACGCCACGGATTGCACGGATTCCACTGATTTTTTAAAATCACTGCCGATTGCGGTGTTTATGGCACGCTCCGGGAGGCAGGCAATTACAACGACGTCGCCGGCTGCTGCACAAACCTGCAATCTTCGGGTGTTTTTCCCGCCTAAGGGTTCGCGCAGAAATAAATTCACATTCCGGCACGAGCGCCGCGCCCCGAAGGGCTGCGTCCTCTCCTATATCCCCTAAGCCGCGGCAGCGCTTACCCTTGAAATTTTCGGCTCAAATCGACCGCTGGAGGTTAGATAGGTTGTTCCTGTGGTCAGAGGCAGATAAAAACGCCACGGATTGCACGGATTCCACTGATTTTTTTAAATCACTACCCAATTGCAGTTTTTATGTCACGCTCCGGGAGACGGGCAGATACGACGACGTCGCCGGCTGCCGCACAAACCTGCAATCTTCGGGTGTTTTTCCCGCCTAAGGGTTCGCGTAGAAATAAATTCACATTCCGGCTCGAGCGCCGCCCCCTTCGGGCTCCGCAAAGGCCCTGCACACGGATCTGATCCGCGTTCATCCGTGTTCATCCGCGTCCTGCGATGTCTTGTTTCGTGAATAATGCGGAAGGCGGCTTTTTGTCGGAAGCGCCAACCGGGGTCGGAACTCTTCCGCAAGGCTGGTTTAACCACCTTGTTTGCGAATCGCAGGCCGTGTACCTGCCACGCCATCCTGAAGAGAGCGTCCTCTTTGGCGTGGTGGCGGGGCATCTCGAAACCTTCCTTGCCCGGCAGCATGAGCGCGATCGTCGGGTGCCCCGCTTTGTCGAGTTCCACCGCCACGGTTCCATCTGGTCAGGTACCATGAGGTGCTGGCTTCGACGGCGTCGATCCGGCCCCTGGTGATTCCGGAACGTGAGCTGAATCCAACCCGGACTCATGCCGGCTGCCCGGCTGGGAGACCGGCCGGAACCGGGAAGGGGGAAAAGCGGGTCCCGGCCCAGGAATTACTCCTGGGCTGAATTGATGAAGAGGACATTTTCGATCGACGTTCTGGAATGCGATCGATGCGGTGGGCGCATGAGGATTCTGGCGGCGATCAATCCACCGGAGGCGATCCGGAAGATCCTGGACTGCCTGGGGCTGTCTTACGCGACCGCCGCCGATTGCGCGGGCGCTCCGGCCGGATGACACGATGGATTGCTGACTGGAGGGTATCGGAGCGCGGCCGGAGGCCTGCAAATTTCCTGCAGGGCAGGCGCCTATTTCGGGCTAGAATAGCTCCAAGGATCGGAAGGTTACATAATCGATCTTATCAGAAGCCTGAAACCGCGAGCGCAGACGAGAATCCGAACGCAAAACGGCAGCCGATTTCACCTATGCGTCGAACCCGAGGTCGCCGTGTATGTGAGGCCGGTAGCCAGATCCTTGGCGATCACCACGGCCTTCTGCACCACGGCATTGCTGGGATCGAGGACCGTCCCCTTGATTTCGCCGGTGGACTCTTGGGAGTAGGCCCCACCCGCGATCAGCAAAAACAAAATCAGGATTTGCTGTCGGATCAGATTCCTCGGCATAAATAGCACCTCTTGGGTTGATTTACTGATCATGAAACCTGGAGACAGAACCAGTGTTGTCCAAATCAGTGCGAAACCGGCAATGGGTGTCGCTTAAGGACTTGAACACCGATCATTGTGCAACTCCTCCCGGGACGAGGTCGTCGGCTGGAGTCTTTGCACTCCGGGTGCGAAGCCCGCAGGGCCGAGGTCAGGGGCCAGCTAAAGATGAGCGTCGAAGGTGCGGCACTCAATTCAGGCAGATGGCCGGCTGGATCAAAGAACAAACGAGGTCTCGATCAGGAGACCTGGAATTTATGTTAAGTTTACTAAATAATAGAATCTATCCATTTATTTTTGGTTTGCCGCGCTCCGATGTCAAGCGAATTTGCCGATCGCCTTGGCGCGATCTCGAATTATCATGACAGGATTCCGGGAGTTTTGATGCTCAAACTGAAAAAGGCGGTTCGATGCACGGATCTTACCTTGCAGCTATGCTCCTACGCGATTTGTCGATTGTGCGCTTAGAAAGATATTTTAGGCTCGAATTTTGGTTCCAAGCACCATTTCCCGGGTGATGGAATCGACCAGATATTGCCGCATCAGGTATTTATCGTCGTCAGTCCCCTTATCGCCCCTCATCGCCTCATCGAAAAAAACCAAACAACATCGCGATTTCCGGTTTCAGCGTTCAAGCCGATGTGCGCATTCCGGCCCATGCTCGTATATGGCCGGAGTTCCTGTGCGATAGTATTAGCCCTGCTTGGCATCGACCTCGACCTGACCGGTCAGCTTCCGGCGCACGATAGCCCAACTCATCCCGATGGCGAGCAGCAGACTCAGCGCCACAAGTCCCAGGTGCGAAAAGGCATTCGCGCTGTGCGGTTGAAAGACGCCCCCCTTGGCTATGAGCAGCCAGACGAGAGCGCCGAATATGCCCGCGATCAGGATCGCGCCGCCGAGTCCGAGTGACCGCCTCGTCGCCTGAATCACCACAAACCAGCCCGCGAGCAGGAGTAGAGCCACCAGGACCTTCACGGGCCCGATCGCCGGTGCACCAGATAGAAAGGGTGCAATGGCCCAGTGATAAAACGATTGGCCCGACGGATTCCAGGTCCCGTAGACCAGAATGAAGGGGAGCACGATTCGACCGATTAGGCCGAGCGGATTAAACCGTTCACGTTCCATAGGGCACCAGTGAATTCTTGATTGGTAATGACAGTAGCTCCTGGCAGGGCATGATTCTGTCGGGCCAATTCCCCTGCGCTGCCTCGGGCTGATCGTCACGCCGGTCGCAGGCGGCGCGCTGCCGGGTTCTGAAACTGAGCCGCTCGGAACGTGTCAATGACATTGCTGCACCACTCATTACGAAGAGTGACGCGCCACTTCACCTGGCAGGAATTCCACGGGGCGGGCCCCATGTCGCACGAAATTGCGTGCCATTCCGTTGAGCAGCCAGGATGCGTGGCGCGTGCGGCTAGCTCGATTGGATCTTCTCAATTTCGCTTTGGATGAACTGTCTTCCACCATCCAATGCCCGCTGGAATTCGGCGATTTTACTGTCGGTCCAATCGATCCCGCGATTCAGACCTCCTCCGATTTTTTCTGCTGCGTCACCGACGAGATTTTGGATGGAGTGCCTCCACTCAATCTGTGCTGCCTCCACCTTATTTCTCGTCTTCTCGGCGAATCGGTATAGGTCACTACGCGTCTTGCGACCGGATTGGGGCGCTAACAAGAGAGCCACCCCTGCTCCCAACAATCCACCTGCGATAAGGGCAACAGCAGTGTTCCTATTCACGATAGTTTCGGGCATGGGACCTTTCCTTTCAATTCAGCAGAAAACCGAGGCCTGAAGGTGCGATGCGCGTCCTTCTCGATTTAGAGTAGCCGACGACCCGGATAAATGCTGTTCACATCTGCACACCCTGCTGTTCACAATTGCTCTCAACGTTATGAAATGCGGGTTACGATAGAAATATTTCACCATTTCGGGTACCACCCGCAGCGACTTGGTCATGGGCTGGAATTTGGTGAAATGGTTGCCTGACACCGATCTTTGCGATGATCGGGCTGAAACCGCCTGTGGACGTCCAGGGAAAGGGAAAAGGGTCAAAGGATCAAAGCTTCTGCCGGCACACACGGAAGCCATTGAAGGAGAACCTGAGAGTGAGAAAGAACGTGTCGCGGTAGGAAACGCGGGCGTACAACGAATCGAAGTACCAGGACCCGCCCCGCAGTACTCTGCGCAGTCCGGAGGAAGGGCCTTGAGGATCCGCAGCAGGGGAAACACTGTAGTAGCCTTTGCCATACCAGTCCGAGCACCACTCCCAGACATTTCCCAGCATGTCATACAGACCATATTCGTTCGGTTGCTTCTGCCCCACCGGGTGTGTCTTCCCCCCTGAATTGGAGTAGTACCACGCGATCACGTCAAGGTCGCCATAATATGGCCCGGTCGTGCCCCCACGGGCTGCATATTCCCATTCCGCCTCTGTGGGCAAACGGTAGCGATAGCTGTCATCCAGAGCGTTCAGCTTCGCAATGAACGCCTGCGCGTCGTTCCAGTTAACTTTCTCCACCGGAAGGCGATCGTCCCCCTTGAAATGGCTCGGATTTTTCCCCATCACCTTGACCCACTGCCCCTGCGTCACTTCATACTGCCCGAGCTCAAAGCCTTTAGTAATCGTCACTTCATGGCGTGGGTAATCTGAATTGTAAGATTTGTCGCCGGGCGACCACCCCATCATGAACTTGCCGGCGGGGATGGTGACAAACTCCATACCTATGGAATTTGGGGCAAGCTTCGCCGGCGCGCTGCGTTTCTTCTCGGCCGCAGCCTCTTCGTCGCGGCAGCGATCGAGCGTTGCCTTGGCCTCGGCATGCCCGGGATCGAGTCTCAAAGCCTCTTTGAGTTTGGTTTCAGCCTCGTCATATGCGCCACGATCGAGAAGCGCCGCGGCGGCCGCAACCAGGCTGGTGGCTTTCTCCCCTTCTGCTCTTTTGCGCGCTTCTTCCTGCCTCTGCCGCTCTTGCGCCGCCTCTTCTTCCTTCTTGCGTCTCCTTTCGTCCGTTACACGTCTCTTTTCCTCCTCTTTTTGGAACAGTTCAGCTTTGAGACTTTCAAGCTGTCCCCGCAGATCGCTAAAGTCCGGGTCGGATTCCCTGGCGGATCCCAGGTGGTTGGCCAGGTCGTTCAGGGCCGTCTCTGTCTCCTTCGGCAGCGCCCAATCAAGAGCTTGGATTACTTTTTGCTTTAGCCTCTCCCGCTTCGACTCCCACCCCCGCGTCTTCTCTTCCTCCAGACGCCTCTCCTCATCCGCCCTCCTTCGCTCTTCGGCCTCTCGTTGCCGCTTCACTTGCTCGGTGCGACGTATCTCTTCTTTTCGCCCCTCTTCCTCGAGAAGGTTCTGGCGTGCTTTTTCAATTGCGGCGTCGAGACCGGGCTCCGTGGGCGACAGTTTTCGGGCTTCATCCCACTTCGAAATAGCGAGGGCATAGTCCTTCCCTTCGGAGGCTTGCCTGCCTTCGTCCATCAGCCTTCTCACCCGCACGCGCAACTCTTCCTCTTGAGTTTTGGCTTCCTGAACGCGCCGCTCTTCCTCCTGCTGCTGCCGTTGTTTTTCTTCCGCTCGGTTTCGCGCGGCCTCGCGCAACAATTCTGCTGCCTCCGCCCCATCCCAGGGGCGGTCTCCCGCCTTTCCTGCCAGCATTCGGGCCAGCAGATCGTCCAACCCGCTGTCGATCTCCGGGCGCAGGCCACATGCGCGTGTTCCCGGCCGCTGGTTGTAATACAGCCGCCCGGTCAGCATCTCGAACAATACGCACCCCAGCGCATACACATCCGAGGCAGGCCGCAGGGGATCGCCGGTGTCGCGCTGCTCCGGGCTCATGTAGGAAGGCGTCCCCGGGTGCCGCAACGGCCTGCTCAGAAGCGCGCGCATGCTGCCATACGGCACCTGCGCCAGCCCGAGATCGGCAAGCTTCGCATGTCCCTCGACGTCAAATAGAATGTTGCTCGGCTTCACATCCCGATGAACTGCCTCCAGAACGTGCAACGCCGACAATCCCTCGGCTATCTCGCGGGCGATGGTCATGGCCTCATCAACGCCCAGCGGATGCCCTTCCGACCTGGCCTTCTTGATCCGGTCAGCCAGGCTGCCGCCCGGTCGCCAGCTCCATGATCAGCATCAGGATGCCGGCTTCTTCCTCGAAATCGTGCACGTCGATCACATGCTGGTGATGCAGCTGCGCTCCCAGCTGGGCCTCCAGTTCAAAACGAGTGCGATAATCGCCGAATTCCGTGCTCGACAGTCCGGCGGCATCCCGATGCAAGACTTTAAGGGCGCGCGGCGCGTTCAGCTGCAGGTGCAGCACGCGGTAAACCTCCGCGAAGGCGCCCGCTCCGAGGAGCGACTCGACACGGTATTTTTCATGAAGCAACAGCTTGCCGGGCGTGAGGGTCACGGGGATTCTTTCTCCAACATTCAGCGACATTCCGTGGGTTATACTCCACTTCCGCCATAGCCAGGCAAATGCAAGGTCGGACCGCGAACTCTGGAGGGAGTCTACTTCGGAGACTCGATGACATATCTGCTTGGAGCCTTCAAAAAGAGTGGGGCCGGGAATGGGGCCATATCTGTAGAATCCAGTTTTTGCATTAGAAAAGCTCCGCCCGGTTGGTGGAACTATCATTGCCTTCGCCGCATCAAGCGGTCACGCCGGAACCGTTTCGCTTCAGCTTGTGCAAAGACAAGCTCCGCAAGGTTCGCAAACAGGAAGGACAATACCTGCTGCGCTCGAATTTAACCGGGGAGGATCCGGCCACGTTATGGAAGTACTACATACAACTCGTCGAGGTGGAACAGGCGTTCAAGACCCTCAAAATGGACCTTTCCTTGCGGCCCATCTACCACCAGAAAGATGAGCGGATTGAAGCGCATATTTTCGTGGCCTTCCTGTCTTACTGCCTTCAAGTTACTTTGCAGCAGCGATTGAAAGCCCTGGCTCCTGGTCTGACGGTGCGGTCGGTTCTGGAAAAGTTTGCGTCCATCCAATTGGTCGATGTCCATCTGCCCACGACGGACGGCAGAGAGTTGCGTTTGCCCAGATATACGGAACCGGACAAGGAGCACCTACTATTGCTCTTCAGACTGGATTTGAAACTGCCCCCTCAGCCAAGGCCCGAACTCCTGGACAATAAGCCCGCGATGACCAAATTGAAGATGAACGTGTAGTGAAGACTTTTGAGGGTCGCTTCTAATGTTTTCAATAACTTACCGGTCTCCCACCCCCTGAGTTGTCAAAGTCGGGTTAGCGAGGAATCACGAAATAGATTTGCGTCCTCTATTTCCCAGCGCCCAGGAACGGATCCGTTGTCTGTCGCCAATAATCGACGAGCCATCGCCTCTGGATTTGTGTGTACCTGGAATGGAAGCAATGCTTGAAAGTTGAAGTGCTGAAAAGTGCGGGAAATTTGTCGGAGAGGAAACATGCGTGGGTGTAGGCCACAGCATCAGACACTGATCCATGCCAGAGCAAGAGGTTCTGCACCAACGAAGAGAGCTCATGATGGGCGACAATTACACTTCCCTGCGTAGTGGCTCATCTCAAGTTCACACAACTCGGAAACCGTTGCCTCACTCAAGATGACACTATTAGAGGGAGGAGTGGAAGAAGGAATCAACATCGTCCCGTCTCTTTTTCTTGGCGCTTGGCCGGTTACTATTTTGCACCAGCACTCGCCGGTCTGTGGAAAACCGTTTTGATCACAATCGCCGTTCCCGGCGTACTCACCCAAAATGATTCTTTTCATGTCCGCGGTCTTGGAAACTCCGAGATTCCCCATCGCCGCCAGTAAATCATAAATTCCATGGCCAAACCGGCTTGCTTCCCAAACGGGTCTCCCCAGAAGCTCGCTATTGAACGATCTCCAGGGAACCCATATCAGGTAATTGTTTAGCCAAATCAAATGGATGAAGAAGCAAAACGCAAAGAGGAAGGGGCGCAAGGGCGCAAAGATCGACACTGAGCGACAGGCGTGGGCGCAGCGCTTCGCGCTGGCGCATCCTTGGGCGAGCCGCGGGAGAAAGCGCGGGCAGAGCGGCTACTCAGGAGAATTGCGCTTTCTCCCGCGGCTCGCCCAAGGATGCGGCCGAAGGCCGCCCATGCCTGCGAACCGAAAAGAATCTCCTTGCGTCCTTGCGTCTTTGCGTTCTGCTATTCAGCATCGGCCAAACAGATGCCATATCAGGATACCCCCTATTGTGAGGCCTCAGGCAGGGAATTAACGTGTTGGATGTCCCCGCTTCTATCAGGGATTCAGACTTGTAAGAGACGGGAAATGCCGAGGGATGCTATCTTCTCATGAGCGCGTGTGTCGGCAGTCAGCCACTGGCCACCCAGAAGGCTTGCCGTTGAAGCATAAACCGCGTCATAAGCACTCAATCCCCAGGAATAGGCCAGTTCGGCGGCCTTTTGGAGCGCCTCATGTCCCAGGGACAGCCGGGCAAAACCGAGATCTTCCAGAATGCCAAGCAGCTCTTTGAGCTGTTCTTCACTCTCAGCCATTCTGGAAAGCACGCTCAGCATTTCGACGAAGAACAGCTCGGGAACTGCATACTGCCTCGGACTATCCCGCAAGTCCAGGAGCACGGACCGGGCGGCCTCAGAGTCCGGTTCGTCGACAAACCACTTTGCCGCCACCGATGCATCGATGACTATGATCCGGGCGTCCTCTTCCGGCGCAGTCATGCCCTTCCCTCACGCACCAGATCCAGCGTGGATCTGCCTGCGGGGACTCTGAGCCGGGTTTTCAGGATGACTTCCACCAGGTCTTTCCTCTTCTGGTCGGCCTCCCGATCAACAAATCGCTTCTGATAATCGTCGATGCTGATGAGGACAGCCGCAGGCTTTGAGTTGCGTTCAATGAGGATCGGCTGCCCGGAGGTTTCGAGCGACCGGAGAACAGCTCCGAGCTTTTGCCTGAGTTTCAATGCGTTTACGGTCTTCATGACACTATAATATCATATACTATATAATGGTGTCAATGTTATGGTATTTCAGGAGCCGGGCGGCATAACCTCTAAACCGGCATGTTCGCATTAGATCGGCTCACCCGGACAGGCGTTGCCGGTTTCATGCTGCGCCATGTCTAACCCGCTTTGCGCTGGCCCCCGGACCCGTGAGCCAGGTGCAATTGCGAAAATTCCAGATTCCCCGAAATTCTGCTTGACCTGTGTTATTTATAACATTATAGCCGCAGGATTCACCCAACCGGAAACCAACCCCGCGGGAGGAAGACGCCTGTCGATCTCCGCAAAGGGCAGGACGTCCGCCAGGCGGATATTCCCACCCTCGGCAAGCTCCGTCAGCCTCCCCTCAGATCCTGCGGGCCCCAGCCAGAGCGCATCCCGCGCCCGGACAAGCGCAATTGTCTGAAGGCCGCGCAGGGTCGGCTCCGCCGATGGCATGTCGGGCGGACGCAGGATCGCCACCGGCATCAGACTCGGGGGGCGCGGCGAGGAGGCGAGAAAAACCACACCACGGCTGCCGAACAACCGGGGCAGAAGATCCGGCATTATGCCCGCGCCGGGCAAAACGGCATCCTGGAGATTCGCTATCGCGGGGAGTGAGCGGACCTCGCCCCGGCGCCGATCAAGGTCGCGCACCTCAACCGCCAGCAACGCCGAAGCGGGAATCAGATCGCGCAAGGCCCGGTCCGGCGACGGCGGGCTCATGGAAACGGCGGGTCGTATGCCCAAGTCGAGCCCGCCCAAGGGAGACTGACGGCCAGCACAACCACCATTATCAGGCTTCGCCACATGGCAGACCTCCCGGTTGATTCGGGACGTGCCCGAATAGCGAGTCGAAAACGTCGGCTGCCTGGACGGCCGGATCATTCTGCGGGGCCGCATCTTCGGGAGCGCCCCCGCCCTTGGATGGAATGACGCGGTCGAATGCGGTCAGACCTCCCAGGGCGCCGAGTCCCATGGTTTCGACCGCCGTCGAAGGGACAATGACCATCGAGCCCTTCTGGCACAGGCCCTCATACACCATGTTCATGGCGCGCAGATGCAGAGCCACGGGATTGTCGCGGTAGTAGACGGATGCCCGGGCAAATTTTTCGGCGATCTCGGTTTCCGCGGTGCCCAGGATGATGCGGCTCTGGCGTTCGCGCTCCGCCTGCGCCTGGCGGCTCATGGCATCTTCGAGGTCCTTCGGGATTCGGCCGTGCCGAAAATCACCACCGCCTCCCACACCTGGGTCAGGCGCTGGCCCACGGCCAGAAAAAGGGCGGAACCGATGAAGAGGAGCACGGCCGAAGGGCTGAACGGATACAGGCTGAGATGGACCAGAAGCCCGGTGACAAAAATCGCCACCAGCAGTAGAGCGTTCAGCGGCGCAAAACGAAAATCGGCGCGCAGGCTCGTGGCGAACTTTTCCATGGCCTCTCCCAGAGACACTTTCGAAATTTGATAGATGGGAACCCGATCTGCTTGGCAGGCTGGGGCGTCATGGCGTCTTGCGACCCGATGACAGAGCCAGTTCGCGTCGTGGAGTCGGATTTCGGAAGTCAAATCACTTGTTGACCCAGGGCGGCTGAAATGGGAAAGTACGCCACACGACCAACAATGCCACGGCAACTGCGCTGGGCCGCTCACGAATGGAGGTTGCGATGAAAGCTGACAGAAGACGTTTTCTTTACCTATCTGCGGGGCTGGCAGGCGTGGCCGCGCTTTCCTGCGGCACGGAAAAGCCGGAGGGCGCCGCGGGCGCGGCTCAGCAGAGCGGCGGTCCGGGGAGTTCCCTTCCCGAACCGCTGCGTTCGCTGCGTCCCATGACCGAGGGTATCGTACCCATTACGGAAGCGGAACGCCGCGGGCGGATCGAGAAGGCGCAGCGCCTGATGAAAGAAAACCGGATCGGTGCGATTTTCATGGAGGGTGGAACGAGCCTCTTTTATTTCACCGGCGTGCGGTGGAGCAACAGCGAGAGGATGTTCGCCGCGGTATTGCCGGCAAAAGGCGATCCCATGTGGGTCTGCCCGAAGTTTGAGGAAGACCGCGCCCGGGAGCTGATCCGCTTCGGCACCGACATCCGCACCTGGGAAGAAGACGAGAGCCCCTACCGGGTTGTCGCCGGGATATTCAAGGATCAGGGAATCTCCGCCGGCCGCGTCGGCATGGAGGAGCGGGTCCGCTTCTTCCTGTTCGACGGCACGCGCAAGGAGGCTCCGGGCATTGAATTCGTGAGCGCCGATCCGGTGACCGCCGGCTGCCGCATGATCAAATCGCAGGCGGAGATCGCGCTGATGCAGAAGGCCTTCGACCTTACAATGATGGCCTACAAGGCGGCATTCGCCATGTTATCGGCCGGAATGACCCAGCTCGACTTCCGCCGCAATGTCGAATCCGCGTTCAAGGCGCTCGGGATCGAGGGTTCGGCGGGCGCCCAGTTCGGCGTCTACACATCGTTTCCGCACGGCAGCATCCAGCCGCAGAAACTCAAAGAAGGCGACGTTGTGCTCGTGGATGGCGGGTGCGCGGTCGAGGGCTACCGGTCCGACGTGACGCGCACGACGGTGTTCGGAAAGCCGACGCAAAAGCAAGTGGATATCTGGGAGCTGGAAAAGAAGGCGCAGGCGGCAGCCCTGGCGGCCGTCAAGATAGGGGTGCCCTGCGAGGCGGTCGATGCTGCAGCACGCAAAGTCATCACCGACGCGGGTCTCGGTCCCGGCTACAGGGTCCCGGGACTGCCCCACAGGACCGGCCACGGCATCGGGCTCGACGGCCATGAGTGGACCAACCTGGTGCGCGGCAACCGGACGCCGCTGCAGGCCGGCATGTGCTTCAGCGACGAGCCCATGATCGTCATCCCCGGCGAGTTCGGCTGCCGCATCGAGGATTGCTTCTACGTAACCGATCAGGGCGCGAAGCTGTTCACCCAGCCGAGTCCCTCCATCGACCGCCCCGTCGCATAGAATGTTCCTGGGCCCTGGCAATCCGCTCATTGAGCGCTGTATACGGCGGAAAATGGGGGAAAATGGGGACGCAAGCCTATTTCGAGGCATTTTGCGTTCTTTAGTTGTTAGCGAGGAATCACGAAATAGATTTGCGTCCTCTATTTCCCAGAATCCAGGAACGGATCCGTTGTCTGTCGCCAATAATCGACGAGCCATCGCCTCTGGATTTGTGTGTACCTGGAATGGAAGCAATGCTTGAAAGTTGAAGTGCTGAAAAGTGCGGGAAATTTGTCGGGGAGGAAACATGCGTGGGTGTAGGCCACAGCATCAGACACTGATCCATGCCAGCGCAAGAGGTTCTGCACCAACGAAGAGAGCTCATCCGGCAGCTTGCTGCCAACCTTACCGATGATGCAGGCCGGCGATGCACGGGAGTGAAATCAAACGCGCAGATTGCTTCGGCCTGCAAGAAACGCGCCGCGACGACGGCGTGTCTTTTTCAAGAGAGTCGTGAATGCGGTCAGCGTGATAAAAAAAAGACATAATCCCGGCTCGGACGGCGCAGATGAACGTCATTGAGGACAATCACGTGATCGAGAAGCTCTCTGCGACAACTTCCGATCCAGCGTTCCGAGATTCCATGCAAAGCGCATCGAAGCCGCCAAACTGTACCACTTCGAAAGTGACCGCGACCGCCTGTTTCGCCGCATGGCAGAACCGACTCACGCCCCCGGATCAGCTATTCCAGCGGAGCGATGGGGAGGATGGGCTGCTGGCTACAAATTCGCTCCCAGTTTTCCCGGAGTTCCGCCCTGTGTTCGCCGGCGCCTTCGAGCAGTAGGCCCATCGCGCGGCGGGGCAAACGACCCTCAGCAAATTCCAGCGTCTCCAGACGAATCACGACTTCGTTTTCGGCATAGCGTGCGTGAAAGTGAGGCGGCTGGTGATCGTTCCACTACATCGAAACGACGATGCCGAAAAAACTGCTAAGCGTGGGCATGGGTGGGATGCTTTTTTCTCAAATTGGGGAACAAATCCTCGGGCTGCTTGCCGGTGACCTGCAGCCAGAGGGAATCGGCGCAAAAATCAAGTTCGCCCGGCCATGTCAGGACTCGGCCTTGCTCGCCGATGGCTGCACGGCGAAAGAACGCGTAGTCGCTCCATGGCGCAAAAACACCTTTGCCTGCCTGTGAGGGAAAATCCACTTCTCCTTCGGCACCGTCTTCGAAACGCAACCAGACGCGATAGCCGTCGAGGACTTTCACAGCTACGATCTTAATCATGGCATGAATAATACCATGCTCCAATCCGGGGTCGGGTCTGGAAAATTCAAATTCCGGGAAGGGGCAGGAAGAAAAGTGAACCACGAAGGCCGTAACGCAGCGTGCGGGCGCAACAGTCCCCCACCACCTACAATATGTGTATGGTGTGGAGTCAGCCGGAAAAGCATGATCGATCTTATCAGAATCCCGAAACCGCGAACCCGGAGGAGAATGCGGACGCAAAACGGCAGCCGATTTCACCTATGCGTCCGAATTCAACGGATTTTGGAAAGAGCTTCGTGCAAGGATGTAAGGAAATTCGCTTCAACTTCCTCGGGATGTGGGTTCATGAAGTAAAGCGGAAACACCAAACCATCGCGGATTTCGTAACTTTCCGCGAATGCGAAGGCACCATTCCGGGAGGTCAGCGAAAAGACATATCGGGATTCCACACGCGGCATTGTGCCGTTGCCGTAGACCGGCAATTCGACGATTTGGCCGGTCGCCAGCTTTAGCTTGCCTCCTTCTCGTTCAATGAGAATATCTTCGCCTGCGGCTATCGCCTGAACTGGATCGTTTTTAAAAACCTCTTCAATTCGAACCCTAAATTCTGTGTATATTGCTGTCTTATCTTCGGATAAAAACGGCTGTTGCCGAATTACGGTTCCTAAAATCACGTGCGAGCATTTTTCAAAACTGAAAAAAGGAGCCGTCAGGAACCGATCGACGTGCTTGACTACCTTTCCCTCAGTCAATGGCATGCCTTTCCCCGGAAGGCGACGATTCCACGCCTTACCTCTCTCACTCCTTCGTATCTGTTCGATTGGATCGGCAACCGCAGGTGCCTCATCGAAAAGCGGATTCAGTTCAGTTGTTTTCGATTCCGATTGGGGCAGGTAATCTCCGTCTGTATTCAAAGCATTTGCCAGATACGATAACAAAGGAGTTTCGTCTGGAAAAGTTATGGGGCCAGGGTGATCTGAAATAAAGAGGTCTGGAACCAAGCCCGAAATGGTATCCTTCAGCCTTGATGAATCGGTTGGCTCAATGCTCAAAGCATATTTGTCGAGCCAGCGGCTCGCGCGTTTTTTCGCCAATTCCATTCGTTCACTTGGACTCATTGTTGCATAAACTTTGATCCGTTCGACGGCACTGAGCTTCCCATACGAATCATATGCAACCGTCTGCTTTTGCTGAGAACCGGCATCGTTGGCTGTGAGGACAAGGATCGCAACAAAGCTCATGATCAGACATATCGAAACAACCTTGCTCGGCATCAACACATTCCTGTAAACAGCTCTTGATTCCAACATGCAGCGATTCGATCCTCACCAATTCGAATTTGTTCCCATATTTAAGCTTACGCAGAGTGTTTATGTCAATTCCAATGCACCCCGGCCGGTCGAAATTGTCCACCTGCCGCACTCCGATCAGATCCCGGCCGGCAACCCGCGCGAAATCAACCCAGAAGGCCAAATGTGGATGGACATTGTCCATTCGAAGAGCAAGGACACCTGGTACACGCTGCGCGTCGCAGGCGACAGCATGTACCCCGAATACCCTGACGGCGACATCGTGCTGATGGACTGCGCCAGGGAACGACAGAATGGCGACGTCGTAGCCGCGCTCATCGACGGGAGCGAGAGCACCCTGAAAGTCTATTCCCGCCGCGGCGACGAAATCACCCTCTCCCCGATCGAAACCAAGCGCCACTCCCCGCGCACCATTCACGCGAGCCGCGTCACGATCCAGGGCGTCCTGCTCGAAATCGTCCGCCGCAGCGCCCGGCGCAAACGATAGGGACGAGCACCTGGCCCATTCACGCTCAAGGATAATAAAGAAGTCTTTACTTTTATCGCGCGATAGTAAAGAATCGTTTCCTAACGAGTCGGTATCATCAAGAGGACTTTCCTTGGAGCGGGTATGATCAGAATCGCCGGAACATACGAGCAAATAAGCGCGGTCGGAGAAACTGTGAATGCCTTTGTGCCGGCACCCCTTCCCCCAAGCGACCCTCCCCTGAAAATGGATGCCGAGCTCTCCGAATTGCTCCGTCGCGCCGAGGCCTCGATCGAGAAGCTGAGACTTGCAGGAGCCATGGTTCCTTCGCTCGACTGGCTTCTCTATTCCTTCGTTCGCAAAGAGGCCGTGGTTTCCTCGCAGATTGAGGGCACGCAGGCTACCCTTGTGGATTTGCTCATGTACGAGGCAGGCGGCAAGGCGGAAGCAGTCGACGACGAGGATGTGAAGCAAGTCTGCAATTACGTGGATGCGCTCAACTATGCGCGCAGGCAGATGCGAAGCAAGAACGGATTGCCGATATCGATGCGGCTCCTTAATGAGGCACACCGGCGGTTGATGAGGAATGTTCCCGGTGGCCATCGCGGTCCGGGCGAAATCAGGCGGAGCCAGAACTGGATTGGCGGAACCCGTCCAGGCAATGCAGTCTATGTGCCCCCGCCGCCGCACTTGCTCGGCGATTTGCTCGGATCCCTGGAGAAATACATTCATGCGGAAGATTCATCGCCTCCGCTGGCCCGAGCGGGACTGCTGCACGTCCAGTTCGAGGCGATACATCCATACCTTGACGGCAACGGGCGCATCGGCAGGCTCCTGATCACGTTGCTCCTCGAACACTGGAACCTCCTGGAAATCCCTCTGCTTTATTTGAGTCTGTACTTCAAGCGCCATCGGGCCGAGTACTATCGACTGCTGAATGCCGTTCGAACTGACGGCGATTTCGAAGGCTGGCTGAAGTATTTCCTGGAGGGCGTTGCAATCATTGCGGACGAGACCGTGGTTACGACGCAGCAACTGTTTGCCCTGATCAATGCTGACAGGACGAAGGTGCTCGCCGGGCGCGCGACCTCGGTGGCGGGCATTCGTCTCTTCGAGCTATTGCCTGCCCATCCGATCATCACGGTTGCAAGTGCGGTCAAGCTGCTCAAGACAACGAAACCCACAGCGACCAAAGCGGTGTCAGGGCTCGTTGATGCAGGGATCCTTGTCGAAACCACGGGCCGCCGCCGGGATCGTTCCTTCAGCTACGCGGCCTACCTGAACCTCCTGCGCGCAGGAACAGAACCTGAATGAAGGATGAACAATGTTTTGGTCGTCCCCGGTGTTGTCTCCTCGATGTATTACTTCGACCCGTCGCCGTGTTCCTCGCCAGACGAAGGCGATTCATTGCTGTGGTAGGAGGACCACGGCGAAGAGGGCACTCCTGAGGAGTTCCGGATCCCTGCGGAGGTTGAGCGAGCTTCGATCTTACTTTCGATGGCAACAGAATTGGACGGCCGCGAATTCGTTGCGCTCAATGGAGGCCCGCAATTCTCCTTCTCGCAAGGATTCTCCATTTCCGTGCAGGGCGAGACGCAGGAGGAAATCGACACCTACTGGAACAAACTCACCGAAGGGGGTCAGGAAATCGCATGCGGTTGGCTCGCCGACAAGTTCGGCTTGTCATGGCAAGTCAATCCAAAGCTGCTCATGGAGATGCTGAGCGACCCCGATCCCATCAAGGTGCAGAAAGCTATGGCCGCGATGATGACCATGATCAAGATCGACGTCGCAGGACTCCGGCGCGCGTGGGATGGATCATGAACGCAAGCGCAAGCTGACGCGGATCCGGTCACGCACAACGGCGAATCCAGAACCCCTCCAACCACGCCGCACCACCCGCTACCTGAAGGTACAGGGAAAGACCAGGACCTCGAATCTTCCCCTTAGGGCCTGTCAAGAAATATCGTTTACACATTGGCGCGAGCACCGTCGCACCTGCGGTGCTCCTGGGGCGGGCAGATGCCAGGCGCCGCGACGCAGGCGATGTGGTGATATCGTCGAGGAGCGGCAACGCCGCAGATGCCCGCCCGCCGCCGGGCCCCTTCGGGCTGCGGCCCGCAGGCCCGCTGGCCGCGTTGCTCACTCCTTACTACCACCCCGGGCATGCTCGTCGCTCGCGCCTTGCCAGCGGGCCTGCAGCCAAGTGCAAACGTTATTTCTTGACAGGCCCTTAACATCAGGAATACCGATCTGTTTCGGAGATACTTTCGATGATTTGATTTTGGCAACTGAGCATCCTGGCCCTGATCTGCCACAGCCAAGACCCTATTTGCTGTCCAAAGGTACTGTCAAGCCGATTTTTGGTTTTTGACATCGGTGCATTCTCAAGCCAGGTTTTAGGTTGTAGAGCGCTCACTTTACGTTGTAGAGTACTCTGCGATGACGTGGTCCGCCATGCCTTTCTGAGAGGACGGCGGATCGTTCGCGGGTCTCGAACGGTGGCTAGACGGATTACAGGCGCGTCTATGACGTGTGGCTGACTATCGTCGTTATATCTTTCCGCCGTTGTTCAAATGCATCTGACCGGGTCCTCCGCACCGGCCCTCGCGGCTGGACGGAGATCGGCACCTCGAACTGATCATGTGGGAGGTTGCAAGTATGACGGCCTTTTTCTCTGAACCAGCGATGGAGTTGCACATTCGAGGCGTATCCAAGACCTATGCCAACGGCGTGCAGGCGCTGAAGGACGTGACCCTCACGATTCCGGCGGGAATGTATGGCCTGCTCGGCCCCAACGGCGCCGGCAAATCCACCCTGATGCGCATCGTGGCCACGTTGCAGGAGGCGGATGCAGGCAGCATCCGCCTCGGCGACATCGACGTGCTGAACCAGAAGGATGAAGTGCGCAAGTCGCTCGGCTACCTGCCGCAGGAGTTCGGCGTCTATCCGAAGGTGAGCGCGGAGAACCTGCTCGATCACTTCGCGGTGCTCAAGGGCATTGCCGGGCGTCGGGCGCGCAAAGAGGTCGTAGAGGTGCTTCTCCGGCAGACGAACCTGTGGGAGGTACGCAGGCAGAAGCTGGGCGGCTACTCGGGCGGCATGCGGCAGCGCTTCGGCGTCGCCGTGGCGCTCCTGGGCAATCCGAAGCTGATGATCGTGGACGAACCGACGGCCGGCCTCGACCCGGCTGAGCGGGTGCGGTTTCTCAACCTGCTGTCCGAACTGGGCGAGAACAGCGTCGTCCTCCTCTCCACTCACATCGTCGAGGACGTTAGTGAGCTGTGCACCAGGATGGCGATCATCGACCGAGGGAAGATTCTGCTTGAGGCCGAGCCGCTGCGCGCGGTCGACGAGCTCCGTGGCCGCATCTGGCGCCGCGTGATTTCAAAGGAAGCGCTTCCCGAACTGGAGCGGGAGCATGCGGTGATCTCGACGAAGCTCTTCGCAGGACGCACCGTCGTGCAGGTCTACAGCGACACGGCGCCCGGCCCCGGCTTCGAGCCCGCCGAGCCGGGCGTCGAAGATGTTTATTTCAGCGCGATGGCGGGTCACATCGGCCGGCGCCGCGGGCAGCCGGAGCCGGAGGTGAAGTCATGAAGCTCCGGGAGATCTTTCGGTTCGAGCTCGCCTACCAGGTGCGGCGTGTCTCGACCTGGCTCTACTTCGCGGTGCTGCTGGTTGTCGTCGCTTTCAGTTTGATCCGAGGGAATTACATCTCCGGCGCGCGCAACGGCGATTACTTCCTCAATGCGCCATTCATCATTGTGGAAATCACCATTGTGTGCAGCCTGTTGTGGCTTCTAGTGGCCGCGGCTGTAGCCGGCGATGCGGCGGCGCGGGACGTGGAGACGCGGATGCATCCGCTCACGTACACCGCCCCCGTCAGCAAGGCCGACTACCTTGGGGGGCGATTCCTCGCCGCCTTGGTTCTCAATGCGTTGATCCTGCTCGCCGTGCTGGCGGGGATCCTGCTCGCCGTGCACTCGCCGGGCGTGGAGGCCGAGATCCTGGGTCCGTTCCGGCCGGCTGCATACCTCAGTGCCTACGTCTTCATCGCGTTGCCGAACGCCTTCCTCGCCACGGCGATCCAGTTCTCGTTCGCGGCACTCAGCCGTCGCGCCATTGCGAGCTACCTCGGCGGCATACTTCTCGTGGTCACCGCCTTCGTCATTCCGGAGATCGTGGCCGGGCCATATGGACTGCAGGAGCTGGGACAAGCTGCTGGATCCATTCGGCGTCGCCATCCTGGACGATATGGCGGTTGCATGGACACCGATCGAGAAGAATACGCGCCTGATCGGGCTGGATGGCACGCTGCTCTGGAACCGCCTCCTGTGGATCGGCATCGCCCTGGCCACGCTCGCATTCACCTACATCCGCTTTCGCTTGAGTCATCATACCGCGACCACGTGGTGGAGTCGCATGATGCGACGACGCGACGCGCGCGCCCCGACGCCTGCGGGCACCGGGTTCGCGAGGAGCACTGGGATCTCCGTGTCGCAGGTCCGGCGGACGTTCGGCTTCGCAACCCACGCACGCCAGACGCTCGCCATCGCGCGGACATCGTTCCGGGAGATCCTGACGAGCTGGGCGCGGCTCGTCCTCCTGACGGTTGTCGCGATACTCGCGGTTCTCTCAGTGCTCGAGGGTATGCACCTCATGGGCGTTCCGCTGCTCCCTAGAACTGATTATGTCCTGCACACGTTGATATTCCCCGACGTTCCCCCCCGCCAACTCCATCATCCCGCTGCTCATGGTTTTCTGGTCCGGCCAGCTGGTCTGGCCAGAACGCGGCAGCCGGCGCGAGCGAGATCGTTACGCTATGCCGGCGCTGGAATGGGTCCTCTTCGGTAAGTTCCTCGGACTCGGTCGCGCTCGTCGCGTGCATGGCTGTCCGGATGACGGCCGTGATGCTCGTTCAGGTGGGCATGGCTTATCCCGATATCGAGATCAGGCCGTACCTGCAGATCCTTTTCGGGATTCAGCTCGCCGACTACCTCCTCCTCGCCTTGCTGGCCCTGGTGGTGCACATCGTGGTGAATCAGAAGCAGATCGGCCACCTGGTGACAGTCATCGCCTCTGTGCTCATGGTCTTCGCCTCCGCGACCCGGATCGGGCCCAGGCTGCTCATGTATGGATCCGATCCGGGGTGGGCATACACGGACATGCGCGGCTTCGGCGCGTCGCTCGGGCCCTGGCTCTGGTTCAAGCTCTACTGGACAGCGTGGGCGTTGCTGCTCTTGCGGTGGTGGCGAAGCTGCTCTGGGTGCGGGGCAGAGAGGGCGGCCTCTCTGCGCGCTTTCGGATGGCACGCGGTCGCTTCACCCGCCCGACGGCCCGGGTGGCCGCCGCCGCAGCGGGACTCATCCTCACCGTGGG
>CAWGRQ010000016.1:0-39868 GCA_963824985.1 Terriglobia bacterium
GTTTGTAAATCCTTTCCATCACGGTTTCAACGCCCGGGCCATTTCATCCCGGAGCAGTCCCTCACGCGCCTCGTGGCGCACCCGGTGACGCATGAAAATCTTTTGACTTTGCGACTTTGCGTCTTGGCGTCCTTGCGTTGATTTTTTTTAACGCAATGACGCAAGGGCGCGAGGGCGCGAAGAGCTATTTTCGAAGCAGTGTGGCGCCGTGAACCGGCGGGCTTTCCTTTTCCCTGCCGGCTTGATAGACTCGGCCCCATTCCCGCAAGGAGGCGCCCATGATTTTCCGCTTGAGGTTGAAATATCCGTTCGCGGTCCTGGTAGTTCTGGCCGTCTCGTCGGCGCCGGCGCTGGCCGCTGCGGCCCGGCTCTTCGACAAGGCCGAATACGCGTCCCGGCGGCAGAAGCTCATGGAGAAGATCCCGGACGGCGTCGCCATCATCTTCGGCGCCCGGCCGATCGCGAGTTATTATCGCTATTCCCAGAGCAACGACTTCATGTACCTGACGGGCGTCGCACTCCCCGATGCCGCCCTGATCATCGACGGGCAGGCCAGGTCGAGCACCCTCTTTTTCACCTCGACCGAGGCCGCGGCCCGGGCCGAGGGCATCAGCGCCGATCTGGTCAAGGACGCGCGCGCCTTCACGGGAATCGAGAGGGTGGCGCCGATCGAGAGCCTGTCCTCGATGTTGAGCGGCATCGCCCGGAGGACCAGGATTCTCTACACGCCGTTCCGCCCCGAAGAACTCTATCGCGAGGCCAGCCTGGAAAAGCTCTCCAATCTGCAGCAGCACATGACTCTCAATCTCTGGGACGGCCGTCTGATGCAGGAACTGCAGTTCGTCAGGATCCTCAAGGAGCGGTTCCCGGATGTCGAGGTCCGCGACCTTTCGGCGCACATCTGGGAACTGAGGACGATCAAGTCTCCGGCCGAAATCGAGTTCCTCCGCCGGGCGGCCCGGATCGGCGTCAAGGCCCACACCGCCATCATCCAGGCGACGCGGACCGGCATGTTCGAATACGAGCTCTCGGCCGTCTTCAACTATGTGTGCGAGAAGGAGGGCGCTCAGGAGAGCGCTTATGGGGTCATCATTTCTTCGGGCGAGAATCACCCCTTCGTCCACTATGCGCTCCACGACCGCCAGCTTAAGGACGGCGATTTCCTCGTCGTGGACGCGGGTCCCGACCTGGATTACTACGACATCGACATCACGACCTCCTTTCCCGCCAACGGCACTTTCACGCCCCGGCAGAAGGAAGTCTACGAGGCCAGCCTGGCGGTGCACGAGGCCAATCTCAAGGTCTATCGGCCGGGCCTGACCGCTGAGCAGTGCCGCAGGGAAGTCGAGGACATCCTCAAGTCCAGGGGATTCGACCTGAACAGGGATTACTTCAAGAGGATGCGCGGCGGTTTCGGCCACTACGTCGGGATGGCCACGCACGATGTCGGAGGCAGCCCTCAGGTGCTGAAGCCGGGGATGGTGTTCGCCAATGAGCCCTACATGTTCTGGCCCGGGGAGGACCTTGGCGTCCGTGTTGAAGATACCGTGCTGATCACCGAGACCGGCTGTGAGATTCTGACGGCCGGCATCCCCCGGACGGTTCAGGAAATCGAAGCCGCCATGACCAGGGACGGCATCCCGCAGGTCCTGAAAAAGGGCAAGATCTACTGAAAACGGACCCGGTTATTGTGTCCTTCAACAGCGCCCTGAGGAAACTCCTGCTTCACAGGCCTTGGGGCGTCAATAGGCCTGGTTTTCGCCGCCAATTTCAGCGCGGCCCTCGTTCGCCAGGTTTCGTCCGTGACGAGCCCGGTTTTTCTCGACCTCTCGCTCGACTGGCGGGTGCTGGGCTTCACGGTCGCAATCACCATCGGCACGGCACTGCTGTTCGGCTCTATGCCCGCCTGGCGCGCCGCGCAGGCGCAGCCTCAGGCGGCGCTCCGGGAAGGCGGGCGCAGCCAGGCAGGCGGCAGGCGATCGGGAATGAACCAGATCTTGATTGTGGCTCAGGTAGCTCTGTCGCTGATTCTCGTCGTGGCCGCCGGCCCGTTTGTGCGTACGTTCGCCACGATGGCCGCGATGCACCTCGGTTTCGACCGTGACCGTACCATGATCCTGAGTCTCGATGCCGAGGACGCCAAGGTGCCTCCGGCCGCCCGGCCGGCGCTGTACGAGCGTGTGCGGCAGGCCGTAGCGGCAGTCCCGGCGGAAATAGATCGACAGCCCCGGCGGGGCGCCCGAGCCCGGATCGTGCATTCCATGGTAGTGCCGGCCAATGATATTCTGGGGGTAATCGGCAACGGCGTCCTCGCGTTTTATGATATGAAGACCACACTTTTTTGCGGCGCGGTTCACGCTCCCGATCTGAAAACCGGCGCCCTGGTATTCCGCCAGGAGGAACTGCTGGAGGAGCCCCGCAGGTCGGCGAACCGGATCAGCAGGTCCTCGGACGGGTTATGGATAAGCTCGCGGGGGTGCGTATTGACTTTGATGGCCCGGAGGGCGGGCACGTGGGACGCGCGCCAGGCGTCGAACACGGCCGCCACCCGCTCGCCGAAGGCCCTGAACTCAGCGTAGCCGAGAATGGTCTCCTTGAGCCGGTTCGACGGCACGCGCGGCTCCAGGCAGCCCTTACGTCCGTTGCCCTGAAAGAGCGCACGGCGCAGGGTTGGGAAAACCTGCCAGCAGGACTGAAGCGGGTCGATGTCGCGGACCGGGATGCCGCCGTTCATGTGCGCATTGAGGTCGTGCAGGTCCTCCGGCTCGCTCGAGTCGATGTAGCGCGGGATGTTGAGATTGAAGTCGTTGGCCGGGCTCGCGATCTCGGCTGCCGGCACCATGCGCGAGTAGCGCGGCAGCTCGATTTGGCGCTTGAACACATCCACGATCTTGTGGATGTCCTGCGCGCGCAGACGGTTTTTGCTGCTGTCCTTTAGAAAGCCCCTGCTGGCGTCGACCATGAATATGCCGGTGCGGGCGTGGGCGCAGCGCTTCGCGCTGGCGCATCCTTGCATCTTTACGTTCTGCCGTTCAGCCTTGCCGGCTCACCATGGCGTTGATCCAGATCGGGGCGAAGGGTGACGTGCAACCCTTCGACACGGGATAGTCCCGATAGATCCCCAACCTCTCGCCAATGGCGATGGCCCGCTTGCGAAGTTTGGGGACGTGGATCCCGATGGTCGCCAACGTGTTGTTCATCGTCCATTGCACTTCGGGCTCGGCGTCGGCCATTTCCGACTCGATGCGATCCAGCAGCGCCGGCAGATCGAGCCCGTCCGGATTCTTCGCCACCCGCTCGGCGGTGAGGTGCCAGCCGGCCCGGGCCGCCCAGCGGTCGTCCGCGGCCATCCAGTCCTTCCGAAGCGCCTCCTTGTCGGGGTGCTTCGCGACGACATAGGAGTTGAGCCAGTCCGCCACGCGCACAAAGCTGATGGACCGCACTATCCGATCCGTCGCCTCGGCCGACAGCTTCTGCGGCTCGATCAGGAGCGTGGCCAGGAACTGGGCGTCCACGTTGCCGGTATCCCAGAGCGACAGGGCCAACGCATGGTCCGTCCGGATCTTTTTCGCCAGCACCCGGATGTCGCCGAGACTGACGCCGAACTGATGGTCGCCGGCACCGCTTTTGGCATTCTGCGCCCGCACCTTCGCATTGCCGAGCGCTTTGAGCTGCTTGAGAGTTTCATTGAGCGTCATGGTCGTAATACTCCAGAATCGGATGGGGGTCGCACCGGGACAAGCCCTGATCCTACAATTATCGGAGACAGATTAGCCAGGCGCGGCGGCTGATTGGTCACTTCCGGGCAGCCTTGAGAATCCTGATCGGTGGATCGAGCGATTCGGTGCCGTACGGGCCGCGCCGGCCGGCCGGCAACGTGGGCGCAGCCTGAATCTTGCTGACGACGTCCATGCCTTCAACGACGCGGCCGAAAACGGCAAAGCCCTGACCATCCGCGTTCCGCCTCCCGCCGAAATCCATTTCGGGCTGATCGCCGATCGTAATCGAGAACGAGCCCCTGGCGGTATCCGGCCCGCTGCGCGCCATCGAAAGAACGCCGTTCCCATGCTTCAGGCCGGTCACGCTCGTGCGTTCAAGCGGGATCGGCGGAAACTGCTCGCGGTTGCGCTCCGGATTGATCTGGAACTGAATGACCTGGATCTCGATGTCGTGACGCGTCGTGTTGTTCGGCCGCACGGCGCGGTTGATGATCCCGCCGTCATAAAACTTCCCGTCCACATATTTCAGGAAGTTTTCTCCGGTGACCGGCGCGTGCACGACGTCCACTTCCATCGTGATCCTCCCGAGCTCGGTCTCGAAGACCACAAGCACGGGCTTTGCAGGCGCCGGAGTCTGGGCTCCGAATGCGCCGGCGAACCATATCGCCGCGAAGGAAAGTATTCCAAAACCTCCCATGATTTACCCTCCGGGAAAATTCCGACCGGATTCAGAATTCCCTGCGGATCCGGGCGGACGGGGGATTCCTGCGCCGGGAGCCGCCGGGGCCTTTCCGGCCGGCAGCTCCGGGTACGGCATGGCATCAGGCCGTTGACTCCCGATCCGCCGCGGG
This sequence comes from Terriglobia bacterium, assembly GCA_963824985.1. Lineage (GTDB taxonomy): Bacteria > Acidobacteriota > UBA6911 > UBA6911 > UBA6911 > JAFNAG01. Next base: position 4,571 of record CAWGRQ010000016.1, read on the forward strand.
GTTGATTATAACCCGAGATATCGGCCGGGAAGCGCGATGTTCGTCATTCCGGCTTGGGCCCATGCCAATGGTGCGGAATCGGCTGCAGCATGCTCCCGCGGTTCCCCTCGGTGTCGGTGAAGGCGACATATTGCCCCACGCCGGGGATCTCCATCGGCTCGCCGAGCACTTTGCCCCCCGCGGCAGTCACCTTCTTCATGGCTTCCCGGACATCGTCCACCGCGATGACGAAGGAAGGATGCTGCGCCGGCCAGTCCGGCTTTCTGGGGTAAAAACCGCCGTTGATCGCGCCCGGTTTTTTGGGGCCGTGTTCGTCGGTCTCGGCCGTTGTCGCCAGGACGTAGTCGCCCATCCCCTAGCCAAGCATGCGGGTCTGCCAGCCGAAGGCCGAACCATAGAAACGAGCCACGCGTTTCGGATCGTCGTACGGCATCTCAAAGTGAACCACGGGATTCATCGTCGTCCCTCACTGCCGCCGGAAAGATCATCCCTCCCGCGGGCAGTCCGCCTCCTTGCCGGCGGCTCGCTCCAAGCCATCAGCCTTGCGGACACGGTGCGAAGTGGCGGTTATGCCGCCGTGTCTTTCCCCCAGCACAGGACAATGAGCATGCCCACGACACTCATCATCAGGGTGTAAACAACCACGTCGACCACCAACACCGTAAAGTTATTGTACATTTTCATCATGGACCAGAAACCCAGGTCCAGGCTCGAAGCCAGCAGAACTCCAAAGACGGCTCCGATCCCCAATCCATCCGCAATCGCTTTCGCTCCCGCCCATTTCAAAACCAAAGTCAGCAGGAGGCTGGTAAGGAAACAGGAAGCAATCATAGCCCACCAGACCATTTCCTCCATCGGCCTTGCGGCGCATTGGTTCATGTTGGCGGTCATATAATTCATCAGCACGACACCGTAAACCAGCCAACCGAGCAGGAAGAAGATAACTCCGCCAGCAACCGTCCCTCTCAGAATCTTCATGTTCAGCCCCTCCAGGAATGGACAGACATTTTGCCTTTTTGGATTTGGCGCTTGGGGGAGAGGATACCATGGTATCGGGGCAAATAATCAAGCATGTTCCGGCCGTCCTGGCCAGGCGCCCGGAGGGAATTCTGCCATGGCCGACGCCCCCAAGGACCTCCCGATCGAAATGGCCGCGGCGGCATTCGCATGATTCTTGCGCCCCGATTTGGCGGAAGGTCGCAAACGCATTTCTGAGGTCAGGCGCCGGCCTTCGCGGGCACACCGTCACTCGAGCCGGTCCGCAGATCTGAAAGACCGGAGGGCGCAGGGTCGGCAGTCGGAGGATCCGGAGAAGGAAATGCAGATGAGGACGAGACCGGTTTGCCGGGGCGCCGAAATTCATCCCGGGCTGATCGCCGATCACGATCGAGAACGAACCCCGCGCGGTGTCCGGCCCGCTGCGCGCCATGGAAAGCGCGCCGCTGACGCGACTCGGCCCGGTCACGCTCGTGAGTTCGAGCGGGATCGGCGGGAATTGCTCGTGATTGCGCTCCGGATTGATCTGGAACTGGATGACCTGGATCTCGACGTCGTGCCGCGTCGTGTTGTCCGGCCGCACCGCGCGGTTGCAATAAGGTATTGGCGCGTCTAAAAACCGGATCCGGGAATCCGGTTTGGATGCAGGATGCCGCGTAAGAGGCGCACAAGCCTCTGAGTTTACATCTCGAATCTTATCGGGAGTTGTTGGAGGACTTCCCCGCTCCATGTCTGCCTCGCTTCTTAAAATCGCGCGTAAACGCGAAACTCGAAGCGGCTGCGAGAACGGCACCTCCCGTGAACAGCAGGCTGCCCAGCGTCGTACGATAAATGCCGGCCGCCAAAACCACACCGCAGATGATGGCGCCGGCGCCAGCTCCGGTCAACCTGCCCACCTCCTCAAAACGCACATACGCGAGGACGGTCAGAACTACCCCGAGGGTGAGGACTACCCACCCGAGGACAGACAAAATCGATATGCTGCTCCGAAAATAGCTCTTTGCGCCCTCGCGCCCTTGCGTCATTGCGTTAAAAAAGATCAACGCAAGGACGCCAAGACGCAAAGTCGCAAAGCCAAAAGATTTTCATGCGTCACCGGGTGCGCCATGGCGCATGAGGAGCTGCTGCTCCGAAAATGGAGCCAATTCCGGTGCCGATCAACCGATCTGTTTCTGTGCCGCCCTTTCAGGGCTGGAGATCTTGGCACCTCAACCCAGGGCTTACGCCCTGGGCTGTGCTATTACGCCCTTTCAGGGCTGAGCATCTCGCCCATGGGAGAACCCCGAAGGGGCGGCGCAGCAAAGCCCAGGGCGTGAGCCCTGGGGACTGGGGATCAACCTGGCCAGAGCCCTGAAAGGGCGGCACAGTGAAAGGGCGATGGGAGCTTAATATTTTCATGCGTCACCGGGTGCGCCACGGCGCATGAGGATCTGTTCAATGAATCCTCCTTACCTCCATCGTTGCCACAGAGATGCCCGACACACACTCGCCGTAATGGTCGATGTCGACCGTCGTCCCGGTGGCCAGAGCCGATCCTTTCGCCATGTTGTCCAGTTCGGCCACCTTGTCATCGATTTTCCTGCCGGACTTCTGCGGACTCATGGCTCCGACCGGCGTCTGGTCGATAAGGTGGCGGATCCAGATGGTTGCGGAAGCCGTCTCGGGCACAATGTTCGGCGCCACGCCGCCATCGCTGACGATGCCGTGAAATCTGAACTGCGGCTCCGAATGTTCACGCATCATCTCCACGGAATGGAACAGGAGCAACACCCCGTCGAGAGCGCTCCTCCCATCCCATGCGCTCTGAGCATGCGCCGACTTGCCGTGGAACGTGTACTTCATCTGCCGGATATTCCGCGGCGAGAAACCGCCCGGATAGCGGAGCGATTCACGTGCGGTGCCGTGGCTCCGGAGCATGAAATCGATCCCCGCGAAATAGCCCGATTTGGCCTGGGCGGCCTTTGCCGGCGGACCGACTTCTTCCGCAGGCGTGCCGATCACCCACACGCTGCCGGGAATCTTGTTGGCTTCCATGACCTCCGCGAGCGCGATCGCGGCGCCGATGCCCGTCGGACCCTGCATGTTGTGCTGACAGCCATGAAACGGCGGATTGCCGCGCAGCGCGTCATACTCCACGGCAATGCCGATCACGGGACTTTCGGACTTTCCTTTGTATTTGGCCTTGAAGGCGGTCGGAAGCCCTTTGGGGCCTGCATACCCGGAAGGAAGTCCGCCGATCACTTTCAGACGGTCGAAATTCGTTTCGAGGCCGGGCACTCCCATTTCCACTACGAAGCCGTGCTGCTTTAATTCGTCGGTGAGCGTCGCCGCAGCTTTGAATTCGAGAAAGCCGGACTCAGGATTTTTGTACATCCAGTCGCTGATCTCGATCATGCGCGCGCTCAGGGCGTCAATCGCAGTGTCGACCTGCTTACGAACCAGGTTGATCCGGCCGGGCTCGGCCGGAATCACCTGCGGCTTCCCCTGCGCTCGGGAAGCCGGCCCTGGAACAGCGATGAGACCCAAAGCAAGCATGAGAACTGCCTGGTTTTGCTTCCGCATCATAGATCCCCTCCTGAACGAATCACCTCTTGAATTCCCGCGAGATAGCGGCGCGGTGCAGCCCGAGCCAAAAATCATGCACTTGTGTTGGGCCCATCCTACCCGATCGCGCCATGCAAATCGACCCACTTTCGGCTGTGATCCGGTGCAGAACCATGCGGATGTCCAGGATCCTCCACATCTGACTGAAAAAACACAGGATCTGCGAGGGCGGCTCCGACCACCCAATCGGATACGCCGCGGGAACCCGCCTTGCGAATCTAATACAAGCGGTCGAGAGAGTTCCAGCACCGCCCTTTGCGCCTATTCGACCAAGGATAGGAAAGATTGGCTGCCTGTCTCCGGTTTCTCCGTGGGGCACGCCGGTTCATTCCCCATCTCCAGCTTCCGATAAAAAGCCAACTTTAGGGCATTAGCCCCTGCCAAGCGCGCTGCGACCTCGCTAAAACGAGGGCGTCGTCCTTCCCATGTTCGCGATTTCGGGGCTCAATCCCGTTACCCTTTCGGATTCCGGCCTACATGCTCGCCGCCCTACGCTTAAAGTCGGGGGTTACCTCCCCTTCCTCCAAGGGTCTGGCTACCTGGTGGCTGGCTGGGCCTTCCAGGGCGGGCATCGCACCCGCGTAATTACACGACCTTGCTCGGTCGCTCCGTTTTTCCGCGTCCGGACAATTGGGCATACCGGCATAACGCAAAGGCGCCAGGGCGGAAAGACGCAAAGGTAAACATGCAGGGGCTTTGCGCCTTCGCGCCTCTGCGCCCTTGCGTTGAGCCGTTATACTGCTTAACGCAGAGGCGCAGGGACGCCAGGACGCAAAGATCGACTGAGCAACAGGCGTGGGCGCACCGCCTCTTCCTGCGCAGGGGTCAGGTGTATCCGGATGATGACAGGATACCCATACCTCCGGAAGGGCTTGATTGCCTTTCCCGATCTGGTTATACTTTCGGTATGAAAACGGCCGTATCCATTCCCGACGAAGTCTTCGATGAGGCGGAGCGGTTGGCGCATCGGATGAAGAAGTCCCGAAGCCAGCTGTTCAGCAACGCACTTGCCGAATATGTCGCTCGTCACGCCCCGGAGCGCGTGACGGAAGCGATGGATCGAGTCTGCGCCGACATCGGTCCCGAAACAAACGCGTTCCTGTCCACCGTCTCTCGTCGGATCCTGGAGCACAGCGAGTGGTGATTTCCCAGGGAGACATCTGTTGGGCAGAGCTGCCAGACCCGACTGGTTCCGGACCGGGATTCCGCAGACCCGTGGTAATCGTCCAGGGAGATCCACTCAACCGGAGTCGAATCGCGACCGTGGTGTGCGTTCCACTCACGAGCAACCTCAAGTGGGCCGAAGCTCCCGGCAATGTCTTGCTTGCTCCCCGCCTGACCGGGCTGCCTAGAGATTCGGTCGCCAACGTCTCGCAGATCGTGACCCTGGACAAAAGCCTGCTCACGGATCGGACCGGGAAACTACCCCGGGCTCAGCTTGATCTGCTGCTCTCAGGAATTGACGTCTTGCTCGGTCGATAGACATCCGTGCGGGACCCGCTGAAGCTATTCTGATCCAAGAACCTCCGGCTGGATTTTGGACGCGGATGAATGCGGATTCGAGATTGAAAGGCGATTCGAGATTTGGGGACACGGATCAAAACTGACTGAAAAATTCCTTCATCGGGCGAAACATTTGCTGCCGGAGCTGAATCTGGAGCTTGCGGAAGTCTTCGAAGAAACGACCCATAACTGAAAATCTTCAACGCAAAGGCGCCAGGGCGCAAAGACACAAAGAAAAACAGGCAGGGGCTTTGCGCCTTTGCGCCTCTGCGTCCTTGCGTTGAGCCGTTAGCCAAAGAACATGCTATAATCAGCACATGAAATTCGAGAGAATCAGTGTGGATCCAAACGTGTGCACTGGTAAGCCTTGCATCCGCGGGCTCCGGTTTCCCGTGTCCCGGCTGCTCGGCTTGCTTGCTTCGGGAGAGCTGAAGGAAGCGATTCTCAAATCTTATCCCTACCTCGAACCCCAGGACATCGACGAGGCCCTGCGGTATGCTGCCTCTTTGGCAGAAGAAGAGACCGTTGAATTCTCGAGATGATATTCCTGATCGATATGCCCCTGTCGCCTGAGCTCGCTGACTGGCTGTCAGCAAACGGCCATGACGCAATCCACGCCAGCCTGGTGGCGCTTTCAGAAGCTTCTGATCTTGAAATTGTTCAGCGTGCCGTTGCCGAGCAGCGCACGATCATCACCGCAGACCTGGACTTTACACGCCTGTTTGCTGTGCTGGAATCGGAAGGGCACGGCCTCGTCCTGTTTCGCGGGGGCGATTACACTGAGACCGAGTGCATCGAGCGGCTGAATCGCGCCCTGAAGGTTTTGCCGGCTTCGGCGTTCTCGGATTCAGTGATCGTCATCGAAAAACACCGAATTCGACGACGCCCTCTGCCTATACGAATCGGCGATTAAACCCAAAAGCGTAAAAACGCAGGGAAGGACAAACAGGGGCTTTGCGCCTTCGCGCCTCTTCGTCCCTGCGTTGAGCCGTTAAACTGCTTAACGCGAAGACGCCAGGGCGCAGAGACGCAAAGGTAAACATGCAGGGGCTTCGCGCCTTCGCGACTCTGCGTCCTTGCATTATGCCGGTATGCCCAATTGTCCGGATCGGCGTCCGGGAGTACTGGATCGCCGATCCCGATGCCGCTATCCGAAATCTTCAAAAGCGAATGGGATACAGCGGTTACCTGGTATGAGATTTGAGCCAGTGGGACAGGTCGGTCGGCGTCTGGAAATCCAGCAGCGCTTCGCCGAGAGCCGCTATGCCCGAGGACGTCAGTCGCCGGATGGCCTGCCGGCGCCGGACCGGAATCGGTCCAAGACGACGGGTCAGTTGCCGGAGCACAAGGTCGGTCTCACCTTGATGCCGGCCCTCCTGCCGGCCTTCGCGCCGGCCTTCGGCCATACCAATCCAAACCAACGGGTTATTGCGCAGCTCTTCCTTTGGAATCCGCATGCTTTTTATGATATCAAGCCTTCTGTTCAATCTCAAACCCTCCGCTCCGGTGAATTTCTGATACGCAAAAAAGAAACGGGAAACGACTTCCAGTTTTTTCGGCGTCCATGTCGCACGTACCGTGTTGCTGATGAAATCAACTGCAATAGATATCCTGGCTGCGGGATCTACCCGCATGCGAGCCGACAGAGCCATGGCGGCCGCGTTCAGCTTCCCGGCATACTGCCTGGCGTCCAGGCGTGCCAGGTCGACGACCGCAAAGCGAAAATCGAGGATGGGATGACTGCGAATCATCATCCGGAGGGGCGGCAAGGATTCCGGATCGGCATCCCTATGCGAAAGCACGGCGATGGGATAGACCGGCAGATCGAATTCGCGCCAGTCGAGCACGAAGTACTCAAGCATGCGGCGAGAGAGGTCCCGATGCGCCTGGGCTTCGTGCTCCAGGTGAATGAGAAACGCGGCATTCTCACCGCGAAATCGGGTCTTTACGAGCAGGTCGCCCGTCCTGCGCCTGCCGTCAAGGGTGAATCGCTCCGTGTCCACGAACTCGACGTGATTGAAGTCGATGAAACTGTGGATTGCAGGCAAAAACTCCTCGAAGAAGTCTCGCAGAAGGCGGCCCGTCCTCAGAAGCCACTTGAAGAGCGCATCATGGTTCATCACCCAATGTTGTTTCGCAACACGGCAGGATATTTCGCAAAAAGAGCAGGTTGGGACACGGAAAAACACGGATGAACACGGATAAAGCATCAAAAATCCGACTTCGGTTTGCGTGGCTTTGGTGATTGCCGGAACCTTCGCTCGAACGGGGCTTTGCGCCTTCGCGCCTCTGCGCCCTTGCGTTGAGCCGTTATACTGCTTAACGCAAAGGCGCAGGGACGCCAGGACGCAGAGAAATCGTGAAATGAAGATGCAGGTCGTGAAACTACACGGGCGGAGGAGTTGAAGTCCATTGCCAATGGTGGTAACGTCGGTTGTAGCTATGAAGCAGGCAAACGTTCGCTTCAATTACCACGATTACCTCCAGCTCCCCGAGGACAAACGCTACGAAATCCTCGACGGAGATCTCTGCGTGGTCCCTGCCCCGAATATCCGGACACCAGCGGGTCGGCCTGAGGCTGAAGCTGGCCCTCTTCCAATACGTCGAAGACCATCGGCCTCGGCGAGGTGCTTCGATGCCCCCTGTGACGTCGTGCTTTCCGAGGAAAACGTCGTTCAGCCGGACATCCTCTTTGTGCGCAAGGAACGCCTCGGCATCATCGGCGAGGCCAATATCCGCGGCGCCCCCGACCTCGTCGATCGAAATCCTCTCCCCGGGAACGCGGCAACGGGATCTCGATATCAAGCGAAAGATCTATGCCAGGTTCGGCGTGCAGGAGTACTGGATCGTCGATCCCGATGCCTCCACCGTCGAAGTGCTCGTCTGGAGCGAGTCGGGCTATGCTCGGCCGGCGTTTTCACCGGCACCGACCGGCTGTCGTCACCCCTGCTGCCGGAGCTGAACCTGCCGCTTTTCGAAATCTTCAAAAAGGAATAGGACACGGATGAACGCTGATAAACGCGGATTCAGATCGGCGTTCATGGGCGTTTTTCCGCGTCCTGGACTCGGGATTTTCGCATCCTTAATGCCAACGCGATCAGGATGCCGACGAGTGCGCCGCCGATGTTGCAGATCAGGTCGGTCATTGAAGATGACCGGGACGGGAGGTAAACCTGGAGCAGCTCGATCGTCCCGCTGATCGCCGCCGCGGCCAGGAGCGCCCACAGGAAGTTGCCGAGCGCCCGCCCGGGATGGGCCGCCTGCCGGTAGAGGAAATAAAAGAGACCGAACGGGACAAATCCCAGAATGTTAACGATGATATCGAGAGCATGTATCGAGTCGCGCCACGGCGGCCGCAGGATCACCGGATGCACCGGACGGGCATACTCCGGGAAATCGAGCGCATTGCCCGCCGCCGCACGATCCGCCGCCACCGGCCCCGCCCCTTCGTCAAACAGGTACAGACCGGCCAGTCCCGGCGCCGTCTGCAGTTCCCTCGCCCGGGCGTCCGCAAAAAGCCGGTAATGGCGCTCGATTTCCGCCGGGCTCAGAGCGCGTTCGAACAGCGCCAGACCGAAGACCTTTCCCCGCCACCCGTGGTCCCCATCCGAACTGTCCCCCAGCAGCAGCCGCCCCTCCAGGTTGCCCGGCCGCAACGTCAACTTCGGGTCAACGAGCTCCAGGACCCCATCCACATAGATGGCCGTTCCGCCAACCCCCGATGTCACCGCCAGTAAGCTCCGCACTCCGGGGCGCATCCCCGATTTGACATCAATCTCGCGAAAACGGCGGCGGCCGCGCGCATTAAGGAACGCCGCCCGCAGCACCGTCCTCGATTTCCATTGGCCAATGATGAGATTCTCCGGGAGGTCGCCATCGTAGAGCGACAGCAGCGGGCGAACCCGGTCGTACACCTCGTCCCTGGCCTCGATGTAAAGCTCGATGCTGACGGCCCCCGCCCCCTCCCGAAGATCCAGCGGGCGCGCACTGTGCACTACCGAATGATCTCCAAGCTCGATTCCCTCCCTATCCACAAGCCAGGCTACCTGATTGCGCTGGAAAAATTCGAAAGGATACAGGCCGGCATATATATAGCCGGCCAGAATCGCAATGCAGATGCCCGAATAGATCCGTTTCATCGGGAAAGAATACCAGATCCGTGGAATCCGTGGCCGCTTTCTGCCTTTGGTAAGAGACCGGCGAATTAGTTGGCGTTTTAAAAGCAGCCACGGATTCCACGGATTACACCGATTTGGATGCCGGCGGATATCGAGCCGCGCCAAATGATGTCGTCTTTGCCTGCATCCTGAAGCGTGGGAATTGTTTAGCCAAATCAAATGGATGAAGAAGCAAAACGCAAAGGCGCAGGGGCGCAGGGGCGCAAAGATCGACACTGAGCAACAGGCATGGGCGCAGCGCTTCGCGCCGGCGCATCCTTGGGCGAGCCGCGGGAGAAAGCGCGGGCAGCGGCCACTCAGGAGGATTGCGCTTTCTCCCGCGGCTCGCCCAAGGATGCGGCCGAAGGCCGCCCATGCCCGCGAACCGAAAGGAATCTCTTTGCGTCCTTGCGTCCTTGCGTCCTTGCGTTCTGCTGTTCAGTATCGGCTAAACAGATGCGAAGCATGCAGGAAACACTCCCCTGATGGCAGTGCATTTAAAAACAATCTGTGGAATCCGTGGAATCCGTGGCGTTTTTTTGCGGCCTCTGACCACAGGGCTGAACAGATATCCTAATCTCGAATCGCTTCTATTACCTGGTAGCGGTAACAGCCGGTCATATGGTCGTTGACCATGCCGGTCGCCTGCATGTGCGCATAGACGATCGTCGAACCGACAAATTTGAAACCGCGTTTTTTCAGGTCGGCACTGATCGCGTCCGATAATTCGGTGCGCGCCGGCAATTCCGCGAGCGTCCGGAACCGGTTGCGGATCGGCTTCCCATCCACGAAGCCCCAGATATAACGGTCGAACGTCCGGAACTCCCTGCGCACCTCCAGGAACCGCCGGGCGTTGTTGATCGTTCCCAGGATTTTCAGCCGGTTGCGGATGATCCCGGCATCCGCCAGCAGCCGCTCCACTTCCCTCTCGCCATAAGCCGCCACCTTCACCGGGTCGAACCGGTCGAAGGCCCGCCTGAAATTCTCCCGCTTGTGCAGAATCGTCCGCCAGCTCAGCCCCGCCTGCATCCCTTCCAGCACCAGGAACTCGAACAGCTTCCGGTCGTTGTGCAACGGCACCCCCCACTCGTGGTCGTGATACGCCAGCATCTGCGGGTCGTCGAGGGGCCAGGGGCATCGGTTATTGGGGCTTTGCATTGCGTTCTCGCTCCTGTTGGCTTTTAGGTTTTATCGCAACTGTTTAGCCGATGCTTAACAGCAGAACGTAAGGCCGCAAGGGCGCAAAGGGAACCCTTTCGGTTCGTGGGCGTGGGCGGCGATCTTTGCGTCCTTGCGCCTTTGCGTCTTTGCGCTTTATTTCTTCATCCACTATATTTGGCTAAACAATTACGTTTTATCTGCGTTTATCCGTTCATCCGCGTCCCTTCCAAGAGCCTAAAGCGTCACTCTCAACACGAATCCCGCGGCACCGCGCTGGGAGCCGACCTTCACGTGCAGGACGCCGCGGCGGTCGGCGGCATCGAAGAACCAGCCCTCGGCGGCGGCGTTGAAATCGCTCCGGGCCTTGTCGCGCGCAGCCCGGTCCTGCGCGGCCGGTTCGAATCCCGGCAGGGTTCGATCCCCGAGTTTCACACCCGTGGGTTTCGCGGGGATGTGCAAATCGACAACGTACGACCGGCTCGCGGGCATGTCCTTATACGTGCCTTTGGCGGCTCCCACCCGGACGGTGATCAGAGAGCCCGGGACGTCGAGCGCCTTGGGCGCCTCGACCGCAATCGGTGTGCGCGCGAACGCCCCCTTGCGGTACTCCTGGGTCGTGCCGTCGTCCTCATACAGGTTGAAGCTTGATTGTCCGTACGGGTAGACGTCGATGGTGACCGGGTCCTTGGGCTTCTCGCGGTCGTAGAGCATTTCCGGGTACATCGGGATGACGGCGCCGGCCTTGACGAACAGCGGCAGCTTGTCGAGCGGCGCCGCATAGCCGTTCACGATCGACGGACCGTAGAATTCGGTGCCGTCCCAGTAGTCGATCCACTTCCCGGCCGGCAGGTAGATGTCGTTCCGGACGATGGTGTCTTCATACACTGGGGCGACCAGGAGCGATTCGCCGCTCATGAACTGGTACTGCGTCCGCTTGGACCAGGTGGCCGGATCATCGGGAAACTCGAGAACCATGGCGCGCACGGCGGGCACTCCGGTGTCGTAGGCCTCCCGGGTGTAGGTGTACATGTAGGGGGTGAGCCGCATCTTGAGCTTCAGGTATTTCCGGTTGGTGGTGGTGTACGGCTCGCCGAAGATCCACGGCTGCTTCATCAGGTTGGTCTGCTTCGACCAGCCGCTGATGATCATCAGGACCGGGGTGAAGCACTTCCACTGCAGGTCGCGCACCTGGGTCTGGGCGCCGCCGCCGAAAATGCCGTCGACGTCCCCGGTCGCCGAGTTGAATCCCGACAGGCCGGCGCCGATCACGGTCGGGATGTGGAAGCGGATGTACTCCCAGTTCCCCGACTGGTCCCCCGACCAGATGGTCGAGTATCTCTGGCCGCCGGCCCAGGCGCACGTCGTCCAGACGTAGCCGCGCGCGGCGCTGTTTTTTTCGATCCCTTCGTAGGCGTCGCGCATGCCGTTGAAGGCGAACTGGTAGCCGCGCCCGACCCAGGCGACGTCGAGCTTCATGACGCGCGAGCCGAGCACACTGACCTCGTTGGCGATGCGATCGAGCCCCTTTTCGGTCCACAGCCCGGTGTAGAAGCCCCTCTTGTGCAGCTCCTGGATGGTGCTGTCGAGCTCGAGGTAGCCGCAGCCGTAGCCGTCGTTCGGCAGGATCCAGCCGCCGGGCATGTCGTTGGCGCGATAGACGTCGGCGACTCTTGAAATGACGTCGGGGGTCTTCCCTTTCTTGTTGTAGCAGTCGGCGTCGCCGAACTCGAGTCCCCAGCGCGGCGGGAAGAAGGGGCGGCCGGTGATCAGCGTGTAGCCCTCGAGGATCTTCTTGAGCGACGGCCCATAAAAGTAATAGCAGTCGAAGCGCGGCTCGTCGTGCGCGAGACTGAGCGGCGCCAGGAAATCGTATTTGCCCGGGGCCATCGTGTTGCGGAAGGCGCCGTAGCCGGCGGTGCTCATATAGAACGGTGCGGGGTTCGGGCTGGTGCCGTCCCCCCAGCCTCTCGTGTTCAGCCGGATGTTGACCGAGGTGTCGCGGTGGGAAAAGTAGCCGTTCTGCATGCCGCCGCCGTAGAAGTTCTCGGTTTCGCCGCGGCGCAGGGTCTGAACGGTGGTGGGGCCGTAGGTCAGCGACCGGGTCTCCTGCCAGACGACCGCGGTGTTGTCCTTGTCGAACAGGGAGAACCGCAGCGGGCGCTTGTAGACTCTTCAGGACGCACTCCTTGCTCTCCAGCCGGTAGTAGTCGCCGGCATCGCGCCAGGCGATCGGGATCGGCCCTCCTTTGTAGATCACGATCTGGGCGTCTTCGGGAGCCGGCTGGGCCTCGGTGAACTTGCCGTCGGGGCCGATCCAGATGCGGAAAATATCGTCCCGATAGAAGATCACGCGCACCTGGTCGGGTCCGGCGGCGATGGTGACGATGTTGTCCTTCACGTCGAACGCGGTCAGGTCACCAAGAGTGATGCTCCGGGCACGGGGCTGCGCCTGGCCGCCGCCCCGGCCCTGGCCGGCGGGTGGGGCAGGCCAGGCCCACGTAATCTGGATTGCGATCAGGATGATTGCGGGTACGAGGAGATGTTTGCGATTCATCGTTAAGTGCTCCTGCGCCGGATGGCGCTGATATGTGCGTAACAGCCGGTGTCGAATATTTCTATCCCGCCTGCGGGACAGGCGCAAGATGAAAAGAATTGGGAGATTCGAGATTCGAGATTCAAAAGCTTTTGGGACACGGATCGGATCCGCACTTTCATATTTTGCAACTGTTTAGCCGATGCTGAACAGCAGAACGCAAAGACGCGAGGACGCGAGGACGCCAAGAAATTCCTTTCGGTTCGCGGGCGTGGGCGGCCTTCGGCCGCATCCTTGGGCGAGCCGCGCGAGAAAGCGCGGGCAGCGGCTACTCATGAGGATTGCGCTTTCTCGCGCGGCTCGCCCAAAGATGCGCCAGCGCGAAGCGCTGCGCCCACGCCTGTTGCTCAGTGTCGATCTTTGCGTCTTTGCGCCTTTGCGTCTTTGCGTTTTGCTTCTTCATGCATTTGATTTGGCTGAATTGCTTTTCGCGCGCGGACGGGCCAGGGCGGATATGCTATTATCATGCGCTTCACTTTCAATTATCATAATCGAAGGGGATCATGGCAACGAACCAGAACGAAGACCCAGCCGGGCCGAGCGAAAAATCGCTCGACTTCATCCGCACCATCATCGAAGCGGACCTGAAGTCGGGCAAGAACAACGGCCGTGTCGCCACGCGCTTTCCCCCGGAGCCGAACGGCTATCTGCACATCGGGCACGCCAAATCGATCTGCCTCAACTTCGGCGTCGCCGCGCAATACGGCGGCACCTGCAACCTGCGTTACGACGACACCAATCCGACCAAGGAGGAAGTGGAATACGTCGATGCGATCCAGGAAGACGTCCATTGGCTGGGCTTCGACTGGGGGGACCGGCGCTACTTCGCCTCCGACTACTTCGAGCAGCTCCATGCCTATGCCATCGAGCTGATCGAGCACGGCAAGGCCTATGTCGACAGCCTGAGCGCCGACGAGATCCGCGCCTATCGCGGGACGCTCACCGAGCCCGGCAAGAACAGCCCTTACCGCGACCGGCCGATCGAGGAGAACCTCGACCTGTTCCGGCGCATGCGAGGGGGCGAGTTTCCGGACGGCGCCCACGTGCTGCGCGCCAAGATCGACATGGGATCGCCGAACTTCAACATGCGCGACCCGACCATCTACCGCATCCGGCACGCCGAGCACCACCGCACCGGGGACCGGTGGTGCATCTATCCGATGTACGACTTCGCCCACGGCCTTTCGGACGCCGTCGAAGGGATCACCCATTCGATCTGCACCCTGGAGTTCGAGGATCATCGCCCGCTCTACAACTGGTTCCTGGAAAACCTCGAGGTGCCCGGCCACCCGCGGCAGATCGAGTTCGCGCGCCTCAACCTCAACTACACGGTCATGAGCAAGAGAAAGCTCCTGGAACTGGTGGATAACAGCCTCGTCAGCGGCTGGGACGACCCGCGCATGCCGACCATCTGCGGGCTGCGCCGGCGCGGCTACACACCCGAATCGATTCGCGACTTCTGCGACCGCGTCGGCGTGGCCAAAAAAGAGAATGTCATCGACGTCGCCGTCCTCGAGCACGCCGTGCGCGAAGATCTCAACCGGAGGGCGCCCCGCGTGATGTGCGTCCTGCAGCCGCTGCGTCTGGTGATCGACAACTACCCGGAGGGGGAGAAAGAGGAGATCGAGGCGGTCAATAATCCCGAGGACCCGAAAGCCGGCACCCGCAAGGTGCCGTTCGCCCGCGAGCTTTTTATCGAGGAAGAGGACTTCGTCGAGGTCCCGCCCCCCAAATACCACCGGCTCTCGCCCGGACGCACGGTGCGGCTGCGGTATTCATATCTCGTGACCTGCACGCGCGTGGTCAAGGACGCTTCAGGCCGCGTGGTCGAAGTGCACGGCACCTATCACTCGGCGTCGCTCGACCCGAACGCCGAGGGACTCCCCAAGTCCAAAGCCGCGATTCACTGGGTCGCCGCGCCCCAGGCGCTCCGGATCGAAGCCCGGCTTTATGAACGGCTCTTTATTGTGGAAGACCCGACCGACGACCGCGACGGGAAGGATTGGAAATCCCACATCAACCCCGATTCCCTGAAGGTGCTTGCCGGATGCCGCGCCGAACCGTCAATCGCGAACGCCAAAGCGGGGGACCGTTACCAGTTCGAGCGCCTCGGCTACTTCTGCCTCGATCCCGATTCGGCCCCCGGCGCGCTCGTCTTCAACAGGACCGCAACCCTGAAAGACCCCTGGGCCAGGATCCAGCAACGCCAGGGGTGATTCGAGATTAGGAGATCATGAGATTCAAGATTATGGTTTGCAATGTAATGTAGCCATTTCATTATATTTTCCGACCATTGGTTTCGTCGGTAATCAACAAGCACTCTGGCCCGGGCCGTCAAAAGCCCCGCCCGGAAGCGCGAAAGAACGAAAAAACGGCCGTATCCCATTTTCAACCCTTGCATTTCGGGCGCGGTTTTCTTAGGATATTGCGTGAGTTGGGAGATCGTTCAACGGTAGGACGGGTGGCTCTGGACCACTTAATCGGGGTTCGAATCCCTGTCTCCCAGCCAACCCCGCAAGTTCAATAAATACAATCATTAAAATCAGATGAATGAGAATCCGGTCCGTGGTGATTGTTTGGCCGTTTCAAAAACGCCACGGATTTCACGGATTCCACAGATTTTTTTAGGGCGCTGCTAAAAAGCCGTTTTGCCTGCAGCCTTCAGGATGCGGTAAATGACGACGGCATCCTCCGATGTACCTCGATATCCGTATCTACCTTATGAATCCGAATCTGTGTAATCCGTGAAATCCGTGGCGTTTTTAAAGCGCCCCTGGAAATGCAATTGAACCCATGGGGCGCGGCAGGCATCTAACTCACCGGAAAGGGACGGCGCCGGTTGGCCCGGCCGCCGCATCGTCGGACTTATGAAGAATATTTTGCGTGCCGGCGTGGTCACGCTGGCGCTGATCGGTTTGAATCCGCAATTAAACCTGGCTCAATCGGCCCCTCAGGCGGCTGCGGTTGCAACGCCGCCCGCTCCCGGTCCTACGTTCGTTGTCCCGACGGGTCAGAAGTTCATCATGCAGCTCGACACAGCGATGCATACCCGCACCACCCGCAAGGGGGACAAGGTGGAATTCAGCACCGCGGCGGACGTAGTCATCGACAACCGGATTGTCATCCCGAATCAGAGCCGCGCCAGCGCCACCGTAACCAAAGTCAAACGCGCGGGGATTTTATTCGGCAAGGCCGAGCTTCACCTGCGCCTGGACGAGATCAGGCTGCCTGACGGGTCTACCCTTCCGCTGCCGGCGTCGATTACGCGCGTCGGCTTCGACCCGGTCGACACCGCCAACAAGGGGGAAGATCAGCAGATCAAAGGGGATGCGGGCAAGGGTGTCGACGTCGGGGGAGTCGTCACGGGGGGGATGCAGGGGGCGGTGATCGGAGTCGTGACCGCCGGTGGCAAGGGAGCTCTTTACGGCGCGGCCATTGGAGCCGGCATCAGTGCCGCCAGTGTCCTGTTCCGGCGCGGTCCCGACATCGATCTGCCGCGCGACACCATGTTTGAAGCGCAGTTCGATCAACAGCTGGAAGTCCCTCAAGCGGCGGTTCGGCCCGCCGCTCCGGCTCCGCCGAGCGCTGTCCCGGCGGCCCCGCCGGGCACCCCGGTTCAGGATGAGATCACCTCTCCGCCACGCCCGAAACTGACCCGGCCGGATCGCGGCGATCCGCCGCCGGTCGAGAATCCGCCCACGGTCAAGCCGCCGGAGACGCCTCCTTCGACCGCGGCTAAAACCCCGGGAGGCGCTTCGGGAACGCAGCCTGAGGCGACGGGGGGTCTGAAGCTCAGCGTCAACGTGCGCACGGTTCTGGTGGATGCGGTCGTAAAAGACCGCCGGGGCCGCACCCTGGACAACCTTACCCGGGACGACTTTCTGATCTACGAAGATGGCGTCCGCCAGGATCTGCGAGATCTTCGCCCGCGACGAGCTCCCATTGGCGGTCGCCCTGGTGATCGATCGGAGCGGCAGCGTGACGCCCTACATTTCCGAGTTGCGCCGGATCGCTGAAAACGCGCTCGCCCAGCTGAAACCGGAAGACGAGGTGGCGCTGTTCTCGTTCGCCGCCGACGTCGATCGGGTCGTCGACCTGACCTCGGACCGCCGGCAGATCGCTCACGGCATCGCGAGGGTGCGCAGCGGGGGCGGCACCAACATCATCGATGCGCTCTACGCCGCCGTCACCTACCTGGCCAAAGCGGCGCCCGATCGGCGTCACGCCGTGATCCTGATCTCCGACAACCAGGCGACGGTTCATCCGGAAAATAGCGAAGCCGAAACCATCCGCAAGGCCATCGAAAGCGAAACCGTGGTTTACAGCATCAAGACCGCCGGCCGGAGCGCGCCGCTGACGCTGAGCCTCCCCTCGGCACTGCTCGGCGCCGGCCCGGTCGGCAAAGTGACACAGGAGACCGGCGGCGAAATCATCGACGCGACCAACGTCGCCGCACTCGATGCGGCCCTGGGCGGCGTCATCGCCCGCCTGCGCATGAGGTACTCCCTCGGCTATGCCGCGCCGGCTTCGGGCCAGGGAGCTTTCCACAGCATCGCCGTCCGGCTCGCCGACCGTTTCGGCAAGCCGGAGACCGATTACCATGTCCACGCCCGGCGCGGTTACTACGCTACCGGGGGGCGCTGATCATTTCATGATTCCGTCCCCCGGCCTCCGGCCGTTCACTTAAGCGCGATTTAAAAAAATCAGCCACGGATTCCACAGATTTCACTGAGGCTGATCTCTTTGGACGGCCTCTTCAGGCGCAATCCGTGCAATCCGTGCAATCCGTGGCCGCTTTTTGTGCCGATCCGCAGCCCGCCTGCCTTTAGGGCTCGCGCAAAAATAACTTCACATTCTGCTGCCGTCTCTCCAGCTTGCAGACAGGGCGCAGAAGCAGCATAGGAATACAGCAAGCTGGAGAGGCGGCAGCCCGTAGGGGCGCGGCGGCGGACGGGCATCTGCGGCGTTGCCGCTCCTCGACGATGTCCTCACATCGCCTGCGTCGCGGCGCCTTGCATC
This sequence comes from Terriglobia bacterium, assembly GCA_963824985.1. Classification (GTDB taxonomy): domain Bacteria; phylum Acidobacteriota; class UBA6911; order UBA6911; family UBA6911; genus JAFNAG01. The sequence goes on from CAWGRQ010000016.1 coordinate 22,604, forward strand.
TGCCCGCCCCAGGAGCACCGCAGGTGCGACGGTGCTCGCGCCAAAGTGTAAACGTTATTCATTGACAGGCCCTTAGTGAACGGTATTGCCCCGCCCGGGGGGATCGGTCAGCGGCGCAAAACCAGCAGTACATCGCTTGTCAGCCGCATGCTGAATACCTGTCCCGTCTGCGGATCGGGAAGAGGGGCGGCGCCGGTCAACGTGATCCGGATCCTCCTCACCTCGTCACCGATCGCCGTGGGTGCGCCGGCGCCGTCGAAATACTCAAACCTGAGTTCGGTGATGTTGCTCGCCAGCGGTTGGGCGCTGCCTCCTGCCGGCACGAGTTCAAATGTGCGCCCGGCGGGATTGTGCCGGATCGTAACCTGCTCCCCTGAATCGTCGGTATCGCCGTCCGGATCCCCCTGGTCCGGCGAACCCGGCCCGGATCCGGTTATATCGGCACGCACTGAGACAGCCGAATCGCCGAGGATTACGATACCGGGGAAACCGGCGCCCAAGGGATCATTTCCGGCCTGCCGCAGAATGCGCTGAGCCGTCTCCATCGCAATTCTCGTGCTTTCCACGACCCCCTGAACCTCTCCCTGGTAGCCGGCGGTCCGCTCCACCCGGATCATAAGCTCGAACAGCGATGCCATGACGATCACCAGCAGGAGCACGGACATCATGAACTCGGCCAGGCCGAATCCCGGATCGCACCCGGCGGGGAAGCAGGCGGCACGGTCGGAGGTCCTGGTGGTTGCACCCGGAATCGGGTTCATGGTCCGCTCCGGAGAATGGTCGATATTGATACCGCCTTGTTGAGGCCGGCCCGGAAGTTTCCGGCGCCTCCCGTGGTGACCGGCGTCGCCGTAACCAATACCTGCCGGGCGTTGATATTCTTGCCCGGGCGCGGATCGGGAACCGGGGTAACCGTCCAGGTAACCAAGTAGCGGTTCAGGTCGGCGCCGGTCAGAGGGTTGGGAATGGACACCGGTTCAGGACCGTGATCGCCCGGGGTCAGTTCCGCCGCATTCCGATTGCGGGCATACAGGTCGGACAGCAATTCGACGCGATCCTGGGCTACCAGCGCCGCCGTCCCCTTCGAGCGCGCCAGGGACGCGCAACCCAGGGCTACATATATCATTTGACCGGCCACCAGGAGTCCGGAGGCCAGAATGAGAATGGCGATCAGGGATTCAATGAGGGTGAAGCCCGCCGCACCCGGAGATACGCACCTGCCGTCTGGTTCCATATCCGGTCTCTCCATTGGAATTCGGCGATGTAGTTTGGCGAGGCGGCCGGATATTTCAGAACGGCCGGGAATTTTTTGTGGTCAAGTCAGATGGTTTGCGGAAATGGGATCAGGTGATCAGCTCGATGCGCAATGCGCGGCCTATTTTCGGGGCCGGCTTGTGTTCGACGCAGACGTGTTTCGGGTGCGGTCGCGGCGGGAACCCATCGATTACCGCCGTCTTCACCTGCTCCTTCCAGTCAGGATCCGCCACGTGCACGAACGGGCGCAGTTTCAGGGCCGGGGGAAGGTCCTGGATCGCAACGCCATGCAGCAATCCGAACGGAGGAGAGGAGGCCGGGCCCTTCTTCCTGCTGGTCAGGTCCAGCGTCTCCAGCAACCCCTCCCGGCACTCCCGATCGGAGAGCCACTTCGGGGTGAGCAGGTAGACCCAGCTGCACTTGTCTTCGGCTGCCAATCTCGATGCGACCCGGTCCCAGGGATTGATACCGGGCCGCACCTCAATCGGATCGTAAATCACATCCAGCCCGACCAGCCGTAACTGTCGCGCGAGATGTTCACAATCCCCTTCATCGTTGCGCACCCGCAGGTGAGTTATGTAGAGACGAAGCCTGGGCGTTTCGATCGCTTCGGGTTGAATCTCTCTGGCGGTATTTTCTGTCTGCATAGTCGCGATTCGAGCCACCCGGCATTGCCGGTGATGCGGTTTTTATTTCCTGGTTCCCATCAATCATCGTCGCTTATGCAGGGTCACACAGTGAGCCAGGTCACAAGGTCAGGGGTTACCCGTACTATTCGGCAAGTGCGATCATCCGGCTTTTGAAAAACGCCACGGATTACACGGATTACACAGATTTTGATTATATGGTAAACCAGTATCGAGCCGCACGAATGACGGTGTCTTTGCCTCACCCTCATGGGTGCGGTAAAGAGAACGCATCCTTTGGTGCGCACTGGATACGATACATGCCTCTGAAAACAAATCTGTGGAATCCGTGAAATCCGTGGCGTCTTTAAAAGCAGCCACGAATTACCACAGATTTGGATGCATATCGCAGGCGAATATCGAGGCGCGCCAAATGATGTTGTCTTTGCCTCACCCTGATGGGTGCGGGAAACACTCCGCCAATGGTAGCGCCTTGAAAAAAATCTGTGGAATCCGTGAAATCCGTGGCGTTTTTTTGCGGCCTCCGAGTGATCCTTACTTGAATGCTTCCATTCCGGAAAAATCGCGGTGGGGATCGAAGCTCTGCAGGATGTGCCGGTCATCCTCTCCAGCCCGGCCCGTCACGAGGCGCGCAATGAGTTCACCGAGTCCTGGGCCGAGCATGAAACCCTGGCCGCACATGCCGATGGCGTGAATCAGACCCGGGAACTCCCGGCTACGCCCGACAATCGGGGATCCGTCGGGGGTGTTGGGATACTGGCCGCGCCAGGCGCGGCGGACCTTCAGGTGCGCCAGGCGCGGGTAAAGGTTCACCATCCGGCGGGCCACCATGGGGAAGAAATCGGACGTCGAGTCGTCATCCTCGCCATAGCGGGCGGGGTCGGGGGTAATGCAGAAAACGACCTGGCCTTCCGAATTCTGATAGAAATAATAATTCCTCGAATCCGGGGATGGGCGCATATCCACGACCATCGGACCGAAGAACCGCTGCACCGGCTCGGTAATTGCCGCTTCATGGTTATCGGGCTGGATCGGGTAGTGCTCGCCGACCAGGGAGGCCAGGTTCCCGCCCTCGTTGCCGGAGGCATTGACGACGAAGGCGCTGTGATACACGCCCCGGTCGGTGGCGACTTCGAACCCTCCGTTCTGGCCGTGAATCGCCGTGACCCGTTCCCCGAAGCGATACTCGGCGCCGGAGGCCCGGCTCTTGAAGTAAAAAGCGTTCAGGGCCATCAGCGGCGAAGCCGACCCGTCGCCCGGAGAATAGGTCGATCCGCGCAGGCCGTTCATGTTGATGCCCGGCACCAGTTCGTCGTACTCGGCGGGGGAGACCCAGCGGATGTCGAGACCGTGGGCGTGCTGGATGGCCATCAGGTCCTTCAGCTTCCGCTCATCCTCGTCCGAATAGGCGGGGTAACTGTAGCCGTTCCGGAGCCAGCCGATGTCGGCGCCGTACAGGTCCTTCCATGATGAGAAAATTTCGATGCTCTTCAGGCAGATGCGGATCTTGCCGAAATCGGAGTGAGTGGCGCGGACGCCGCCGATGGCTTTTTTATTGTTCTTCTGGCCCGGCGACGCGCACGGGTCCAGGACCAGAGCAGACAGTTTCTGTGCGGTCAGGGCCATGGCGGCGGGGACGCCGACGGAGCCGGCGCCGATGACGATCACGTCGTAATTACTCTTCATGCCCGTCCCCCTCGCCTGCCCTGCTCACGAAACAGGGATCACAAAACCTTTTCAGGACGCGGATGAACGCGGATGAACGCGGATCAAATCCGTGTGCCCGCCCCCCCTCGCCCGCCCTTTCGAGCAAAAAGGGATCACCTAAAACCTCAGGACGCGGATAAACGCGGATCAAATCCGCGTGCAGGGCTTTTGCGCGCCCGAAGGGCCCGGCGCTGTGCGCCGGCCGGCATATTCCGGTTGAGACTGTCGAGTGCTCCACTCGGATCTCGATGGACGATTCCGGCCTGCGTGAGCATTCGACAGTCTCAACCGGAAAATGCGGGCGCAAAAGTCCTGCCCGTGTTCATCCGCGTCCCAAAACACTCTCTGTCATGAACGAATCCTGCTGTTCCCGCCGGCCAGGATGCCGAGCGGCACCTCGACGAAGACGGGCCGCTTCGTGTTCCTGGTTACGCGGTCCCCGGGGATCCCTTCCTGCCGGAATACGGATTGAATCAGGGTCTCGCACGTCTTGCTGCCGCAGGCGCCCATACCGGCGCGGGTGACGGCCTTGATCTGGTTGATGTCGGTGATGCCCATGCGGATCAGGGCGCGGACATCGCCCACGGAGACCCGCTCGCACAGGCAGAGTTTCGCGTCGTCGGCGGCGGTGTCCGGCGGAATGGCCTCCATGGCCGGCCGGCCGGCGGCCTCGGGCTGAATCCTGAAGGAGACGATGCGGCGGGCCAGGTCTTTCGGCGCCTTGAACCGGATCAGCCGGGTCCGGCTCTTCCTGTTGTGCAGCACGGCGGTGACGGCGAGCGCGCCGAGCGCGCGGCCCTGAATGTCTACGGCTTCGATCGTGTCTCCCTTCAGCACGGCGAAGTTGCCCACCTCGTACGGGACCGTGATTTCCGGAAACATCGGGTCCTTGCGATAGTCGACCAGGGTGATGGCCAGGCCGGGGCAGATGGTGACGCATTTCAGGCAGCCGGTGCAGCTCTCTTCCCCGCCGGCGAACACCGGGAGTCCCATGAGCGGGTCGCCTTCGATGCGGATCGATTCGGTCGGGCAGACCGTCGTGCACGGGTTGCACGGGATTTCCTGCAGGCAGTGGATGACCGGCATGACCCCGGATTCCGCCGCGGGGAGAACCTGTTCGTGAATCTTTCCGGGATGTGCTTTGAGCACCTCGGCCTTGGCGTGCCATCCGGCCGGAATGCCGTCGAAATCCGCGCCCAATGCCCCGGCGATCGTCAGGCCGGCGATCCGGCCGTTGAACATGGCTGAAGAAGCCTCGGCAATTTCGAGGGCATCGCCGGCGGCAGAAACCGGGATCCCGGCCGCTCTCGCCTCCAGGGTGAATTCGTCGATCGGGTTCAGGCCGACGGCGATCAGGATGGTGTCGCAGGCGAATGTTTTCTCAGTCCCCGCGAGCGGTTGGAAGCCGGCATCCACGGCCCCGATGGTCACCGATTCGACTCTCTCCCGGCCCCGGGCGGCCAGAATCGTGTGCGACGTGTAAAGGGGCACACCGAGGCGCTCGAGCTTGTCGGCGTGGACCTTGTAGCCGCCGCACCGCGGCAGCGCCTCGGCCAGCCCGGCGACGGCGATCCCGGCCTGGAGGGCGTGATAGCCGGCGATCAGGCCGACGTTGCCGCCGCCGACGATGAAGAGGCGGCTGGAGGGGCGCACCAGGTCGCGGTTCGCCAGCGTCTGAAAGGCCCCGGCGCCGTAAATCCCGACCAGGTGGTTGCCCGGGAAGGCGAGAAATTTTTCCCGCGCTCCCGCGGCATTCAGGATCATTTTGGGGACGACGAGCTTATATGCTCCGTCCTTGAGCACACCAACTTTCTTATCCTTGAAGACGAACAGCACCGTGCTGCACGGCCAGACGGTGACCGAGGCAAGGCCGCTGACGGTGTCGGCGAGCATCCGGCCGATGTCGTTGCCTCTCGTCCCGGCGTGCGAATCTTCGACCGACCCGAAAAACTTGTGGGTCTGCAAAACCAGTTTGCCACCCAATTCAGTCTTGTCATCGACGAGCAGGGTCCGGATCCCCTTCCGCCCGAGTTCGATAGCTGCCGAGGTGCCGGCCGGGCCGCCGCCGATGATGAGGACATCGGTGGCCAGCTCTTCGATGTCATGCAGCGCGGGAGCTCCCTCGACGGCAGGCAGCACCGGGAGGCCGTCGACGCTCTGAACCGACATGTTCTCCCGCACCGGCGTCATGCACGACTTGACGGGGACGCCGTCGGCGAGCACCAGGCACTTGGAGCACTGGCCATTGGCGCAGAAAATCCCCTGCGCGGTGCCGTCCCGGTGATGGCGGCCGAAGGTTGCGATGCCGTTGGCGATCAGCGCCGAGGAGATCATCTCGGTTCCCCTGGCGGTCAGCGGCGCTCCGTTCCAGTAGAAACGAACGTCGGGCCTCTCCGCCACCGGCAGGATGGGGTGTTGCTGGATACGGCAGGTCTCCATGGCGCCTCCTCGCAGGCGGTTCGCAGGACGGCGCGAACTCTCGTCCTGCCCTTATTATGGGCTCGCGCAAAAATGCCAACCTGATTATTGGAAACTGTTTAGCCCTGTCGTCAGAGACCGCAAAAAACACCGCGGATTTCACGGATTCCACAGATTTTATGAAGCGCCCACCAAAAGAGCGTGTTTCTTGCACTCCCAGGAGGCAGGCAAAGATCATGACATCATCTTGTGCGCCTCGTTACGCGCATGCCCCATGCATTTGAATTCATGGAATCCGTGGCTGCTTTTGAAGGGGCTAAACAATTACAATTATTGCGCGAACTCTGAGTACCACACAAAGCCCGGAGCCGTCAACCGTTTGTAAAAACATCACTGTATATTTCTTGACAAATTGTTGCCTGCTCAAGATAAACTGCAGGCATGTCAAAATATCGAGGCGTTACTGACGGGCCATCGGCTTCCGGATCCGGTCGCACGCGGGTGCGCCCGGCCTCGACGCTCGATCTGGCCGCCAAGGACAAGGCCATCCTGGCCGGGATCGGCCTGGATGCGCGCCGTTGCCTGACCGGGCTGGCGCACGAAGTCGGCCTGTCGAAGCAGGTGGTGAGCTACCGCATCAAGCAACTGGAAGCGATGGGAGTCATTCGCGGCTACCACGCCATCCCCGACGTCTACCGCCTGGGGAAGGCTCATTTCCGGGTGTTCGTCAAATATCACCGGCTCGACCGCAGAGAAGAAGCGCGGCTGGTGAAGGCGTTGGCCCGTTGTCCCGAAATCTCCTGGCTGACACTGCTCGACGGCGATTTCGACCTCGAGTTCGTCATCTGGGCCGATCACATCCTTGAGTTCGAGACGGTGTACAACGAGATCCTCGATCAGTTCGGCAGCTATTTCCGGGAGAAATATTTTTCCATCGGCACCCGCGTGGAGTACCGGCCGCTGCGGTTTCTGAGCCCCGGCGCCCGGGCCGGCCGGGGGTTCGTATCCGGCGGGGCGTACGATCGCCGGCTCCTGGATGAGCTGGATCGCAAGGTTCTCTATGAAGCCAATCACAACGGCCGCATTTCGCTGGCCGGACTGGCGAAGAAGCTGGACATTTCGGTGCCGGTGGCCCGGAGCCGGCTGCAGGCGCTGATCGATGACCGGGTGATTATCGGCTTCGGCGTCAAGATCGATCACAAGCGCCTGGGTTTGACCTACCGGAAGGTGCTGCTGCAGCTGAACACTCCGGCGCGGGCGACCATCGAGCGCATCGCCGCCTATTTACGGCGACAGGAGAGTGTGATTTTCCTGGTCAAGACGATCGGCGCATACGACTTCGAATTCGAGTTGCTGACCGAGACCAACGAGGAGTTTTACCACTTCATGAAATCGTTCCGGTCGCGATTTGCCGCCGACATCAAGTTTCACAGCCACGTGATCGTTTACGACGAGCTGAAATACGGGCAGCTGTCGTTGCGCTCGCTGTGAAGGTTTTTGGGACGCGGATGAACACGGGCGGGGCTTTTGCGCCGTCATTTACCGGTGCGGCATGGCAAACGCTCATGCGGATCGGGGTCATTCGCGGATATTCCTGCACAGCGCTCGCCCTGCCGCATCGGTAAATGACGGCCGGCGCGAAGCGCCGGGCCCTTCGGGCCCGCAAAAGCCCTGCACGCGGATCTGATCCGCGTTCGTACACGTTCAGAGCAATCTTCCGGCCCTTGCCCTCCCACAAAAGTCCGGCACACGGATCCTATCCGTGTTCATCCGCGTTCATCCGTGTCCCAGGCAATCTGCCGGTCTATTGCCTTAGCCAAGGCCCTGAACGCGGATCTGATCCGCGTTCATCCGTGTCCCGGGATGTCTCGCGATCACTTGTTCCTATTTGGGTTCGGAGCGGCGCGCATAAACCTCTTTGGCGGTATATCCGCCGCCCGCGCCGGTGGCCGTCGTTTTCACGGTCAGGGTCCTGCCGTCCTTGGAAATTGTAATTTCCTGCTTGATGACGGTCTTTTCGGCGATACCGGAATCGGGCATGCCCTGCGTCCCGAGGGTCACCAGCTTGTCCTTGTCCCAGCTGGTCCTGGACCGCAGCTCACCCCCTTCCGGCGAAACCGGGTTCACGCTCTCGCTCCCGTCCAGCAGGAACACCTGCACCAGTTCCTGCCTCCCCACATCGCCGGCGTCCGGTTGACGGGTGATCTTCAGTTCGCCGTCCGACTGGTCGATAACGAGCGTTCCGTACCTCATGATCTCCGGTCCCGCTGGAGGGCCGCCACCGCGGCGTCCGCCGCCCGGATTGCCACCTCCCGGATTGCCGCCGCCCGGTGGATTCCCGCCCGGAGGATACCCGCCTCCCGGATACCCGCCGCCCCTCCCCATACTCACGGGGCCGCCCCCTTGGGGCGTGGAGCGCTCGACTTTGCTCTTTCCGGTATCGAGGACCCATGACCCGCTGAAGTTGACTTTTTTGGCCGCCCCATCCTCGGCCCAGAGGCTCGCGCCCAGAAACAATCCGACCAGGGCGCCCAAAACGGCCGGCTTTTTCATGATTGCCTCCTCGTGGTTGTGCTTCAAATGATCCTGCAACCGCCGGTCAAAGTCCACAGGGTATTGCCGGCGACCTGGGATGCATGCACCGCAACTCTTTGGGCATATGATCGGAGGCCCCAAAAAAACGCCACGGATTACACGGATTACACTGATTTTTTTTAAAGGCACTGCCATCAGGAGAGTGTTTCTTGCGCTCTCCAGCATGCAGGCAAAGACGACATCATTTGGCGCGGCTCGATACCCGCCAGCATCCAAATCGGTGTAATCCGTGGAATCCGTGGCTGCTTTTAAAAGGTCAAATAATTACCAGGCACCGCAAACAAGGTAAAAGACTTGCCCTGACTCAGCCCGCAGATCTAGGATCGCATCCGGAGGACCTTCATGAACCATCGAACTCGGCCCCTTTGCCTTCTGAGCCTGTGCGGCGTGTTGCTGGCGTCGGGCGCCTGCACAGCCGGGAAGGAACCGACCCGGATTGTCATTAACGTCACACAGAGCAGTCCCGGCCTGGAATTGGTCAACGGGTACCGCAAGACGCTGCACGGGCAGGTATTGGCCTATCATTCGGCCCACCCTGACGCCGATTCCGCGCTGCTGGTGAGGGCCAACCGGGAAGCGCCGTCGATTGCCTGGGAGACGGACCCGCTCCCTTCCGTCACACAAGGGGAAGCGTACCGGATAGTATGGCTGGCGGGGCTGGAGCGGGAGGGGTGGCCGGGGAAGGAAGTTCACAATTTCGACCTTTACGTCAACGGCGACCGCTGGTTCACCTTCAAGAATCTGAAGGACGCCGGCGCCATGAAGTGGACCGTGACGGGGAAGCGGGGTTCCGAACTGTCATTTGAGGCGACCACGGTCGACCGGGCGGGGGACCTGTTCGGTTACATGTACCTCCGGATTCCGAAACGCGAGGTGACACCCGGCGCTCCTCTGGTCCTGCAGGTGACGGGGGAAGACGCCGGGAGCCTCGACTGGTACATAACGCTGCAGTATGCCTTCCGCTTCACTCCCAGCCTGAGCTGCGAGCCGGCGCTGACCAGGGATGGAGAGGATCTCAAGCAGATTCTGCGGCTCTCTTTCGACAATCTGCAGCCCGGCAGATCGGTGGAGATCAGCGCCACCGGGATGCCGACGATCCGGCAGCCTCTCGGGATCGGCGCCAACATCCTGCATCTGCCGATTCCGGCGGTGGAGTTGAAACAGGAGATCCCGGCGGTCCTGAATATCGATGGATCCCTGGCCGGCCGCATCACCGTGTGGGCGCAGCCGGTCAACCGCAGGCGGATCTACCTGCTTTCCTATTCCCACAACGACATCGGCTACACCGACGTCCAGCCGGCCATCGAGAGAAAGCAGTGGGAGAACCTCGATGCCGCCCTCGATCTGATCCGGAAGACGAAGGAGTATCCGTGGGATGCGCGCTACCGGTGGAATCTCGAGGTCATGTGGCCGTTGGAGAGCTACCTGGCGCGGGTTTCGGAATCGAGGCGCCGGGAGGTGGTGCAGGCGGTACGCGATGGCAGCATCGGCGTGAATGCCCTGTACGCCAACGTGCTCACCGGCCTGGCGAATGCCCCCGAGATGAGTCATTTCACCGAGTATGCGGGTCGTTTTGCGGACCAATACGGGATCCCGGTCACGACGGCGCTGGTTTCGGACATCCCCGGATTCAGCTGGGGGATCGTTCCCGCGCTGGCCCAGAGCGGAGTAAGGTATTTTGCCAGCGCCCCCAACCCCGGAGACCGAATCGGGCATGTGCTGGAGCGATGGGGGGATGCCCCCTTCTATTGGGCCTCCCAGTCAGGCGAAGAGAAGGTGTTGATGTGGGTGGCCGGGGCGAGTTATGCGAGTTTTCACGAAGGCGACCTGACCCGGCTGAGGGACGAGAAAATCCTGAAGCTGATGAGAAAACTGGACGCCGGCGGATACCCCTACGAGATCCTCCAGCTCCCGTACACGATCGGGGGCGACAACGGCCCCCCCGATCCGGCGCTCCCGGAGTTCGTCAGGAAATGGAACGAGCGCTACGAGTCGCCGCGGCTCGTCATCGGGACGCACGCGCAGATGTTCGGTGAATTCGAGAAGCGGTACGGGGACGCACTGCCGGTCGTCAAAGGCGATTTCACCCCTTACTGGGAGGATGGAGCCGCATCGACAGCGGCCGAAACCGCGTTAAATCGCCGGGCCGCGGACCGGCTGATCCAGGGGGAGGCGCTTTGGGCGCTGCGGGCGCCGGCCGCCTATCCCGCTGATGATTACTATGCCGCCTGGAGGAATGTCGTGCTCTGGGACGAGCATACCTGGGGGGCGCATAACAGTGTCACGGAGCCGGACCTGCCCGGCGTCAGGGAGCAGTGGCGCATCAAGCGCCAGTTTGTTCTCGATGCCGACTCGCAGTCCCGGTCGCTGCTCGCGCGGCTGCTGCCTGATCCAGTACCGAAACCGAAAGGAGGGGCAGCCATTGACGTTTACAACACCAATTCCTGGCCGAAGACCGATCTGGTCCTGCTGCCCGCGGAGGAGAGCGGAGAAGGCGATCTGGTCATCGATGATCACGGGAATCCGATGCCGTCGCAGCGGTTGTCGAGCGGGGAGCTGGCGGTGCTGCTCGAGGATGTCCCGCCGCTCGGCGCACGGAGGATCGTGGTGCGCGCCGGGAAGGCTTTCCGGCGCGGCGGTTGCCGCGCATCCGGCGCCATGCTGGAGAATGCGATCGTCTCACTGTCGCTCAACCCGAAAACCGGGGCCGTGCAGGGTTTCACCTGGAAGCCGCGGAGCCTCGAGCTGGCCGACCGTACGTCGGATCCAGGACTGAACCAATACCTGTATGTCGAGGGGAAAGACCCGAAAAACGCCAGGCCGGCGGCTGTGGTCAGGGTAAAGGTGAAGGAGAATGGGCCGCTGGTCGCTTCCCTGCTGGTCGAGGCTTCGGCGCCGGGTTGCAGGAAGTACGAGGTCGAATACCGGATCGTCGACGGCCTGGCGAGAGTGGATTTGATTCACAGGCTCGACAAACAGAAGGTGCGCGGCAAGGAAGGGATCCATATTGCATTCCCGTTCGCGGTCCCCGGCGGGCAGTTGCGTTACGATGTCGCCGACGGCATCGTGCGACCCGGGTTGGATCAGCTGCCCGGATCGTGCAAGAACTTCTTCCCGGTGCAGAGTTGGGTCGACGTCTCGAATGCGGACTACGGTATCACCTGGACCAGCGCGGATGCGCCCCTGATCGAAATCGGAGGTATCACCGCCGAGCAGCCCTGGGCGGAAACCGTGCCGCCGGCGACTGTCTTTTATTCCTACCTGATGAACAACTACTGGCACACGAACTACAAGGCCGACCAGGAGGGGCCGGCCACGTTCCGCTTCTCGATGACGCCGCACGCCGGATTTCAGGCGGACGAGGCAGTGCGCCGCGGCCGCGACGCGAGGGAAACGTTGATCCCGCTTCCTGCGGGCGCCGGGGGGCCACCGTCGCCGCCATTGTTCCGGCTGCAGCCGGCGGCGCTGGTGGTTGCATCGCTCAAGCCGGTTGACGGGGGTAAGGCGTGGCTGATCGCCCTGTACAATCCGACCGGCGAGCCGCGGAAGGCCGTTCTGGAGTGGAATCCGGATGTGACGGTCGCTTTGCGGCATAGCGATAGCTCCGGGCATGCGGGACAGAAGGTCAGGGGGGATCTGAAGGTGGCCGCATGGGGAAGCGCGTGGATCCGCGCGGAGCGCCTTCCGCGGTAGAGAGCTCTGCTCGTTGCCCGGCCCGATCTTCCGGACGCGGATGAACGCCGATGGTAATTGTTCAGCCAAATCAAATGGATGAAGAAGCAAAACGCAAGGGCGCGCAAAGATCGACACTGAGCAACAGGCGTGAGCGCAGCGCTTCGCGCTGGCGCGTCCTTGCGTCTTTGCGTTCTGCTGTTCAGCATCGGCTGAACAGATGCGGCCGATGTAAATTTGCGTTCATCCGCTTCCAATTGCCGAAAAATATTGCCTACACTCAAAAAACCGGCGGAGTACACTATCCTATGATGGCTATGGCAAAGGAGGATGGAATGATCGGAAACAAGACGATTGCCGTGTTGGGCGCAACCGGGTCTCAGGGCGGCGGACTCATCCGCTCCATTCTGAACGATGCCGGGGGCGGTTTCCGCGCGCGTGCTGTAGTCCGAAATGTCAATTCCGACAAGGCCAGGGAGCTGGCCCGGCTGGGCGCCGCGGTTGTGCCAGCCAATGTCGATGACGTGGAAAGCCTGAAGCGGGCGTTCCAGGGAGCCTACGGGGCATACTGTGTCACGTTTTTCTGGGAGCACATGTCGCCCGAAAAAGAACTGGCGCACGCCACCGCGCAGGCGGAGGCCGCGAAACAGGCCGGCCTGAAGCACGTCATCTGGTCCACTCTGGAAGACACGCGCCGATGGATTCCGCTCAGCGACAACCGCATGCCGACTCTGATGAACAAATACAAAGTCCCGCACTTTGACGCCAAAGGGGAGGCCGATCAGATTTTCAGACGGATTGGAGTTCCGACCACCTTCCTGCTGACTTCATTTTACTGGGACAACCTGATCCACTTCGGCATGGGTCCCAGGAAAGGCCCGGACGGCAAGCTGGCGATCACCTTCCCCATGGGGGACCGAAGGCTCCCCGGCATCGCCGCCGAGGACATCGGCAGGTGTGCTTACGGCATATTCAAGAGGGGGGATGAATTCATCGGCAAGACGGTGGGCATAGCCGGCGAGCACCTGACGATGGCGCAGATGGCGGCTTCGCTTTCGAAGGCGCTGGGCCGAGAGGTGCGCTACAACGAGGTGGCCCCCGAAGTCTATCGCGGGTTCGGCTTCCCCGGCGCCGACGATCTCGGCAACATGTTCCAGTTCAATCGCGACTTCGATCAGGCCTTTTGCGCCGCGCGCCGGCTCGACCTGTCCCGGGACCTGAACCCGTCGCTGCAGACGTTTGACCAGTGGCTCGAGCGCAACAAGGGGCGCATCCCGCTCGAATAGGCCGGGATCCGGACGCGGATGAACACCGATGCGCACGGATCAAACGCTTCGGGGCAACGCCGAAGAGATGACGACGGATCCGATCCGCGTTATTCCGTGTTCATCCGGGTCTCTCGGCGCCGGCCGCACCCTATGACGCATGAAGGAGACTGGCAGCAGGGGAGATGCCGTCGGGGTCGCTATCGGAATCGGGGTCGGTCCCGGTTTCGATATCGATAGCGATTGCGACCCCGATGTCTTGTGGATGTAGGGCCTGTTTTCGAAGCATTTCCTTGATAACCGACAATCCTTATTATTCCGGAGGTCATGCATGCATAAAAAGCTCCTGATATCCGCCCTGGCGGTCCTCTGCTTCGCGCCGCCGGTCCCGGCGGCGTTTCGCAAGGAGGACGTCAAGGTATTCAAGCTGGACAACGGGCTGAAGATCCTGCTGCTGGAGGATCACGACATTCCGAATGTCGCCCTGTACACCTATTTTCGCGTCGGGTCGCGCAACGAGCGTCCCGGGCTCACGGGCGTGTCCCATTTCATCGAGCACATGATGTTCAACGGAACGAAGAAATTCGGCCCGGGCGAATTCGACCGCGCCATGGAGTTCGCCGGCGGCTCGAACAATGCCTTCACCAGCGACGACATGACCGGGTACACGGACTGGTTTCCGGCAGCGGCGCTGGAATCGATGATCGTCATGGAGGCGGACCGGATGCAGGGTCTGATCTTCGACCCGAAGGTGTTTGAATCCGAGCGCGGCGTCATCGCCTCGGAACGGCGCATGTCGGTCGAGAACAACAACGACGCGATCCTCGCCGAAAACGTACGCGCCACGGCCATCATGGCCCATCCCTACCATTGGGATGTCATCGGCTGGATGAGCGACATCCAGGGGTGGCGGCGCGACGAGGTCATGAACTATTATCGGACGTACTACTCCCCCAACAACGCGGTGCTGATCGCCGTCGGCGATTTCGACAGCGCCCGGGCCCTGGAGCTGATCCGCAAATATTTCAGCGGCATTCCGGCCGGGCCGCCCCCGCCGCCGGTGGTCACGGTCGAGCCGCCGCAGCTGGGGCCGAAAGACGTCCTGATCCGCAAAGAGGCGCAGGCGCCGTCGTACGAGATGGTATTCCACGGCCCGAATTGCGCGTCTCCCGATTTTTACCCCCTGTCGATCCTGGAGCTGGTCCTGATGAACGGGCAGAGCAGCCGCCTGTACAAGCGCCTGGTGCGTGACGAGCAGCTGGCCATCAATGTTTCGGGGGGAGTGAGCGAGACGGTCGATCCCCAGTTGTTCACGATCAGGGTCAAACCCCGCCCCGGCGCCGACCTGAACCGGATTGAAGCGGTGATCGGCGAGGAGCTGGGCAAGGTCAAGAGCTCGGGGATCACGGAGCCGGAATATCAGAAGGCGCTGAACATGATCCGCAGCCAGTTCTATTTCGGCCTGCAGACCATTTCCGGCAAGGCCGGCCAGCTGGGGCGCGCCGAAATCCTTTACGGCAGCTTCGAATCTCTCTTCACCCAGATGGACAGGTTTGCAGCCGTCAAGCGGGAGCTGGTGCAGGCGGCGGCCGGGAAATACTTCACGGAGAACAACCGGACGATCGGCAAGCTGATTCCGGAAGGGGGTGCAAAATGAAGACCGCCCGAATGACCATTGCAGCGCTGCTCCTGATGATGACGGCAACTCTGGCCCAGGGAGCATTCCTTCCGGCGCCGGAAAAGCTGACGCTGAAGAACGGCATTACGGTTTACTATTTGCGCAGTGCGGACCTGCCCTTGATCAGCATGCGGATGTGGGTCAAGGGGGCCGGCTTTGCCGGTGAACCCTCGGACCAGGAGGGGGTGTCGAGCCTCACCGCCACCCTCATGCTCAAGGGGGCGGCCGGCCGGAGCGCGGATGCCATCGCGGAGGCCCTCGACTTCATGGGCGCCCGGTTCAGCGTCTCGGCCGGAGATGAGTACTCGAGTGTCAGCGCGGAGAGCCTGGCAGAGCATTTCCCCAGGCTGCTGGAGATTGCGGCCGACTGCCTGCGCAACCCGACCTTTCTGGAGGAGGAATTCGCCAAGGAACGCAAGACGCGCCTGGACAGCCTCAAGGCGGTCAAGGACAACCCCGGGGCAGCGGTGCGCTTTTATTTCCAGAAGGCCTATTTCGGTTCCCACCCCCTGGGCCATCTCGCCTCGGGGACGGAAACCTCGCTCATGAAGATCACCCCGGCCGACGTGAAGAGTTACTACCAGACGTACCATCGTCCGGAGCGCAGTGTGATCTCCGTCGTCGGCGACATCGAAAGTGCAAAACTGGTCGAACTCCTGAACGCCACGGTGGGCGCCTGGAGCGGCTCAGGCGCCGCGGCCCCGCTCCCGGTGCTCCCGCCTCTGCCTGTGCCCAAGGGGGCCAGGCTGATTTTGATCGACAAGCCGGATGCCACCCAGGCCTATTGGATTCTGGGCTCGCCCGGTTATGCGATGGGGGATCCGATCACTCCTCCGGCGACCGTGATGAATACCCTGTTCGGCGGCCGGTTCACATCCTGGTTGAGCACCGAGCTGCGCATCAAACGCGGCCTGACCTATGGCGCCAGCAGCAGTTTCCAGCCGTGGACGGTGGGCGGCCTGTTCAGCGCCAGTTCGTACACGCGCAACGAAAAAATCGGCGAAATGCTCGATATCACCTTCGACCTGATGAAAAAGGTCCGGACCGAGGGATTTGCCCCCGAGGAAATCGAGAGCGCGCGCAACTATATCGAGGGGCAGTTCCCGCCGACGCTCGAATCGATTGCGAGCAAGGCCACGGCATATGCCCGGCTCGTGTTCTACAACCTCGGATTCGATTATTACGACAAATACATGGCGGGCATCCGGAGCGTGACGCCGGCGGCGGCGCGCGACGCGGCGATCAAGCTGATTCCGGAATCCAATTTCGTGCTCGTGGTGGTCGGCAAGGCCGCTGACATCAGGACGCAGCTGGCCAAATACGGGACCTGGGTCGAGAAGAAGATCACCGATCCCGGCTTTTAGTCCGCGGATGGCTTTCAGGACGCGGATGAACATGGATTCGATCCGCGTTCATCCGCGTCCTGAATGGGGCCGAGCCGGTGGGTTGAGGGAAACCCACCGGCATGCGCCACCTGCCGCTTGCAGGCGTAACCTGCGGCCGGGAGGAACCTTATGAGGAAGGACCCGGCAGCATGTTCCGCTCCACGAGGGGCGCAGGAACGCATTCGGCTTCCGCGCGCATCCCTGGCGTGATGGATTACGCGCTCTTTTTTCATTCTTCATTGATTCAGACGACTGATCCCCATTAGGAGTTCTTCAGGGTTTTCCTGGGATTTTGCAGGTTGCGCGCGAATGTGTGGAACCTCCCGCCCTCCGAGGATCGTAATGATGCGAGAGGAGACACAGTGCGATGAGCGAAGGGCTGCAGATCGGTGAGTGGCTGGTGGAATCCGACCTGAACCGGATCACCGGCAATGGCCGGACAATCGCCGTCGAACCCAAGGTGCTCGAGGTTCTTCTCTGCCTGGCCGATCACCCGGGAGAGGTCCTGTCCAAGGATGAGATCGTCCGGCTGGTATGGCCCGGCACGTTTGTAAGTGCCGGGACGCTCAGCTATTCCATTTCAGAACTGCGCAGAGCCTTCGGCGATGATGCGCGCAACCCGCGCATCATTCAGACGATCTCGC